>CAYXSM010000018.1:0-63567 GCA_964466705.1 uncultured Rikenellaceae bacterium
CGTTATTGGATATTTCCGGCAGATCAGGCGGTGTGCTTCCCTGGCACAGCGGACCGGTATGGTCAAATGTTGGAGTAATGCTGATTGTTATTTCAACAGTCATTGTTATGGTGGAAGCGCACTGCCCGTCGTCAGGTGTAAATGTGTACTGCCGGCTGCCGGTTGATGAGGTGCTTATGGTTGATGGTTCCCATGTTCCGCTAATGTTATTGTTTGATATCTCCGGCAGATCAGGAGGGGAGGCCCCCTGACAAAGCGGACCAATCTGCTCAAAGACAGGCGTCGTATTATCTAATACATTTACTGTTATGCCATCAGAACTTGTATTACCACACTCATCAGTAATGGTAACAGTATATGAGCCTGATTCATTCACAATAATACTCTGTGTTGTCTCTCCTGTACTCCACTGGTAACTATATGCTTCTGAAGACGTAAGAGTTATGGTTCCTCCCATGCAGAAAACTGTTGGGCCGCCGGCATATATTGCTGCCACGGGCAGCGGATCCACACTTATTGTCAACGGCTGACTGCTGGCTGTGCCGCAGGCATAAGGTCCTTCATCAGTTGCCGTGATTCGATAATGTGTTGTTGTAATAAGATTTGATGGTGAATATATGAGGGTTTCCGCATTAAAGATATCGGTCCAGGCAACACCGTTGTAGCTGGATTGCCAATGATAGGAATAGCTTGATCCTGATCCGCCTGAAGCCGCGCTTGCCGTGAGCGGAGCGGGGACACTGTTATGGCAAATAGTTTGTTCAGGGGAAATAATTGGTGGTACAAGTGGCTGTAAAACCGTAAGATTACGGTTCCTTGTATGGCTGGTTATTACACATGAAGGAAAGCCTTCAGGCTGGTTGAGGGTGCTGAATGTCACAGATACTCTGTATCCCCCGCTTTCATAAATTGAGGCATCAGAAATTACAAGTTGCAATGATGTTGTGCCTGAAAAAGCTCCTCCTTCTGCCAGTGGGTCCCACCCGGTTCCATCGTTGAACTGCCACTGATAACCTGTAACAGAGCCCTGTACCGATGCTGTATAGCTCATGGTTCCTCCGCTGCATATCGTGGAATTTACAACTGCCGGAGTAATTCCCGTAATTGCATTTATAGACAATAGTGCTTCATCAGATATAATGGTACTGCAATTGTCCGACACCATCACCCTGTATTCCGATCCATTGACATTCAATCCGTTAACGCCTATTTCAGGAACTGAAAGAACCGGGTCATTGGCTTCACTGATGTTCTCAAAAGTTCCGCCCGGCGGCATATACTGCCACTGATATGAAACGGGACCAACAGCTCCGGAAACAGCCACTGAAAAGGTCACAACATTTCCATAGCAGTCAGTCTGGGCCAGGGGCTGTCCGGTTATCGTAAGCGGCAGATCAGGCTGGCGGATGACTATAGTTGCAGTACCGCTGCACGAACCATCTGCTCCGTCAACTGCAACAGTATATGTTCCGGCTGCAAGACCTGTCAGGTCACGGACGGTACTGGAAAATGAATCCGGCCCTGTCCAGGAAAACGTATAGGGTTCAGTCCCTCCTTCAACTGACAGGTTTATTGCTCCTGAAGATTCTCCGAAACAAATGACATCGGTATGTTCAGCCGTGACAGTGCAGTCCTGCCCTTGCATGGCAGCAGGCATCACAATCCACAATACAGTGCCCACTATTGTTATGAAACCAAAAGGTTTTAACACAGCACAGACCGAATCCTGCAAATGACAGATTAACTGGCGATAACCTGACATGTGAGAAATGATTAGTTAACAATGCAACGAGACACCACTAAAGTATGAAAAACGCCTGAAATTTACAAGGGGCAAGCTGAATTCTTTGATTTAAAAGTCAGCTTCTTTTGAAGAGATTTCCGACCACTTTCATGCTTTATCCATTGATTTTATGACTTTCCATTGCTGATTTTGCATTTCATTATGTTGATAATTCAGCTTTTCCCGGGGAATTTAATCTTTTAAAAACCTTTGTTTGTCAAAATTGAAATTTCTTGATGATCTGGTGAGATGATTATCTAAAAGCATAATAATCAATATTATAACAGCGTTACCGGATTTGAAATAGCTGTCTGGCAATGATTCCCTGTAAATTTCGTATCAATTTTGACGAACAGGAGAGATTCGTTTATCACCTTCAGTTTTCATTGAATTACCAGAAGGATATCAATGACAGAAGAACCCGGAAATGATTCCATTTGCCCACTGGTTGAAGGTTATCGTATTGACTCGCCTTGTTTTGTACTTTAATTTTACATCAAAGCGAATCGGTTGCGAAACTTAAAACTCAGAATTATGAAAGCAATTTATAGTGTTACTTCGAATGAAACCGGAACAGTGTTGCTGAAAAGGAGAAAAATTGCAAGGGCTTTACGTTGGTGGTTGAGGGAGAACGGTCACAAATGCACACATATGTTTTATCTGAATTAGTTCAGGTCTACTCAGGCAAAGCACTATTAACTGGTTTAAAAAATGATCCTGTAATGAAAAAACTTCTTTTCCTAATAACAGCCGGAACAATGATCTCGTGCACATCAGTAAAACAGGCTTCCAGGCCTTATAATATTGATGAGCTATGCACAACAAGGCGATATATAGGTAATTTCGTTGATTATTACCAAACCGGACCCGGGGTTTTTGGTAGCATCAGTCTTGTCTGGATCCGAACGACCCTTTTTAATTACGGAAAGATTTCGGTGTATGGGACCCAATGTGATTTTTCAGAAGGGGAGAGAATATATTTGAAACGCGCATCATCTGTACCGGGACCATTCGGTAACTGGGAATACCAGGTTGAAAATGACTCTTCGGTTGTTTACCGGGTAAGCAATTACCGTTACGAAAACAACACTTTTGTGCAGGCCTATAATTAGAAAGAATTCATACCGGCATATTATCGGTGTTATTCCACAGGATTTCATTGAAGTGGCAGCTTTCGTCCTGCTCGTTTCACTCTTTGTGAATTTTGTTTGTCACATATCCTCGCTCAGACAGGTCTGGCTCAGTCATCTGTAAGCCGGGGATTAACTGCGGTGAACCCTTATGGGACCCCTGCAAAGCTTGCAGCAACCCTCCGGGTTAATATTTGTTTTTCTTCAGTTCCTTATCAAAGCAAGCCCTCAACGGAACTTCGTCAAAACAAATAACCCCGCTGAGGCGGGGTTGCTGCAAGCTTTGCGGAGAGAGGGGGATTACCTGCGGTGATCCCGAAGGGGGATCCCTGCAGCCCCAAAATACTCCCTGCTCGTTTCACTCGCAGTGAATTTTGTTTTTCACAATTCCTCGCTCAGGCAAGGGCCTGGCTCGTTCATGTAAAAACAAAATCCCGTCCGCCTGCGGCTGCCGGGTGTATTTTGTTGCTGCGGAGAGAGGGGGATTCGAACCCCCGGTCCCGCGATTGCGGGACAACGGTTTTCGAGACCGCCGCATTCGACCACTCTGCCATCTCTCCATATTTAAGCCGCATCGGCCACGTTGCCTGTCCCGCCTGAGGCGGGTCCATCTCGGTCTTCCAGGTTTAAAAACAGAGAACAACGGCACGCAAAAATAATAAATAACCCTGGTTTATGATGAAAATGAGGAAGAATAAATATGTCTGCTGATTTCAACTGTCTTAAGCCTGAAATCCGGGCATTTATTATGATACGCATACTTCGCAGGTCAGAAAAAATATTTCATATTTCCTTTGATATCAATATTATATACGCTTATTTTGCATACATGTCTGACAAATAATGTATAAATCAAACAAATAGAAACGTGAAAAATCTTTACAAAATGTTGTTGATCATTGGATTGTCATCACTGGTACTGACATCATGCAAAACCAGGCCTGTTGCCGATACCGGCAATCCGTTCCTCACGGAGTGGGATACTCCGTTCGGGGTTCCGCCATTTGAAACAATTATGGCGAAGCACTATATGCCTGCATTTGAGCAGGGGATGAACGAAGGAAGGGCAGAAATCCGCAGCCTCATAAAAAACAGGGAAAAGCCTACTTTTGAAAACACTATTGGGGCACTGGACAGATCGGGTAAGCTTCTGACAAAAGTGGCTGCAGTATTCTTTTCCCAGACTTCGGCAAACACGAACGATTCGCTCCAGAACATTGAGATGGAGATCTCCCCGAAGCTGGCAGCCTACAGTGACGAAATCAGGCTGAATCCGGCTCTTTTCAAAAGAGTAAAAAGCGTTTATGATAACCAGGAGCAGTTTGATCTGGATGCCACTCAGAAATTCATTCTTGAAAACCTTTACAAAGAATTTGTAAGAAACGGAGCCAACCTGGGCAAACGGGACCAGGATACGCTCAGGAAGATAAACCAGAGGCTTTCTGTGCTGAGTGTAAGCTTTAACCAGAATGTGCTTGAGGAAACCAACAATTATAAACTTTTCGTCGCAAAAGATGACCTGGCAGGCCTGCCTGAACCAATTGCAGATGCTGCAGCTGAAGCTGCAAAAGCTGCCGGCAGGGAGGGTGAATATGCATTCACTACCCACAGGCCCAGTATATTCCCTTTTATGCAGTATTCTGAGGACAGGGATCTCCGCCGGGAAATTTTTCATGCGTACACTAACCGGGGCAACAACGGCAACGACAACGATAATAACAGCATACTTGCTGAAATAGTTAAACTCAGGGCGGAACGGGCAAAGCTGCTTGGTTACAAAACGCATTCAGATCTTGTGCTGGAGCCACGCATGGCAAAGGAGCCTGCAAATGTGTTCAGCCTGCTTAATAATCTGTGGGATAAGGCGATTCCCGTGGCAAAGAATGAAGTGAGGGAAATGCAGAAGATCATAGACAGAGAGGGAGGAAGCTTTAGTCTTGAACCTTCTGACTGGTGGTATTACGCAGAAAAACTAAGAAAACAGAAATATGATCTGGACGATAATGAGCTGAGACCATATTTAAAGCTTGAAAATGTCCGGGAAGGGGTATTTACATGTGCAAACAGGCTTTATGGGATAACTTTCGAACCTGTCAATGAATGCCCCCTTCCTCATCCTGAGGCACAGGCATATGAGGTTAAGGAAGCAGACGGGTCGCATATCGGGGTACTTTATATGGACTTCCACCCCCGTGAGAGCAAACGCCAGGGGGCATGGTGCGGCGGCTATCGTAATTATCATCTTGAGGAAGGCAAGCCTGTCACCCCTGTTGTCACTGTTGTTTGTAATTTCACCCGTCCGTCAGGCGACCTTCCGGCTCTGTTGAACCTTGAGGAAGTTGAAACTCTCTTCCATGAATTCGGACATGCTCTTGAAGGCCTCTTCTGCAAGAATCCGTATAACATGTCATACATAGCATGGGATTTTGTTGAGCTTCCCTCGCAGATAATGGAACACTGGGCTACTGAACCCGAACTACTGAATATATACGCCCGTCATCATCAGACTGATAAACCCATGCCTGCTGCCCTGGTCAGAAAAATTGAAAAAAGCAGCTATTTCAACCAGGGATTCATTAATGTGGAATTGCTTGCCGCTTCACTTCTGGATATGGCATATTATACCCTTGAGGCACCTGCGGTAGTTGATATCCAGCGTTTTGAAAAAGAATTTTTCACAAAGATAGGCCTGATACCAGAGATCGTCTCAAGATACAGAAGTACATATTTTCTTCATATCATCGACGGGTACGACTCAGGTTATTACAGTTACACCTGGGCTGCTGTTCTTGATAATGATGCTTTTGAAGCCTTTAAGGAGAACGGAATTTTCGACAGGGCAACGGCAGAGTCTTTCCGCAGGAATATTCTCGAGAAAGACGGTACCATGGATGCAATGCAGATGTACATTAATTTCCGTGGAAGAGAACCGGTTATTGAACCGTTGCTGAAGAACAGGGGGCTTCTGGCTGTTAATTAGTATTAAGGTCCTGCAGTCCTGAACTGACTGGTGGCTTTCACGGTTTTGCGTGAAATGCATTATTTATCTCTTCTAATCCCGCACCGAGTACTTTCGCGGCTGTCTTGTCGATCAGCTTAAGATCACCCGTAAGGTGCAGGGTGTATTGAACATGATTGTAACTTCCGCCCGGTTTGAGAGCCAGTGCAGGAGAAGATGTTTCCAGTTCATAAAAAGGCCCCATCTGCGATCCGTCTTCCAGAGGCCCGTCATTGTATGAATTCAGTGCATCACCCGAATATGGCTCATCCTGAAGTTCCCAGGCAGAATTGACATATTCAGTCACACCTTCCGGAAGCCGGCAAACGAGCAGTGTCAGAATGTTATTTTCAGAATCATAGCTGCCCATGGTACCGGTTGCCCTCAGGGGAGAAAGTCCGATCTTTCCCCTGCTCCTGCCATCGGCTTTGAAATAGATATTGCTGCCTGAGATCTTTAACCTTTCGGCAGGGATTCTTCCGAAATAGTTATCATTAACCGGTTCTCCCAGCTCCTTTTCATTTCCCGGTCTGAAGGGGATCACTACAACAACAGAAGGAGAGGGAGTGAACATGCCAAGCATCCAGACGGACAGCAATCCGGATTCCTTTTTCCATTCGGTATCTCCCATATTGCAGATCCTGTTTTCCGACCTGTAGGCAACGCAGTTCAGTCCGGTTGCATCTATACCGGTCTGTTTCAGGATGTCATCTTTTGCAAGCAGCGCAACTTCCCTTTCCAGCCTGATTTTGAAACGGGTTCCGGAATAATTGTAAAATTCAGCTTCACGTGCGAAAAAAACAGAGGTGTCTGTCTGCGAAATCAATTCAAAAGGTTCTGAATCAATAAATGCGGGTGTCTGCCAGTTATCATAGGTAAAATCTGATCCTTTCTTAAAAAAGATTGAATATTGTCCTCCCTCAGGTCCCAGCCAGAGCCGTTCCTCTCCGCCGAAAGCATTGATGTGAGGTTGGAGAATGCCTGACGCCACAAGATCATGATTTATCCAGCCGCAGCTGTAACCATCATCTCCTTCGGCGGTGCTGGTCATTACCCTTCCCTGCCAGGCAGGAATGACGGCAACAGCTGAATTACCTCTCTTCAGTTCCACCACTTTGGTGTGACGGTTAAGAAGATCCCTGTTATAACCGTACTGTTTCTTAATTTTTGATTCCATATCATGTATTTGTTTATTTTTTTTCTTACCCCCTGAGGAAGAGTTGCAGGATAATAAAAGGACCCCGCAGATGATCAAACAAGTCAAAGGTTTCATGTTGTTATGATAGTTTTTGTTTTATTTTCAGTGCAGTTCATCAATATTGAAAAAAGGCATGGCAAATACTCCTGCATTCGGGATTTATACCGCCTGATAAAGGGTTTCTCCGGATTCATCCACTAAGATATTGATAATCCGGTAAATTTTATGCAATTATTTTATTATGCAAAAAACATCTCTTTGCGGATTGTCGCCGGTTGAAATATTGGACCTTGCCGGCCCTGATGATTATTCTATTCATCAGGCAGTGGCTGTTGCCGGATGTGTGTACAGAAAAAAGCTGAATAATATCATGCTCTTCGGGGGCATTTCCGGTAAGTTAAAGAATATTCTGAACAATGCATCAGTATCCGGGCTTTTCAGGCCTGTTAAGCAGGAGGTTTCAGATGATGCCTCCGTGAAGTACCTGTTCATGAATAATGATGGACAGAAATATGAAACGGTATATTTACCGGATAAAAGACGTCATACAGTCTGTGTCTCGTCGCAATCGGGCTGCAGGATGGGCTGTCCGTATTGTGTTACGGGGAGATATGGTTTTCACGGGGATCTGACGGCTGGTGAAATTATCAATCAGGTGTTGAGTCTGCCCTTTGTATCCGGTATAAACCATGTGGTTTTTATGGGCATGGGCGAACCGCTTGATAATCTTTCCAATGTTTTAAAAGCCTGCAGCATTATGACTGCGGAATGGGGCCTGGCATTGAGCCCCAGGAATGTCACGGTCTCAACGGTGGGTATTACTCCGGGTGTCATAAAGTTTCTCAATGAATCGGACTGCAACCTTGCCCTGAGCCTTTACTCTCCATTCCCGGAAGAGAGGATAATGATGGTTCCGGCAGAACGTAAATATCCTTCAGAAGAAATAATAAATATCATGAAGGATTTTCCTTTGAAGAATAAGCGCCGTTTGTCCATTGCTTACATGATGATGGCCGGCATTAATGACACTGACTCTCATCTTGAAGGCCTGAAAAGTCTTTTCTCCGGATCAAAGATCAGGATCAATCTGCTGCCATATCATTCCGCCAGAGGTGACACCGGCAATATTACATCCGGTCCTGAAAGAATGCAACATTTCAGGCACGAGCTTGTAATGTCAGGAATATCCGCATCGATACGCAAATCGCGGGGTGAGGATATCTCAGCCGCATGTGGTCTTCTTGCTTCAGGGCTTGAGTAAAATAATTTCAGCAGATCAGGTATTTAAGAGCTGGAAGACATACTCATCAAGGTACCCGTCGCTTGTTTTTATCCAGTCCTTTTTAATGCCAACCTGTACAAATCCGACCTTTTTAAAAAGATCCATGCTTTCGCAGTTATTAGCAAGGATATGGCAGAAAAGCTGATGCAGGTGTAAAGTTTTGAAGCAATATTCTGCAAGGCATAAAAGTGACATGGAGGCATATCCTCTCCTGCGGTAAGCTTCATTTGCGATGAGTATTCCTACACCTGCCCTGCTGTGAAAAGGGTCAAAGTCAAAAAGATCGATAGTGCCTATCGCCACCCTGTCGGCTATATGATCAATCATCAGCCTGATCTGGCCGGTCTCATAGATCGTCTTATGAGAGTTCTCAAGAAATCTTTTGAGTGTATATTTGGAGTATGGTGCGATCGTATTACTTACTGCCCAGTATTCGGTATTGTTTTCCCACTCGTACAATAATTCAAGATCCTCGGGTTCGAGTGCCCTCAGTCTGACTTCTTTATATTCCATACCTGTTGCTGATACTTAAAATAACTATTATCTATTTGTTTTCGAGCACATTTATTTCGCGAACGAATGCATCGTCATATTCTTTGAGTACAGGAGCAAGCGCCGATTTCGCTTTTGAGTAAGAATCGTATTCCCCGTAAACATATTTGAAGAAACCGTCATCCGCCTTTATTTCTCTGATGCCTGCATAGCCTGGGAACACTTCTTCGATATTCAGAGGGCTCATTGTGGCTTTAAGCTGAATTGTGTATACTCTTTTCCTTGAAGCCATGGCAGGGGTTTGGTCAGCAGGCAGATAGAGAGCTTCTGTTTCATTCTCAAGATCAAACTGATTAACTATATATGCATCTTTCAGTCCTTTTTCTTTGGCGTATCCGAGGTATTTAACAGCGTCGGTCATGTTGAGGAAATAACCCAGGGAGTATACAACAAGGGAATCGGACGGTATGGCCCTTATAAACAGCATGTCATTATCGATAAGGCTGCTGAAATATTCGGGCTGTAAGCGTTGTTTTGTTTTCATCAGTATTATTCCGTATTTCATCGTATAAGGCTGACGAAGATGTTCCGGTGTATATGGCTCATGCCTGATGACAACTCCCGTTTTAGGATCAACTATTCCGAATGTTACGCGCCTGTTATATTTTCTTCCTTCCGGATTGTCCGTTCCGTCGAGATTTCTGTTTACTGCAGCAAAGTTTGATTCGCCGAAGGCTTTTTTAACAAACCTTGAAGAATCAATTCCGGCTGCTGTAAAGTAGTCTATTACCGACTGTGCCCTCATACCTGAGAGCCATCTGTTAAAGGCAGCTGTTCCAATGGCGTCAGTGTATCCCGCAACTTCAATTTTCAGGTCGGGATGCGTCATTAGCAAATTCTTTATCATCTCAAGATCTGCTAATGCTTCGTCTTTGATGTTATATTTCTCAAAGTCGAAAAGAATATTTTTTATTGACAGGAAATCTCCTGAAACAACTTTTTCAGGGATGAGAGTGGAACTAACGGGAAGGTATGCCCCCGTATAGAAAAGCGGAAGGCTCAGTTCAACCGTGTCGGCTTTGTAGCCGTCATGACTTACAATAACCTGATATTCTCCGGGTTTGATGTCAAAATTATAAGTTCCGTTATCTGAGATGCTTATATTTTCCTGAATATCACCTGTACGGATGTTTCTTACACTTACCCTGGTAATATCCGGATTTATTTCCATGCCATCGTCGAGCTTAATGGTTCCTGAGGCCCTTGTTATTTCATCAGCAGGATCGACAGCAACGATTGCATAAATATTCCTGTTGTTGATCGCATTATCGAAACGGCTTGCAATAAAACCGGGAGCATTGTTATTCAGTATAAAGCTCATATTTTCAAGCACGTCATTGAAAGCGTAGGGCATTCCTACGGCCTGTGTCCATCCGCTGCCTCTCCGGGTTGACCTGTGGACATCATATCCGCCCATGCTTATCTGTCCTGTGGAGCTGAACAGGAGTGCTTCATTTTCAACGTCATAGAATGGTGTATTTTCATCATAGGCAGTGTTGATTTCATTGCCGCAGTTAACAGGGCGATCCCATGAGTATTCACCTGTTCTTTGTGCGACCCATATGTCAAGTCCTCCCTCTCCTCCGGGCCTGTTACTTGAAAAGTACATTGTACTGCCGTCAGGCGTAATAAAACCGTGTGCTTCCCAGTATACCGAGTTAACATGTCTTCCCACACTTTTTATTCTCGACCACGTGGTGTCGGTCCTGTTACTGAAATAAAGGTTGCCATCATCTCCGTCATCTATAAACAGCACCAATTGTTGGCCGTCTCCCGTTATGGAATTTGAATAGAGCCTGTCATACCCCCCGAGCTGCGGAGTGATATTTGAGGGCCTGCCCCATTCTCCTCCGTTCTTGTATGAGCAATAGATCTGTGTTTTCCCCTCCTTTTTAACCGTAAAAACGAAGACGGAATCATTTTTCGCCAGAACGGGATTGCAGGCTCCCGGATAATCCGAAAGCCATGGGGCAAAGAGCTCTGAAATGATCCTGAGGGGCTTTTTTTTCATTTCTATTGCGTATCTGATATTGCGGATCTGCATATCAATATAATCTGACTGGACAGACTCATCTCCGGTGAGTTTTTTCTTCAGGTCTGTAAACACCTCAGTGGCTTTCTGAAGGCTGTCATTCATCTGATATGCCAGGGCGAGATAAAGAGGTGTGTCAAAAGGGGCCTTTTCTCCGGTTTGTTTGTATTCCTTCTCGCTTGCCACAACATTCTCGGAAGCTTTTTGAAGCAGCTTCAAAGCATCGGCTTTCCTCTCTTCAAGGTTCAGGTAGCATATCCCAAGTTTTGCTGCAAGATTGTGATGGCCGGGATATGATCGCAATAACGGTTCATACAGTGATGCTGCGAGGATGTAGTTTGCGTCATAATAGTAGTACATGTCAGCATTCCGGAATGCTCTCAGGAATTCCTTATCATCGTATTGCTGGGCTTTCAGCTGAAAGGAGCAGGCTGTCAGTATGACAAAAAGAAGAATTTTCAGTATCGGATCAGGGCGTTTCATATCACGATCTTTTTGATTAGCTATTCAGGAATAAGGGGATCCCGTGTTAAATTTCTAAATAAAGATAAGCAAAAGTTAGGTTCCTACTTATTGATAAGCATATTAATTTCTCTTACAAAAGCGTCTTTGAATTCTTCACCCTCAATTTTGTCCATATCCGATTTTGCTTCTTCAAATGTGCGGTATTTCCCATACAGATAATGATATAAACCATCCATTTCCTTTGTTTCCACGACACCCTCATATCCCCTGAAGGTTGTCCTCATATTGACAGGTGTTTTAGTTGCTTTTAGCTGTATTGTGAAAAGTCGCTCGTTAAAAACTGCTTTTTCACCCGATATCCTGGAGACCTTTTTTATAAATAGATCATCGGGATAGCCCTTTCTGAACAGGTCATCCCTGTGAGCATAAGCATCATCTTTTAACTTAAATACACCTGTGGTATATCTGTAGAAGCGGTCATTTTCGTTATAAAGGACTTTTATATCAGATACATGTTTGAAATAACTGATGTCAACCGGATTGTACAGCGCCATTACCTGCACTGTGTAATATAGTACTGTTGTATCTCTTTCATCATCTGCGGTAACGTCGCTGACCTGGAGATCACGGATAAGGATGCTGGAATCAATTGAAGCTACGACGGGAATATTTGTAAGGTCGATCCTTTCGTAAGGCTGCTCCGCCTGTGCTGCATAATTCGGGTCCCTGTCAAGGACAACATCGATATCTACGACCCTTCCGGCATAGTTTGCAGATATCAGGGTATCAATAGTCCTGGTTAAGTAGCCTTTACCGGTGTATACCAGCCGGTATCTTCCGGGTCCCGTGATAAAATTGTAGTCGCCTGAGTGCCTGTTAGGGTAGCCCACATCGACTGTATCGCCATCTGTCAGATCTATAAGATGGACTGAATAATCATCATTGAACGGGATCTTTCTGTCATTCAGGCTGAAGGTTCCCCTCATGTCATATACTCTGTCAAACGAGGGAGCTTTACCGAAGGAGATATAAAAAATATCCTTTTCCTTGAACCCTGTAGGACTTGAATAATAGCCGTTTCTTCCGTTGTTGAACGGATGGAAGAAAAGATCATCGTCAGTTGTGTTAAGAGGAAATCCCAGGTTTACAGGGGAGCTCCAGGAGGATCCCTCTTTTCCGGCAAAGTAGTTATCGTATCCCCCCATTGAATTATGCCCCTCTGAACTGAAATACAGAAGTGAATCATTAAGGGTGATGAAGGGAGTATCCTCATTAAACCTCGTGTTTATAACACTGCCCAGGTTTACCGCAGTCCCCCAATCACCTGAAGCATCTTTTTCCGAAACATAAATATCAAGGCCTCCGAATCCGCCGTCTCTGTTGCTGGAGAAATAGAGTCTCTTTCCGTCGGCAGAGACTGAGGCATGTGATTCAAAAAAGCGGGTGTTGATGTTCGCGTTCAGCTTTTTGACAGGTGTCCAGTTGCCGTTCTCATATGTTGAGGAGTAAATATTGCCGTCGTAATTATCCGTTTTATAGAGGAACATCAGGGTACCGTCATGGTTAAGTGAACAGGATGAAATATCATCACCCGGATCGGTAACGGGAAGGAACTGGCGGGGTTCTGTCCACCGGTCCCCTTCTTTCTTCGAGAACATTATCACACTTGATAAACCATTTCTTTCTGTATATGCTATGGTCTTACCGTCATAGCTTATAACAGGATTGTCGTTTATTGTGTTTTTCCGGAGGATGGGCCCGGGTGAGCTTTTGGTGAAAGGAACAGGAGATTCTCGGTATTTTATGGCGTTTCTGCAGGCTCTGATCTGTTGCTCAATAAAATCGGGATTGCTTATTCCTCCCTTATCCTTTGCCTTGATTGCCAGATCCCTGAATGTCTCAAGTGTTTTCAGGGCTTTGTCAAAGTCATTGTTGATAAGGTAAGCTTTTGAAAGGAAGAAATATGCATCAACAGGAGCTCTCTTTTCCTTAAAGGAGGCAGTTTTAGAATCATAACTAAAATTTCTGACCGCATCTTCAAGGTAACGGACAGCTTTCTCCTTTTCATCCGGAATATTAACGTAGCAGGCTCCAATCTTATATTGGATATTCTGATTATCAGCTGTTTCAAGTTGAAGATAAAGCTCCTTCGCCAGATCGTAATCACCGTACAGAAAATGGTTTTCCGCCCGGGCAAATATTTTTCTCATCTCAGCTTTTGACTGGGCTGAAGCAGCAGTGGAAAATAATGCCAGAGAAAAAAGCTGCAGTACAAGTATTACTATTCTGGCTCTGTAAACATTCATCATAACAAATATAATAATTTCAGAAATCAGACATTAACTGTTTGCCATTTTATCCGGTGATAAATAATGGCATTTTTTTCTCCCCGGCGGCCCTTGTGAACAATTACCGGAACAGGTGTTGCATAACATTTTGCTACTGCCCTTTTTACTTCGGGGTTACCTTAACTGTCTCTACTGACAATAAGGATCGGTTACCTGTTTTGAGTGTAGAAAACTCAAAGTTTACCACGAAGCAAAAGGGAGTGTTTATGAAACTGCCCTTCCGGGGTTACTAATTTACAAGTAAATTCAATACTGACAATAATTTTTATTGTCAGGAGGAGTATGTACTGAATATTGATAAAAATTATGGCATCCGGCAGGTGCCTGATCATAGCAGGTCCGGAGAATAATTTTCAAGTATCTCCTTAAGTTTGCCGAGGAATTTGCCGGCAAGCGCTCCGTCAATAACCCTGTGGTCATAGCTGAGGGACAGGATCATTATATGTCTTATGGCGATAACATCGCCATCGGGAGTTTCAATTACGGCAGGCATTTTCCTTACGGCTCCGGTTCCAAGGATTGCAGCCTGTGGCTGGTTTATTATGGGTGTTCCGGCAAGGTTATTATAACTTCCGAAGTTCGTTACAGTAAAGGTGCCTCCGGTTATCTCATCGGGTTTTAGCTTGTTGCTGCGGGCCCTTTCGGCTAGGTCATTGACAGCTTTGGCCAGTCCGGTCAGATTTTTTTCATCGGCATTCTTAATGACAGGGACAATCAGATTTCCGTCAGGAAGGGCTGTCGCCATTCCGATATTGATATTTTTTCTCCTGATAATTGTATCGCCATCGACCGATATGTTTACCATCGGAAAATTCCGGAGCGTTTTGGCAGCAGCGTCGATGAAAATAGGAGTAAGCGTGAGCTTCTGCCCGTTGGCTGAAAGGAATTTTTC
This sequence comes from uncultured Rikenellaceae bacterium, assembly GCA_964466705.1. Classification (GTDB taxonomy): domain Bacteria; phylum Bacteroidota; class Bacteroidia; order Bacteroidales; family VadinHA17; genus LD21. Next base: position 14,681 of record CAYXSM010000018.1, read on the forward strand.
CTTTATGCCGTTTCTCCAGTTTACCAGGCGGGTAACGTCAGCATCAATGAAGGATGTAACATGTGCAGAAGTCCTTTTTGACATTACCATATGTTCTGATATAAGCTTCCTTACCCGGTCCATCTCAATGATTTCATCTTCACCGGATAAAGCCGGGGATGATTTTTCTGTTGGACGGGCTTTGCCTGCTTGGGGAGCCTCGGAAACTATTTTTGCGTTTGTCTCTTCCTCTTCCGCCTTCCCCCTTTTTTCGATGAAGCCAAGGATATCATCCCTTGTAATCCTTCCATCCATTCCGGTACCTTTGAGGTTGTCAAGTTCTTCGTAGCTTACCTTTTCACGGGAGGCAATACTTCTTACCAGTGGTGAAAGGAATTTGCCTGAAGGTGTCCTGCTTTTCATTCCTTCAGAGATCCCGGCGACTTCTGTTTTCTTCTTTTTTGTTTCATCTATTGTGTGCCTGATCCTCTCTACTTCTTTACTGACCCTGGCCTCATCTCCGGCATCCGGCACCACTTCTTTTTCGAGTACTGCAATTACTTCCCCAACCTTGACAACCGTTCCTTCTTCCACTTTGATCTCAACAACAGTACCGGCAGCCGGGGCCGGGATTTCAGTATCAACCTTATCTGTAGCTACTTCGACAATAGGATCATCTTCATTTACAGATGCACCTTCCCTGACCAGCCATTTGTTAACAGTAGCCTCTATCACTCCTTCTCCCATAGCCGGAAGAATTATATTCACTTTTGCCATGATATCATCGTTTAAATCTATCTTATTAACAACCGTAAACAGATTATGTTTCAGGCTATGGTGCAAAATTTTGAATGACATTTAACAGTGACACAGCATTTTCATTCATGTCTGCTGATAGGGATTCCTGTTATTTATTGCCCTGCCCAGTGTCAGCTCGTCAGTATACTCAAGTTCGTCGCCCACAGCAACACCCCTTGCAAGGGTTGTGACCGGTATATTGTACCTGGAAAGGCGCTTGTACAGGTAAAAATTTGTTGTGTCACCTTCCATCGTAGTGCTAAGGGCAAAAATGATCTCCGATATGTTCCCGTTCCCGGCCTTTGCTTCAAGTGTATCTATATTGAGATCAGCAGGACCCACTCCGTCGATGGGTGAAATAATTCCGCCCAGAACATGATACAGACCCTTGTACTGGCGTGTATTTTCGATGGCCATTACATCCTGTATGTTCTCCACAACGCATATGATTGTCCTGTCTCTTTTTTCATCGCTGCAGATATTACATATATCAGTATCGGAAATGTTATGGCAATGACGGCAATAACGGATCTCATTATGTAATTTTATGATGCTTTCGCCGAACCTTTTTACTTCTTCCCGGTCCCTTTTCAGAAGGCTCATTACCAGCCTGAAGGCAGTTTTTCTTCCGATACCGGGCAGGGAAGCAAATTCAGCGACTGCATTTTCCAGAAGACTGGAAGGATATTCTGTAAAGCTCATCGGTTAAAAATTGGTTCAGGGCAAAATTAATTCAAATATTACCTTTAAGCTAAAGCATATATGAATTATTTCAACTGGATACTTTTTATTATCCTTGCAGATAACTTTCAGAAACCATGGAGCCATATCTGATCCTTGGCCTTTTTGTGATCTATACTTCCATATTATTTCTGGTAACATGGATAACGGCACGAAAGGCTGACAGCCAGTCATTTTATATCGGAAACAAGATATCTCCCTGGTATATCGTCGCCTTCGGTATGATCGGGGCATCGTTGTCGGGAGTTACTTTCATGTCTATCCCGGGATGGGTAGCAGATACCCAGTTCAGCTATATGATGGTTGTCTTCGGTTATTTGTCCGGGTATATTGTCGTTGCACTTGTTCTTATGCCTATCTATTACAGGCTTAAGCTGACCTCTATTTACACATACCTCGATATGCGGTTCGGATTCTGGTCATATAAAACCGGAGCGGCGTTTTTTATCATTTCACGTGTTCTGGGTGTTTCGCTAAGGATGTTTTTGTTTATCAATGTTCTTCAGATATTCGTTTTTGATGCCTGGAATGTGCCTTTCTGGATGAACGCATTGATCTTTTTACTACTCGTAATCCTCTTTACATTAAAGGGAGGTATCAGGACCATAGTCTGGACGGATGCGCTCCAGACCACATTCATGCTTCTTGCAGTTGTGATGTCGGTCTTCTTCATCAGCAGGGAGCTTGGGTTTTCGGTCACTGAGATGATGTCTCGGGTCGGCAGAAGCCCTGATTCGGTAATGTTCATAACAGACTGGCAGCATGAAAGACATTTTATCAAGCAGTTCTTCAGCGGTATGTTCATTACCATTGTTATGACCGGACTTGATCAGGAAATGATGCAGAAGAACCTCAGCTGCAGAAACATAAGGGAGGCGCAGAAAAATATGTTCGCATTCAGCGTCATACTTGTTTTCGTCAATCTGATGTTCCTGTTTCTCGGAGCTTTGCTTCTTATGTACGCACGCAACGAAGGGGTTTCAGTTCAGATGACCGATGACCTTTTCCCGACGCTGGCTTTAAAGTACATGGGACCAGTGGCGGGTATTGTCTTTCTTATCGGACTGATTTCAGCTGCTTTTCCCGGTGCAAACGGAGCTCTTACTTCTCTTACGACATCAGTGAGCATAGATTTTTTGCGGCTGGACAGTAAAGATCATTTGCCGGAGAAACTTAAAACAAGGATCAGGTATTCAGTTCATTTTATCATTGCATTGATATTCTTTTTCAGTATACTGATATTCAAAGCATTGAACGACAGGGCTGTCATTGACAAGATCTTAACCATTGCCGGTTATACTTATGGTCCCCTGCTGGGACTTTACGCTTTCGGATTATTTACAAAACGACAGATCAGGGATCGAATGGCTCCATGGATAGCCTTAATATCGCCCGCTGTCTGCTATATTCTGAATTTGTATTCCGAGGAATTGTTCAGCGGCTACAGGTTCGGGTTCGAGATACTGCTTGTCAATGGCTTTCTGACTTTTACGGGATTGCTTGCCTTCAGTCACAGGCGCTGATAATAACACGGCAAATTTTTGTCAGAAGCCTTCCTGTCGTGTCCCTTCAGGAAATTCTTCCTCATCCTCAGGTTCTTCAGATTCTTCAGGCCTGGTGATGACTCTTATTTTCCTGAATGGTATATTCCAGGTTAAATAATAGTTAATCCCGGCATTAACCATTTTCCCGCCCTGTCCGTACCCTGGAAAATATATGGGTCTCAGGTCCTTTCCTCCACCTCCTGAAATGAGGAACCTGAGCCTGACAGTCCAACCGATGCTGAAATTCCTGAAAACCTCTGTTCTTACTCCGGGTGTAACTTCAAAAAAATGACCGGTACTGGTTTTTTTGCTTATTGCTGATGTCGCCGTACCCCAGTAATTTTCATGTTCAAGGAACGGTGTCTCGGTGTTGAAGACGCTGAGGCCATATCGCAGTCCTATTCCTGCCCAGTAACTACCTTTTGAAACCTCGGGTCTGAGAAGGTTGAAATCTGTTCCTGCCCTGAAGAATACGCCTCTGGTCAGGTAGTCATAATTATATTGTGAAAACCGGTAATCCAGATAGCCGCCTTCCAGAGTGTAGGAAATCTTTTCATTTTTATCAAATGAAATGAAAGCCTCAGCATTGAAATTGTTACGGTCTGCGATATAAATCGCAGGGCCGGCAATATCAATGCCGGCTTTTATCTTGAGAGGAAAGTCAATAGTGTCCTGAGCCAGCACACTTCCGGCAGAAATAAGGACCAGCAGGCTAATAGAATATGCGGATATTCTCCTCATTGACAGTGGTTATGTTCCTTTTACTGATATATATGTGATCAATGGTGTTCTCTGTATAATACAAATCTTCAATATTATGGTAGAATGTGTAGCCGCATTCTTTTGAGATCAGATGGGGGTAGCTTGTGTAAAGGAAGGTTAAAGTATCTGTAACGCCGTTTATCATGATGACGAATGAACAACCCGATTCTGAGGCATCAAGGGGCAAAAGTGCGGGTTTGACTCCGGCGTCAGCATCATAGATTTTCAATGTATCCATTCCTGTTCCGTAGAGGGTCAGGCTGTCCGGAGTTAGCTGCGTATCACTCCCGCTGTCATAGAACGATGCTTTGACAAAAGCATTTGTCTCCTCAAAGCATGCTTCCGGAGTGCATTCAGGCATGGTTGCCAGCATGATCACGGCAATAAATATGAATACCAGATATGCAAAGGTTTTCATCATTGTTCCGGAAAACCTCAAAAATACAAAATTTAAACGGTCGTTTGGAATAACGGCCGTAATATAAAAAGATGATGTCAGCATAAAATCCGGCATCAGACCTGTGAACTCTTCCCGGTGATACTTCTTATGTTTCTTATACTCTTCATGGCACTTCGCTGCCGGGTGAGAATGTTATTTCCTTTGTTCTCAAAGGAATATCTGCCTCATTATATATCCGGCTTCATCAAAATATTTTCTTGCGGAAATTTAGCCCTGGCGAATATCAGTATTATCGAAAGAATTTGCGTGTTCGATGAAGCAATCAGACAAACTGCAATTTCAATAAAAATTGGAGAAACAGATAATTTATTTCTGGGTAATATACTTGTCATTACCGGCACTGTCGGGGATCAGGAAGGCTCCGTGGTTCTTTTCAGATTCATTATATCTGAGAGATAATCGCCTGCCTGGCGGATTGCATCTGCCAGTCCTCCGGGATTTTTTCCGCCGGCGACAGCAAGGAACGGCTGTCCTCCCCCTCCTCCCTTTATCACAGGGGCGATAGTTCTGATAATGTCAACGGCATTGATGTTGAGCCGTTTTACTATTTTATCGCAGACCATTGCAAGAAGATGCGCTTTGCCATCTATATCTGCGCCTGTTACCATTACTGTGTCGTCGGATGAATTGCGGATTCTTGCAGCAACTGATTTTAGAAGGTCAGGGTTGTCAGCGTCAATTATACCGGACAGAAACCTTATTTCGCCTATCTGTCTTGCTTCCTTTTCCATGAATCCGGCCCAGGAAGCAGCAGATGATGACTGGTATTTTTCAATCGACTTCTTCAGTGCAGCATTTTCTGCCAGGAGTTTTTCAACACCCTCTTTAATGTTCCCGGGTACTTTAAGAAGGGCGGCAATATCTTCCATGCTCTTCAGCTTTTCGTTGATGTATTCCTCTGCCCCAACAGCGGTCACGGCTTCAATCCTCCTTATCCCTGCAGCTATGGCTCCTTCGGTCAATATTTTCATAATGCCGATACTGCCCGTACTTTTTACATGGGTTCCTCCGCATAATTCAACCGAATCACCGAATTCAATGACCCTTACCTGATCGCCGTATTTTTCCCCGAATAGGGCCAGTGCTCCCATATCCCTGGCTTTTTCCATGCTGATTCCGTCGGAAACAATACCCTGGTGATTTTCCCTTATCATCCTGTTGACAATCTTTTCCACTTCACCTATCTCATTCCTGGTCAATTTACCGGTATGGCTGAAATCGAACCTCAGTCTTTCCGGTGTGACCAGAGACCCTTTTTGTTCCACATGGGTGCCCAGGACTTTCCTTAAGGCATAATGAAGAAGATGCGTTGCCGTATGATTGTTGGCCGTCAATTGCCTTTTCCCAATATCGACTGTGGCTTTAAAGGCCGCAGAAGGTTCTTTGATCTGTCCTGAAGATATGTGTATTATCAGGTTATTCTCTTTTACTGTATCCAGTATTTCAATAGTTTCAGTTTTCGAACTGATTGAGCCTGTATCTCCCGCCTGTCCTCCGCTTTCTGAATAGAATGGGGTCCTGTCGAATACAAGCTGGCAGAGGTTCCGGCCTTTCTGTTTAATCTTTCTGTACCTTGTAATGTTCACGTTATCTTCCGTCTTTTCATAACCCGTAAACAAGGTGCCTTCCTGGTCTCTCAGGACAATCCACTCTCCGGTCTCTACTAAAGCATCCTCACGCGATCTTTGTTTCTGGACTTTCATTTCGTTCTCGAAGCCAGTCTCATCGAGGTGCATGTCCTGTTCCCTGAGAATAAGCCTTGTCAGATCGGCAGGAAAGCCGAAAGTGTCATAAAGTTCAAAAGCAGCTTTGCCGGGCAGTACATTCTGGTTATTCTCCTTCAGTTCGGTTACCAGTTTTTCAATCATTCTCAATCCTTTGCCCAGTGTTTTCAGGAATGCTGATTCCTCTTCGAGTATGATCTTCGAGATTTGTTCTCTCCCTTTTATAAGCTCGGGATATTGCTCTCCCATTATTGAGGAAAGGACCGGCACCAGTCTGTAAATAAAAGGCTCGTCCATTCCGAGATGATTATATCCGTATCTTATTGCCCGTCGGAGTATCCTTCTGATAACATAGCCGGCTTTGTTATTTGAAGGAATCTGCCCGTCTGCTATGGAGAAGGCAACAGCTCTCAGATGGTCAGCGATCACACGCAGAGCTATATCATGATTTTTATCTTTTCCGTACTCTCTGCCTGTAATGGCAGAAATTTCAGTTATCAGAGACTGAAAAAGATCGGTATCGTAATTCGATTTCTTGCCCTGAACCACCATGCAAAGCCTCTCAAATCCCATGCCTGTGTCCACATGTTTTGCGGGCAGGAGATCGAGCCTTCCATCGAGGCGCCGGTTATATTCTATAAAAACCAGGTTCCATATTTCTATCACCCCGGGGTCGCCTTTGTTCACAAGAAGATGCCCGGGCACCTTCTTCCTTTCATCGTCGCTGCGAATATCAACATGGATCTCCGAACACGGGCCACAGGGACCTGTTTCACCCATTTCCCAGAAATTATCTTTTTTCGAGCCATTAAGGATCCTGTTTGCCGGATCCGTGAAGCATCTGCTCCAGTGTTCCGAGGATTCAGCATCTGCGGGGACATTGTCCTCGTCGCTCCCTTCAAAGACTGTTGCATATAGCCTATCTTCGGGGATCCCGACAGCTTTAACAAGGAATTCCCACCCCCATTCAATGGCTTCTTTTTTGAAATAATCCCCGAATGACCAGTTGCCAAGCATTTCAAACATTGTATGATGATAAGTGTCGAGGCCTACTTCTTCAAGATCATTATGTTTTCCTGACACCCTCAGGCATTTCTGGGAATTGGCGACACGCTTCGCATCGGGTTCCTGATTGCCAAGAAAGATATCCTTGAACTGGTTCATCCCGGCATTGGTGAACATAAGTGTGGGGTCATTCCTTATAACCATTGAGTCTGAAGGTAAAATAGAGTGATTTTTTGACCGGAAAAAATCGAAGAACAGATTTCTGAGATCGTTTGCGCTGGTTCTGATAGTCATGTGTTTAAAAATAAACCTTCTTTCGGGTTTGTAAAATTAATTTAATTGTTTTACGTTTGTTTCCATAACAGTAAAATAATTAAAATTCAGAAAACAACGGATGCCTCACCGGAAGTATTTCCTCGATCTTTCCGACTTACAGTTTAAACAGGTAAAGCTGGCCTGGAAGCACAGGCTGTTCCGCGTATTTATATTTATTGTCGTTTCCGTTTCACTGGCGGTGATATATGGTAAGGTATTTCAATCATTTTTCGGCTCTCCAAAAGAGAAATTACTGACACAGGAGATAGAGAACCTTAAGCTGAACTACTCCCTTCTGGGCAGGAGTATGGATAATTCTCTGAAGATCCTCAAAGATCTTGAACTCTCTGATGCCAGTCGCTACCGTCCGATCCTTGACATGGATACCATACCCGGGTCTTTCAGAAATCCCGGTTATGGCGGTATTGACAGATTTGAGGATCTTGAAGGATACAGGAATACCGGAATGATGAAGAGCTTCAGGCAGAAGCTGCATGATATACGTAATAAATCAACTGTTCAGTATGAATCCTTTAAAGCCATCGAGGAGAGAAAGCTGGAATGGAAGAGAGAAATGGAATATCTCCCCATGATATGTCCTGTTAATGTCAACTTCAGGAGAGGCGACGGATTAAAATTCAGGGAGATTCATCCTGTCCTGGGAACGCCTCAGTGGCATCATGGACAGGATTTCAGCACCCCTTACGGTACTGATGTATATGCAACCGGATCGGGCAGGGTAATAGATGCTGGTTGGAATTCAGGAGGATTCGGTAATTGCATCGTAATCGATCATGGATATGGGTACCGGACTACATATGGCCACCTTAGCAGCATTGATGTTGCAGTCGGACAAAATGTCAAAAGAGGAGATTTTATAGGTCTCACGGGCAGCTCCGGAACATCTTCGGGCCCACACCTGCATTATCAGATCGACCTTTTCGGACAACATAAAAATCCGCTGCATTATTTTAATGATGATCTCACTGAAGATGAATATTTTGAGATGATTCAGGCACTCAGCTCACGGACAAAGTTTCGTTGATCAGGCATCTCCCGGTCATTAAACCCGGACAAATTTTATCTTCTGTAATCCGTATAGGTTTTTTTTATTTTTTAGTCAATTTATCTATATTTGCCTTCATATATGGCAAGAACAAAATACAAGTTCAATCCGGATTCCCTTAGTTTTGACGAAGTCAGGCTCGATGCAAAAGCTGTATTCCTGAGAATGCTTGCATATTTCATCGGTTCAATTCTGCTGGCAGGTGTATACGGTATTCTGTTTGCCTTGTTCGTTGACTCACCCAAGGAGAAGACTCTTAAGAGGGAGATAGCACAGCTGACGCTTCAGTATGAGCTGATAAACAGGGAGATGGCTAATCTCGAAAAAGTTATTGAGCATCTTCAGGAGACGGATGATAATCTGTACAGAACAATTTTTGAGGCAGAACCTCTTCCTGCAACCCTGCGCGAAGGCGGAGTGGGAGGCATAAAAAGATATGACGACCTTGACGGCTATGATAACTCGGACATAGTTATTGAAACAACCGGACGGCTCGACAACCTTAGGAAAAAAATCTATATACAGTCAAAATCTTTCGATGATCTGATTAAGCTTGCCGTGGAAAAAGAGGGTATGCTTAGATCGATACCTGCGATAATGCCAATATCAACAAAAGATCTTACAAGGGTCGCCTCAGGCTTCGGAATGAGAATACATCCCTTTTACAAAATTTCAAAGTTCCATACCGGCATGGATTTTACAGCTCCTACCGGAACGGAGATATACGCAACAGGTGATGGCAAAGTAATTTCAGTTTCATCATCAAAAAGAGGAATGGGAAACCATGTCATCATTGATCACGGATATGGCTACAACTCCATTTATGCCCACCTCGATTCATTCAATGTTAGAACGGGCCATAAAGTCAGCAGGGGTGACGTGATAGGCTATGTGGGGAATACAGGAATGTCGGTGGCACCTCATTTACATTACGAAATAAAGCTTAACGGAAAACATGTGGATCCGGTAAATTATTATTTTAATGATCTTTCTCCCCACGAATACGAATTAATGGTTGAAATTGCTTCCAAGACCGGCCAGTCATTTGACTGATGATCCAACGAAGCGCCGAAGAATTCTGGTATCAGCAGGACAGTTACCCTTCACAATCAGACAATGCCATATAAGGAAAAGCCCATAGAAAAACTCTACTATTCAATTGGAGAAGTGTCAGCAATACTGGGTGTTCCGGTTTCCACTGTAAGGTTCTGGGAAAATGAATTTGATATTCTCAGACCTATGAAGAACAGGAAGGGTAACAGATTGTTTACCCAGCGCGACCTCAGGAACCTCAAAATCATACACCATCTCTTAAAGGTGGAGAAGATGACAATATCGGGTGTAAAACAGAAAATGACCGCCGACTGGGAAGAGACGGATTATAAGTACGAGATCGGCGAATCTTTGCGAAGGATAAAAACCATTCTTCTTGATCTTCGTGATAATATCTGATATCAAGGCCTGTCATAGTTATCTGTTTCTTTTGAAAAAATGACCGGCAATAGCATGCATTATTAATTTTGCATTTCACAGGAAACCCATCGTTAAAATGAAGCTGAATGACCTTTGCATTTTCCTCGATTCTGAAATTCCTCTCTCATACCAGGAAAACTATGACAATTCAGGGCTCCAGGTAGGTGATCCGGGAAGGGAAATCAACTCGGCACTTCTGACAGTGGATGTCACCGAAGAAATAGTGGATGAAGCAGTACGTTCCGGCTGCGACCTTATAGTTTCTCATCACCCGTTGATCTTTAACGGATTAAAAAGAATCACTGATAAAACTTACACCGAAAGGATCATAATCAAAGCTATAAAGAATGACATAGCAATATACTCAGCTCACACCAATCTTGATGTTGTGAATAACGGGGTGAGCAGGAAGGCTGCAGAAAAGCTTGATCTGACCGAAATAAAAATTCTGCAACCCCTGTCAGGCAAATTGCTGAAACTTGTTTCCTTTATTCCGGAATCCCATTATAAACAGGTATCTGAAGCAGTGTTTGAAGCAGGCGCCGGAGTTACAGGAAACTATGACATGTGTGCTTTCTCAGTAAGTGGTACTGGCAGTTTCAGGGCGGGAATTGAGGCCCGGCCATTCAAAGGGGAAAAAGGCCGTGTCCATTTTGAGAACGAAATCAGGTTTGAAACAGTTCTGTTTCCGCACCTCAGGAACAGGGTGATCAGAGCACTTCTTGATTCTCATCCTTACGAAGAAGTGGCATATGACCTGATCACACTGGAAAATGAATATCCGGACGCGGGGGCGGGGCGTATCGGAAAATTAAAGGAAGCTCTGAGCGAAATGGATTTCCTCAGCTTTGTTTCAGGAGTCTTCGGAACAGAAGGTCTTCGTCATTCTGCACTGACAGGAAAGAAGATCAGCCGTGTTGCACTGTGCGGTGGTTCAGGCTCATTCCTGCTCAGGGAAGCTGTTGCCGGCGGGGCAGATGCATTCATTACCGGAGATATTAAATATCATACATGGTTTGATACGGAAAACAAGATTCTTCTTATTGATACCGGGCACTTTGAGAGTGAAAAATTCTCTGCGGAGATATTATACGATATTATTAATAAAAAATTCCCTAAATTTGCACTCCGGTTTTCAAAAATAAACACCAATCCTATTAATTATTTTAATGATGGAAAAAGTCAAAACGCACGAATCTGAAATTTCTGTTGAGGAGAGGCTTCGAGCTTTGTATAGTTTGCAAATTGTTGATTCAGAAATTGATAAAATAAAAACTCTCAGAGGGGAGCTCCCTCTTGAGGTACAGGACCTCGAAGATGAGATCGCCGGCCTCGAGACAAGGCTGGGAAACCTTCGTGAGGAAGTTGTTAACCTGGAGAAAGCAGTATCGAAAAAGAATAATGAGATAGCAGAAGCGGAAGCCCTGATAAAAAAGTACGAAGAACAGCAGAAGAACGTGAGAAATAACCGGGAGTATGATTCTTTATCAAAAGAAATTGAATATCAGAACCTTGAGATCGAGTTGTTTAATAAAAAGATCAGGGAATTCAACTTTCAGATTGAGGAAAAAAAGCTTGTGATTGCCGATTCGGAAGCCACCCTTGCCGATCGCCAGTCGGACCTTGACCATAAAAGATCGGAGCTGGATGAGATTATTGCCGATACCAGGAAAGAGGAAGAGACTTTGCATAACAAATCGGAAAAAATTCAGGAAGTCATAGAAGAAAGACTGCTTACTGCATATAGAAGAATCCGTCTGAACGCCAGGAATGGACTTGCAGTGGTTCCTGTGGAACGTGATGCCTGTGGTGGCTGCTTCAATCATATACCCCCTCAGCGTCAGCTTGATATAAGATCACGAAAAAAGATCATTGTATGCGAATACTGCGGCCGGATACTTGTTGACGATGAAATCATTAAAGAAGAGTAGTAACATCATCATAAAAACCATAAAACAGGAGGGGCTTTTGATCAGGCCCCTTTTTGTTTTACCTTTACAGTACTAAACACATCGGTTGTAATATGACTACATCTTCTGCATTCAAAACCATGGTTGCCGAAGGGATACCGGATACACTTCCGTTACCCGGACAATATGATTTAACTGTAAACCATGCTCCCAGACGTAAGGATGTGCTTACCCTTCAGGAGAAAAAACTGGCTCTGAGGAATGCCCTGAGGTATTTTCCGGAGCATTTTCACAGGGAGCTCGCAGGAGAATTTGCAGAGGAATTAACGGAATTCGGGCGGATATATATGTACCGCTTCAGACCGGGTTATGAGATAAAGGCACGTCATATCAATGATTTTCCCTACAGATCGGTCAAGGCGGGCGCCATTATGCTGATGATCTCAAATAATCTTGACATAGCGGTTGCCCAGCATCCCCACGAACTGATAACCTACGGAGGGAATGGAGCAGTATTTCAGAACTGGGCGCAATATCGTCTTACGATGAAATACCTGTCTGAAATGACTGACAAACAGACGCTGGTGATTTATTCCGGACATCCTCTGGGGCTTTTCCCTTCGCACAGCGATGCACCGAGGGTTGTTGTTACAAACGGAATGGTTGTTCCAAATTATTCATCTCATGATCACTGGGAGATATTCAACGCCCTGGGTGTTTCCCAGTACGGGCAGATGACTGCCGGATCATATATGTATATAGGTCCCCAGGGTATTGTGCACGGAACAACCATTACACTGATGAATGCTGCACGAAAAGTCTCTGCGGCAGCAAAGCCAAAGCCGCCTCTGCTGTACATATCCTCAGGCCTTGGCGGGATGTCGGGAGCCCAGCCCAAAGCAGCCAGGATAGCAGGTATTATCGCTGTAATAGCTGAAGTGAACAGCCAGGTCATAGAAAAAAGGCATGCTCAGGGATGGGTCGATGAAGTGATCTCAGATCCTGGCAAGCTTGTCAGAAGGATAAAGGACCTTAAGGAGCGGAATGAAACAGCCTCGGTTGCTTTTTACGGTAACATAGTCGATCTGTGGGAAAAGCTTGACGATGCGAAAATATACGCAGATATCGGCTCCGACCAGACATCACTGCATAACCCCTGGTCCGGCGGATATTACCCTGCCGGCATAACATTCGGAGAGGCAAATGAGATGATCAAAAGTGATCCCGCAAGGTTTAAGGAACTGGTCAGGGAATCACTGAAGAGACAGGTGGCAGCTATTAATCGTCATGCGGAACGGGGGACATATTTTTTCGATTACGGCAATGCATTTCTTCTCGAGGCATCAAGGGCCGGTGCTGATATTACAGGCAGCGATGGAGAATTCAGGTATCCTTCATATGTACAGGATATTATGGGTCCACTGTGTTTCGACTACGGTTTCGGACCATTCAGATGGGTATGCTGCTCGAATGACCCGGCAGATCTGAAAATTACTGACACTATAGCTCTGGAGACTCTTGAGGGATTGATCAGGAGTGCACCTTCTGAGATCAGCCGGCAACTGTCGGACAACATACACTGGATAAAGGAAGCAGGAAGGAATAATCTGGTAGTCGGCTCTCAGGCAAGAATATTGTATGCTGATGCTGAAGGGAGAACTGAAATTGCCGGAAAATTCAATAAAGCCATTAAATCCGGAAAAATATCTGCTCCTGTAGTTATAGGGCGGGATCATCACGATGTTTCGGGAACAGATTCTCCGTACAGGGAGACTTCAGACATATATGACGGGTCGAAGTTCACGGCTGACATGGCTGTTCATAATGTTATTGGTGATGCATTCCGTGGTGCAACATGGATTTCGCTTCACAACGGGGGCGGTGTTGGGTGGGGTGAGGTTATCAACGGAGGATTTGGACTTGTACTGGACGGAACTGCCGATGCTGAAAGAAGGCTTTCGATGATGATAAACTGGGATGTCAACAACGGCATAGCCCGCCGCAGCTGGGCACGCAACAAGGGGGCACTGTTTACACTGAAAAGGGAAATGAAGCGCACTCCCGGTCTTACGGTAACATTACCGTTTACAGCCGATGACAGGATCGTTGACGAGGCTTTTCCCGGATGATTCAACCTATATCACTCAATGAAGCCCCGATCATGTTGAAAGTAATGCAGTTGCAAATGCAACCACTCCCTCTTCCCTTCCTGTAAAACCAAGTCCTTCAGTTGTGGTTGCCTTTATTGATACACTTTCCGGAGTGGTGTTCAGGATATCCGATATGATATTTCTCATCTCAGGAATGTAGCCGGCAATTCGGGGCTTTTCCAGGCAAAGCGTGCTGTCAATATTAATCACATGGTATCCTTTGCCTGAAATGAGCTCAAAGCTCTTCCTGAGCAGTATCCTGCTGTCGATGTTTTTGTAGGCAGGATCACTATCGGGAAACTGGCAGCCAATATCCCTGAGCCCGGCGGCTCCAAGTAATGCGTCACAGATTGAATGGAGAAGAACATCGCCGTCTGAATATGCAGCACATCCTTTGTCCGACGGGATTTTCACACCTCCCAGCCGAAGTACGATACCCTTTTCCAGGCGGTGAAAATCAATTCCCTGGCCTATTCTGATATTCATTGACTGCTTGTGACAACGTTTCTCAGCGACGTACTGTCAAATGATAGGGAGAAACGCAGCGTTCTTGCCAGCGGATGATTCTGTGCCACAGGCATCAGATATGAAAAATCAAGTGTGAATCCCTTAAGCTTGAAACCGGCTCCGGCCGTAAAATACTTTCTGTTTCCTTTTGTCTCGTTCTCGTGAAAATAGCCGGCTCTTAATGCAAACTGATTATTGTACCAGTATTCTGTCCCGAAGGAGTAGGTTATTTCCCTTATTTCTTCCCCGAAACCTCCGGGAGCATCGTAGAATGAGTGGAAAATTGCTACCGGAACTGAAACATTGGGATCCATGCCATCTACAATCTCAAGGTCTGCATTATATACAGGCGGAGTAGGTACCAGCAGCTTATTCAGATCTATAGTAAGTGTCAGCTTGTTAAAATTGTCGAGGTTTAAAGTACCGGCTGCACCCAGGCGCATGTTCATTGGTATGAAATCGGATGTCTGATCATCGGAATAACTCATTTTCGAACCTATATTGGAGAAGTTAAACCCTAAACCTATTAAGGCATCCTTGCTCATAAACTTAATGTCCTTGTGATAATAACCCGAGATGTCGGCTGCAAAAGATGTTCCCGGTTTTGTTGCAGCTCCTCCTGAATAGGAACCTCCCGTAAGGTTTGAATAAATGAATCTGAATGCCACGCCTCCTGAAAAATTGTCCGTAAATTTTCGCGAATATGCTACGTCAAAAGCCAGTTCATTTGGTTTGAATGTGCGCTCGAGATTTCCGAAATCGTCGGTAAAAGGGACATCCCCGAGAGATGAGTATAGCAGGCTGGCACTTGTGACCTGCTTGTTGTCAATCCTGTAATAGCCTGAAAGGTAAGCAATGTTGATATCCGGAACGAGGTTCCTGAGCCATGGGGAATATGAAATACCCACCCCTCCGTTTCCGTCTATAAAAGCGAACTTTGCAGGATTCCAGTGATTGCTGTACACATCCGGACTCGTTGCAACACCGGCATCGCCCATACCTCCTGACCTGGAATCGGGAGCTATAGAAAGAAAAGGCACGACCGTCTGTATTGCATTCAGATCCTGGGCATATGTCTTTGTTACACATGAAAGTATAACGGTTAAAAAAATAAGTGCGGTAAAATTCTTCTTCATGCGCTGTTGCTCTTTTTTAGATTTTGCAAATATAAAACATTTTTTCAGACTGGTTATTGTGTACCTGTTAATAAATGATCAATCTGCTTGAAATACTGGAAGTTTCACCATCCCTGGTTCTTATATGAAGACTGTACGGATATAGTCCGCCGGCAGGTTTTTTACCTCTGTTGTCTTTACCATCCCATTCCACAGGGGGAAGACGGTATCCTTCAGTATCTACCGATGTTCTGATTATTTTTATTACCTCTCCTGCAAGATTAAAGATATTTATTGTAACATCAGCGCTCATTCCGGGTCGGTTATGTTCTGCAGTGAATGTTGTCCGGTCACCGAAGGGATTAGGATAATTCATAAGATTTCTGATCATAAATATGTCGCTCTTACCGACTTCGAAGCTAATTGATTTTTCGGATGAGTTATTATAATTATCCCACGCCTGTAAAGTAAGGGTATGTCTGCCGGGTGCAAGCCCGTAGAGCCTGTAATCTATTGTTCCGTTGCAGTAGGAGCCAAAGTCGTTTATAAAATAATTGTTCAGAATAACCGGAGATGACATGTCATTGTCTAACCATATTTTTATATCATGTCCGATTCCGCTTCCAGCCGTGTTGATGCCCCCTGAGTCACTTATCATCGCAAAAAGCCTGGGACTGTCATCGGTCAAACCCCCGTTCCTGAAAAGAGTGTCGTTGAGGTAAAGCTTTATTTCGGGGCCTGTGGCGTCGGTATCCACGCTTTCACTGAATCCTCCGATAAAAATGTTATCATAATATCCGTTAAAATCTCTTTTTTCATCATATGCATAATAGCTTATCTTTCCCCTGCCGGGCCTATGATTAATATCGCGGGGGACCCTGAATGTGAAGCTGAATTTTCCATCCGAAACGGATGTTTTACCTCTGAAGATCATGTTCTCTGTTCTGTCGAAATCCATGGGAGTACCTCCGTCATTCGCCAGGGTTGTTACTTTTTCAGGCTCGTCAAAAACAATATGACTCAGCACCCCGTTGAAATCTTCGGCAGGTCTTCCATGTTCGTCTTCGATATGCCCGGATACAGTAACCAGACTTAAAGCTTTAAGAGTATCAGTGATCTCACCGGTATTGATACCGAATACCGAATCTGTGACCACATTGCCCCTGGCGGGGTATGACAGCTTCAATGCCGGGTCTCCGAGAAGAATGAAATTCCGCATATTGACACCACCGGAAGATCTGTTTTTTGCAATTCTGATAATATCTCCCAGTGCGGGTGGCCCCTCTTCCCCGTTGATGTCAAAAGAAGCATCAAGAATATTGTAGTTCAGAAAATAATTTGGGGAGGAATAAACAAGTCTGGTGGTTGACATAAGAGCAATGGCTCCTCCTTCCTTATGCAGGAGAATAAGCTCACCGGCCGAATCCCTTTCCTCCCTTTCATTTGTAAGGTTACTGATCTCAACATCGTCGAAACGGCTGAATTCACATGTGGCAGTAATAAAAAGAGGCAGGTGCTTATTGTTATGCCATTGCCTTATACTTTCAATTGTTACCACCCGTTCGTGTCCAAGACCTGTCTCATTGCCGTGCCCTGTATAGTTAAGCAGGAGACTCCCGGTATTCATTCTGTCGTTTATGGCTCTGGTAACATCGGGGTATGACCGGCCATTCGCTGTTGTAACCTGCCTGTATGCATCGAAATAGATCTTCCCGACATTCAATTCAGGGACCTTGTCATTAATTAATCCTGCAAGTCTTTCAGCGTCAGTCATATGGGTGTTTCCGTCTTCATCGTCGGCTACAAAGACCACAACATTTTTCCAGTCTCCATGGGTAGAAGGTGACAGATATGATGCTATCTTTTTTATCATTATTCCGGCTTCTGCAGTATCAGATACTGGCAGGCGCCCTATCCCGATATCGAGCGAACCGTAATCCTCCCCCTCTCCATCATCAAGCAATCCGTAAAAATCATCCGACGTAAAGGAAGATATTACAATGTTTGAGTTCTCCGACTGGTATGTTGGAATATAGCAAGGGTTGAGCGGAGGAGGTATCCTGTTGTCGTAAGAGCCGTCTCCAAACAACAGAAGATATCTTAACGGCATACCGGTGCCTTTTTGCTTCAGGTATTTCATTCTTATGAAGTTCCTTATTGATACTATGTCAGGAATGCCCCCGGAGAACTCATTGTATATTTCCCGCGGTGTTACAACCATTGACAGCAATCCGCTGTTCTGATAATGGATATCTGATAGTCTCCTTGCGTAATCGATGAAATCGGGATGGGTTACTATGATCATTTCTGCCGGTGGAGACCTGTGAAGATCCTGATTATGGACAGGACTTTTACCGATGCCTGGTCTCAGGGATCTTTCAGGAGTAAAAACGACAAAGGTTCTGAGGGAGTCGGTAAATGCAAGAAATCTGATATCATTGCCATTTCCGGAGTAACTTACGACGGCAGGGTTTGTAGGATCGGTGACATCCCATACCGATACTCTGTCCGATGAGCTGCTGACAGTAAATTCCGATATTTGCCCCGGAGCCACCGACCTGGAATCCCGTATAAATGTTGTTTCTCCTCTGAAACTGTTCGTTTTCCTTCCCTGAAATAATGCATAATCTATCCATCCTCTGGCAGAGGCATTGCTGTTCTGGAGGAACCTTATCTCATATCCGGGAGAAGATGAGGAAGGCATTGCCGAACCAGACAATAAAGCAATCCTGGCATAAATTCCTGTTGGTGATGAGATATCTACCCCGTCAATATTAATATCATCAATACTGTTGCCTCCTTCATAAAGTCTGAAAATCACCGGACCGGGTGACCGGGCCAGAAGCCTGATATTGTATTTTACAGGTTCGGAGGTTATTACGCTGCCTGGCGTGGGTGCAACCACGACCCCTCTGAGGTGTGATACAGGCTGGTACCATTCTCTTCCTGACTTCAGTATATTATGAACCTCCTCTTCATGGATCCACATCGCATCAGAACTGTTTGACGTATATCCGGGATCAGAGACGGGCATCCGGGCATCAATTACCGAACGTCCGTCCTCTGATGAGGACGTAATAAAATAGTAAGCAGTGTCGGAATAGTTATGCCGCAAAAAAACATAGTTGCCCGTAATTTTGTTATACAGCCATCTTCCCGTACCCTGGCCATAAAACAGCAGATAATCACCTTCATTAAAGATACCGTCAGATCCTTTATTGATTGAAACAGCTATCTCTTCCAGGTCGTCAGGACAGGGTTCACCAATAATATATGGCAGCTGACCCCTGTTATTGGCGTAAATTTTTGGATGTGACGGATTTTCAAGGCCAAGGAGCTTCAGGGTGTTGAAATCCACCCTGTAGATACCGTCAGCTGTTACTGACATTCTGAACCATGTGCCCGAAGAAAGAACTGATGTTGCAGCAAAATTATCCGCAATCTCCTGGCCTTTCAGATGAACAGGCCATAAAAGAACAACAATGAAGACTATTTTGTACTTTCCCGACATAATTATCCGTAAAGATATGAATGTCCTCATTGATTTTGGTTTATTTTACAGTACGGATTAAATAATACTTTTACGTTAAGTTGACGACAAAGAAAAATCAGATATGAAATGCCGGGTCATTCTTCTGTTAATTATCCTTTGCCGGACTCTTTTGCAGCTGACAGGTCAGGAAACTTCCTATAATCCGGGATATCAGACGGCACTAATGAACAATCCGGCATTTACCGGGAGTGTTGAAGGTGATAATCTGAGGCTTTCGTATTTCAATTTTCTGCCGGGTAAAAGTTTCAACCTGCATTCATTTTATGTGTCGTACGATTCGTATTTCCCTGTTCTTCACGGCGGTGCCGGGATCTGCGTTGCAAACGATTATATGGGGAGCATAGTAAATGATCTGAGGGCGACAGTATCCTACTCCTATTTTCTTCGTGCTTCAAAGGATTTATATATTAATGCGGGGCTTTCAGCCGGTCTTTTCAGGAGAGGCTTCAACTTCAGGGATGCTGTTTTTCCGGATCAGATCAGCATCATGGGTGATATATCCGGATTTACTTCTGAAATACTTCCGGACATGAACCGGGCAGTTCTGGATATTTCAACAGGATTTCTGTTCATCTGGCAACATATTTTTAGCGGCATTTCCATATCGCATCTCACCGAGCCTGATCTTCACGGAAGGCATAATCGGGATGAAAGGCTGAGAAGAAAATATCTCATAAATACTGCGGCAGAGGTTGAAACAGGCAACAGATATGACATTAAAGCGCGGCCTCTTGCCAGCCTTGAAATTCAGGGTGCATTTGTTTCAGGGAGTGCCGGGGCTGTGTTTGAAAGCGAAAACTTATCAGCCGGAATTCTCTTTATTGCCGATAATAACAAAAATATTGATATTCAACCGGGGTTCACAATAAAAGCAGGCAGTATTCTGTTTTTATACAACTACAGGTTAAACCTGAAATCGGGAGAATCTGTTCTGCCTTTGTCCGTTTTGCATCAGACAGGTATTGCACTGAACCTGAATAATGTTAAAAAAAGATTAATGGTCGGAACAATAAATTTACCCCGATTGTAGTTATCTTTGTTGAAAAAATATATCGGATCGGAATTGTTCAGATTTTAAGTAAGTAAAAGCTTTAAAAACAACCAGTTATGTATAGATTCAGAACCTTGCCGGTACTATTGATAGCAGCAATGGTCCTCTTTTCATGTAAAGGAGGCAAGAAAGGTGCCGGTGTTTCATCCACCACAGGATGGAGGTATAATGATCCTGATAATGGAGGCTTTGAGGTCGCCCTGGGCGTGGAGCAGAAAACAGGGCCGGGTCTGGTGCTCATCGAAGGTGGACGTTTTACAATGGGCCGCGTGCAGCAGGATGTTATGTTTGACTGGAATAATGAACCGCGCACTGTAACTGTTTCATCATTTTACATGGATGAAACGGAAATAAGAAATGTCGATTACCGTGAGTATCTCTTCTGGCTAAGAAGGGTTTACGTTGATTATCCCGAAGTCTTCAGGAGGGCGTTGCCCGATACTCTCGTGTGGAGAAGCCCGATGGGGTTTAACGATCCTTATGTGCAATACTATTTCCGGCATCCTGCCTATAACAATTATCCGGTTGTTGGTGTTACATGGGTGCAGGCAAACGATTACTGTTTGTGGAGAACTGACAGGGTTAACGAACAGATTCTTATCGATGAAGGAGAACTGAATCCTGATCCGAATCAGCTGAATGAGAAGAACTTTAATACAGAAGCATATCTGGCAGGTCAGTATGAGGGTGTTGTAAACCAGCTGCGCCAGAGTCTTAACCCAAACCAGACAGAAAGGCGCACTAGCTTTGAAGATGGAATACTGCTGCCTGCTTACAGGCTTCCTACAGAAGCAGAGTGGGAGTTTGCAGCCTATGGTCTTCGCGGCAACACTTTTGAGGAAAGGATATATGAAAGAAGAATCTATCCGTGGGATGGCCATAATGTCCGGAATGCAGCAAAAAGGAACCGGGGAGAGATGATGGCAAATTTTGTACGCGGAAGGGGTGATATGATGGGTGTTGCGGGCAGTCTTAACGATAACGGAAGCATCACAACCGATGTGCATTCATACTGGCCCAACGATTACGGATTATACGGAATGGCAGGAAATGTAAATGAATGGGTTCAGGATGTCTACAGGCCTCTTACATCTCAGGATGTGGACGGATTCAATCCTTTCAGAGGTAACGTATTCACAGACCTTAGACGTGATGCCAACGGCCAGATAGTAGCCAAGGATAATCTGGGGAGGCTTATTATTGATACAGTTAAGGACAGCGATGTTGCCGACAGGTATAATTATCAGAAAGGAGATTACAGAAATTACAGGGATGGTGACCTGCAATCATCAATCCCCGGAGGAGGAGACTGGACAACAGAAGATAATAAGCAGGGTTCGATCAGGATGTATGCACAGGAAACAGGCGATTTCTTTTCCCTGATCAATGACAAGGCAAGGGTTTACAAAGGAGGATCGTGGAAGGACAGAGCCTACTGGCTCAACCCTTCAACCCGCAGGTTCCTCGATCAGGAGAGCTCGCGTGATGACCTTGGCTTCAGATGTGCCATGATACGTGTGGGAAGTCCTTCGGGATTTTAAAACCGAATCAAAACTATTTTTACCAACATAGCCTCATTATGCAAGCATAATGGGGCATTTTTTTAAGATATGAAAACAGAACAGATACACAGGATATTCAGGGAAAAAGCCCGGGGGGTCTCAACTGATTCCCGGACAGTAGAAAAAGGACAGATCTTTTTTGCGCTCTGGGGCGAAAATCACAATGGCAACCGCTATGCGGCTGAAGCTCTTGAGAAGGGAGCGGCGTGTGCTGTCATTGACGATCCTGCATATGAGACCGCCAATACCATCCTGGTTGATGATTGTCTTATCGAGCTTCAGGCCCTTGCAACACTGCACCGGAAAGAAATGAATATTCCCGTGCTTGCAATCACAGGCACTAACGGAAAGACGACCACAAAAAACCTGATAGCAGCCATTATGGCAAAGAAAATGAAGGTCCATTCCACCCCCGGAAACCTTAACAATACGATCGGTGTGCCTTTGTCTATACTTTCAGCACCTCAGGGTGCCGGGCTGATGATTCTGGAGATGGGAGCAAACCATATAGGCGAGATACGTACTTTATGTAATATAGCACGGCCTGATTACGGAATTATAACCAATATCGGATCGGCCCACCTCGAGGGATTCGGGTCTGTTGAGGGTGTGCTGAAGGCAAAAACTGAACTTTATGAGTTTCTGAGAAAGGTGAACGGAGTGGCTATTTACAACGAACACAACCATATGCTCTCGGAAAAAATATTCAAACTGATTAACAGGGCGGTACCATACTCCAATCCCACGGGAACTGATCTCGAAGTTGAAGAACTTCCGTCCGGGCCCAACCTGCGTCTGAGGGTGGCCTTTCAACACAGGACATATGAAATTGAGACAAGACTGTTCGGGAGCTTTAACCTTGAAAATATCAGGGCTGCAATAGCTGCCGGATTATTTCTCGGGGCTGAAATGGCCGATATCGTTGAGGCAATAAGGGATTATAAGCCTGATAATAACAGGTCGCAGATAATGAAAACCAAACGTAACACTATTATCTGTGATTCTTATAACGCAAATCCTGCCAGCATGAAAATGGCGGTGGAATCATTTGCCACTACCGATGACGGAAACAAAATCCTTATACTGGGCGATATGCTTGAACTGGGAGACAAAAGCGGGGAAGAGCACCTGGAGCTGCTGAATTTTATATCCGGTTTCAGATTTGAAAAAGTTCTGCTGGCCGGCCCTGTATTCAAAAAGACTTCAAAGGGTTTTGATTATGTTGCATTTGCTGATACAGGTTCATTGAAGGAGTACCTGAAGTCGGAGAATACAGAAGGAAAAAACATCCTGGTAAAAGGATCGAGGGGAATGAAGATGGAGGAGATCTATGAGTTCCTGTGAGGCAGACTTTGCTACCGGGACTCTGGCCGGAAATCTTTCCTGAAACTGATATCGATGAACACTATTTCTGATCTGCTGCCCAGACGTATTCTAGGTCCCCATATACCGTAACCGGACGACACAATATACTGTGTTTTCCCCTTTTTCATGTAGCCGTAACTCAGTTCGTAAATCTTTCTGGTAATCCAGTTCAATGGCCACATCTGGCCGTTATGCGTATGTCCGGAAAGTTGAAGGTCTATACCGTTTTGTTCAGCTTCTTCAAGGCGGAAAGGCTGATGATCGAGCAGGATCACCGGTCTGGCAGTGTCTGCCTTTTTCATCAGTTCGCTGAGCTCCATCCTCTCCTTTCCAAAGAAACGCTTCGAATCCCTGTCGAGCCTTCCTGCAAGCTGTATACCTCCCTCAATGGTCACAATTTCATCTTTCAGGATCCTTATTCCCTTGCTCTCAATATACGGGATGGTCCGCCCGGCTCCGCCTATGAACTCATGGTTACCTGTAATGGCATACATCCCGTTCCTGCAACGAGGGCAGGTGAAGTATTTCAACAGATCTCCCCTGAGCACCGGACCTATCTCACCGTCAACCACATCGCCGAGAAGCAGAACAAGATCAGGCTGCAGTTCAGCCAGATGGCCTGACAGCTTCTTAACGCTGCGCTTCCTGATAATGCTTCCCAGATGGATGTCAGAGACAGCTGCAATCTTCATATTTTCAAATTCTCCGGCAGATTTGTTAATGGAGATTTCATACCTTTTAACATGCGGGATAAGGGCATTGATGAAGCCGGCTGATATGAGAATAAATACAATTGCCAGTGTGACCAGATAGGACCATTTTCTGTAAAGGGGCGCGTTTTCGTAATTCAGCATTCCGGAAGCCTTCAGAATCAGATACAATATATCGGAAAGGAACAGAAAAATGACCCCGTAAAGCATAAACGCCATCCAGAAACCACCTGCAATGTTCAGTATGTCAGAAAAGAAGGTAGAGTTACGTGATTCAAGGATCTTGCCCGCCACGAATGTGCCTGCCAGCAGAATAAAGGAGATGAAATAAATGATCCTGTGATTCCTGAACAGAGCCAGTGAGTTATAACCCCTTAGGTAGATATATATATTTGCCAGGGAGTAAATCGTTAAAACTATAGTCAGAAATATAATCATCTGGTAGTTTTTCATAAAAGGGAAAGGTATTTGTTAAAAATTCAATGACCCGAAAGTCTTATGTCCCCTGAGATAAAACTCTGAAACGAGGCTCTTGTTCAATACAAGTTTCCCGTTTCCCCATTTTTCATCACGGGCGACAGCCTTCCGTTTTTTCTTCAGGAGCCCGATGCTTCTGTAATAGTCTCGATGGGCTTCTATTACAGCTTTCACACTTTTCGTCTCACCCCTTATAAGGAAAAACAGCACTGCAAGTCCGTCGAACATCTTTCTTTTAAAAAGAGTTGTACGGAGCTTTGCCTCAGGGAGGTTCTTATACAGCATGAAAAGGCTATTGCGGAAATTAAGATATGTCTTAAGCGGGGATTTATATGACAGAGAGCCTCCGCCAATATGGTATACAATCGATTCCGGCACACAGCATACACGATATCCGTTGTTGTGAAAGCGCCAGCAAAGATCTATTTCTTCCATATGCGCATAAAAACTTTCGTCAAAGCCCGTGCATTTTCTCCATGCCTCCGAACGCACTATCATACAGGCTCCGGTTGACCAGAATATATCTGCCATGTCATCATACTGTCCTGTGTCTTTTTCAATAGAGTTAAAGATTCGACCCCTGCAGAAAGCAAATCCGTACTTGTCGATATAGCCTCCGGCTGCTCCGGCATGCTCGAAATAATCTTTCATTTCGAATGACCTGATTTTGGGCTGGCATGACGCAGCATCCCTGTTCTGGTCCATGAATTCAATGAGGGGCTTCAGCCAACCCTCCGTCACTTCAATATCGGAGTTTAGCAAAACGAAATATTCCGAAGTGATAAGGCTGAGAGCGTGATTATAACCGCCGGCAAAGCCAAGGTTCTTATTGATCTTAATAAGCCTTACCTCACTGAAATTCTCTTCTACCCATGCTGCTGATCCGTCATCAGAGCCATTGTCGGCAACAATTACGGCAGTGTCACTGTCATGCGAATGATCCACAACACTTTTCAGGAACTTTTTCAGGAAAATAAGGTTGTTCCAGCTTAATATGACAACTGCGGTTTTAATCATTCACGGCAGGTTTTTTGTGCTTCCATCTTTTGTGTGTCCACAGCCAGTATTCCGGTCTTTCCCTTATAATCTCCTCAAGCCTCCTGACATGAGCTTCAGTGATCAGGTAATCGGGGAGGCCTGCAGAGTGATCGAATAATTTCTCAATGGTAAGTTCGTAATAGCCTCTGCGGATCTTTTTTACATTGAGAAATACGACTGACATATCGTACTTCACTGCAATTTTTTCAGCCCCCAGATGAACAGGAGTATCCTGGTTGAGAAATGTTGTCCAGTATTTAATATATGGTCTGGCAGGTGTCTGATCTGCAATGAATCCGTACATAGCTCTTTCATTATTGTTCCTGTTGTTAATCACTTCCCGTAATATTTCTGACATTGAAGACAAACTGCCTTTGTTTCTTGTCCTGAGGCTGTTGAGAAACTGATCGAAATGCTTGTTGCGGAGCGGTTTATATACGCCAACAGATCTGAATCCGGTATAAAGGGGCAACAGGCACGTAACCCACTCCCAGTTGTTATAGTGGCTGTGGATCACAATAAGGTCATGTCCTTTAATGCCGGCATTATTGATCATTTCCGGGTTGGTTATGTTTAAACGCCTGATAAGCTGTTTGTTGCTTAGATGGGTAAGCTTGAGAGTCTCAATAAAAAGGTCGGCGAGATGCCGGTAAAACTTTCTTTCGATCCTGGTCAGCTCCTCAGAGGTTTTTTCCGGAAAAGAATTCTTCAGGTTTGTTCTGACCACTTTCTTCCTGTACGAAGGAAAATAACAGAGCAACAGGAACAGAATGTCTGAAAACACATACAAAACCCTGATAGGAAGCAGTGTAATTATCCAGTTAACACCATAGAATATATAGAATGCAACAGTTCCCATGGGTCATTTAAGGTTTGCTTATATTCATAAATTTACCGATTATCTCAAGAATTTCGTGATATACAAGGCTGTTTGATGCAATAATTTCATTACCGGAAAGCGCTTTCATATTTCCGCTGAAGTCGCTCACCCTTCCTCCTGCTTCTCTTACAAGCAGCATTCCGGCGGCTATATCCCAGGGTTTAAGGTCGTATTCAAAGAAAAGATCAAATCGCCCGCAGGCTACATATGCAAGGTCGATCGATGCCGATCCCAGTCGCCTGATCCCATGTGTATTCTTAACAAGGTATGTCAGCAATTCCATATAGGGATTCAGCCTTTCAAACCGGCTGTAGGGAAAACCGGTTGCCACAAGGGCTTCTGACACTCTTGACACTTCTGACATGAAAATTCTTTTTCCGTTAAGCCAGGCACCTCCTTTTTGCCAGGCAGTAAAAGTTTCCTGCTGACCTGGTTCATGGACTATTCCGGCAATAATCTCATCCCTGTCGGCAAGGGCGACGCTTATGGCGTAAGGATGAACGCCATGCAGGAAATTGGTTGTTCCGTCAAGAGGATCTACTATCCAGTTATATTTCAGGCCTTTCCTGGCGGTTGTTCCTTCTTCGGCAATAAAACCCGCCTCCGGTATCAGGGAGCTCAGTTTTTCAGTAAGCATTCTTTCCGAGCCTCTGTCAACGTAGCTTACAAAGTCGTTAAGCCCTTTGGACTCAGTGCTTCTGATATCAAAGGTCTTCGATTCATTAAGGATATAATCGCCGGTTTCTTTTACTGCTTTTTCTGCTTTGGTACAGATATCTTTAAGTATCATAATATGATCAGATAATTTCTGCTGTCATGTTGCCTGAAGCAGATACGGCTTTTAGCAGCACTTTTTTAATCCTGCCTCTCATGGCATAATCACATGGATGTTCAGCTTTAAGATAGTTTTCAGTGAATCCCGTAATCATTTTTCTGCTTCCGCTTTCGAAGAGGACTTCGGAAATCTTTCCCAGATTAAGTCTGCAGAATCCGAGATGCTTCTCTTCAGAAAGGGCGATAAGGCGTTTACTTCTTTCCTCCTTAACCCTGAAAGTAGTTCTGTCCCGCATACTGTAAGCAACCGTTCCCGGACGTGCGGAATAGGTGAAAACGTGGAGATATGACAGAGGCATATCTCTGAGGAAGCTGTAAGTCTCTTCGAAATCATAGTCTGTTTCACCCGGGAAACCAACTATCACATCAGCCCCTATGCCTGCAAGGGGTATTTTTTCCTTTACTGACAGGATGGATCTCTCAAACATTTCACGACGGTACCTTCTTTTCATAAGCCCCAGGATCCTGTCCGATCCGCTTTGAAGCGGAATATGCAGGTGGGGCATCAGCTTGTTGCCTTCTGCTATCAGTTCAATGATTTCATCGGTAAGCAGATTTGGTTCAATTGAAGAAATTCGGTAACGTTCAATGCCATGTACCTTTATAAGCTCTTTAAGAAGCAGGATAAATGATTCTCCGGTTGTTTTGCCGAAGTCACCCGTATTAACCCCTGTTATGACAATTTCCTTTGTTCCTGTCTGAGCGATCTTCTCTGCTTCCCCTTTAAGTGAGGCGATGTCCTGATTTCTGCTGTTCCCCCTGGCAAGGGGTACAGTGCAATATGCACAGCCATAATCGCATCCGTCCTGGACCTTGAGGAACGATCGTGTCCTGTCGCCGACAGAAAATGCGGGATGGCAATACTGGTTTTCGGGCAGTTCAGATGAATGAACCTCGGGGACATCCCTTTTCGACAAATTTTTCATGTAGGCGACCAGGTCAAACTTTTCATTGGTCCCGAGAACAAGGTCAACTCCCGGTATGGCTGCAATATCCTGTGGCCTGAGTTGTGCATAGCATCCTGTCACAGCTATAAATGCACCGGGTGAACGGTGTATGAACTTTTTGATTGCCTGCCTGCACTTCTTCTCGGCAGCACCTGTGACTGAGCATGTATTAATGACATATATGTCGGCTTTACTGTCAGCCATAACCCTCTCAAAGCGGCTTTCAGGAAATGAACGTGATATGGCTGATGTCTCGGTATAGTTAAGCTTGCATCCAAGAGTGTGAAAAACAATTTTTAATCTGCCACCGTTCATGGTTGAACATTACTGAGACCCGGCTTTTCCTTTAAAGAGATGGAACAGACGATCTGCTTATTTTGATCTTTCAGGTCTGGAGATATATACATTTCTGAACTGTATCTCCCTGCCTTCACTCTGAAGGCAGATGTGCCCTTCTTTTACTGATACACCTGTTCCCCTGTTCTGAAGCACCCCGTTGACATAAACTTCCATTGTGTCTTCCCTGCAAACCACCTTCATGGTATTCCATTCCCCGACAGGTTTTTCTGAAGACTGGGCTTTCTTTTTTACCACAACGGATGACTTATCAATCCTTTCATTCATGTCGGCACCGCTCATACAGATGAAATCCCCTGCATTTCCTGCTGCCAGCTGACACTCTATACATTGCGGCCATATATTGTCAGGCGTCTGGGTATGAACAAATACTCCGCTGTTGGTTGCTTCAACCGGCCAGCGCCATTCAACATTAAGGTCATAGTCAGAATACCTGCCTTCAGTTCTCATATAACCGAACGGATCTCCCAATACACTTATAACACCTTGTTTTACAGTAAATACTGTTGACGGATCCACTGAAGTATCCCTGAGATGAAACACCCATCCCGAAAGATCTTTGCCGTTGAACAGTTTAATAACGTCAGTCTTTTTCTCTTTTTTGCTTTTTGCCTTTCCGGCTGCTTTATGATCTGACCCGGCAAGGGCAACTAAGGAGACTGTCAGAGATATGACCATCAAAATTGTCAGGAAACGAATTGACTTTGTTCTCATGGTTCTTTGATTTAGTAATTATTCCGGTTAGTTTGCAAAGAAGAAGTATTTAAAGCAGCTTGCTTGCAAGCTCGGCAAGAAAACTGCGTTCGCCTTTTACGAGGTTAACATGTGCAAAAACATCCTGGTTTTTCATTTTATCTGAAAGATAGCTTAATCCGTTTGAGCCTGCATCGAGATAAGGTGAATCTATCTGCTCAATATCTCCGGTGAATACCATTTTGGTCCCTTCCCCTGCCCTTGTTATTATAGTCTTTATCTCATGCGGCGTGAGATTCTGGGCCTCGTCAACAATGAAGAATATGCTCGAGAGGCTTCGTCCTCTTATATAAGCAAGAGGTGTGATAACGAGCTTTTCCTCTTTCATCATATCATTTATCCTCATGAATTCAGGGCTCTGGTGGCTGAATTTATGTTTGATAACAGTAAGGTTGTCGTAAAGGGGTTGCATATAGGGATCCATCTTTTCTTTCACATCGCCTGGCAGAAAGCCCATGTCGCGGTTGGCGAGGGGGATAATGGGGCGTGCCAGGAAGATCTGCTTGTATCTTTTGTGCTGCTGGAGAGCACCTGCAAGAGCCAGAAGTGTTTTTCCCGTACCGGCTTTGCCTGTAAGTGATACCAGTTGAACTTCAGGGTTTGTAAGCGCATCCAGGGCAAAGGTCTGTTCGGCGTTTCTCGGATCTATGCCGTAAGTAGTCTGCTTTATAACCCTGTTAAGCATATTGTTGACAGGATTATAATGCGCAAGGGCGCTCGATCCACTGTTCTTGAGTATGAAAAACTGATGCCCTTTAAGGTCTTCATTCAGTTTCAATTCATCGGCGCTTACTCCTTCCGGAAGCTCATAAAGCTTGTTGATGATTTCATGATTTACCCCTTCGAGTACCTGAATGCCTTTGTACAGATCGTCTATGTTTGCAACTTTATCATTCTGATAGTCCTGGGCAAAGATACCAAGGGATTTGGCTTTCATCCTAAGATTTATGTCTTTTGTAATAAGCACAACAGCCTTGTCCTTATTGGTATTGCAGACATGTTCGGTTATGGCAAGTATCCTGTGATCGGGTGTTCTTTCAGGAAATGACTGGTTGACTTTTTCCGAAAACTCCTTTCCTGTTTCAATATGCAGATTGCCTAGATTATCCCCCAGCGGTATATTTGCTGTCAGCAACATGTCTCCTGAAAGCTTGTCAAGTTCACGGGTAAACTCTCTTGCATGAAAATTTATCAGGTCATTGCCTCTCTTGAACTTATCGAGCTCTTCAAGAACCACTATCGGAATGATCACATCATTTTCCTCGAAGTTGTAAATGCATTTATAATCGTGTAACGGAACATTGGTGTCAATAACAAAAAGCTTCTTATTAAGTTTCTTCTTCATTGCTAAGCATTTAAATATCAGCAAAATATAAAGGTTGCTGAATTTATGTCACAAGTCATGCAAAGGTAACTAAAATTACAAACAAGTTGGCGATGGTGTTGAAAGTATGTTAATTTGTATTTCATTTGACAATCTTTTTAACCAGAACCGGTCCGGCAATGAACTATGATGAAACACTGGAATTTCTTTACAGTCAGCTGCCGGCGTATCACCGCATTGGCAAGCCGGCATATAAGAATAACCTGGACAACACCTTAGCCCTTGATGAGTACTCAGGGAACCCCCACAGATTGTACAAAACGATCCATATTGCCGGAACAAATGGAAAAGGTTCTGTTTCCCACCTGATTGCATCGGTGCTCATGGAGTCCGGATACAGAACAGGACTTTTCACTTCACCGCACCTCAGGGATTTCAGAGAACGCATCAGAATTAACGGGAAAATGATTCCAAGAAGCACAGTTATAAAATTTGTCAGGGATCATCAGCCGGTAATAAAGTCGCTGAAGCCGTCATTTTTTGAAATGACAGCAGCAATGTCGTTTAGCTATTTTGCTGATGCCGGAGCCGACGTGGCAGTTATCGAAACGGGTCTTGGCGGGAGACTTGATTCAACCAACATCATAACGCCTGTTCTGTCCGTAATAACCAACGTCGGACATGATCATATGGACATGCTGGGGGACAGTCTTCAAAAAATTGCTGCCGAGAAAGCAGGTATTATAAAGCAGAATGTACCGGTTGTAATAAGTGAAACCCAGCCTGAAACGGCCGGTATCTTTTTATCAAAAGCTGAAGGAACCGATTCTCCCCTTAGTTTTGCCGATACAAATTTTTCATGCATTCCGGGGGGATATTCAAAATCAGGAAAGACCAGGAACTTTGCAGTAACGGATCTGTCGTCAGGACGGGTTATCAATGTTGAGAGCGGTCTTCACGGCGATTACCAGGCCGGGAATCTTAAGGCTCTTTTTGAGGTATTCAGAGTCATGGAGGGTTTCATAATTACTGAGGATGACATTTTAAGAGGGATCAGAAATGTTGTCAGGAACACAGGCATAATGGGAAGGTGGCAGGTTCTTGGCAGATCTCCGCTGATTGTGTGTGACACAGGTCATAACAGGGAAGGCTTGGAATTTGTTATCAAGCAGATCAGGAACCAGCCAAAGAACAGGCTTCACATGGTATTGGGATTTGTGAACGACAAGGATGTGCGATCTCTTCTTTCTGTTATGCCTGAGGATGCAATATATTATTTTACCAGGGCTTCGGTAGAGAGAGCCATGGATGAGAATGTACTTCTGTCTGAAGCCTTGCGGGCAGGACTTGAAGGAAAATCATACCGGGATGTCAGATCTGCAATGATTGCAGCCATTGGTAACGCAGAAGAGGATGATATGATATTTATCGGCGGGAGCACCTTTGTTGTTGCAGAAGTTGTTTAAATTTTGTATCTTTATTATATGTAACCCTTTATTTATGAAAAGATCCATCCTTCTTTTTCCGGTGATTTTTCTGTCGCTGACACTGGCGGCACAGCAGGAAAAGCGCCTGGTAATCCTTCACACCAATGATCTTCACTCAAGGCTCACGGGTTATGCCCCCGAATCGGCATATTCTCCCCTGATGACGGGTGATGACAGCACCGCAGGCGGTTTTGCCAGGATAGCAGCAATTATCAGTGAGGAAAAGACCCTGAATGATTGCAATACTCTGGTTGTTGACGGAGGTGACTTTCTGATGGGCACCCTTTTTCACGCTCTCGAGGAATCTACCGGGTTTCAGTTATCCCTGATGAAGAAAATGGGATACGACATGGTATGTCTTGGTAACCATGAATTTGATTTTGGTCCTGAAAAGCTTGCGGCCATAATCAGGTCATCGGCTGACACAGGCCCTGTGCCTTCAATTCTTCTCGGGAATGCATCTTTTGATGATAAGGACCCTTCCGACGACACTCTTGCGGAGCTGTTTGACTCAGGTGTAATAAGCAGAAAGCTCATCCTGGAGGAAGAAGGGTATAAAATAGGATTTTTCTCATTACTGGGAAAGGATGCGGATGATGTTGCTCCTCTTGCCAGGCCTGTATCATTTTCAAAACAAACTGCTGCTGCAAGAAAAATAGTCAGGGAGCTGAAGGCTGAAGGATGCACCTGCATTATTTGTCTGTCTCATTCGGGTCTGACATACGATGAAAAAAAGGGATGGGGAGGAGAAGATGTAAAACTGGCGAAGAAGGTAAAAGGGATCAACCTCATTATCAGCGGTCACACTCATACCAGGCTTGACAAGCCTCTGATGGTAAAGAATGTTGCCATTGTTCAGACAGGAGAGTATGGCAGGTATGTAGGGCGTCTTGAAATGACTTTCTCCGGAGAGGAGACGAGATTTGGTGAATACAGGCTTATCCCGGTCAATGATGAAACAGGGGGAGATCATGAGACCCACAGGGCCATTGAAGAGCAGAAAGCAAAAGTGGAAGGGGAAATACTGGCACCTCTTGGATACAGTTATTCGGGTCCGGTGGCTGAAACGGATTTCCTTCTTGAATGCAGCGAACAGGGCGATTTTATGGGAAGCAACCTGGGGCCGCTAATTGCTGATGCAATACATTATTATATCAACAGGCATACCCCTGAAGGATCAGACCTGAGCATTGTTGCAGCGGGTGTTATTCGTGACAGGATTCTTCCCGGCATACAGACGGCTCCTGACATATTCCGGGTAATGTCTCTGGGTTCAGGGGAGGACAAAACACCGGGCTATCCTCTTTCAAGGTTATATGTTACGGGAAGAGAGCTGAAAAGTATTCTCGAGATCCTTCAGGTGGCATATAAATCTTCTCCTTCCAACTATTGTTATTATTCAGGAATTAAGGTTGAATATGATCCCGGAAAAGGACTTCTCAGAAAAATTAATAAGATTGAAGTTGTTGATAAAAATGGTACTTCGACTCCAGTGGATTTCTCAAAACGTAACAACAGGCTTTATTCCGTAACAGCAAACTCATATATGCTTGAATTCATCGGCATCATAAAAAAAATGAGCTTCGGGCTAATCAATGTAGTCCCGAAGGATGCCTCGGGTATACCGGTATCTGACATGAGGAAATCAATAATCGATCTGGACGACAGAATGCCCGGTGTGCAGGAAGGGAAAGAGTGGCTGGCTCTCCTGGAATATCTTTCATCGATGGAAGATAGAAATGGTAATCAGATCCCGGATATCGACAGGAAATATGCCCGTTCAATAAAGGTGTTTTTTCCTGTAAAGTAATGATATTATCACCAGCTGCTAAAAGGATTGTCCACGACGATCCGTGACCGGCTGTTTGCAAGAGTATATCCTATGTCAAATATCGTTCTGGCAATAAGCTCCATTTTCCTGAAGTTTATTTTGTCAACAGTGTCACGTGGTGAATGGTAATCAGAATGAAGGCCTGAAGAAAAGAAGAGAACCGGTATATCATTCTTCACGAAGTTATAGTGGTCGCTTCGGGCAAAAAGTTGCAGGGGATTGTTCCTGCCGCTTAAACTATAGTCAAAGTCGAGTACGGATCTTTTATCAGCTTCTTCCGCTACACTTCTTAGCTCACTGCTCTGGTCCCCTGTTATGACATAAACCATGTCAGGTCCGGTCATGGGTGTGTCGGCTGTCGAATCAGCCACTCCTTTTATACGCCCGATCATGTCGAGGTTAAGATTTGCAACTGTTTGTTCAAGGGGAAACAGAGGATTGTCTGTATATGACTGGGACCCCAGAAGTCCGATCTCTTCACCTGAGAACCATAAAAACAGGACTGTTCTGAGAGGTTTTTTGACTAGTTTGCTGAAGGCATCAGCTATTTCGAGCAGGGCGGAGCATCCCGAGGCATTATCATCGGCCCCGGCATTGACATACTTGCCGGCAGTGCCAATATGGTCAGCATGAGCTGAAAATATGACAATCTCATTTTTCAGGTCGGGATCACTGCCTTCGATGTAAGCGGCTGCATTGTGCATAATAATTTCCTCTGTCCTGGAAACTTCTGTTATTTTTATTTTTTTCCCGGTGACGGCAAATGAAACCGGGTTAAGCCCTGAGTCTATGGTTCTTTGAAGTTCTTCAAGAGTATGACCCGTGCCTTTCAGTATTTCGTCAGCAACCACTCTGTGTACGAAAATGATCCTGGGCATGCCGGGGAGATCAAATACCATCGGTCTGGAGTTCTCAGGATACATACTTGATTCAAGGCTGCCTGATATCCCGGGATATTGTTCATCCATCGACGAAAAACAGGATTTGGGATCTGTAACGAAAAGGATGGCACTGGCTTTGGAAAACAGCAGATATGACAGCTTCCACTGTATATTCATGAACGATGACCATAACGGCTCACTGAAGAGTATTCTGGATCCATCTTCCGAAAGCGGAGCCCTGTTCATCACGAGAAGAATTCTGCCTTCTGTTTCAATATTCTCAAGATCGTTATAGTTGTACTTGTCAGATTTTATCCCGTAACCGGCGAATACAACCTCGCCTTCCACCTCAAAATCAGATGCGCCGGAGGGATGTATCTGAAACATCTTCTCTTTAATGGTAACTGTATCATTTCCCTCAGAAAACACCTGAACGGATGTCTTATCATAATCGATTGACTTTTTAACAATTGAATATTCTTGAAGGTAGCTGTCACCGTTGGCGGGTTTCAGATCCAGCAGCTTTGCCTGTGAGACTATATAATTCAATGCTATTTTCAGTCCGGGATCACCATTTGATCTGCCCTGCAGAAGAGGAGAAGCAAGAAAATTAACATGTGCAGCAAGATCATCTGCCCTGATTTCTGATAAAACCTGGGTTGATTTCTGGGAAAGTGCAGAAAATTCAAAAACCAGCAGATATGCTGTCAGAAATAAGGAAAGAGATTTAAATAATGCCATCCGGAAAGTCTTCTTATTAATGCAAAAAAGAAAACAAAGGTATATAATTAGCTCCGGTAATGCATCAGTGATTTGAGTTTTTATCCCTATTCGTACATGTTTCATAAGAATGATTTTATTCTTTACATTTGCGACTTATTTTCATTTCATGGGAACCAACTTACTGTTCTGGATCGGATTTCACGTGCTTATTTTTACAATCCTTGCTCTGGATCTGGGTCTTTTGAACAGGAAAGCACACAAGATTGCGGTTAGGGAAGCTGTACTCTGGAGCGGGGTATGGATCAGCCTTGCACTTGCTTTTAATCTCTTCGTATATTTCAGGTTTGGAAAGATCAAGGCCCTTGAATTTCTTACGGGGTATCTTATTGAATATTCGCTAAGCGTTGACAACATTTTTGTTTTCATTTTGATTTTCACATACTTTTCAGTAAAGGATCAATACCAGCACAAAATATTGTTCTGGGGCATCATGGGAGCCCTGGTAATGAGGGGTATTTTTATTTTTGCCGGTGTGTCACTTATCAACCGGTTCCACTGGATAGTAATTATTTTTGGCGGTTTTCTTGTCGTCACGGGCATAAAAATGCTGATGCAAACCGATGTGTCAGTTGATCCGGAGAAAAACCGTCTGGTGAGAATATTCAGAAAATTTCTTCCTGTATCAGAGATCCTTCAAGGTGACAGGCTTTTTATACGAGAAAACGGAAAACTGCTTGCGACACCGCTTTTTATGGTGCTTCTGGTCATTGAATCGTCGGACCTTATTTTTGCAGTTGACAGCATACCTGCGGTGCTTGCCATAAGTCATGATCCATTTATTGTTTATACTTCAAACATTTTTGCCATACTTGGGCTTCGCTCTCTTTATTTTGCAGTTTCAGGAATAATGGGGTATTTCAGATACCTCAAAGTGGGTCTGGCCTTTGTTCTTACTTTTGTGGGCCTGAAAATGCTCGCATCTTTTTTTCACTTCGAAGTTCCGGTATTATTATCCCTGCTGATAATCATCCTCATTCTCCTTATCTCCATAACAGCTTCAATTATTGCGAGGAGAAGATAAATGATTTAACGGTGGTTTTATTGTATTTGATTCCAAAGTAAAAGTAAAATGCTAATTTTGGCGTATAATCTGTGAAAGGAGATAATTTTTGAAATAATTGCTGACCGGAATGAATTCGCACAGGCAAAAACCCCTGACACCCTGGCTGCTGATAATCCTTTTTCTGATAATTTCTGTAACCAGCATAATACTCGGATTTCTTTATTACAGAAGCCAGAAAAAACAGCTTTTAAGCGACAAACAGCTCGAGCTGTCTGCAATAGCTGACCTGAAGGTTCGGCAGATAGTCCAGTGGAGAAATGAACGAAACAGCGATGCTCTGTTCCTAGGTGAGAATACTCCTTTTGTCAGGCAGCTGTTGCAGTACCTGAAAGATCAGGAGAATAATGACCTGCGCACCGAAATTCAGAATAATTTCCGGTCGCTGACCAAAAATGCCGATTACAGGAATGTACTACTGATTGATACTACAGGAAGAATCAGTCTGGCATTTCCGCATCGCGATTCCCTCATGGGCAACTATATGAAAAAAGCGTTCCCGGAGATGCGGAAGCTGAATTCGGCAATTCTTACTGACCTTCATGAAACCGAGAGAGTTGACTTCTCACATATTGATCTTATAATACCTTTCAGTGACGCGGTTAACGGAAATATATTACCTGCAGGTTTCCTCGCCCTGCGAATAGACCCTCGTGAAGCGTTGTATCCTCTTATACAGACCTGGCCCACACCAAGCAGGACAGCTGAGGCATTGCTCGTACGGCATGATGGAGACGAAATAGTTTACCTTAATGAACCACGGTTCGACAAAGTCAGGGGAAGGATCCTCAGAAAACCTGCCGCGGAAGAAAGTCTTCCCTCATCTATGGCTGTGAAAGGCATTGAAGGAACAACACGTGGAATTGATTACCGGGGTAACGAAGTGGTGGCGGCCATGAAAAAAATTCCCGGATCATCCTGGTACCTGGTCGCAAAAATGGACCATGGTGAGGTTTTTTCTGTCATCGATAAGCAGATGACGATGATCATCATCATAATCATTCTTTTTGTTCTTACGGCCGGGCTCCTGCTCGGAATGATTGAGTGGAATGAAAATGTGAGGTTTTACAGGGAAAAATACGAGAAGGAGCTTGATCAACTTGCCCTTCGTAAACACTATGATTATATTCTTAAATACGCCAATGACATTATCTTCCTGACTGACCAGAACTCGGTTATAATTGAAGCAAACGACAGGGCCGAGGAGGTTTATCAGCGGAGCAGGGAGGAGCTGATAGGCATGAATCTGACGAAAATTATTTCGCCGGGCTCAGCACAAAAAATGGCCCAGGTGAATAAAATCCTTGACCGGAAAGGACATGCCACTTTTGAAATTCTTCATGCGCGAAGCGACGGATCATCAATACCGATGGAAATCAGCGCCAGAAAGGTTGATATAGAAGGCGCCAGTTATTACCAGTCTATCTGCCGGGATATTACCGACCGAAAACTTGCTGAAGAAACCCTTAAGCAGAGCGAGGAGAGATTCAGGAAAATCTTTGAGGAGAGTCCTCTGAGCATTGTAATGACCGGCAGGGATATGGGAATAATAAGGGCTAATCCTGCTTTTTGCACCATGACAGGTTTCAGCGAAGAGGAGCTCAAAACCATTAAATTAACTGACTTTATTCATCCGGATTATATAGCTGAAGATGAGAGATATCTTCATAGTCTGATTGCAGAAGAGATACCGCTGTATCACAGTGAAAAAAAATACATATGCAAGGATGGATCAATAATTTGGGCATCAACCACATTAAGCATTATCAGGGACAATAACGGAGAAGTTCAGTTTTTTGTCGCGATGGTTGAGGATATTACCACGAAAAAGCTCGCTGAGTCCGAACTTGAGAATTCTTTTTCCCTGATAAAGGCAACACTGGAATCGACAGCTGATGGTATTCTTGTTGTTGACAGAAAAGGAAAGATAATTCAGTATAATCAGAAGTTCCTGGACATGTGGAGGATACCTCCTGGCATAATAAATACCGGCAGAGATGAGGATTTAATACGTTACGTTATGGATCAGCTCGTTTATCCGGAGGAATTTTTCAACCAGGTTAAGAAACTCTATGAGAACGATGAGATTTCAACTTCAGAAACCATAACTTTTAAAGACGGACGTGTTTTTGAACGCTATTCCCAGCCTCAGAAAATAGCCGGCGAGAGTGTTGGCCGGGTCTGGAGTTTTCGTGATATTACAGAAAGGAAAAAAGCTGAAGCTGAAATTATTGCAGCCAAGGAAAAGGCAGAGGAAAGTGACAGGCTTAAAACTGCCTTCCTGCATAATGTCTCACATGAGATAAGAACTCCCATGAATGCAATAATCGGATTTTCAGCCCTGTTGAACGAGCCGGATATCACCGCGGAAGAGAGGGATCAGTTTATTGATATCATATTCCAGAGCGGCAGTCAGCTGCTTTCCATTATAAATGATATTGTTGATATAGCAAATATTGAGAGTGGTCAGGTCAAGCTTAATATTCGGGAAATAAACCTTAATTCATCACTGCAGAGTCTGAACGAACAATTCAGCTATAAACAGCAGGCTGAGGGAATTACAATAAACCACGAGGCAGGCCTTCCGGATGATGAATCAGTTATTCTGACTGACAGTACCAAGCTTATCCAGGTGCTGTCAAACCTGATCAACAACGCCACGAAATTCACAAAAGAGGGTCGAATAGATTTTGGCTATAAACTCAGGGGTGAAAATATTGAGTTTTTTGTAAAAGATACGGGTATTGGCATACCTGCAGAGCATCATGAAAAGATATTCGACAGATTTTTTCAGGTTGATAATGTGGTTTCAAGGAAGTATGGAGGGACAGGGCTGGGACTTTCAATCTGCAGGGCTTACGTTGAAATACTGGGCGGGAAGATATGGCTTAACTCACGACCTGGCGAAGGAACCACTTTTTATTTTACAATTCCTCATAATTCTCCTTCGGCATCATCGTCAAAAACCTGACCGTAACCCCGGCCCGAGGTTTTTGGCAGAAGTGGTCTGAGCATGGATCATGCTTAAAAACGCCCGCATTTA
Source organism: uncultured Rikenellaceae bacterium (assembly GCA_964466705.1). Classification (GTDB taxonomy): domain Bacteria; phylum Bacteroidota; class Bacteroidia; order Bacteroidales; family VadinHA17; genus LD21. The sequence continues at coordinate 54,166 of CAYXSM010000018.1, forward strand.
ATATAATGTTTCTTTTCCTGTTGTTTTGTCTATGAAAGTCCCGGCAAAATAACTCAAAATCAATTCGTGTATCTGCAATAATTGATATCAACATCTTCCATGACCCCTACTGTTAATCCTTCCCCTGTCTGTATTAATTTTACATAATGATGCCCGGGAGTACAAGATTTTTAGTAATTTTAAGTTTTAATACAATGTCGAAGTCGTTTAAGTCATTTTTATAAACATACAAATCGTGAAAACTGAATCTTGCCTTAATACGGTTTTTAAAGTATTGATATTTCTATTAATAGTTTTAACAGGCTGTGTGAGGGCAAAGCTGCCCAGAGTATCAACTTCGGAAGTTACCGGAATAGAACCGGTAAGCGCTGTTTCCGGAGGTAATGTGACCAGCGACGGAAACACAAATCTGCTGGTAAGGGGTGTATGCTGGAGTACCAGCAAATCGCCTGATCTGGGAGATTTCAGAACAACCGACGGGTATGGAACAGGCGAATTCACAAGTATTCTGACCGGCCTCGAGCCGAACACCCAGTATTATGTCCGTGCTTATGCAACAAATGAGATCGGAACAGCATACGGATCGCAGGTTACATTTACGACCAGTCAGATTTCTGTGCCGGTCATTACAACGAACAGTGTTTCTGATATAACACAGTCTTCAGCTGTCTGTGGTGGCAATATTGCTTCAGACGGAGGTACTGAGGTTACCCAGAGGGGTGTGTGCTGGAGCACCAGTTCAGGACCTACAATAGATTACGATATGTTTACAGAGGATGGCAACGGGACTGGAAGCTTTACAAGCAATATTACCGGACTTACGGGTAACAGAAAATATTATGTCAGGGCTTATGCGATTAACTCAGAAGGGATAGCTTATGGTCAGGAATTACCATTCACAACAAGCCCTGTGCTGCCTGTTATTTCAACAGTGGCACCTTTGCCCACTTCTACCTCGACTGCCACATCCGGTGGGATAATTACAAATGACGGCGGCTCACAGATCACTGAACGCGGAGTTTGCTGGAGCCTGACATCCAACCCTACCATTCAGGATAGCAGAACTACTGACGGAGAAGGAACAGGAAGCTTTACCAGCAATATTACCGGACTATCAGAAAACAGGATATATCATGTCAGGGCTTATGCCACAACCGCAGTAGGAACATCATACGGTACAGATATGACTTTCAGGACCGATCCTTCAACGGTGACCGATTATGACGGCAATGTTTACAATATCATTAGGATTGGATCACAGCTATGGTTTAAAGAGAACCTCAAAACCACCAGTTTTGCTGATGGTACGCCAATACCACTGGTTTCAACCGGTGCCGGCTGGGGCGGTCTGACGACCCCGGGATATTGCTGGTATAATAACAACAGCGCAAATAAAGATGTATACGGAGCCCTGTATAACTGGTACACAGTTGAGACAGGCAGCCTGTGCCCCTCAGGATGGCGTGTGCCTACCGATGATGACTGTCTGGACCTTGAGAAGTATGATAATAATATAGGAGGCAAGCTTAAAGAGGTGGGCACTGACCACTGGACCCCACCCAACACCGGAGCGTCAGATGCATACGGATTTACCGCATTGCCCGGAGGTTACCGGACAGCCGGCGGACTTTTTGGCAACATAAACGACCATGGTTACTGGTGGACCTCATCCGGATACTCTGGCTCCGATGCCTGGGCCCGGAGGCTTCAGCACGATTCCGAAAAAACATTTCGCCATCTTACCGACAAAAAAATTGGAAAGTCCATACGTTGTATGAGAGATTAAGTGGTTTACAGAAGAACTTTCTTATTTTTGTCGATTAACAATACACCATATTGATAATACAACGTCTGGTATATAGATGATTATTGGTTAGATAATGCCTCGTCATATTAATACTGCCTGTTTTTCAGGCAATTTTTTTTAATGATAATACAATTAAATTTTATGAAATGAGTTTTGAATATGTAAATTTTCATAGTATGAGAAATAAATTTCATTTCAGCATTATCCTGTTAACAGCTATTACAGCAGGACTTCTTTTTATTGTCACTTCGTGCAAAAAGGATCCCGTAGTACCCACCGTTTCAACCTCGCAGGTTACTGAGATTACCGCCAATACGGCTAAATCGGGGGGTACGATAGTTTCTGACGGTGGAGAAGAAATAACTCAGATGGGTATTTGTTGGGCAGAAACCGCCGGACCTTCAATCACTGATTTCATAACCTCGGATGGCAGGAATCCGGGAAGTGCAAGTTTTACAAGCACTATTACGGGTCTTCAGCCGGGCATTACTTATTATGTAAGGGCATACGCCAAAAACAGTATCGGAGTTTCATACGGTGAAGAAATATCATTCCAGACACCGGCACTGACACCCACGGTTACGACAGCAGCAATTTCAGAAATTACCCTGAACTCAGCCAGATCCGGAGGAAACGTCACAAACACCGGCGGTGCTCCTGTTACGGCGAAGGGCGTTTGCTGGTCAACATCAGCATCTCCGACAACAGACGGATCTTGTACAAATGACGGGGCCGGTACAGGCATTTTCACCAGCAACATAAACGAACTCACTTCCGGGCAGAAATATTATGTAAGGGCATATGCAACCAATTCAGCCGGAACCGGATACGGCGAAGAACTGTCGTTTACCACTGATCAGGTCCTGCTGCCTACTGTAACAACATCTGAAATAACATCTGTCGGTGTTACTGCAGCAGTTACGGGAGGTAATGTAACCTACGACGGTGGCGGAGATATCCTTGAAAGAGGGGTGTGTTATAATACATCAGGGGATCCTGATATATCTGATTCAAAGAAAACAGAATCGGGAACCACCGGAACCTTTGTTTCCAGTCTGACAAACCTGTCGGCGGGGACAATATATTATGTAAGGGCATACGCACGTAATTCGTCAGGAATTGCCTACGGAAATGAAAGGATATTTTCAACTTCTGCATCAGATGTTGACGGGAATATATATCCCACCGTTATTATCGGTTCTCAGCTCTGGATGCAGAAAGACCTTAAAACAACCCGGTTCAACGATAATACAGCCATCGACAATGTTACGGACAATCTGACCTGGGCAGGGTTAAGCACTCCTGCCTATTCATGGTACGATAATCAGCCTTCTTATGGCAGTACATATGGCATTATCTATAACTGGCATGCAGTTGGCACAGGTAAACTTTGTCCCCTGGGCTGGCATGTTCCTACAGACGACGACTTCAAGGATCTGGAAAGGCATCTAGGTATGACTGAAGAACAGGTTAACGCGACCCTGTGGCGGGGAACCGACCAGGGCACACAACTCAAAAGCACCAGTACCTGGATTGATAACGGAAACGGAACAAATGCCAGTGGCTGGACAGCCCTGGCTGGTGGTTACAGATATGGTGTTGACGGAGGTTTCGTTGGTCTTGGTTATAATACTTACTGGTGGAGCTCATCAGAACACTGGTCAGACACAACAAAAGGCTTATATCGCCGTTTAAGAAGTGAGGAAACCGGTGTTTTCAGAGAGGGAGTCTCTAAAGCAGGAGGCAAAATGGTCAGATGCATTAGAGATTAACTCTTTATCTGATATTAATTAAGTATCGGTAATCCAGAATAATTTAAAAACTAAACGGTCAATAATAAAATGTTCTAACCTTTAATGCAATGTATTATGAAAAAAGTATTTAATTTATTTGTAATAACCTGTATTGTTGCCGGAATGGCGGCCCTCAACGGTTGCAAGGAGAAGGAGGAAATTCCTGTCGTGACCACTGCCGCAACAACTGCAATTACGACTACTACTGCCACCACCGGGGGTGAAGTGACTTCCGACGGCGGCGCAGAAGTTACCGCCAGGGGTGTATGCTGGGGTACTTCAACCGGTCCTGATATTACAGGTTCACACACAAGCGACGGAACAGGCGTGGGAGTATTCACCAGTAACCTTACAGGCCTGACCCCCGGAACAACTTATTATGTCAGGGCCTATGCCACTAACAGTGAAGGTACTGCATACGGAAATGAGGTCACTTTCTCCACAACTCCAATTGCCGGAGCTACTGTTACTACAACTGCTGTAACAGGCCAAACAACAACTTCGGCCATGTCAGGAGGTAATGTTACTGCCGACGGCGGTGCTCCTGTCACAGCAAAAGGTGTATGCTGGGGACCCAACGCCAATCCTGATATAACAGGTTCGCATACTACCGACGGAACAGGTCTGGGTGCATTTACCAGCGAAATCACAGGACTGAATCCGGGCCAGACTTACCATGTAAGGGCTTATGCAACAAACAGTTCAGGAACAACATACGGAAGTGATGTCACATTTACCACTCTGGCTGCAAAACCTGCTGTGGTTACAGGAACCGTTAGTGAAAGGACCGGAGTATCTGCCATTGTAGGTGGAAATGTTACAGGAGATGGTGGTGCTGAAATACTGGAAAGAGGTATTTGCTGGAGCCTGTCTCCCGGACCGGATATTGATGATAACAATGTTGCCGCTGCTACAGCTGGTACAGGAACATTCACCTGTGAAATAACCGGACTGGATGTCTATACTACTTATTATGCCAGAGCTTATGCAAGGAATTCAGCCGGCATTGAGTACGGAGCCGATGTTATGTTCACAACTCTGCTGGTTGATTTTGATGGCAATGTTTATACTGCTGTTACGATCGGGGACCAGGTGTGGATGCTTGAAAATCTGGCTGTTACCCACTATAATGACGGTACTGAGATCCCCAATGTGACAACTCCCGGAGCCTGGACAGCGCTTACTGACGGAGCTTTTTGCTGGTATAACAATGATATGGCCACCAACAAACCTCTATATGGAGCGATGTATAACTGGTTTGCAGTCAACTCGGGAAATTTGTGCCCGGCAGGGTGGCATGTCCCTACAGATGAGGATTTCCAGATACTTGAGATCGAACTGGGCATGACAGAAGCTGATGCTGATTTATTCGGATGGAGAGGAACTGACCAGGGAGCACAGTTAAAAAGTACATCAGGATGGAGTTATAACGGCAACGGAACTAACACAAGCGGTTTTACAGCAGTTCCTGGTGGTGTAAGATATTACGAAGATGGTGGTTTCTTCGGAGCCGGAGAACTTGCATATTTCTGGAGCTCAGAGGAGGCCAATGCCGAAAGGAGCTACTACAGAAGAGTCAGATCAAGAACACTCGTCGGATCGGATTATGTTACCGAAGAGCGTGTTGACAGGGAAAGAGCAGTGAAAACTGCAGGTAAATCAGTCAGATGTATTAAAGACTGATCTGAAAAATATGAATTATAATAATTATGAGGGTGTCCTTTAGTGACACCCTCTTTTTTTCAATAAATTTCATAACTTTCTGCGGAAGAAAAGCAGAAGGTCCGGGATTTGAGGTATCTGTTTCATAAAAGCCTCGAATAATTGTATTTTTCAGAATAATCAAACGGGTTCACATAATGTTTACTGACTCAGTTGACCGCAAATTAAATGACATGAGATACAGAATAATTTTTTTTATTGTGTTTACGGCTTTTGCCAGTTGTGATGCAAAAGGGCAGGAACTGCCTTCAGGGTTTAAGATCGTGGGCTACTATTCCATCAGGTCGGCAATGAGCGATTTCAGCAGGTTCCCGTTTAAAAGGCTGACCCATGTGAATTTGTGGTTTCATAATCCTGATACTTTGGGAAATTTCAGCCGCGATCTGTCAGGTCTTGAGCCATTCATTTCAAAAGCGCACAAAAAGAACCTGAAGGTGTTGTTCTCAATCGCCGGCGGCGGAGACCATTCTTACTATCATAATCTTTTAAAAGACAGCAATCGTTCCAGGTTTATCTCCGGTCTGGTGGATCAGGTTCTGAAATATAATGCCGACGGTATTGATGTTGACATAGAGGGAAGCGATATTGATGAGAACTATGAAGCTTTTGTTAAGGAGCTTGCTTCTCAGCTGAGACGCCGCGGGAAAATGATCACTGCGGCAATTGCTGTTTATTACAAGGATCAGTTTTCAGATGCGGCTCTTTCGCAGTATGATTTCGTGAATATAATGGTTTATGACCGCACAGGGCCCTGGCGTCCGGAAAAGCCCGGCCAGCATTCTTCTTTCGAGAATGCAGTGGAAGATCTTGAATACTTTGGAAACGAACGTAAAATACCCAAGGAAAAAATGATTCTTGGAGTGCCTTTTTATGGGTATGCATTCGGCAAAGACATTACCATACCGGTGAAAACAATGAACTACAATCAGATTGTAAGAACATATAAAGGCTCTGAAAATGCTGATCAATGGGACATAGAAAACGGCATGACAATGTATTACAATGGTATTCCAACGATTGTCAAAAAGACAGAACTGGCAAAGGAAAAGGCCGGAGGAATAATGATCTGGCAGATTGGAGGAGATTCAAGAGGTTCGAGATCCCTGCTTAAGACAATATATAAAACATCAAAAAAGGGTTGAAATCCATTATCTTAAGTGATTTGATGATTCAGGTTGTTTTAGCAAAATACAGGATTCCACTACTTAATAACAAACACAGGAAGATATTTGCTTACCTTATGGGATGGATGTTTCCATGAATGATTATTCCACCTGACAACTTAATAACCATAAAAAACAAAAAGATGAAAACAAATCTCATTCGAACAGTGATTTTTATGATTGCAGGACTTTGTTTATTTTCAAATGGTTCAGGCCAGGAAAGCGGACTTGTGAATGTCCGCAGAGCCCTGCAGACTATTACCGTCGGAGGAGCTGAAGCTGATATCCCCGGTTATACGTCAGAGGCTGTCCAGATAGCCCTGGATGCAACAGCTGCACGAGGCGGCGGAACTGTCAGACTTAATCCGGGTACATACCTGATCAACGGACCTGTAAGGTTGTACAGCAACATAACATTGACCGGATCGGGCGAGAATACTGTGCTGAAGAAATGCGACGGATTTGAAACGGGTTTCATTATTGACGCAGACTGGGGGATGCTGAAAGCGACTGTGAAAGATGCGAGTGGCTTCAGAACAGGTATGGGCATACAGCTTTATGATGACAAGAATAAGAATGGCTGGAATGTTACAACGGCGGTGATAACAGACATAGAGGATAATGTTATATATTTTGACAGGAGTACAGTTCACGATTATCTGTCGTCATTGAACGGTACGGTAACAAACAGTTTTCCCGTAATCGAAGCTATTGGAGTTGAAAATGTAACAATTAAGGACCTGGTCGTTGAAGGCAATAAGAATTCAAATGCTTATATAAATGGATGCCGTGCAGGCGGGGTATACATTCACAGATCAAGGGATTGTCTGGTTGAAAATGCCAGAGTCAGTAATTTCAATGGTGACTCCTTCAGCTGGCAGGTTACAGAAAATATAACATTCAGGGGATGTGAAGCTTCAAACGGAGAAGGGCTTGGGTTTCATCCGGGAACCGGATCAGACCGCTCCATAATTGAAGACTGTTCAAGTCACCATAACAGGGGTGACGGAATATTCCTTTGCTGGAGAGTCCAGAACAGCATATTCAGGAACAATATTGTTTATGCAAACGGGGATAACGGGTTTTCTATAGGTCATAAGGATACAGATAATCTTTTTGAAAACAACCATGTTTATGAGAACAGCAATCACGGAGTTTTTTTCCGTAACGAAAACGAACAGAACAGCGGACACAGAAACCTCTTTGTAAATAATATTATCGAGAATAACGGAACGGCACGTGAATCAGCGGGATTCTATATTGGCGGCGTGACAAAGGACATAACTATAAAAAACAACGTTATCCGTTCGACAGGAAACGGGAACCAGTCAACGGCAATTCTGATTGGTAAAAAATCATCGAATATTATTTATGAAGGCAATAAGATCTCCGGCTCAAAGGAGGTTGCATATGAGAAGTAAGGACGGGAATTTAGGTATTCATCAACACCATTACATGTTGAACAATCAGGATTATTTTGCTGTTGACTTTTTGCAGGTACCCGCCAGCAGAAAGCTGCCTTTTCACCGTGGTATATGGAAAAATATGCTGGATTAAGGTTATAATACAAAGATTTTCAAGTGAATTACAAACTTGCTTTCTGAATAAGGAACAATATATAAATCCGTGGTGAAAGCATTTCTGACAGATTGGCCGCATCGCTTTACTGATGCGGAGGCTTCTTAGATATCAGCTAGCGAATCCCTGTTGTCTGAAATACCTGCACTTGTCTGAATGATTACACATAAATTGTATAAACAATGTTTTCCCGCTTCATGATCCTCCTGCTTGCCGGTTATCTGATTCCCGCATCAGGCGCTGAAGGCTGGAAGCAGCTTGCACAGGGAATGGACTATCTGATAATCACTGCAAAAGATAAAGCTGTTTCAGGAGAATCCAGGATATCAGTTGTAAGGATTGATCCTGATTATTGGGAGCTGGTTTTTTCAGGAATAAGCCAGCCGGGCGAAAGGTTTGGCAAAACAGCCTGTGAATGGTGCAAAAGTCGTGATCTTACTGCTGCTATCAACGCAGGGATGTTTGCAACAGACGGGCAGACCCATGTCGGATACCTCAGGTTCCGCGATCATGTGAACAGCAGGCATATCAACAATTACCAGTCGGTTATGGCTTTTGATCCTAAAGAAGGTAAAGAGCTTCCGCTTTTTAGCATATTTGACCTTGATGCCGGTGTTAACATTACGACTATACTGAAAGATTACAATTCCGCTATCCAGAACCTCAGGCTGATAAAAAAACCGGGCATAAACGTATGGAGACAACAGGACAGAAAATGGAGCGAGGCTGCAATAGGAGAAGACAAAGAAGGAAGAATACTTTTTATCTTTTCAAGGTCTCCCATTACGATGTATGACCTGAACAATGAGTTGCTGGGATCCGGAATTGGAATTGTGGCAGCCCAGCACCTTGAAGGCGGTCCGGAGGCACAGCTTTATATTAATACAGGCGGGGTTAAAATCGAGATGTTCGGAAGCTACGAAACAGGGTTTAATGAAAACAACAGCAATCCTGAACCATGGCCGGTTCCCAATGTTATTGGTGTGAGACCGCGAAAACAGGTTTTCAACGGTCACTCAAAATAAAAACCGGCCACTGACGTATCCGGTTTTTGTGTTGTGGGCGATGACGGATTATCTTCGCTGATCCGTGAAGGGGGGCCCTTACAACACAAAAACCGTCCTTTGCTTCGCATAGCCCGGTTTTTATTTCTTCGTTCCCTTATGAAAACAGGTTTTCAACGGTCACTCAAAATAAAAACCGGCCACTGACGTATCCGGTTTTTGTGTTGTGGGCGATGACGGATTCGAACCGCCGACCCTCTGCTTGTAAGGCAGATGCTCTGAACCAGCTGAGCTAATCGCCCTTATATTTTTTCACATCATAAGGCAGATGTGGC
>CAYXSM010000019.1:0-61766 GCA_964466705.1 uncultured Rikenellaceae bacterium
GGTCGGATGGAACCACTCATGTTTGAAAATTATTTTCATGCGTGTTTGTGTTTTGTCAAACATGAGGGTTTCATGTGTTAATGATTTTGATTTTAGTTGTTAAATGTAACAAATATACTTTTGAAGGAACAGTATCATTCTTGTTTTTGCCTTACAGAGTATATGGATCCCATATTGACACATTAATCAGGATCAATATTATTCTGGCAATGACCACGGCGACCTGTATGCTCTTGAAAGAAGATAATTGGCTGCATTGTCGCCAATGAATTTTTCATTCAGGCTGTCCCATCTCAGGTTTCTTTTAAGCCGGAATGATATCACTGCCAGATGCATCGGGATGGTCATTTCCCGGGCATAGGCCAGGTTGCTTTCAGGCTGCTTCCTCGATTTTACCGAATCGATAAAGTTCTGCTGATGACCGGGAGATCTGGGAATTGACTCAGGTACTTCAGGAATGTCGTTCAGTAGTTCGTTGCCAAGCTTGATGAAGCATGTGTTGTAATCACAGGTCAGGGTCCCTTCAGTACCCTCAAAATGAGCCCCTATGTGCATTTTGTCGGAACCGGGAGCCTCAGGAGGAATAGTTGTCCAGTGCACATCCAGGTTCCGGAACCTGAAGTCGGCGTCAATCCACTTTGGAGCATCGGCAATCCCGTCATAAGGTCTTTCCCCTCTGGTTTCAATACTGTATAATCCTTTCGGAGCGATGGACATGAACATGATATCAGCAATGTGACACCAGAAGTCAGCAAATACCCCTCCGGAATAATCAAGAAAATGACGGTAGGTACCATGACATCGTACCGGTGTGTATTCTGTATAAGGTGCTGGTCCGAGCCACATATTCCAGTCGAGTGATTCAGGAGGATCCTCTGCCGGCGGAAAACCCAGACCCGGAGAACCACCGGTTTTCCATAACCTGACAGTATGTATTCTGCCAAGCTTTCCTGACTGGATGATCTCGGTAACACGGTGAAAATTTTCTCCTGCATGGATCTGTGTGCCCAGCTGAAATACAGAACTATGCTTTACAAGATTATTCAGCATGGCTTTACCTTCGGCAAGAGTGTATGTAAGAGGTTTCTCACCGTAAACATCTTTTCCGGACTGAAAAGCCATTATCGCAATAAGAGCATGCCAGTGATCAGGAGTTGCACATGTAACTGCATCGATATCTTTTCTGTCGAGGATATGCCTGAAATCAGAGTACGTATCAGCCCGTGAACCTGGATTAACCGACTTAAGCTGTTTTACGGCTTCCTCAAGCCTTACGCTGTCAAGGTCACATAATGCCGCAACTTCAACGCCGGGCAGACTGTTAAACCAGCTCATATGAGCTCTTCCCTGACTGCCCAGTCCTATTACAGCGACCCTGATCATATCACTGGGAGGAATGCTTTTAAAGTGGGTGGACAAAAACGGCATGGCCATTACCCCCATCGCACTGTTTTTAATAAACCGTCGTCTGGTAAAATTTGAACCTTCCTTCATATGGATTTCATTACAATGTATAGTTTGTATGAAGATATGGAATTTTAATTATATGGTAAATTATATGTATGCATAGTTTAGTTTAAATATATGTTAAGAAAAATCATAATTTAGTCCTGCAAAATAATTGACCGGGTACTGTATTATTATTTATTCATATCATGCGTTTTGAAAACATTCTGGAGACCATAGGCAGCACTCCGCTGATAAAAATAGAGAGGCTCAATCCGAACAAATCTGTTGAAATATGTGCAAAAGTTGAGGGATTCAATCCCACAGGAAGCATTAAGGACAGAATTGCCCTTAAAATGATCCAGCAGGCTGAAGCTGAAGGCAGACTTGTTAACGGGAAGACAATCATAGAACCGACATCAGGCAATACCGGAATAGCCCTGGCAATGATCGGAGCGGTTAAGGGCTATAATGTAGAGATTGTTATGAGCAGCGCTGTGTCTGTTGAACGGGTCAAAATGATCAAAGCTTTTGGAGCAAAAGTTACTTTGACCGACTCCAAATCAGGAACCGACGGAGCAATATTAAAGGCAAGAGAACTGATATCGGCATACCCGGATGAATATTTTATGCCTGATCAGTTCTCAAATACATATAATAAGCTTGCTCACTATAAGATAACCGGAGAGGAGATCTGGAAGCAAACAAACGGCAGGATCGATTGCTTCGTATCCGCAATAGGAACTTCAGGTACAATAATGGGAGTGGGGAAAGCCCTCAAGGAAAACAATCCCAGGATCAAAATTGTCTGTGCACACCCGGTAAAAGGTCATTATATACAGGGATTAAAGAATATGGAAGAAGCAATTGTGCCCTCTATTTACGATCCTTCTGTTATTGATGAGACAATAATGGTAGAGACTGAAATCGCGTACAACATGTCACGCCTTATAATACAGAAAGAGGGCATCTTTGTTGGCATGAGCAGTGGCGCGGCAATGTATGCGGCATACGAAATGGCAAAAAAAATGAGATCGGGCAACATGGTCGTGATCTTCCCCGACCGGGGAGAAAAGTACCTGAGCACGAATCTTTTCGGCAATGAAATACTTCAGTCACATTAAATATTAAGCATATGAAGAAGTTCATTTTCACAGCTGTTCAGGTCCTTTTACTGAATCTGTCAGTTGCCGCCCAACCCGGCCGGATCATTACGGTTAGTTCCGGAACCAGGGTGCTTGACTATTTCCCCGTTGATGTAAGATACAGATACACTGATTTTATCGATGGTCAGATACATAAAAAAAACGGGACGCTGACTCCGGGAAAATTCAATTACAATTTTCTTCTGGGTGAGATGGATTTTATTCAGGCCCGTGATACTCTTTCATTAATTAATAAGAAGGATCTTAAATACATCACGGTTGCTCAGGACACATTTTACTATGACAATGGTTTTATAGAACAGATATCAGATGGCGGCATGATTGTAGGAGCGAAGCAGTATTTCAAACTCAAGGATGTACTGAGAAAAGGAGCATTTGGCACAACCAACAGAGCTTCATCAATCGAATCATATAAGCCTGTCAGCAAGGGAAGCTACTACGACTGGATACCAAATGAAGACTGTGTATTTCAGATGACGGCCGAATATTACATTTCAAAACAGAGAGGCTCATTTTTACCTTTTACCAGAAAGAATGTCATCCGTATGTTTCCCCAGCACGGGAATGAAATCAAGGAATACTTTAAATCCAATAAATTAAATTTCAGCGAGGCCGGCGATCTTCTTATGCTTGCAGACTTCCTTAAAGGACTGTTATAAAATTCACAGAGCTCAGGTTTGAATCAATTAATTGGTTATTAACGGAGTATGCCCCCGTTGTTTTTAAAAAACAGTATTTCTGTTACTGATTTAACATAACCGGCGAGCTTCCTGCATTAGTGCCCTTTTACAGAATTAAATGCTTATCAGGTCGTTAACTGAATTTTGCAACCGGCTTAGCAGGGATCTTAACCTGCAAGTTTTAAGGCAAGCCTGACTGCTTCCACCATGCTTCCTTCACCGGCTTTTCCCTGCCATGCTATATCAAATGCAGTACCATGATCAACAGAGGTGCGGATAAATGGAAGTCCAACAGTAACGTTAACCCCGTTGCTAAATCCCATGATTTTCACTGGAATATGCCCCTGATCGTGGTACATCGCCACGACAATATCATAGCTGCCATTTAGTGCCTTAAGGAATACTGTATCAGGTGACAGGGGCCCCGAAACGTTTATTCCTTTCATATTTGCATTTATGACAGCAGGTGTAATCTCCTGAATTTCCTCTGAGCCGAAAAGGCCCTTTTCGCCTGCATGAGGGTTAATACCTGCAACTGCAATACGAGGCTCTTTGTTCCCCAGCATCTTCATGAAATCATAAGCCATGAATATTACTTTCTCGATTCTTTCTCTCTTCAATCCTTTTATTGCTTCAAGCAGTGGTACATGTGTTGACACATGAATAACACTGAGCTTTTTGTCATACAGAACCATTGCATAATCCTTTGTCCCCGTCAGAGAGGCCAGCAGCTCGGTGTGGCCCTGGTATCTGTGTCCGGCTAAATTCAGGGCCTCTTTATTTAATGGTGCTGTAACAATAGCAGATATTTCATTTCTTTCGATAAGTTTTACGGCTTCTCTTATATATTCAAATGCAGCATTGCCTGACCGGGCATTAACCTTGCAGGGCTGGAATTTGTCCATATCAATAGCCTGAAGGTCAATGATATTAAGAGTTTCAGGATTAAGACAGGCATCAGCTGACCTGACGATCCTGTTAAGCCTGAAAGATGAAATCTTTAACAGGTTATATGCTGCCTTCATTATGTTGAAATCACCGATCACAACTATATCGGTTTTCTTGAAGAACCTGTTATAAAAACTCTTCAGAATAACCTCCGGCCCGATTCCGGAAGGGTCTCCCATGGTGATTCCAATAACTGTTTTGTTTCTTTTCATCCTTTTCTTATCTGTTACTGAGGAATTCAAGCGCTTTATATATTGCATCCTCATGACCAAATCCTCCGGGTTTCAGAACAATGACAGTTTCTTTATACTTTTCATCAATAAAATGCCCGTATGAGATTCCCGGCTGCATCTCATCAATGACCACAGTACCTGTTATATTCAGGAATTTAGCTGTTTTAAATGCAATATCTCCTCCGGTCAGCAGTATTCCGTTGATTTTATATTCACGAAGAATATGACCTGCTATTTCTCCCATGAAGGAAGAAACTCTTTGACTGACCTCCGGTTTATCTATTCCAAGCTCTTTACCTTTCTTGTAGCTTTTTCCAACTGAACTTTCAGAACGGGTACTTCTGATAATGACATCTTCCTTTTTCTTAACAGATTCTCCGACGATCCTTATTATTCTGTTTCTTTCATCTGCCGGGCCATGGGTTAATACCCTGGCAACATTGATTTCAACCAGCTTGTATGATAATTTGTTCCTGAGGTAGTCAATTTGTTTTCTGGTAACTTCGCTTGCACTTCCGGCGATAACAATGTTGCTTTGTGTACGGCTTATCCTGTTGATATGTCCCGGCAGGTATGCTGCAAGACCTGCTGATCCTGCATAAAGAATTTTTTGCCTGACTGCCACAGCTGCTGAAGCGATCCTGTCCAGATCGTTATCCGAGAGAGCGTCAATTACGATTATCTGAACACCCTTTTTGATCAGCAGTTCTATTTTACATGCCAGATCATTTTTATCTGCCCTGATTTCTTTGTGATTGATGATTTCAATGCTTTTTTTTGTTTGCCGGCCGATTATATCAGGGATGAATGACTCCCTTACAGGATTAATGGGATCCAGGGCTGTTTCAGTGTTTTCAAGGATAATACCCTTCACGTATAAGCTCCCGTTTTTCGTTATTCTGCCGTTTGAGGGCAGGGCCGGTACAACAATAGCATGCCGGATACCTGTTGAATCCATAAGGCCGTCTATTTCGGCTCCTATATTTCCCCTTAGGGTTGAATCCACTTTTTTATATATGTTCTTGACCTTTAACTGCTTTGCTATTCTTCCAATGTCAAATGCTTTTCTGTATGCTTCCTCTTTGGTGTCAGATCTGCTTTCAGTATCAAAAGCAAGAACATCATATTCCTTTAAAGCTTTTTCAATATATTCTTTCTCTGATAGCACAAGTGTGCTCATATGTTTTTTGCTGAACTGGACCCCTGCGTCAGCAGCGCCTGTGAAATCATCAGCAACTACAAACCACCTGTTTTTTGACCCGGTGGTAAATTTTTCACTGCCGGTACTTAGGGATGATTTTCCAGTTGCTGTTTCAGAGGTTATTTTTAATCCTTGCCTTGCCATAATCCGGTTTGTTAATACAATCACTTTTTCAGTTCATCAGCAACTCTGTCTTATATGCCGTGATGTATTCAGATCCTTTGATTTGATGGACCAGCAAACCTTCATGATAATTAAAATTCAGTGATGTTGTTGTCCTTGTCAAAAAGTTTAACATCCTCTTTAAGAACTTCAATTCTCTTCTTGGTTCTCAGAGAATCCGTTACAGAAACGGATACATACATCTCATCAAGATGAAGGGTGTCTTTAATCCTTATGATTTTTTCCTTTCCTTTTTCCAGATGCCCGCAGCTTCTGAGCGCTGTTCTAACTGCTTCCTTATCATTTTCAGCGATCAATGGTATTTTTGCGCGGTCAAGGAAAGTGCTTGTCACGGCATTTTTATAGGTAGAGGAGAAATCTATCTTATTATATAGTTTTCGGGTGATCACGTCTGACAGGCCTATCCCGATGGCATTTCCATGGGAGCCATCTGAAAGATCCCTGGTTATGATAGCTTTGATAACAGGTTTTTCAGGTTCCTTCTGGCCGGATATTCTTATTCTGCCGATAATATTCGGATCTATTCCCACACCACAGATATCTTTTCCCATCTGATCTATTATCAGGACATCGATATCATCAACAGGTAAGGATGGCATATTTTTCCTGGCAAGTTCAAGCAGTTCAGGTTCCTTTTCAAAAAACTCATCTGTTTTCAGGACTTTTAAAAGCATTATGTTATCAAGGGAATTTTCTACCAGAGCAATACCTCCAATGATCTTACCGGAAGAAAAGACAAGTTCGGCTGCTTTAGGGATCAATGCAGACAGACCATAAACTCCATATTCATGAACGGCTGATGCCTGTTTCTCTTTTCCCAGCCCGATGACTGACATTTTTACCAGTCCGCTCTCATATATACCGTGGAAATCCGTGTGAGGCTTCACTCTGTTAATGATAATCACTCCGTCAGATTCGTAGGCATATTTATCCATGAAAACAGGAAATTGTGAATCACCCCGGGTTAACCCGACCACCTCCATAGATGAGAGAACCGGTAACCCCATTGTTTTTTCTGAAATCCCATAGCCGGCAAGTATTTCTGTCTGACCGGCAGCACTTGCATTTCCATGACTTCCCATGGCCGGGACAATAAAAGGATACGCGTTGTTATCCCTTATGAAGGCGGCGACTTCACGTACAATGGTTGCCAGGTTTTTTATGCCACGGCTTCCAACTGCCAGCGCTATCCTGTTTCCTGGTTTCAGGAGAGGCTTAAGCTTTAAAAGCTCTGCCGATAATTTTCCCTTAATATCGGGCAGTGAGTTGTCTGTAAAGTGCTGCTTAATCTTATTCAGGCATAAATCTTTCATTGGCTTGGTGTGTTGATGACCGACACCGTTTCACGCATTTGTAATAGACGGAATTCAGTCAGGCATTCCCGGGCTGCCGGGTTAAAGATACTATTCAATACATTACAAAAACAAAAGGCTTAAAATAATAACAGCAAGTGAAGCAGCTATGCCCACTGTGAGTGTTCCAAGCGTCTGAAGCCTGTAGCCCTGGTTAACGCTCATTCCCGACATTTGCGTTACTACCCAGAAATAGCTGTCATTGGCATGGCTGGCAATCATCCCACCCGCACCCAGTGCAACAACCACAAAAGCCCTTGAAAGAGATGAATCCAGCCCCAGAGAAGGCAACAGGGGAGCCATAAGACTGGCGCCCGTTATTATTGCCACAGTACCGGAGCCCTGTGCGGTCTTAAGGGACGCGGCAATTAAAACAGGCAGGAGTATACCAAAACTTTTTATCCCGGTAAGATTGTTATTTATGACCTCTCCTATCCCGGAACTTTGTATAACCTGCCCGAATGCACCTCCGCAGCCTGTTATAATTATTATTGAAGCTGCTGCAGCAACTGCTTCGCCCACCCATCCACTTGGCGATAGCATTTCATGTGTCAGCCTTTCGGGCAGAAGAAACGAAAGAACAACTCCTGCGAGCAGTGCCACCACAGGTTGTCCGGCGAAGTTAATAACAGACGAAAATCCTCCGGTGGAAAATGGAGCTGAAGGCAGCATGCTTATTGATCGAAGAACAATCAGCACCACAGGCAGCATAATGGGCAGGAGGGATTTTAAAGCAGACGGGGGCGCAGCAGGTTTGGTTTTAATTTCACTGCCATCTGGTAATGGTTCAATATGGATTTTTGATGCAATTTTTACAGAAAACAGCCAGCCTGCAATAAGCCCTGCTAAGCTTACCGGCAGTCCGACAAGGATGACAAGTCCGAGATCGGCATTGATTATCCCGGCAGCTGCCACAGGTCCGGGTGTGGGAGGCACGAGTGAATGAGTCAGAATGAGCCCGAGGCTTAAAGCGATTGCTCCCGTTGCAAGTGAAATTTTTACATGCTTTGATATTGCCTTTATAAGAGGGGCCATTATGATGAATCCTGAATCACAAAAAACGGGAATGCTTATGAAATATCCTATTATGCTCAAAGCAAGTGGTGAGTTTTTCGTGCCTGCTATTTTCAGGATCGCTGATGCCAGCTTAAATGCGCCTCCTGATTTTTCAAGGAATTTACCGATCACCGAACCGGCAAGAATGACGATTCCAATATAACCAATTGTGTTTCCAAACCCCTTATTTATTGATATGACAACATCATCCAGAGACATGGTGCCCGATAATATCCCGTACCCGAAGGAAGCTGTTATCAGTGAAAAAAAGGGATGCCACTTAAGCCTTGAAGTAGTATAGATTATAAATACAACTGAAATCAGTAGCAATAATATCAGCCACATATAACACTATCTTATGGTAGTCTTATCTGAAAATCATTCTAAAGTTACATTAGTTTACAATCTATGATACTTCCTGTTACTTAAATATCTGACAAAAAAGTCAGGATTAATGATCATAACCGGTTAAAAATCAATGATGGAAAACAGCCGCTTAACCTCTGTTACCGGGCCCTGTTAACATCAGACAAAAAAGCCCTCATGCAAGGGCTTTTTCAAACTCAAATCATTAACGAATCACATCAGGTCAGCATCATAAAGTCAGATTGTCATTCTTTACCTGATCTGAAAAAAGGGCAGGCCGGGCCAGTTGCATTTTCTGAAGGAATTGTAATCTTGCAACCTCATCCGGTACCAGAATATCAGCTTCAATCCAGGTTGAATTATCAATCCTGACAAACTTTGTGTTTTTTGAATTAATATTCCTTTTATTCTTCATCTGTAAAGCTTTTAAATTACTAATCCGACAGGCAGACTATCCCATAAGGATGAACTTATGTTTTGAGAAGACTTCGCATCTCATGGTTATTTCACAGGCCGGAATTCTGTAGCAAAAACGTTGAACAAACAAAGAATATTGTGTTCAGGCTTTGACGGTCTGTTGAAAAGAATAATTAATTTCTTTTTTCATTCATCTGACCTGCTCCACGGCTTTTGTATTTTTAAACTAACTCTTCAGGTCTCAGAAGCCCTGAATCAGGGTCAACTTAACAAAAGCAGAACTTCTGTTAGTTAATTTTATCAGAGTATAGTTGAATACTTCAGTTACAATTGTTACATGCATCAGACCGACCGTCATATTCAACCTGGATTGTGGAATGCTCAATATTGAAAGAATTTCTGAGATGATCCTGAATGTTTTTAAGAAACCCAATATCCGTTTCAGATCGTGTTTCAAGGTGTACAGTCAGAGCTGAAACATTTGTCCCCAGGGCCCAGACATGGAGGTCATGTATTTGAGTAACTTCAGGGAGGCTGTTGAGGTATTGCCTTACTTTTTCGATTTCGATATGCTCCGGAACCGCATCAAGAGCCAGACTGACAGAATCGATGAGAAGGCGGCCGGCGGAGTAGAGTATTACGGCAATTATGATGAAGGAAACAACAGGGTCAATCCAGGTACTTCCTGTCAGGGCCATTATTATGCCGGCCACAACAACTCCGAAAGAAACCAGTGCATCAGCAACAAAATGAATAAAGGCGCTCCTGACATTAAGATCATGCTTTTTATAACTCATGAAGAGCCATGCGGTGAAACTGTTGATCAATATACCTATGGAGGCAACGATAATAACGTTTTTTGAATTGATTTCCTGAGGATTACCTGTCCTTTGAATAGTTTCCCACAGCAGGAATGATACGGCGACTATCAGAAGGACAGTGTTCAGTATGGCAGTCAGAATGGTGGAACGTCTGAATCCATAAGTAAATTTAGTTGTGGGTTTACGTTGCGATAAACGGATGGCTGTCCATGAAAACAGAAGGGCCAGAACGTCACTGAAGTTATGACCGGCATCGGCAATGAGGGCTACAGAGTTTGATAAAAACCCAAACAAAACCTCAATAAGCGAAAAGGATATGTTTAAAGCAATCCCTGCTTTAAAGGCCATTCCGATATTTATTCCGGGATTATGTTTATACGAATGGTCCACTGTATTTATTTTACCGTCAATGTAAAACCTGAAAATAACACAAATGTTCAGGATGGCATATTCTGTTTAAGCATTATTCACTGATAAAAATTGCATCTTCTCTGAACTGTTGAAGAAAAAAATAGTTTTGAAAATTGAAGATCCTCGCAGCAAATTGCGGAGTCATCAGGCGCGTTATCTCAACACCAAAGAATACAGCTGAAATTATCACAGGGCATAACCGAGACTTATGTGAAAGATAGAACACAAATATTATTTAAGTGCATGAGTTATGCAAGTAGGTCAAAACTCAGTACAGTACGGGTAACATCTCTTCAATACCTTTCAGGAATATTTTTTCAGTAACCGGGTCGTACGGAGTTGACCATGGTTCATATCCCCCTTCACTGTGGGATTTCTGTGTGGGCAGGTATCCGAGTGAACCGTTGCAATAGCCTGCTATATGAGGAAATTGGGTATGGGTCATCAATTTAATGTTTTTACCGATTTCATGAAACAGCTCACCTGGAAAAGTAATCCATACAAACTGATCTATCTTAACGGCAGTAACTGGGATGTCGATGGTTGTATTTCTGAAATTTGCCACAACTGCCGCATATTTTCTCGGGCAGGTAATATCCTTATGAGCAACGCTTAGAGATGATTGAAGTACTTGCGGGATAATGCCGGAATATACTCTTGCAACTTCTTTCCCTATTTCGATTCCTAATTCTTTTGTCTTTTCAAGATCATCTTCATATCCGTCAAGGCCTCCTACAAACCTCGGATTTATATCTCCTGCCGCACCCTGAATGAAGATCCCTGTTACACCGCCAATTTCATTTTCCAGATACTCCAGCATATGTCCGTTCCATTCAGGGCTTATTTTATTGTTCCTGCACCCAAGTGACGTTCCATGGCAAGCGTAGTTGACAAGCACCGCCTTGGGCTCACCGGATATCTTATCGATTCTGATGACTCCTACTTCATCGTCGATTGGGCCCATCGGATTATTTCCAAGCCTTGTAACTCCTGGCATTTCCCTTATCATAACAGGTTCATCAGTTCTGTGCTTTCCGTATGACTGACTCGAATTGTTCTCATCAAAGGTCAGATGGGAAAAGGTATCTGTCATAACTTTTCTCCGGTTCATGGCAATATTCGACTTTCCTGTTCCTCCACCGATTTTTACGGGTTCCAGATCGGAGACCGCAAATTTTACTGCAGTGACGAACTTGTTATACAAATCCTTTGACCAGTCTGAATTTTTATTTTTTTCACCCGGATAGGGAGCTGCATGATTGTGGGTGCATCCCAGTATTATATTTTGCACAGGGATGCCTGTTTCATCAGATATCAGTTTTCTTACTGTCGCATATTCAGCATGAGGCAACGACACAATGTCGGCTTCAACAAAAGCCACCATGGTGATGTTATCGTCAAACACAAGAGCCCTGATGAATATGTTTCCGTGAATTCCGTCCGACGGACCGCTACGGCACGATTCGTCATAACCGCCCATGAAGAGGTTTTCTGAAGGTGTAATATCGACTTTAGCCGCTCCTGCCTTCAGCATGAGGGATCCTTGTGAAATGGCATTCTGAAAGGCAAAAACAAATGACACCAGTAGTGATATTAAAACGATGAGCTTATTTCGTTTCATAATTCCTTAGTTTAACTTAAAAAACAGATTGCGGATTAACAATTATAAAGTTATTAAAATATTCTTTCATTCATAGCAATAATAATTTTCACGGTTTTAACCCTGAGTTGTTTTGTTTGTTTAAAACCGGTATCATGCAATTAAGGTTATCTTTTGAGAGCTTCTGCTTATTTTTTTAAATTTGCCGATATTATCAAAATTCAAAGACTCGAGATATGATACATGTTGAAAAGCCTGCTGAAGAAAAACTACAAAGTCTGGACGTAAGATCATGGCCTGTATGGGAGAAGGAAACTTCCGAATTTCCATGGGAATATGATGAAAAGGAGACCTGCTACATTCTGGAAGGTGAAGCGGAGGTTACGACTGACAAAGGTACAACGGTAAAGTTCGGCAAAGGCGACCTGGTTGTTTTCCCGGGCGGACTGAAATGCCGATGGAAAATAAACAAAGACATCAGGAAACACTACAGATTTGGCTGAGACCTGATTGGTCTTTATGGAAGGCTCTGCAATTACCAACCTGTTTTTTTTCAGCAGTGCAGGTACATTTCACATGGCCGGTAAAAAGCACAACTTCATAACCACATTATTGAAGGTGGTTTATATGCCTGGTGAGGGTTCAGCTTTCCGGAAACAGTAAAAAGAGACTTTATTCTTCAAGCCCTTTTTCTTTCCTGGCTCGGTTCTCACAGCGGTCACAAAGATCCGTAATGTTCTTAAGTTCTCTGGCCTGCGCAACGGTTCCTTCAAATATTTCCTCGGTTCTGTCTGTTGTGATATAGGAGCAGTCAGAGTAGAGATGGTAACTCCTGCCGAATTTTGTCCAATATACATGGTTCACGCCCTCATTAAGCATTTCAACCTCTCTTGTCTGCTCAAGATATTGTTCCTGCGAAGGAGGATTGAAATCAATGCCTGCCACGCCTGCGATCAGCATGGCTACGACAGCGATGGTCCCCACAAGGCCTTTCTGCTTGCCGGTCAGGTCCTTGTTTGCAAAGATAAGTATAACCAGCGGCAGGAAAGCAATAATGGTTATGATAAGACCCAGCTGATTCTGAATGAAAAATCTCACTTTTTCCTTTTCTGAAGCCGGATCAAGACGGTTAGCCTTTTTCCAGAGCAGGGAGCCGATTACGGCAAAAATCAAAGCCACAACAATCAATACAATAAGCCACGTGGTATTAACCGGTACCTGATTTAGCTTGACTATTGCAAAAATTTCAGCCCCGATAGCCAGAAGCCATGAAATAACAGCTATCACGCGAAAAGTAGTGGCTTTAGACTTGCTTTCTTCAGCAGGTACGAATTTTGATTCAGTGGATGAAGGTGCAGGCTCTTCGCTTTCAATCCTGGTAATTTTTTTTGCCATTTTTTATCCTCCTAATTTGATGGGCTGCAAAGGCCGGTTAAATTAAGCTTATTCGTTTTTCCTGAATTAAGAGCAGCTGAATCTCATTTAAAGCCGATGCAACCCTGTTAAATATGTATTTGTTGTTAAATATTACATGATTCAGGGTATTAAATATAAGAAAATAAATCTTCATAAGCGATAATAAGCTAAAATCAACGGATAACATAAAGAGCGGTCAGAGTATGGTAAATACTGTTTATGTGACAAAGGCGAACCGCTTAAAAATTGATTTCAATTATTTCATAGTCTTCAATAACCGGCAGAACAAAAGACAGCGAGCCTTCATTTTGTCTGAATTCCAGGTCTGTTCCTGACCACAGGGCTCTCACGCCTTTAGCTGTTCTATCCGTCGCAAGATCTATGCTTAAACCGTAACATGGAATGATTTTTTGTATGGGTCTTTTCATTTCAGAAGAGAAATTTATCAGATAAAGAAAAACCGAATCTTCCTTCTTTCTTAAGCTGATTTCCACTGATGATGGAACGTTTTTCATCCTTACGAGAGGGCGGCTCAGTTCCGTGGCAAGATTCAGGATAATCTGGTAGTATTCCGGGAAATGAAACCTGTAAAGAGAATTCCCAAAAGTGGCGGCAAAATAAACAGATCTCCCTTTTCCGAATTTGTTATCGGTCATGAACGGGAATTCTGATATTACGGGGCTGCCGGAATAGCTTCCCGGCAGGGGTTTGCAGAAGAAGGCCGGCACTTCTCCTTTTGCTTTGATCTTAAGACCATACAAAGGGGCATTTATGTATTTCTGGGTTATATCAGTCAGGAATTCATTGTTGTTCTTTACCGGAGTGATATAATCCCAGTTAAGAGGGCCGAAAATATCTCCGGGGTTTTCTGCTCCGAAAACATCCTTTAACCTGAAATCTATAAGCTTTTTCCCGTTCTCATCATAAAGGGATGTCTCAAAGGAGGATACTAAATTTCCGCCTCCGCTGACAAATTCCCTTAATTTATCCGCTCCGGTATTTTTTAAGCAGGCAGCATTCGGCAATATTATAAGGTCATATCCGGAAAGATCATTTTCCAGCGATATTTCGTCAATGACATCAAACGGAAAATGGTTCCTTGCAAGGCCATCATAAAATCCATAGAATTCCTCGGCCAGATTACCTGCCCTTGCCGGCTTCATCTCTTTTGTGAAATCGGTAAGAGGCACCTGGGAGCCGCTGTAGTAATTGCTTGTTTCATGAGGCCAGAGAAGAGCAATCCTTGCCAGTGATTCAGTCATGAAAAAAGGATCCGGATTTTTCCGGATGAACCTGTTGTATTTTCTGACAACATCCATCTTCTTACTATGCAGGGCCGGGGTTGCCCCTATTGCAAGCCACACATTTGCCTGATGGGTTATTGTCTGACTGAAAAGAATACTGATCTCTCCTTCCGGAAGGATGGAAAATGCCCAGGGCCCCTGCTTTGCAGCATCAAAGACAACAGTAGGTTTTCCACCTGCCTGCGATTCAAGAAGCTTGGCCACGGCCCCCGGCTTATAAACCGGCTCTGCCAGTTCTCCGTACAGAAATCCACCCTCTGCTCCGAGTATGTCAGTCTCCCCGATTATCTTTCGGTTGTCTCTTGCGGTAGGCCATGAAGGAGCCAGGGTATTCCCGTTCATGTAAAACAATATATCCGGATTTGCTTCCTTGATTATTGTCCCCGAGTCATTAAGGAAGCGTGAAATGCTGTCTGACTGAAAGTCTGTAATCTCTTTCCATCGAGGGTCATCCCGCATTGACGATAATTCTGTTTTTGAGGGCAATTCTTTATTGTATTTATCCCGGAATAATCTTTTGCAGGAATCACAATAACAGGTTCCTGCAAAGAATATGGGTCCGTCATAAAAAATACCATCAATTTCATACGAGCATAACTTTCTTATGGTCTGGAACACCTCTTCCCTCCATGGACTGTTAATACAGAAGGAAGAATCAACTATGTAGACATCCTCGATCGGCCTGCCATCTTCCATGATCTGTTGCCACCCGGGATGCTTTCGGGCATATGAGATCTCTATGGCATGGACATTATAGTAAATCACTACCCTTATTTCCTTTTTATGAGCTTCGGTCAGATAATCTTTCAGGGAGCTGAAGTCAACTTTTCTGCCTTCGAAAAGGTTATGTGCATCAAGAAACGAGGTTCCCGGAGATGTGTCAGTAAACCGGGTCACGTGTTCCATATTCGCACCAAGGTCATTCAATAATCCCATCTTCTCTCCGAATTCGTATCCTTCTTCAAGTTCTATTATCCGTAGCGGTTCTTTTTTCCACCATCCCTTATCTGTAAGGCTGGCTCCAGCCTCAGGGCAGGCTCCATCCGGGGTTTTCAGCAGGATGGAAGTTTTTGTACCCCTTGTGGTTGCAAGATAACCGGGCAAAATGGTGAAGCCTGCAGCAACGCAGCCCGTAGTGCCTATAAATGACCGGCGTTTAATGGATTTGGATCTTCTATTCATTGGTAAATGGATTTAATGCTTCTTAAGTTTTTTCTTACTTAAGCCTCCTTGTTAAGTTAGGAAAAACATTTCATTAATAAAGCATTTTAACCCTGACTTATATGCATCTTTGACAATCCACCCGAATAATATTTGCCACTGTAATACCACTGCCGGCATCCATTAAAGCATTCCTGATGTTGCCAGACCAGATGGAAGAGCAGACGATAAACAGCAATATAAAAGGCAAACAATAATAATGTCCGACGTAATCTTTTCAAATCCGACAAGGAACCACCGGATCACTATTGTATTTGAATTTAAGTTATGTCCGAATGAAAAAATATTGACTTCCGCTGTTTGCTGGTGTAACTTTACTCAGGCAAATATGAATAATCATTTATAATGAAAATCGCAATCCAAAACCCGGAGTTCTGTTTTGCTTTTTTTTATGTTCTTTCCTTTGCGATCTCATTCATACTATTTATAGTTTTTACTTCAAGATTAAAAATTCCTTTAAGATCAGTATTGATTATACTGACAACGGTTTCCCTGTGCGTGATAATTGGCTCAAGGCTGTCCGCCATTCCTGTCTCTGAATGGGGTAATATTATTGTGTCAGGCACATTTGAAGGATATCAGGACCGTTATGCTGTTGGAGGATTGCTGTTTGGCCTTGCAGGATTAATATTGTGCCGGAAAATCCTGGGTTCAGGCATAACAATAATTAATCTGTATGCATGGATTACACCTGTTGGACTGGGCATTCAGAAAATAGGATGTTTCCTTAACGGGTGTTGTTATGGAAAACCTTCTGATTTGCCATGGAGCGTACAATATCCGAGATGTACGAACGCCCATTATCATCATTGGATTAACGGATTGATTGATGAGAATGATCTTTTTTCTCTCGGAGTGCATCCCGTACAGCTTTATGAAGCATTCCTGTTCTTTCTTATTGCGTTTGTTGTCCGGCGATCGCTTAAATTCTGGAAAAGAGAATGGAGCCCTCTGATTTTCTCACTTTGCCTTCTGGCAACTTTCAGGTTCCTTATGGAGTTTCTGCGCGATACTCCTGTACTTTCCGGTAGTTTTACAATCCTTCCGGGGATTAATCCGGTTCAATGGTTCTTGCTGGTTATGGCGATTGTATGTTTGCTGGGGTTGATACTGCCGGAAAGAAGCTCAAAACCTGTTTCCGGGAATCTGCCGGAAGCTCAACCATCACTGAGATTTTTAATACTATATGTTATCTCTCTATCTGCTGTAATTTATGTCTTCCGGAATCTGTTCACTTCCTTTGAGTTGATTTCACTTAACATCAGATTCATACCTGCAATTCTGCTTACCGGGCATTTTGTTTTCAGGTCTCTTAAAACAGTAAGCTTCCGGTTAACTGCAACAGCTTCTATTATTTTCCCACTTTTACTGGTAACCCAGACCTTTTCTCCCGACTCCACAAAATCAAAATCCGTGAAGGAGTTTTATAGTGAGGTAAAATCCTACAGAAGGGTCGATCTGAACACGTCTTTTGGTGAACATTACAATACCGTACAATATAACCCGCATGAGTCATATTGCGGAACAGGGTATACAAATGAGGATTATAAGCATTTGTACAGAATAACCGGTGGCGGGTACTCCATCATCAGAAATGAAGGTAAATATATAACAACCAGGGGTATAAATCTTTATGGAGGGATTAATAAAGAGAATAATCTGACAAAACATTGGGAAAGAACGGACTTCCTGTTTGGAGTTAAGCCGTACTTTAAGTACGATCTTAAATGGGTGGGCCTGGGTGTTGGTGCCCATCTGGGTAACATCAGATGGGTGCCCGGAAGCCCTATTGACAAACTGAATTATGACCGGGGAACAAGATCTTCTCCGGTCATGCCAGCTGTACTGTTAAGAGTTGGCCGGGCAGACATTCTGAACTTCCAGTATAATTATGGATTTAATTATCCGGCATCAATACCGGTACTTTTACATGAATTTAGTATTGGTGCAGGCTTCGGGTTTAAAGATGGTTATGATCTGAGATTCGGAGCCGCTGTTTCAGAAAATTATTCAGCTACTTTTATATCAGCGGAAGCATTGGTGGCTAAGAATTTTGGATTAGCGTTAAAATATAATTTCGGTGGTGAAGACTTTTATTACTATACAAGTGATAATCCTGACTATAAATATATTGACAGAAAAGGAAGAATCCTTTTTGGATTGAACTACAGGTTCGGATTTGAAAAATGATAAAAGAACATCGGAGTTCGGAATCCGGTGTCTCTGATCAATGCCCGCAGATGCACAAAAACCGCCGGGAAATAGTTAAGTCCAATCAAAAAAATCACTGTCGCAAACATGACAAATGAGTTACTGCCACACATTTGATTTGTTCTGTTTGATACAAATAAGAATTCCTGTGGGTGTAAAAGATCGGCCGAACAGCTAAGTTTTAGTTGCTTCCGTGAATTAATGTTGCAGGCGTACTCATTTCCTTTTTCCAGTCGACAACCAGGATCCTGATCTGTTTTACAATATCCGGATTAGAGCCTGCGACATCATTCATCTCTCCAATATCTGATCTTAAATTGTAAAGCCTGGCTGAATCATCATTCCCGGAAATGACAAGTTTCCAATCTCCCATCCGGGCACATACCGGGAAAGTATCTCCGCCCCAAAAGAGAACCTGATGAGGATCGTTTTTTTGGTTACCCCGGATAAAAGATAACAGATTCACGCCATCGGTCTTTAATTCACTATTTTTCTTATGTGCCATCGAATGGAAGGTTGCATAGAGGTCAAGAGAAGACACCGGTCTGGTGTAGATTTTGCCGGCTTTGATTTTGCCGGGAAAGCGCATCATAAATGGAATACGGATTCCGCCTTCCTGAAATTGCCCCTTACATCCTGACAGCGGAGCAGCTGATCCAACCAATACCTCGTCCCATTGTTCAGGCCAGCCTTTTATAAAGGGGCCACCCATTGCAGGGCCATTGTCACTCAGAAAAACAACCAGCGTATTTTTATCAATGCCTGAGAGCCTGATCTGGTCAAGAACCTTACCAACGTTCTGGTCAAGGGAATTAAGCATTGCTGCATAAAGCTGAAGAACTTCATGTTGCAGATGAGCATAATTGCCTTGTTCTTTTTTGTGTGCCTGCCATGGGCTGTGAACCGCATTAAATGAAAGATAAAGAAAAAACGGATTAGTGTCTTCTGCGTGGTTTCTGATAAATCTCACTGCATCATCTCCCAGCAGATCCGTAACATAAGGAGCTTCATTATCTTTACACCATCCATTCTTTTTATTCGAAGCGAAATCGTTTGTTTCGGCACCCCTGATCAATCCATCTTCGCCCGGGAAATAATCACTCTCCCAGTCAATTTCATGATACACCTCATCAAAGACCGATTCAACCGGGCGGTTCATATTCCACTTACCGATATGACCCGTGGTATAACCTGCCTTCTTTAACATTTGTGGCAGAAGTAATTGCTCTTCAGGTATATTAGCCTGACGGCTGTCATTATTCCAGTAACATCCCAACCGCTGGGTATAACGCCCGGTTAACATACCCAGCCTGCTGGGTGCAGATACCGGAGTGGTAACGTATCCGTCCGTAAACATTATTCCCTCTTCGGCAATTCTGTCGATATTCGGCGTTGGAGTCCACTTGCCGCCATAACAGCCTAAATCACTATAACCCAGATCGTCAGCAAAGATTAAAATAATGTTGGGCCTG
Organism: uncultured Rikenellaceae bacterium; assembly: GCA_964466705.1. GTDB lineage: Bacteria > Bacteroidota > Bacteroidia > Bacteroidales > VadinHA17 > LD21. Next base: position 19,505 of record CAYXSM010000019.1, read on the forward strand.
TTATTAGCCTCTTCTTTCAGGGGTGAAGCATTTCCTGAAATATGTGCGCCAGCGATCAAAGCAGCACTTAAGCAGAACCTGGTTTTCACAGACATGTTTTCTCAAATGATTATTATCATAAATGAAATTCAATACATCGAAGATATATTCCGGAAGCAATTTACAAAGGGAAAGGTTACCAGGGATGAAAAATGTATATAAAAAGAAGAAGTCTCCTTTTAATATACATATAGACAACAGTCTGTTGAAATCACTTGAGAAGATCAGGGGTTGGGTATGACCTGTTGTAATATCTGGCATCCGGATGCATATTAATAAAGATCTGACTTTTTATATAATATGTTATATTTTTGTATATCTTTGATACTGAGCTGGCTCTGGGGTACATGCCATTAGATTGTAATTATCTTAATTGCAAATGAAGAATTTTACTCTGGTCCTATTCATCATATTTATGGCATCCATCTTTCAATCATGCCGAAAAATTAAGCTCCCAACTTTAGAAACATCGTCAGTATCAGAATTAAGCGATACCTCTGTTACATGCGGTGGCACTGTTACTGATGATGGAGGCTCCCCTGTAACGGCAAGAGGCATTTGCTACAATATTTATCCGGGCCCTGATTTGTCAGGTTATCACACTATTAACGGAGCAGGAACAGGAAGTTTCACCGGTAAGATCGTAGATCTTATTCCCGGTGAAACATACTGGCTGCGAGCTTATGCGACAAATGAAGCCGGGACAGCCTATGGGAGTACCGTAAGTATAGAAACATTTAATAAGCCGGTTTCGATCGGAGCCGGAAATATAGGTATCAACTCCGTTCGTCTTTTCGGCATTGCATGTCCGCATAAATTATTTTCCACAGATTTCTATTTTGATCTCGGAAGCAATAACAGCTACAGTGAAGTTTATAAAGCTTCAGCGGCGACAATCCCCGGATTCTTTGTATCTGAACCATGGGAAATGGCGGGTATTTTACTTCAGGGCCTGGAGGAAAGCACAGTGTATCACTACAGAATAAGAGCAACAAGCTCTCAGGGCAGTACATTGGGAAATGATTTGTTCTTCAGGACTTATAATGCTGAATTAGTTGAGGACATTGACGGGAACCAATATAATACGATCACTATTGGTTCTCAGACATGGTTATCACAGAATTTGAAAACCACAAGACTGAATGACGGATCGCAATTACCGAATGTAACTGGTGATACTGAATGGATAAATTTCGGGCTCCCGGCATATTGTTGGTATAACAATGATCCGGAATCCTACAAAGATATGCTCGGGGCTTTATACAACTGGTATACAATTAATACAGGTAAGTTATGTCCTGCCGGATGGCATATTCCATCGTTAAATGAATGGGAGGTCCTTATTAACGAAGCTGGCGGTCGATCTGAAGCTGCAATGAATCTTAAAGAGGTTTTTTATCAGGGTACTAATAGCAGTGGGTTTTCAGCAGTACCGGCTGGTACCAGGTACCATTTTGATAATCCGTTTGAAGGTGCTCCAAATCAGGACGGGACGATTCCATCCCTTGGTTGTTCTGGACATTACTGGTCGTCAGGTATCAGTGTATTTGAAGAAGAAGAATTTCCTGCCACTATAGGATTTTATGACAGATCGCCTTTTATTTATGAATGGATTGTCGGGTACGCAGCCGGGAATTCGGTCCGTTGCATAAAGGACAATTGACCTTGATCTGGTCATCTGTCGCATCTTTTGCTTCCTATCCGGCACCCGAAAAAAAATCCTGTAACTTTTAAGTTTACATGATTTTGTATTTATCTGTATCATATGAGTGTGGATAAATACTCACTGATCAAATAAGAGATTTTTTTCGGGTCAGAGTTTCAGCACAGGGATTGTTTAAATAAACAGGTAGTCATTAAAGGCCTTTTGCTTATTTATGCATTTTCTTAATGTACCTTTAATCCTCAGGGGAAAATTATGATCATTTTTCTTCTTGTTTCTGAAATATTTTATCTGGTTGCCTTTCTGACAAAGATTCTAAACATTTGAAAATTCAGTTATCTCAAGTATGGCATTTATCCATGCATTGCTGTCATTCAGGCTTTTCACCATGACAAGTTCTTTTCCTCCAGCCTTTTGAAAAAGACTTTTATATTCATCCTGTATTTCAATAATGGTTTCGAGGCAGTCAGCCACAAATGAAGGAGCCACAACAAGAACTCTTTGTTTGTGCTCTGAAGCAAGTTTTCTCAGAACCTGGTCGGTATATGGAGAAAGCCAGCTTCTATTTAAACTCGATTGAAATGAGGTTGAGTGCTTACCAGAATTCAGATTTAATTTATTTGCAATTAACCGCGTTGTTTCGTAGCAGGTCGCCCTGTAACAAAATTTGCCGTGTTTAGTCATCATTTCATTACAATCACATCGATAAGCCGATATTTCAGGGTGAATTTTGTTAATATGACGTACCGGGAGGCTATGATATGTAAAGAGGATATGATCGTAACTTTGCGGATCATATAGCATGATATTACTGGAAAAGGCTTCAATACAAGATGGATGGGAATAATATTGACTGATCAATCTCACTGAAGGGGTAAAATTCCAGTTTACTATCTCTCCCATAACCAAATCAAAGACTGAACCTGTGGTTGAGGAAGCATATTGTGGGTACAAGGGAAAGACTATAATTTCATCATAATTTTCTCTTTTTATTTTACCAAGAATTTCTTTGAGGGAAGGATTTCCGTAACGCATAGCACCATGTACCTCATATTTGTTTCCGGTCATTTTTTTCAGACCTGAAATGAGATTTTCAAGGTTGACCAGTAAAGGAGAACCATCCTTTGTCCATAATTTTCTGTAAAGACCTGCAGAGCGCCTGGACCGGAAAGGAACTATTATAAGATCAACAAGTATCTTACGGATTAGCCAGGGCAGATCAATAACTCTGCCATCGTTAAGAAATTCAGACAGAAATTTTCTTACATCTTTTACTTCCGGGCTGTCAGGTGTGCCTGTATTTACTAATATCAAAACTCTTCTGATCATAATTTAGTCATTAACGTATCAGCAATATTCTTCGCCTGCTTTACCCTGTCAGATATTCCGATGCCATCCCTGATATTTCCGGCAAGTATTAGTCCCGGATACTGTTCCTCTGTCTTTGCAATACATTCCAGTCTTTCCCCTGTCGATTTCTCGTATTGTGGAATAGCATTTTCATATCTGAATAATTTAAGCAAATCAGGTGTGCTTTTAGTCGTCATTGTTTTTTCAGTTTCCCTCAGGACTATCTTTATAATCTCATCATCACTCCTGTCTTTAACACCATTGTTTCTTATTCCGCCCAGGAAAACAGAGAGCAGAGCTCCGCCTTCTGGTGCGCGGGCTTTAAACATTGCTGACGGGAAAAGTATTCCCAGAATTTCTCTTTTCTCAAGTGAAGGAACAAGTCCCCCGAATGCATCCAGGGGTGATCCATTCCATTTTTTATATCCCACTGCTGCCTGGATCACAGCTGCATACTTCAGATTCATAATCGGAGAAAGAATTTCAGAAGATAAAAATGGGAAGATGCCCGGCAGATTGTAGCTTCCTACGGTGGAAATTACATAAGGGGTATTGATATTATTATTTTGTCCTTCGGAATTAGAAAATAAAATTGAGAAGCCATCACCGGAATAGTCTGTTTTAAGATGAGAGATTCCACATACAATTGAGTCAGGGCCTATTTTATCTGTCAGTGCATTTATAAGGTTTCCAAGACCACCGGTGACAGAGAATACTTCCCTGGTGGCTTTTTGCTCGTCTTCACTCTTTTTTTCCCGGCTCTTTTTTACAGAACCTTTAATGAAACTTCCGTAATTCTGCTCAAGAGCATACAGCTTTGGCAATGCATACCTTGTGACAAGCCGGGCAGGATCACCTGCATATATTCCGGATATAAACGGATCTACTGCATAATTAAGATAGCTTTTTCCCAATCGTCTCACTACCATATCTGCTACAGATTCATCAGGATCACTGCCCGGTTTCCTGAACGGTTCTCCAAGTATTCTGAACTTGTCCTCAAGGCTGAACAAGGGCGTTGTTATTGCAGAGAATATCCCTGACGGCAGTGCCTGCCATTTGCCATTCTTCAGAATGTATCTCTTTTTTGAATCCCTGTTACCGGGTTCAAGAATGCACTGGTCTTTGAGCTCATCAAACAATAAAGCTGTTTCTTTATTTGCCAGCACTCCTGTATTGGGTCCTGATTCATATTTAAATCCATTTTCCGAATGTGTATTTATAACGCCTCCCGGCCTGCCGGTTTTTTCCAGAACCAGAGGAGATCTGCCATATTTCTTCAGATAGTATGCCAGAGTCAAACCGGTAAGACCAGCACCTATAATAACAATATCTGCTTGTTTTTTATTCATTAATCATACTGGTTTTGAATATGTCTGAACTGCTTCCCTGTATTCTTTATCAAGTGATGCTGCAACGTTACGGATGAAAAAAGAACCGGTTTCGGTCACTTTAATTTCATCTGATGTATAAGTGATAAGACCGTCCTTTTCAAGCTCAAGAAGTAGCTTTTCATCTTTTCTTACAGCCTGCCTTACAGCACTGACGGAGGTTTTATGCTCTGATGCCACCTCTGAAAGGCTTACCCGTTTGTTGCACATAACCTCAGTGATCACACTTTTTGCAAGCTGTTGCGGGGCGGAAAGGACATATCCTTTTTCCACGGGCAGTCTTCCCGCATCAATACAGGACAAATAATCATTTATTTCCTTTTTGTTCTGAGAATACCCATTTGCGAGTTGACTTATTGCCGTGACTCCAAAAGCATATACCTGGCCGGTGGTTTTCCTTGTGCAGTAGCCCTGAAAGTTCCGGTGAAGCCTTCCTGAAGCCAGGGCGATATAAAGCTCGTCGGATGGAAGCACGAAATGATCAAGACCGATAGGTTTATAACCTGAATTTATTAGCGTATCATAAGCGGCAACGAACATCTCTGTTTTTTCTTTTACTGAAGGCAATCCCCGTTTTTCCAGGATTAACTGGTGCTTTTTGATCCATGGTACATGGGCATATGAAAAAGTAACCAGCCTGTCCGGCCTTATTTCAGCTGCCCTTCTCATAGTATGTGCAAATGATTCAACACTCTGGCCGGGCAAACCGTAAATAAAATCAAAATTTACACCTGTGTTACCGTTAACTGATTTAATATATTTTAGAAACTCATAAGGCGATATTTCAGGAGGTTTACGGTTTACCTTGCGCAGTACATCCTTATTAAAATCCTGCACACCTAAGCTAATCCGGTTAAAGCCGGTTGATAAAAGATCGTCAATATATTTCAGGTCAAGATTTGCGGGATCGCATTCAACTGCAATCTCCGGATCTTTAATGAATGAGTACTCAGAAAAGAGATAATCATTAATTTTTTTCAGGTATGAAAAAGCGATCGAATTCGGGGTGCCTCCCCCATAATGGACCTGTGAAACCACTCTTTTTTTATCAATATACTGGCCTGCAATTTTTATCTCCTTCAACAAGGCATCTATATAAGGTGTAACCAGCGATCCGTTGCCAATAGGGCAGGAATTGCATCCGCAGTAGAAACAGATCCTTTTACAGAACGGGATATGGATATAGAAGGCAATATTTTCAGGTTTAGCTGTGTTTGACTTTTCAAGAAGCTCAATAAAATCAGCCTCCCTGAAGGTATCCTTAAAATGGTTGGCCGGGGGATAGCTCGTATACCTGGGTACCGGTACATTATATTTACGCAACAGATCGTCAGTTATTTTCATAGAGTATATTATCAGGCAATGCATAAAACAGGGTAGCCAGTGCAATTAAACAAAGAATGATTTCAATTCCGAAAAGACCTTTATAGCCTGCAAGATCGCCAATCTTACCGCTCAATACTGCGATTATAAGGCTGCTCAGGTGGGTTATTACGATTTGTATGGTGAAGTCGGTTCCCTCACACCCTTTGCGAACAATATCCATTGAGGTTGTGTATATTGCGACGGTCGACAGCCCATATGAGCCCCATAATAATGCAATCCCGGCCAATATGGCAAAAGCAGAAGGAGCTGAAAAACTCATGAACCAGAACCATAATGCGGCTATAAGACTTGCTATAAGAAACAAATACATTGAGAGTTTTCTTCCTGCCATCTTGATTATAAATCCTCCTGCCAAGGCTGATAGTGCGGCTACAGAGGTGCCAAAAATACCCGACATAAAACCGATTTGTTTGACATTGTATCCCAGATCAACAAGAAAAGGCTTGAGCATTGCCAGAATGCCTATTATCCCGGAATAATAAAATACAAGGATAAGAACCCTCTTATGTTTGCCTTTTTCAGAGAAAAAACGATAAATCTCTGAAAAGGATATTCTGGATTTTCTGTCAATGTCATTTATGACGGGTTTTCGGTAGGTAAGCATCGGGATTACCGCAAAAACCACAAATGCTGCAAGAAGAATTAACAGGTTGGTCCAGCCGAAATAATAATATGCGATAAGCAATACACCGGTGCCAAAAAGAGTCCCAATGAAGCTTCCTGCAGACTGCATGCTGTTTCCAAAGCTTCTTTCCGAAGGCTTAAGAAGATGAACTGCAAATATGTCAACAGCTATATCCTGGGTGGCAGATGCAATGAATGCTACTACCATAAGAACAACTATCAGTTTAAAATCAGTCTGAAGATCAAATAGTCCAATACTTAAGATCACAATTGCATAAAAGAACTCTGAAATAATAATACTTTTTCTGATTTGTCTTGTTGATCTCGAAATGTTGTCAATGGCAGGAGCCCACAGAAATTTAAATATCCAGGGCAGCTTTACAAGCTGAAGTAACCCGATTGACTCAAGTGAGTATTTCTCCTGCCTCATAATTACAGGAATGACGGTGGAAAAAAAGCTCATGGGTATCGACTGAGCTATGTACAGACTGAATAGTACAGGATATTTAAGCCAGGTTTTTTCTGTCATCTCTTAAAACTTTACAGAAAGATTGATCCCGGCATGTGCAGGCTTGCCTGTCTGTACATATTTGTTGCCAAGTGCTTCAAAGTAAAATGCGGAATATTCGGTATTCAGAACGTTCCTTGACCAGATATCAAATTGAACAGATCCTTTGATAAAGGACACTTTGCCATCAATGAGCCCGTAATATTTTTGCTTGTTTAAATTTTCTTCATCCCAGAAAATTTCACCATTCCCTCTGTAAAGTGCATTAATCTTAATATTGTCAATTATGTCCGAGTTATTTAACACGAATGTTTTACTAGCCTGGATGGCAAGTGTGTGTCGTGGGACGTACGGCAGATAATTCCCGTTATAGTCTGTAGTTGAATTTACCACGTACGAAATGAAGCTGGCATGCGTGAATCCGTATGCAATATCGAATTCATAACCTCTCTTCAGTAAAGATTTCAAGGAAAATTCTCCTCCCTTGCTTACCGAATGCCCTGCATTCTTAAGCATTGATCCTCGTCCGCTCGGAACAGTCTGATAGATCTGCTGGTTTTTCCAATCGATAAAATACAAAGCAACATCGGCATAAAATAAATCTTTGAACAGAGGTGTTTTAATGCCGATTTCATAATTCCAGCTGTATTCAGGATCGAATGTAAGATCCTCCGGACGCTCAAAGGTCGAATTAAAACCGCCTGTCTTATATCCCCTTGCGATCACAACATAAATACTGCTTTTGCTGATTTTGTAATTAAGCGCAAAGCGGGGGATAATTTCAAGAGATTTCAGTGCCGGGTAAACAGTATCGGCCAGAAGAGTGTTACCTCCATTCATCGTTCTGTTGTAGGTATAATGGAGAAAATCTTTTTCCGTATCAAGTCTTAATCCCGCCGTAGCAGTAAGATTATTGATCAGAAAATCAGACAGAGTTGATTGATGAAAAAGTGCCAATCCGTTAATTTTATGATCATACGTTTTAAGGTAACTCATTTTTGCGGCATAAACATCTACATCAACTGCATTATCGAAGGCCTGGTAAAAACCATAACCTCCGAAAAGCCATCTGTACTTTTTATTTTGTTTGGACCTCACAACAATTTCCTGGGAAAGCATATGCTGATTTTGTTCCTGAATTATGTAATAGAGAGAATCGGGCGTAAAGTCCTGATCGATCCCCTGAAGATCATTCAGATATTGATAAGATGTTGTAAACGAAAGGTCAACATCATCACCCGAATAATTTAAAAGCATGGCATCAGAAAAAAGATTCCTGTCGTAAAAGCTGTACTGATTATAATCTATTTCTTCAGCCCTTTTAAGTGAATCGTTGTAAATGGCATAGGGGTACCCTCCCTGTTTACTTACTTCGATCCCGGCTATATTTTCGATCGTCAGTTTCTGAGATAATTCGTAGATCATCCTTGTTCGTAAACCATACGAATCAAGTTTGTCCACTCTGGTACCGGAGAAAACGTTGGTATAAAATCCGTTGTTATGCAGGCAGTTCACTGCTGCCGAATACGCCAGCCTGTCATTCAGCCTGCCGTAATGACCTCCATTGATCGAGTAAGCCCCGTAAGTACCTGCAGAAAGGTTTATATTCGATCCGTTATAGTCCAGAGGTGAAGTTGTGATAATATTTACTATCCCGCCCATTGTGTTCCTTCCGAAAAGGGTCCCCTGAGGGCCTCGAAGAACCTCAATACGTTTTATGTCAAAAAAGTCAAAGTCAAATGAAGCCTTTTCAAAATACGGCACATGATCCACATATAATCCCACAGAAGGAGAATTTATCCTTGAGCCTATACCCCTTATATAAACAGGTGATGTAAGTTTTGAACCATAATCGGGCATATAAAAATTAGGAATTGTTGCTGAGACATCATTGAGGGATTTTATTTGATAATCTGAAATAACAGCTTCACTGACAACTGAGACTGATGCGGGGATATTTCTGAATGTCACATTGTCCTTCGAAGCCTTTATTTCAATTTCACCGAGCTCAACTGACATATAATTGCTCGTGTCTGCAGTAGCTTTGTTATGCTGGGCATCCAAATTTAAACTCAATCCTGCAAGAAGAATAAAAATTGTTATTATATATATTTTCATATTGTATATTCATGATAATCAGATAAATCCGACAACGGGGACAGGTTGTCCGATTCAAAATGTTGGTAATAATAAATCTGGGAGAATTACAAACCTTCAGGTTTATCTAGTCATAAACTGGAGGGGGTCGTGAAAACAGAGAAAAACTGTGAAAGTTAGAAATAATTAGTTTATCAGGTATTTTTATTATCTGAGAAACAAATTGTTTTTTTATTAAGAAAATGTCACGATTCCTCCTGATAGCTCCAGTCTTTGCACTATTATGGTCTTGGAAATAAAGTGAATAGTCTGAAGAAACAGAGGATTTATCTTTTATGATAAATTTCTTTTCCGTGGATAAATCCTTACAGCCCTCATCGTTGCCTTTTATACCCTTATTAAGAGCACATGCGCCAAAAAAAAGCATGTAAGCAAACGCAATTACTGGTAACAGTATACCCGGCGCAAGGGATCCAAAGGGCAACATCTTTCTAAGGTTTGGGTGCAAAATAAGAAATAATATTTAAACTGTTTTTTTTTGATAACTGAGATTCTGTTTTTTATTAAAAAATCTATCGTTTTATCTTTACTAATGTAAAAGCACTATGCTGTCTATAAGATAATTGAACCAAAATTAATTCGGTAACAGAGCATTAAATGTGATCTTGACTTGTGAGGTTGTGGCAATGTGTGCAATTTTGGCTGATGATCTTTCAAAATGCAAAGTGCTGCAAAACAGTACAGCAGGCTCTAAATCGGGAGGTAAAAACAAAAAATCCTGTAACTCTTAAGTTTACAGGATTTTGTATTTATCTGCATGATGTCTTTGTGGAGATTAGGGGAATCGAACCCCTGACCTTGTGACTGCCAGTCACACGCTCTAGCCAACTGAGCTAAACCCCCCGATGTTAAAGAACAAACAATCCGTTACACGTTACAGCCTTCCCGCCGATGCCTGGTGAGCTAAAGTAACGGTCACAGGACTGCAAAATTAATAAAAATTTAAAAAATAACGAAACACTAACTGTATGGTGTATGTTATTACTTTGCCGTCAGACTGCTATTTTGTAATTTTGACGGAAATTTTTAAACAATAATATAAGAACACAGCCAGGAAATAAAACCTGAGCTATAGCAATCACATCTCTGAAAGTCAAAAGAAAGCATTACTCCTGAGGCATGAAAAAAGAAGGGAAAAATAATAAATCACAGAAAGAGACCGGAAATAATACCTTCAGGATTGAGGATTTTGATGACATTGTTTTCAGGAACAGGAACAAGGAGTACGGAGCATACCAGATCCGGAAGAAATATAACAGGACTATTGTTACAGCAATTATACTATCATCACTAATCATGACGGCCGTTATTGTCATCCCTTTCCTGAACAGGCCGTCAAATGAAAGGATATTAAGCGGAGGAATGCGTTATGCCACTTTACACATGGAGAATTTTGAGCCGCCTCCTGAGGAAATTTATATTCCGACAGCACCACCCCCGCCTCCGGCTGAAAGAGCACCGGTTATTGTAAAATATGTTCCACCGGTTGTTGTGGATTCAATAACCCCTGTCGAACTGGCACCACTTAGCACTGATGAAGTTCTTGCCGGTGTTGATGAAGCAGAATCTGAAGTGGTTGTTTACGGTACCGGTACCGGATCAGGAAATATTGCAGGATACGGAAACGGAGAAACAGATGAACCGTTCTTTATCGTTGAGGTAATGCCACTTTTCAGGGGAGGTGACCTTAACAAATTCCGGGAATGGGTCCAGAAACGCACCAATTATCCGCAGGAGGCAATAGAAAAGAAGATAAAAGGACGCGTCTTCCTGACATTTATCGTTGAACCTGATGGCTCGGTAACCAATGTCACCGTGGTTAAAGGCGTTGCACCTGTAATAGATAATGAAGCAGTGAAAGCCATCGAGGCTTCCCCGAAATGGAGTCCGGGATTGCAGAGAGGACAGCCTGTCAGAGTAAGATTCTCAATGTGGCTGAATTTTGTGTTTTGATTGTTCACTGTTTATGCATGAAAGACAGAAATTTATACACAATTTCATGATTTTTATTACGTTTATCTGCAAATAGTTAATAAAACCTTATGAAACAAATTATTCCGGCCCTCGTGATCACCGTTATGCTTCTCCCGGGTTGTGGTTCTTCAAAGAAAAGCCTGGAAAGAGGACATTACGATGCCGCTATTGACCAGGCAGTAAGACAATTGCGCAAAAATCCGGCTGATGGTAAACAAATTATGATCCTGGAACGTTCCTATAAAATAGCTAATGAGCAGGATAATGAAAGGACCAGGTTCCTTAAGCTTGAGGCAAAACCTGAAAACTGGGATGAAATTTATCTTGTTAGCAAAAGGATGGCAGACAGACAGACTCTTGTTCGATCGGTCACACCTTTGTATCTGCACGGAAAGGCCATAGATTTTCCCTATGTTGATTATCTCCCGGAAATGGTGGCAGCCAAGAGAAAATCAGCCGATTTCTATTATGCGCATGGGAATGAGCTGATGAAAAACGGATTAAAGGAATCGTACCGGCAGGCATTTTTTGAATTTGTACGCGCGAAGGAATATGTTGGAGATTATGAAAATATTGACAACAAGATAAATGAATCGAAATATCTTGGTATGAGCAGAGTCCTGGTTTCAGTTCAGAACAGGTCAGTGCTTCAGTTTCCTCAGGATTTTGAAGATGATCTCCTGGCCCTTGACCTCCCCAGGCTTAACAGCCAGTGGGTTGAGTACCATACTCAGATTCTGGATCAGGATGTTGAATACGATTATTTTGTAAATGTGATAATCAGAAACATTGCCGTAAGTCCCGATCAGACATTTCAACGCGATTCAGTTATTAAACGGGAGGTAGAAGACGGATTCAGCTACCAGCTCGACAGCCGGGGAAATGTCATGAAAGATTCAGTGGGGAACGATATCAGGACAAAAAAATACAAAAAACTTCAATGTGCACTGATTGAGACTGTTCAGACGAAAGAATGCATGATAGAAGGTGATGTTGAGATTGTTCAGGTAAATCCCAGAAAGATCCTTAAGAAGGATCCGGTAGGAGCAACGTCAGGATTCGAGCACGTTTCAGCAAGGGCCCTCGGTGACACCGGGGCACTTAACGCTACTCAACTGGGGAAGACAAAATCGAAGCCTCTTCCTTTTCCCTCCGACATGGAGATGATAATACGTTGTACTGATGCACTCAAACAGGCAATCCGGGATGCCATACAGAGTAATAAGCGGTTTATTCTTTAATGGCTGATATCATATCAAAGAGAGAAAAAGCCATACTTGTCGGACTTGTTTTACCCGGTCAGAGAACGGGTGAGGCAGAAGAATACCTTGACGAACTTTTCTTTCTTGCCGAAACAGCCGGTGCTGAACCCGTTGCCAGGTTCCTTCAGAAACTTGACATGCCTGATCCAGGGACATTTGTTGGTTCAGGCAAAATAAAGGAGATAGCAGAATATGTCTCTGAAACCAATACAGACCTTGCTATCTTCGATGACGAACTTTCCCCGGGCCAGATCAGAAACATAGAAAAATATCTGGGCTGCCGTATTCTTGACAGAACGAACCTCATTCTGGATATTTTCGCAAGACGTGCAAGATCATCACATGCACGAACCCAGGTAGAACTGGCGCAGTATCAGTATCTGCTTCCCCGACTTGCAGGCATGTGGACTCACCTTGAAAGACAACGCGGGGGTATCGGGCTCAGAGGGCCCGGCGAGACTGAAATAGAAACCGACCGAAGAATTATCAGGGATAAAATTACCCTTCTTAAAAACCGCCTCAAAAAGATAGACATTCAGATGGCTACACAGCGGAAAAACAGGGGAAAGATGGTGAGAGCAGCCCTGGTGGGATATACCAATGTCGGTAAATCAACACTGATGAACCTTCTCAGTAAATCAGAAGTATTTGCTGAAAACAAACTGTTTGCAACACTTGATACGACAGTCAGAAAAGTGGTAATCACAAATCTTCCTTTCCTCCTGTCCGACACGGTGGGATTTATTCGCAAACTCCCGCACGACCTGGTCGAATCGTTTAAGTCGACCCTCGATGAGGTGCGTGAATCAGACCTGCTCCTTCACGTTGTTGATATATCGCACCCCGGCTTTGAAGAGCAGATAAGGATCGTTGACGAAACCCTCAGTGAAATTCACCCGGCAGAAAAGCCGATGATAATGGTTTTCAACAAAACAGATGCATTCACTTTTTCACCAAAGGACGAGGATGATCTGACTCCGTTCACCAGGGAGAATTACTCCCTTGACTATCTGAAAAAAACATGGATGGCATCCGGCAGGGATCATCGTACTGTATTCATTTCTGCAAAAACCGGCGCGAACATAGAAGAATTAAGGAACCTGCTGTACGAGGAAGTAAGGAAGATACATGTTACAAGGTATCCTTACAATGATTTTCTCTACGATTCAGAGGCCTGATCACGTCCCTTGTAGTGAATTTTAAACCCTTACTTCCGTGAAAGCGGCTTACCGCAATCAGTATAATTTGTTTGCATACATGTATTCCGCTATCTGGATGGCATTTGTTGCTGCCCCTTTTCGGATATTGTCCGACACTATCCACATGTTCAGGCATTTTTCTCTCGACAGATCCCTTCTGATCCTGCCCACAAATACCTCATCCCTGTTATGAGCTGTCAATGGCATCGGGTACTCGAGTTCGGCAGGATTATCGCAAACAACAACCCCCGGGAACCTCATTAATAATGACCTTACATCATCTGTACTGAAGTCTTTCTCAAACTCAATGTTCACAGCTTCAGAATGTCCTCCTATAACCGGGATCCTTACAACGGTAGCCGTAACCTGAATGGATTGATCCTCAAGTATTTTACGAGTCTCATCAACCAATTTCTGCTCTTCTGTGGTATAGCCGTCGTCCTGGAAAGTGCCACCATGGGGAAAACAGTTCATGTCAATCTGATACCTGTACGCCATTTCGCCTTTTATACCGAGTCTTTCATTTTCCATCTGCTTCACAGCTTTCACTCCCGTGCCGGTTACAGATTGGTATGTGGCGACCACAATACGTTTTATTATGTATTTTCTGTGCAGCGGTGCCAGAGCCATTACCATCTGAATGGTGGAACAGTTTGGATTGGCAATAAGCCTGTCGCCTTTTTTCAATACATGGCTGTTAATTTCAGGGACAATAAGAGGCACGTCTTTTTCCAGGCGCCAGGCTGATGAGTTGTCAATGACCACTGTGCCATTGTCAGCAAATGCCCGCGCCCATTCTTTTGAAACTGTGGCTCCTGCTGAAAATATTGCAAATACAGGCTTCTCTTCAACAGCCTGCTTAACGCTTAAAACCTTAACAGACTGCCCCCGGAACATTATCTCCTTGCCTGCCGAACGCTCCGATGCAGCCGGAATTAGTTGGGACACCGGGAAATTCCTCTCCTGAAGTACTTTGATCATTGTTTGTCCTACCATCCCGGTGGCACCGACAACAGCTGTTTTCATAATTTGATTTGTTAAGATTAAAGTATTTATTTATATTTACCATTAAGAAAAACGGTCAAAAATAACGTTTTTTTCTACAATTCGTCTCGCTGTATGAACAAAGTTATTTTACTGGCCCTGCTGGTGCCTGCAATGGCATTTGGCCAGATCACGGAAGATTTTGAATCCGGTACTGCCGGCAACTGGATTCAGGTACCTGAAGGCCGATGGACTGCTGATACCTCAAACAGTATTTCGGGCAGCTTTTCCCTTCATCATTCATTCGATAACACGATACCGGGAAATGATCTGATCGCAATACCGGTTTACAACCTTCTCCCCGGAGCCGGAACAACAAGCTGGAGCTTCAGGATCAGGCATGGATGCGATCCATCCTCGGCAAACAAATGGGCATTGGTGCTTATTAACAATAGCGATGATTACCTGCAGGAAGGATATGAACTTATGAATGGCTTTATAACAGGGGTAAATGTGACAGGATCTGACGATACTCTTCGTTTGTGGAAGGTAAAACAGGGAGAATATATTCCATTGATCAACAGCAGGATAAACTGGCAGAACGATATTGGTTCAGCAGAGGCAGTTAAAATATGCATTGAAAGAAGTCAGGAAGGTAATTGGAACCTTTCGGTTTTCAGACTTTCAGGAGGGACGGTCAAACAACCTTCAACAGCTTCAGATAATGAGCTTTTCGGCTCTGGCCTGCTGATCGTTTCTTACACATACACGGCAACACGTGACAGATTATTATGGCTCGATGATGTGATCGTGGAAGGCATCTCCGGAGAAGATGCTGGTCCTCCTCCGGTTAATGCTGAACTTGCTGATGTTATCATTACTGAGATAATGGCTGATCCCTCACCGTCTGTTTCGCTTCCTGAAAAAGAATATGTTGAGATCCGGAACATGACATCATTCCCGCTGATATTGGATGGATGGTCATTGATGGCAGGTGATCACAAAATTAATATTCCCTCGGCAACTGTAGGCGCTGACGGATTTGCGGTGATAACCTCCATAAGGGATACATCGGAATTCTACCCTTATGGAAATGTGATCGGGATGAAATCATTCCCCTCTCTGACCGACAGAGGTATGACACTCTGTCTTCTGGGGGCTTCAGGTGAATTGGTCCATGGAGTCGATTATACGGATAAATGGTACATCAGTGAGTTAAAGAAAAGTGGAGGATGGTCGCTGGAAATGATAGATTCTGAATATCCTTTTCATTATGAGGATAACTGGAGAGCTTCCTGCTCGGGATCCGGAGGCACGCCGGGATCAACAAACTCGGTTTCAGGCCGCAACAGGGACATCAGTTTTCAGGGAGTAGTTAACGTATTCCCGGATGACAGCCTTACCGTGAAAATATATTTTTCGGAACCTGTTTTCGGAGTTTCAACCAACGGTTCCGGATTCACGATCGACGGGAAAAGTATTGATTCTGTTGTTCCGGATGATATGCTTTACCGCACATTCCGCATGAAGCCGGGCATCATCCTTGAACGGAAAAAGATCTATGTCATTTCTGTTCCGGAGGATCTGTGTGATTTTTCAGGCAACAGGGCAGAGGATCGCCTTTTCAGCTTTGGCATCCCTGAAAAAGCTTCAGCAGGTGACATTCTGTTCAATGAGATCCTTTTCAATCCGTTGCCGGGGGTCTCCGATTTCATTGAATTCTATAACAATTCAGATAAGATTATTGATGCAGCCCGACTGCTGCTGGTTTCGGTAAACAGCTCAGGCGACACTTCCTCACTGTACCAGCTTTCAGGAGAGCACCGGTGCATTCTTCCTGGCACATATTACACGGTTACCACAGACAAAAGCAGCATCATTTCCGCTTACATCCGGGCTGATCCTTCAGCAATATTCGAAACAACTTCCCTTCCTTCGATGCCCGATGACAAAGGGCATCTGATACTATTTAACAGGGAACTTGACCTTATTGATGAGATAGTTTACAACGACGATATGCATTTTCCCCTGCTTTCGGGCGATGAAGGAGTAACGCTGGAAAAATGCCGGACTGGGAGCAACTCATCTGAAAGGCAGAACTGGCACTCCGCTGCGGAGACCGCAGGGTGGGGAACCCCCGGCATGGATAATTCGGTTACGATGGAAGAACAAACCACCGATGAAATGGCAGTATTTTCATCGACAAAGATAAGCCCTGATAATGATGGATTTGAAGATTTTCTGATGATTGACCTGAATTTGTCCGGATATGAAAATGTAGTCTCAATAAGGATCTTTGACGAGACCGGGACCTTTGTGGAAAGACTTGCCGAAAATTTTCTTTGCGGGCCTGAGGCCTCAATCAGATGGGACGGAACTTTACTGGACGGCACACTGGCCGAAACCGGGATCTATATAATTCTTGTCTCAGTATTTGATGGTTCCGGAAAAAGCATAAGCTTTAAAAAAGTGTGTGCTGTAATGAGAAATTGAAGGGAAAAATCTTTAAGAAATGATTTTAAGGATTCAGAGAGTACTTATCAACTCATTCATTATCGTGGTCATTTTTGATTCTGCTTTTTCAGCTTCCTTAAGGACAGATTCATGAGTAGTATATTCAATCTTTCCCTCCACACCGAGGTCGGTGATGATGCTCACCGCGAAACAGGGAAGATTCATATGGCGGGCAACAATAACCTCAGGAGTCGTTGACATTCCAACAGCATCGGCACCGATTATGCGGAAATATTTGTACTCTGAGGGTGTTTCAAAAGTAGGACCGGTTGTTGACAGATATACTCCTTTCCTGACAGTAATGCCATTCTTTTCTGCTATCATCAGAGCTTTGCTTATAAGGCGTTTGTCATATGCTTCACCCATGTCGGGGAACCGGGGTCCGATACGGTCATCATTCCTGCCGATAAGTGGATTCGGAAGGAGGCTGATATGATCAGTGATAATCATTATATCTCCAATCTGGAAGTCAGGATTCACGCCACCAGCGGCATTCGAAAGAAAAAGACCCGAGATTCCGAGATATTTCAAAACCCTGACAGGCAATGTCACCTGGTCTGCACCATAACCTTCATATAGATGAAACCTGCCTTTCAGTGCAACCACTTTCCTGTTCCCGAAATCCCCGTATATCAGTTTTCCGGCATGACCGTCGACCGTAGGCACCGGGAAATTAGGTATCAATCTGTAATCTATCTCGATCCGGTTTTCAATTTTGGTTGTAAGACCGCCTAATCCGGTACCAAGAATAACTCCTGCAGCGGGATCTGCTATCCCCTTATCTTTGAGAAACTCTGTTGTCTCCTTTATTTTTTCTAACATAGTCCAGAATCAGATTATCGAATGCAGGGCCGGTGTTGTCCGGGAACACAATGCCTGCGGGTATAAAGTAAAAAACTTTTCTTAATGGTTCTGCAATATTATTAAATTCCGTCAACCTCACTGCATCTTTTTCTGTTGTTATGGCAAACCTTACGGCAGATCTCAGGCTTTTTAGTGAATCCGACATCTTATTTATGTCACTTTCTTTGTATTGATAGTGGTCGGGGTAACAGAGATGTATTATCTCAACAAAAAAATTGCCCAGATATTCCTTTAAGGGATCGGGGTATGCTATCCCGGTGATCAGGACAATTCCGCTGTCATTGAAAGAAAGACGCGCGGGAGACAAAATTTCGGACCGGCGGTTACCAAAGACAGGTCTGGGCTTGCCGTATGAAATCGCAGAGAAAAATACTTTCTGGTATGGAGCAGCTTTAAGTTCCTTAAGAAATATTCTTCTGTTGACAGGAGTAAGACCGGGTGGTGATTTTGTGACAACAAGGACATCTGCCCTTGAAAGGTTTCTCCTGCTTTCCCTGAGATTGCCGTAGGGAAGCATGAAATCTTTATGAACAGGTCTGTTATGGTCTATAAGGACTATTGATAGTCCCGGTTTTATTCTCCGGTGCTGGAATCCATCGTCCATGATTATTACTGACGTTTCAGGGTGTTCCCCGAGAATTCCTTTTACTCCTTTTACGCGGTTCTTGTCCGCAGCTGCTATTATTTCAGGAAAATTCTGTTTAAGCTGATACAATTCGTCGCCAAGATCTTTCACAGTTGAACTTTCCGATGCCATGACAAATCCTTCCGACTTCCGCCTGTACCCTCTGCTGAGGACGGCAACCTTGTAGTTACCACACAGCAGTGCTGCAATATATGCTGTCAGGGGAGTTTTCCCCGTGCCTCCGGCAGTAATATTGCCGACACAGATTACCGGAGTACTGAATTCTGCAGATCTCAGCAAGCCTGCATTATAAAGAAAGTTGCGGAGTCCTGTTAACAGTCCGTATATAAGCGACAGAGGATAAAGAACGGGGGCTCTTCTGTTTCCCATGCATCAGTATATTTCGACAAAATATGGGATTCTTGCCTGAATACCGCACATACTGCTTATTTCATCGAGTTCGTTGATCATTCTGAACCATCCTGAACGATCGTTCCTGACAAAGCGCATCACCACATCACCGCTTAGCTGTGATAACAGCTTCATATAGGGATCCTGTACAACAGGAAGTTCTTTCACAGAATAGGTTGTAACGCCTGCCAGGTCGGCAGCACTCTCAACAGCTGCTTTAAGCCCACCGGCTTCGTCAACAAGACCCAGGCCCAGGGCATCTTTGCCGCTCCATACCCTTCCCTGTCCAATGTTGTCAACACTTTCTTTGCTGATTCCTCTTCCGTCAGAGACCTTGTCGAGAAAATCATTGTATATCTTGTCAACATTCATCTGCATCACCTTTTTTTCATACGATGTCATGGGCCTGAATACGGACGGGAAATCGGAACTTTTATTTGTCTTTACTGTTTCGGTTGATATGCCCAGCTTTTTGTCGAGCAGCTCTCCTGCGTTTGGTATGAGCCCGAAAACGCCGATGGAACCTGTTATGGTCGCGGGACTTGCCAGGATCTTTGTTGCAGGCGTGGATATCCAGTATCCTCCTGATGCAGCATAGTTACCCATGGAGATAATTACGGGTTTTGTCTTTGCAGCCAGATAAAGCTCCTTCCAGATAAGGTCTGAAGCAATGGCGTTACCCCCGGGTGAATTTACCCTGAGCACTATGGCTTTGACGTTTGAATCCTGTCTCTCTTTTCTTATCAGATCGGAAAATGTATTTCCGCCTATATTATTATCTCCACCCTTCCCCATGACTATGGACCCTGATGCAAAAATCACAGAGATCTTGTTTTTCGCGGAAACCATCTTATCCGGCTCCGGTACTCTCGTATATTTCACCATCTGCACAAGATTGATCTTGTCGTCGGTTGTCAGTCCTGACAATATTTTCAGAGTATCGATAAGAGCATCTCTGAAAAGCAGGCCGTCGACGAGACCACTGCTGAAAGCTCCTCCGGCATCGTATCCGGCAAGACTGTCGGCCAGATGATTAAGCCTTTCGGCCGGTATCCCTCTGGCAGCAGATATTGTACCTGTGACATGAGACCATATTGATCCGACATACGCCCGTATCTGTTCCTCATTTTCATCACTGAGCCCGTCAAGGATAAACGGTTCCACAGCGCCCTTGAATTTTCCATGGCGGGTAACCTGAACATCGACTCCAAGTTTCTCAAGGGCATCCTTATAAAACATCACCTCACCGCTGAGCCCTTTGAAATCAAGCGTGGAGGAGGGATTCATATAAATCCTGTCGGCAGATGTTGACAGGAAATACCCTTCCTGCATGAGCAGATAATCGGAATAGGCAATTACGAATTTGCCGCTTTTGCGGAATTCGATGAGTGCCTCCCTGATCTCATCTGTTGTTGCCCATCCCGAAGGCAGCAGTCCGTTTTCAATAAGTACTCCCCTGATCTTTTTGTCGGCAGACGCTTTCTTAAGATTACGCAGGATGTCATTCAATCCGGGAGTCTGAGTGATAGTCATGTTGATGGCATCGAATCCTGACAAAGGATTCGGATCGGTTCTGTCAGGAACAGGTACGCCTGCCCTGAGGACCAGAACAGAATTTTCAGGAACTGATGCCGGTTTATTTCCTGAAGCAATTATGGCACTGAAGCTGGCAATCATTATAATGAAAAAAAGAAGTGAAGCAATAATAATTCCTGCAATGGTAGCCAGCATATATTTTAAAAACTCTTTCATATCCGGGAATAAGTTTAAAATGAGGTCTAAAGATATAAAAACATTGTCAAATGAATTATAGTTGAGCCTGATTTCATAATTTTGGCCAATGGATCAAAGAAGGAAAAGGAAAGTGTTTCTGGGGATAGGTTCCAACCTTTCTGACAGGCAAAAGAATATAAGGGATGCTTTGTGCTTAATAGCCGGTGAGATCGGAGATATCACTGAGGTATCCTCTGTATATGAAACAGAGCCATGGGGTTTCGAAAGTGAAGATGCTTTCCTTAATATGGTATTGATGGCAAAAACCTCTCTTACTCCGGCTGAAGTTCTGGAGAGGGTTGGTTACATTGAAACCCGGCTTGGAAGAGTCCGCGGCAGGACCCATTATTCATCAAGGACCATCGATATTGACATTCTGCTGTATAATGACAGGGTAATTGAAACACCGGACCTTACGGTTCCTCATCCACTTATGCACAGAAGAAAATTTGTGCTGGTTCCTCTGTGTGAACTCATGCCTGATGGTATTCATCCCGTATTGAAGGAGACATTTGCTTCCCTGCTTGCCGGTTGCAATGATGAGAGGGAGGTGAGACCGTATGCAGGAGATATTCTGACCCCGTAGCAGTCATAGCTCCGGAAATATCTATAGCAGGCCGTTGTCAGCAAAGCTATAATACTCTTTTTCAGTTATAATAAGATGATCAAGAAGTTGTATGTCCATCAGATTTCCTGCATCTTTGATCTTTTGGGTTATTCTGTTATCCGACTCACTGGGATTAATATTGCCCGATGGATGATTATGGCAGACTATTATCCCTGAAGCAAGATATTCAATAGCTTTTTTCATTACCAGCCTCACATCGGTGACGGTGCCGCTTACGCCTCCGTGACTGAGCCTCATTTTGTCTATAATCCTGTTTGATCTGTTAAGGAAAAGGACCCAGAACTCTTCGTGAACAAGGTCGCTCATTATAGGCTGAAAAATATCAGCTACGTCTTTTGAGCACTTTATACGGAAGGCTTCCGGTATTTCAGCCAGCTTCCTCCGTCTTCCCAGTTCCATGGCAGCCGCTATTATAACTGCTCTGGCCGGCCCGATTCCTCGTATTTTCCTGAGGTCGGCAATTGAAAGCTTTCCAAGTGCATTAAGATTGTTATTTACAAGTTTGAGTAATTCCCTTCCCAGGTCAACGGCCGATTTATCCCTGGTTCCCGAGCTTATAAGTATAGCAAGAAGTTCAGCATCACTGAGGCTTGAAGTACCTTTGATGGTAAGCTTTTCCCTGGGCCTGTCCTCGACGGCCCATTCGGTTATTTTAAGAGACATGCAGCGAAAGATGATCTGTATTCTATAAAGATAATAAATATTTGAATAATAAAAAAGCCGTCGCTGCAGGACGGCTTTCATTCAAATTTATATTTCTGTAATATTACTGCAGAGAGCTTACATGCCTGGCGATCGATGACTTCAGGTTAGCTGCTTTATTGCTGTGTATCACGTTGTTTTTGGTCAGCCTGTCAAGCATCGAGTTCAGTTTTGGGACCATATTCAGGGCCTCTTCCATATTCGATGTTGCACGCAGCCGCCTCAGGGCATTACGCATTGTTTTTGCGTAATACTTGTTGGCTGCTGTTCTTACCCTTGTCTGCCTGTTTCTTTTCTCTGATGACTTGTGGTTTGCCATGTTTTTCCTTGGGTCTTTTTATATTTTTAGTAGTCCATAGGGGAATCGAACCCCTGTTACCAGGATGAAAACCTGACGTCCTAACCACTAGACGAATGGACCATTTAAAGAACTTTCAAATGCGGATGCAAAGAAACAATGTTTTTTTTGATATGCAAAATTTTTTTTAAAAAACATATCTTACTGATAAAGCTCCATTTATCCCGCCCCATCCTGCATATCCGATAAGGTTTATCGTGGGCAGAAGATCAAGTGAAATATTCAGGGGGATCTCGTCAAATGTATATTCCAATCCGATAATTGCGTCAGCACCGATGACTGCTCCCGAATATGTTTCTTCCACCCTCGGATTAGTACCCACGCTCCAGAATCCGAGATGGGCCCCGAAGCCCCAGTACCAGTTCAGGCCGGGATATTCTCCGGTCCAGTGCTCATTTTCATAAAGGCCGGTAACAATAAACCCGCCCCACCTGCTTGCCAATATGCCTTCAACGGCATTTGACTCTGAGAGAAAATGTTTTACTGTCAGTCCCCAGGGAACACCGGCACGGAGCCCTATGCCAGTTTTATAATCCTGGGCTTTCGATGTAAAGGCAACTATTGTCGCAAACAAGATAATCAATAATGCTTTTTTCATTTTAATTTAAATTTCCATTTCAATGAATAATAATTCTTACTTAATGTCATCCGGCACTCATTTGCCGGGTTTTCAAAAGCAGAAAATACCCGGAAGCATATATGGCAGGTCCGGTTTTTTTATAAGTCGCAGATAAGTATGCACTTTCTGAGTGAAGCCAGCTTGTCTTTATGAGAAGGAACAAATTCCTGACCGACATATCCTTTATATCCCGTTTTGAGCAAGGCCTTCATTATTGCAGGATAATAAAGTTCCTGGGTCTCATCAAGCTCATGCCTTCCCGGAACACCCCCGGTATGTATATGGCCTATGTAAGGGCTGTATTTTGTGATGTTTTCTATTATATTTCCTTCCATGATCTGCATATGGTAGATATCGTAAAGAAGCATAAATCTTCCGGAACCGACCATCTCACACAGAGCTGCACCCCATGATGTTTTGTCGCACTGATAGTCTTTGTGCCCGTAACTGTTAAGAAGTTCCATTATAATGGTAACACCGTGCTTCTCGGCCGAAGGCATTATCTGCCTCAGTCCTCTTGCACAGTTGATAAGTCCTTCATTGTCATTAAGACCTTCTCTGTTGCCGGAAAAACAGATAAGATTGGGAACTCCGGCATCAGCAGCTTTCGGGATCATCTTTTCGAAATCGTCAATCAGCTTTTCGTGGTTTTCGGGCCGGTTAAATCCTTTTGGGATGCCCCAGTCTGTTGCATAGCCAACGGCACATTTTAATCCGGCATTGTGAACAATCGCCCAATCCTCTTCACCCAAAAGCTCAATGGATTCAATGCCAATTTCTTTGCATGCTGATGCAAAGTCAGCAAGCGGGATATCCCCATAGCACCACCTGCTTACAGAATGGCGGATATTGCCTTTAAGCTTCAGTGCACCACTGCCGGATTCAGGCATTGCCGACTCAAAGGGCCTGCCTGCAGCTGCTGCCGCTGCACCTGCCATGCTGGTTATCATATGTCTGCGCGTCATAACATTCAGCTTTAAGTTATTGCCAGATAAAATTAATATCTATTTTGAAATACACCTCATTTATGCCGTAATCATACAGTTTATTCACTGATTTGACCTCCTTTTAAGGTGCCTGAATGCAAAATAAATGTTATTTATGTTACAGAGACAATAATTCCGTTGAATCTTCGACCGGTTAAAATTCTATATTTGTAAAAGGTATGTGTTTATTGCAGGTATATGAGATCCCGGATAAAACACGATTACAGGGACGGTCATTCCGTCGAACTTCTGCACAGCGGTGAGCCGTTCTTTGCTGCCAATGAACAACTGATAGACCGGGCAAGGCATTTTATACACTTTCAGTCATATATCGTTGATGAAGACGAAACCGGACTGCGCATCTTCAATGCGCTTATCAGGGCAGCCCGTCGGGGTGTAAGGACATATCTCCTACTCGATGCATTTGGCACGAAGTACCTTACGGGAGAACTGATCAGCAGGATCGAAGGCTCAGGTATTATATTCAGATTCTTTTCTCCGGCTTTTATAACAAAGGGCTTCCATTTCAGTCTCAGACTTCATCATAAGGTTCTTCTCGTTGACGGGGAAGCGGCTATTCTGGGAGGAATGAATTTTGCGGACAGATATCATGGCACACCCCATAAAAAGGAATGGCTCGACTTTGCTGTCCTGATAAGAGGACCAGAGTGTGCCCATATCAACAGCATCCTCAAAAAACTCTGGAACAAAACCTTCATATCTGAAAAAGAAAAGGCAACAGAGGTTGTTCATTCAACCCGGACATATCCCGAAAATATCATGCTCAGGGTTCTCGAAAATAACTGGTACAGGAATAAGATCGAGATACTCAGAAGCTACCGCTATTCTTTTAAGCATGCAACTGACGGGATGATAATATTTGCAAGCTATTTTCTTCCGGGCCGTAATGAACGCAGATTGCTCAGGCTTGCAAGCGCACGGGGTGTGAACATAAAAATAGTACTTGCGTCAGAATCAGATGCTCCCATATTTAAAAGGGCGACAAATTTTCTGTATGACTATATTTTAAGAAACAATATCAGGCTGTATGAATACCTGCCTTCAAACCTGCATGCAAAAGTGGCAACCGTGGATGGAAAATGGAGCACCATAGGAAGCTACAACCTTAACCACATAAGCGACTATGCCAGTGTGGAAACCAATGTTGACATACTCGATAACGGCTTCACCCGGTATTTCGAGAGCATTCTTCTTAAGATCATTGAAGAAGACTGCAGCCAGGTAAAATTCGAAGAATATCTTCGTCGCAAGACCTGGGTCTCAAGACTGGCTGACAGAATATCGTATCAGATGATCAGGCTCCTGATGCGGATACTGGCACAGATGAACCGCAAGAAAAGGAAAATAATGTGACTCAGTGCTGATGAAAGCTCATTGATACAAACTCGAGAACAACAGGCAATGACGTTCTCCAATAACTCCATGAATGGCCGCCATCGCGGATCCTGAAATCATGCGGAATTTCTTTTTTACCCATGGCAATGTGGACAAGGGAGTTTCCCTCAGACAAAAAATCATCGTCACCCTGAACCCAGCTGGTCTGGTCATCGCCGGCACCTTGGAGCAGATATAGCACAGGGTAGCTGCGGAGTGACGTTTCATAACCGGGAGGAAGGTAGATTGCATATTTCCGCTCCATATTGAGAATTTTACCGGACATTGACAGATTGTCCATCGCCTTTCCGGTCTGGGCAGTGATCCCGGAAGATAATATCGTCATCGTGATTGTTTTAAGACACTTGTTTGATCAGATATTGTTTAGTGTATTGATAAGGAAAGATATCATTAATTTTAGTGTTAGGGAATTATTATCTTTATTCTTTTCTGAATTAGTACATAATCAACCTGAATTATGAAACACCTTGTTGCCTTTATGGCATGTTCTGTTTTGATCTCAGCATGTAAAAGCGGGTCAGGAGGAGATCAGCAGACCTTTGTGTCGTATCCGGATATTATTACTGTCAGGAGACATCCTGTATTCCCTGGAGAGCCGGGGAATGAACTTATTATGTTAAGCGTCCCGGTTGGAGAGTCACCTGAACCTGGTCTGTCTGTTAACCGTATGGATGTCAATTTTGAAAGGGGAAGCGACACTAAATCTCTTTCTATGATCGAAATTTTATACAGAGGAGTTGAAGGCGGAATCTCCGAAATTGAAAAATTCGGACAAATTTCTGATCCGGGTGTTCTTAACCGTATTGCCGGAAAAACGCTGCTTGGTAAGGGAAATAACATTTTTGTTGTGTCCTTTAAAACAAAACCAGATATAGACCTTCTGGGAAAATTGTGGATAAAAAATGTCAGGATGATTTTTTCAGACGGATCGGTGAGGAAAATTGTACCACACCCCGGTACGGATCCATTTCGCTACGGGCTGATATTACGAAGGGCAGGAGATGACGGAAGCGATACATACCGTATTCCCGGACTGGCCACAACCACGGAGGGCACACTTCTGGCGGTTTATGATGTAAGATATAACAACAGCAAGGATCTTCAGGAAGATATTGATGTTGGCATGAGCCGGAGCACAGACGGAGGGCAGACATGGGAGCCCATGAAGATAATAATGGATATGGACGGGTGGGGCAACAGACCTGAAGAAGAGAACGGCGCAGGAGATCCCTGTATACTTGTTGATGAATTAAGAGGGACTGTCTGGGTGGCAGGTCTGTGGCTTCACGGCTTTCCTGGCACTGCAGCCTGGAATTCTTCAGGCCCCGGACTTGATCCTGAAGAAACAGGGCAGCTGCTGATCGTGAAAAGTGATGATGATGGAATCAGCTGGTCGGATGAAATAAACATTACGGCACAGGTCAAGGATCCTGATTGGAGGTTGCTTCTGCAGGGCCCCGGCAAAGGAATTACCCTGCATGATGGCACGCTGGTTTTTCCTGCACAGTACAAAGATGCCGCAGGAATACCTTTTTCAACGATCATATGGTCAGACGATGGTGGAAAAAGCTGGCATTCAGGAACAGGAGCAAAAGAAAATACAACAGAGGCTCAGTGTGTTCAGTTAAGCAATGGAGACATTATGCTTAATATGAGAGACAACAGGAACAGCACAATAAAGGATGAAAATAACGGAAGGGCGGTTGCAATAACCCGCGATCTTGGGAAAACATGGGAAAGTCACCCGTCATCAAACTCAGCCCTGCCTGAACCAGTATGCATGGCCAGCCTGATTTCTGCAGATATTGAAATTTCAGGTAAGAAACATAAGATTTTGCTTTTCTCTAATCCCGCTGATAAACATACAAGGTCAAAAATGACGATAAAGGCAAGTATTGATGAAGGATTGAACTGGCCCGGGAAGTATCAGCTTGAATTGAACCAGGAAGAAGGATTCGGTTATTCGTGTCTTGCAATGATTGATGAAAACACCGTTGGAATACTCTATGAGGGTGAGAAGGACCTGTTTTTCCAGAAAATACCCTTAAAGGATATTATCGGTGATCTTAAATAACACCTGGTCGGATATTTGCCCTGGCTGTAAGACTGAAATCGCACCGGGGGCTGTGTATTTTACAAATAAAAGAAGGTCACATCTTAATATAAAACAATCAAAACCCTGAAAATGCTGAAAATTGATAAGTATGAAGGACTTGTTGCCGCTCCTTTCACTCCCATGCTAGGTGATGGCAGCATAAATTATGATATGATTGACCTCTATTACGATTTTCTTGGGAAAAATAGCGTTACAGGAGCATTTATCAATGGATCTACCGGCGAAGGCGTATCGCTCACCCAGAAAGAAAAGCAACTTCACGCCGAACGATGGGCCAGATGTTATAAAAACAGTGGTAAAGTTCGGGTGATAAATCTCGTTGGAGGGACCTCTTATAAAGAATGTACAGAACATGCCGTGTTGTCTTATGAGGCAGGACTATCGGCTATTGCTATCCTGGCTCCATATTATTTCAGGCCGGCCGGAGTGAATGAACTGGCCGATTTCTGTGCTGCAATAGGGGAATCGGTACCTGAGATGCCGGTCTATTTTTATCATATTCCGGTACTTACAGGAGTCAGCTTTCCGATGATAAGATTCATTGAAAAGATATCCACAATGCTCCCTAATTTCGCCGGTATCAAATACACCCACGAAGACTTTATGGATTTCCTTTCCTGTCTGAATTTCAACAATGGATCCTATGATATGCTTTGGGGGAGAGATGAATGCCTTCTTCCGGCTCTTTCCCTTGGTTGCAGAGGAGGAGTTGGCAGTACATATAATTACGCGGCCCCTCTTTATCATAGTTTGATCAGGGCTTTTAATGAAGGAAGGCTGGAAGAGGCTCGCCGCCTTCAGCAAATTTCAATAAATATGATAGAGTTACTCGGGAAATACGGCGGAATCGCAACAGGTAAGGCATTCATGAAATATATCGGAATTGACTGCGGACTTTTCAGATCACCGGTGAAGAACATGACAGAATCAATGTACAGGGAGTTTGAAAAGGATCTGAAAAATCTTAATATGGGCAATCTGCTTTCAAAATCTGTTATAAGCTGAGGTCCGGTTACGGTGAAAGACAATTCGTTCATATTCAGGAGTGATGTTATATGAAGCTGCATCTTTTCAACATCTCAAATTTCCTCGTCGACGGCGGTGCAATGTTCGGTGTTGTCCCCAAAGCACTGTGGTCGAGAGTTTATCCTTCTGACGGAAACAACCTGGTTGTGCTTTCATTGCGATCATTGATAGTGGACACAGGCGATCGTTTAATACTTGTGGACACCGGTTGGGGAGACAAGCAGGATGCAAAGTTTTTCAGACATGTATATCTTCACGGAGGTGAAGGACTTGTCGAAGGTCTTGCCGCCAGAGGTTACAGCACTGATGATGTTTCCGATGTGATATTGACACATCTTCATGCAGATCATTGCGGGGGAGGTGTATTAAGAAGCAAGTCAGGCAGCTTTTTCAGGCTAACATTTCCCAACGCGATATACCATGTAAGCCGTTCCCAGTGGGAATGGGCCTCCAGGAATAATTTAAGGGAGGAAGACTCTTTTCTTGAGGAAAACATAGGACCGATAGGCCATAGCGGTCATCTGAATCTTGTGGATGAAGAGTGTGAACTTTATCAGGATCTTTATCTCAGGATCTTTTACGGACACACTCCGGGTTTGATGCTCCCGGTGATTAAATATGAAGGGAGAACACTTTTTTATTCCGGCGACCTTATACCAACTGCCGCACATCTGCCACTGGTCTGGAATATGAGTTATGATATTGAACCCCTGAAAACCATAGATGAAAAGAAGCAGATTCTCAATGAGGCTCTTGAAAATAATTACATTCTCATATTCCAGCATGATGAGTCTGTCGAATGCTGTACTCTTCAGATGACACCGAAGGGTGTCAGGGCAAAAAGCAGATCAGGGTTCGCGGAAATTGCCGGGAGTACTTAGTATACACGGATAATGTTTTATTGCAATTATTGCCTCTTGTTAGTATATTTGATAACAACCTGCTTTGTCTGAAGAACAAGGCTGAATACTGAACAGTCACTGTTAATTTAATAACAATCATTATGACAGACTTTTTTTATGAGAAGCCTTTTCAGATTGAAAAAGACACTACCACCTACCGGCTGCTGACAAAAGATTTCGTCAGTGAAACAGAGATGGGAGGACGCAGAATTCTCACGATCGACCCCGGGGGGCTGGAACTGCTTGCCAGAGAAGCCGTTTCTGATCTCTCATTTTATCTCAGAACATCTCATCTGGAGAAGGTCAGGAAGATCATTGATGATCCGGAAGCTACAGATAATGACAGGTTTGTAGCATATATGATGCTCCGGAACACAGTCATTTCTGCAAAAGGAGATTTGCCATGGTGCCAGGATACAGGCACCGTAATTGTTATTGGCAGGAAGGGAGAAAATGTTTTTACTTCAGCAAATGATGCAGAACATTTATCGAGGGGTATTTTTAAAACCTTCAGGGATAAAAATCTGCGGTATTCACAGATTGTTCCCTTCAACATGTTCGATGAAAAAAATACCTGTACGAACCTTCCGGCCCAGATTGACATATACGCCGTTGAGGGAAATAATTATGAATTCCTTTTTATCACCAAAGGAGGGGGGTCTGCCAACAAGACATTTCTTTACCAGCAGACTAAGTCGCTTCTTAATGAAAAAGCACTGGAGGATTTTATACGGGAGAAGATCAAGGATCTTGGTACATCGGCATGCCCGCCCTATCACCTGGCTCTTGTTGTCGGAGGCACTTCAGCAGAAGCCACACTTAAAACAGTAAAAGAAGCTTCTGCAGGCTGTCTGGATCACCTGCCGGTTTCGGGGAACGCTGCAGGAAGAGCTTTCCGTGATATTGAATGGGAACAAAAAATTGAAAAAATCTGTCAGGATTACGGTGTCGGAGCCCAGTTCGGGGGAAAATATTTTGTGCACGATGTCCGTGTGATAAGATTGCCCCGTCACGCTGCTTCATGTCCTGTCGGATTGGGTGTCAGCTGTAGCGCTGACCGGAATCTTAAAGCAAAGATAAGCTCCGGAGGCATTTTTATTGAAGAGCTGGAAAAAAATCCGTCCCGGTTTATGCCTGAAAAATCCCCTGAATTTGAAAAACCTGTCGAAGTGGACCTTGACAGACCCATGAGAGAGGTACTTGCCCGGCTGGCAAA
Source organism: uncultured Rikenellaceae bacterium (assembly GCA_964466705.1). Taxonomy (GTDB): domain Bacteria; phylum Bacteroidota; class Bacteroidia; order Bacteroidales; family VadinHA17; genus LD21. Next base: position 50,198 of record CAYXSM010000019.1, read on the forward strand.
ATATCCGGTAAAAACACGTCTTAATCTTAAAGGAACTCTTATTGTTGCCCGTGACATAGCCCATGCAAGGATTAAACAGCTGATAGACGCAGGAAATCCGATGCCGGAGTATTTAAAGAATCATCCTGTTTACTATGCGGGCCCGGCAAAAACACCGGAAGGCATGATTTCAGGGAGCTTCGGGCCCACAACTGCCGGCAGGATGGATGCATATGTTGAGCAGTTTCAAAGTCTTGGCGGATCACTTATTATGATTGCAAAAGGCAACAGGAGCAGGGCCGTGATTGACTCATGCAAAAAATACGGAGGCTTCTTCCTGGGGTCGGTCGGGGGCCCCGCAGCAATACTTGCAGAAGAAAATATTAAATCCGTTGAACTGGTCGACTTTGAAGATCTTGGGATGGAAGCAATACGGAAAATAAGGGTTGAGAACATGGCGGCTTTCATTATGACCGACGACAAAGGCAATGATTTCTTTGACAATTATAACAGACGATAAGGACCTGATCCGAAGCCATCACATTAGCCGGCAAAACATTAAGTAAACCGGCGTCGCATTGCCCGGTGATCACAAAACAAATATGCAAGCGATGCTTGTTATTGAAGGACTTCAATTAGAAATATTTCATGGCGGTCCATATCCAGCCAGTATTTGATCGAATTTTGCCTGACCAGCTCCCAGTAAATATTACTGTCGAGGCCATAAATAAAATTAATCTCTTTAAGCTCCGAACTAATTTTTTCTTCTATTTCGGGGCGAAGAGAGACCTTGATCTTACGGTTCAGATATGTGAATTCAGCAGCAGCCTTTCTGACAGGATTGTCACTTACCCCGAAAAGCCCGTGCCCCGGAGTGGCACCCGTGCTGACCTGAAGGCCGTCATTCATGCAGCTTAAGGGTGGGACAGAACCTGCGAAAGATAAAACATGAAACTCATCAACTCCGGTATTGAAATACTCCCTTGCCCTGATCCCCATTTTCACCCCTATGGTTGCAAAAACGCCCAGGTGCCTGTGCAGCTCATTTGTGATAATGCACGATGTCCATTCGTCATGACCATGCTTCTCAATAATGCTTTTGACATAGGGCTGGATGTCCTCAGTATAAAATTGCGGATCCTCAGGCACTTCCTTTATGACCTGATGCCGGGCAACGGTTTCACCCTTTAATATAATGAGGATGCTCTGCTTTATAAGAGCGGCATCGGAAGGGATAAAAGTACTGACTGTACCATTGGATTTTTTATTGAACAATTCGGGATAATGAAGGTAAACAGCAATCATCTCATCGGTTGCCTGACGCGAGAAACTATTCTCTCCGGATGCCTCAGAGTCAAAGAATAAATGAACTTTTTGTGCATAAGGTGTATTAATAGTTCCTATCGAAGCAATGAACCCGCTGTCATAGAATTCAGAACCGGCTCCACCGGATCCGGTTACGATGTTAACCGGAATATCAGTCTGTTTAAGCATTTTTTCCGCACTACTCCTGTCTGCTGCATAATTAAACCCGGCCGGGTTGTCATTACCTTCAGTACTCCAGATAATCTCCCTCACCTGTTCCCTGAAAACCGTCAGTCTGGTATAAGCATCATAAGCTGTGGATAAGCTTCCCAGGCTGATAAAACTTATTTTTGTTTTTTCAGCCCTGAGCATTTCATTAATTACATCATAACAGTCAGGAGCTTCATCAGGATCAATATTCGACTCGTTTCCCCATACGGTTTTCAGTGCACAGGGATATTCGGCGGCCTTGTGCCTGGCTGACCTGTTAATACCTACAGGCAGCCCTTCATGATAAAAGGAGTTCAGCATACTCCTGGTCTTTATATAAGCCTGATCTGAAGATAGAACTCCGGGCGATACTGTTACGGCAAGAACCCTTACATCATGAGATGCAAGAAGCATGCAGAGTGTTTTCATATCATCGACACCGCCGTCTGTATCAACAATGACATAATGCGATGGTTTCCATGGATGAGGGTATAACGGTAATGCCAGTAAGAGTCCGATTATCAGTAGTGTTATTCTCTTCATGTAGTAATACGTTTTACAGCAAAGATAATACTTTGAAAGAAATACAAAAATTCACGGGTGGGTCATGGTATTGAATATTCTACCACCCGCTGGCGGTGACATGCTTGCACGCCTGGTTTGTTGTCGCCTGATGATACGACTTGTTAATCCTGACAATTCATGAGAAAGATTAAAAAAATTTAAGCCTGTAAGTGTTATGATATATTTTTCTATCTTGAGCCAAATTTTTTACGTATTATGAAGAAAAGACTTCTATGGTTCACTCCGGGCCTTATTCTGGGAGTTGTTCTGGTATTAGGGGCAGGCAGGGTACTTGAAAAAACTTCGACCAATGAATATTGCGTTTCGTGTCATATTCATCCGGAAGCGGATAATTCATGGAAGCAATCTGTTCATTATGATACCAGGTCGGGCCACCGGACTGCCTGTGTTGAATGTCACCTGCCACCCAAAGGACGGGGGTATCTCTGGGCGAAAGGAAAAACGGGATTACGGGATCTATGGAGTTTCTATACAAAAGATCCGGAGTCATTTGACTGGGATGACCGTGGAAGGCTTGAAATTGCAAGAGTGCATGTTTATGAAACCAGCTGCATCAAGTGTCATGTGAACCTCTTTCCCGGAGAACTCACCAAGGAGGGAGAGGACGCTCATCTCTATTACACACAGCAGAAAAAGACGCCTGAGCTGCATTGCATAAACTGTCATTTAAATGCCGGTCACTATATAGAGGGATATACTCATGGAAGCAATGTTACATTTGGAGCAGTTTCTTCTGCTCCAAAAGAAATATTCAATGAGCCCGCAGTTGTTGAGGAATTTGAGAATTTCACTGAAAAAATACCCGGTTCATCTGTTTCATTCAACATGAAAGCCATTCCCGGTGGTACTTTTCGTATGGGAAGTCCTCACGATGAACCATTCAGGAATCAGGATGAAGGTCCTGTAAGGGATGTTGAAATAAGTGCATTTTTCATGGGAGAAGTAGAAGTGACCTGGGATGAATACCTTGCATTTTACGCACAGACTTCTTCAGAAGGCCGGACAACAGATACAGAGGGTGTACGAAAACAGCTTGTCTCAGGAACAGATGCCATTTCAGGTGCCACTCCTCCTTACGGACAGCCTGACCAGGGATGGGGAATGGGTCAGAGGCCGGCGATATCGTTTACATTTCATGCTGCTGAAACTTACTGTCGCTGGCTGTCGTTAGTTACCGGGAAAACCTACCGCTTGCCGACTGAAGCAGAATGGGAATATGCATGCAGGGCGGGAACAACGGGCCCATACTTCTTTGGGGGCGATCCTGCAAAGTTTGAAAGAACCGGGATCAGGGCAAAGATCTCAAAGAATGACACAACGGTTATCAATACATATGTGATTTACAGAGAAAACAGTCCGACAAAGACCCAGACTCCTGATTATGTGGGTTCAAATCCTTTTGGCCTGAAAAATATGCTGGGCAATGTGGCAGAGTTCTGTTCCGACTGGTATCAGCCGGATGCTTATTCAATATATCCCGAAGGCACTCTGATAAATCCAAAAGGCCCGGAATACGGGGAGGAACGTGTCATCCGCGGAGGATCATTTCTGAACAATGCCGGTGCTTTGAGATGCGCCGCACGTGATTATACACGAACTGAAACATGGCTGAGGACTGATCCTCAGATGCCTAAAAGCATCTGGTGGTATTCTGATTGCTTCAATGTCGGATTCAGGGTAGTATGTGAATATGATGACAAAACTGGAAATCCTGAATCAAATCCTATAACATCAAGATAGAACTTCATTGGTAACGTGGCTGAATAGCGCAGTTATTTATCTTATTAGCAGGGTCATAGTTAAAAAAGATTAAAAATATTGGAACACTTGGAATTTATGGACACTATTCCTATTTTTGATATGGATCTTTAACCTTGATAACCAATTATTTTAATATTCTCTTAAAACTGATCAGTATGAAAAAATCAAGTATTTCAAGGCGTAACTTCCTGGGTAAAGCCGCAGCAGCAGGGGTGGCAGGTGTGGTGGTCCCCACAATAATTTCAGGTTGTTCCCGCGGTAAAAAGAGAGTTGTGCCTGTTCCCGAGTTTCTTGACCAGGCCCCCGACGGTCCAGTTCTTAAAGCAGGCGTTATCGGCTGCGGAGGAAGAGGTACAGGGGCTGCAATAAATTTCCTTAATGCCGGCCCCAACCTGCAGGTGGTGGCACTCGGAGATACCTTCCAGGATCGTGTTGACAACTGCCGTGAAAGGATACTGGCCGAAAAAGGACAGGAAGTCCCGGTGGAAAATTGTTTTGTAGGCTTTGACGCATATCAGAAAGTTATTGATGCCGGAGTAGATATTGTCATAATGGCAACTCCTCCCTTCTTCCGGCCTGAGCATCTGTCTGCCGCCGTTCAGGCTAAGAAGCACATTTTTGCTGAAAAACCGGTATGTGTTGACCCTGTAGGAGCAAGGTCAGTTATGGCCACGGCAAAAAAAGCCGAGGGGATGGGATTAAGCATAGTAACGGGAACACAACGTCGTCACCAGCGCGATTATGTTGCCAACTGGCAGCAGGTGGCACAGGGTGCTATCGGCGATCTGACAGGAGGAAATGTATACTGGAACGGAGGCAAGTTATGGCATCGCGATAACAGCCCTGGATGGAGTGAAATGGAATGGATGATCAGAGACTGGGTAAACTGGACCTGGCTGTCAGGCGATCATATTGTTGAGCAGCACGTGCATAACCTTGATGTAATGAACTGGTTCTTCGGTGCACATCCCGTAAAAGCAGTAGGTATGGGATCACGCCTCAGGAGAGTGACAGGCGACCAGTATGATAATTTCAGTATCGACTATACCTTTGAAAATGGTGTTCATGTTCATAGTATGTGCCGCCAGATAAACGGCTGTGCAAACAGTGTTTCCGAACGCCTCCAGGGAACCGGGGGCTCGACCAATTGCCAGAGCACTATCCTCGATCTTAAAGGAGAGGAGTTGTGGAAATATGAATACCCTCTTGACGAGGACGGTAAACCGACAAACCGGGTCAGTGTTGATCCTTATGTTCAGGAACATATCGACCTGGTGGCGGCTATCCGCAACGGAAAACCATTCAATGAGCTTGAAGCCACGGCTGTCTCAACCCTTGTCGGAATAATGGGTCGGGTATCAGCTTACACGGGCAAAGAAACAACCTACGAGGAGATGATGAATTCAGACCTTAAACTTGGCCCTTCGGTTTTCGTATTTGGTCCGGTTGACATACCGAAAGAGGTGCCGGTAGCAGGGCTCCCTTATGAGCCTTCCGCTTAGAAACATCTTATCGACAGGTAAAACTTGAAAAATATAACTAATTGATAATGATTGATTCAAGAAGAACGTTCATAAAGAAAACTGCGATTACGGGTGCTGCTATGATGGCAGCACCTGCTTTTACGGGTTCAGCTTTTGCCGCAAATCCCCGAAAAGCTTCTGATGCAATTACGCCTTTCAGGCTGAAATATGCCCCCTCGGTGGGAATGTTCCGTGAGCATGCCGGAAACAATATTGCCGATAACGTGAAGTTCTGTCATGATATGGGATTCAGGGCCATGTTCGACAACGGACTTATGGGACGTCCGGTTGAAGATCAGCTCAAGCTGGCGAATGAGATAAGCAGACATGGAATGGAGCTCGGGCCTTTTGTGCTTTACGCGGATTTCTCGGTAACCTCCTTCGTGCTTAATAATCCGGAAGTGCGTAAAATGCTTACTGACAGGATGAAAGAAGGCGTAGAGGTGTTCAGGCGTACAGGAGTGAAATGGGCGCTGGTTGTTCCAGGCAGATATGATGAACGACTCAGCCCCGACTATCAGACAGCCAACGTGATTGATAATCTGAGGTTATGCTGTGATATTGTTGAAAAAGAAGGTCTGACAATAGTTCTTGAACCATTGAACACTTTGAGAGACCATCCCGGATTGTTTCTAAAAAGAATACCTCAGGCTTATGCAGTTTGCAGGGCCGTAAACAGACCTTCCTGCAAGATCGTAAACGATTTATACCACCAGCAGATCACAGAAGGCAATCTCATTCCAAATATTGAAGCAGCATGGAGTGAAATCGCCGCATTCCACTGTGGTGATAATCCTGGCAGAAATGAACCTACCACAGGAGAGATAAACTACAGGAATGTCTTCAGATATATATACAGCCGTAAATACGATGGCGTAATATGCATGGAACATGGAATAAGCAAAAGAGGATCAAAAGAGGGAGAAGCCAGAGTAATTAAGGCTTACCGCGAATGCGACAATTTTGAGGTGTAATGGCAGTTCAACAGTAACATTGATATTTTTTATGAAACGATTTATGTTAATTCCTAACCTTTTAATCCTGATCAGCATGTTAATTTCCGGATGTGGTAAAAACCAGAAGCTTTTCGTGGCTGGATACACCCGTAATCCGGATGATAAAGGATTTTCAGTATATGAACTTAAAACAGACAGGGGAGAACTGATCAGGTTGACAGCATGCGATGCAGGACCCAATCCTTCGTATTTCACCTGTTCGCCCGGTAAAAATCTTTTTTACATCATTAATGAGGTTGGCAAATTCAAGGGAAATCCCGGTGGGGGACTGACAACCCTGAAGTATGACGAAAAATCAGGTGAGCTGACAAAGCAGCATGAAATGAATGTTCCCAATGGAGGGCCATGCTATATTTCACTTTCTCCCGACGGCGGATATTTATTGATTGCAAACTATTCGAGAGGATCTGTTGCCGTTGTTAGGCTTGATCAGAGCGGGATACCAGAAAGTGTTACAGATACAATCTTCTATATCCGTGATCCTTCCGACAGATCGCATGCACACATGATCTCAGCCGATCCGGCAGGGAAAAAGATCTATGTTACCGATCTTGCGCTCGACAAGATCCTGATTTACGATTTTGACAATATTACAGGCAGGCTTGCACCATCTGCCTATCCTCACGTGCAGCTTCCGGAGGGCGAAGGTCCAAGACATTTTGTTTTCAGTCCCGACGGCTCCAAATTATATGTCATAAATGAGCTGGGGTCAACTGTAATGGTTTTTGATGTCACCGACCAGAGAGCACCGCAACTGGTTCAGACTTTGTCAACTGTAAGGGAAGATTTTGAAGGCAGGAACTTTTGTGCTGACATACATATTGGTAAAAACGGTAAGTTTCTTTACGGATCAAACAGGGGTGAAAATACAATTGTTACGTTCAGCATAGGCAGTGACGGATTGCTGAGCCTGGCCGGGCACACATCCTGCGGGGGAGACTGGCCCCGCAATTTTGTGATCGATCCTTCAGGCACTTTCCTCCTGGTCGGAAATCAGCGATCGGATAATATCTCTGTTTTCAGAATAAACAGCAAGACCGGGCTACCTGAAGAACAAACTTCACGAACTGAATCTGTATCACCAGCCTGCCTTAAGTTTTACTGATCAGGGATTATCAACTCTTTCTGTTATTTTCTCATCTGAAGTACATTTCGCTATTTATAGCTTCGTTTATATCAGATTTCAAAAGGCTCATAAATTTAGCTTTAATATTTAGCTCCACCGGTAAATGATACATAATGGATCGTAACAGGTTAGTCCTGCAGTTAGACAAGCAGGCATTAAAAATGTGGGATGTAATTGTTATTGGCGGAGGAGCAACCGGATTAGGTATCGCACTTGATTCTCTTACCAGAGGCTATTCAACCTTGCTGCTTGAACAATCAGATTTTTCCAAAGGAACATCTTCACGCAGCACAAAACTGATCCATGGCGGAGTAAGATATCTTGCACAGGGTGATGTCTTTCTTGTGATGGAGGCTTTACACGAAAGAGGGCTGATGCTGAAGAATGCACCTCATCTGACAGCTAATCAGGATTTTATTATCCCGGCTTACAAATGGAGGGATGTCGTCCTTTATTTTGTGGGTCTGAAATTCTATGATCTGCTGTCTGGCCGTCTGAGTATGGGCAAATCATATTTTATCGGCAGAAGAAAAACACTGCAACGACTGCCTGCTCTTAATCCCGCAGGTCTTTTAGGGGGAATTGTATACCATGACGGACAGTTCGATGATTCAAGAATGGCCCTTGCCATTGCCGGAGCATGCATCGATAACGGGGGGATTGTGCTTAATTATTTCAGGATCACATCGCTTCTCAAAAATGCAGAGGGGAATATCACCGGTGTAAAGGCTGAAGATATCATATCAGGAAAGGAATATTCCCTTAATGCCAGGGTGGTGATCAATGCCACAGGCGTATTTGCTGACGAAATACACAGAATGGACGATCCGGGGTCCAGGCCCACTATCCGTCCAAGTCAGGGTGTTCATATTGTTTTCGACAATACTTTCCTCAACAGCAGTTCGGCACTGATGATCCCAAAGACTGATGACGGAAGGGTTCTTTTTGCTATTCCCTGGTATGGAAAGATGGTTGTGGGAACAACAGATACTCCTCTCGACATGATAAGCGAAGAACCTGTAGCTCTTGATGAGGAAGTTGAATTTATCCTTCGTACTGCCGGTAAATATCTTGCGCGGAAGCCGGAAAAAGATGATATCAGGTGTATTTTTGCTGGATTACGGCCACTGGCAGCTGATCCTGATAATCCCTCTTCAACGAAAGAAGTCTCCCGAAGACATAAGATAACACTTTATCCATCCGGCCTGCTTTCGATAATAGGAGGAAAATGGACGTCATATCGCAGGATGGCAGAGGAGACAATTGACAAGGCCATAAAAGCAGACTTTCTTCCGGAGAGAAAATGTGTTACCAGGGATCTTAAATTCTTTCCAGACGGAAAACCTTCCACCGGCGACCGGCTTAAGATATATGGGGAAGGTGCAGCCGAAATTCAGTCAATGATTGAAGATGATATTTCTGCCGGAGAGCTTCTGCACGAAAGACTGCCTTACACAAAAGCAGAAATAGCATGGATAAGCAGGAATGAAATGCCGGTAACTTTGGAGGATATGCTGGCCCGCAGGACGCGATCTCTTTTTCTGGATGTCAGAGCCAGCCAGGAGGCTGCTCCAATGGCTGCAAAGATAATGGCCAGAGAAATGGATTTTGATGAAGAGTGGCAGCAGAAACAGGTTGCAGAATACAACTTGCTTATAAAGAATTATCTGTAATCAGTGAATATTATTTTAAAACATTGAATATGGGCGATTTTATTCTGGCCCTTGACCAGGGAACAACAAGTTCAAGAGCAATAGTTTTTAACCATGACGGATGTCTGGTATCCGGTGCTCAAAAAGAGTTTAAACAGTATTTTCCCCGTCCGGGATGGGTGGAACATGATCCTGAAGAAATATGGTCAACACAGATGGGCGTTGCCATGGAGGCAATGGCAAAAGCAGGCCTTGAAGGATCAGATATTGCAGCCATAGGTATAACAAACCAGCGCGAAACAACAGTAGTATGGAACAAACTTACGGGTAAACCGGTCCACAATGCTATAGTCTGGCAGGATCGCCGTACTTCATCATATTGTGATCAGCTCAAAAATCAGGACTACAGCGCAGTCATTCGTGAAAAGACAGGACTTGTCATCGATGCCTATTTTTCAGCCACAAAAATCAAATGGATCCTTGATAATGTTGATGGGACACGTGAACTGGCGGACAAGGGGCACCTTGCTTTCGGAACTGTCGACTCGTGGCTTGTCTGGAATCTGACAAGGGGAAAGCTTCATATCACAGATGTAACAAATGCCTCGAGAACAATGCTTTTTGATATTAATTCCCTGAAATGGGATGAAGAGTTACTGAAGATTTTCAATATTCCGGAGTCAGTTCTGCCTGAGGTCAGATCCTCAGGAGAGCTCTACGGTAACTCTGAAGGCATCTTTTCCGCCGATATTCCGATTGCCGGCATAGCAGGAGATCAGCAGGCTGCTCTTTTCGGACAGATGTGCACTGAACCGGGGATGACAAAGAACACCTATGGAACAGGTTGCTTTATGGTCATGAATATCGGGAATAAACCTGTTGGGTCAAAAAGCCGCTTGCTGACAACTGTTGCATGGAAAATGGGCAATGATACTTTTTATGCTCTTGAAGGAAGCATTTTCATCGCCGGGGCTGTGGTGCAATGGCTGCGTGACGGTCTTGGGCTGATAAACAGATCGGAGGAAATAGAAAAGCTTGCCGGACAGGTCAGTAACAGTGAAGGGGTCTTTTTTGTACCGGCTTTTGCAGGTCTTGGCGCACCACACTGGAACCAGCATGCACGTGGCACGATGGTTGGCATTACACGCGGAACGACATCAGCACATATAGCCAGGGCAGCTTTGGACAGCATCGCATTCCAGACATGGGAGGTGTTGCAGGCAATGCAAAAGGATTCCGGAATAAATATCAGTGAATTGCGTGTCGATGGAGGAGCAACCGTCAACAACGATCTGATGCAGTTTCAGGCTGATCTTCTGCAAACAAGGGTGGTACGGCCAAAGATAACGGAAACAACGGCACTAGGAGCCGCCTATCTTGCCGGATTGTCTGTGAAATACTGGAACAGCACCGGGGAACTGCGCAGGCAATGGCAACCTGACAGGGCCTTTTCGCCTCAGATGCCACAAAATGAAACACATTCACTTATAAAAGGATGGCAGCGGGCCGTGAAAGCTGCAGAAACATGGGCTTCAAATGAATAATCAGATTTTGGAAAATACTTAAAATCAACTTTAACAAAGACCAAAATGAATGTATTCTTCGCTGAATTTTTTGGCACGGCCATGATCCTGTGCTTCGGAAGCGGTGTTGTGTCCAATGTGCTCCTTAAAAATACCAAAGGCAACAACAGCGGCTGGATTGTAATAACCTTCGGTTGGGCAATAGGGGTTTTTACCGGGGTACTTATCTCAGCTTCAGTGAGCGGAGCACACCTGAACCCTGCCGTAACCCTGGCACTGGTACTGTCTGGAAAATTTTCCAGTTCCCTTATGCCTCTCTACATCACTGCCCAGGTTCTGGGAGCAATGTTCGGATCAACACTGGCATGGCTGGCATACAAGCAACATTTTGATATCACGGATGATGCCGATTCAAAACTAGCCGTTTTCTGTACAATACCTAATATAAGAGGCTACATTTACAATCTGATCACTGAGATCATCGGAACATATATTCTGGCCCTTGCCGTGCTCTATATGGCAGAGCCTGAAGTTGGGCTGGGGGCTTTGAATGCACTGCCTGTGGCACTGGTAGTGTTAGGTATAGGGCTGGCCCTTGGCGGGCCAACAGGATATGCAATAAACCCGGCCCGTGATTTTGGCCCGAGGATAATGCATTTCTTACTGCCGATAAGGGGAAAAAGGGACAGCGACTGGGGCTATTCATGGGTTCCCATTCTGGGTCCTGCAGCAGGAGCAACACTTGCTGCAATAATGTATCAGATCTTTGCAGCTTGATTCCCGGGAGGGTGCGATTAATAAAAACAGGCAGCTACCAGCCTGAACATTGATTAATAATGCGAATTAAGAGTTAAAGATCAAATAAATAAAAGCTGCTGCTATTCTACCA
>CAYXSM010000020.1:0-61525 GCA_964466705.1 uncultured Rikenellaceae bacterium
TAAAGTTATCAAATTTAACCTTAACCAGTGGTCTTAATTCAGGGTAGTATTATAACCGGCCAAATCTAACATTAACATAAAAAGAGAATCATAAAAACAGCAAGTTTGAGTATTGTAATTATCTTCCTCTTTGTTGCAATGGTGTGCAGTCATTGTACCAAGGAAGGGAGTGCCCTGGTCTCAGAAGATGAGTTTTTAATGTTAAAGCAAGCTAAAACCTCTAACTACATACCAGGGATTGATATTACTGAGCAGCTGAGAAGTGACCTGGAAAAAGGCTTAAGTGTAACACTTCCTGACGGTCATTTTTACCTTAGTGAATCAATTTGCATATATGGATACCCGGGAGGGACCATCAAGGGAGCTGGAAAGGATGCAACAATTATCGAGGCATCGCCCGGATTCAAAGTTCCAGAAACACCTGGTTTTCCTCCTGGTTACGGGATCTCAAGCATGTTGGAGATTCATGCAGAAGGGGATTTGACCTGCAAGGCATTTAGCATATTGGTCGAAGGTGATCATCCGGCTGAAGGGCATACCAATCCATTCTATGGCGGATATTATTCAACAAATATTGATAATGTTATCACCCTTTTAGGCGATGGTATATCTCTTGAATGCAAAGACCTGCGTATCAAAGGTGAGTATGTGGGTGATGTGGAAGGCGCTTATAACGGGTATAATGTAACGTGGCCCATCATAGGTACAGGATACGGGGAACCGGGCTTGTTCAATCATTTGAGTGTGAAGAATTGTGTTATAGAAGGTGCTGGTGGAGCTGCTATTGACCTTTGGATGGGTACAACGGCCGAACTCAAGGACAACGTAATATCAAATGCTGATGTGGGCGTTATGTTATTGGAAAATCCCGGAATGCAAACGGTTAAGGACTGTCATTTTTCTAATATTAGCTCGTCAGTGTTTTTTATGTGGAATATTGGACCACATTGTTTCAAGGACAATTTGGAAGATGGCTTCCCGATGCCAGATGATTGCCAATAATCCGGATTCCCGGGCAGGGTATTCCGGGTTACTATTTTAGGTACCAGTATCAATTCCGGTTCAGGGGTGTACTGAAAGCCATATTTAGTTCCTCCCGGGGAAATATGTCTTTCTTACACCCTCTCTTATAATGCGATTTTCCTGTATTAAGTAACCTGTTGCAGTTAATACAGTCTGGTCATTAAACCAGAGAGCCATGGCAATCTTACACCATTTTAAAGGCCTCATTCTCATAGAATATTAATTAGCTCTTGACTTATAAAGGAAATAAGCCTAAATTTAGGTACGGATTTTTTATAAACTGGTGAGATACCCTCAAAGTATCTTATTTTTCAGGCTTATGACCCCGGGAGAATCGCATAAGGCAGAAGAACTTTCCATGGATGAAATATTCCTCAGAAAAATAAGGGATTATGTTATCAGAAATATTTCAAGCGAAGCATTCAGCCTTGAAGCTCTTGTCTCTGAATCAGGTTACAGCAGGTCGCAGGTCCACAAGAAACTGAAAAAAACAACAGGCAAATCTCTCTCCACATTTGTACGGGAAATACGGCTTGAAGAAGCCTTGAAATTATTAAAGGCAAAGGCAGGTACAGCATCAGAGATAGCATATCGGACAGGATTCAGCAGCCCCGTTTATTTTAACCAGTGCTTTAATGATTACTTTGGCATTACACCGGGGGAAGCAAGTAAAAGGGGGATACAAAAACCAGAGTCACTGAAAGCTAGCAGTAAGAAAGGTTCATTTTCAATACCAATTAGATGGAGGTTAAGGCCGGTTATTATCATTCTTGCTGTCCTGCTGATTGCAGTAATTATTCTCGTGTATCATAAAATATTCAATAGCACCAGGCCTGAACAATCAGGGGCAAAGGGTAAAATCACGGTTGCCGTGATGCCTTTCCGGAATATGACGAATGATACAACGAAAAATTATTGTGAAAAGGGAATCCAGATACTTATTGAAAATAGTCTGTCAAATAATAATGAAATACTTGTCAGACAAACAGATATTATAAATAGTATGCTTGAAGGAAGGGGAATTACAAACTATACATCATTAACACCTTCCATCGCCAGTTTAATTTCCAGGAAGCTGGATGCTGATATTTTTATTTCCGGGAACATAATTCCTAAAGGAACAAGTTTAAGGATCACTGCTCAGTTGATAAACTCCAGGACGAAGGAGATCATTAAGCCCTTTCAGATAGAAGGTCCCGGGGCGGAAGAAAATATAATTATAATGACAGATTCACTATCTGCACAGATAAATAATTATCTTGTTATATCTGTTCTGGAAAAGGAATTGAATGAATTGAATCGGGACACCCGGCCTTACTCATTTACCAGTTCGCCGGAAGCATACAGAAAATATATGCTTGGTATTAATGCACACTACAAATCTGATAACGCCACTGCAATAAAGTACCACCTGGATGCAATAAAAAACGATTCAATTTTTGTTGCTGCAACCTGGGAGCTTCTTTGGGTATATTACAATGTTGGGATATATGACCAGGCAAAAAAATGGTGTCTTGAATTATATGCCACAAGAAGTCTGATGACCAGATATCAGGAGGCCTTCATAAATTTCGCATATGCCTGTATCTTTGAAACACCCCGGGAAGGAATTAAAGCAGTCAGACAACTTCTTGAAATTGATAACCAGAATCCAGAATCATATCGTCTCCTTGGTTATTCTTACTCTCGTTTGTTTCAATATGAAAAAGCAATCCCTGAGTTGGAAAAAGCACTGGATATCTTTAATAAATGGGATTTAAAACCTTCTACAAGTTGGTTTTATACAGACCTTGGTCATGCCTATCATGAAACAGGGCAGCACAGGAAAGAAAGAAAGCTTTACAGAAAAGCGGAAAAGGCTTTTCCTGATGACTATCTTCTGCTTTATAATCAAGCTATTCTCGCATTATCTGAAGGTAAAGGAAAAGCTGCAAATAAATACATTGAGAAGTTTATTTTTACCTGTAACGAGAGGCTTGAAGAATTCAATGAAGATATAGGAGGTAGTTATTGGGGGAAGTTTATATTATTAAGCAGGGAAAGTTCTGTATCCGGGGAAGATATTGCTGATTATCTGGCAGGTATTTATTGGGGGGCAGGGTTGCTGGATAATGCAGAAGGCTATTGGCGTGAAGCTTTAAGATTAAGACCTGAATCTCCCGCGACTATGAATGTTGTTGCATTCTTCCTGATCGATACCGGGAGGAACATACAGGAAGGCCTGGACCTCGTTGAAAAAGCACTGGAACTCAGTCCTGATCATTATGAATTTCTTGATACAAAAGGCTGGGGGTTATTTAAACAGGGTAAATACCCTGAAGCATTGCAGATACTCCAGAAGAGCTGGGATTTAAGGATGGAAAATGCAATATATAACCATATAGCGTTTCTTCATCTTGAAGAAGCAAAAAAGGCTGTTGACTGGTAAATTAGCAGCGATATAGAGCTAATTTATAAAGAATCTGGAAAAGATGAAAGGATCAGAAGCGTGAGTGTGAGTGCGAGTTTTGAGGAAAAAGAGACGAGTGTGCTCGCTCTCGCTTCCGCTATACGGAACTTCGTCACTTCGTTCCTTGTCTCACACTCGCTCTTTTTCAGTACCCGGAGCGGGACTTGAACCCGCACAGCCGTAATGGCCACAGGATTTTAAGTCCTGCGTGTCTACCATTCCACCATCCGGGCTGTAAATATCATATAAGAAATGCCTGTCGGCGGTTATAACGCTAAAACTATCTCAAACAACCTGTCCGTCGTGCCGGACCTTGTTCCGCGCAGCGGAAATTCCACCATCCGGGCTGTAAATATCATATAAGAAATGCCTGTCGGCGGTTATAACACTAAAACTATCTCAAACAACCTGTCCGTCGTGTCGGACCTTGTTCCGCGCAGCGGAAATTCCACCATCCGGGCGGTTGTAATTTTGAGGTTATACCCTCACAGTGGAATTACATCAGCAAATTTAGCATAAATTATGTTTTTCCGAAACAGCTTTCTGCAGGAGAACAATATAATGTGGCAAAAGAATCTTATTTTTATATTGTGGTTTGGAATTGCACTGAATAACAGGCTGAATAATAAGTATATTACATTTCATTTAAAGCTTTATGGCGGATTATATTATTTTGGTGCTCTGCCTGCTGGTAATTCTGGCCTACATTTTTGATATTACAAGTAAATATTCCAAAGTACCAGGAGTTGTACTGCTTATCGGCCTTGGTGTTCTCCTTCAGATTATGGTGAGGAAAACAGGAATTACCATACCCGACCTTGAACCCGTCTTTCCTGTTGTAGGAACTCTTGGCCTGGTCCTTATCGTTATGGATGCAAGCCTGGACATCGAGTTGCAGTGGCATAAGATCGGACTTATATGGAGATCCGTTCTTTCGTCCGTTCTTATGTTTGTAATATTTGTTGCGATTTATTCATTTATACTGATTAGAGTCTATGGATTTTCGTTTTTTGATACACTTTTAAATGTTATCCCTCTGGGGATCATAAGCAGCACAGTAGCAATTGCTTCATCAGTCAGTCTGAGGCAGGACCAGAGGGAATTTATTGTGTATGAAAGTTCTTTTTCTGATATCATAGGAATTATCGTCTTTGATTTTATACTGTTAAACCAGGAATCGATCGGGTGGGGCCTGATAAATTTTGCATTCAACGGTATTCTGACAATCATAATTGCAGCGTTAGTCACCTTTATACTGGCTATTCTGCTTCATAAAATAACCTACCACGTTAATTACATTATCATAATGACATGCGTGGTCCTGGTATACACCCTGGCTGAACTATATCATCTTCCGGCACTTTTTCTTGTGCTTGTCTTCGGATTGGCATTATCGAACAACAAACTGGTTGAAAACACTGTACTGAAAAGATTTGTTGATTTTCCAAAGTTCAGGCAGGACCTGATTTCTTTCAGAAAGATACTGATTGAACTGACCTTCCTGGTCAGGTCATTCTTTTTCATAATGTTTGGTTATTATGTAAGCCTAGCAGGTCTTTTCAATCCTGAAAATCTTATTACAAGCCTAATTATAGCTGCGGGCATATTTTTTCTCAGGTTTCTCTTCTTTGCCGTGGTTCTCAGGACGCCGTCAACGCCATTGGTGTTCTTCGCCCCGAGGGGACTCATAACTATTCTTCTTTTTCTGAGCATTCCCGGGCAGTCAAGAATCGGGTTAATAAATGAAGAAGTCATAACACTTGTTTTACTGATGACTATTATGGTGCTTATGGTTGGAAATATGATTTACAAGCACGAATCCTCTGCACCAGGCAGGCAGTATATTGTTGAAGAATCAAAAAAGGGCGACCAGGTCAACTGATAGCCTGACCTTTACTGGCCGGATACAGGTTTTTCATATCAGGGCTTTCAGCTGGCTTATGTCTCTGTGCGCGACAGCATCAGGTAATCTGACAGCATGGAACAAAAAGCTGTTTGCAGAGGATTTTCTGCCTTTCTCAGATCTTCACGATAACAGGTTTTCCCAGACCGGCTTTCTCAAGCTCCGGGACCTGTGTTTTTGCATCTCCCACAACAACATAATACATCCTGTCGGGATAGATGTACTTCCTGACCATATCCAGCTGCTTCTGAGCAGTCAGATCCCTCAGATAAGCTTCTTCCTGCTTGATATAGTCAGGTGGAAGATTGTATGACGAGATTGTATTAAGCATTCCCAGAAGGCTTCCCAGAGTTTCAAAGTTTCTCGCATTGCTTTTCAGCAGAGCCGACCTGGTAAAATCAATATATTCCCCGGGCATGTCCTGCCGGTATTTTTCCATTTCCGTTTTAAAAATACTCACTGATTCGAGAGTTGAGTTGGTACGGACCATTGATGAAGCCATGAATGTACCGTAATTCTTTGCACCCATGAAGCCTGACCTTGCTCCATAGGTAAAGCCTTTCTCTTCCCTGAGTATCAGATTAAATATTCCGTTAAAGGAGCCGCCCAGCTTGTAGTTGGCAACATGGGCAGGGTAATATTCATGATCTGTTCTCGGGATTGAAGGGCTTCCAATTGCTATGGCAGACTGTTTTGCTTCAGGTATATCGACAAAATATATCTGCGATTTCTGTGGAGGTTCGGGAATTTCTAATTCCGGAAAAGCTACCTCTTTGGAAGACCATTTTGAGTTTATACCCCCGAGAGCGGCTTTAACCCTTTTGATGTCAACATCACCGGCTATGATGAAGCTGGCCACGGAAGGAGAAAAATTCTTTTCGTAATACTCTTTCAGGTCATCGATTGTAAGCGATTCAACTGAGGCTACAGTGCCGGATGCTTCAACTGACAATATATTTTCATCCCCGAAGATGAGCCTGTTCAACGTTGCAGATGCCAGATATGACGGATTTGCCTGATTGCGTCTTATATTATTTATTATCCTGCTTTTTGCAAGCATGAACTGCTCTTCATCCCACCTCGGCTCAAAAAGCATCTCCTCTACAAGGCCCATCGTTTTTTCGAAATTACGCGACAGGGTACTTACTCTTAAGGTTATGTTTTCATTTCCCGCAGAAAAGTAAATGCTGGCACCCAGAAGCCTTATTGCTTCTTCGAGCTCTTCAGGTGTCCTGTTTTTGGTACCCTCATTCATCAGTGCGGCTGTAAGATTTGCAAGGCCTGCTTTTTCAATGTCGTCTAGCAGGTGGCCTCCGTCTATTACTACTGAATACTGGACCAGAGGTAATTCACTCTGTGTAATTCCAAAGATTCTCATTCCGTTTTGCAGGGAAGCGGTCCAGACGGGAGGTATTGTAACCATTGGATCAGGCCCAACAGGGGGTTGGACAGACCGATCGAAAGATGTCGGGGTTTTAACAACGGATTCCTCTTCAACGCCTTCGCCTTTGGCCTCAGTGGCCCTTGTCACATCTTCCTCCCGGATGGCTGCATCAACTGATCCATCGGCAATCAGTCCTGTCTCGCCGCGCGGTACAAGGCTTGTGGCCACATAATTTTTCCCCTTAATGTATTTTTCAAATACATTTTTAATGTCTTCTGATGTTACAGATTGTGCATTCCTGAAATCGGTATCAAAGTAGGCAGGATCATCCCTGAACATCTGGTACTGGCCCAGAGTGAATGCCTTGTTCAGAACGCTGCTGAATGAACTATAAAAATATGTTTCATTACGGGCTTTTATGCTAACAAGATCATCCTCTGTGAAACCTTCATTCTCAAAAAGATCAAAAGCCTCAAAGATAGCATTCTCTACTTCGCCAAGGTTAACCCCGGGATTTGCCGTGACCGTTACAGTGAAACTTCCTGCGAGCTCCTGCGATCCGTTTCTTGCAGAAACTGATGAAGTAAGTTTTTTATCTCTTACCAGGATCTTGTATAAAGGTGTTTTCTTGCCGTTTGAAAGGACGTCCCCAAGATAATCGAGGGCGTATGAATCTTTCGAGAACTGCTCTGCACCGGGGAAAACCATGGTAAACCGGGGTGCTTTTGCAAAATTGTCTTCATGGTAGATCTTTACAGTTGAGGAAAGGGATGCAGGCATAGGTTTTCTTCTCTCAATGGGCTCTCCGGCGGGGATTTCCCCGAAATATTTTTCAACCAGAGCTTTAACTTCTTTTTTATCATAATCTCCGGCAATTACCAGGGTGGCATTGTTAGGTGAATAGAACTTTCTGTGGAATGCTTTTACGTCTTCAACAGTTGCGTTCTGGAGATCCTCCATTTCGCCTATCACATCCCAGCTGTAAGGGTGACCTTTGGGATAAAGGTTTTTAAGTATCAGGTATTCATTGAAGCCGTATGGGGCATTATCGACATATTGGCGTTTCTCGTTCTGGACCACATTTTGCTGATTGGTAAATGCTGCCTGTGTAACAGTGTTTTCCAGGTAACCCATCCTGTCTGATTCGAGCCACAAGGCAAGTTCAAGGGCATTTTTCGGGACAACCTCATAGTAAACCGTAGCATCCTGTCCGGTTCCACCATTTAGCTCTCCGCCGGCCCCCTGGATGAGCTTAAAAAGTTGATCTTCACCTACGTTTTCTGATCTCTGGAACATCATATGCTCAAAAAGATGAGCGAATCCTGTTTTGCCCTCAGTTTCGCGGCTTGAGCCAACATGAAACAGGACAGCAACTGCTGTAATGGGATCAGACCTGTCTTCGTGCAGTACTACAGTCAGTCCGTTTGAAAGAGTGTACTTCTCCATTGATACCGGAATTACCGGCTTATTACTGTTTTCCGAGCAGGATATCAGAAGTGCGAATATGAAAGTAATAAGAAGTGCGTACAGATTTTTCATAGCGGCAGGGGAATTTTAAACAGGAATTAATTTAATGTAACAAAAAAGCTGCCTGTGCAGCTATTCTTTGAGCGGGAGACGGGACTCGAACCCGCGACCCTAACCTTGGCAAGGTTATGCTCTACCAACTGAGCTACTCCCGCAAATTCACGGGCAAAAATAAACAATTTTTTTATTCACAGCAATTATGGATAAAATTACTTGCTGATAAAGAAACACGGGCTATTTTTTTGCAGGACCCCATTCAACCAGGATCCGGTTCTGGAAATAAAGCCAGGTGCTTTTATAAATCCATTCTTCCTTAATGTTGCTTCCGCTGATAACCCTGTTGATCTTTAACGGTGTACCCCAGCTGTCATTTACCATTTCAGCGGACATTCCCTTCCAGATCTTGCCGGAACAGATTTGTGAAGCCATGTCGGAACCATATTTCCTTTCGAGGATAGAAAGCCGGCTTTCCTGATGCACCTGACGTGAAGCAGGCTCCTGCCGGGAGGGTTTCTGAAAAGAATCCGAAGCCTTATCGGCAGGTGGCCGGTCCTCTGCGACGGCATGCCTGATATCGATGTATCCCTTATTCCCTTCAAAGCTGATTTGAAGATATGTATCAACAGTGTCCAGAACATTTGCCACTGAACCTCTGGGGATTATCATTAACACAGAGGTTAAATCGTCCTTGTCCCTGAAGAGCCTGGTTGCTGAATTAACTGTGGCGTAAATGGATTCATTTTCGGATTGCTGAGTCGATTCCAGATCTGTAAGAATATCGGTATTGCTCACCTGTGCTTCTGAATAAAGGCAAAACACCAGAGCAGCTGTTAATGACAAAAGCCTTTTCATGAGAATTGTTTATTTCAGCAACTCAAAAATTGTACCAGTTTAAAATGTGCGCTCACAAACCACTGGTTGTACCTGTAAGCATCTTTTTCTTACTTAAAAAATCCGGAATGCTATTTCAGCGGATCTTTCTGATAAGTGTCAGCCCATCCCTTATCGGAAGTATCAATTTTTCAATATTCGTTTCATTGCGTATCAATTCATTGAACTCAATGATCCCTTTTGTCTGGGGATCTGCGGTTTCTCTTTCAAGTACCTTATTCCCCCAGAGAATATTGTCAGCCAGAATGAATCCCCCCGGACGTACTATTGGAGAAATGATTTTATAGTATTCCGGATACTCACGTTTATCCCCATCAATATAAGCAAGATCGAACCGGAGACCGAGACGGGGGATTATATCCTGGGCCCTGCCTGCAAGCTGAACAACTGATGAATCAATACCTGCCTTATGAAAATAAGCCCTGCTGAATCCGGTCAGCTCATCGTTCACCTCAATGGTGTACAGTTTGCCTCCGGGCCTCAGTCCTTTAGCAAGACATATTGCAGAATAGCCTGTATAAGTGCCGATTTCAATGATCAGCTCCGGATTTATCATCAGTGAAAGGAATTCAAGTAGTTTTCCCTGCAGATACCCCGTTGACATATTTGGATTGACAAACCTTAGATGAGTTTGTCTGTACAGATCATAGAGAACTTTATCTTCCGGAGAAGAATGATCAGTAATATATTTTTCCAGAATCCTGTCCATTGACATCAGGTTAGGCAATATAAAATTTCTCGGCGTTTTCCCATCAGCTGCTAATACTTAGCAGCTGACCTGTAAATAACGAAGCATCAGGTAAACCGCTGTTAATTGTATATCAGAGTTGAAAGTTTTGCTGGTTCAAATATTTCATTTGCAGTTTCCAGCAGGTCGGAAGCATTTACTTTTTCTATCTTTTTACGGATCTCTTCCATGCTGTCTACCCTGTTAAAGACCAGAAGGCTTTTTCCGAGGCTGAGCATAAGTGTTTCATGATTTTCATATCCCCGGGCCAGATAACCTTTTATCTGGTTTTTCGCCTTACTGAGCTGGATGTTTCCGAGTTTTGTTTTTCTTAATTTTTCAAGTTCACGCACTGCAATTGAAATGCTTCTTGCCAGGTTGTTGCTGTCAGTCCCAAAGTATATCGAGAAAACTCCTGTGTCGCAGTAGGGATTATAGCTTGATTCAACATTATAGGCAAGCCCGTTTTTCTCGCGAAGCGACAGGTTCAGTCTTGAATTTAGTCCCTGTCCTCCCAGTATGTTGTTCAGCAGGAACATACCCATACGGCGTTCGTCTTTCAGGTCATAGGCAATGTTGCCGATTATGCAATGGTTCTGGTAGGTGTTCATCTTTTTGGTGACATTCGCAGGGTGGTAGATCCATGAATTTACCAGCCGTCCTGGCATTATTTTGGCAGGAATATCACCTAAATATTTATGGAAGAGGTACAGTATTTTGTTGTTCTCTATGTTTCCCACAGAACAGAATACCATTTGATCAGTATTGTAGTTTCTCATCATGAAGTCAGACAGGCTTTTTCGAGTATACGAATTTACTGACCGGGGTGTTCCAAGGATATTTCGTCCGATAGGCTGGCCGGCAAATATCAGCTCTTCAAAATCGTCAAAGATCAGTTCAGCCGGGGAATCAAGATATGAATTGATCTCTTCAATTATGACATCCTTTTCTTTTTCGATCTCTTTTTCTGGCAGAACAGAGTTAAAGGTTATGTCTCTGATTATTTCGATCGCTCTGCTGTAGCTCTCCTTCATGAAAGACGCATGGACTGCTGTTTCTTCTTTGGTTGTATATGCGTTGAGTTCGCCACCAACATCTTCGAGCCTGCTTAGAATATGGTATGCTTTTCTCCGGGAGGTTCCTTTGAAAAGCATATGTTCAATGAAATGTGCCATTCCGTGTTCCTCTGGCAGTTCATCACGCGAACCTGTATTGATAATAAGTCCGCAATGGGCAACCAGGCCGGTTATTTTTTTATGAACCAGTCTGATGCCGTTGGGCAGGGAATAAATGAACAGATCCATTCTTGATTGTTGATCAGGCTGTAAAGGTATTACATCAGTTAAATGATTGCAAATCGTTTTTTTTGATAATTTTTTTGGTTTAAACGATTTGCAATATATATTTGCATTCCGAAAAGAAGGTGCCATAGCTCAGTTGGTAGAGCACAGGACTGAAAATCCTGGTGTCCCTGGTTCGATTCCCGGTGGCACCACATAAAAGAGTGAGAGCCGAAGCGAGAGCGAAGGGTCTCACTCTTTTTCACAAGTCTCGCACACGCTTGCAATATAAATTTATTTAAAATATGGATGGATTCTATGTCTATGCCATGGTTAGTGAAAAAGATGGAGTGATCTATATTGGTATGGCGACGGATTATGAAATACGCTTGAAGGAGCATAATAAGGGCAAATCGAAATACACAAGCGGTCATATTCCGTGGCGAATATTCTACAGTGAATATGTTGGAGGATCAGAGGCTGCCAGGAAGAGGGAGAAGTATTTCAAGACAGCATCAGGCAGAAGGAATAGCAATATTGTTACATTATTTGCCGGATGTTGATTATCAGCCCGTGAATTTGTAACTTTCCGGTTAGTTGAAACCCGGATTAAAACACTGGCAGATGAGCATCAACAGGAGAAAATTTGTCCGGTCTTCGTTATTGGCCGGAGCAGGAATCATTCTTCCTTCTGTCGGAATATCGGGAAGAGATAAGCAAATCGGATTTGCAGGGATTAATCCTTTCATACTCCTGAATCCCGGAGCGGTTTTTATTATGAATACCGAAGTTGAAAGAAAGACAGATTCGGCAGCAATAAAAAAGGCAGGACTGGATTTCGGACGTTCCGTATTTGGATTTACAGACGATGCACATAGTGGAATACCGTTGACCCACAAAGTGGTTATCAAACCAAATCTTACCTGCCGCGCAAGAGGCAACATCAAATACACAGTTGAAAGATCAATGGGTATAGTCACAGATGTTTTTTTTGTTGAAGGGATCATTGAAAGCCTTAAAGAACTGGGATTTTCATCCGGGCAGTTCTATGTCCGCGAAGTCAACTGCCCAGGGGATCTTGAAGACGGCGGGTATCCTGACATGGCTGAACGCACCGGAATCGATCTTCAGGGCATCGATATTCCGGCGGCGGAACTGAGCCCTGACAAGATACAATGGATCGATGTGCCCGACGGAGTTTTTTTCAGACGGATACCATACCTGTGGCCGGTAAATGCACCGGATACATTTCTTCTGAACATTGCCAAATTCAAGACTCACGGCATGGGGCTTACCTTGTGTGCCAAGAACCTTCAGGGCACAATTGCAATGAATTATCAGGCTCATTGCAGCCGTTATGGTGCAGTTCTGACAGGGGTGAATCCGGGAGATATAAATCCCGCTGCCAACACAGATATCCTGAATAATTATCACAGGCACAAAGCTGCAGGAATTCCACGGTGGGACAAACCCGGAGAAAATGGCGGTATATGGCAGGAAACATGGGCGACCCGATGCCTGGACAATAACTCGGTGACTTTGGCCGGGCTCCACATTATTGAGGGTATTTACGGCAGGGATGGTAATTTTATGGATGGACCGGGAGAAAATGGATTGGCAACAGACTACATGACAAACTATATAATATTTGGCCGTAACCAGTTCCATGCCGATATTATCGGACACTATCTGGCGGGGCATGAACCGGGTAATTTCGGACTTTTCCACATGGCAAGGGAAAGAGGTATGGCAGAAACCATAGATCCGGCGAAAATACCTCTTTTCAAGTGGCACCCGGAATCCGGAGCAGAGCCTGTTGAACTTAACCAATTAGAAAGATTTCCTCTGAAAACCTATTATCTCCAGAGGAATTACAGCGGTTATAATGAACCATACTGGCATCTCGTAAATGAACCTTTTGACTACAGTCAGGCCGGTAAGCCTGATAGTATTATTTTACAACAGAACTTTCCCAATCCTGTCAGGCACTCAACTACAATAAATTTTCAGATCCCGGCTGCCGGACACGTATCAGGCCAGTTACTGAACGAATATGGTAGTGTGGTAAAGATACTGTTTGACAGGAACCTTAACAGTGGTTGTCATTCCATAACCTGGGACACATACGGATTTGCCTCCGGTATGTATTTATTCAGACTGAGATATGAAGGCATTGTCAGGACTTCAAAGATACTGGTAATCAGATAAAACAGATTATATGGCTTTTGATTATAAGGGAAAAATTGAACAAATTATCAGGCTGAGAAAGCAGGCGCATGATTTCTATAACAACAGGTCGGAAATTTACAGGTCTTTTCTTGAGATGGAGAAAAAGACTTATGCTGACGGTGCCTTGGAAAGAAAAGAGAAAGAACTGATTGCAGTCGGGATCTCAGTTGTCATAAACTGTGAATCGTGTATGGAATGGCATATAAAGCAGGCACTTGACTGCGGAGCAGCTGAAGCCGAGGTAATAGAAGCCATCGGAGTAGGAATGGAAATGAGCGGCGGTCCGGGAACTGTTTCTGCCCGCTTTGCAATGAATGTTCTCATGTATTATCTGAAAAGTGGGCCTGAACAACCCGGGCTTGCATAAAATCTCAGGATGTCATCTGCCAAGATGTGTCCTGAACCACCTTAGCATTTCGATTTTCATTTCGTCGGTATAAACGTGACCGGTATTTTCGTAGACTATGCTTTTGAAATTCTCCTGTTTATTATACAGCTCATAGACTTCCCTGAGTTTTTTCTCAAGCACCCTTATTCCGCTGAGGGGCGAACCTAAATCGCTGTCGCCAGTAAGGACGAGGAAGGGTCTGGGGGCAATAAGGCCCATCAGTGCTTCGGTGTCAAAGTGATTCATCATGCCCGGAACAAAATAGTATATACCGTGGGCCCGGAGCTGACGCTGTTCGATAAGCTCCTTGTAACGGGTAAAACACGCAATCCCTGCCACGGCTTTTATTCTTTCATCAACAGCTGCAAGCCACCATGCCCGTGTACTCCCCATGCTCATGCCCTCAACACCTATTCTGCCGGGGTCTATTTCCGGTCGTGTCAGCAGATAATCGATGACAATCTGTTCGTCGCGAAGCTGCATGCCCCACAATGACCGGCCGAACCACAAACTTATCTTGAACTGTGACAGCTCCTGGTCAGGGCCTTTCGTCTGGGTCTCCAGGTCTCCGGCAGGGCCCAGCCCTCTACGCTCACCGTTAAAATAGCTGTCAATGGCCATTACAGCAAATCCGTTGGATATCAAGAGTGCAAGCACATCCTGTGCGGTATTTGAATCATATCCGAAAATGTTGTCCTTACTGCTTCCATGACCGTGTAATCCTAAAATAACAGGGGCTTTTCCCTTTGCATCTTCGGGTATGGCAAGATACCCGGGGATCCAGGAATCCACTTCATTGTCAATAAGGAATTTTTCAAGTATATAACCATTTCTTTTTTCTCTGTATAAAGTTTTGACTTTCAGATGTTCAGGGCGTGGAGGGATCTCGCCCAGAAGGTCAACAATGGTTTCCCTGACTTTGACGCGCTGATCTTCCCATATTGACAGTTTGTGAGGAAAGTTGAAATCGGGGTATTTCCAGTTTCTGTAATGTTCTGGAACACCTTCCCAGGGGGCTTGCCATATTTCTGTATTGATTGCTTCTGACTGGCCCTGTGCATCAGGAACTGTCTGAAGAAACAAAACCATAATTACAGGAACCGCAACGAATATTTTCTTCATCATTTTCTCATGTAAGTTCTATTTTTCTATCCAGGATAATTGCCGGCATGTAATACGTGTAAATATTAAAGCATAAAATAATACGGATCAATTGTCAGAATATTAATTACACCGCCTGTTAATATTAATAAAGTTACATAAAATTTTTAAAAGATAATTTCTGACTGATTCTGCTGGTTTATTAACTGGTACTACGCATAAGCATCTCAGATGCAAAATTTATCTGCTCAGGATCACCAAGCAAATAAACAATGTCGTCCTGCAATATTACAGTTTCGGGTACGGGATGCTCTATAATGTCATTACATCTTCTTATAGCCAGCAAAGTTACTCCGGTCTTTTTCCTCAGATCGATATCTATCACTGATTTACCTTCTGCCGATGAACCGGATTCAACCTTAACAGCAGATATGTTAAAATTCGAAAATTCGTCAAGTATCGAAGGCTGGTTTACCATATCCTTATCGCTGAATATTCCCAGGTTTGTGGTGCGGATATGCGTCAGAATCCGGTTTATTTCTCTTTGTGGAACAAGCCGCTTGATCAGTATACGGTTCAGCATATCAATTGCAATCTCAAGTTTTTCAGGTAGAACCTGATCTGCCCCGATCGTATAGAATTGTCCGACATTTTTACTCAAAGTTGCTCTTACAAGTATATAAACATTTTTATTTAAGGTTCTTATTTTTTCAATTATGGCCATGGATGGGATGATACTGCCAACTGAGACAACAACAATATCTGATGTTTCAACATGAGCCTTTCTTAGAACAGGTTCATTAATGGCATCTCCGTAAACTACAAGGTCTCCTGCCTTAAGCTTCTCTTTTGCAATCAACGGATCAAATATTATTGAAATATGGCGCAAATTATTACTTTTTGCCATCAGTGACAATTTGAGAGCGCTGGCATCCTTGCCTATAATAACCAGATGATTTTTAATATCAGGAATCTCGATTTCTTTTAACGGAAATAATCCTGTTCTCATGAACTCAGGAAGAGGCAGTTTTAGCAGAGCTGTTGTAAGAGGTGATGACAAATTAAACAAAAATGGAGTTACAGCCATAGTGATAACGGCAACCGACAGGAAAAGATGATAATAAAAGTCTGACAGAAGAGAATTATTGAATCCTATCTTGGCAAGAATAAAAGAAAATTCACCAACCTGACTTAAAGCCAGTCCAATCAGGATCGTTCCCCTTAGAGTGTGCCCGAGAACAAACCCTGTTCCTCCTGCAATTAAGGCTTTAATTACAATTACCATGAGGACACTCAGGATTACAAGTTGTAAATTATCGACAACAAATGAGAGATCCAGCAGCATGCCGATTGAGACAAAAAAGAAACTTGCAAAAACGTCTTTTATAGGAAGGAAATTGCCAAAAACGTTGTAACTGTATTCAGATTCAGAAATCATTAATCCGGCAAGGAAGGCTCCGAATGCCAGAGACATTCCTAACCTGGATGTAAGTAATGCAATTGAGAAGCAGATAAGAATAACACTCATCATGAAAAGCTCCTGGTTCTTCGCCATTGCAATAAGATGCAATAACTTTGGAAGGAGCCATTTGTTGCCGGCATAAACAAGTGCGAATATCCCGGTTACTTTGACGGCAAGAATCAGTAGCTCTTTTGAAAGATCAAATGATGAGATATTTGAAAGGAGATTTGTGAAAAGCAACAGGGGAATGAGCAAAAGATCCTGAAAAATAAGAATTCCTACGACTGTACGCCCGTAATTTGATGAAACCTCAGATCGCTCCTGAAGGATTTTTAGAACAAGTGCTGAGCTGCTTAGCGCTGCGAGAAATCCGATGAAAATACCTCCCAGCCGGGTCATGCCGTAAAATTGAGATATAATGACAAATACCCCTGCTGTAAACAATACCTGCAAAAAACCACCGAAAAAAACAATCCTTCGTATCTTCATGAGGTGTTTCAAAGAAAACTCCATACCGATTGTGAACAGAAGAAGGGCAACTCCGATTTCAGCAATAATTTCAATGTCATGCCTTGCATTAACAAGGGATAACAAATGCGGGCCGGCCAGGATACCGGTCATGAGATAACCCACAACAGTGGGAATATTAAAACGTGTAAAAACAAGGTTTACCAGGGTTGACAAGGCGAAGATTACAACTATATCCTTCAGTATTGATAACTCCATCCTTCGTTTCTTTGAATTTCTTCAGTGCAGATATTTTGCAAATTCATAGGGTCAATGTAAAAAAAGTACATTTTAATCTGATATAATATAGTTCAATTTCAGAACAATCATGCCAGAGTATCTGCTAATCTTTATTGCTCTCCATTCTTGCCTCTCTTCTGTATCTGACATTAAGAATAATATTTTCTGTTTTGCGAACGATTTTTTGCCCGAGTGAAAGATGTTCAGCTTCCGCAAAGTCATGTAGAAGCCGTGAGAACTCAGTTGTTCGCAGATATCCGAATGACTTGTGGGGATTATGATTGCCTTCCGAAACATAATCGTTAACAACAAGTATATCAACAGGTTTCACTCCGTATGCATTTTCAGAAAAAAAATCTGAAAGTTTGTAATTAAAAGCTACCATATCGAGTATGTCAGAATAATTATACCATGCCCCGGACACGGAAGGAGGAGTTGACAGACGATTCACCGGCCCGTATATTTGTCTGTGTTCTGAAGCTATCCTGCTTATAATCAATGGTAATCCCAGTGGTGATCCCATTGTTATGAATATATTGACTCTTATATCTGTTGCAAGAAAGGCCAGAACATCATAAGCCACTATCGATCCCATCGAATGACCTATCAGCATAATATTATCGTTTCTGTGTTTTTCAAGCCTGCTCAGTAATCTTTCCCGGATTATCTCATTAAACGGCCGGACCTGTCCGTTTTTCATGGCACAGCAATCACGGTAATAGATCTCCAGATCACTGAAATGCCTTTTAAGGATGGCATCTGAAATAAATCCGTAATTAAGTGTCAGATCATCGTTAAGGAATATCCTGTTCATTTGCCGGCCGAGAAAGTCGACAAGTTTCTTGCGTTTACTATGGTCCTCAGCCTGGAAATATTCAGGAGCCGTGGTGTATCTTTCGTCAATATAGTATTTACTGCTTTTATCTTCTTCGCTTTTGTCAAGGGGTGTATCATGAATTATGTCAGCCCAGTAAATCAATTCAAATTTAGGGATTGTAGTTGTGAAGTCATTAATTTTCAGGCCCTCCAGCATAGAAAGCATCCACCATTTTTCAAGTATTCGGGCAGGCGGTTTGTTACCCAGACCATGAACTCCTATGATAACATTTGCCATATTCAAGCAGAAAAACCGTAATCCGGTAATGATTGTCTAATTTACTTAATATTGACAATCATTCAACATATGTCCCTTTTTTCACTTTATCTGTTTTTTTGCACTTTTTGCCTCTGCTTTTTCACGATCTGAGACCAGAACTTTCCTGTTGATCCGGATTTTAATCCCTTAAAATAAGCTGTTTGTCAAAATCGCCATATTATGTGCTTGTAATCGGTTTATTATCTATGTGTTTGACAATAAGAGTTATACAGCAGCTATTATGAATCAGGGTGTTTGTACGGGGTTTTTCCTGTAAATATTAAATCGTTTTTGACGAAGGTCAGTTTTCTGTTTATCAAATGATTTACACAATCAGTAAGGATTCCGTAATCATAGACCAATGCTCTTCAGAAATACACCAAATGTCCATTAACTGAGCATTAGCGTATTGACGGGAGTTACTTTATGCTTTACTTTTACATGTAGAGTTATTGAAAGCTGAAATACGAAATCATGAAAACAATTTACAGAATATCATCAACAGAAACAGGAACGGTTCTCCTTAAACGACGGAAGGTTGCAAAAGCCCTAAGGTGGTGGCTCCGCGAGAACGGATTCACCTTTAAGTATGTGTATTTTGTCAATTAGAGTCAGCTAGGTTTTAGGTTAGGCGACCGTTGCCCGGTTCTGTAACCGGGCGTTTTTGAAGAGAAGAATCAGGGGTGGATTCTTCTCTTTTTCTTTATACATATTTTGCCGACACAAAAAAAGTATAAATTTGTATGTGTTTACCCTTTTCTGAACCTATAAATTGATACCTATGAAGAGAATAGTTTTGGCATTTGCTTTAGCAGTAATTATGGGCGCTTCATCAGCTGCCCAGGATTATGACACAGGCTTTGGTTTAAGGCTGGGCTGGTCGAATGGCCTGACCATAAAGCATTTCTTTAGCGAAAGATCAGCAGTTGAAGGTATTCTGTCAACAAGGTGGAAAGGATTTGATCTGACCGGCTTGTACGAGATACATGATGAAGCATTTGACCTTTACAGGCTGAGATGGTATTTCGGCTTTGGAGGGCATATTGGTTTCTGGAACGGGGAAAATACTCCCTGGGGAGTTATCGGCGATAATTACACGGTGATTGGGATTGACGGAATACTCGGCATAGAATATACTTTTGAAGGCATTCCCATTAACATAGGGCTTGACTGGAAACCGATGTTTAATTTGTCAGGCTATTCAGGTTTCTGGGCTGACGGGGGAGCTCTCTCCCTACGGTACACTTTCTGAAATAACCGGCAGCTAACTGCCTGGAAATGTGGTTCACGGAAGGATGTCTGCGAGACATGAAAAATGATTTCGGGTATCATTTGCCGAAGGCCATGTATCATTTAGTACAGACTCTCTTATAATTATTATACCTAAAAAAAAAGTTAACCCAGATTCTGACTGGCTCTTTAGTACTTTTTTCTTAAATTTAGCAGTGTATTGTTGATCCTGATCAACCAAACATAAATGAAAATGGAAAAAAAACTGACAACTCTGTTGCTTATCGGACTTCTGCCTTTTCTGGCTTTTTCACAGGACAGGTTTGACGGCCTTAATATGAACATGGGTAACCTTTTCAGGTTATCAGATTCCAAAACGCGCTCAATAAGCCCTGAAAACTTTACAGGAGAAAAAGGAAAAGGCGGAATGGCTGATCCTGCTGACAAGGATAAGACGAATACAGCGAACGCTTTTCACGCATCCCGCGATCTGGGTCAGGGATGGAAGGTAAATCCTTACGTCAGGATCCAGCCGGGTGAAACTTTTACCATGGCAGAGATAGAAGGTCCCGGAGCTATCCAGCATATATGGATGACACCCACTGGTAAATGGCGGTTTTCCATCCTCCGCATATACTGGGATGATGAAACCGAACCATCGGTTGAATGCCCTGTCGGGGATTTCTTCGGGATGGGCTGGAACCAGTATGCCCCTCTTGTTTCCCTGGCAGTATGCGTTAATCCCGGCAGCGCATTTAACTGCTACTGGGTCATGCCCTTCCGTAAGAAATGCAGAATAACCATGGAAAATGTCAGTGACCAGGATCCCATGACACTGTATTACCAGATTGATTATACCCTTACAGAAGTACCCCCCGACGCAGCCTACTTTCATGCCCAGTATCGCCGGCTGAATCCGAATGAAACATCAGTTTATGCTATTGTTGACGGGATAAAGGGTAAAGGACATTATGTAGGCGTTTATCTTGCATGGGGCGTAAACAATAACGGATGGTGGGGTGAAGGCGAAATAAAATTCTATATTGACGGCGATACAAAATTTCCCACAATCTGCGGGACCGGTACAGAAGATTATTTTTGCGGTTCATATAATTTTGACAGGGAAGGAAAGTACACTGAGTTTTGCACGCCTTACAGCGGATTGCATCAGGTAATCAGACCCGACGGAACTTATCAGTCACAGCAGCGCTTTGGAATGTACAGATGGCATATAATGGATCCGGTAAGATTTGAGAAAGATCTGAGAGTGACGATACAGGACCTGGGTTGGAGACAGGGTGGCAGGTATCTGGCACAGAAATCCGATATTGCCTCTGTTTGTTACTGGTATCAGACCGACCCGCATGCAAGGTTTCCCAAATTACCTGCCTGGCAGGAACTTGAAGTATATTAATCAAATTAAAAAACATTTATGGAAAAGACTGAAAAACCCGGATGCCGGGAGATAAAGGGGATCGACCGGAGGAGATTCATTTCAAAAAGCGCTGTCGCTGCCATAGGAACAGTTGGCGCGGCACATTTACTGACCTCGTGCAGCGGAGGAAAGAAAGAGATCAAGCTGCCCGCCCTTCTCAAACAGGCCCCTGACGGCAAAGTGCTCAAAGCAGGCCTTATAGGATGCGGAGGAAGAGGAACAGGTGCAGCTATCAATTTCCTTGATGCCGGACCAAATCTTGAGATTACGGCACTGGGAGATGTGTTTCCTGATAAGATGGCACAATGCCGTGAACAACTCAAAAAACAGAAGAACGTAGAAATTGCTGATGAAAATTGCTTCATAGGATTCGACAGTTATGAGAAAGTTATCGATTCGGGAGTGGATATAGTATTGCTGACTACTCCCCCTCATTTCAGACCCGCACATGTGGAAGCCGCGGTAAATGAGGGTAAGCACATCTTTATGGAAAAGCCCATCGCTGTGGACCCGGTTGGAGCCAGAAGCGTTATGGTTTCTGCAAAAAGAGCCGAAGACAAGGGAGTATGTATGGTCAGCGGAACAATACGCAGGGTCCAGAAAGATTTTATGGAAACATGGCGCAGAGTCGCCAACGGGGCAATAGGAGAGATCGTCAGCGCTCATATTATAAGAAACGGTGGTTCATTGTGGGTGATACAAAGACAACCCGGCTGGACCGACATGGAATACATGCTCCGTAACTGGGCAAACTTCTGCTGGCTTTCAGGCGACCATATCGTTGAGCAGTTTATTCATGAGATCGATGTTATGAACTGGTATCTTGGTAAAAACCCGGTTAAGGCCATAGGCTGGGGAGGAAGGCAGAGAAGAGTTACAGGTGACCAGTACGACTTCTTCAGCGTGGAATACCTATATGACAACGGAATGCATACCCACTGCGCTGCCAGGCAGATAAGCGGTTGCAGCAACCTTACCGAACAATTCATCGTGGGTACTGAGGGATTTGCCAATGCAAAAGGTATTATCTATAATCTCAGGGGCGAAGAAATGTGGAAATATCCTCACCCCCAGGAGGGTGATACAGACGAGACATGGAAAGTCACAGATCCTTTTGTTCAGGAACATATCAATCTTGTGACAGCTATACGTACGGGAAACTACCTTAGTGATGCTGAAGCACAGATCAACTCCACTCTCATAACGATCATGGGACGTATGTCGGCTTATACCGGACAAGACGTTACATGGGATGAGGTGATGAACTCCGATATGAGGCTTGGCCCGACAACATATGAGTTCGGACCTGTGCCGGGAATACCGGAAGTGCCTCCCGTAATAGGAATAGAACCAAAACTGGCCTGAAGCAGAATCTTTAAAAACCAGACCGGATAATCATTAATCAGTTAAAACATGAACCGAAGGGAATTTTCAAAAAAAACAATGATGGCATCTGCAATGTTTTCTGCTGCTTCGATGCCTGGCTTTTCAGGGCTTGTGTTTCAAGGTGCTGAAAGTCTGAAAAAGGGGATAATGTGGGGAAGTATAGGCTATGGAGAATCTGTAAGGGAGAAGTTTGAAGCAGCCAGGCAGGCAGGCTTCGATGGAGTGGAGGCAATGAGCCATCTCAAAAGGGATGAGGTGCTTAAGGCCCGTGACGCTTCGGGCCTTCCTGTTCCGAGTGTATGCGGGGCAATGCATTGGAAATTTCTGCTGTCGGACCCCGATCCTAAAGTAAGGCAGGATGGCGTCGATGCCTTGAAACTGGCACTGGAAGACGCAAGTATCTATGGAGCCGACACCGTTCTTCTTGTCCCAGGAAGGGTCACAGAATCTGTTTCATACGATGAATGCTGGAACAGGTCAACGGAAGAGATAAAGAAATGCATCCCGCTGGCTGAAAAACTTAATGTGGCAATAGCAATTGAAAATGTATGGAATAACTTCCTTCTCGGTCCAATGGAGGCAGCTCACTATATTGACCAGTTTGAAAGCCCCATGGTCAGATTTTACTTTGACTGCGGGAACATCCTTGCTTACGGCTGGCCGGAGCAATGGATCAGAATACTGGACAGGAGGATTGCAAAGGTTCATATTAAGGAGTACAGCCGGACCTTGGCTGACACTCAGGGAAAATCTGCAGGATTCAGAGTGAAACTTCTTGAGGGAGATGTGAACTGGAGCGCTGTCATAAAGGCTCTGAATGAAGTCGGATACAAAGGATGGACAACAATTGAACAGCCCGGTGGAGATACTCCCGAAGGGCTTAAGGATCTGTGTGAACGACTGAAGAAAATTCACAGGAGCTGATATTCCCCTGATCCGATCTGTAATTTCATCTGTTTTTTGTTACGGGATTGCGTAAGTATATGCTGAATCTCACAAAGTATTATTTAAATCCTTTTAATATGAAAGAAAGATCGGGATTAAGGCTGGTTGCTGCCTTTATATCCATGCTTCTGGTCATTTCCTGCAAAACAGGTAACAAACCGGAAGACAAAGGAGGCAGGCATGATTTCAATGGTCCGTATTCAGGAAAATATCTTGACAGGATCGCGTTTCCGGTTGGAGGCATCGGAGCCGGTATGTTCTGTATTGAGGGAACCGGAGCTATATCGCACATGTCGGTGAGAAACCGCCCGGAGATATATAATGAACCTTGCATGTTTGCTGCAATATCTGTAAAAGGTATTGAGAACGGTGCAAAGGTACTGGAGGGGCAGGTGCCTGAATGGAAAAAATTCGGCAATCCGAACTCGGGCAATGGTTCTCCTGGAGCAAGTTATGGCCTTCCCCGTTTCGATAATGCCAGATTCACAGCCAGGTTTCCTTTTGCCAGCATCGAACTTGATGATGCGGATATACCCCTTGGAGTAACAATTGAAGCGTGGAGCCCGTTCATTCCTGCAGATGCGGATAATTCAGGCCTGCCTGCCGGAGCTGTAGAATATACATTTACCAGCAGGAGCAATGAAGAGCTTGAGCTGGTTTTTTCGTATAATACGAGGAATTTCATGAAACAGCCAGGTGGTAAAGCTTCCGTGAAACCTGTCAGGAACGGTTTTATATTATCTGAAGAAGGAAACAGCAAGGCTCCCGAGTTGAGGGGCGATTTTGCAATATACTCGGATGATCCTTCCACTGTTGTGGACCACTGCTGGTTCAGGGGAGGCTGGTGGGATCCTCTCACAATTACCTGGAACACAATTGAAAGTGGTAAAACGAGAGACGTACCTCCTGTTGATTCTGATGCCCCGGGAGCCTCACTTTATATTCCCTTTGTTCTGAAACCGGGAGAGACAAGAAACATACGGCTGATGATGGCATGGTACGTTCCCGAGACAAGCCTTCAGTACGGACAGGATCCGAACGATGCTGAAAGGTCAGAAGATTCGGGTTCTTGTTGTACATCTCCTTATTACAAACCCTGGTATTCAGCCAGATTTGCCTCTGTCAGCGATATTGTTTTGTACTGGACCAAAAACTATAATGACCTTCTTGAAAAGTCAGAACTTTTCCGTGATTCATTTTACAATACTACATTGCCTCCGGAAGTTATCGAAGCCGTGGCAGCAAACCTGACAATCCTGAAATCACCCACGGTGCTGAGACAGACAGACGGAAGGATGTGGAGCTGGGAAGGTTGCAGTGATAATTCAGGTTGTTGTGCCGGTTCATGTACCCATGTCTGGAATTACGCACAGGCAGTACCGCATCTGTTCCCTGACCTGGAACGTTCCCTCAGAGAGACAGAGTTCTTTTCAAGTCAGAATATTGAAGGTCATCAGACATTCAGGTCCGCACTCCCGATCAGACCTGTAGCGGCCACATTCCATGCTGCCTCCGATGGCCAGCTGGGAGGTATTATGAAAGTCTACCGCGACTGGAGAATAAGCGGAAATGATGAATGGCTAAGGAAAATGTATCCCATGGTCAGAAACAGCATGGATTACTGTATCCGCACGTGGGACCCCCGCCATTCAGGGACGCTTGAGGAACCCCACCATAATACATATGATATCGAATTCTGGGGACCTGATGGAATGTGTACAAGTTTTTACCTCGGTGCCCTCAGGGCAATTACTGAGATGGGCAGATATGTCGGGGAAGACGTTTCGTTTTATGAGGAGCTTTATGGCAGGGGAGGAAAAATAATCGAGTCCGAACTGTTTGATGGTGAGTATTTTATTCAGAAAATCAGGTGGCAGGGACTGAATGCTCCCGATCCCGTTCAGGCTTCTGTCGGATCATGGACTTCAGATTACTCGGAAGAGGCAAAGCTGCTTCTTGAAGCGGAAGGCCCGAAATACCAGTATGGGCAAGGATGCCTTTCCGATGGCGTTCTTGGCGCCTGGATTAGTGAGGTATGCGGAATAAGCAATGTCATAGACTCCGCAAAAACTGCAAGCCACCTGAAGGCTGTCCATAAATACAATTTAAAGACCGACCTGCGCGATCATTCGAATCCACAGAGGCCGTCTTTTGCCCTCGGAAATGATGGAGGCCTTCTTCTTTGTACCTGGCCAAAGGGGGAGAAGTTATCATTACCCTTTGTATACAGCAATGAAGTATGGACAGGGATTGAGTATCAGGTAGCATCGCATCTTATGATGATGGGCGAAGTTGAAAAGGGTCTTGAGATTGTCAGGACATGCCGGAAAAGATACGATGGTCGCATACGGAACCCTTTCAATGAGTATGAATGCGGCCACTGGTATGCCAGGGCAATGTCGAGCTACGCACTCATCCAGGGCCTCACCGGTGTAAGGTATGATGCTGTTACACAAACCATGTACATCGATTCAAAAATTAGTGACTTTACATCGTTCATTTCAACAGCAACAGGTTTTGGAAATACAGGGCTCAGGAAAGGCAAACCTTTCCTTGACGTGGCCCATGGAGTTATCCCTGTTAAAGAATATGTAGTGAGATAATTAATTAAGGCTACCCGCAATTGTAAATCGATACTTTCTGTACACTGTACTTATTGCCGGCAGACCCCGTACCTGTTCCGGACCAACGGCCCTGACGGGTCTCATCTTCGTCAGCCTTCTTTGAGGGATCCACTTTGCTTCAATGAATATCCCTGGTCAGCCGCTGTTAACATCACTGTACTACTATAGCAGAACGAAACATTCATTTGATCTTTCTTATTCCCATGTTCCACAGGGTGAAGCTGAAAATGTCAGCATACTGTTCTATCGTTTTACTGACCGGCGTCCCGGCACCATGGCCTGCATCTGTTTCGATCCGTATAAGCACCGGATTTTTTCCGGCCTGTTTTGCCTGGAGATGAGCCGCAAACTTGAACGAATGCGAAGGAACAACCCTGTCATCGTGATCTCCTGTCGTAACAAGTGTTGCAGGATATTCAACACCTTCCCTGACATTTTCCACGGGAGAATAATTCAGTATATACCTGAACATTTCCGGGCTTTCGTCAGAGGTCCCGTAATCGTAAGCCCAGCCTGCACCGGCCGTGAACCTGTGATAACGAAGCATATCCATGACCCCGACGGCCGGCAATGCGACCTTCATCAGGTCAGGCCGTTGTGTCATAACCGCACCTACAAGAAGGCCGCCGTTTGAGCCACCTCTCAGAGCCAGATACTCCGGCGAAGTGTATTTGTTTTGTATCAGATACTCAGCGGCCGCAATAAAATCATCAAATACATTCTGCTTGTTCATTCTGGTACCGGCAAGATGCCATCTTTCACCATATTCTCCTCCTCCTCTTATATTGGGAACGGCATAAATACCTCCCATTTCCATCCACAGGGCATTCGTTACTGAAAATCCCGGGGTCATAATGTTATTAAAACCCCCGTAGCCATAAAGGATAGCAGGATTTTTACCATTCAGCTTAATATCTTTTCTGTGTGTAATGATCATTGGTATGGGTGTGCCATCCTTGGACCTATAGAACACCTGTTCTGATCTGTATTCATCACTGTTGAATTTTACTTCAGGTTTTTTGAAGATCTCTGTATTTCCTGAAACCGGGTCAAGCCTGTAGATTGTGGATGGGGTTAAATAATTGGAAAAGGAATAATAAATCTCCGTATCCTTCTTTTTGCCTCCGAATCCTGATGCAGCTCCCGGCCCGGGAAGAGCGATTTCGCGTACCAAAGAACCTGTCATGTCAAATTTTTTCACCTCAGAAATGGCATCCTTAATGTAGTTTGCGAATATAAATCCGGCCGCGGACGAAGGCTGAAGAACATTATCCGTCTCCGGAATAAAGTCTTTCCAGTTTTCTACTCCGGGATTGTTTGCATCAACTGATACAATTCGTCCGTTAGGGGCATTCAGATTAGTGTAAATAAACAGGGTTGAACCATTATTCTCAATTACATAGTGATCATTGTCGAAATTGCCTACAATGGTCCTGAAATCACCTGACTCTTTAGTCAGATCCTTGATGTAAAGTTCATTGCCGGTGGTGGAAACAGATGCATAGACTACAAGATATCTTTCATCCTCTGTTAAGTTTGTACTAACATATCGCCTTTTAATGTCTGCTCCGAATACAACCTTATCCTCCGACTGGGGAGTTCCAATCTTGTGAAAATAAAGCTTATGATGGTCAGTTCTGGCTGTCAGCTCACTTCCTCCCGGCTTTTCATAACTTGAATAATAAAAACCTTCATTGCCTTTCCAGGCAATATCCGAAAATTTTATATCCCGGAGTGTATCTCCAATGATCTCCTTTGAGGAGGCATCCATGGTGATTATCTTTCTCCAGTCAGAGCCTCCTTCGGAGATCGAATAGGCCAATCTGCTTCCGTCAGCTGAGAAACCCATTCCGGCAAGTGAAATGGTCCCATCGGGTGAAAAAGTGTTTGGATCAATGAATACCTCAGGTTCACCTCCTTCCTTCTGCCGGTACACCACACTCTGGTTCTGCAATCCGTCATTTCTGGTAAAATAGATATAATCTCCCTCCCTGAACGGCATTCCGAATTTTTCATAATTCCACAATTCTGTAAGCCTTTCCTTGATTTCTTCCCTGTAGGGTATTTTTTCAAGATACCCGAAAGTAACTTTGTTCTGGGCATTTACCCAGGCTGCTGTTTCGCCGGAACGGTCATCCTCCAGCCATTTGTAAGGATCATTAATGACTGTGCCAAAAAATGTATCTGCAACGTTTGTAGTAGCCGTAGCAGGGTAAGTGATCCTTTTTGGCGTTTTATTGCACGATACAGCTAACAAAGTAATTGTCAGGCAAAAAAGTAATTTATTCATATCTGTGATTTTTTATTTCGGTTGGTTTCAATACGATGTGGTTTATTTTTCCGGGTTTAAATATAAGTCAATTAAGTTCTTATCCAGTCAATGCCAGTACTGAATTTCCCACTTCTTTTCCATCGCTGTTTTCCTGAGCTTTCTGTCGGGATTGATACAGACAGGATGACCGGCCACGCTCAATGCAGGAAGATCATGGATGGAGTCTCCGTAATACCATGACTTATCTGTTTTATTGTTATTTATTTCACAATAACTCCGAAGTCTTTTCATTTTCTCCTCTCCAAAGCATGGAGGGCCTTTCAGAAAGCCGGTGCAATATCCGTTAACAATCTCGATCTCCGAGCATAGGACATCGTCAATTCCGAGGTAGTCAGCCATTTCAATGCATATTTGCGACAATGCTGACGAAAGAATAACAACTGAGGCGCCTTCCATTCTGTGCTTGTCAATTTCAAGCCT
This sequence comes from uncultured Rikenellaceae bacterium, assembly GCA_964466705.1. GTDB lineage: Bacteria > Bacteroidota > Bacteroidia > Bacteroidales > VadinHA17 > LD21. The sequence continues at coordinate 28,619 of CAYXSM010000020.1, forward strand.
GGCTGCCGGAAACACTGAGGGTATAAGCGCATCACCGGTCACCCGGGAGCAGAGGCTTTTTATCGTTTCGGCAGGCACTCCCTTCAACCATCCGGTCATATTATCAATGATAGTGAACGGATCCTTAAGCGATAATTTATTGACAAGGGAAAGGTAAGCAGCCTTTATGAGAACGGGAAAGCTTATCAGACCCTGTCTGAGGGCTCCTTTGGCCAGCTCTCTCCCGCTTATCGCACTTATTAAAGTCCTGTCGAGGTCGAAAAAAACAACGTGATTCATATCTTCAGTCCCATGCAAAGAAATGATTTCCATGTGGATTATAGATAGTGTTCAATGCACCGGGGATTATCGCTATTTCAAATTTCTTTGAAAAAAATAATTCACCATCAACATGAAACGGCACCTTTTCAGAAAACTCAATATTCAATCCTGCAGTTTGATAATAAATAACCTTGTTATTCAGAATATGTTTTCCTTCAGGCACCTTTAGAAGCAATCTGAAGCGCTGAAAAAGGTTGAGTCGTTTAATCATGCAAACATCAAGCATGCCGTCATTTGCAACTGCTTTTGGTGTAAGCAGAAATCCTCCCGCAAATCTTCTTCCGTTGGCAACGGTGTTGATAAAACAATCGCTTACAGTTCTGTTGTTTCCAACGTTCACTGACATTTGTTTTTCTCGGAAAAAGAGCAGGGTTTTAACTATGTGCCAGATATACTTGTGTTGTCCCCCTTTTTTAACTTCACCCGGTTCAGTATAATTTTCAGCAGCAACTTCAGCATCAAATCCCAATCCCATTCCATTAACGAATACACTGCCATTTACCGTGCCAACATCGATTTCTTTAATATTCATATTAAACAGGACAGCCCAGTCGTGATCAGTGAACCGGTCAGGAAATCCGAGTATTTGTATGAAATCGTTTCCTGTACCGGCCGGGATGATACCTGTAACCACGTCCTTTTTATTTATCAGAGGCCTTGCAACTTCATTCATTGTGCCGTCACCACCGACAGCTATAATAAACCTGAAACCGTTTTCATAATATATCTTCGAGAGGTCAGAAGCATGGCCTCTTCTTTCCGTGAAAACAATTTCCCCACAAATATCAAATTCTTTAATCTTCTCTTTGATTTCCTGCACCATATTGGATGCAACGCCATTACCTGCCACCGGGTTTACAATAAAAACCCATTTGTATCTTTTATCAGGATCCAGATTCTGGTTCATTTATCGGGAATGTATTATCTTTTGTAATGATTATATTTTTTCTTATTATGGATGGTTTCAACCGGTTGAATAGACAAACATTTTGTTACAAAAGTGGTGTAAAATACTTCAGGATTAGGGATTTTTGAGAGCTTTTTCAATTACTGTTCTGACAGTATTGATTATCTCGGTATCACTTTTACCGCACAGTTTTTCATGCGGTATGGGCTCATGGATGATCACGCTCAGTCTGGAGCTGAAATCGATATAAAACCTGTTTTTTGGTTTGAGGTTATAGAAACCATTTAATGTTACAGGCAGGATTCCGATGTTCCTGGTTCTGACAAGGTAGATAAATCCCCTGTAGAATGGATTAATCTTACCATCCAGAGTTCTTGTTCCTTCAGGAAACAGCGCCACGGACCTGTTTCTGGATTTCTCAATAAGTTGTTCAAGCATATGACGTGTATTTCTGATAGTTGGTTCCTTAAACGGAATGTAATCAATCAGTTTCAGAAACCTCCCGAAAACCGGAACCTTTAACAGGCGCTCGTGTCCGAACCATGATACTTCAGGATAAAATGATGTGATTGCTACAATATCAAACAGGCTGGCGTGATTGGCTACAAGGACATATCTTTCATTACGGTTAATATTATTCATTCCTGATATATTCAGCCTTTTTCCCATTAGAAAAAAGACCGATCCCGCCCATCCTTTTAACATGTACCTTACAGGTCTTTTAAGCTTACAACAAGAAAGTACAATCACCAGAAAAACACCTATGGCGGTATAGCAATACAATATGGCGAACAACAGGACAGACAGTATCTTATACCTGAATATTTTCATGCCGGAAATGTAAGTTTTTTTTCAACATAAACTACATCAGGCAAGCTTCAGTGAAAATAAGTAAGTCATTTACCCGAGTTGCTTACAAAGGCTATTTGCTGACTGTCGGGCGACCATGACGGTACATTGATTGTCCCCTGTCCGCCATAAAGATAGGCAATGACCCCGGGTTCACCGCCCGAAAAAGGAATAAGCCTCAGAGTGACACGTTTATATGACGGATGACTGTTTCTTTCAATGTCAGGCGGGAATGAAATATAAGCGATCCATTTTCCGTCAGGCGAGATATGAGGAAACCAGTTATTATTCTCATCAAAGGTTATCTGTTCCCTTCCCGTGCCGTCGGGCTTCATTCTCCATATCTGCATATTTCCGCTATGACTCCCGTTATAATATATATAATTACCATCTGGTGAATATTCGCATCCGTCAACATGTTCACCGGGTTCAATATCCGTAAGGGCAACTTCTTTTCCGCCTTTTATCGAATTACGGTAAATGTTGTAAACATTTTTTCCTTTTCTCTGGCCGACATATACAACTTCTTTGTTGTCCGGAGCCCATCCGTGCCAGTATGAAGGGGTGTATTCTGTAACCATCCGGGGCCTGCCTCCTTTCAGCGGCAGTACATACACAGTCGAGCCTCCTCCCGGCAATCCTTCCCTGTGGTGGCTTATTGCAAGCAATTTGCCGTTGAACGATATGCCGTGATCATTATTATTCCTGTTGGCAAAACCCGTATTAAGCTTTTGCAGAGGTCCTCCCTCTGTGGGGATCTTATATAAAAGCCCGTTCATATTGAAAAGCAGTTGTTTGCCGTCAGGCATCCAGTTTGGAGCTTCAAACCGGTCAGATTTTTCGTAAATTACCTTTCTCTTTCCATCAAATACATTCATTGTTTCAAGCCTGCATCCCAGATATCCCTCCTTTCCGGGATCATAATTATCACTCACGGGTTTGTCGATCCTGACGTTCCACATGGTTACCTCTTCAACAGCTTCCGGGTCATGGGCGCAGACAAACAATCCCGCCATTATTTCATCAGGCAGATTTATCATTTCGTATGAACCGATTGTTTCAAGTGGTTTGCCATGATGAGCCGTTCTCATGATAATCACTTTGCCCGATCGTTCCATCTGAATAATCCCGTAATGGGATCCTTTTGCAAATATTTCATCTTCAGGATCCTTCATGGATTCTCCTTTTGAATCCCTCCATTGCAGCACCGTAAGACCATCTCCATGAACAACTGCTGATATATGCATGGAGCTGTCATCTTCTGATGCTCTCAGCATCCATCCTGTTTTTCTGTGCTGGTTGATACCCTTGCCGATAAATTCAAAATTGGCGGTCAGAATGAAATCCCCCTCGATCTTATTATACAGGTAGTGAAATTCATCTCTTTCAAACCAGATATTATAACCGGATCCTTTAACGGAATAGGACTGATCTGCTTCATTATAAGATGCAGATCCTGAATTTTTTGGATTTCCTATATCAGTGCTGAACCGGAAAATGCCCACAGGCGGGTCCAGTGAAAATGCCGGACCAAGGCAAAAAACAAAAACAAGAATTAAATAGTATTTCATCAGTATATAATTTTTATTTTAAGAGTTGGTATTATAAGCTAAAGATAACCAAATTGCAATAACTTCTGCCGTGCTGGAAATGCTAATTTGACATTGCATTTCAATAATAACCCCAAATAATTGCTCTTTGTCATGCTCAGGAAACAGGTCAGGAGGATTCCTGCATGTAAAATCATTATTAATTCCTTGCAGGATGTTGAAAATTTAAAAAAGTATTATCACCTTTAGATTATCAAAAAAAAAGCATTATGAACGAAATCCTTAATGATATCGCCAGGTGCGTTGAACTTGGCAAGATAGATAAAGTATCTCCTTATCCGCCTGATATGAAAGGGCAGGACGGAGCGGATGAACTTACCAGAAGTGCACTGGACTCGGGAGTAAAACCGGACGATATACTTGAGAATGCCCTTATTCCTGCAATGGCTGCCGTTGGAGATAAGTTCAGCCGGAAAGAAATATATGTACCCCAGATGTTGATGGCAGCAAAAGCCATGAACGGAGCAATGAGGCATATCAAGCCTTTTTTTCAATCAGGGGAGACAAGAAGGAAAGGCAAATTCATCATCGGGACGGTTGCGGGAGATTTGCACGATATAGGCAAAAACCTGGTAGCCATGATGATAGAAGGAGGCGGATGGGAAGTGATAGATCTGGGTGTTGACGTAAGCAGCGATAAGTTTCTCAAGGCAATAGAAGATAATCCGGGAGCTTTTGTTGGCATGTCCGCTCTTCTTACAACCACCATGGAAAATATGAAAAAAACTGTGGCAGCCATCAGGGAAAAGTATTCAGGCCAGAAGATACTTGTGGGAGGTGCGCCTGTTACCCAGGACTATTGTGAAAAGATAGGGGCTGACTTTTATTCGCCCGATCCTCAGGGAGCTGTTAATTATCTGAAGCAATTCGCTGTTTAATGAAAACAATCCTTAAAGGAACAACCCGGGAAGTTATTATTGACACCGGAGGCCCGGTGGTTATCATTGGCGAATCAATAAATCCGACGCGGAGAAAGAAGCTTGTTACAACGCTTCAGGAGGGCAGATATGATTATGTCCTTGAGCTGGCAGGGAGTCAGATAAGGGCCGGAGCTGAGGTACTTGATGTCAATGTCGGTTTTCCTGGTGTTGACGACGAGAAGCTTCTGCCGGAAGCAGTGATTGCAATTCAGCAAAGGTTCGATGTTCCCCTGTGCCTGGATTCACCCAATCCGAAGGCAATTGAAGCTGCTTTGAAGGCAGCCAGTGGTAAATGCCTGATAAACTCTGTCAATGGAGAAGAGGCGTCTCTCAAAGCTCTTCTGCCTGTTGCAAAAGAATATGGTGCGGCAATAATAGGATTATGCATGGATGACGATGGCATCACGCACGATCCGGCCAGAAGGCTCATAATTGCAGAAAAGATAATCGAAAGAGCAATGCGTGAAGGGCTTAAGCAGGAAGACATTATCATTGATCCTCTCGCAATGGCCGTCAGCGCAGATCCCCAGGCCTGCCTTGTTACACTTGAAACGATCAGGCTTGTCCGTTCCAGGCTCGGCCACAACATTACACAGGGAGCCAGCAACATCTCATATGGCTTGCCTGACAGGGAATCACTTAATGCTGCATTTATGGCAATTTCAATTTATAACGGCCTCACATGCCCCATAGCCAACCCTGAAAAGATTACTTCAATTGTCAGGGCTGCTGATCTTGTTCTGGGCAGGGATGACTTCGCAGTGAGGTATGTGGAACACTTCCAGTCACGGTCCTGAGTATTTTTAATTCAAAATATACCTGTTCAGATGTCAGGCATTAAACCTGTACGCCGCTGGCAACCGGCATTTTACCCATATAAAAGAGAAAAGTTTGGCAAACGGATACTTACTGCCGTTGAAAGATTGTTCAAGGGGGCTCTTTTTGGCTGCAGGATGTGCGGCAATTGCCTTCTTCAGGAGACAGCGTTCATATGTCCGATGGAATGTCCCAAAGGCTTGAGGAACGGACCCTGCGGAGGTGTGACACCTTCCAAAATGTGCTATATCGACGAAAGCCGCAAATGCGTCTGGAACTGTATTTACGAAAGGGCACTACGGACAGGCCGTCAGGATAAGCTTCTTGAAATACTGCCTCCGATGGATTGGAGCAAGGCAGGTTGTGAAACCTGGGGTGATGTAATAAGACAGGTCAGAAAAGTCGGAACAGGCAGGTTTATCGCAGGCGTTATTTCAGGAGACAGAAAAAGGAGATTTGATACCTGGGAGTCGGTTTTCAGGATTATCCGTCAGCCTGAGTGGTGGCAGGGCGATTCGTGCTATCATAAAGCGCCTGATAATCCTCCTGTCTCGGGCCTTGAACAGGCCTTACGAAGCGGACGTTTTGTCGTGGCTACGGAAATTGTCCCGCCTCTCGGAGCAAGTATTGATAAGCTTCAAAACAATATTGTGTCAGTCAGGCCATACGCTGATGTTATAAACTTTACGGATGCCTCATCGGCAACCCCAAAAATGTCGGCAATAGCCTGTTCAAAAATAGCATTGGATCTTGGTGCCGAACCAGTATTCCAGATCGCAGCCAGAGATACAACAAGGACAGGGCTGCAGTCGTCGGTTATCGGAGCATGTAACCTTGGAATAAGAAACATACTCTGCATTAGCGGTGACAGCCCGGTGGTAGGGCCTTCACCTGCAAGCGACATGAACATTCTGGACATTGATTCAGTGCAGATGTTGTGGATACTTCGAAGGATGAGAGATGAAGGGATCTATCTTGACGGGAGGAAAATGAAGCATCCTCCTCAGTTTTTTCTGGGAGCAGCCTCAACCCCCTTTGCATGTGAGCCATATCTGCAGGCGATCCGCGACCAGAAAAAAATAAATGCAGGCGCACAATTCATACAGACAAATATCATTTTTGACACTGACAGGCTTGATCTCTGGCTTGAACAACTCGATAAAAAATCTCTTCTCGACAAGGTATACATTCTTATAGGAGTTGCTCCGCTGAAAAACTATAAAACAGCCTGCTACCTGCACCAAAAAGTCCCGGGAGTATTCTTGCCCGACAGGGTTCTCAGAGACATGGAAAAAGCCGGAGAGGATGCACCTGAAGCAGGAGTCCAGATTGCCCTCGGGGTGATTGATAATATTAAAAAGAAAAAGGGAATCAATGGGATCCATCTGATGACTCTCGGATGGGAATCCGTGGTTGAGAGGATAGCAAGAGAGTCAGGACTTGCAGAAAAAACGTTTAATAGTAAATGATCAGGTCAACACATGATTTCGGTTTTTCTGATCTGATGCTGGAAGTCATTCAGGTTGAAGATTTCGTGGGGCATAAGAGCGAAGATTCTAATGAATCTCTGACGTCTGTCATTTCACGGGTACTGGACGATTCACGGAGAATATGTTCTTTAAAAGCAGAATATACCCTTTTTGAAGATGTGGGATTTAATGATGCCGGGAAAACCATAACGGTAAATGATGTAATCTTCGAGGTAGGGGATACAGTGTACGCTCATCTGAGGGATTCTGAATGCATTGCAGTCTTCATGGCCACAGCCGGGGCAGAGATCGCGCTCATGAGCAGCAGGGAGATGAAAGATGGAGACATTCTTGCCGGGTACATTTTTGATGTGGTGGGAACCATGGCAGTTGAGCGTGCAGCTGAGCTTATGCAGACTGATCTGGAGAAAAGCATCGCATTCAGGGGGCTTAAGGTCACCAACATTCTCAGCCCGGGATACTGCGGTTGGAATGTGGCCGAACAGCATAAGCTGTTCAGTCTTGTACCGGATAATTATTGCGGGATAAAGCTTACAGATGCAGCGCTGATGGAACCGGTCAAGTCACTGAGCGGTCTCATAGGTGCAGGAAGAAACGCCGGAAGGCATCGATATTCCTGCAGTCTTTGCGATATGGAGAACTGCATTTACAGGAGGACCGGAAGGTAAGGTGTAAATGTCACACAAGCCGGTTTTCTGGCAATACCGTGAAACTCAGTACCCCCGGCAGATTGGGCTGAGCCTGAATTTAAGGATTGTTATTTCAGGATTTTATATTTTTCAAATTCTCCGGCAATGCCGGCTTCCCTGTGATTCCCTGAATGTATTATTACCCGGTAACGCAATCTGAGCTTTGTTCCTTTTTCGAGGAAAGTCTCCTCGCCGTTTTCCGGCCAGTACATGGGGGTGGGTGACATAAAACCATAATCACGTGTGAACCATGGTGACGGATACCATGGATTTGAGGGATGCTGCATTATGGTCAGCCCTTCGGTGAAATTTCCTCTTTTCCCGTGGTAATCGATCCATGGTGAAGGTATTCCGAATGTTTCCTTTTCTCCGGTGTCGCCCCGGGCATTTATCATTGTGCCTCCGTTTGCAACAGAGAGATCTGAAGCCATCCTTGCGCTGAAAAGAGAGTGATTGGTCTTTTGTATGGTAACGTCCGTCAGCATCTCCAGCGTTATGTCAAAGTCGATCTGTATCATTGCTGATGAAGGTGCTGTTATGGTATATTTCCTCATATCTCTGACAGGTGAAAATGCCCCGGGGCGGATCCAGATACACTCATCGGTTATGACAGCAGTATCTCCGCCCTGTCCGGCTATACATGCATTCAGAGATAATATTCTCCCGAGATCGGGTCCTTCCTGCCAGTAGTTGCCGCCGTTCACCATATCGCATCCCAGGAAGAGAGAAGTGTGATGAGGATATACTGCATTGCGCAGGGAAGTTACTGAACCTCCTGATAAAGGGCCGTTAAGCGGATAGAAGAAGGGATATTTCCCGTCACCCGAGAAGCAGTACGATGTAAAATGCTTACCGTCAATGGTTATGTCTATCCGGTGACCATTTTTAACAGCAATGATTTCAGCAGCACGGACCTCAGACGTTCTTAAAGATCCGGTCAGCAGTACAGTCAGGCAAAAGAGAATTATTTTCATCGGATACTGAATTATTTATTATTGCGGAAGATGTCAGGTTTTTATTAGATTGGTCCCGTAGGGGGCCCTCTGTGGACGTGACAGCATTGAATTTGCCTGATCGTCGTTAACGAACCTCTCAATGTCAGGGTTCCACTCAAGCTTCCTCCCCAGCTTCATGGCAATATGAATGATAAGGCATACTGAGCAGGCACGGTGCCCTGTCTCAACTTCAGATACCGGCTCGTTCCCCGATCTGATGCATTCCAGCCAGTTGCCATGCTGCTCGCTGCTTTCGTAAAGATGGATCTCGTCAGGACCGATTACTGAGGATAAGATCGCGGGGTCACTTGCTTCAAGGGCCATGGTGTTCCGGTCTTTCCGGACAGGGTCGCTGGGAGTGACCGAATAATCACCCCGGGTGACAAAGATCCAGCCTTCTGTGCCTTCATATCTTATACCGTTGGGATAACCTCCGCTGGCCAGCATTGTTATACCGTTTCTGTATTCTGCCTTTGACATGAAATCTCCATGGACATCCCATAACCCTGATTTGGGGAACTGGGCCACAGCTTCAACAGATACAGGGCCCGTGAGTTCAGTATCCATACCCCATGCAGCAGAATCAAAATGATGCTGCCCCCAGCCTGTTATCATGCCAGCCCCAAACTGTTCACATCTCAGCCAGCCTGGACGGTCGGTGATACTGTTTTGGGGGTGTACCCGCATTTCGGTGTAATAAATCTCGGGCGTGGATCCGAGCCATGCGTCGTAGTTTAGATTTTCCGGTACCGGCTGCTCAGGAGCATCCGGACCGGGAGGATCTCCCGGGAGACCTATTTTCACCGTATGCAGCTTTCCGATCCTTCCGTTTCTTACCAGCTCAGCAGCTATTCTGAACTGGGCCGATGACCTTTGCTGTGTTCCGACCTGCAGAATCACGTTCTGTTGGCGGACAACATCACTGAGCAGCCTTCCTTCAGCAACTGTAAGTGATGTCGGTTTTTGCAGGTAAATATCCTTGCCTGCCAGGGCTGCCTCGATTGCCGGTTGCGAGTGCCAGTGATCGGGTGTGGAAATTATGACGGCATCTATGTCTTTGTCGGCAATAATATCATGGTAGTCATCATAGGTCTTAACCCTGATATAACCGCTTTTTCCTGTCGTCTTTGAATAGAATGTCTCTATAAACTGCTTTCCCAGGGACAGTCTTTTCATATCATAATCAGCAACAGCTGTTACCCGTGCTGCATCATACTTCATTGTCTCGGGAAGATCGTGTGTCATCGCTATCCTGCCAAAACCTATCTGCCCGATATTGATCTTGTCGCTGGGCGGATCCTTGCCAATTACCGAGGACGGAATAATAACCGGCATAATTACAGAACCTGCAGTTACAGTTACAGTATCAGATATGAATTTTCTTCTTTTCATTCAGATAATATTTTGATTGTGCTTTTTTCTGTTTTCATCTCCAAATTAATCTTCTTAAGAAAGTGCATCAGATTTCATTCTTCTTCCGGATGACATTTTGTAATCGTAATCCGGGGCATCACTGAGAAATCATTCCAGGCCTGTTCCGCCTGCCTGTTTCTCATGCGGCCGTTAAAAACAAGGAACCTGTATCGCAGTGAGTAATTTTTTCGTGGCCGTAACAGCCAGTCTGTAGTTTTTACAGGACAGAAATTTACGAACATATCACCTCTTTCATACTGATTTTCCGGCCACACACGAAGTGGCTCAGGATGATTGTAATTTGAGGGTGAGGACATCATAACAACCCCGGCATGATCGTTGTCAGCTTCTCCCTGAACAATACACCACCTGGCTATGCTTCCATCAGCGTCCTTCCTGGTTTTACCCTCCGATGTAATTACCATGCTGTTGTCTTTGTTCCACTCAGAGGTAGTTCTCCAGCCCAGACCTGAATAGCGGTATTCAAGGATCCTGAAAGGGCTTTCCCCGGCGCAGCTGAAGCGAAAACAGAAATCGACGATGAAATGATCTCCCTGATGACCTGGTTTGTAAACCATGATCTTCTGAAGTTCATTCAAAGCAACTTTTTCATTTCCATCCTTCCTGTAAACAACGTGCTCGTGAAGAACTTCGAAACATGCAAAAACAGGGCCTTCCGTCACTGAGACAAAATTTGCGAACCTGACAGTTCCCTGACGTGAATCAATGTTCCAGAAATCAACAGTGTCTCCCTCAAACAACACCCGGGTCCATGGGTTCCATATCCCGTAATGATGATAATGGTCGGGAGGCTGGATACGGGTGAGGACCTGGCCGTTAGGTGACCACAGAGGGTGGATGAACCCGCTTCTTTTATATGAACTGTCAACACCCGGCGGTGGATACACTGTACTGAACCAGTACCTTAGCAGGTTTTTATCTTCATGGTTAAGTGTCAGAGCCCCTTCACCCTCAGTTGCTTTCACAATGGTATAATGCTCAGGCTCTGCAATGATTAATTCATAACGCAGCCTGGAGTTTCCTTCAGATGATGAACTTACCATCCAGTAAAGACGGCGTTGGTCACCGGCTTCAACCTGAAATGCGACAGGTTTCCTGTAGTTACTGCCCACCTCACAGAGCGACAGCAAAGTATCAGAAATATTCGTAATATCATCAAGGTTAACCGATACGGGATGATCAAAATCAACAGAAAGATGGTTTATTTCAACCTCAATTGTGGCTATTTTCTGTCCTGAGAGAACAGTGAGCGGCAGCAAAAAGGCCAATAAAAATATAACGCTGTTTTTCATTCCCCAAAAAGGTTTGACCGGACACACTTTTATTTCAGTTTCCATCCGGTGAAATTCAGTGATCTGAAAACAAATTTAAGATTTTATGCTCTTAATTTACAGAATGTAAAAATCTTTATATTGTTAAGGTTAAAATATCAGCCGATACATCTTATGCCTCATTATTACTGATGGTATCAGGAAACAGGAACAACAGAAGCAGATAAACCTGGTCATATTTACTTTTTATGGATGACATGGTTAATTTTTTGCTAACTTGTAACCATGATAACACATGATGCAATAACCAAACATCAAACCGACACATGACTTTACTGGGAATTGATATCGGGAGCTCTTCTGTAAAGGCTTCGGTAATTGAAGGTGAGACTGGCCGTTTGCTTGCTGCCGCTTTTCATCCTCATGATGAGATGAAGATAATTGCCAGAAAGCCCGGATGGGCAGAACAGGATCCGGAAGAATGGTGGATTAACCTTAAAGCAGCTGTAGGAGGTTGTTTAAATGAACTTGGAAATGACAGAAGCAGCATAGGAGCCATAGGCATTTCCTATCAGATGCATGGTCTGGTTACGATCGATAAGAACAGGAAGGTTCTGCGACCCTCCATCATATGGTGTGACAGCAGAGCCGTTAAATACGGTGCAAAAGCATTTGATGATCTGGGAAAAGAGTTCTGCCTTTCACATTTGCTAAATTCTCCCGGTAATTTCACTGCTTCAAAGCTTGCCTGGGTTAAAGAGAACGAGAAGGATCTGTATGACCGGATATATAAAATAATGCTTCCGGGTGATTATATTGCCATGAGGCTTACGGGGGAGATAATGACCACATTCACAGGTCTTTCTGAAGGCATATTCTGGGATTTCCCCGGAAATGCTGTTTCCGGTGAGCTGATGGATTATTTCGGATTTGATCATGACATGCTTCCCGGGCAGGTGCCATCCTTCTCTGTCCAGGGTCAGCTTTTAAGAAGCGCTGCAATGGAGCTGGGCCTCCCTGAAGGCATACCGGTATCTTACAGAGCCGGAGACCAGCCCAATAACGCCTTGTCACTGAATGTCCTTGAACCGGGGGAAGTTGCTGCTACAGCAGGTACCTCCGGAGTCATTTACGGTGTTACCGACCAGAGAAAATTTGATCCCCGGTCAAGGGTCAACACATTTCTGCATGTCAATCATTCATTTGAACGGCAGAGGCTTGGGGTTCTGCTTTGCATAAACGGCACCGGAATACTTAATTCGTGGATGAAGCGTTTCACAGGGCAGGGCCTTGAATATGAAGACATGAACGAATTGGCTGCATCCATATCGCCGGGATCAGAGGGTTTGTCGATTCTACCCTTTGGCAATGGGGCTGAACGGATGCTTCTTAATAAAGATACAGGCTCCCATATTCTGGGACTCAACTTCAACAGACACTCAAACGCCCATCTTTACAGGGCAGCACAGGAGGGAATCGCTTTCTCTTTCAGATACGGACTTGACATTATGAACGAAACAGGTATCGTGCCTGAAACAATAAGAGCAGGTAAAGCGAATATGTTTCTTAGTCCGGTTTTCAGGGAAGCACTGTCATGTATAACAGGAGCTGTTATTACCCTGTACAATACTGACGGGTCTGCCGGCGCTGCAAGGGGAGCAGGAATTGGATGCGGATACTTCGCATCGGAAAAGGAAGCATTCAGAGGATTGGCCACAGTAGGAATCACAGAACCTGAAAATTTGCTGTTGCAGGTTTACAGTGACTCTTATTCAAGATGGAAAGATTCTCTCTCGGCGGTTTTATAGTACGAAAACATAAGCACCACTGTCCGGAATTAACAGTATATAAACATAACCAAGATCTTAAATCATGATTTACCTGAGTAAAAAAGAGTACTATCCCGGTATAGGAAAAATCGGTTTTGAAGGAAGAAAATCGAAGAATCCTCTTGCATTCCGCTGGTATGACCCGGAACAGACAGTATCGGGAAAAAAGATGAAGGACCACCTTCGCTTTGCAATAGCATACTGGCATTCTTTCTGCGGTGACGGAAGTGACCAGTTCGGAGACCCGACAAAAATATATCCGTGGAGCAAGGTTTCGGATATTGATGAAAAGAACAGGCAAAGGCTCGATGCGGCTTTTGAATTCATAACAAAAACGGGAGCGGAGTATTATTGCTTTCATGATGTTGATGTGGTGGGCAACGATGGCTCCGTATTTGACATAGAAAAGAGACTTGAAAAGATCGTTCCGGTGATGAAGACCATGCAGGAACAGTCAGGCGTGAAGCTTCTCTGGGGAACCGCAAATCTTTTTTCTCATCCGAGGTATATGAACGGAGCAGCTACAAATCCCGATTTCAGTGTGGTGTCAAACGTGGCGGTGCAGCTTAAAAATGCAATCGATGCAACAATAGAGCTGGGAGGAGAGAACTATGTCTTCTGGGGAGGACGTGAAGGTTATACGAGCCTGCATAATACTGACATGAAAAGGGAGCTTGATCATATGGCAATGATGCTTGGACTGGCACGCGATTATGGCAGGAAACAGGGCTTCAGGGGGACCTTTCTGATTGAACCAAAGCCGATGGAACCTACAAAGCATCAATATGATTATGATGCTGCAACTGTTATTGGGTTCCTTCGCCATTACGGGCTTGAAAAAGATTTTAAACTGAACCTTGAAGTAAATCATGCCATACTTGCCGGACATACATTCACCCACGACCTGCAGGTTGCAGCCGATGCAGGCCTGCTGGGGAGCATTGATGCCAACAAAGGCGATTACCAGAACGGCTGGGATACAGACGAGTTTCCGACCAACATTTATGAAGTCACGGAAGCAATGATGATAATTTTGCAGTCAGGAGGTTTTACAAGCGGAGGAATAAATTTTGATGCACACGTGCGCAGGAATTCTACAGACCCGGAGGATCTTTTTATTGCTCATATAAGCGGCATGGATACTTTCGCCAGGGCTCTGATAATTGCCGATAAAATCCTTAAGGAAAGTGATTATTCAGAGTTACGCCGGAAAAGGTACGAATCGTTCGACGAAGGCGCAGGCAGGGATTATGAGGAAGGTAAATTAACACTTACGGATCTCAGGGAGTTTGCAATGAAATCGGATAAGCCTGGAACGGTAAGCGGTAAGCAGGAACTATTTGAGCAATTGATAAATATGTATCTGGAATAGCTTGTTTTTTCTGTGCAGGCAGGAATAGATCCCCTTTAACCGGGATCGTCATCAATCATCTCTGTTGACAGGAAGCTCCATGATCTAGGGTCAGTTGAGCTTTCACGGCTGAAAAAGGAACCTGTTTATTTAGGTGAGGTTACAATTTCGAATTTCGGCGGATCAGCTATTGATTTCTTTACTTTACACAATCCGGCGACATTTATTATGGATGCCTTATATTTTTCGGGGAAACCATCAGGCAGATGAATATCAAGCACAATATTTGAAGGAAGTCCTGTTTCTTCACTGTATTCGGTTCTCTGTATGATCTTTATATTGTCAGTAGGTACATTGCGGTTATCACAGAATGACTTTACATAAATGCCGGCACATGTACCGATGGATGCAAGATAAAGATCAAAAGGTGCAGGGGCCGAATCATTACCGCCATTATCAAGTGGCTGATCTGTTAATATTGTATGTTCATTGATTTTTGCCGCCACTACTTTTCCGCCATTGAACGTGATTTCCATATTAAGTCTTTTTAATTTTTCCGGACATATAACAAAGTAATTTGATTTATGTTTACTTTTTTTGTGCGATCATAAGAAATACCTCATACTGTCTGGCATTTCCGGCCGTAATTTCTTTAGTGATGGTAAAACAATCCCGTACTGAAATATCAGTAAATCCCCCGCGGGCGATCAGATCTGATAATTCATTTATATCAAAGCCTTTATGTCCGGTAAAATCATCTTTGTGGTAGGTCCCGTCTTCAATTTTCAGATCAGCAATGGCCAGATACCCGCCCGATCTGAGAAGGCTGTTAAACCTTCCTATAATATCATCTGTACTGGTGATGTGATGGAGAACCATCTGGGTTATTATCAGATCAAAGCATCCCCCGTTGTAATCTTCCTGTTCGAGATCGTGGTATATTGCCTTCAGATTATCTGACCCCGTTGATTTAATCTTCTCTTCCATTATTTTTACCATCTCCCGGGAGTTATCCATCATAATAATCTCTTTGAGACGGGGTTTCAGAATAAAACTTGTCAAGCCTGTACCGGCCCCATATTCAAGTGCTTTCATTTCAGTATTGACAGGTATTCTTTCGGTGATCTGTTTTGCCACAGCCTTTGACCGCTCAAGGTGCATAGGATTTTGGTCCCAGAAGGCAGCTTTGTTGTCAAATTCATTCATGCGATTGATTTGAATACTCTTTTTATAAACTTACCTGTTAAAGTCCTGGATTTTATTTTACTGTCCGGATGCCCGCTTCAGCTTAAGTTTTATTACAGCTTTAATGAGCAATGAAACGAGCAGACCCAGACCAAGGAAAAGAATAATGGCAGGAGAACATGGAATATCCATTACCCATGACAAATAGAGTCCCATGAGTGTTGAAACACCGCCAATCAGCAATCCGATTGATATCCGTGTTGTCCAACGTGTTGCGAATAAAGCTGATATTGAAGCCGGAATGATAAGGAAAGCAAATACTGTCAGAACT
The DNA here is from genome assembly GCA_964466705.1 of uncultured Rikenellaceae bacterium. Lineage (GTDB taxonomy): Bacteria > Bacteroidota > Bacteroidia > Bacteroidales > VadinHA17 > LD21. Next base: position 44,617 of record CAYXSM010000020.1, read on the forward strand.
CCCCCGACACTGACAGCTTCAACAATGATTATCCCAAATGTAAAATAGAATATAAAATCCCAGATTTTAGAATGTCTGATATTTGATTCTGAACCCTTGTAAACCAGTGTAATTTCCTTGAATTTATTTCTGAAGAAATAATGAAATCCTCCGATTACCGCGATCACAATAAAGAGACGCAGGACCTGAGGCCATGAAACCCATAATATTGCTCCCGCCAGCATGTCATGAATATGAACATCACTACCAGCTCCTTTATCAAGTATAATAACGGCACTTGTTGTGGCAACAGCGTAAGCAATCCCTATAATTGCCTCAAGAGGAATTCTTAATTGCTTGTCTTTTAGCAATGTGAATAACCCGGCTGCAATCAGGCAGAAAAGATAGGCGAGAATAGTTCGCGGGTCATGTTCATGAAATGCACTGCCCGGACCTATAGTGGGATTACTGATTACCACAGATACGGCACTTCCCAGGGCAGCGATCTGTGCAAGGGCAATATCAATAAAGATTATTTCTCTTTCAATGACATGAATCCCGAAATAGGACATTATAATTATCAGCAGGAGGCTCGCTGCCAGGGGAGCAAGCATAAAATTCAGCGCTGTGGCCATCAGTTTTCGCTTTTAATTTTATTTAATGTTATTTTCTTTGCAGCAAGCTTGCCAAAAGCCAGAATGAATACCAGAATGCCCAGGAGGGTAACAATGGCAGGAGCATTTGAGATGTTCATTGCGTAAGAGATATACATTCCTGATACGGAACCTGCTATACCAATTATCCAGCTCCAGATGAACCTTTTTTTCCAGCTGTCGGTGAAAAGGGTTGCTGCCGCAGAAGGCGCTATTAGTAAAGTGAATACGAGAAAAATGCCTGCAATTGGGACTGCTTTGACTATGACAACACTGAATGTAATATAAAACAGTAATTCATAGAATCTGGTTTTCCAGAGGCTGAACGGCAGTCCGTTCTTTGAATTCGATATGAGGATAAAGTATTTATGGAAAAAAATGTGAACAATTCCGATCATCAGGAACAATATAAAACAGTAAAGAACCTTGTCCCATGTAACCCAAAGCAGGTTACCAGAAATGGTCTTGGAAATAAAATTGGATCCACCCGGGATTCTTTCTGCCAGAAGCATCGCCAGGCCGAGTCCTATGCAATAAATAATTCCGATTATTGCTTCCTGCGGGATTACCTGTTTCTGAAATTTGGTAAGTGCGAAAAACGAAATTATTACTATCGTAAAAGCATATGAGATAAGCTGAACATTAAGCGACTCCTCGGCATAGCCAAGAAGAAGACCTATCATCGTACCCAGCGCCGCAATCTGTGCAACAGCGATATCTATAAAAATAATTCCCCTTGAAAGAATATGATTGCCAAAATAGCTTAAAATACCGGCAAGAAGGATACTTCCCGTTATCGGCGCAGCAAGAAACAAAATGTTCTCAATCATTTAAGTAAGGATTTAAAATATTTTCAGTAAGGCCGGGTGTTCATTACATGGTGCTAAAGAGCTGAATTTATCTGATCAATCCAGTAGTCAACAAGTTTGAAATTATCATCAATGCCAGGAATCCCATTAACATAAAGGGGCAGGTAGACAGGTTTTATACCTGTTTTTTCCTCGATCATCTGTGCCGTTTTTTTCTCAAAATAGCTGGCAACCATCATAAGATTAATGTTTTGTTTCTTAATGGTTTCTATTATGCTTTGAACATGTTTGGCTGATGGGGGGATTCCCGGTTTGGGTTCTATGTATCCGACAACCTCCAGCCCGAAGGTTTTGGCAAAGTATGACCAGTTTTTATGATACGTGATAATCCTCATTCCCCTGAAAGGCAAGGCCTTTTTCAGCCATCCGCCGAGGTGATCGGAAAGTTTCCCTCCTTCATATGATCTGTCGAGAAATGTAAAAAGTGTTCCATTTTCCAGTAGCCTTGACAGTGTATTTCCTCCAAAAAGGTCTACAAGTTTGTCTCCGAACAATGCACGATCGACCCTGTCAATGAACGCATCCCTGTTTGCCTGGTAGAATGATGCATTGGCAGGATCTACCTTGGTGAAACCTATCGTAATGTTCTGCGCAACAATTCTCAGGTTCAGCGGACCTGTATTTATATGCGGATTTCCCATAAGATGAACATCCCCTTCGGTACGGTCAGCAAATTCCACCTTTTCGACCACATTGACTCCGTCAGAAGCAGACACGAAACCAATTTCTCCATCCATTATCTTTCTGTTACGTGCTTTATCCAGGAGAGTAGCCGACCACATTTCCAGGTCCATTCCCGTTGAGATCCACATATCGGCCTGGGACAGCATCACTGCGTAACTTGGTTTGGGCGGGACAAAGTGAGGATCCTGTTCTCCCCGGGCAATATATGATACTTTTACTTTGTTTCCCCCGATGAATTCTGCAATACTTGCGAAATCTGAAAATGAGCAGACTACGTTGAGCACCCTGCCCTGCTGTCCTCCCCGGTATCTGTTCTGTGCCCTTTCCTGTGAAAGGGCCTGTGCCGGCAGAAACATATTCGCAACATAAAGGATCATGGAAAAAATTATGATCTTATTTAATGTTGCTTTTCTGTTAAGTTCAATAGTCTTCATATTTGGTTATTCTTTAATTTTTTAGTAAGCTTCGTGCTTATGCGGCCCCATCGCCCAGCAGACCTGCAGGAGAATAGTATGATCATTTGGCAGTGAGCCGTTCATCGCAGGAATGGTACTTTCAATGGTTCTCCTGTTATATTGGTATTGAATCCGGGTGAATACAAATTCGCTTTGCCAGAAATCAAGGTTCAGGGTATAATCCCATTCGTGCTGGCTATTATCGTATGGCAGTTCAGAGTATCCGATCCTGCCACCTATCCAGAATCTGGCGTTCAGTTTGTTCTGCACTGACGAATAGAACCCTATGCTTTGAACAGCTTCTGAATTTTCATGGCGGTGGCTGTACAGAAACTCTGTTTTCCAGTCAAAGGTCCTGTATTTTTCCCTTCCTGCCGGAACCCACTTATAATTAAGCCCGAGGCTTCCGACATATGAATTATTCTTTCCGGGATACGGATTTCTTCCGGCCACGCCACTGATGCGGACCTCAAAATAGCTGTTTTGTGAAGTTTCATAAAAGTTTTTAAACTGGCCTATATACAGCAAGCCCTGGTTGCCGAAACTGAAATTGTCTCCGGTATCAGTGCCTTTTACAACAGCAAAATCAAAGATTGAAGCATCAGAAAAAAGAATTTCAGGCAACATGAAATTCGAGGAAAGACCTGTTCCTCCCAGACCCTTGTTGCTGAAAAGATTTACAAGCGCGCGAGGTCGGTCGAACTGTGGCAAAGCATGGTCGTGATATCTGTTTATGGGGCCGAATTCAGAATAGAAAACGCCTATTTTCAGGTTCATGTGCAAAGGCAGATTGAGCCACTCCATGTAAGCTTCTTCAATACTTATCTCTTCTTTGGATATTGATATGAAAGTTTTTCCGCGTGTGAAGGGATCAAGCGGAGCTTCAAGGGCAAGTTCCATTTCCCTCAGATGAAATCCGTTGTTCCCGTATGAAACGTCACCCGGTTCTGAAATAAAGTCATTATTTGATGAGCTCGCCGCTGCAAAAAAATCTCCTCCAAGACTTATATTGGGATTCAGTGCCTGCTGCTGTCTTATTCCACTGTGAAATTTTTTCAGCTGATCCTCATCTTTAACGGTTTCTTTATCGGCTAGCCGGTTTGCCTCATCCAGGAGCTGCTGAAGATCCGTGTCCGTTTCCTCCTGTTCCCTGCCGGCCCTTAAACCGGAAAGGAGGGAGTCAAGATCTTTTTTAATTTTGATGTTATCTGTCTGTACTGAGATCATTTTTTGTTTTAACACATTCAGGGAATCCTGAAGACTCCTGACCGTCATTTGCTGGTCCTGGCTGGCAGCCTGCCCGTGAAGAAACGCCGTTAATATTGAAAACAGAAATAATTTTTTTTTCATGTATGCCCCCTGGTAAAATGCCTGATCAGGCTCTGAAATAATTAAACAATCATCTTTTTTTAATTTATCCTGTATTTCAGGTTAACTACAGAATAAGGGAGGGGCATGATAGTTGTTAAGGAAGTAAAGCTCCGGATTATTACGGGGAATTGATCCCGGAATAATATTAATGATCAGATATTTAATAATAAAAGCGAGTGAAACAAGAAAAAGACTTATCCAGAAAATTGCATTTGACATCTGCTCCAGGAACAGATATTCTGAAGATGTATGATTATGTTCCCTGGGGGGATCACCTATGGACCCTTTATGAAAAGGATGGGAATGTTTGAGAACAATCCCCGATGATAATATATGATAGTGCTGGTTAATGATTGTGTTTATGACAAAGCACACAGCTGCTACCTGTAAAAAAGGTACTACAATACCGGCTATCTTTCGTACACCTTTCATTTAATGATTTTTCGCAAAATCGCCCAAATATACAAGATATTTGTTGAAAAAGCCCGTCAAAAACAATCCTTATTTGTTAATATTTCTTAAGCGATGCGAAAATACCGGATCTGGTTCTTCTGACTGAAAGCGTTTCTGTCTTCAAAAAAAGGTGGTGCTTTTAAGCCACCACCTTTATAAAACGTTCAGTTATGACTGAATACTGCAGCTTTATTTCTTCAGAACAGTCTTCAGAACTTTTTCCTTATCCAGTTTTTTAGTGCAGAAGAACCAGTCGTAGCAGGTCATTTCGCCTTTGCTTTCCATTCTCTCCTTTGCGGTTCCGCATGAGCCGGCCGTGGGTACTATTACGTCGTCACCCGGTCTCCAGTCGGCGGGAAGGGCAACGGAAAATGCATCAGCGGTCTGCAGGCCGATAAGCACTCTGTAAAGCTCGTCAAAATTACGCCCGAGGCTTAAGGGGTAATAGATGATGGTACGTATGACACCTTTCGGATCGATAAAGAAAACAGCCCTTACGGCTTTGGTATTGCTTTCGCCCGGCATCATCATACCATATTTCGTTGCAACATCCATTGTAATATCTTCAATCAGTGGAAAGGTCACCTCAACATTTTTCATTCCTTTATATTCGATCTTTTCCCTGATGGTACGAAGCCATGCAATGTGGCTGTAGAGTCCGTCGACCGACAGGCCGACAAGTTTGCAGTTAGCTTCGTTGAACTGCTTTTCCATTGTAGCGAACGTCATGAACTCTGAAGTGCATACCGGAGTAAAATCTGCGGGGTGGCTGAAAAGTATTACCCAGCTTCCTTTGTAATCTGCCGGGAAATTAATTTCACCCTGTGTTGTAACAGCCTTAAATTCAGGTGCTTTTTCGCCAATTCTTGGCATTGATACTGATGTTTCTTCCATAATTTAAATATTTGGTTAATAATTGATATAGAAATTTCTGATCTCACTGATTGTTTGAATCGATCAGATCCTTTTATTTTCTTTTTTCAATCATGAGGTCAAAATCCTCTTTCAGTGCAACCAGATCTTCTTCGTGCTCAACTTCGTCGGTCAATATCTGCAGCACAATGTTGAATGTTATTGGATCCGCTTCCCTGGTGATATCAAGAAGCTTATTATAAACACGAATTGCACATTGTTCACCTTTTATGTTCTGGTCGAGTATCACCGACACGAAAGGATCTTCAGGAGTATCGTAACCGCAGTTCGTGATTTTTGACCATTCGTCCGGTGAAAGAACCGGAGTTCCTCCAAGCTGCACTATCCTTTCAACGAGCAGCTCTGCATGTGTCAGTTCTTCGGTTGCGTGCAGTTCCAGTTCGCTTATAACGGCATCCTTCATAGGGCCTTTTACCACTTTGGCTCCGATCCAGTACTGATAATAAGCCAGCCATTCGTCAGCCAGCGCTTTGTTAAGCAGGTTGATTAATTCATCAACGTCCATTTTAACGATTGATCTTCCAATTTCAGCCATAATAATCTGGTTTTAGTTAATTAATTAAATTGTTGATATTTAATGTTTTTTATTTTCCGCCTTTGTATTTAATTCCCAGTCCTTTGGCAACATTCATCGCAAGTTCCCTGTCAGCCCTGTAAAAGTGATCGAGCTGGCGCTCGATGATCTCTTTCCTTTTAGGGCCACGGATATCTTTCATGCTGCTTACCAGATTACTAACAGTGTTCAGCCTCTGCTGGTCTGTCATTACTTTTCTGAAGAGGTTACCGGGCTGGGTGAAGTGATCATCATCATCTTTATTGCGGTCAAAACTGTCTGCAACATCTGAATCCAGCTTCATGGCGGGCTCTTTGTAACTGCGATCGGCTTCTATGTTGTCAAAACTGTTCGGATAGTAGTTGGGACCAGCACCGCTGTTCCCGTCAACCCTCATGAATCCATCTCTCTGGTGATTGTGGACAGGCACTATCGGACGATTGACGGGCAGCTGTTCATAATTGGCACCGAGGCGGTACCTGTGGGCATCGGGATAAGCAAGGATGCGTCCCTGCAAAAGCTTATCAGGCGAAAGGCCAATACCGTCTATTGTGTGGGCAGGTGCGAACGCAGCCTGCTCTACATCGGCGTAATAATTTTCCGGGATCTCGTTAAGCTCCATAATACCTGCTTCGATCAGGGAGAATTCCTTATGGGGCCACACTTTGGTGACATCGAAAGGATTCCATCTGAATTTTTTCGACTGTTCATCAGTCATTACCTGTATCTTCAGGGCCCATTTTGGAAAATCGCCCTTTTCGATCGCTTCCACAAGATCTCTTTGTGCATAATCAGGATCTTTTCCTCTTAGTTCTTCAGCCCGCGGACCTGTGAGTGTCTTTATCCCCTGCAGGGTTTTGAAGTGAAACTTGACCCATACCCTTTGGTTTTTACCGTTAACCATTGAGAAAGTATGGCTTCCGTATCCGTTCATGAATCTGTAGCCGTCGGGAGTTCCCCTGTCGCTGAAGAGTATCATTACCTGGTGGAGGCTTTCCGGATTAAGGCTCCAGAAATCCCATATCATTGTCGGGCTTTTGAGATTTGATTTGGGATCACGCTTTTGCGTATGTATAAAGTCAGGAAATTTTTTAGGATCTTTAATGAAGAATACAGGGGTATTGTTTCCGACAAGGTCCCAGTTTCCTTCTTCAGTGTAGAACTTAACTGCAAATCCCCTGGGATCCCTTTCAGTGTCGGCGCTTCCCTTTTCACCACCGACTGTTGAAAAGCGCACAAAGACACGACAGGTGTTTCCAACACCGGCAAAGAGCTTTGCCTTCGAGTATTTGGATATATTGCCGGTAACCGTGAACCTGCCGTAAGCGCCTGTACCTTTTGCATGAACCACACGTTCAGGAATTCTTTCCCTGTTGAAGTGTGCGAGTTTTTCGTGCAGGAAGTAATCCTGCAGAAGGATCGGCCCTCTGGGGCCAACGGTCATACTGTCCTCGTTTTCGAAGTACGGTCTGCCCGAAGCTGTGGTAAGTTTTTTACTTTTTTTCATTGTGAGGTGGATTTGGCTTTCTTTTCTTTATTGTCTTTAAATTTTCCTATCAGCTGAACCTTGAAGTCCTCAATGGAAAAGTTGGGGATTTTTTTCATATTGAAGTATTCCTCCAGCATATGATTAAGCTCTTCATCATAATAATCCTCTATCCGGTCTGATTCTGAGCAGTACAGGTGATGGTGCTTTTCTGCAATGGCATCATATCTCATGGTATCTGTTTCCGAGTATACTTTTCTGACAATGCCCTTCATCAGGAACAGGTCAAGCGTTTTATAGATTGTCGCAATTGAAATATGCGGATAGTTTAATTTCAGATAGTTATAAATGGTTTCAGCCGAGGGGTGTTCCTTAAGTCCGAGAATAACATCAAGGATGGCAATCCTTTGCGGGGTAATTTTCATTCCCTGTTTCGCAAGTATCTGTACAGCTGATTTATTTACCATTTAGTAGCCTTTAATGTCTAAAAAAACAGTGGTTGTAATATCATAAACAAAGACGGCACTCTGTCGATACTGACTCGTTACAGTAAGCGGACGTCAACCAAGAATTATTATCAGATGATAACTATTCTCAGCTAAGAAAAAGTAAAAATAAGAAAAACAACATACTTTTCAAAATATTTTCAAAGTAAATTTTGCAGGAAATACAGGATAAAGGTCCGCCTGAAACAAATATCAATGACTGCTGAACAGATGATAAACAAACATGCAGTGAATGGCTTTGATGCAGAACAGCCTATATTTCATGCTTGCTTACAATTTATATCATCTTAACTGTTTCATCCCGGGGAAGTTATTTTTTTCTGGCAGCCTGCATTACGCGGTCAAAATAAATTGCGAAAGGTCTGTATGCAAGATGTGACCATTTTGAGAACGGAACCTCAATCATCAGCATTGGAAATAAAACCATAAGATGAATGACGTACGTATAGTAGGTAGGGTAGGGCAGTCCGCTGATTCTGAAAATGTGAACCATTATTCCGGTGACAGCAGTAAGCAGGAGTAATATTAAAAATGTCCAGTCAGTAACGTGGGAATGCTTGCTTCTTTCATCTTTCCTTTTGATACGTGCGATAATAAAATAAGCAACTCCCACAATCAGACCGGCTGTGGCATAATAACCAAAAAATCTTTGCGGGTGTGTCCAGTGGTAAATATTATCTGTCTGGAACCAGCCGAGAAAAAAAACGATCATTATGAACATGATAACATATCCGCTCATCAGTAGCCAGTGAATTACCCAGTAAGTACTTAAAGAAAACTTTTTACCGGAGTCCTGCTCATCACATTTGGAAAACTGCTTCTGAGTAGAAAAATGTACAATCAGATTCCATAATTCAGTAAAATACAACCTGAGCGGTATTTTCAGATCCTTGTTCTTTCTTATGGTTTTCAAATACATATTGAAAATATTTGAAAGAAGGAAAAAACTGAGGAATCCTGCCATGATCCAGTCGCCTATTTCAATCTGTTTCCAGGGTGCAAATGTATTCAGTTTCACCCCCCCCTCAGCGGTTAATTCTGTTGTCATGGGGCCATGGAAAAATAAAAATAAAACAAGAATTATCAGTGACAGGAAAATTATACTGCCAAATTCCCAGATCTTGGATGTATATAATTTCATGCCGAGCCCGGTCCAGTCATATTTTGAAGTCAGATATCTTCTTAACGACATCATCAATTCTGCCGGATTGGCATTTTGGGGACAATGTGTGCTGCATTGTCCGCAATAATAGCAGAGCCAGGGTTTAAGTGATGAACTGATATCATCTTTAAGTCCGAGGACGCTGAACCTTACCATCTCTCTTGGAAATGAATTCTCTCCGGTTGACAGGGAACATATTGCCGTGCATGTTCCGCAGTTATAGCACTTGTTAAAATCAAACGCGCCAAGGTCTTTCAATTCTGTTCCTAATCCAGTATTAACAGAAGCCATTATTTTTTGATTTTATATGTGAAGTATTCGTCCATATCATCAATTGTTCCTGTTTGAACGTGGCCGTATTTGATAAGCGTCATCAGGTAAAAGACGACCTCGTGCTTTGGCATGCTTAGTTTTTGCGAGAGCTGATCAATGGTCAGATCATTTTCTCGCAGGGAATCGAGGATTGATTTTTTGATCCTGGTAAACTTCTTCAGGTTTTCTTTTAGAGACTCCGGTATTTCCCTTTTTTCCCGGAGGTATTTGAATGTTGATCCCTTTTCTGTTTCCATGATATATTTATTCTGGGATTTAAATTTTATCTGCCTTAATGAATTCCGGCCAAAGCATCTATCATGCTTTCTATTTCATTATCTGAATATGATATCAGATCAATTGCATTGTAAGGACAGACGGGCAGGCACATACCACATCCCTTACAAACCGAATTGTTAACAGATGCAATCCCTTTTTCACCCCGCTTCTCCATTATTATTGCATCATAAGGACATGCTTCCTGGCATTTGCCACACCATGAGCAAAGGTTCCGGTCAACTTCTGCAATTATGGGTTCGAGCTCCAGCTCTCCTTTGCTGACATATGAAAACGATTTCGTTGCCGCTGAAAGAGCTGAGTTGACTGATTCAGTAATATTCTTTGGTCCCTGAGATGCTCCGCAAATTGTAATACCGTCAATAACAATTTCCACCGGCCGCAATTTCATATGGATCTCATTGAAAAAATTATCACGGCCCCTGGGGATTTTTAAAAGAGAACCGACTGCATTGTCTTTTCTTGGGACCATTCCGGTTACTAGTACCACAAGGTCTGTTTCGACTGCAATTTCTTTTTTTCCGGTTAAAATATCGTTGATCTTTACAATAGTTCTGCCGTTTTCCTTAAATACCTGCGGTGGATCATTTTCATAAGATTGAAGATATATATCTCCGCTAGCCAGTGAGTCGGCATATAATAGTTCCTGTTTTCCGTAAGTTCTTATACCTCTTGTAAAATGGTAGTTATGAATTTCGCTGAATTTCTTTTTGGCTTCCAGTGCAGCATGTATGACAGACGTGCAACAGTACCTTGAACAGTACTTATTCTCGCCTTCAATATTACTGTTGCTCCTGTCCTGACTGTTCTCATATTCTATGGTGTTTGAACTGATTTCGCCTTCTGTCTGACGGCTTCCCACACAGTATATATATGAGATGGCTTTTATTTCTCTGCCTTTGAAAATTAATGTTTTATCATTAAGATCTGTAAGGCGTTTAAACTGAGGCAATGTTATTACATCATCATATTTACCATAGCCAAATTCTCCCCGGGAAGGAGTGTAAGGGTCAAATCCTGTGGCAATAAGAACAGATCCGACATTAATTTTCAGAAAGGTCTCTTTTTCTGAAAAATCTATTTCCGGGCAAATTTTTTCGCATTCCCCGCAGCGTGTGCAGTTTTTTATGTCAATTACTGCATATTGAGGGTATTCACTCGGAAAATTATGATAGATGGCTTTACGTGATGAAATATTGAAATTAAATTCATCAGGTACTTCAACCGGGCACGCATCGATTGCTTTTTTAAGATTCCCCTCATCGCATCTTTCTTTTATGTAACGAGGTGAGACTCTTATCTCGAGTGTAAAATCACCAATACTTCCTGAGCTTGATATTAATTCGGCACCTGTTAGCAGTGTAATATTATCCCGGCTTGCGAGATCATTGTAAAGTCTGGTCACTACTTCCTTGCCCGTCTCGTTCGTGGTGAATAGCATATCCCACTGTGCGACCCTGCCTCCTATAAAAAATTCTCTTTCAATGAGTGTTACCGGGCATCCCATATTTGAAAGCTCGATAGCGGCTCTCATTCCGGAGATGCCGCCACCAATAACTGCAACTGCTTTTTTAGAGCGTATTTTGATAGGATCAAGAGGCCCGGAGAGCCTTACCCTGGCAATAGCTGATTTTACTATCTGTATTGCCTTATCAGTAGCTTTTTCTTTGTTGTCTGAATGTGCCCATGAGACCTGTTCCCTGATATTTGCATGCACATAGTTGTATTTGTTCATGCCTGCTCTTTCAGAAGCTGCCCTGAAGGTTATAAGATGAAGTTTTGGGGAACAGGATGCAACCACCAGGCCGTCAAGTTTGTTTTCCGTAATATCTTCAATCATTTCCTTCTGGCTGGCATCGCTGCAGGCAAACATTGTTGTTTTGGCAAGGTAAACTCCCTCCTCATCCTTTATCGATTGTCTGACCTTCTCAACATCAACATAATCAGATATATTACCACCACAATGACAAATATAGACGCCTAACTTTCTTTTCATTGGTAAATGAGTTATTTCTGATTTATATAACTTATTGCTTCTGATGATGCTGCACCTGCAGATAGGATAGAATCAGGAATATCCATAGGCCCGGAAGCCGTACCCGCAACAAAAACCCCTTTGATGCTTGTTTCTGATGGACTGGCTAGAAGATCGGCCTGGTAAACATAATTGAATGGATCGAGTTTAAGCTCCTCGCCGGTAAAAAAACCGGCATTGTCAGCATTAGCCATAACACCAACGGACAAAATTACCATATCGTGTTCTGCTTCTTTAACAATATTTTCGTTGATATCCTCATAGCGCAGAATAAGATTCCCGTTTTCTTTTTCAGAAATATGTCCGATTTTGCCTTTAACAAAGTTTACTCCCATACCCTTTGCCTGATCATAGAACTCCTCGAAACCTTTGCCAAAAGCCCTGATGTTAATGTAATATATTGTCACATCGGCCATCGGCAGGGCTCCCATAAGGAGTTGCGCCTGCTTTATTGAATACATGCAGCATATTTGTGAACATATAGGGTTACCTGCAGTAACATCACGTGATCCGGCACAAAGAACATATGCAATTTTATCAGGGACTTTCCCGTCTCCAGGTCTTAAGATAGTATTATACGGGCGTGTTGGTGACAATTGCCTCTCCATTTCCATAGATGTCCGCACGTTTTTATATAGTCCGTATCCGTATTTGGGTAATTTGAGAGGGTCAAACAAAGTGAACCCGGTAGCAATGATTACCGTTCTGATTTTGATATTGTATTCTTTTTTCTCCTGTGTAAAATCAATACATTTGGTAGGGCAGACTTTCTCACATGCACCGCATAAAGTACAATTTTCCAAATCAATCGCAGCCACCCTCGGACTTGCAATGCTGAAGGGTATGAAAGCTGCCTTGCGTCCCACGAGGTCATATTGATACTCATCCTTTACCACAACAGGGCAGGCCTGCTCACATAACTGGCAACCCGTACAGTCTTCTTCTGTCACATACCGTGGATTTTTTACAACATATGCTGAGAAATTGTTTTCAGACTTTTTTTCAATTTTTATCACATCACTTCCGGTAAATATATCGATCTCCGGATGTCTGGATATTTCCGATACCTTAGGTGTTGTGATGCATGCAGAACAGTCAAGTGTTGGAAAAACCTTGCTCAGCAGTATCATTTTACCCCCGATGGAGAGATCTTTCTCAATTATCAGGACCCTAAATCCGTTATTGGCAAGGTTTAAAGCTGCTTCTCCTCCTGCAATACCGCCGCCTATTACCAGCGCATCGTAAGAGCTGTTTATAATACTTTCTGGCATAATCAGTTTCTGGGTGTTTTTAGCAAGTATTCGTTAAAACTTTTTATTTGTTTCACGAAAGATTCACTGCACACCGAACAGATTGCGGCCATTCTGAGGCGGGCCGGCTCGATACCTTTCTCCTTCATCAGCTCGTGTGTGCGACTCACAAGTTGTCCGGTCTTTTCAGTGCACGTTTCGCCGTAAGTGCAATCGCTTCCGTCAGCAGCAATAAAAACACCGTCAAAACCTTTGTCAAATGCATGTAATATCCACCTGGGCTTTATTCCGCTGGAACAGGGAACAGAAATAGTATATACTGTAGGCGGGTAATGCAGTTTAAGCAATCCCGCCATATCAATGGCGGGATCCGAAATCTTCTCGGTAGAAAATACCAGAATAGAGGCGCTTTTATTGTACATATCCAAAGCCTGTATGCCTATTTCTTCCTGAGAAATATTCTGAAGTAGCCGCTTTCTTCCAGGGTCCCGAGATATTCATGGCCCTGCTTGGAGCACCATTTTGGAATATCAACTTTTGTGCCCTCATCGGCAGACAATACCTCCATAACTTCTCCGGCCTTTATCGTCCCAATTGCTTTTTTTGCTTCAAGAAGCGGCCCCGGACACGCTGTCCCTCTTGCATCCACAGATTTTGCTGCGCTGATGCTTTTTAATTCTTCTGTTGTCATAGATTTTAATTTTAAAAGTGTGTCAATTATTATTCCTGCTTTAACTGATCCGTCTTTTTCCTGATTGCTGGTCCCTGTTTATTTACCGGGTAACGTTAGCCCGGTTGAATGCAGCCTGGCATAAAGAAATTCCATGCGGATCAGATAAACAACTGTGTGCTGCTTTCATTTGCTTCTGCAACAAATGTGGTTGCCCCGGCGAATCTTAAATCCGGGTAATCAATCATCTCTTCCTTTTTGAATCCCATAAGATTCATCGACATTTCGCATATGGTGATCTCAATCCCAAGATCAGCTGCTTCCCTGAACATCTGTTCAAGGGAAAGAACTCCCTGTTTATGCATAAGCCATTTGATCATCAGGGGACCCATGCCTGCCATGTTAAGCTTCGAAAGTCTTAGTTTATCTTTGCCACCGGGAAGAATGAGTCCAAAAATTTTTGAAATGAGATCTTTCTCTTTTGCTCTTTTTCTTCTGTCCCGTAATGCAGAAAGGGACCAGAATGAGAAAAACAACTTAACCTTTGTGTCCTGTGCAGCAGCAGCAAGAGATATTACCATTGCCGCAAGTATCTTGTCAAGATCGCCTGAAACCAATGCTACTGAAAGCTGATCTTTCCTGCTATTCTTCAGAAAATCTATTTGTCTTTCCAAAGAATCGATCCGTTCCTGAAATTGTTTGAGTTTTGCGTTTGATACGTCTTCCTCCATCTGTTTTCTCTGATTTGTCTTACGGTTGGGGGATTGCCTCAGATGAAAAGATTTACATCAGCTTCCTGAGCAGAAGTTATATATTCTCCTATTCCGCATATGTCATCTGCAAGATCAATAAAGTCTTCAAGTTTTTCTCCTCCCCATATCTTTCCCGCAAGGCCGCAAATATGGATCTTAACATCGGTAATTTCCCTGGCTTCCCTGAAAAATTCGACCCATGTTTTTACTTTAAGGTTTTTCAGCGATTGCAGAAATTCTTCTTTTAACTCAGGATTTTCAGCCATCTGAAGTTCATCGGTATTGTCACCGATGTCTTTTCTGAAGGCACGTGCGCCCTGCAGTAATACATATATATCTACTTTCATGTCATGAGCGGCAGCTCCGCCTAGAATAATACCGGCAGCAGTAAGTTTGTCAACGCTCCCTGAAAATAGACCCAGACACATTTTTTTCTGTTCCATATGTGAGGTATTTTATTGTTAATAAAATAACAAAAGAAACAAATGATTCCTTAACAACAGGTATTTTTAATGTGAAGTAGATTATTTAGTTTTGTGATATAGTTCACAAATTTAGATCAAGGGGAATGAAAAGCGAGTGTAAATTTTGTGACCTGAAATCAAAAGCAGCCAGGACGCTTACAGAAGAAGAAATAAATAAGCTATCCTTAAACTGTGCACTGGTGAATCTGCAAAAAGGTGAATCGCTGATTAAACAGGGCACATTATCCACAAATGTTGTATACCTTAGGAACGGGCTGGCTAAAATCCATATTGCGGGGCCCTATCATGAACAAATAGTGAGAATAGTAAAGGCTCCCTCATACCTGGCTTTACCTACTACGTTCGGTGATAAGATTAATCAGTATTCCGTAACAATAATCGAACCTTCTGAGGTGTGCTTTATAGATGTCAGCGCTTTTCGTTACTTACTGGCAAGCAATTCCGAGTTTTCGTATGAAATAATTGTCGAACTGTGCAGAAATGAGCTGGAAAATTTTTACAGATGTGCAAGCCGGACACAGAAACATATAAGGGGAAAAATTGCAGAAGTGTTGCTTGAACTATCTGATTATATATATCATTCAGATGAATACATTCTGCCTGTAAGCCAGGAGGAAATAGGCAATCTGGTTGACTCCTCCCGGGAAAGCGTGAGCCGTGTCCTGACTGAGTTCGGACGGGATAAAATAATTAAGATGAAAGGAAAAAGGGTCGTGCTGTTAAATAAAGAGACACTTAGAATGATCAGCACCAACGGCTAGGTTCATGCTCAGGAACAGTGGGACCACAAACCAATAACAAAAGGAATTAGTGTTGCATAAACTGTCTTTTGAGGAAAAAAACCAAACCCTTCCTCTTGCTTTGACTTCTTATTCATACCTTTGGGCAGGTAACAGTATGATAGCCATTATATCAGGGGGCCCTGTTATTTTTTTTGTGTCAAATGATTCACTTAACCGGCTTAAATGGACAGATATCTCATAAGAACAAACTGCATCGAATGCCATGCAAAATCCAGCTGTTTCATAAATAAAATAAAAGCAGAAGAATTTTATAATCTGCAAAAAACACATATCCGCTACAGAAAAGGAGAGACAATTATAAAGGAAGGAACCCCTGTCACAAATATTCTTTATGTATTGGATGGCCTGGTTAAAGTCTACATAGAAGGTCCGGAAAAAAATATAATAATAAAGTTACTTAAATCGGACGATTTTATCGGATTAACATCTTTGTTCGGAGATGACACATATTATTTCTCGGCAGCTGCGCTGAACGAAACCAGGGTTTGTTCAATTCAGAGAGAGGAGATAAAAGAGTTGATTACCAAATGCTGCGATTTTTCCCGTAAACTATCTGACTGGTATTGCAGGAATTATAACATAATGCTTACTAAATGCCTCAATTTAGGCCTCAGACAGCTTAATGGGAAGCTGGCAAATACTCTGTTATACCTTAACCGGGAAGAATTCAGGGCGATAGATATTTTTTCTTTTATCAGCAGGAAAGATCTGGCTGAACTATCCGGCATGTCTATGGAAAGTGTTGTCAGAATTCTTTCAGAGTTCAGTAATGAGAATATAATCAGTATAAAAGGGAAAAAAATTGAAATATTGGACCTCGAACGATTGAAAATTCTGAATCAGAAAGGTTAACAGATGCAGGATTTTAAAAGACATGCTTGTTGGACCTTATTTTGATTGTTTGAGTTATCCTGCTTATTTACAATCGCTTCGAACGAAATCCGGGAGGCCTTTTATAACAGGCTCTTCAAATCCGTTCGTCAGAAAATTACTTCCTGCTCAAATAAAATATTGACATATCTCAATGTTTGGGTTGACAATTCAAAGATCAATCTGCACATAATTAATGGTTTAAGATATGTATGTTTATATCAGGCTGATTAGGACGGTTTTTGGCTGTGATATTCAGCTTATGTGTAAATAAGAACAGAAGGGGACAAACAAATGTACAGACAAAAAAGTGAAATAATTGAACAAATAC
>CAYXSM010000021.1:0-60986 GCA_964466705.1 uncultured Rikenellaceae bacterium
CAGACAATTATATTGTTAATAACTTGCTCTAATTCAACTCTTAATTCGCATTATATGTTCAAAAATAGCACTTTTTCAATTAACCGGAACCTAAGCCTGGTGTATACCATTTATTTCTTTCTCCGGATCAAATCCCTGATATTTAATGCCGAAGATATCACCAGAGCCGCAACAAATGCATACAGTGTAACTCCGTCAACAAGCGCTGGGCTGATATCCAGGCCGCTTACTCTATCGAAAAGGTACTTTATATATGAATCAGGAAGGTCTGTCACACCGGTCTTTTCAAGGATTTTGAAATGCCAGTCCGTGAACGGACAATAACCTAATTTCCCTGTCAATAATCCAAGAAAAAGCCAGGAAGCTCCTGTCAGGGCCAGTAAGAACAGGTTATAAATTCTTGTTCTCCTCCACATCCATCCGAACAGGTTGAACAGAACCAATCCGGAATGGATGAAGACGAAGAACATATCCAGTATCCTGTAGACTATCAGAATATATTTTAAAAAATTACTTCTTTTCGCATCAGACGGCTTCTGTTCCTCTCCTTTTACTTAACTGTCTTATCAAGAGGTATTCCAAGGCTTTCATAAAGGTTCCGTCTGCCGGCCTTGTCACCCTCCAGAACTCTGGCAGCATGCTTTGCTACCTGCCCGGCAACTGCCCGGGGCACAACTATCACGCCGTCACCATCGGCAACAACCACATCACCAGGGCATACCAGAACTCCGCCAATGGATACAGGACGATTAATTGATTCGATTTCGTTCCTTCCGGGTCGAATTCCACGACCCTTCTTCCTCAGATAAAGCGGAATTCCCTGTAAACCCACCTCATCAGTATCCCTTGAGCTTGCATCAGTAACAACCCCGACGGCACCCAGCTTGTACCAGCCCAGGATATTGTTGGAACCTATGGAACCAATATCTTTCTCCTCAACATCGTCAATTACAATTGCCGTTCCCGGTCTTATCAGCCTGGTGAAACCCTCATGGGAATATGAGTTATACCAGTTTCCCTCCCACTTTGCAAAATCCTCACCCGGGCCTGGCAAAGCAGGTTTCTGAGTAGGGACATACCTCACCGTGACAGCAATACCCCTGAAAACATGGCTGAAATCCTTAAGATCAACCCAGTCAGCATGAATCGAAGGGTCGACAAGCCCTGTACCGGATAATCCTACCATGTCCATACCATCAGATACATCGGCGACCCTGAGGTTCTTATACAGGTCAAGGATCCTGGCATCATCTTCCGCGGAATAAACATTTGTTTCAATAAAGTTCCTGCCCTTTGCAAGTTCTGCGACATCCTGGGCCTTTAACGACAAAGTCCCTGAAATAACAAATAAAAGAAAACACAGTCTCAGATTTTTCATAATTGCCTTGAATATTTAGTTCGTAAAATTCTAATCAAAAGATACGAAATAAAAGAAATATTCAGCGTCCACTAAACAGATTCTCTTTATAACAATCATTAAAAAGCAAATAACAATGAAATTCTTTTGACTTCTCATTTATCTGTGCTAACTTTATAAGTATCTCTTAGATAAATAATATTAAGACGAATCTATCCTAAATTATCTAAAAAAAATCAGATTATGGCTAATTTCATTGATGAATTTATGAAAAACTACGGCACGGAAGTGACCAAAGGATTGTCATCAGAGCTGAATGTAGACCAAAACACTGTCAGGAAGCTTATTCCACAACTGGCCCCTCTCATTATCAGCGGATTAAAAAAGCAGAAAGATGAAAGGGGCGGCGATGAGAGAGTAAATCATATACTTAACAAGTATGGGGATGCTTCGGTGTTGAACAACATTAAAGATCTTATCTCGACAAAAGTTAAGGACACTTCGGTTGATGCCAACCTGGGAGGACTTCTGGGGGCAAGCGGAGGAGAAATGGCGGCTCAGACCCTGAGTCAGAAGATGAATATCAATTCAGATGTAATAAAAAAGATAATCCCTGCGCTGTCACCCATCATACTGGGTGCACTGATAAGAAAACGCGATACCGGCAATGCAGGTTTGTCCGGGATCGGATCATTGCTGGATGCCGACGGAGATGGCAGCATCATAGATGATGTGGCAGGTTTCCTCTTGAAAGGATCAACCGGGAAAGGTGCCGGCAAGAGTGTATTAGGTTCTCTCCTTGGAGGCATATTCCGTAAATAGAAATTGACCATGAGAAATACGCTCATAGCCCTTTTAGTACTTCTTGTCCTCTGGATAACAGGTTCGTCATACTGGTATGTATGCCGGATAAGATGTGACTGCAAGGCAGGCGAACCTGTTGAAACAGGTTATTCAGAGGATATTACGGTTTCACCTGACCAGCAAATGCAGGATCAGGTGAACCAGGCCGGAACTTACCTTGTAAATTCGGGAATAAAAAAGGTTTTTTTCGAATCATCGTCAGCAATTGCTGACATCAATGTAATCTCTGGAGAATACATTGAAAAACTAAAGCTTTTTCTTGAAAATAACCCTGAAGCAAAAGTATCCGTATCCGGGCATACCGATTCAAGCGGACCCGAGTCAGGGAATATAATCTTAAGCCGGAAACGCACTGAGTTCGTAAAAGATTTCCTGATAAATTCAGGAATAAATGCTAACCAGATCCAGACATTTTCAAAAGTTGACACAGAACCGGCAGCATCAAATGAGACTCCGGAAGGGAGAGCTCAAAACAGAAGAACCGAAATTCAATTATTAAATTAAATAATTATGGCTGAACGTTTTACATCTGATCTGGCATTTATCCTTTTCGTACTGCTAATTGCAGCATTATTGGGATTTCTGATAGGATACCTTCTCCGTAAGGGCAGAAAATGTCCCAAATGCGAAGAAATGGAGAACGAAAATAATACCCTCAAGGGCCGGATAACCAAACTAGAAGGGGAAAATGAAGAATTTAATCTCAGTCTTAAGAAGCTTAAAGAGGAAAATGAACAGTTAAACCTCGATCTTAAGAAAAAAGAAGAGGAATACACAGCTTTAAAGCTTAGATCCCAGGATCTGATTGACGAATCATCAGCTGAAACTTTATTCGATCGAGTTAAAGCAAGAGAAGTGTTAGGATTCAGGGTGACTGAAAATGATCTGAAAATAATTGAGGGGATAGGACCAAAGATTTCAGGCATCCTGAATAAACGAGGATTCAAAACATGGAAAGCTCTCTCAGAGGCAGATCCCGAAGCGATACGTGGATATCTTCTTGAAGACGGGGGACCAAGATACCGCATTCATAACCCTGACACCTGGCCCGGCCAGGCAAAACTCGCACATGAGGGCTTGTGGCAGGAGCTAAAAGCTTTCCAGGAAAAACTTACCGGAGGCAGACTGGTACCCTGATAAATCCACAAAAAAGAATAACAGTCACCTGCCCTGGGGACACCTACCGTAAGAATCCAGGCAGGTGGCTTTTTTTATTCAAACTCTCTACTAATAAACATAATATGAAAAAAGTATGGATCGAAGAAGGCTGCATAGCATGTGGACAGTGTGAAGCAACATGTCCGGAAGTGTTCAGGGTCACAGATAAGTCGGAAGTAATTGATGGGGTGAACTTTGATGATTATGAAGACCTTATCATAGAGGCAGCTGATAACTGTCCGGCTGAAGTGATCAAATACGAATAACTGTTATCATACGGAGAATATATTCCGGTGAAGGATATTAGCTTATAACAGATAAAATGAAGATGAAACTGAAAGTTAAAACTTGTTAAATAATAGTCACATGGCAAGCCGTTAACCCTATTATTTAATAATTTCACGACGGTTTTTCATACTAGGATACAAGATCATTTAACCGATCTGTTATGAGAAGGACAATTATTATCACCGGAATCGTGGCACTGGTGGGTGTAATAGCCCTGTTTATATTCAACAAGCTTACATCTGTTAAAGATGACAGGGATATGTATGCAGAAGTGCAGAAAGGTTATTTCGAAATATCTGTTTCCGGATCAGGAGAGCTGATGGCTGAAAACTCTCTGGACATAAAAGCTCCTGAAATTCTCAGGCGTGGAAGGGACATAAGAGGAGCAAACATTAAGATTCAGGATCTCATCCCGGAGGGTACGATCGTCAGGAAAGGTGATTACATTGCTACCCTCGACAGAACAGAATTTGACAATACATTGAAAGATGAACGTGAGAGGCTGGAACAATACAGGACCAATCTCGAGATGAAGATGCTTGATACCGCAGTCACTCTCACATCGTTACGGGATGATATAAGAAATCAGAGGCATTCAGTTGAGGAAGCAGAAATAAATCTGCTCAATTCCAAATTTGAACCACCCACAACCATAAGACAGGCTGAAATCAATCTTGACAAGCAACAAAGGCTTCTGGAGCAGAAAGAGCGGAGTTACGTTCTTCGGGTGGCACAGGCCAGACGAGATATTGCCACCCAGAGAATGTGGCTTTCACGAATAGAAAGAAGGGTCAGGGATTATGAAGAAATTCTTGAAGGATTCACGGTCAGGGCTCCTTCACCCGGAATGGTCATCTATAAAAAGGACAGAAGGGGAACCAAAATCAGGACAGGATCAACGATCAATCCTTTTGAAAGAGTAGTGGCAACCCTCCCTGACCTTTCCACGATGCTTTCCAAGATATACGTAAGTGAAATTGAGATAAGCAAAGTTGAGCCGGGTCAGGAAGCAATAGTCAATGTTGATGCATTCCCTGACAAAGTTTACAAAGGTATCGTTGAGTCAGTAGCCAACATTGGTGAGAAGCTTCCAAATACTGACAGCAAAGTTTTTGAAGTGGTAATAAAACTTGAAGGCTCCGACCCCGGACTACGCCCCTCAATGACCACAGGAAACAAAATTATTATAAAAACCTTAACTGATGTAATCTACGTCCCCATCGAAACTGTGCACACCGAATCTGACGGAGTAACATTCGTTTATACCAAAAACAAAACCAGGCAGGTTGTTGTGCCCGGAGAAGCAAACGACAGGGACATTGTCATATATAAAGGGCTTGAAGAAGGTGATCTGGTTTACATTATTCAGCCCGAAAACCCGGAAAATTTCAGGATGGTCGGGAACGAACTTGCTGTCAGCCGCTTTTAGCCACAGCCTCAATCAACCCCCTTATATATCCTGCAGCATAAAGGCTTCCGAGCGTGGAGTATCCCGGGCGCTCGTTACTGTCTCCGGCCATGGTGGGAACATGGTCAGGCCTTAATGGCCCTTTAAATCCTATTTCCAGGTAAGCCTTCATCGCTTCATACATGTCAATCTGTCCCTCGTCATGGAAAGTCTCTTCAAAATTCATCTTTCCACCCCTTACATTTCTGAAGTGGACAAAGTGTATAAGGTTTCTCTTCCCGAAATCTCTTACAAGTGACGGAATGTCTTCACCCATCAAGGCAAAATTCCCCTGGCACATGGTCAGTCCGTTATAGAAACTGGGATATATGTCAGCCATCCTGCGGAAAGCATCAGCAGTTGTCATAATTCTTGAAATACCTCTGATGCTGTCAACCTGCGGATCATCAGGATGCATGGCAAGCTTTATCCTGCATTTTTCCGCCTCAGGAACAACAGCCTTCAGAAAGTATTCAAGGTTGTTCCATAGCGCTTCTTTTGACACTTCACCATACTCAGTCAAGGTCTGATCCTTAATATCCTCATAATCAAAAGCTGTTACAAGCGCCCCCCCTCTGCCGGGTCGGTCGCTGGAAGTCCTGGCCCAGCTGATTACGGGCATCCAGTTGTAGCATATAGTGTCAATTCCTGCTTTCGACAAATTTCTCATGAATTTTATGAAATTTTCAATCTCCTCATCCCGCCCCTCAAGCCCAAGCTTGGTTTTTTCTGATAAAGCCGGAGGACCTTCAATAACTTCAAGCCTCAACCCTTCCTTTTCCCATGCATTTTTAACTGCAATTATTGCTTCATAATCCCACGGCCTGACATCTTTCAGGCCTGCCATCCCTGGATTGATGCCTCCTACTGCCCCAAGAACATTCAGCTGTCTGCCAAATTCAATCTTTCGTTTTTCCCCCTGGATACCCCAGAAATAGGCAAAACACAGTTTTATGCCTGCATCAGGCTCGTAATTTGCCCGGCCTGGTCCGGCGTGTACCGTGTTGTCAACAAAAGCTGCTGAAGACTTTGCTCCGGCAATGGTCACCGCCGTTAGAGCGGCGCTTGTCCTCAAAAAATCCCTGCGGTTGCTCTTCTTCATAAGTTGAATTTTATATATGATCTAAATTATGCCTGTCAATTTTTTACATTACCATAAGGAACCTGACAATAAAATATCAGTGTCTGCCTATGATGATTATGTTTCCTTTGCTGACCATCATACTCCAAAAATACAGATAAAATCACTATAAAAATCCTGATTTTCTATCCGCCAATTCAAAAACACAAATTAAATCATCGCTTAATCGGTCTTATTCTTTAAATTTGGTAGAGCAATAGTAACTTCAATGATATCTTTAAACAAAATTCTTTAATCCTTCTCAAAAATGACACCCTTAAAAAAAATTAATCGTCGTAAATTTCTGGGATCCGCAGCTTCGGCATCCCTTGCTTTTACAGTTATTCCCAGACATGTAATGGGGGGTTCAGGTTATGTCGCCCCCAGTAATAAGCTAAACCTTGCGTATATCGGTTGCGGCACACAGGGCATGAGGGAAATGACAAGCCTTATCGCCAACCCGGAATTGCAGATTGTTTCAGTATGTGATCCTAACAAGTTAACAACCGACTATGTCGACTGGTCTCTCAACGGAATCAGGAACAGTATCCGCAATGCTCTTGAAGATAACAGCTGGGGTGAAAAATTCAAAGGCATCCCGGGAGGAAGGGATATCGGCCAGGATTTTGTTCAGAAATATTACTCAAAATCCAGAAATATGCCGGGATTTAAAGGCTGCACATCCTATTCCGATTTCAGGGAACAACTTGAAAAAGAAAGAGATCTGGATGCTGTCAAAATAATGACTCCTGACCATCTGCATGCAGCTATTGCAATTGCCTCAATGAAAAAAGGTTTGCATGTTGTTACACACAAACCAATTGCAAACAGGATGAATGAAGCCAAGCTGACAATTGAAACTGCAAAAAAAACAGGCTTAAGCACCCATTTGCTGGCATGGAGCAGAAGACCTGCATATGATCTGGTAAAGAACTGGATAAATGGCGGGTTTATTGGCACCCTGAAAGAGATTCATAACTGGTCATACAGGCCTGTATGGCCTCAGTGGCAGTCGAATCCTTCAGAAACTCCTCCTGTGCCAAAAGGTTTTGACTGGCCGCTCTGGCTTGGCCCTGTACCGGATCGTCCGTATCACCCTAATTACACTCATTGTGTCTTCAGGGGATGGTACGATTTTGGAGGAGGAAGCATCGCTGACATGGGCCATTACAGTCTTTTCCCCCTTTTCATGACCCTGGGGGTGAATACGCCGGCAATCAGCGCTGAAGCCTGTGGAACAACTACAAGAGTAGTAATAAACAACGTTTCAACCCCTGTTGTGAACGATGTTGCTTTTCCGCTGTCATCAGTAATCAGGTTCCAGTTCCCGGCCCAGGAAACCCTCCCTCCATTTGACCTTATCTGGTATGACGGAGGGATGAGGCCTGCTGTACCTGATGAACTCAGGGCTGAAGGCAAAGGGCTCGATACAGAGGGTATGATGTTCGTTGGTGACAAAGGCAAGATCCTTGCCGGGTTCAGAGGCGAAAACCCGGTACTTATACCGGAATCAAAGATGGAATTTCTCAGGAAAGAGGATGAAGAGCTTAGAGAATCAAGAGGTAATGAAGTATGGATCAATGCTTTCAAGAACAGAACACAGTCTCCGGGCAGCTTCATTTATGCAGGTCCCGTAACTGAAACAATACTGCTCGGCGCTGTTGCGCTAAGAGCCGGTAAAAAGGTTGAATACGATTCACACAACATGAAAATTACCAATATCCCTGAAGCAAATAAATACCTGACAAGGGAATACCGCCCCGGATGGGAGTTATGAAAAAAATAAAGTGTATGGATTGATCCCAATAAACCAATTAAACATATGAGTATGAAAAATATTTCAAGAAGGACCTTCTTCGAGCGGTCGATAATGGCCGGAGCCGCCGGCATGGTTACACCTTCCCTGTTAAGCCAGGCATCGCCTGCCCCAACACCCAGAATGATAAAAGATGACATCTCAATTGCCCAGTGGGCTCTGGTTGACGAAGTAAGATCGGGAAAATGGAAAACTCCTGACTTTCCAGCTGTTGCCAGAAACGATTTTGGCCTGAGCGGTATAGAATTTGTAAATACCTTGTTTGAAGTTACCACTGAAGGGTACCTCAGACGCCTTAAGAAGAATGCTGAAGATAATAACGTTACAATGGTCCTGATAATGGTTGATGATGAAGGTGATGGCTGTTCAATGACAGCTGCAGAACGCCGCCAGTTTGTAATCAATCACCGTAAATGGATCGATGCTGCACAGTTTCTCGACTGTGTGGCTATACGTACAAACTGCAGAGGACCTCAGAATGTAAATAAGGATGAAGCTCTGAAATGTTCTGTCGAAACCTATAATATGCTCCTTGAATACGCTGAGCCTGCAAAAATAAGCGTGCTTATAGAAAATCACGGGGGTGTATCGAACGATGCCGACTGGATGGTTGCGCTTATGAAAGAAGTAAACAGCCTCTATTTTGGCAGTTACCCCGACTGGCGTCAACCATCCGACAACTTCGACAATGTCGATTACCTTGCCAAGATGCTGCCATACGCAGGAGGAATGTCGTACCGAAACCAGCCTGCCGAAGAACTCACGGCAGAGATGATAAAGATGTCCAGAGACGGAGGTTATCGGGGCTGGTATGGTATTGAATCAAGCGGAAGGGAAGCTATAAACAAGGGCATCGGCCTGCTGAGAAAGTACCTCAACCTGTAAGGAGCAAAGCAGTGAATATACCTTAAAAACTAGGTGATATGCAGAAGATGTTCCGGGTAATCCTGAAAAAATTCAGGAGTTACTGCCCGGAACATTTTTATTCAATGGCTTATGGCAATCAGGTCATTTTCAGCGCTTCCATCACCCGTGCCGGTGTAAACGGCATATCATACATTCTTGCCCCGGTGGCATCATATATTGCGTTTGCAATTATTGCACCTATGGCTATTATTGCCGGTTCACCACCTCCGGTGGGAGGCTTGTCCTTTTTGTCAAGAATAACACAATCAATCTTTGGAACCCATGAGAAACGCGGAATGTCATAAGTATCAAAGCCTCTGTTAAGGATCTTACCTCCTTCAAAGCTTACCTCTTCAGCGAGTGCATAACCCAATCCCATGTTAACGCATCCTTCAATCTGCAACAATGCTCCCTGAGGATTAACACACAGTCCCATATCCTGAGCACCGGCTACGCGCACTACCTGTACCTTACCGGTCGAAGTATCCACCTTAACTTCTGCTATGAAAGCCACCCAGGTGTTCGCGTCAATCCCGCATGCAATTCCTATACCTCTTCCGCTCGGTGTTCTTGCAGGAACATAGCCAAATTTGTCGGCTGCCGCTTTAAGACAATCAATCATTTTCTCATCCTTCAGGTTTTTAAGGCGAAATTCCAGCGGGTCCATTCCTGCGGCCGAGGCCATAATATCTATCTGTGATTCCCTGACAAAAGTATTCGAGTTGTTATTCGGTGCACGCCAGGCGCCTGTATAAAAAGGATGAACAGGTACAGATCCCTTGTTCTGGCTATAACTTGTAGTGGTCACATGAGGCACATCATATATTGTATCGGAACCTCTTGTCCCTCCGTAATAGATCTTATAGTCCCACATCTGGATCTTGCCTGATTTGTCTATTCCGGATCTTACTCTGTACACTCCGGCAGGATGAAAAGTATCATACATAAATTCTTCTTCGCGTGTCCAGATAAGCATAACCGGTTTACTGCTGAGCTTAGCAATTTTTGCGGCTTCTATACCCTGCTGGTAAGCTATTTTTCCTCCAAATCCTCCGCCCACAAATGGCGTAATTACCCTCACTTTTTCAAGAGGCATTCCAAACTCGCGGCATAGTCCATCCTGCAGGCCGAACGGTGTCTGGGTAGCTGCCCAGACCGTAAGTTTATCATCTTCAAATACAGCCAGGGCAGTATGCGTTTCAATCGGCGCATGGGCTACATAGGGATCATGGAATTCCGATTCAAAGAGCTTGTGTGAAAGTCTGCTGCCCTCCTTTAGATCCCCGTTGGTTCTGATAATATTTACCCTTGAATCAGCTCCAACCATGCGGTCATACAGGGATTCATTATTAACTTTCAGCTCATCGAATGAATACTCAGCCTTAATTCTTATCAAAGCTTCATCAGCCCAGTCAATATTTTGATTCAGCACTGCAATGAGATCTTTATCGCGCACCACCTGTGTTCCCTTGTAATTTTCGGCTTCCGAAAAGTCAACAGATGTAAGTTTTGCTCCATGAGAAGGAGGTCTGAGTATCCTGGCATAAACCATGCCGGGCAATCTTACGTCAGCCGTATAAATAGCTTCTCCAGTCACTTTCAGACGTGAATCGCTTCGCTTGTATGGTTTGCCAACATATGTGAATTTGGTGTACTCCTCAACCGAGGGTTTTGTATCCAGGTATTTCTCTATCCGTTTCCCCTTTGCCAGTCTCCCATAGCTGATCTTTTTCGCCGGATTAGCAGTATCAAAAACATAGCCATCCTTCACATCCAGCCGGGAGGCAGGTATTTTAAGCTGATCTGCTGCCAGCTCAACCAGTACTCCTCTTGCTTCGGCTGCAGCAGCTCTCATGGCAGGACCAAAAACCTGCGTTGTAAGCGAGCCCCATGTGCCGGCATCATAGGGACACAGCTCGGTGTCGCCCATAATCATTTTAACTTTTTCCAGCTGAACATTCAACTCATCGGCCATCATCTGTGCTAGAGAAGTTATGACTCCCTGGCCCATTTCAATCTTGCCGGTCAGACAGCTTACGGTTCCATCTTCTGCTATGCGCAGAAATGCATTGTAATCCTTTGTAAGAGCTCTCCCCTGAGGAGGTGCAGCTGAGAAAAGATCGGTAATATTCCATGGCTGGAAAAAAACAATTATACCTCCACCAAGGAGCTTCATGAAACTTCTGCGCTTAATTCCTCCGGGGCTCTTGTCTGTTGTACTTTGTGCTTCGCTATTCTTTTTCATGATTACTTTCCTCCTTTCATTACTTTGGCTGCTGTTTCAACGGCATCTATAATTCGTGTGTGTGAACCACACCTGCAAAGATTTTCTTCAAGTCCGTCAATTATCTCCTGACGGGATGGCGAGGGGTTCTTTATCAGCAGCCCGACGGCTGTCATTATCATTCCGGGGGTGCAGAATCCGCACTGAAGCGCATCATGATCAATGAAAGCCTGCTGAAGAGGATGAAGCCTGCCATTCCTGGCAAGTCCCTCTATTGTAACAACCTTTCTGCCGGAAACATCACCCACCGGCACAGTACATGATCTGATGGGCTCGTTGTCGATAAGTACCGTACATGATCCGCAGAATCCGTTACCGCAACCGTATTTGGTCCCGGTAAGTCCCAGCTGATTCCTCAGCACCCAAAGCAGGGTCTGCGACGGATCTGTTGTAATTTCAGTTTTCCTGCCATTAAGAGTAAATCTGATCTTTTCTTCCATCTTTAACCGGTTTTATTAATTTCATTTAAATAATCCTCTTTTGTATCAATATCCTTGATTATATCAGGAGAGTCTGAGACAACCTCAAAAACGTCACGTGAATATCTGCGTGCAAGAGCCCTCAGTCCTACGTTTTCATCAAGCAGCTCTATCTCCTTCCTGTATTTGTTGTCTATCAGCAACGGGTGGCCCCTCCGTCCCTGCCAGACAGGAACAACAATGCCTCGGCCTGATTTGTGGTATGATGCAATAACCTTGTTAATCAAACAGGCCTGAATCATCGGCTGATCGCCCGGAAAAACAAGGGCTGCTCCATATTCTGAAGGAAGATGTCTGAATCCGTATTGCACCGATGAAAGCATTCCTCTGGAGTATTTATCATTAATACAATGATTTACAGGCATATCTTCAATGACTGTCAATATTTCACCTGCAAATGCTCCCAACACTACCAATATATTATTTATTTCTGAATCAACAATGTTACCTATAGTGGTTTGAATGATCGTCTTCCCTCTGAAAGGAAGCAGCATCTTCGGAGTCTTCATTCTTTTTGATTCTCCTGCTGCAAGGACTATTGCCCAAAGGTCTTTCATACTGACCAGGGATTTGGAGTTTAATGTTCTAAAACGATCTTTTGAATAAAGCCTTTAATCCAATTCTGTTTTCTGTTTATCTTTGCCCGTTCCCAGGCCTTTTGTTTCTGACTTCAATAAGCTGGGCAGCAATGCTTACAGCTATTTCCTCGACTGTTCTCGATCCGATATCAAGTCCGACAGGAGCTCTGATCTCTGCCCATTGCTTCTCTGTAGCCCATCCTTTCTCAATAAAATCCTTGTGCATCGCAGCTATCTTCGATCTGCTGCCTATCATACCTATGTATCCGGCCTCTGATCCGATACATGGTCTGAGAGCAACAGCATCATCTTTATGCCCCCGTGTTACGATAACAATAAAAGTATCTTTCGTCTTTCTGATCCCCGAGATTGCCCTGCCCGGATCATCAACGAAAATATGGTCAGCGTCAGGAATATTATTCCTGTTTGCAAAACTCTCCCTGTCGTCTATTACCGACACCTCGAAATCGAGCAACTGCCCAAGGTGAGAGAGGGCTTTGCCAATATGTCCTGCTCCTGCGATTATAAGTTTTTGTCTCGGGAAAACAGGTTCAAGAAAAACAGATGAGGTTAATTCTCCGGGGCCCGGCGATGATCCGATAAGTTTGCAGAAATACGGATCTCTTTTGTTTATAATGGAACGGACTTCGTTAAGCAATGCCTCTGATATTTGATATTCTGAACCCGGCGTATTGCATTCTGAGATCCATTGTTTGTGAATCTTTACGTCATTTTCATCTGTTTTGATGATTGTAGTAACAATTACACCTCCTGTTCCTTCTGACATGGAACTCCTTATTTCCTCAAAAAGAGAATGATGAGTGTCAGGTTCAGCATCGATCAGCACCTCAATATCGCCACCACAGAGAGAATCTTCACCTCCTTCAACTCTGCTGTCAAGCCTGAATATATAATACCCTGACCTTTTGTGAACAATCGACCGGAGAGCTATTTCCCGGACCCTGTTTTCCAGAACTCCCCCTCCTATTGTACCGGCCAGAAGCCCGGAAGAGTCAAATAAAGCTGAACTTCCTGCCTTTTGCGGGGTGGACCCGCTGGTTGATGTAACTGTTGCCAGGACCAGTCGTGAAATATCCAGCGTACCTTGAGAAACAAAATGATACATGTTTTTCATCACCCTGAATATTCGCATTTAAACAAATATATTCAAAATGATCTGCATTCCGAAAAAAAGTGTTGAATATCAGACCTGGCTTCTTCATTCCGAAAATCACGACAATTTGCTAACTTAGCAGTTTGCCGGCAACTCTTTAAACCGAACATCCGTAAAAATCCCAAACTTATGAAAACCAAATTAATCCTTCTTTTCCTGATATTTACATTAATTGCTTTTATTACGTCAGACTGCGATTCCCGTGAAACAGGATCCGGCCTGAAGGTTGATGAAGTCAGTTCATGGCTTGAGGAGATCACAATAGCAGAGCTCCGGCATGCTTACAATGATGGAAAATACACCATAAGAGATGTTGTCAGCGGGTATCTGGACAGAATAAATGAGATTGACAGGCAGGGACCTTCCTTAAATTCCATTTTGATGATAAATCCTGACGCCTTGCAGATTGCAGAAGAGCTTGACAGGGAGATGGCCGAAGGCAGGATAAGAGGTCCCTTGCACGGGATCCCAGTAGTCCTGAAAGATAACATTGATACTCACGATCGCATGCCTGCCACAGCAGGTGCCACAGCTCTCAGGAACTCATTTCCGGAAGCCGACAGTTATGTAGCCATGAAGCTGAGGGAAGCTGGTGCCGTGATCATCGGCAAATCAAATCTAAGTGAATGGGCAAATTTCCGGGCCACAAATTCCTCGAGCGGATGGAGTGGCATCGGAGGCCAGACAAAGAATCCATACATCTTGGACCGCAATCCGTGCGGGTCAAGTTCAGGCTCGGGTGTGGCAGTCTCCGCCAACCTTTGTATGCTGGCTATCGGGACAGAAACAAACGGGTCCATAGTATGCCCCTCAAACAATAATGGAATAGCAGGGATTAAACCAACAGTAGGATTAATAAGCAGGCGGGGAATAATTCCGATATCCTTCACTCAGGACACCCCGGGGCCCATGGCACGAACGGTTGAGGACGCTGCGATCTGTCTCGGCGCCCTTACAGGTATTGATCCGGCTGACAGCAAAAGTGTTGCCTCTGCCGACAAATATCCCGTTGATTATACAGAATTTCTCAGGATTGACGGACTTAAAGGAAAACGTTTAGGTTATTATAAAAAATCATCTGGTTTTTCCGACGCTGTCGATATACTAACAGAGAAAGCCATTGAAAAAATGAAGCAGCTTGGTGCTGAAATAATTGAGGTCAATGAAGGCATGGGACCCGGCTCCGGCGATTCATACCAGGTTTTGCTTTATGAATTCAAGGACGGCCTTAATAAGTATCTTGCCGGCCTGGATGAAAATGTGCCGGTAAAAAATCTGAGAGATCTGATAGAGTTTAACAAACATGACACGATTGAACTGAGGTATTTTAATCAGAAGATACTTGAACAGGCCGAGGAAAAAGGAGATCTTGATTCACCAGAATATAAAAAGGCCCTTGAAAGCATGACCCGGGCCACTCGTGAAGAAGGCATAGATAAGATAATGGATGAAAATAAATTGGACGCACTGATTGCCCCTACAGGATCTCCGGCCTGGAAGACCGACCTGATACTTGGCGATCATTTTACAGGATCAAGTTCATCTCCCGCAGCAATTTCAGGATATCCTGCCATAACTCTTCCGATGGGTTTCATTAACGGATTGCCCGTTGGAATTACATTCTTCGGAAGAGCGTGGAGCGAGCCGTTGCTCATTGAGATGGCTTACAGCTTTGAGCAGGCAACAAAACACCGCAGGACCCCTGAATATTATCAGACAGATGATATTTAAATGATTATGCCTGCCTGAAAGCAACCATAAGCCGTGCGATGTCCGTCACACGATCTTTTTGCCCGCGGGATCCCATTCCATACGGCGATGCTCAAGATATGACCGGTGAGCCATTATGCATGCTATGCTTTCATCAAACGCCATGTCCATATTTGCACTTGGAGCTGAACCGCTTCTGATGCAGTCGATCCATTCCTTTATATGCAAATAGGTAATGTCAACATTCCGTCCGTTTATCGTTGTTGTGGTAAGGCCTCTTGCGGCATAATACTTTTCGGTAGCGGATGTTACAGCATCTATTTTCCCGGAAGTTGGATTAAACGAAATCATCGGTCCTGACGGATCTATAAGTCCGGCCTCAATATGCTTCTTAT
Source organism: uncultured Rikenellaceae bacterium (assembly GCA_964466705.1). Taxonomy (GTDB): domain Bacteria; phylum Bacteroidota; class Bacteroidia; order Bacteroidales; family VadinHA17; genus LD21. Next base: position 15,577 of record CAYXSM010000021.1, read on the forward strand.
ACCTCTCAGATTCGGACTCGGCAATTATATTAATTGAATTTCCCAGTTCCATAGACGCATCGCGTCCCATAAAAACCCGTCCTCTGCTTCTTCCGCTTGCCAGGGTTGCACTGTACATAAGAGTCAGATCGCGGTTCGGATATTCAAAAACACAATGCAGGGTATCAGGCATTTCTCTGTCATCCTTCCAGTAATAAATGCCTCCGGAAGAAGTAACATAACTGGGTATTCCGATCTTAAGAAGCTGGTTTACAGCATCAAACTCATGAGTAAACAACTGGCCTATCAATCCGGTCTCATATGCAAAAAACTTTTGCCAGTTGTAGAAACGGTTAACTGAAAAAGGAACGTATGGAGTGTGTCCGAGCCATTGCAGCCAGTCTATGGTATTTTCATCTCCCGGCTTTGGATTGCCATCTGCATCGAGGTGCCTTATCCAGGCGCCGTCAGCCGAGTTCCTGTTAGTTGTCGTTTCAATCAGGGTAATTTTTCCCAGAATATCTTTCCTGATTATTTCCCTGGCCTGCTTGAAGACAACACTCTGAGTAATCTGATGCCCAAGCTGGAACACAATACCACTCTCCTTAACCGCATTATACGCATCGTTCAGCTCCTCTTCACCCAGCGCAAGGCTTTTTTCACAATATACATGCTTTCCGGCCCTGGCTGCAGCTGCGGTGATTGGTGCATGATGGTGGTCAGGAGTGGCAATCATGACCGCATCAATATTTTTATCTTCAAGCATTTCCTGGTATGTTTTGTACCGTCTGACCGGAACACCGGGATCCTTTGCCCCTCCTGCCCGTACCGTGCTCCTGGCAGTGGCCAGTCCCCTCTCAGCATGGAGATCAAAAACATCACATATCCCGGCCAGTGCGACATTGAGGTCTTCCTGAAACAAAAAATCTTCAAGTGTATTATTGGCTTTCCTTTTCTCAACATCATCAGGGTGGATATACCCCAGAGCATTGGCATGTGTGGATGCCCTTGCTCCGTAACCAATTATCCCGACACGGAGCAGCTCTCCTTTCGGGCCTCCGTTCTTCATTAATACGGGAGCATCAAAATCTTTAAGACCCAGCTCTTCCAGCACCTTGTTCTTTTTGTCTGTGTCATATTTTTTCTTTTCCGCAAGTTTATATGCGAACAGGCCCAAAACCGGCAATCCGGCCAAAGCCTTCAGCACTGTCCTGCGCTTCACGGTTTTCCTGTCATCAGAATCATTAATCTGATCAGACTTTTTAATTTCATTGTTGTCCGATGTCATTGCCTTATTCTTTTATTCTGTTTTTCTGTTTTTTATATCGCTCTACAAACATATCCAGCCCGAAAATATTACTCGTCGGAATTAGCGCCAATACTATCAATGCTGCTGATTCAATAAGCGTTTTGCTGACTATGAGGTAATTACCTTCAGAAGGCACCGAATATTCCAGTCCGATGAACGGTGGGTTATTCGCATAATATAAGAAAAGCAGGGCCGCCCCTGTATACGAAGCAAGCCGGGCAAAAAGGCCGAAAATAAGACCAAGTCCTATGGCAATCAGCCCCCAGGTATTGAGAAAATCAACAACCCTGAGCATACCTTCATGCTCCATCACGTATCTTGCAAATCCTGCAAGTATCCATTTTGATTCCTGCAAAAATCCAAAAGATGACCAGTTTGGAATTAATAGCTTTGAGAAGCCCTCATACAATAGATGCCAGCCGATAAGAAACCTTAAAGCAATCAATGCAGTCAGCTGGCATGTCGAAAATGTTTTTACCTCTTTCATGTCAAATAAACAATTATAATAAAAAATATCTATAAACCCAACATTCTCTCAGCATTACCCGATCTCAGAAGTTCCCTTACCGGTTTGTCAGCCTCATTTTCCCTCAGGGATTCAACTCGCAGCAATCCCGTAAGATAATCAAGAATTGGAGAATGCGTCCCAAAGGCAAATCTTTCCTTCCCAAAATTCTTCATCAGCATGCCAGGATCAGAAATATTTCGCCCTGAAGTGTCAAACAATACATCTCTTTCACAAAAAAATGATCTTTCCTCATCGTTAAGGTTCATTCCATTGGCAATATTCAGAAAAAAGTATTTTGCATCGGGCACCTCCTTTAAGACCGGCATAAAATCCCTCAGGCTCCATTCCTCAGGAATGTCCAGCCATGAACGGCATCTGCTGTCAACCATCCTTATCGTAAACGCGACCACCAGGCCCATGTCCCTGGCTGACCTTACCAGTTCAAAACAGGCCGGGTCAGTAACTTCGTAGTCGTGATACTGAGGATACAACCGGATTCCCTTTACGGTGAACCTTTTTGCACAGATTTCAAGGTCTCTCTTCCATCCCGCAAATGTGGGATTGAGAATAGCAAAAGGAATGAACCGGTCTTTGAAGCGTTCATCGGATTGCAGTTCTGAATGAAGCTCTTCATTTGCGGCATGAGAATCCTTATAAAATATCCCGTTCATGTTGCTTACTACGGAAATATCAACATCATATCTGTTCATCCTTTCCAGTAATGACTCACAGCTGTTGCAGTTAGTCTGCTGAAAAGGCCAGTGTCCCACATTGGAATTGATATCAATTAACATGATTTCCCGATTTACGAAGCACATTATTGAAATTATCAAAGAAGATTTTTCTTCTCTGTATTTCATTCATACCCGATGAAATAATCGCTCCAACACCCTGATAATAAGACCCATCTGTACCAAAAAACAGCCTGTCCTCTCCCAGGTATTTAAGTGCAAAGTCAATTATATTGCCTTCATTATTACTGCCTGAAGTATCCACATAAATATTAGGGTACCCGCTTACAGCTTTGCAGGCATATTCCCAATCGCCACCTCCTCCGGTATGTGCATACTGAAACATCGCTTCCGGGTATCTTTTTGCAGCATCGACAAAATCGTCGGGAGTTGATGCATTTGGCTGTATGTTTCCATATCTGGGCCTCATACCGCCCACACCGAGTCCGCAATGTGAATGAACGAGAATCATCATCTTCAAATCAATGAATCTCTCAATTACAGGGAAAAGTAAAGGATTATTTATCTTCACCTGATTATAAATCTTCAACGCTACCATTCCGAGGTCGATGCATCTTTCTATTTCTTCAAGTGATTCCTTCCCGTAAGTCGCATTAACCCAAACCTGCCCCATGATCCTGTCAGGGTATCTCTTCATCGCATTTAAAACGATGTCATTACCTGCCCTGAATACTTCGGGAGTGGCTTCCACCCCGGAATCGTCAGAAATAACTCTCGACACCACCAGTTTTTCCATTCCCAGCCTGTCAGCCATATCGATAAGAACTGCGGGATCAACATTGGGATATACATGTTCATGTGCATTGATCTTTCTGTAACTCATTACCTCTTTCATCAGATCAAAAGAAGCCAAAGGTGTTCCTTCTTCAGTCAGATCAGAAAGCCTGCCTCCCACCATCATTCCGGCTGCAGAAAGTGCAGTATTGCCCAAAAACTTTCTACGATTCATTGCAGATGTTTTTAATTTATTCTGGTTTTTACAGATACCAAACTCCTTTTTAAGATCATGTTTTAAATATCTGTTGTATTTTACGGTTGCAGCCGGTTTTTAACATTACCATTTCCATACAGTGTGTCAAATCTGCAGTATTCCCCATGCAAGAAGGATCAGCAGACCCACGACAAGCCATGCCAGAAGGAATCCGACAGCGTCCTCACGATACCTTCTGAAAAAATTCGTCCTGCGGCTTTTGTATTTCCAACCCGGCAAGTCGATAAGCACAAGTTCTTCTCCGGTCTCTTCAGCCAATGGTTTTTTCCCGTCGGGGCCTAATTTTACAGCATCGGATTTTCTCCTCATATTATCAAAAAACTCTTCTGTCTTCTCTTTATCTTCAGGTTTTGTAACAAGGCTTACAAGCCAGAAAGTTATAAACCCGGCAAGCATGGCGATGCCAAACGGACCTGCTTCCCACCTGTAAACAAGGAGTATCTTGCCTGTAGAAATAAAATTAACCAGATAGTACGTTGTGACGGCCATTAAAACCGCTGATGCCGCACCATATCTGTTGGCTCTTTTCCAGATAACCCCGCCCAGAAAAATTATTCCCATGAATGCTGCAAGTGTTTCCGTAAAAAGAAATGCATGCAGAACATTTTTAATACTGAGTGCAAACAGCACGGCCATAAAAGAGAGTCCCAATCCGGAATATCTTCCCATCCATAAGAGAGTTTTATCAGCAGCATCCGGCTTTATGTATTTTTTATAAAAGTTCTGGGTGAACAGGGCACCGGTATTAACCATGAAATTTGAACAGGCAGACATGTTTGCTGCCACAATTGCAGCCAGCATAAGTCCGACCAGTCCGGGGACAAGAAGCATCCGGCATGCATACCCGAACGCCATCTCAGGATCTGCAAGTGTTGCACTGTTTTTCACTACCAGTGCAGCCACAATAAGACCTGTAAGTGCCCAGCCTATGGTAACCAGTCTTTTAACCATAGAACCAAAAGTCTGGCCGATACGTCCGGCCCTTTCAGTGTTTCCGGTGGCGCACATCGAAATCATGTGAGGCTGGGCTGTGATGCCTACTATTCCGTTGACCGCCAGCATCAGAATCGTAAATGTGTCTATTCCGCTTGCACTGTTGAAAAGATCAAAGAAGTGATCGGGTAAGACTGACCGCATATATACGAATCCTCCTATTTCCTTCAGACCTAATGGTATTAACATGACCGACAGTGTAATGATCAGGAAAGACTGGATAAAATCAGTATAAGCTGAAGCAATAAGACCTCCGATGAAGCTGTAGAGAATGAAGGCTACGGTCATAACTATAACCACCATATTGGGCGAGACGAGGTTTCCTGATGCAACTGAAATCACTTTGGCTGCACCCTGAAGCATCACACCCATGTTGAAAACAAAAAATGAAATTGCAAATACTGAATAAACAAGTCCAAGAGTGCTCCCATACCTGTCTTCGATTATTTCCCCCACAGTAGTCCGTTCACTTCTCCGGTACAGAGGTGCAATAAGCCAGTAAAACGGTGTAATAAGCATGTTTTTCCACTGGTACCAGATTGTGGCAAAACCGTGGCTGAATGTTGCTCCTGTCTGCGCAACAGGCATCTCAGCATGGGTACCCACCCCGAAAGCCTGACCTATCATTATATACCATTTAAACTTGCGACCGCCTCTGAAATAGCTGTCACTGGTCCTGATCCTGCGGGATATCCAGATTCCAAACGTCGTAATCGAAATAAAATAACCGAACAGGACTATATAGTCTAATGTGCTCATCTTAAGATATTATTCAGCAGTTAGGATTTTTATTTTTGCATCCATTTGAATTAACCCGGGAATCAAAGTACTCCTTATCTTTCTTACTGTGTGTCAGCATTTCATATGTTTCCAGACTACAGATAAATAAAAGCATAAATATTATGATTTTTTTAAAATAATCATACAATGCTGAAAACAAGTACTCCTTTAACGTATGTTTGCTTTATATTCAGGGTTTTGCCCATTCTGGAGAACAGGATCAGATCTGCCCTGAGACCCGGGGCCAGGGATCCTCTGTCCTTCAGGCTGTAAATCTCAGCAACGTTTCCGGATGCCATTTTAATGGCTTCATCCAATGAACAACCTGTATAGTCCATGATATTTTCCACACCCCTTATCAGTGGCTGGCTTGCGCCGGCAAGACAATTCCTGGCAACATTTTTCACCAGCCCGTCTTCAGTATAAACGACATCAGCTCCAAGATATTTGTAAGTTCCGGGAGGCAATCCTATCAGATAATTGACGTCAGATGTAAGAATAAGGTTGCCAGATCCTTTTACCTTGTAAAATACCTGTATCACCTCTTTTGGCAGGTGATGGCCATCAGCAATTATTGTGGGCACCAGGCGATCCTCCGCCAGCTGGGGCCACAGGTGGTTGTTGTGCCGGTGAAGCTGGTTCGCACATCCGTTTCCAAGATGAGTTGACAGTCTGGCTCCCCTGTCCGCAGCCATTTTTATCTTTTCAGCATTTGCATTTGTATGTCCAAGGGCTATGATGATACCATTCCTGACACACTCTTCGATAAAAAGATCCGCACCCATGAGTTCCGGAGCAACAGTGACCTGAATTATTTTTCCCCTGGCAGCCTTCTGATATTCAATAAACTCATTCCAGTCGGGTTTTCTTACAAAAGCTGACGGGTGGGTCCCGTAAAAGCCCTCTTCAGGTGATAGATACGGGCCTTCAAGGTGAAAGCCGGGAACAGACCCCCTGAGGTTTTCATCTGTAAATGAATCCGATAAGCTTTTAAAATTCAAGAGAAGATGTTCATGGCTGTTTGTTATTACAGTTGGCAAAAATGTTGTCACTCCGTCCTTCCAGATTGCTTCAGCTGCTTTATTGATTTCTTCAGCAGTGATATCAGCCTTTGAAAAATCGATTCCCGCATATCCGTTTATCTGATTATCGATAAGCCCCGGTGCTACATAAATGCTAATGTCACTGAAAGCTTTATCTGGCATATCAGAAATGCTATGGATCAGACCATCCCTGATCGTTATTCTCACCGGCCTGCCTGTAACATAGTGGATGGCTTCAACGTATGATGTTCCCTTCTGGTCAATGTTTCGATTCTCATTCATGCGTTACCGGTTAAAAAGTAATAATGTCAGATGCCGAGTCGTGATCAAGGAAGAGATTATAATCGGCGTGATATTTCAGCATCGTGGCAGGCAAGGTATTTGTCAGTTTAAGAATAAGAGATTTTGCAACAGCCTCCGACTTAACTTTGTGAGGAACGCAGGAGATTATTGTTTTACACTGCATTATCTGCCATACACTCATTGATACAGCCCGGGAAGGAACTTCATCAGCACTGTTGAACCATCCCTCGTTAACCTGTTGCATTTTGCACCGGTCGTCAAGGTTCACAATTATGTAAGGATCCTGGGTGTCAAAATCTGCCGGGGGATCATTAAAAGCTATATGTCCGTTGACACCTATGCCAATCAGTCCTACATCAACTGGTTTCCTGGTGAGCTCAAGGCTTAGCTCTTCTATTTTTCTGCTTATGTCGCCTTCCACTTCCACCGGATAAAATCTCCTCACTTCAATATGATTAATAAACCGTTCGTAGAGATATTTCCTGAAGCTTGCTTTATGGGTAACAGGCAACCCAATATATTCATCAAGATGAAAAACATCAACCTTTTTCCAGTCAACATTCCTGCTTATCAGTGATTTAAAAAGCTCAAACTGTGAACTTCCCGTTGAGACGACCAGGCGGGCTTCCCTGTTACTCTCGATGGCTTCATTGAGCTTCAAAACTGCCAGATCAGCTGCCGCAGTTCCTGCTGATACAGGATCAGCATTAATTTTTATAATCATTTAACAAATGGGTTGATACAGGTTTAAAAATCAAACAGTAATATTCTATATGTAATAAAATGAACCACATAGACCCAGGCCCGATCCCTGTTCAGGATTAATCATAATACTCCGCTGACAGTGTAATAACAAGTTGATAAAAATAGGACAATAAATTTTATAAACCAATTTCATATCTTCGCTAAATTTCAAAAATAAAGATGATCCGTTTTAAAATACTTTTATTTTCACTTCTTGTACTGTTGGTCAACAAATCGCTGTGCGCCCAGATAAAAGGAGTTAACAGGGAAAAATACAGGATACACATTAAACAGTCTGATGAAGATATCAGAACAGACGGGGTACTTGACGAGGATGTCTGGCAAACTGCCGAGAAAGCTGGTCACCTGCAACGGGTTCTTCCCATTGACACCGGTTTTGCCATCGCTCAGACGGAAGTAATGATGACCTATAATGAGTCAACTCTTTATCTCGGTATTATATGTTACGACCCCACAGCAGGAAAAAGACCAGTCGAGTCACTGCGCCGGGACTTCAGCTTTATGAAAAATGATAATTTTATAGTTTTCATTGACACCTTCAATGACCAGACCAATGGCTTTGCTTTTGGGATTTCTCCTGCAGGCGCGCAGTGGGATGGCGTTCAGGCTGATGGCGGAACAGTAAATCTCAACTGGGACATTAAGTGGAGATCGGCTGTTAAGAACCATGATGACAGATGGGTTGCAGAGTTTGCCATACCTTTCCGGAGCCTGCGCTATAACGGAGGCGACACCGAATGGGGAATAAATTTCAGCCGGCAGGACCTTAAGACCAATGAAAAGTCAAGCTGGGCGCCCATGCCCAGGCAATTTGCCACTGCTACACTGGCGTACACCGGGACCCTGGTATGGGATAAACCTCTTCCCTCATCAGGTTTAAGATTTTCACTCATTCCATATGTTTCAGGCAGGACAATTCATCATAAACTTGAAGGTGAAGATGTCAGGTTTGAACCTTCAGCCGGCTTTGACGCCAAAGCCATACTCTCAACATCACTTAATCTCGACCTGACAGTTAATCCCGACTACTCTCAGGTGGAGGTTGACGAACAGGTTACCAATCTTGACCGTTACGAGATACTTTTCCCTGAAAAACGCCAGTTCTATCTTGAAAACAGTGACCTCTTTGCAAGCCTCGGAACCGAGAACGTGAGGCCTTTCTTTTCAAGACGTATCGGATTGGATGCCCCTGTAAGAGCAGGAGCGCGTCTTAGCGGCAAAATGGGCGAAAAATGGAGACTAGGACTGATGGATATCCAGACAGGAAAAAAAGACAGCATCAATGCTGCCAATTTCATGGTAGCTGCTGTCCAGAGACAGGTGTTCAGCAGATCAAATATTACCGCATTCCTTGTTAATAAGCAGGTAATGAACATCGACGAGCAATCTGAATCATCCGTAAACAGGTTTAACAGGGTCGGAGGACTCGAGTATAACCTGTCCAGCCCCGACAATCTCTGGACGGGGAAGGCATATTATCACCAGGATATACATGGAGGTTCTTCATTTGACGACGCAGCTGTGGCTGCCAACATATCATATACCTCACAATTTATCAAGGCCTCGGTAGATCAGTCATTTGTGGGAGAGCATTTTAACGCAGAAACAGGATATATACGAAGAAAAGGATACTACGAGATCAATCCCGAATTCCAGTACAGGTTCTTTCCTCATTCAAGCTCCATCGCCAACCATGGTCCGGCTGCTGAGCTGGATATGTATTTTTCCCCAGGGTCATCTTTTCAGTTGATTGAAAGAGAGACAGAATTCAGTTATAAGATAGAATGGCATAACAGGAATCTGCTTTCACTGGAGTATGAAGAATCGTTTATAAAGCTTGAATCTCCGTTCGATCCAACCAACACCGGCGGGCCTATGCTCGATGCCGGCGAGGAATTCCAGAACAGTGAAGTATCGGCAACATTCACTTCTGATGTAAGAAGACTGTTCAATTTCGATATTTCAGCGAGATATGGCGGTTTCTTTAACGGCACAAGGCTGTCGCTGAACAGCAAAATATTTTACAGGGTACAACCCTATGGTAGCATGTCTGTTGTGACCAGTTATAATCACATTACACTCCCTCTTCCATATAACACTGAAGGATTCTTTCTGATCGGCCCGAGATTTGATTTCACGTTTACTGATAAGTTGTTTTTCACGAGCTTTGTGCAGTACAATGAGCAGATCGACAACCTCAACATCAACCTGCGTTTCCAATGGCGTTTTGCTCCGGTCTCCGATCTGTTTATTGTTTACACCGAAAACTCATTTCCCCATGATCATCGTATCAAGGACAGGGGACTCGCGGTTAAGCTTTCCTACTGGTTTAATTAACTTTCTCCCAGGCTCTCAGAATTAGACCAGCCAGATGTTCACCTTATCATAAAATCAAGCAATGGCGTGTCTTCTATCCAGCCAACAAGGCGGTCGTTCCTGTGGAGCTCTCCCACTCCTGAAGGGGTGCCGGTAAAGATCAGATCGCCTGTCTTGAGTGTAAAAAAGCGTGACACAAAAGATATTATTTGGTGTATGCTGAAGATCATATCAGAAGTGCTGGCTTTCTGGACTATGGCTCCATTGATCTCAAGCCTGAAATCCAGGTTATTGATGTCGCTGACCGATCCTGCAGTAATATATCTGCCCACGGGAGCTGCCCCGTCGAAACACTTGGATAACTCCCAGGGAAGTCTTTCCCGCGAGAATCTGGTCTGAAGATCCCTTGCCGTGATATCTATGCCGATGGTAAGTGCATCGTAATATCGGGCAGCATATTGTGGCTCGATACTTTTCCCCAGTCTGCTTATCCTGACAACAACTTCAGCTTCATAATGAACGCATGTGGAAAAATCAGGAAGGAAGAATGGTTTGTTGTTCTTCAACAGAGATGAGTCCGGTTTGAGAAAAACAACAGGCTCGTCGGGAAACGGTCGTCCCATTTCAAGGGCATGCTTGCGGTAATTCAGCCCTATGCAGATTATCTTCATATCAAGGCTGGCTTTTGCCGAATGATCTTAGCTTTATTTCCGTAAGGATCTTTTTAGTGTACAGTGGAAAATCACCATTCATCATCCAGGAATAATAAGAAGGTTCATCGTTAAGAACCGACTCAACTTTTTTGCCTTTGTGCTTTCCAAAGTTAAATACTTCATTGCCCTCTTCATCATAAATAATCCTCCCGGCAAAATCAGCAGAATTATTATAGCTACTGAAATCAGCCAGTTTGCCAATATCATTTTCAAGGTCGGGATATCTGTCAAGCTGAGCTTTTAAAACCTCATAAGCTGCTTCTGTATCAGCTTTTGAGCTATGTGCATTTTCAAGGATTCTGCCACAATAAAATTGATAAGCAGCTGACAAAGTCCTCTGTTCTTTTTTGTGAAAAATAACCTGAACATCAACATATTTTCTTCTCCCGAAATTAAAGTCCACATTTGCCCTCAGAAATTCTTCCGCCAGAACAGGAATATCAAACTTTATCGCATTGTATCCTGCCAGGTCGCAACCTTCAAGAAAAGCAATCAGTTTTCTTGCCACTTCCCTGAATAACGGTGCTTGTGCAACATCCTCATCGGTAATACCGTGAATGGCTGTAGCAGACTGAGGAATAGGTATCCCCGGGTTGATCCTTGTATTATACCACTCCCGCTTTCTGTCAGGGCTGATTTTCAATACTGAGAGTTCCACAATACGGTCAGTCGAAATATTAATACCCGTAGTTTCGATATCGAAGAATGCTATTGGACGACGAAGATTAAGTTCCAATTATCAGGCGTTTATCATCATTGGCATTAGAAGCATCAGCAGATCTTCTGCTTCATTGTCTGTTTCTCCTGGAAGAAATAATCCTGCCCTGGTCGGATCGGCAAGTTCGATCATAACATCCTGTGAGACGATATTGGATAAAATTTCAAGCAGGAATACAGATTTGAACCCGATCTCTATTTCATCGCCTTCATACTGGCATTTGATCTTTTCATGTGCTGAAATTGAAAAATCTATATCCTGCGCAGAGACAACAACCTGATTGTTCTTCAGCTGAAGTTTAACAAGGTTGCTGGCCTGATTTGAAAAAACTGAAACCCTTTTCAGACTGTTATAGAATTCCACCCTGTCAATCGTGATCTTACGCGGATTATTCTTGGGAATCACGGAATTATAATTTGGGTAATTACCTTCAACAAGACGGCAGACGACTTTATAATCGTTCAGGTTGAAAAATGCATTCTTGTCGTCAAATTCGACCGTTACGGGGCCTTCCTCCTTTGGCAGTATGTTTCGCATAAGAGAGGCCGGCTTTTTGGGAAGTATAAATGATGCATTCTCTTCGGCACGGGCATCACCTCTCTGGTACCTGACGAGCTTGTGAGCATCGGAAGCTACAAAAGTTACCTTGTCGGTGAAAGCCTCTATAAATATGCCTCCCATCACCGGACGCAGTTCGTCGTCAGCAGTGGCGAAAAGCGTCCTGTTTATACCGGCCAGCAAGACATCAGCATTAATGTTGAACGAGAATTTTTTATCCTTTTTCACCGAAGGCAGAGCCGGAAAGTCTATCCCGTTCTGTCCAACCACATTGAATTTGCCGTTTTCAGATGTAATTGATATAGCCAGTGTGTCCATGTTGATATTGAAGGCCAGTGGTTGAACCGAAAACTCCTTAAGGGTATCCAGCAATATTCTGGCAGGAACAGCTACCACTCCATCCCCCTCTGCATTTTCAAGCTTCATGCGGGTTATAAGGGTCGATTCCAGATCTGAGGCAGTTATCTCAAGATCGTTACCTGATAGACTGAAAAGAAAATTATCAAGGATCGGGAGCGTATTCTTAGAGCTTATTACTCTGCTTATTGCCTGCAGATGACCAAGTAGTTCGGTGCTGGATACAACAAATTTCATCTTAAGTATTATTAAAGTATTATTAAGGACTCCATGGATAATTAAATAATTGGATACAAAGGCTTTATGCTACCATCTGCCTTCCATTCCCAGTTATCAATATTACAAAAAAAACTTTTAACCTCAAATTAAAATTATAAACCGGAAAGGAAATAAGAACGCCTTTTAATCAGAGGATCTAAATCCAGATACCTGATTATAAAAAACTCATTTATTGATTCATTCTTAGCCCATAGCCGGTCGCTGTCATATGTTTTTTCACCTCCTTTTTCAATAATGTGCCTTTCCCAGAGAGAAAGCCTGATTGTGTCCTTCCTGGTGGTAACAACAGTTATGGTGAAAGCCGGCGCGGAATTACTAATCTTCTCCTTTTCATCAACAGACATGTCAAAAGCCCATGATTCAAAAGAAACGTGCGTGAAATATGTTAAATACCTTATCACCTTTAAGGTATCCCATCCGGTAATCTTTGTTCCGCTGTCATGCAGAGTAAACTTTCCGCTGTTGTTTATGATGGAAAAGGATGATTCCCTGTCGTTCGTGTAACAGAAATCAACTGAAAAAATTTCAGACGGGAGAAGGTTAAAAACAGTATGAGGCTGCCAGAATAATTTGTTCAAAGTAAATGCCGAACCGATATCGCCTTCATAACCAGGCAGGTTAACAATGAAAGGTTTTGAATTCTCCCTTACCTTCATTATGTTTCCGTAAATATTTGATCTGGTCTTATAGACGTGAAACGAACCGATTATTTTCCTGTTTTCGAACACCCTTACCCTTACAGGGTCAATCTTTTTTTCTTTTATTTCACTGTTGAAGAGTTCGGTTGATACCGGCGACTTGACCTTTATTCCTGTGAGCACCTTCAGAAGGAAAAGCACACTGGTTTTCCTTGTTTCTTTGCTGCCATTCAGCACCCAGTCTCCATCTTTATTTTCAAGCACAATTTTTTCTGTACTTCCCTGAAGTTCAATTCTTGTGATGCCTTTATCCGGAATTGTAGCAAATGATGTGTTCTTTTCACCAAAAGGAAATCTTTGCCTGGAAATATACATGACCAGAAGGATCAGGGAAACAAGAACTAAAATAAAAATGGCAACTTTCTTCTTCATATCCGTCGTCCGGTAAAATATCTCCTCCTGAAATAATTAAAGGTGACTCCTGAGAGAATGACCAGCAAAACAGGAGACAATACATTTATCAGTTGCCACTTCAGCTTCTCCTGCCTGATTCTTGATCTGTCAAGAAGCCTGAGCTTGAGCTCCCTCGACCTCAGTTCCATTATCCCGCGGTCATCAATTATGTAATTAAGAGAGTTTATCAGGAAATCCCTGTTCCCATATAATTCACCGGTATACTGGTCCTGTCCAAGGGGAACAGGTAATTCCGTATTACCTGATCGTCTCACTTCATTCTTTATGATATCCCCATCAGCTATAACTATCATTTTAGTCTGTCTGCTAACCGGCCTTACAGAATCCTCAGGAGAGAGATATAATTTCTCCGGAAGCCGGTTCCTGAATGCCGACTGAAATACGCCCTCAAGAAGCACAGCAACCGGCAGGTTTGATCTGTTGTATTCTCTCTCGTCCGGAACCAGCTCGGCTTCTTTAAGGCTTATTAGTAAAGGTGGAGCAACAATCTGGGTGTATTCTGAAGTGGTAAGAAGTATGGTTTTCCTGACAGCAGGATCAAGCCCGACAGTATCTATATAATTTGTAAATTCACCCTTTACCTTGTTAAGGTTCCTTGTAACAGGATGGTTGCGGGCCGGTCTGAGAAGAGGATAATATACCCACGGAGCCGGTACTATCTGCTGCCGTGTACCGCCGCTCATAAGCGTAAGTCTTATAACCATGCAGTCAAGGTCCTTCACTACCATCGGATTGATCCTTGCTCCATATCTGAAAAGCTGGTCTTCAATATTAAGAGGCCGGTATAGACCCACAGTCTCTCCATGCAGGAGACTGTCAGCATCTATCCTGACTTCCTCAATCAGCCATACGACTCTGCCTCCTTTCATAATATACTGGTCTATGACAAATTTGTCGCTCTCTGTGAATTCTTTGTCCGGACCGGCAATTATTATGGCAGAATATTCGTCCAGAACTCCTGTAACGCCTCCGATGACACCCCTGTCAATGGTAAAGTATTTTGCCAGATTCAGTGTTATGTCAGCCACTTCGGTTTCAGTCAGCTCATTATGACCTTCGATGAAGGCGATCTTATGAACTGTATCCGAAGCCAGAACTGAAACAGGCTGAATAAGCTCGTATTCAAGGCCCTCCATTGAATGCAGGAGATTCTCATCCGCTGAAACAGCCGGATTGTTCTTAAGAAAATTTACCGGAACCTCAACACCGTTATAATTTATTATCATGCCCGGAAATATAATTCTCTGACTCGATCCTCCTTCTTCATCACCGGCCCTGATATTAACCGGATTCAGTCCCTTGCTTACAAGCGACTGATAATAGGCTTCTCTGGCTTCCCTGTTCTTCGCACCGGCAGGATTGATAAATTCGTAATCAATTTTTCTGCCCGATGCTACCCTGAATTCCTCAAGCAGATTTTCCACCGATCTTTTCAGCCTCTTAAAAGGAATTGGCATTTCTCCGTCAAGGTAAACCTGTACAAATACCTCATTCTTCAGATCTGAAAGAATGCTTCGTGATGGTTTGGACAAAGTATAGCGCTTATCTTCAGTAAGATCTATCCTGAATTTTAAAAAAGAAGCTATGACTGCCAACATAATTATAATTGCTGTGACAGTAAAAAACCGGATCCAGCTATGTAATCTTATATTATTTGATTTACAGGATTCCATTTGTCAGTTCGATTTTTTCCATTTACGTGACAGCAGCACCAGCCTGGTTGCTTCGTTGAATAATGCAGAAACGGAAATAAAGTATGCAACGTCACGGAGGTCAATAACTCCCCTGCTTATTGCCCGGTAATGTTCATTGATGCCAAGATTTATAATAAGCTGGTCCAGTCTTTTCATCCCCGGGAGATAAGCCAGAAAGTCAAAACCTGTGTAAAGGAAGAACGAAAGAAGAACAGCAATGATAAAGGCAACTACCTGATTATCCGTTAAAGACGAAGCCAGAATTCCTGCAGATGCATAGACAGCCGCAAGAAAAAACAAGCCGATAAAAGCCCCGAGGGTACCACCCTTGTCAATATTTCCCGGTGTTTCTCCAAGGTTGCTGACTGAAATATAAAAAATAAGGCATGGGATCAGGGCCATCAGTACCATAGCCACCGAGGCCAGGTACTTCCCGTATACTATTCCCCGCTCTGTAACAGGTCTGGAGTAAAGCAACTCAAGAGTTCCCAGACGCTTTTCTTCGGCTATCATCTTCATTGTCACAGCCGGGACCAGAAAAAGAAAAACCCACGGGGAAATGAAAAATAAAGTATCAAGCCCGGCATATCCGCTGTCAGTTATGTTCAGTTCTCCGGGAAATACCCACATGAACAGACTGTTAACAAGAAGAAAAACAATTATAACCAGATATCCTGTTATACTGCTGAAAAAACCGGTTATTTCCTTCCTGAGAATTGAATACATTGCAAGATTTTAATTGGCAAAAATAACAAAGTATCAGGGATTATCTGCTGCAAAAATATCTACCAAAGGAACTGCGTCGCTTATATCTGCAATAACAACCCCGGTATAATAGAAGTCTATTATCTGCCTGAACGTAAATCCTTTTGCGGCCATTGCCATAGCGCCTTCCTGACAAAGGCCCACACCATGTCCGTATCCCCTTCCCTTAAGTACGATATTCTCTCCTTCCACAACGACTGAAAAAAAAGCAGACCTGAGGTCAAGATCACTTCTGATCTGCCTGAAAGGGATCGAAAAAGATCCTATCCTGTAATCAGCGTGCCTGGTGATCTGTGAAAAATTTAACATCGCCGGATCCTTAATTTCAGCCTGTAATCCTGAATCTTTCAGATATGAAGTCCACTTACTTAAAGGCATTGATTTCCGCCAGGTTGCATTTCTTGACCTGACACAATGTGGATCTGAAACTTTTTTAAGATATGGAAGGTCAGAAAGCCACACGTCGCTGGCATTTGAGGTTACACCCCCACAGTTAGAGTGGAAAGCCGGTACAATGACTGAACCATTGCTGCGGTCCAGTGCCACCAGTCCCTTTGTGTCCAGCGCAGCTTTCCTGATAAGAGCATCCTCTGTGATACCAAAGAAGACCTGGCAGTGGATGTTGTCACAGACATTATAATTATCAAGGGTATGACGCAAAATATTCCGGTGGAGGTAACTTCTGGCAATTACTGCCTGCGCTTTACAATACTCGGCATTCCTGCCAGGACCGCCTTCAGCTCTTACAACACCTGCTATGTATTCTTCCGTTTCGCAGGTATTAATGAAGACAATCAATCCCAGGTCATAAAAGCAGTCAAGAGCTCCGCTGTAATTCCTGATACCTGAACCGCCGTCAACGATCCTGAGGGCAAATTTGCTTCTTCCTGTCCGATCTTTCAACATCAGTGAATCACATGTAAAACCGGAATATTTTCCGGGCTTTAATGCAATTCTGCCATTGAATATCGAAAAAGCTATCATGTCGTTCCTTTTTAAAGGTAACGGATCCTCTCCGTATGTAATCAGATCATATTCTCCCTCCGTTATCGTCAGAATTGCCGATCTTGATTCCCTTTCGGCAAATACTCTTACCCTGACCTGCCCTTCAATGAAATTGAAAGAAGGCAGCGACAGAATGACGATGAACAGTAGTCGGTTTATCATTGTATGAGATTATTTTGCGGGAATGCCTTTCTTTATAGTCATAACCATATCCTTTGCAATTCTGGAGGATACCCCTGAATCGCCGAGTTTTTTCCTGAGGTCTTCGTAAGCGCTGATAATTACTGATCTTTTATTGCCGCCCGGGAGTATCGCCTTTAACTCTCCGGATAAGTTACTTTTGTTAAGCGAATACTGAATAAGCTCCTTAACAACCCCGGAATCCATAATAAGATTCACCAGAGAAATATATCTGACACGAATCACCATCCACGCTATCAGCATGGAAATAAAATCACCCCTGAAACAAACCACCTGCGGGATTTTCAGCAAAGCGGCTTTAAGGGTTGCCGTGCCGGAAGTAACAATGGCAGCCTCTGAAACCATAAGAATCTCATATGTTTTATTTTTAATGAGCTTAACAGGATTGGTTTTTATGATCTGGTAATAAAGATCATCCGGAATGTCTTCAACACCCGCAATAATAAATTGATAATCCGGAAAATGCGGCAATATCTCAAGAACCCGTGGAAGTACCTTCCCCACTTCGTTTTTTCTGCTTCCGGCCAGGATACCTATCACAGGCCTGTCATCAAGACCCAGTGACCGCTTAAGGATGTCTTTTTCAGGTAAGGCTGAAGAAACCTTTTCGATCTCATCCATGACCGGATTACCCCTGTATTCAACTTTTATATTGTGTTTTTTGTAAAAATCAACCTCAAACGGAAAAATTATATAGACCCTGTCGACATAATCCCTGATCTTTTTTACTCTCTTTTCATTCCATGCCCAGATTTTAGGGGCAATGTAATAAAAGACCCTGAATCCGTTTTCATGTGCAAAAGCGGCAACCCGTAAATTAAAACCCGGGTAATCGATCAATATCACTGCATCGGGGTTGAACTCCGTTATCTGTGCCTTGCAGAGTGAAAGATTATGTCTGATCTTTTGAATGTTTTTCAGGACCTCGGTAAAGCCCATGAATGCAGTATCCCTGTAATTCTTTAGAATAGTTGCCCCTGCCAATTTCATAAGCTCGCCGCCCCAGCATTTAATGTCTGCAGCAGCATCATACCTGTGCAACTCCGTGATGAGATTTGAGCCATGCAGATCGCCTGATTTTTCTCCTGCAATTATGAAGTATTTCATCCCAGAAACTTTACACCAAATACTAATACAGCCCATACGATAGTAATTCCAAGGACCCCCCTTGAAGCGCGAAGCATATCGAACCTGTTGAAGATCAGAAAAAGAAAGATATTAGCGAATGCACAAAGTGAAATAATATGCGTTGTAATATCAGCATCGGAGATTTTTTTCATGTATTGTGTCAACGAAATATTACCCGACGAAAAAAGCCAGATAAGAATGCCTGTCGTAACAGGCAATAAAAATCCTGAAATGAATCCGGTGCTCACTCTGTCATATTTCTCCGTGAATTTCATTCACCGAACCTTTCCATTAATCTGTCAATGTATGAATGGGCTGTCATATCAACTGACACCGGCACAATTGAAACATATCCTTTTGCAAGTGCCCATTCGTCTGTATCAGATGAGTCAGGCTCGTGATTCTGGAAACTCCCGGTCAGCCAATAGTAGGTTTTTCCCATAGGATCCTTTCTTTTTTCAAATTCTTCCTTCCAGTTACCCCTTGCCTGCCTGCAGATCCTTATACCTTTTATTTCATTCTCGGGTAATGAAGGAATGTTGATATTGAGGCATATTCCGGCCGGCAGCGGTTCCTCCGCAAGTTTATTCATCACTATCCGGACATACTTTCTGCACGGAGAAAAATCAGCCGTCCCTGAGAAGTTATTAAGTGAGAATCCTACAGAGCTGATGCCATAAAGGCAACCTTCCAGGGCAGCTGCCATGGTACCAGAATAAAGCACACTTACAGATGCATTTGCTCCGTGATTTATACCTGATACAACCCAGTCTGGAATTCTCTCAAGCAACTGGTTAACAGCAAGCTTGACACTATCGGTAGGTGTCCCGCTGCAGGTATATATCCTGTGCCGTTCGTTTTCATCAAGAAGTTTAACCCTTATCGGAGTTTTGACTGTCATGGCCTGAGACATTCCTGACATGCTTTCGGTAGTTGACACCAGAACAACTTTCCCGAATTCCTCCATGACCTCCAGAAGAGTTTTCAATCCCGCAGCATATATTCCGTCATCGTTAGTGATTAAAATAAGCCTTTCATCTTTACCAGGAATCATATTCTGATGATTTTGATTTACAAATATAGGTAAATACCAAAATGGTTAAAAAATATTATATGAACACCGTTTGAACAACTGTAGCGAATTAATATCCCGAAAGAATAACCTTAATCCAGACACTGTTTTTTATATTTGATTACTTTTGCAATCCTGAACGGTGTTATAATAATTCAAAATGAAGATTTCATTTAACTGGCTCAATGATTACCTTAAGACAGATCTTTCCCCGGAAGAGCTCGCCAGGATCCTTACAGAGATAGGGCTTGAAGTTGAAAGTATGGAAAAATGGGAATCCGTCAAAGGTTCTTTAGAGGGTGTCGTCGTTGGGGAGGTTCTGACCTGCAAAAAACATCCTGAAGCAGATAAGTTGTCGGTAACTACTGTGGATATTGGCGGTAGTGAGCCATTGAAAATAGTATGTGGCGCCCCAAATGTTTCTGCCGGACAGAAAGTTCCTGTTGCTGTTGCCGGAACCCCGGTTTTCAGGGGAGAACAACGTTTCGAGATAAAACGAACGAAAATAAGGGGAGAAATTTCCGAGGGTATGATCTGCGCTGAAGATGAGATCGGACTGGGCACAGCCCACGATGGAATAATGGTACTTGATCCCTCGGCACAGCCCGGAACTCCCGCCGCTGATTACTTCAACCTGATAAGTGATTATGTTTACGAAATTGGCCTTACACCCAACAGAATTGACAGCGGCTCACATTTCGGGGTGGCACGTGACCTTGCTGCATTCCTCAGCCTCAATACAGACAAAGAAATGAAGGCGACCCTTCCATCTGTGGAAAACTTCAAGACTGATAATCAAGACAACGTCTGTGAAGTGATCATAGAAAACAGCAGAGATTGCCCAAGATATTCAGGAATCACAATAAGTGACGTAACTATTGGTGAATCACCTGAATGGCTTAAGAATAAATTGAGGGCAATCGGTTTGAATCCCATAAATAATGTAGTCGATATAACAAACTTTGTGCAGAACGAAATTGGACATCCGCTGCACTCCTTTGATGCTGACAGGATAAATGGCAAAAAGGTTATTATCAGGAACCTTCCTGATAAAACAAAGTTCATGACCCTGGATGAAATTGAACGAAGCCTCTCATCAAAAGATCTGATGATATGTGATATGTCAGGAGGAATGTGCATTGCCGGAGTTTTCGGAGGTCTACATTCCGGTATAACTTCAAATACCCGGAATATATTTCTGGAAAGCGCTTATTTCAATCCGGTATCCATACGTAAAACAGCCAGGAGACACGGACTCAAGACCGACGCTTCCTTCAGATTTGAAAGAGGTGCTGACCCCAATATTACTGTGTGGGCGCTTAAAAGAGCAGCTGTTCTCATAAAGGAAATTGCAGGAGGCAAAATATCATCGGATATAGTGGATGTTTATCCCGTGAAGATCCCTGACGAAACAGTTGAAGTAAAACATAGCAGCATCATCAGACTTATAGGAAAGAAGATCGAATTGCCGGTCATAAAGAAGATCCTCAGGCTCCTTGATATAGTGATCATTAAGGAGGAAGGGGATTCGCTTATACTACGCATACCCGCATACAGGGTGGATGCAAAGCAGGAACCAGATGTAATCGAAGAGATATTAAGGATCTATGGTTATAATAATGTGGAGTTCAGCTCGCATGTAAACTCGACCCTGACTTATCTGGATAAACCTGATAAAGAAAGAGTTATCAATACCGTATCGGATCTGCTTTCATCAAACGGCTTTGCAGAAATAATGTGCAACTCTCTTAATCCGGCATCATGGTATGAGAAAAACGAGGATTTCAGTAACAAACACCTTGTTACTCTTGCCAATCCCCTCAGCTCAGATCTTAATGCCATGAGACAATCATTACTTTACGGAGGGCTGAACTCGGTGCTGTGGAATATTAACCGGCAGCATACAGATCTGAAACTCTATGAATTCGGTAACTGTTATTTCATAAGGGGAGAATTACATGATATCCCTGTGGCTGATGATTTCGTGGAGAAATCATCACTCGACCTGTTCATTTCCGGAAAAACAGTAAAACAACACTGGAACAGCAGGCCCGAACCGACAAATTTCTTCCATATCAAATCAGCAACTGAAATGGTGCTGTCAAGGCTTGGCATAATTCCAGAGTCGTTGAATCAGGGTGAAAGCATAAAAAAATATTTTTCCGAATCCCTGACCTACGAATTAAACGGAAAACTTGTTGCTGAAGCCGGGAAGATCTCAAGGAAGATCCTTAAGGAATTTGACATAGGCCAGGATGTTTACCATAGCCATATCGAATGGGATTATGTTCTGAAAATCATCAGGGATAATATTATCTCGTATAAGGAACTGCCAAAATACCCGGCAGTAAAACGGGATCTGGCTCTTTTGCTGGATAAAAATGTCAGATTCAGCCAGATCAGAACACTTGCATATAAGACGGAAAAAACCATTTTGCGTGAAGTAGGGTTGTTCGATGTTTACGAAAGTGAAAGCCTTGGTAAAAATAAGAAATCCTATGCCGTGAGTTTTATCCTCAGAGATGACCTGAAAACTCTTACTGACAAAGCAATAGACAAAGTAATGAACAACCTTGCCCGAGCTTTTGAACAGGAACTGGGAGCAATTATAAGATAATGGCCTCCTTTAAAACCAAAATTCGTCATCGGGGACTTAATGAGCAGCGTTTTCAAAACCATAGGAAATTATTTTTCACTTGTCAAATTCAGCCATACGGTATTTGCATTGCCTTTTGCTATGATAGGTTTTGCACTGGCCGTTTCACAGGAAGAGCATGAGGGCAGCTTAAGACTTCTGATTATGATCATCCTGTGTATGGTTTTTGCCAGAAATGCCGCGATGGGTTTCAACAGGCTTGCCGACCAAAAATTTGACTCTCTCAACCCACGTACAAGGATGCGGGAGATACCTTCCGGCAAAATCAGGCCTCAGGCTGCAATCTTATTTATCATAGTAAACGCCGCTCTTTTCATTCTGACAACCGGCTTCATCAACAAGCTAACACTTTTACTTTCACCTGTGGCACTCATTATAATTCTTGGATACAGCCTTACAAAAAGATTTACAGCTTTTTGTCACTTTGTTCTGGGTATAGGGCTAAGCCTTGCACCTGTCGGTGCTTATATCTCCGTAACAGGAGCCTTCAGCCTGCTGCCACTGGTTTATTCTATGATCGTGATGACATGGGTCAGCGGATTCGATATAATTTATGCTCTCCAGGATGATGATTTTGACAGAAAAAACTCATTGTACAGCCTGCCTTCGGTTTCTGGGAAGAAAAGTGCACTGATGATCTCGTCGATACTCCATGCTGCAACATTCATGTTTGTTTTGGTGGCAGGCTTCACAGGAAGAGGTGGATTGTATTTCTGGTCAGGTGCAGCAATATTCTCAGTATTGTTGCTATACCAGCATTTACTGGTAAAACACGACGATCTCAGCAGAATTGACATGGCTTTTGGTTTAACAAACGGTATTGCAGGTATTCTTTTTGCCATATTTGTTATAACTGACATCATTTGAAATGAAGCTGACTTATTAAATCCTGAGGTCATATTGCCGCTTATATTGTTTTTTTTTGTTCCTTGGTGTCTGTAATGATTTTCTTTAAATAATTGTATGAGAGATATAATTATCAAGGAAGTGCTCACCTTAAGGGATTTGCGTGAGTTTATCAGCTTGCCTGCACGTGTCCATAAAGATGATCCTCACTGGTTGCCGCCGATTTACCTGGATGACCGGATGCTTTTCAACAAGAAGAAAAACAGTTCATTTAAGTACGCAGATGCAGTCCTTTACCTTGCTTACAGGAACAATAAAATCGCAGGGAGAATAATGGGGCTGATAAACAAAAGATATAATTCGATAAAAGATGAAAAACACGGACGCTTCTGCTTCATGGAGTGTTTTAATGACAGGGAGGTTTTTCATGCCCTTCTGCTGGAAGTTGAGAACTGGGCCCGCTCAAATGGAATGGTTAAAATAGTTGGCCCGCTTGGATTCTCAGATAAGGATCCCCAGGGTTTTCAGATCGAGGGGTTTGAATATCCTCAGCTTTTTACGGCTGCCACAAACTCCCCTTACATGCCTGAAATGATTGAGGGAGAAGGGTATGCAAAAGAGGTTGACCTGGTAAATTACCTGGTCCCCATACCGGAAGTGCTGCCTCCACTTTACATAAAAGCCTATGAAAGAATAACCCGAACGAAAAAATTCAGGTTGATTGAGTTCACATCCAGAAAACAGATCAAACCTTATATTATCCCCGTTCTGGAACTCATGAACGATACTTTTATGGATATCTATGGATTTGTTCCCCTGAATGATACCGAAAAGAAGGATCTCGCAAAAAGATACCTCCCCATTCTTGATCCAAAATTTATTAAGCTTGCAGAGCTTGAGGGGGTTTTGACAGGCTTTGTCATAGCCCTTCCCGATATAACTTCAGGGATTATTTCTTCGAAAGGTAAATTATTCCCTTTCGGGATATTTAAAATACTGAAGGAAATGAAAAAATCAAAAAAACTGATGCTGATGATCGGAGGTGTCAGGGAAATATACAGAGGTAACGGGATTGACGTGCTGCTTGGGATTTCAGTTCTGGACTCTGCCAAAACCTGTAATATGGATACCATTGACAGCCATCTCATACTTGAGACGAACACAAGAATGCGGGCTGAATGTGAGAGACTGGGCGGCAAGATCATCAAGCGGTTCAGAATATACCAGAAACCACTCTGAAAACGGTTCAGAACCTGAAAACAAATGAAAATCCCAGAAGCTCTTTAAACTGAATCCTTGCTGTTTTCTTTGGTTGCCCGCTGTCATCAAGTACAGGGTTCTTATCTTTATCGAGAACCGGTGTTTTGGTATCATCATCAAAAATAAGATGAGTATTGAGTCTTACATCGGTAAACCAGTTAAGATTTGCCACGAGTATCATTTCCCAGTCAATATCAATGTTCTGGGGATTGTTGATATAATTCGTGAAAAGCTGCAGCCTGTTCGTTACCGAAATATTCCTGAACGGTTTAAAAACATTCGATACCATAAAACTGGCTCCCGGTTCATGCTTCGATTTTCTGTCCTCCGGTATCCCGAATTTTGTCTGGTCTATTATAATTGTGTCGGTAACAAAAGTCGCCTTGTAAGAAAGGGGAGAAAAGTTGATTGAAGTTTCTTTGTTTGGCTTATAATCAAGACCCAGCCCGAGCGTTAAAGCCGCCGGATTCAAAAGTTTTGAAACCGGAACGGAATCATTTGGATAAGCATAACCCTTTGCTATCTGGGTTTTAAACAGCATTATGGAACTAAAATCAAATTTGCCGAACGCTTTATGATTAAACTTTGAGTTGGTTTCGAGAAGGTCAATATTCTTCCTGAGATCACTTGTGCCGGAGGCGATGAGCCCATACTTCAGCCTCGCAAAATGATTTGACGAAACCAGTTTCGGTTTGTTTAAGTAATCGGCATAAAATGTAATGTCCAGCACGGTTGAAATATTACTCTCCCCTCCCTTTACCCAGTTTGAAATCATACCCTGATTCAGGACAAAAGAAGTTTCTGTATGGTATTTCCAGAAATGTGATTTAACCATTATTTTTTGAATATCGAGCAATGTTGACCTGTCAACCGATTCAACATTAATTCTGGCATCAGAAATGGTTCTCTGCATAGCCGGCCTTCTGAAACTAACACCATGTTCCAGATAAAGGCCTATTGTATTCCGGGCCGGATTTCCAACCCAGACTGTCACGGAATCATCAAGATCATTCTTAAGCCAGTATCTTATCATTCTGTCAGCTTTTGAATTCATCCACACCGGAGTGATCTTACCTGATGCCCCGGTTATATTCACAATACTTGAATCACGCTCTTCAAGATAATCCAAAAGCAGTCTGACAGCGGCTTTTATTGAATCGCTCTGGTACGGAAAAGAGTAATACCTGAAAGGGATCCGCGGAGACGACGAATATACTTCTCTGAGAGTATCCACCATCACCAGTATGGTAGTATCTTTTAAAAACGAGTGCCGGGCAGTTTCGGAAGGCACCTTCCGGAGACGGATTGTGTCAGAAATTACAGCATCTGTCGATACAGTCGCTGCAGCAGCCACGGTATCCGCACTTACCGTTATTTCCCGCAAACTTACTGTGTCAGGGGCAGGTATTTTATATTGTACAGGCTCCCAAATGAAGAAATCATCATAGGGAACAGACAAAGAATCGTAAGGATATCCTGACAGAAAATGCCTGGCTGAATCAAAAGGAGGATGTGAAGCTTCATCAATCAGCCTGCCCAACGCTGCCCTCAGAGGATCCTGGTCGGACTTCCAGTTCCTTGCATTGTGCTTTGCTTTAAGATATTCAATAGCTCTGTCAAGGGATAATTCAATTTCGGGTTTCTCCCTCTGAATCCCCATTATATAACCTCCCGAGAACAATGAGTCAATTATTCTCTGATCCGAAAGGTTCAGGGTATCGTCAGTTTGTGAATAACCTGAAACAGATAAATTTGTCAAGAATAAAAAGACAATGGAACGAGTAAATTTTTTTACCATACAATTCCGTTTAAAAGTTGTGGTTTTATTATTGAGTATATTTTACTTACTTTACTATTGTAAAAACATCTCCGGATGACCTTGTTATATATAACGGTAAAATCTCTGTCAGATATATACAAAAATATCAAAAACAGGGATTTCTTCAGTCCGTCAAATTAGCATAACGCTTCAAAAGGCTCATTTTCTGTTAATTAAGTACTGGATTAATTGTTAATAACTTATTTTATGAAGATCATGAAATTACCTTTCATTGAACCATATAAGACCAAAATGGTTGAAAAAATACACTTCAGCACTGTGAAAGAAAGAGAACACTGGATCAGGGAAGCATCATACAACCTGTTCAGGCTCAGGTCTGAACAGGTTATAATTGACCTTCTTACCGACTCCGGAACTGGAGCAATGAGCGACAGGCAATGGTCGGCAATGATGACAGGTGACGAGAGCTACGCCGGTTCACAGTCATATTATAACCTGAAGAAATCTATTGAAAAAATTACAGGGTTTGGATATTTTTTGCCGGTACATCAGGGCCGGGCTGCCGAGAATGTTTTGTTCTCCGTGCTGGTAAAAGAAGGTGATATAATTCCCGGCAACACTCATTTCGACACAACCAGAGGTCATATCGAGTTTAGAAAAGCTAATGCCGTCGATTGCACCATAGACACCTCAAATGAATCAGGCAGATATCACCCGTTCAAAGGCAATGTAGACATTGTCAGACTTGAAAAGGTACTCCGCGAAAATCAGGGAAAGATCCCCGGTATAATTATTACCGTTACCAATAATGCTGCAGGGGGACAACCTGTAAGCATGTCAAATCTGAGAGAGGTACGGCATCTGGCTGACAGGTACGGTATCATTGTGATAATTGATTCTGCGAGGTTTGCCGAGAATGCCTATTTCATCAAAACGAGGGAAGCAGGCTATGCAGGAAGGGAAATCCGTGAAATTGCACGTGAAATGTTCTCTTATGCCGATTGCATAACCATGAGCTCAAAAAAAGACGCGATAGTTAACATTGGAGGCTTCATAGGCTTCAGGGATGAAGAACTTTATAAAAAAGCTTCTACATACAACATAATGTTTGAAGGTTTTCTTACATACGGAGGTATGTCAGGCAGAGATATGGAAGCACTTGCCGCAGGCCTCGGGGAAGGAACAGAGTATGATTATCTGGATTCCAGAATAAAACAGGTCTCGAAGCTGGGAAACGCTCTTTCAGAGTCAGGTATTCCATTGATTGAACCATTCGGAGGTCATGCAATATTTATAGATGCCGGAAAGTTTCTGCCACACGTTCGGAGAGACAGGTTTCCGGGTCAGACCCTTGCCATTGAGATCTACCTGGAAGGAGGAATAAGATGCTCAGAGATAGGTACATTGATGGCCGACAGGGATCAGGTAACTCATGAGAACAGATATCCTGCAACGGAATTGATAAGATTGGCCCTGCCACGGCGTGTTTACTCTGATAATCACATGCTGTATGTCGCCCGTGTTATCGGAAATGTTTACGAAAGAAGAAAAAGGATCACCAGGGGTTTGGTAATTACAAAAGAAGCTCCCATTCTTCGCCATTTCACTGCAGAGATGGAAAGAGAATAACAGAAATGGCAGGTTAAGATGATTCTGCATCCAATGATATTTTCCGTTAAATTCCGGCTGAATTTAACCTTCTGTCCGTCTGTAATTCGTACTGCTGATTGGTTGAATTTATCAGAAGGGCATGCAGGTAAATAATTATTCTCAGCTGGCTGCGGTATCCGGGATAGTCCGGAAGTTACGGAAAGTATGATATTTAGAGCTGCCACAACCCTGCCGGGCACAGATACAGAATCAATAATTTCAGCTTGCGCTATGAATCAGGATGTTGGAAATACAAGATGGTTGTTAAATAAAAGGGAAATTTGTAACTTCCCTTCCATTAAAAAGCAAAACCCTCCACCAGATGTTGAAATCCATGACAGGCTATGGGAAAGCCATAGCTGAAACACCTCAAAAGAAGATAACTGTTGAAATCAGATCTCTAAATTCCCGTCAGCTGGATATAAGCACAAAAATACCATGGATGTATAAGGAGAAGGAGCCTGAAATAAGAAATCTCATAAGCCACAAACTTGACAGGGGAAAAATAGATATTTCAATTTATTTTGACATTCTGGGTGACGAAGGAATACCTGTAATCAACAGGTCTATTGTCAGAAATTATTACCTGCAGCTTAAAGAGATTGCTGATGAGCTTGATATAGATTTTGACGACCAGATATTGTCTACGATAATGAAGCTACCGGAGGCTCTTAAAACAGAAAAACCCGAATTGACTGAAAGTGAATGGAGTACTGTAACTGACAAAATAAATGAATCGATAAACTGTCTTGATGAATACAGAATGGTTGAAGGTAAATCGATAGAGGCAGATATGAGAAAATGCCTTCAGAAAATTACCGGATTCCTTTCAGAAATAGAAAAGCATGAACCGGGAAGAATAGAAAAAGTAAGGGAAAAACTTCTGTCCCTGCTAAATGAAAATGCAGTTACTGAAAATATTGACAGGGACCGTTTTGAACATGAACTCATTTTCTACCTTGAAAAGTTTGACATAAACGAAGAAAAAGTAAGACTGAAACAGAATTGTGATTATTTTCTGGAAAACCTGAACACTGAGCCGCCAAATGGTAAAATACTGAACTTTGTTGCTCAGGAGATCGGACGCGAGATCAATACTCTCGGGTCCAAAGCAAATGATGCATCCATACAGAAACTGGTGGTGATGATGAAGGATGAACTTGAAAAGATCAAAGAGCAGACAATCAACGTATTGTAATAAAATCAGCAAAGAAACCATGGATGGAAGGCTGGTAATAATTTCCGCTCCATCGGGAGCCGGGAAAACAACAATAGTAAAATTTCTTCTGAACAAGTCACTGAATCTTGAATTCTCGGTATCTGCAACAACCCGGGAACCAAGGGGGAATGAGAAAAACGGACATGATTACTATTTCATTTCAGCGGATGATTTCAGGAAGAAAATCGAGAATGGTCAGTTTGCAGAATGGGAAGAAGTGTACGAAGATCAATACTACGGAACACTGAGGAGTGAAATTGAAAGGATCTGGAAAAAGGGGCGCAACGTATTGTTCGATATTGATGTAAAAGGCGGCATACACCTGAAGAATATATATGGCACCAAAGCCATCGCAATTTTCATTATGCCTCCTTCTCTGAAGGAGCTCGAAAAAAGACTTATTTCAAGAGCGACTGATGGCAGCTCGGGAATAAAGGCCCGGGTTTCCAAAGCTTGTCAGGAAATAAGGCTGGCGGACAGATTTGACAGCATTGTAGTAAATGATAATCTTGACCGGGCTCAGGAGGAGGTTTATTCAAAAGTAAAGTCGTTTCTTGAGTCTTAATTACATCAGCAAATTGAAAACAGGCTTGTATTTTGGTTCATTCAATCCGGTCCACATTGGCCATATGGCCATCGCCGGATACATGAAAGAGTTTACTGATCTTGACCAGGTCTGGTTCATAGTAAGTCCGTTGAACCCTCTGAAGAAGAAAGAATCTCTTCTTGCCGACCACCACAGGCTTTATCTTGTTGAGCTGGCAATCGGTGATGATTACTCGTTCAGAGCCTCAGACATTGAATTCAGGATGCCATGCCCTTCATATACCATTGACACACTGGCACGTCTTACAGAAAGCCATCCTGAAAAGAGCTTCGTTCTGGTGATGGGCGAAGACAACCTCTACACCCTGCACAAATGGAAAAATGCCATTGAAATTGTAAAAAAGCATTCGTTATATGTTTATCCGCGCCCGGGTATAACAAAGAAATCCAACCCTGTTCTGGAAAAGATCCTGTCAATCGCAGATATAAGGCAGGTGAAAGCTCCGCTTATGGATATATCAGGCAGCTTTATCAGGAAAGGCATCAAGCAGGGAAAAAACATGTCATATTTCCTTAATCCATCGGTTTGGAAGTATATTGTAGACATGCATTTCTATGAGCAATAACAGCAATGAAACAAGGCTCAGGAATGTCAGAGACAAATCAAAGTGACCGGGAATATTATTCAATTTTCCTGATTATTTCCATGCCGCGTTCAATAGACTTTTCATTTTCCGGGATCATCTTATGATACCTTTCAGGCAGCGATTTTCTGAGTCCCTTAATGACATTCTCAAATTCCAGAAAAGGTTTTACCCTGAGAAACCCTCCCAACACGATCATATTAAAGGTTTTGGGGCTCTTAAGCCTTGCCGCCTCGTCTGCAGCATCGATCCGGTAAATTGTGATATCCTTTCTTTCAGGATATCTGGTTATCCCGTTACTGTCGTAAATCAGGATCCCGCCGGGTTTTACTGCCTTTTCGAACTTATCCAGTGACTGTTGATTAAGTATTATTGCTGTATCATAGTATTTCAGTATCGGTGAGCTTATTCTTTCCGTACTGAGGATAACCGTCACATTTGCCGTCCCCCCTCTCATTTCAGGGCCGTATGATGGCATCCAGCTCACTTCCATATCCTGCATGACCCCTGAATATGCCATGATTTTTCCCATTGAAAGAACGCCTTGTCCTCCAAAACCGGCGATTATAATCTCTTCTGTCATGTTTGGTGAATTACTGGTTAATAAACAGATGGTATATCAGGCCTCAACAGGGACTTTGAGGTCGCCGGGAGGATAAAATGGAAACATATTATCCTCCAGCCACTTATTTGCTTCTATCGCGCTCATTTTCCAGCTTGAAGGGCAATTTGACACAATTTCAACAAAGCATGTGCCCTTTTCAAGCTTCTGATACTGCACCGCTTTTCTGATTGCCTTCTTTGCTTTCCTGACACTGGCTGGCGTATGTACACTTTGACGCGACACGTAATAAGTTCCCGGAAGGGTCGCAACGATCTCAGTTATCTTTAAAGGATTGCCCATAAGCTTCACATCGCGCCCGTACGGTGAGGTTGATGATTTCATTCCCGCAAGGGTGGTAGGAGCCATCTGACCTCCGGTCATCCCATAGGTTGCATTATTTATAAAAATTATGAGAATATTCTCCCCTCTGTTGCAGGAGTGGATCGTTTCAGAAGTGCCAATGGCAGCAAGATCTCCGTCGCCCTGATAAGTGAAGACAAATTTATCGGGCATAAGTCTTTTAATTGCAGTTGCCACGGCCGGTGCCCGTCCATGAGCTGCTTCCTGCCAGTCTATGTCAATATAGTGATACAGAAAAACCGAACAGCCCACGGGTGATATTCCGATTGCTTCTGCCTGAAGCCCTTCTTCCTCAATAACTTCAGCCAGGATTCGGTGAACAGTACCATGACCACACCCCGGACAATAGTGGAGAATATTATCGGTCATAATCCTTGTCTTTCTGTAAACCAGATTTTCAGGCTTGATTATATCCTTAATACCAGTTACTTCAGTCATGTCTCAACCTCCTGCTATTTTTAATTTCAGAATTTCAAGTATTTCTTCCGGATCAGGTACAATACCTCCCATCCTTCCATAATGATAAACAGGTATTCGTCCATTGGCTGCAAGGAGCACATCCTCCACCATCTGTCCGGCACTCATTTCAACAGAAACCATCAGTTTTACCCTGCCGGTAAGTTCTTCGATGCGTCCGGATGGAAAAGGGAATAAGGTTATCGGTCTGAGCAATCCGGCTTTGATACCTTCTCCCCGGGCAAGATTCACTGTCTTCTGACAAACCCTGGCGCTGGTGCCATATGCAACAAGCAGATATTCTGCATCGTCACAATCAAATTCCTCATAACGAACCTCCTTCTCCCTTATTTTGTTGTATTTATCAACAAGCTTAAGGTTAAACACCTCGTGTGCCTGGGGGTCAAGATCAAGTGATGTAATAATATTCCTTTCCCTGCCGGGCGGCTTACCCCGCGTTGCCCATTCAGGTATTTCCTTCGGTCTTTCCTTCTGGGGGCCGAGCCATACCCTCTCCATCATTTGACCTATTGCTCCGTCAGAAAGAATCATGGCGGGATTGCGGTATTTAAATGCAAGATCAAAGCCCAGCCCTACAAAGTCAGCCATCTCCTGCACTGATGATGGGGCAAGCACTATTATATGGTAATCACCATGACCTCCTCCTTTTACAGCCTGAAAATAATCTGACTGAGCCGGTTGTATCGTACCCAGCCCCGGTCCGCCCCTTACAACATTAACTATCAGGCAGGGCAATTCAGCCCCGGCAATATACGAAATACCCTCCTGCTTCAGGCTTATCCCCGGCGAGGACGATGAGGTCATAACTTTTTTTCCGCAGCCTGCTCCGCCGTAAACCATGTTTATGGCTGCTATCTCGCTTTCTGCCTGAAGCACAACCATACCTGTCCTTTCATAGGGTTTTGCCTGCATAAGATATTCAAGGATCTCGCTCTGAGGGGTTATCGGATATCCGAAATACCCATCGGCGCCTGCCCGGATAGCTGCTTCGGCCACAGCTTCATTTCCTTTCATCAATCTTAATTCTCTTTCCATAAAGGATCAAATTTTTGTTTTATAAACCGTTATAACGCCATCCGGACAAACAATGGCACAGTTCGCACAACCAATACAAACATCCGGATTTGCAGGGTAAGCATAATTATATCCTTTTCCGTTAACCTCCGTGGCCATCTCAATTGTTCCTGTAGGACATGACACCCTGCAGATTTCACAGCCTTTGCACTTTTCAATATCAATTACTATACTGCCTCTTACTTTCGCCATGTGTATTTAATTGTTAAGGTTTCATTTTTTCATATGATCTTCGTTGAACCTTCTGAGTCTGTTTTCAAGGTCTTCAAACTGAGACCGGGGTACCATTGAAATACATGCTCTCATACCTTCGGTCCTTTCGCTTCCGGTTGTCACAAGTGAAATAGCGCTAATCCCGTAACGGAGAAGTTCTTCAATAAACTGCTCTCCGTCTATTCCCGGGTACGAAACCGTGAAATAGAATCCGTCGGCCAGCGGCTCATCCAGGTCCTTATCATAAACAATTAGAAAGCCGTTTGAAACAAACATTTTTCTTATGATCTCTGCCTTTTCTCCATATTCAATAATATCTTCCCTCAGGTTGTATACACCATCATTCAGAGCTTTCAGGAGCGATGCCAGTCCGTATTGACTTGAGTGTGCTACTCCGGCTGAAAGGCTGTAAAGCGCTCCAAAAACGGCAGCATGCCCAAATATGTCCGACGAATAGTATCTCAGGAGATCAGGATACGACCTGCCAAAAAGATGATCAGATATTGCCATAATCCCAATTCTCTGTCCCGCATAGCTGAATATTTTTGAACTGGACACCAGCAGAACATAATCATCGGTATAATGTGCCACGGTAGGCTGATAAGGCGGTTTCCCGGGCCGCAGATAATCCCTTCTGAAATCCATTCCAAAATATGCAAGATCCTCTATAACAATAACATCATATTTCGATGCCAGTTTGCCGATAATTGACAGTTCTTCTTCAGTCAGGCATATCCATGTCGGGTTATTCGGATTGGAATAGAGAAGGGAAGATATTTTGCCGGTCCCGAGGTAAGATTCAAGCTTGTCTTCCAGCTTTCTGCCTCTGTGATTGTACACATCAAATGAGTGATAGTCGTGTCCCAGCATTTTTACCTGTTGTTTCTGAATGGGAAACCCGGGGTCAATAAAAAGAGTTCCTTCCTTGTTCCTGTCATTCCTGTTAGCAACCAGAAAGCTTACCATACCACCCATCATTGATCCAACCGTAGGAATGCACCCTGAAGGTTTCAGTTCCAGATTCAGGAAATATTTCAAAAACCTTGAGGCCTCTTCCTTAAGCGGCCTGATCCCTGTAATATCAGGATAAAGTGAGGACACTCCTTTCCTAAGAGCCTCAATTTCAGCTTCAATTGCAATGGAAGGTGTTGTCAGGCCGGGTACACCCATCTCCATCCTGACAAAGTCTATTCCTGTCCGGTATTCTAGCCTGTTGACCAGATGAACCGTCTCGCGAATTGATGCAGTGTATGCTGATCTAATTCCTGTTTCTTTTTTTACTGATTCAATTATTATGTCTGATATGGGGAAAGCCGGCATTTCTTGGATCTTTTTAAAACTTTCTTTTATCAATAACTCTTTGTGATTTACCCTCGCTGCGTTCAAGCATTTTTGGTTCCACGAGAGTGACCCTGATCGCCAGCCCGAGAGTATTTTCAAGATTGTCCTGGATTCTTTTTTTAAGTGACTCCAGCTGACTTATCTTATCAAGGAAAAATTCCTCATCAACCTCAACCTTAAGCTCAAGGGTATCAAGATTATTTACCCTGTCCACAACAAGGAGGTAATGAGGAGCAGTTTCGTTCATATCAAGAAGCACACTTTCAACCTGGGAAGGGAACAGATTCACACCCCTTATAATCAGCATGTCGTCGCTTCTTCCAAGGCATTTGTCCATCCTGACCGTCGTTCTGCCGCATTTGCACCTGCTGTATGTAAGTCTGGTAAGGTCACGGGTTCTGTACCTGATAAGTGGGAGGCCTTCTTTTGTAATTGTGGTGAATACAAGTTCACCCAGGCTTCCTTCAGGAAGCACTTCAAGAGTGTCGGGATCGATAATCTCGGGGTAAAAATGATCCTCATT
Organism: uncultured Rikenellaceae bacterium; assembly: GCA_964466705.1. Taxonomy (GTDB): domain Bacteria; phylum Bacteroidota; class Bacteroidia; order Bacteroidales; family VadinHA17; genus LD21. The sequence continues at coordinate 50,111 of CAYXSM010000021.1, forward strand.
TACATGCAGACCTTCCTGATAAAAGCATTCGCTTGCCACTCCGGGACCAATCACCTCGCTGAGGCCAAATATATCAATTGCTTTTATGTTGAGCTTGGCTTCAATTTCCAAGCGCATATTCTCAGTCCAGGGTTCTGCCCCAAAAACTCCGGAATGTAATTTTATCTCATCACGGTTAATGTTATTTTCGCTTAGTGTTTCAGCCAGGTAAAGTGCATACGAGGGCGTGCAAGCCAGGACCGTGCTGCCAAAATCGCGCATCAGCTGGATCTGGCGCATTGTATTCCCTCCGGAAACAGGTATAACCGAAGCACCTATTTTCTCTCCTCCGTAATGAAGACCAAGACCTCCGGTAAAAAGACCGTAGCCGTAAGCCACCTGGATAATGTCATGCCTGCTTGCTCCTGCACTTGTTAAAGTGCGCGCCATCACCTCCGACCATGTTGCTATGTCATGACGTGTATACCCGACAACCGTGGGTTTGCCTGTTGTTCCTGAAGAGGCATGTATTCGTACAATTTCACTCATTGGAACGGCAAACAAGCCAAAAGGATAGTTGTCGCGCAGATCCTGCTTCGTTGTGAATGGCAGTTTGTGGATATCGCCAATTGAATTGATCCGTTCCGGACCCAGGCCGGCTTCCTGCATCTTATGCCTGTAATATGGGACATTAAAATAAGCCCGTTCAACTGTTTCAAGCAATCTTTCACTCTGAATCTTTCCTAACTCACTTCGGTCCATGCACTCGAAATGACTGTTCCAAATTTCCATTCTCCTTCAAATTAATTCATAACAAACCTGTCATATTGCAATTCAGTGACCTCCGTTCAGCTCATTTTCGCCAAGAAGCCTGATGTTTTTGTCCTTAAGGGCCTTAATGGCTTTCTCATTATCGCTGCACCGCAATATTATTATTGATTCGGACCCGCGGGAAAATGCATATGTATATTCAACACTGATGTCAAGGTCGGATAGTATTTTCAATAACGCTGCGTAGTGTCTGGCCTCATTTGGAACGATAACAGAGATCACTTCTGTAATGCTAACCGTGAAAAGCTGATTCTTAAGTAAATCCCTGGCCTTTACCGGATCGGAGACCAAAATGCGCAGGATCCCAAAGTCAGATGTATCTGCAACAGCCAGTGCGGTAATACTTATTTTTTCCATTCCCAGTATCTCAAGCACTTCCGTAAGACGGCCTGATCTGTTTTCAAGAAACACAGAAAGCTGCGATATAATCATGGCATGAAATTTTGCTTTAAATAAAAAGTTCCTAACATACACATATTTCTGTTACATTATTCAAATAAAGGAAATATCATTTTTCAATTCTGACCCTTGCATCCACAACAGTTATATCTAACATATTTCCTATCAGCGGATTAAGATCCATTTCCTTTATTTCGGTTGCATAGCGGAGAAGACTCGACAGTCTCACAATTATCTCTGCAAACTTATCCTCATTTATACCCGGCTTGCCCCTTGCACCCTTTATTATTTCATATCCTTTAAGGTTCCTGATCATGGAATATGCCTCATTAAAAGTCAGGGGAGCAAGCCCTGAAGACACATCTCCGAGAACTTCAACGAAAATGCCTCCAAGTCCGCAAAGGATTATATGTCCGAACCTTGGCTCGTATTTGGCTCCGATGAACAGTTCGACACCATAATGCATTCTCTGTACCAGTACAGATTTAACATCCGGTATCTGCATCATGCGGGTGAATTCGGCTTCAAGGTGCTTTTTGGATTTGATGTTGAGAGTGACCCCTCCCACGTCAGATTTATGGACAGGTCCCACAACTTTCAGGGCAAGGGGAAAACCCACTCTCTCAGCAAGGGCAATCAGATCGTCCCGGTCCTTTATCACTGCTTCTTTGACGACTGGAATAGTTGCCGCCTTCAGAAGCTCCTGAAGCGTTAGCGGCTCCAGATATCCCGAAGTGGCATTGTCGACAATGCTTCGGATCTTTTGTATGTCAATACCTTCAAGAAAAATCTTCTCCTCAGCCGGATAAGGAGTATTATATATTCTCGTAAGAGCTCTTCCCAAAACAACCTCATCGGAAAAATTAACCCTTCCTTTGTCAAGAAAATAACCCAGCTCTTTATAGGAACTGGATATTGAAGGCAGGATGGGGAAAAGAGGTTTAATACACTCACGGATCTTAAGATCAAGCATGTCGTAAATCTCAGTCATGTCATTCAGTCCGTTATTTCCGAAAATAACACTCATTCCATCTATCTGAGGAATTTTTTTATCAACGTATTCTATAACATTATTCAGCTGGTCATTGGTAGCCGTAGCTATAAGATCGATAGGATTCACCGCAGAAGCTCCGGGATTCATCATGGCAAGAAGGTTTTCATGATCTTCTCCTGTAAGCCTGGGGATTTCCATACCTCCGGCCGATAATGCATCTGTAAGCATGACTGCCGGTCCGCCGGCATGAGTAATAATTGCTATATTCTTTCCCTTCAGGGGCTTATGCATAAATACCGAAGCTACTGTTGTCAGCTCTTCCCTGCCATAACATCTGACTATCCCGGATTTACGAAAAAGAGCTTCTACTGCTGAATCGGAAGAAGCCATCGCTCCCGTATGCGAAGTGGCGGCCCGGCTTCCTGCATCAGTCGTACCAGCTTTAATGGCAGCAATCCTGCAACCTTTGCGAATAAGAGATGATGCATGATGCAATAGCTTATCAGGGTTTGGAATACTTTCGGCATATATCAGCTTTATGGGTGAACTGTTACCCGGTTCAAAAGTCGTATCCCAGTATTCCAGAACCTCCTCAATGCCGGTCTGGGCACTGTTGCCTACCGAAAAAACACTCGAGAAACTAAGCCCCTTGGGCAAAGCTGATTCAATAATGAATAATGCTGTGGCACCCGAGCCGGAGACAAAATCACACCCGGCCTCGCTCAGCTTTGGAACCGGTGTGGTAAAAACACCCCGGTAATTCCGCGTAACCACCCCAATACAATTAGGACCAATAAGAGTTGCACCCGTCTCATTTACAAGTCCGACAATGTCTTTTTCAAGCTTCCGTCCCTCCTCTCCTGACTCACTGAATCCTGCGGAAATAATAATAAGCGCCCTGGCAAGCTTGTCTTTGGTCAGTACTTCCACTATATCATAACAATGTCTGGCTGCCACAGCTATAATTGCAAGTTCAGTGTCTGGCAGATCATGGATATCCCTGTATGATTTTACACCCTGTACAATATCCTGCTTCGGATTAACAACATAAATATCACCGGAATATTTACCATCAAGTATATTCTTCAGTATCTTGCCGCCCGGCTTGTACAGATCATCTGATCCGCCTATAACAGCTATGCTTGCCGGGTTTATTAGTTTTTCATTTATCATAAAATGTTCAAAGGATAAAAAGAAACAATATTATTGATACAATGATCTCCGGCGGGGAATCACAAACCGGCAAAAAATTTCAGATAACCTGCATTAACCGTGGCAACATACACATACATTCCGTCGTTACTGCAGATTTACAGCATCTGATATCGCTTGTTATGGATTACAATATAAGAAAAATTAAATGTACAAAACAAAATGAAAATCATTTTCTTGTTACCATAAACATAAATATATCACTGAAAAACAATGTAATACAAAATGAAGACTATTTACAGAATCGTTGATAATTTTTACTGAAATATGACTTTTAAAATTAAATTTGCACTTAAAAATCATATTGTATTACTATTTTATATCCGCCTGTAGCCGTACGACAAGTCACATGAATATAAATAAATATCGTATTACTTCAAGGACAGGCTGAATAACATACAAAGAACATGATGTTATGGGATGAGAGATTTTGGGTAATGGCGAAATTCACTATCAATGAAGGTAAAGGATATTCTGGAAAAAGATCAGTTTTCAAAAGAGGATATTATCAGACTGCTGGAGTGCGGAAGTCCTGAAAAAGAACTTCTGTTCGGCAGGGCGGCAGAGATCAGGGAAACTTATACAGGCAGGAAGGTATGGCTCAGAGGGTTGATCGAGTTCTCAAATATATGTGAAAAAAACTGTCTCTATTGTGGCATAAGAAAAGGTAACTGTAATCTGGAAAGATATAATCTTTCGGATGGTGAAATACTTGCTGCCGCCAGATTTGCTTATGAGAAAGGGTACGGGTCTGTTGCTCTGCAATCAGGAGAACTTGAAAGCCATTATTTTACAAATCGTATAGAGAATCTGATACTGAAGATAAAAGATCTCTCGCACGGTGAGCTTGGAATTACTCTTTCGGTGGGAGAACAGGAACCTGAGGTCTATAAAAGGTGGTTTGATGCCGGTGCCCACCGATACCTTCTAAGAATTGAAACAACAAACAGGGAGCTTTACAGTAAGATACACCCCAACGACAGCAAACATAACTTCGAAAGAAGGATCAGATGCCTGAAAAATCTGCAGGATATTGGTTACCAAACAGGTACAGGGGTTATGATCGGACTTCCCTTTCAGAAACCAGAAGATCTGGCCGGCGATCTCCTCTTTATGAAAGAATTCGATATAGATATGTGTGGCATGGGCCCTTATATTGAGCATGAAAATACACCTCTTTTTGACCTGGCCTCCGGGCTGCTTTCCATAGACAGGAGACTGGATCTGTCAATTAAGATGATAGCTGTCCTCAGGATTATGATGAAAGATATCAATATCGTTGCTTCAACAGCATTGCAGGCAATCGACCCTGAAGGCAGAGAAAAAGCCATAATTGCCGGAGCAAATATAATCATGCCAAACATAACACCCGGTCAATACCGTGACAGTTACACCCTGTATGAAAATAAACCCTGCACTGGTGATTCAGATGATGATTGCCTGACGGATCTTGAAAAAAGAATAAAAATGCAAGGTATCGAAGTTATTTACGGTGAATGGGGTGATACAAAACACTATTCAGAAAGGACAGGAAAGATCTGACCAGAACTGTTTTGGCCGTTCATATTTTTCATTTATGAATTAAATATTGCTAATAGACTAAATATCAAATGAAACAACTACTCTTGCCCATTGCCTTCCTTTTAACTGTAATCAGCGCTGGTGGCCAGACGGATATTGATTATTATCTGCCAAAGAACACTAATTACAATCCTGCTATTCCTGCACCCGAAGAATTTGCAGGACATAAGATTGGTGAATTTCACCTGAGTCATGATAAGCTGTATTATTATATGACCAGACTGGCTGAATTATCCGACAGGGCAGTCTGGGAAGAGTATGGCAGAAGCTATGAAAAAAGACCTCTTGGGCATCTGATAATAAGCTCTCCCGCTAACATAAAAGATCTGGAGCAGATCAGATTAAGGCATCTGAAACTAAGTGACCCTGATCAATCCTCCGGTTTGAACGTTAAAGAAATGCCGGTCATTATCAAGCTTGGTTACGGTGTCCATGGCAATGAATCCAGTGCACAGAACTCATCTGTACTGGTTGCATATTATCTTGTTGCAGGTGAGAGCAATGATATAAATGAGTTGCTTGAAAACGCAGTGATACTGATTGATCCCTCTCTGAACCCTGACGGGATGCAACGCCATTCAAGCTGGGTCAATTCTTCAAGAAGCCATATTAACAACCCCGATCCCGCCTCATGGGAGTTCATGGAAAACTGGCCCGGAGGAAGGACCAACCATTACTGGTTCGATCTTAACCGTGATTACATCATGCTTCAGCATCCTGAATCGTCCGGACGTGTCGCCGCATTTCACAGGTGGAAACCTAATATTAATACCGATCACCATGAAACGGGGGCAAATGAAACATTTTTTTTCCAGCCTGGCATCCAGTCGCGGAATAACCCTCTTACACCCGCCGAAAACCAGGAACTTACAGCAGAGATCGGAAAATATCATGAGAAATATCTTAACGCCATCGGCAGCCTGTACTTCACCGAGGAGAGTTTTGATGACTATTATCTTGGAAAGGGATCATCATATCCCGACATACACGGTTCCGTAGGAATACTTTTTGAACAGGCCGGAGTCAAAGGCCACCTCAGGGAGACATCCGGAGGCCTTCTTTCCTTTCCGTTTGCAATATTAAACCAGTTCACTGTTTCGCTGTCAACGCTTGAGGCAGGTCTGAAAATGAAAGACAAACTCCTCACGAGCCAGAGAAATTTTTATATTGATGCAATTGCCCGGGCTGACAAACATAACATAAAAGCTTATGTGTTTTCAGAACCAGATGACAGGGTGAGGACAAGCGAATTCATAAGAATACTGCTGAAACATCAGATTAAGGTCTACAGTGTCAGCAGGACAATTAATAAGGACGGTATTATTTTCGAAACCGGTAAAAGCTATGTCGTTCCTTTGAAACAGGCAGAATACAGGTTCATCAGAAGCCTGTTCGAACCTGTCAGAGATTTCACTGACAGCACATTTTATGATACTTCAACCTGGGTACTCCCTATGGCATTCAATATACCCTATGCCGGGATAACCTCCACAAAAGATCTGGACGGGCTGGCAGGCGATCAGATCACTGATCCGGGCACCATAACGGGTCATCTCATTTCCGATAATAATGCCTATGCATACCTGTTTGAATGGAATGAATATTTCGCTCCGCGTGCACTATATGCTCTTCAGGACGCAGGAATCAGAACCAGGGTCGCAACAGAAGGGTTTTCACTGGATGCAGGGTCTGGGTTGAAATCCTTCTCTGCCGGAACCGTTTTAATCGCCCCGGCAGGTCAGAATATGGAGAAAAAAGAGCTCGAAAGTATACTCAGGCAGGTGGCAGAAGATTGCGGAATAATAATCTATGGTGTAAAAACAGGACTGACACCTGAAGGAGCTGACCTCGGCAGCAGCAGATTTATTTCTCTTTCAGTACCAAAGCCAATGATGATAACAGGACCCGGCATAAGCAGTTCAGATGCTGGTGAGATATGGCATCTTCTTGACAGAAGATTCCATATTCCTGTAACCCTTGTAACCTCTGCCGGCTTAGCTTCCTCAAACCTTAACCGTTATAACGTTATAATCATTGCCGGATCACCTGATCTTTCAGATGATGCTGTCAGGCGATTAAAGGAGTGGAACCGCCAGGGCGGAACATTGATAGGGTATAAAAGCGGAAATCAGTGGCTTTCAAAAAACAAATTTGCAGAAATTATATTTGTTCCATCTGTTTCTTACTCAGGGAAAAAAGGCATATACAGCAACAGGGCAGCAGACAACCAGGTACATCAGATCCCAGGCTCCATTTTCGAAACAAACCTTGATCTCACGCATCCTCTTTGCTTCGGATTCAGACGGTCTGAGCTTCCGGTTTTTAAATCAAGTACCACAGTTGCAGAACCTAACGGGAATATATACAACAATCCTGTGCGATACACCTACAATCCTCTGCTCAGCGGTTACTGTACGGCTGAGAACCTGGAAAGGATAAGAGGCTCTGCCTTTGCCAGTGTTCATAATAACCGGATCATATCAATCTATGACAATACCAATTTCAGAGCATACTGGTACGGAACAAGCAGGATTTTCATTAATGCGATCGTTTTCGGTCAGATAATCAGGTAGCTTAAACAACAGATCCTGAATACCCAGTGTAACATAAAATATACTTTCCGGATATTTTAAATATGATAATTACAGTGACGTGTTATCATACTTTCGCAGGTTTAACATACAGATGGCAGTCTTTGCCTGCATTGCCATAATCGGCCCAATGCTGGTGGATTGTGTTGCTCCCGGGAACCACTTTAATGCATTTCTTCACCGGATGATATACAACTGTAAACGACCGGCCTGATAAACCAGCCGTAAATTTCATGGAAGATCTCGGAGACGAATTTCAGGATTCTCAGAATGTCATTTTTCGGAGATGCACGAAGGGAAGTCCCAGCAGATCCCTCTCAAGGAGGTCCATCTGGATTTCATCGCCCATAAGTTCGAGAATTATGAGCCCCGCAGGATTACCGAAAAATTTTTCATTGACGCCCAGGCGGGTACGGATCACGCAACCGTATGAAGTAAGTAGTTTTTGCGTTGCCAAAACAGTTTCAGGATTCTTTTCGATGAGAATCCCCAGAAATCTTATGGCTCCCTCCTCTGAAGAAAAATTAATAAATTTTTCTTCAGGTTTGAAGCTCATTTCCCTGACTTCCATTCCTCCGAGGTTTTTCAGTTCCGAGACAAGTTTCCCTGTTTCGGAGATGTCACCATTGAGATGAAGAATAATATATGCTTCCCGGCTGCAGGTTTTATCAGTAAGTTCGTGAAAACCAAACCTGGTGGTTATTAAATCGGTATACTTAGTCAGAATATCCTGGGTAAGCCCCGCCTCTTTTATTCTGTCAGTTATCCTGAGCCCTATAATTGTTATCATAAGAATTCTGCTTTAGGTAAATTCAGTTTTACATATAATCCGCTTAAATGTGTATCAGAAGTATATATCCCTTTCTCCCTGCTTAATCCGTTCAATCTTCTCACGTGTGGCAGAAGCTACTCCTGGTTCCAGCTGGTCCATATTCTTATTTATGACCTTCCATCCCTTTTCGGCGACCTCTTCGGTGGCATAATCACAAAGGTATTCAGATAAGGTAAGCATAGCATTCGGCGTGCAGAATCTTTTGATGAAGCCCGGTACTGAAAACTCCATGAAATGTTCACCTGTTCTTCCCATACGGTAACATGAAGTACAAAATGAAGGAATATAATCATTTGTAAGCAATTCATCAATAACATCCGACAGTGATCTGTCATCATTTATCCTGAACTGCTCACGGTTAAGATTCTGAGCCTCATTCTTCGATTCAGAATAGGATCCGAGTTCAAGCTTTGTTCCTCCGTCAATTTGGGATACCCCGTACTGAAGCACCTCCCGTCTTATTTCCGGAGCTTCCCTGGCTGTCAGAATAAGTCCTGTATATGGTACTGCCAGCCTTAGTATGGCAACGAGTTTCCTGAAGTCTTCATCGGATGTCATGTATTTATCCGTAATATTCAGGCTGAGCGCATCTTTAATCCTCGGAAAGCTAATTGTATGAGGGCCAACATTATAGCATGCCTCGAGATGATTTGTATGACGTACCAGTCCCAGCACTTCAAACCTCCAGTCATAAAGGCCGAAAAGCGCTCCTATTCCCACGTCATCTATACCTGCCTCCTGAGCCCTGTCAAGGGCTGTAATACGCCATTCGTAATCTTTTTTCCTGCCGGACAGGTGGTACCATTTATAGGCTTCAGGATGATATGTTTCCTGAAATATCTGATAGGTCCCTATGCCTGATTCCCCAACCGTTCTGAAACCTTCAATATCAAAAGGGGCAGCATTTATATTAACCCTTCTTATTTCTCCATTCCCCTTTTTAACTTTATATACAGTTCTTACAGTGTGGGCGATAAATTCCGGAGAGTATTCCGGGTGTTCCCCGTAAACAAGTATAAGTCTTTTCTGTCCGTTATCCTCAAGAGCTTCAACTTCCCTTACTATTTCCTCATCCGTAAGGGTCTTACGCACCGCATCATGGTTGGAAGTCCTGAAACCACAATACTGGCAATTGTTGGTACATCTGTTACCCACATACAAGGGGGCAAACAGCACTATTCTGTTGCCATAAACTTTTTTCTTAAGATTCCGTGCACCCTCTTTGATTTCGTCTATGAGCTCAGTGTCGACTGCATTGACAAGCACTGCAGTTTCCTCAAGCGTCAGTCTTTGCTTGTCCAGCGACTTGGAAATAACATCCCTCACCCTGCTTTTATCCGGATTTGTATTATTAATGAGGTTCCAGATCTCACCCGGATCTATAAAAGGCTTCATCCTCTGGTCCGGAATACTCAATTTTTCTGGTGTAAAACGCATCAGTATATATCAGTTAATAATTTTACAAAAATAAAAAAAACAGGCGCCATTTAAAAGCTCCTTCATCAGTATATAAGCTCTTCAATCTCATCCATGGCTTTTTTTATCCTTCTGGCTGACAAAGGAAAATCATTAAGATCAACTGAACCATGGATTCTTTTGTGAAAAAAAACAGTAGACCTGTGGCCGACGATTTTCTGATCGATGTCAAATAAACTAAGCAATACCTCACATTCATCCCCTGTTATTCTGTTAATTACAGACATGCCTTTGGCTTTATGGTTTCCCGATTCAAACGATACTGCATATATTCCCGGTGCAGGCAGAAGCTTGTTTTCCTCATTCAGGGGCATTTTATATAAAGAAACCTCCAGCTCCGTATTTCTGTAATCATATATTTCAGGTTTTCCCATTACTATGTAGTAATGATCGAGATATGCATTCGCCCGCATGATATAACCGGCCTTTATAGCTTCCCTTATTCTTGATGAGCTTACAGTTTCGTGCTGCACTTCCTGTTCCGGGATTTCCTCAGCATCAAAAGAATACTTTTCCCTCAAATTCCACAGCTGCCTGTAATCCCCCTCCTGGTTAAAACCAAAATGATGATTGAATCCCACAACAATGACTTTTGCCTTTAAGATACCATGCAGGTAATCTTTAACAAACTGTTCGCTTGTAATCTTTGAAAACTCCCTGGTGAATTTTACAATAATAACGTTATCAAGGCCTGCTTTTCTCAGAAGCTCAAGCTTTTCTTCCTGCGATGTGATGAACTTAAGGTTTTTGCCAACAGTGTCAGGATAAAGTACTTTTCGGGGATGCGGGTCAAAAGTTACAAGCACCGACTCACCCGAATATTTTTCTGACAGCATTTTAAGCCTGCCCAGAATGGTCTTGTGCCCTATATGAACTCCGTCGAATGACCCGGTTGTAACCACCGGATTTTTGATCCCGACAGCGTCTTCAAAGCTATTATAAATCCTCATTTCGCTGACATGACTCTAGAGTGTATTCTCC
>CAYXSM010000022.1:0-59579 GCA_964466705.1 uncultured Rikenellaceae bacterium
GGTAGAATAGCAGCAGCTTTTATTTATTTGATCTTTAACTCTTAATTCGCATTAATAACTTGTTAATAAGTATGTAGATAAGATGTTCAGACCTGCGCTAATTCATAATTTTCTTAAATGTTAATATCATACCTCCCTTTTCACAGATATTGTTTTATTTTACAAACCGGGAGCACCCTGTTCATTTAATGACAATGTTAAGATCATTTTTATATCAGAATCTTACCGAAGCGGGCTGTGATGAAGCAGGCAGAGGATGTCTTGCCGGGCCGGTCGTGGCAGCTGCCGTTATTCTGCCAAAAAGATTCAGGCACCCGGTTCTAAACGACTCAAAAAAGCTTAGTGCAAAGCAAAGATCTGTAATAAAAGAAGATATCATAAATTCTGCCCTGGCCTGGAACATTGCTTTTGTCAGTAATGAAGAAATAGACAGGATCAATATTCTAAGAGCGTCAATAAAAGCAATGCACCTTGCTGTTGAGGGCCTCTGCAGGGAGCCTGATTTTTTGCTGATTGACGGAAATAGTTTTTTCCCGTATAAGAATTTAAAGCACAAGACCATTGTAAAGGGAGATGCACTCTTCTTCCCCATCGCAGCTGCTTCAGTGCTGGCCAAGACCTTTCGTGATGAATATATGGAAAAGCTGCATAATGAATTTCCCCTGTACGGTTGGAATAAGAACAAAGGTTATCCAACATCATTCCATAAAAGTGCGATAAAGGAGCATGGAATAACTCCATATCACCGCAAATCGTTCAACCTTTTCGATATCCAGCTTGATTTGGGGTTTTAGTTGCAGGTTTTGATCAGAATAAATTATCTTTGGCGAAATTTTTACTTGTCCAAAATATTGTTATTTATGAAAAAGCTATTCACCGTTTTTTTTATATCGGTCATCCTTTCAGTATTTAATACCAGAGCTGATGAAGGTATGTGGCTTCTGCCGCTTATTGAAAAGCTCAACATTGGAAGAATGACAGAACTGGGTTTAAAACTTTCTGCAGAAGATATTTACAGTATTAACAAGGCAAGCATCAAGGATGCCGTTGTTATTTTCGGAAGAGGTTGTACCGGCGAAATCGTTTCGTCAGAAGGTCTTCTTCTGACGAATCACCATTGCGGATATGGAGAGATCCAGGCTCACAGCAGTGTTGAACACGACTATCTTAAGGACGGGTTCTGGGCAATGACCAGGGAACAGGAGCTGCCAAACCCGGATCTTTCAGTGACGTTTCTTTTAAGTATTGAAGATGTTACGGATAAGGTTCTGGCCAGTGTAAAACCAGGTATGAATGAAGCTGAAAGAAGTTCAGCGGTCAATGAAGCGAGAAGTATGATAGAAAACACTGTTGGAGGAGGCTCTTCCATAAGGGCAACAGTATCTTCATTTTATGGCGGGAATCAGTTCTACCTGCTTGTTTACGAGGTATACACTGATGTAAGGCTTGTTGGGGCACCCCCTTCATACATTGGCAAATTCGGATTCGATACAGACAACTGGGAGTGGCCGCGCCATACAGGTGATTTCAGCGTGTTCCGCGTATATTCAGGTCCGGATGGTAAACCTGCCCCCTATTCAAAGGACAATATCCCTCTTAAACCAAAACACTGGCTGCCGGTCTCAATAAAAGACATCAACAAAGGAGATTTTGCAATGATCCCGGGTTACCCCGGCAGCACACAGCGATATGCCACATCATATGAAGTAAACGAGCTTCTGACAATCACAGACCCCGGCATAGTCAAAATACGCGGAATAAGACAGGAGATACTTATGACCGACATGGAGCAGGATCAAAAGGTTAACATACAGTACGCATCAAAATATTCAAGCTCCTCCAATTACTGGAAAAATGCCATCGGTGAGATGGAAGGTCTTGAGAAGCTCAACGTAAAGGCACGCAAACAGGCTGTTGAAGAACAGTTTAACTTATGGGTATCCTCAGACGAAGAACGCAGGAACAAATATGGTGAGGCACTTAATCTCATAAGGTCGGCCGTTGAAGGCAGAGCTGAATATCTTAACGCAAGGCAATACATAAACGAATGCTTCATGCGGGGAAGTGAACTTGTAAGACTCAGTATAATGGCCTCACAGTTTTCAAATGCCCTCAGGTCGGGAGACAATCAGAGGATCAAAGATGCATCTGCATGGCTAAGAAACTATGCAACATCTTTTTACAAGGATTACAACCCCCCAACCGACAAAAAATCGACCACCGCAATGGTTGATCTTTACAGAAATGATGTCCCGGTTAAATTTCACCCGGCATTCTACAGGGATGTTGTTGACAAAAAATTCAAAGGCGATATTGAAAAATTCGTTGACGACCTGTTCGGCAGATCTTTTTTTGCCAGTGAAGACAAGTTTCTTGCATTTCTCGACAAACCTTCCCTAAAGACTTTTGAGAACGATCCCCTCAACATCATGGTTGCCGATATAAGGGAAACCAGCAGCCGGGTTTCAGAAGAACTGAGCAAATTTGATGAAAGTTATGATACCGGCAAAAGGCTTTGGAGTGCAGCACTCAGAGAGATGATCCCTGACAAAACACTTTATCCGGACGCTAATTCCACCATGCGCCTTTCCTACGGATCAGTTCGCGATTATGATCCCCGCGACGGGGTAACCTACAAGCACTATACCACACTTAAGGGTGTTATAGAAAAATTTAGACCGGGAGACTATGAGTTTGATATTTCTCAACGGCTCATTGATCTGTATAACAGGAAAGAGTTTGGCAGGTATGCCTCAACCGAGGGTTATATGCCGGTCAACTTCCTTACCGACAATGATATAACCGGAGGAAATTCAGGCAGCCCGGTGCTGAATGCAAAAGGGGAACTTATTGGTCTGGCGTTTGATGGCAACTGGGAGGCCATAAGCGGAGATGTTGCTTTTGAACCCGAACTTCAGAGAACAATAGCTGTTGACATTCGTTATGTGCTATGGGTTATGGATATTTATGCAGGAGCCGGCCACCTTGTTGAAGAAATGACCATATCAGAATAAACTTATTCTGATATTTAAGTTCTGATATATATGAATCTGGATTATGTTGAGATCATTGCTGCTTTTATGGTACTGTTTGCCATAATAGATATCCCGGGGTCAATACCGATAATCCTCGACATAAAAGCTAAAACGGGAGATGTTGAACCCGGCAAGGTTACACTTGTGTCGTTCGTGATTTTCCTTGCATTTCTGTACATAGGCGCTCCTTTACTGGGCATCTTCGGAGTTGATGTATCATCATTTGCAATAGCGGGCTCATTCATTATTTTCCTTATAGGTATGGAAATGGTACTCGGAATTGAATTGTTCAGACACGATTCATCCGGAGGAGGTTCTATTGTGCCCATTGCATTCCCGCTGATAGCTGGCGCAGGGTCAATTACAACCATCCTGTCCCTTAAGGCGGAATATCACACCGTCAACATACTGATCGCCCTTGTTCTGAATATGGGGATTGTTTATGCTGTTCTGAGGCTCACGTCACGTTTTGAAAGGATCCTCGGGGCTTCAGGACTGCACATCCTGAAAAAAATGTTCGGAATTATTCTGTTATCAATTGCTATCAAGCTTTTCCTTACCAATACAGGTATAGTGCTGCCACATGGCGAATGAAATTACAATTTACACCGATGGAGCGTCCAGCGGCAATCCCGGCCCCGGGGGTTACGGAGTAGTTCTTATCTACGGAAAACACAGGCTGGAGAAATCCGAAGGATTCCGGCTTACAACAAATAACCGGATGGAACTGATGGCTGTGATTGTCGGACTGGAAGCATTAAAAATTCCAGGCAGCAACGCCGTTGTTTATACCGATTCCAGATATGTGGCTGATTCAGTGGAAAAAGGATGGGTGTTCCAGTGGGAAGCAAAGGCTTTCCGTAAAAAGAAAAATCCTGACCTGTGGATAAGGTTCCTTAAAGTATACCGTAAGCATAAAGTGAGGTTCGTATGGATTAAAGGCCATGCCAGCAATAAGGAAAACGAACTTTGTGACAGAATGGCTGTTGAAGCTTATAAAAAAGAAAACCTTTCTGAAGATACCGGTTTTGACCCCGCTGAAGAAAGTACCGGTTTATTCAGCTGATATTAATTTGTTATGTTATGAGGGGACAGAAAGAACTTTATGATCTGCTTAAAGAGCTCTCAGTCGATTTTGAATACCACGAACATCCTCCTCTTGCCACTATAGAGGATGCCAGGATTCACTGGAAGGACTACAACTGCGGAAGGTGCAAAAACATTTTTTTCCGCAATCATAAAGGGAACAGGCATTACCTGGTAATCCTTGAGCATCTGGCACTGCTTAACATTCATGACCTTGAAAAAAGACTGAAACAGGGGAAGCTCTCATTTGCCTCAGATAAAAGACTGAAGAAATATCTCGGAGTTGAACCCGGGTCTGTTTCTCCCTTCGGGCTGATAAATGACAGGGAAAACCATGTTCATCTTTTCATTGATGAAAAACTGAAAGAAGCCGAAAGGCTTGCCTTTCACCCAAACATCAATACAGCATCTCTGGTGATCTCAAAGACTGATTTCATAAGGTTCCTCCACCATGCCGGAAACTCTTATGAGTTCATAAGACTGTATGACTGAAAGACTTAAGAGACCAATACAGAATTTTTAAGCTTCAGGAAAGAATTTACAGCTGTCTGCCTGAATGATCCCGGGAAATCAATGCCCGGATTACTTTCTCTGTTTCCGGACTTTGCTGTAAACCGGTTGTTTCCATTCCTCAGGAGCTTCATATTTGCTCATACAGGCCCAGTATATTCCTCTTTTCTGTATCTCCAGAGCCTGAGGCACCCTGAAATCATCTGCAACATGTCCAAGTGAAGAATAAAAAACTCTTCCTTTGCCATAGTATTTTTTCCAGGTAACAGGAATTACTGTACCGTCGATCCAGTCGGAGTGCTGCCCGCTGAACGTGGTTGTGGCCAGAACTTTGACATTGGGATCAACATGCATGTAATACTGTTCCGAATGCATATCAAAATCAGTCAGTCCCCTGGTGACAGGATCGTCATGATCCGAAATATTCACCCTGTAACCGATCACTCCGCCCGGATGAGCCACCCACTGTCCTCCTACCATAAACTGGTACTCGGTGTTATTCCTGAAAGAGTCGCCCAGACCCCCATGCCATCCGGCAAGACCCACACCGCCTTTAACGGCTTCCAGCAGTGCTTTTTCCTGACCTCCTGTAATCTCTCCCATGGTCCAGGCCTGAACAATAAGGTCAAACCTGTTTTGAAGATCATAATTCAGATAAGCATCAAGTGTATCGGAAACAACCACATCTGCGCCTTCCTCTTTCATCCATGGAACAAAAATGTCCCTGCATTTATCAGGCTCATGTCCCATCCATCCGCCCCATACAAATAATACCCTCTTTGATCTCAGAGGTGATGCAGTCTCCGCCAGAAAGGGATTGCCGAACAGAAATGGGATTGTCATGGCAGCGCCCATTCCGCGACCAGCTTTTTGAAGAAACAACCGTCGTGTTATCATAATTTTGTGATTTCATGCTAAGATAAGAAAATTTTCAGCTTAAGGTTTATTAATTACTTTTAACAGAATGTTTCGTTTATTTAAATTATGTTTAAATAAATGATGTGCCTGCAACAAAATATAAGACAGACCGTCATTAATGAGAAAGAACAACCCAAACGAATTACTCCATGAAAAGGATTTTGATTTTAACCCTTAGCTTAATCACATGTATATCAGGCATTTTTGGACAGAGCTCTGAAAAAAAGCAGTACAGGGCAGAAAAAGTTACTACTCCGCCTGAAATAAACGGGATACTTGACGATGAAGCATGGATGGGCGGTGTATGGACGGATGATTTTACCCAACATGAGCCTTTTAACGGAAGGGCAGCCTCGCAAAGGACTGAATTTAAGATATTGTATGATGATAACAACCTGTATGCAGCATTTAAAGTTTATGACACGAGTCCCGACAGTATAGTTAACCGGCTTACTAGACGTGACGATGCTGATGGAGATCTTGTGGGAATTATTATCGACAGCTATCATGACCTCCGTACCGGCTTTCTCTTTGGAGTAAGTTCAAGCGGCGTCAAGTTTGATCAGATGTTCACTGATGACGGACAGAATGAAGATCCTTCATGGGATCCTAACTGGTGGGTCAGAACATCCATTAACACTGATGGATGGGTAGCTGAAATGAAGATCCCTTTCAGTCAGGTGAGGTTTGAGAAGAAATCAGCAGCTACCTGGGGGTTGCAGGTTGCAAGAATACTTTACAGAAAAAACGAGACAAGCTTCTGGCAGCATATCCCGAAAGATGCACCCGGCTTTATCCACCTTATGGGTGAGCTGACCGGACTGGACCAGATAAGGCCACGCAAGATTTTCGATGTAACACCATACGGCGTTGGCAAGGTTGAGACTTTCAGGTCTGAACCGGGTAATCCTTTCCTTGAGAAGGGAAGACTGACAGGGATAAACGGGGGAATAGATGCCAAGATCGGCATCACCAACAACATGACAATGGATCTCACAATAAATCCGGATTTCGGACAGGTTGAAGCAGATCCTTCAGAAGTCAACCTGACTGCCTATGAAACCTTCTTCAGAGAAAAAAGGCCATTCTTTATCGAAGGAAACAACATTACCAATTTTAATATTGGTATTGGCGACGGGAACGTAGGTAACGACAACCTCTTCTATTCAAGGAGAATAGGACGTCGGCCACAGGGATCTCCAGACCTCCAGGAAGGCATGTACGCCAACATCCCCATGACAACAACCATTCTTGGGGCAGCGAAACTTACCGGCAAAACCAAGGATGGTCTTTCCCTGGGCTTTATCGAAGCTGTAACAGCCGAGGAACTTGCAGAAGTTGATACCGAAGGAGAAAGGACTTTCCAGGCTGTTGAACCGCTTACCAACTACTTAGTGGGAAGGATACAGAAAGACATTAATCAGGGTAAAACCATTATCGGCGGACTGGTAACCGGCACCAACAGGGATCTGACTCCTGAACTCGCCGGCAACCTGCATAAGTCAGCATATACAGGAGGCTTAGATTTTACCCAGTATTACAGGGAAAAAAACTGGATGTTCAACATTAATGCAGCATTCAGCAAAGTCAGCGGATCAATGGAGGCCCTGGAAGCCACTCAGAAATCCTCAGCCCGATATTTCCAGCGGCCTGACAACAACCACGTTAAGTTTGATCCCGAACGAACATCATTGTCCGGATCAGGAGGAAGAGTTCAACTGATGAAACTGAACGGCCACCTTAACCTGTTGGGTGCGGTAACATGGAAATCACCCGGATTTGAAACCAACGATATCGGATATATCCGTGAATCTGACCAGATACTGTCAGTCCTGTGGGCAGGATATAACCAGTGGGAACCAAAATGGATCTACAGAAGGTATAATATTAACGCCGATGTTTTTTACATAACCAACTTTGGCGGGGATGATATTGCCAAAGGATTTGAATTCAACAGCTCAATGACATTCAAGAACCACTGGAGGGCATGGGCCGGAGGAAACCTTCAGTCAAATTCAATTTCAACCGGCATCCTTCGCGGAGGACCTTCAATGAAAATGCCCGGACAGGTATCTGGCTTTATGGGATTCTCGACCGATAACAGGAAAAAGATAGTATTGGAGACCAGGGTTAATGTGACCGGAGGGTTCAAGGATAATTATTCGCAATTCTATTCCGGGGTTGAAATATCATACAAACCTACAGATTACCTCGCTGTTTCACTTGATCCGGGTTTCAGTAAATCCTTCAGCGAACTCCAGTATATATCAAAGATTGATCTCAACGGCTCCGGCAGGTATATTTTTGGCAGCATTGACAGGAAAACGATTAGCGCATCATTCAGGATCAACCTCAACCTGAGCCCGGATCTGACATTGCAGTACTGGGGCCAGCCCTTTATTGCTTCGGGGAAATACAGCGACTATAAATACATTCTCGATCCGGGAGCCGAAAAATACAAAGACCGGTTCCATGTATACTCCCGGGACCAGATGAATGAAGACGCCGGTTATATTGACATAGACGAAAACCTTGACGGAATTTATGATTACGGCTTTGACAAAAGTGACTTCAATGTTCAGGAGTTTCTCTCAAACCTGGTTGTCAGATGGGAATATAATCCCGGGTCAACAGTCTACCTTGTATGGAGTCAAACCAGAAGCGGTTCCAATAAAACAGGCACTATGGACTATTTAAATGACCTTGGTGATCTTTTCAATCCGGAAGACAATAAACCGCATAATATTTTCCTGATAAAGTTCAGTTACAGGTTCGGGCTCAGATAGAACCTGTCAGGAGCAGCCTCAACGACAAAGGCCTCTTCAGAATCAAGATCCCGGCAATAATCCCTTCTAGCCCAGAACCTCAAAGCTGATGCCGAGCTTGTTAAGGGCATAGCCGGTTTCTTTCATATAGTCACCATATGATGTAATCCAGTGAAATCCCGGCATTTCTTCAGCCAGCTTCTTGCTGCTGCAGCTAAAACTAACGTCTATTTGCGACCGGCAAATATCAAGGAAGGGATTATCAACTATCCTTGCAAGTAGTCCTACATTTCTTTTAAATTCAAAATCAGGAAGAATGTTTGTTACTACCTGCCCTAACTTCATCTCCACCTTTGGTGCTGCGCCATAATCCGATTCAAAATGAGTCAGGAGTCTCGCCCTTTCAAGGTTCTTTCCATCCATACGTCGCGGTGCAGTGCAGTGTGCCAGGGTGATCACCCCATCATGCGGGAAAGTGGGATCATTCAGGAACACCGGGTGTCCGGTAATATTGGCGAGCAGTATGCCGGATGGAACAACAACAAAATCCGATTCACAGAATGCCAGGTAGCCTGCATCATTCAGCAAACTGAGTGTCAGGCAGGCTGTGGTCTCCGAAAGTGGCATTATAGTACCCATACATTCATTGATAGTGATTGCCCTGCTTCCGGCATTTTCCATAATTCTGACCAGAATATCTTCCAGCACAAAACAATTCTCCACGTATTCTTTTTTTGTTTCAAGGCTTATCCTGTTATCGGCAAGATATTCACCCGACCGGCTTTTGGCCCTGGAAATAGTATTCCTGTCAGATCTTGCTTCTCTTATGAGCCTTCCTAACTCTTCATATGAGACTGTTTGTATATCGAACCTGAATTTTTCACGGACGAGGCCGGGAACAACACCTTCCGGCTGCGCCCATGCTCCGGGTCCTCCAATAGCTATAACCTTCGTATTAACTGTGTTTTTCAGTCCGCACAGAGCTCTCAGCCTCCATAACAGTTCCTCCTGGCTGTCGATAACAACATCATTCTCGTTGATTCCTTTAACAGCAAGCCTGTCAGTGTGCTGCCGCAGAAACCGGGGGCTTATTATTTCATACCACAAATAGACAGGTCCGGACTTGTGCCTGCAGAAAAATATGATATTCTTTCCCATCCTGTTCAGGGAATCAAAAATATTCATGCTTCCTCCGGCTGCATAGACCAGGTAAAGGTCAGCAGCCTGAAGGTCTCTGATACCGGCAAGATCCGTTTCGCTGAGAACTTTGCTTGTCTGAAGCACCTCAACAGGGAAATCAGCTTTTTCCTCAAGGGCTTTAAGCTCTGCCTGTATCCTTTGCGCCTCCATATCGGCATCATTAGCGGTCTGTATTCCTCCCCATTGTCTCCAGCTTGTCATTTCACGCCGAACGGGCAGGTCGTAGGTAAGGAGCGGCTTAATAACCAGAGCCTTGCGCTCCCTGTTGTTTACGGTGACTCTTTCAGTCGCTGCTAGCGCCTGCCATGAGATCCCGCTCAGGGCAAGAGTTCCGATCGCACTGGTTCCGGTAACCTTAACAAAGTCTCTTCTCGATATTCCATTTGCAACATGCGGCTTATGTCCCCCGCAACATGAACATTCTGGCATCTTAATTCTGTTGAATCCGGCATTGCTGTTTTCCATTCCTTTAAGTTTTATACTTTGAATAACTTTACTGATTATGACCAATAAGTGTTGATGGCTGAGGACCCATAGTTATCAGTAGATGCCCGCCATCGGTGATATCGGCATGTGTGAAAAAAGGTGTCTCAAGAGAATATCCGTTCAGTGTAATATTCTGAATATACAAATTTTCTGCAGAATTATTCTTTGTCTCTACTGTGAATTTTTTTCCGTTTTCAAGTAATACCGTTACCTTATCGAACAATGGTCGTCCGATTGAATACACCGGGTCACCGGGGGCAACCGAGTAGAAGCCCATCGCGTTCAACACATACCATGCCGACATCTGTCCGCAGTCCTCATTGCCCGACAGTCCATCCGGATTATTGAAATACAATGTGTTGAGTATCTGATCGATCAGTTTTTGTGTTTTCCATGGCTCGTCCGCGTAATTATAAAAGTGTGCTATATGATGGCTTGGTTCATTTCCGTGGGCATATTGCCCTATAAGCCCTGAAATATCAGCAGAACGGTTCTCTCCTTCAATTTCGGATGTGACTGAGAAAAGAGAATCAAGCTTTATGATAAACTGCTCCCTGCCTCCCATAAGATCGATCAGCCCATAAGGATCATGAGGGACAAACCATGTCCATTGCCATGCATTGCCTTCAACATAGTCATCAAAAGCGTGATCCGAGTATCTTGGATTAAAAGGAGTCCTCCATTCTCCTGTAGACATAACTCCACGCATGAACCCCGTGACAGGATCAAAATATTTCCTGTACCTTGTTGCCCTTTCAGAATATGTGTTGTATTCTTCTTCCATACCCATTTCTTTTGCCATCCGGGCTATGCACCAGTCGTTATATGCAAACTCGAGAGCCTTTGCCACGGACTGGTTATCCTTATCACTCGGGACAAATCCAATCGTATTGTTATAATACTTTGCCATCGGCATTAAAGACATCAGCACTGCCCTGGAATCCGTATTGATATTTGTTGTATCAAAATTTGAAGACCGTATCATTGCACTGAAAGCCTTCCCGGTATCAAAATCCCGTATCCCCTTTGCGAATGCATCAGCAATTACCGGTATCGCATGATAACCGATCATCGTACCCGTGTAGTTCGAAGCAAGATCCCACATCGGCAATAAACCTCCCTCATCGTATTTTCTGAGCAGGGACCTTATCATTTCAGCGTCGCGTGAAGGGTTTACAATCGTTAACAAGGGATGAGCCGCCCTGAATGTATCCCAGAGAGAGAATACCGTATAATTTGGTGATCCATCTGATTGATGGATCCTGTGATCCATACCAAAATATCTTCCGTCAGAATCTGAAAAAACATTAGGACAGATAAATGAGTGATAGAGTGCCGTGTAGAAGATAGTCCTCTGGTCATTAGTTCCTCCTTCCGGTGTTACTTTTCTCAGCTCCCTGTTCCATGCCTCACGGGCATCATTTTTGACCTGTTCAAAATCCCAGTCCGGGATTTCTGTTTCGAGATTATTTTTCGCACCCTCCTGGTCCACTGACGAGATTCCAACTTTTGCCATTATCTGTTCATTATCAGCGGTTTTGAATGAAAGGAAAGCCTTGAGATTATTGCCTTCAGCTTCCGAAAGTCCATCTATGAGAGTATCATTTACTGCAATCCGGCAGGTAAAAGGCTTTGAGAATTTTGCATAGAAATAAACCGGATGATTCCGTGCCCAGCCCCGGGTTACTTTAAGGCCGCCAATCTCAGTGTCACTGAGTACCTTGATCCTGAGCACAACGTTCGTGTGAAACTGAAGTGTATGTTCAAGGTCAATCAAAATGCCCGATTCCTCCGATCCGGGATAAGTGTATCTGTGGAATCCGGCCCGTTCAGTTGCTGTAAGCTCGGCTGTTATATTGTAATCATCCAGTTTAACAGAATAATAACCAGGAGAAGCAGTCTCGCTGTTTTTGGAAAATGCTGAACGATATCCTGAACCAGGATCTGATTCCTCGCCGCGGTAAAGGTTTACCTTTCCTGTCACAGGCATAAAGAGAATATCACCGTAATCACCTATACCTGTACCACTCAAATGAGTATGGGAAAATCCGATGATGGTATTGTCGGTGTAATGATATCCGGAACAGGCATCCCACCCTTCCATTCTTGTGTCGGGACTTAGCTGTACCATTCCAAAAGGCAGAGTGGCTCCCGGAAAAGTGTGGCCGTGGCCGCCCGTTCCTATAAAAACATTCACATATGATGATGGATCGCTGTCTCCGGTACATGATGTAACAATCAATAGTATAGTAAATGACAGCAAATTGATCTTCAGGTTTTTTCTCATGTTTTAAATTGTTTAAATGTGATTCGCCCTGTCATGTGATAATTTTTAATTCACTGAGCATCTGTAAATATAAAAACAATAGTTCTTCGAAAAAAATAAAAATATACTGATGCACAAAATGTTGGCTGTTTTCACAATTTCTTTAATATTTGTGTAAAATATCGAAATTACCTCAATTATGAAGAAAGATCGCAGGAGCTTTATCAAACTTACCGGTGCGGCAGGTTTCGGTCTGGCCGGTAATAAGCTTTTCAGGGATCCCGGAAATTACAATACCACAAATGCAGAACCTGAAATGCCTGGTTACTTAAAAAGTTTTCACATGACACAAAGAGTTGATGACCCAGGCCCCAATCTTATAGGCCCTTATGGGTCGTGGGCTGTCGGACTCACAGGAAGAGAACTTCCTGTTATGTCGTTCCGCCGCAATAACTGGAAGAAAATTGAATCATGGCGGAAAGCAGCAAAAAAGCGGCTTGCAGAACGGCTGGCAATCCCTGATCCCGGTGGTAATCCTCAGGTTTTAATGCTCAGGGAATATACCTTCGACGGCCTTCATGTTGAAGAGCTGAGATGGCAGCTTCCATGGGGAAGACCTACGGAAGCAATCGTTCTGAAGCCTGCAGGAACCAATGAAAGACTTCCGGGGATTCTGGCATTTCACGATCACGGAGGGAACAAATACTTCGGTACAAGAAAAATCACACAGACTTCTTCCAGCCAGCATCCTTTGATGGTTCTACATCAGAAGGAATATTATGAAGGCAGGGCATGGGCCAACGAGATAGCAAAAAGAGGATATGTCGTTCTGGTTGCCGATGCCTTTCCGTTTGCCAGCAGGAGGGTAATGATGGCTGATATACCTGCTGACCAGCGACAGGGACTTGATGACAATAATCCTGAAGATCCAAAAAATATTGAGGCTTATAACCGCTGGGCTGGTCAGCATGAGCATATTATGGCCAAGTCACTTTTCAGCGCAGGTACTACCTGGCCTGGTGTGTTTCTTGCTGAAGATCTTAAGGCACTGGATGTCCTCTGCTCGAGAAAAGATGTTGACAGTGAACGCGTTGGTTGTGCCGGATTGTCCGGTGGAGGTATGAGAACAGTATTTGCCGGTGGCCTCGACAACAGGATCAAATGTGCAGTTTGTGTCGGATTCATGACTACTTGGAGGGATTTCCTCCTTTACAAGTCGTTCACCCATACATGGATGACCTATGTGCCTCTGCTGCCCAACGAGCTCGATTTTCCCGAGATACTGGGTTTAAGGGTACCTCTTCCGACAATGGTTCTCAACGACACTGAAGATGAGCTTTATACTCTTTCCGAAATGAGAAGGGCCGATGAAATGCTTGAAGAAATATATGCTAAAGCCGGTGCCGGCGAAATGTATAAATGTTCGTACTATCCAGGACCTCATAAGTTTGACGCATCTATGCAGAAAGAAGCTTTCGACTGGTTTGACAAGTGGCTGAAAAGACCCTCGCTCCCTCTGGTCCTTTGATCAAATGAACGTAATTTTTTATTCAGCCAGATCTCCTATCTCATCATACAATGCCCTGAAACATTTTACAGCAGATCGCTGTCCGTCGTCAGGTCTTCTGCCATAGTAAAGATCGAGAAAAGATTCTGCTCCCGACCATACTGTCTGCACAACGCCCCTGAACCTGTCTCTCATCACCGGTCTTGAAGATTCCCGGAATCTTAACATATCAGCGACCTGTGCCACGGCAGTTGAGGGTACGTTATACGGACAGGATACCACATTCAATCCTTTCATGGCGAAATACACGGCTGTCTGTTCAGGATATGTATAATGCCAGTCACATATAACAACATCTTTGGGGATCAAATCAACTGCCCTGTATGTGTTATTCAAGCTGGCTGACCATTCTCCTATTCCGGTTGTTTTGCCGTCAATAAGCCGGTCTCCCCAGATCCATAATTTCCGGCCACTGAGCTTAAGATGATTACGTATTTCCCTTACCTCCCCTGCAAACAGCTCTGCCTTATCCATTCCCGAGCAGCGCGGACACTGTTTTTCGCCTATATAGAAAACTTCATCCATGCCAGCATGAAAAGCATCAGCTTCAAATGCATCGCAAATCTCGTCCACAAGGGCAAAAACAATCCGGTGAACATCCGGATGAAGCGGACAATAACTCTTGCAATAGAGCCCGTCAGGATTAGGCCAGACATATTTTTCAGGCATTTTGACCAACGGCGTCTCATCAAATTCAGGATATACCTTTAACAGATTTCCGATCCTTCCTGCCCACGATTGATGACCAAGCAGATTAATCTGTGGAATAACACAGATATTGTTTTTCCTGCATACCTCAACTATTTTCTTAACATCACGGCTGGAAAGAGCTATCGAGTCTCTCAATTCGGGATGGCTTTCATATTCGTAATTAAAATCCACCCTCAGGATAAGGGTGTTTACATGCCTTGGGGCCAGTTCCTCATCAATAAACTTTACGAATTCATTAAGGCCGGCCTTCTCAGGTGCAGCTATACAGAATCCCCGGACAGGCATTATGCTGTCAAGTTTTTCAACCGTGCGCTCTCCTGCCTGAAGAGTCCCTGTAACAAATAATACGGGCAGCAACAACTTGTAAAATTTCTTCATGGTTCATCAGGTATAAATGAGTGGAATTGATAATGTCAATAAAGATATCCATTTTGTCATTCCGGCGCAATCATAAAGGGGGTATAATTCTCCGGGAGAGGGATCAAATTATCTTTTCCACGCCTATGCCCGGCCTGTCAGGAAGAGTGATCTTCCCGTCGATAACTTTCACTCCGTCGAACACATCATTGCTGATAAGGAGGTTGCCGTCAAGATCGCACCAGTCAGTCAATGGTGAAAGCTGTGCCGCGGCAGTAACGGCGCACGATGTTTCAGTCATACAACCAATCATCGTCTTCATTCCAAATGCTCTGGCCATATCAAACATCTTCCTTGCCGCATTCAATCCGCCGCATTTCATCAACTTGATATTGATCCCTGAATATACATCTCTGTACTTAACTATATCACCTGAATTTTGTATAGCCTCATCCCCGATGACCGGAATAGGGCTGTTACCGGCAAGCCATGCCAGTTCGTCAATCATCTCCTTTGGCATAGGCTGCTCAAGGAAGATTATTCCCTTTTCCTTCAGCCAGTGTGCCATCTCCAAAGCATGATTTTTATCCTTCCAGCCCTGATTTACGTCAGCACACAGAGGCTTGTCAGTCATTGACCTGATTATTTCTATCATCTCCCTGTCATTATCCCTGCCAAGTTTGACTTTCAGTATTTTGTAAGGCTCAGCTTCCTCAACCTTCTGACGAATTACATCCGGAACATCCAGGCCAATTGTAAAACTTGTCAGAGGCGTATTGGCCGGATTAAGGCCAAACAATTTATAGCAGGGCTGTCCTGAGAGTTTGCCTGTAAGATCGTGCAGTGCAATATCAACCGATGCCTTTGCAGCATAATTTCCCGGCATCAGATTGTCGATGTAGTCGAGTATATCTTCAATAAGGAAGGGATCGGCGAACTGTGAGAGATCAACGCCCGACAAGAATTTTGTTACAGATTCATGGCTTTCCCCGAGATAGGGAGGCATTGAAGCCTCGCCAAAACCTGTCAGCCCTTCATATTCAATTTCTGTAAGCACCACCGGTGTAGTGGTTCTGGAACTTGTTGCCAGAGTAAATGCATGCTTTAGCTGCAGAGTATATGGTTGAAACCGAAGAGTCATCTTTCCCGATCCTCCATTTTTTGATGATACTTTCTGTGAACGGCCTGCACAGGATCCCAGTGAGCCACCTAATAATACACCCCCGAAAACTGTGCTGCTGTATTTTAAAAAGTCCCGTTTATTCATGATATTTTTCTTATCTGCTATCTGTACCACTTATGATCCGACACAGTCTGTATGCCCCTGGCCTTTTCTGCCCCCGTTATTCTTCTTACTCCAAGAAAGGTATCTCTTCTGCTCCTGGTGAAATTGCTTCTTGTCGAGTCGAGGCTGTTTACCTTTACCATTCCCGAACAATGAATGAATTCCGAATTACCAATGTACATTCCTACATGTGTTGCCCTTGGTCTGCCGTTCCTGATGGTACCGAAAAAAAGCAGATCCCCTGTCCTTAGCGAATCGGGCCATGACTCTTTTGAAAGCCATGCTCCATGCCTGAACTGGAGAGAGGCATCTCGCGCCAGTATGATCCCGTTCAGAAAATATACAGTTTTAACAAATCCGCTGCAGTCAAAACCTTTTACTGATGTCCCTCCCCACCAGTACGGGATTCCCGTAAAAGATTCTGCGGTTGATTTAAGCTTCCCCGTATCAGCGGGCATCCCGGCAGCAAGCCAATCGTCCAGGTAAACTGCGTCAGCAACAGGCAGGAATCCCTCCCGTCCATCAGGAAGACGCACCCTGAAAAACCCTTTTTCAATTCCGGTAAATTCCAGGATGCAGCCTGCAACAATATCTGAGATCACCCTCCCTGAGAAAGGATCTGATAGTATATCTCCGGTTTTTTTAATATAAATAACCCTCTGAGACTTTTTCCACCTGCCAAAGTCTTCTTCATCAAATGTTTGAATGGCCCCATCGTCTATCCATCCCAGATACAGGTCCGGTGTCTGGACAAAAAGCCATCCCCTCCGGCTTTTAAGAATTCTGACAGGAGTTCCCATAAGGGCCTGTGATACAAGTTCTGATGAATAGGAACCTGACAGCCTCATATTGCACACACTGACATTTACTATTCCCCAGGGCTTATCTGTTTCTGAAGGATCAGGAAGAAGCCTGAGGCTGTCGATAAATTCAATATTCTTCTTTTCAAGGATTGACAGTATATCATCTTTTGCCTCCGGCAAATTTGTTTCTCCCCTGAGAATCATGTTTTTACCAAGAGAGTAAAGTTCCGCTTCAAAAACTGCCTCTCTTATGTCAGGTGCATGGACCACAGCAAGAGAATCTATCACATCGTCAAGAAAACCCGTAACAGGCCGCCTGCATGAATAGTTAAATAAAGAAATGAGGAAGAAGATAAATAGTATCTTCAGCAGGATAGGGTGTCCGTTTAGCTTCATCGCATGGTTATAATTACAACTTAATCCTGAACTGTCATCTGATATTCAGGCCTCAGTGATCTTAGTGATTTGTCATCAACATATTCTATCTGCATATCATAATCCCATTTGTCAAAATAGAGATTACCACCTTCCCATTCCACTTCGCCTCTCTGGAAATCATAAGGTTCACTGCGGAGAAATTTTTTTCCCGGCCACAGTGGAGCAGCCACTTCTTCATTCACTATCAGCCTGTATGCATCAATACCTGAAATATAAAAATCCCGGATCTTTTTATCATCCGAGAGCTGGAGTCCAAATGACATGTCAACAGGTATCCAGCCCGGGCCTTCAAAATATACTTCACACCAGTCGTGAAGGTTTTTACCTCCCGGAGGCATCATCCAGCCACTCTGCCATCTGACGGGAATACCCTTATACCGCAGCATCGACATTAAAAGAAAGGTCTTCATTCCGCAGTCGCCCCTTCTGTTTCTTATGACGTACTCGGGTATATTCGGAACAGTAGAATATTCGAGAGCACCTGCCCATGGGATATTATCGTCAATCCAGTAATACAGTTTTCTCAGTATCCCGAAAGGATCCGGATCAGATCCCGTAATTGAATCGGTAAGCTTTTTCACATTTTCGGTAAAACAGATGTGGGGAAGCTTTTCCGATGTATGTTTCCTGTATATTTCACTGTTCTTATCATAAGGTTTGATGCTCAGCTTATCAGGGTCAAAATATTGACCTGCCGACTGATAGCCGAATGATATTTTAAAAACAGCCGGCTCTTTTTCCGCGGCTGCCGTTTCCATGTAGATAGTGCGATGAGACATAGAATCGGGAGAAATAATATAATCCTCATGAGAAGCTGAGATAAAGGTCACATTGGTTTGTCTGGCATGGTTCTCTTTTGGCCATGGGAGCCAGCATCTAATTGTCTTTCCAGGGGGGACGGCTCCCGGAGGTACTGTAAGAGTATAGTTTACAATCATTTTTGCAGGCTGCACAGGTTCGGGTCGCAACTCCGAGGCCTGAATAACCGATTGAGTGTGCTTACGACGGAAGATCAGGTCAGGGTCGGTCAGGTCAAGGGAATCATTCAATTCCCGGTTCTGAAAGAAGTTCCTCAGAAGAATCAGGTTTGAAGGGGCCCTCCGGAAGTATCTTTTTTCTCCTTCAATATACCTGTATTCCAGCCAGTTCATTTTTCCCCACAGATCTCTTTCAGCAGTGGTAAAGCCTCCCGTTCTGTTCCGGAGCTGCCTTTCAGCATCCTCCTCGGTTAATGAGAAATCCAGTTTTATCCGTTCTGCTATCTGCAGAAGTGAATCAGAACTGACGATCAGGGAACCTGAATCAGGACACATCTTCCTTATTGAGTCAGCCAGCACCCTTATTTCATTGAACCTGCCGTCTTCCAGCCTGTCTTCAGCCTGCTGATAAAGATCAGTACAGTCAGGCGTCCTGTTACAGGCAACAGCCATGAATAAAAACACCACTGTTAATACACAGGACCTGAAAAGTTTCATCTCGTGTTCAGGCAGATCTATTGCTTTCATCAAACCAGAGAATTCCTGTTCTGGTAAATCTTTGTTATTGCATTCACAATGTCATCCATATCAGCCCTGGAGCCCAGTAAGATACTTTGATACAAGGTCACAGCCTGATTACAGAGCTGATCATTTCCCGGAAGAACATTTTCCTCGCGCCATTTATTCAGTCTTGCCTCCGGGAAAAGCCTCTTATAACCCCTTGATTTCAGGGCCTCCTCCATCAGGCCGTCTTTATTCTGCTGGCCATAACCTCCGCTGGCAGGTATGCCTTCTGCATTAAGGGCACGGATAAATTTATCTTTGGGAATGTTGTTAAAGTGCTCTTTAATATACCTGAAAGGATACAGATGATACACAGCCCTTGTAGCACCGTCAGCAGGTTTGTAAGGGATTATCCCCGGAATCTCCCTGAGTCTTTTGTCAAGGTAGAGCGCATTGGCCAGACGGATATCATTATCCTTTTCTATCCTTTTCATTTGCGACATAAGTATAAGTGCCTGCGACTGCTGCATTCTGTAATTCATTCCCCGGTAAGGATATCCCGAGGCAGGCTTCATATTGCCGAAAGGACGGCCGCAGTTATGAAACGCATTGCAACGGTCCATGATATCATCATCGTTACCCAGTATGGCTCCGCCTTCACCTGCCGGCAGATGCTTTGAATTCTGGAAGCTGAAGCATCCAAGGTCGCCAAGTGTTCCGGTTTTTTTACCCCGGTATTCGGCAAGCCAGGCCTGACAGGCATCCTCAATAACTTTCAGATTGTGTTTTCTGGCGATGCGGTTAACACTGTCCATATCAACAGGTAGACCGTAAATATGCACGGGGACTATGGCAACTGTCCTGTCAGTTATCTTCTCCTCGATCTTTGCAGGATCAATGAGGAAGGTCTCAGGGTCACTGTCGACAAACACCGGGAGAGCCTTTTGTGCAAAAACAGCATTATAAGTAGCAATAAATGTATATGGCGAGACCAGCACCTCGTCTCCCGCATCAACTCCCAGCACATCGAGTGCGACCATCAGGGCAGTTGTTCCGCTGGCTGTGGCCAGGCACCTTTTTGCCCCCATCAGTGCAGCATATTTTTTTTCAAACTCTACCACGTGTTCGCCATTTCCTCTCCACCATCGGCCGGTACGGAGCATCTCAATAATCCCTGGCTCGGCTGACCGATCCCATTCCGGCCAGTCTGGCCAGGTACCCTTGTGTACCTTGTCACCGCCATTGATCGCCAGTTTGCCGGCCTGCTGACTGGTATTTATCTCAAATGGCCTGAATGACAGGTTAATCAATGAACCAACAAAACCTGCAGAGGTTGCAGCTATAACCTGACGTCTTGTAAATTTTCTGCTTTTCATCCTTTAATTTTTTTCATATATGACATAATCTGATATATTATCAAAAAGCTTTTCAAGTTAGACAGAAATATAACAAAATCAAATAGAAAAACACGGGGTTGAAAAATAATTGCAGGAAACGATCCTGATCATCCTTCCGAACCAGAAAAAGAGTATTTTTATGATCAAACATCTCTCATTAATTACCATAAAATAAATACATATCATGAAATACAGGAAGCTTGGAAGGACGAACTTTGAAATAAGTGAAATAGGTTACGGCATGTGGGGCATGGCTTCATGGACAGGTTCCGATGATGAAGAATCGCTCCGTTCGCTCCAGCTTGCAGTTGACAACGGGTGCAATTTTTTTGACACTGCCTGGGGCTATGGCGCCGGTAAAAGCGAAAATCTTCTGGGGGAACTTCTTAGAGCCAACAAAGATGTAAAACTATACACAGCCACAAAGATACCTCCAAAAAACTTCAGCTGGCCAAGCAGGCGCGAGTTTACCCTCGATGATTGTTTTCCGCCCGGCCATATCGAGGAATATGTATTAAAAAGTCTTAAGAATGCCGGATTGGAATCGTACGATCTTATGCAATTCCATACATGGGAAGACAGCTGGCTGGATGATGAGAGGGGCATTAATAAAATGATCAGCCTCAAGGAGCAGGGATTATTCCACGCCATCGGGATAAGCATTAACAGGTGGGAACCCTGGAACGGAATAAGGGCCGTGAAAAGCGGTCTTATAGATACTGTTCAGGTAATTTATAATGTTTTCGATCAGAACCCAAAGGATGAGCTCTTTCCTGCCTGCCGGCTTATGAACGTCGGGGTGATTGCCAGAGTCCCGTTTGATGAAGGATCACTGACCGGCACTCTCACAAAAGAGAGCAGATGGCCTGCAGGAGACTGGAGGAATACATACTTTGTTCCTGAAAACCTGGCACAGAGTGTTGAGCGTGCCGACACACTCAAGCCGCTGATACCTGAAGGCATGACCATGCCTGAAATGGCCCTGAAGTTTATTCTTGGAGAACCAACAGTCAGCACTATCATTCCCGGAATGCGGAAAACTGCCCATGTCAGATCCAATATGTCAGTGAGCGATGCCGGGCCGCTGGACTCCGGCCTTATGAAAGAACTCGAAAAACATCGCTGGGACCGTAAACCTACTGAATGGTCACAATAGAAGCATTCGTACAAAAAGTACAATTCAATACTGTTTTCTGAACATGAATCGGGTGCATTCTGGCCTGTCGTTTTTTTGCCCGCATTGTATAAATCTGACGTCCGGAGAACATTTTTAAGTCTTCGCCAGCTCCAGAACAAGCCTGATTTGCAAATTTTTATCCTCAAATGTCTGACGTTTGTCAAAATCGCGCTTAATTGAAAATAACTATTGCCTGATATAATATCTCATTGATTATCTGGGTATTAGTTTCATATATTTCACACGATAGAGCATTTTTCAGAAAATCCCGGTAAACAGTGAGCCGTTTTTGACGAAAGGTCATATTGTGTTTACAAGGTTGCATTGACCGTAAACAAGCGGCCTGTTTTCATCCACAAAAAGTCTTTGAGGCAATCGCATTTCCCCACTAATTGGGCTTTAGCTACTTGACGCAATTAGTCCGCCAGGCTAATTTTATCATGTAATCTAAAACTCATTGTGATGGAAAACGTTTCAGTAATTAACAGACCCCTTGATCTAACAGAAACCTTTGCCGAGACAACCCCGGTCAGGCAAAAAGTCTCCGGAGACAGTTCTGCCTTAAGTCCGGCAATATCGAATCTGATCGCAGGTATTGGCGGAAATTTATACCAGTATCTTAATAGTAACGGGTTCCCTGAAGATTCAGACTTCATAGTCATCTCTCCGAACCAGCATTATTATTATGATGAAAGTGACATGAGGAATATCAGATCACTGATACACCTCAAGAAGCTGAACAACATCAAGCATATAAATAAATTTCTGCATAATCTTAACCGTGTCCTGCCTCCCAATGCCAACTTCATAGGATGCTTCTCCGACAGCAGGAAGCTGAAGAACCGGAAACATAAGATTCATTTTTATCGCCCGTCGATACTGCTGGACATATTAAAGAATTTTCTGGACTCAAAAACTGATCATTATATAAACAGGGATCAGGTTTTCGAACTGCTCAGCCTTAATGGATTTAAAGTAATGAACATGACAGAGATAAACGGGCTGACATTCTTTTATTCACAGACCGGAGGAGATCAGCTTGAATTAAGAGCCTGAGATACATTCACGGTCGCGATCTTAATCTCACAAAAAAAAGAAAATAATGAAAACACTTTACCAGATTACCTCAAGCGAAACCGGAACCGTTATACTCAGGAGAAGAAAGATAGCCAAAGCTCTTCGCTGGTGGCTGCGTGAAAAAGGTTTACCCTATCACAATGTATTCTTTATAAATTAACACCAGACATAGTTCCGCTGTGCTGCCATTTTGGGCTGACTAACGGCTTCCGGTCTTCCCGTGCCGGCTTTCCCGCAAAAGAAGCCGGTTTCTTTTCAGTTATACGCGATGGATGATTTGTGTAAAATTTACTACATTCACGATATTAAACATATAACTGAATCAACATGAAAAGGAAGATCTCATTTATCACAGCCATTTTTCTCTGCAGCATTTACATCAGCCTGAATGGTCAGAACAGGGACAGAGCAATATTCAGGGAACAAAAACCCGGATTTTATCAGAATCACATCCTCAGGGACGTAAGAGAGGTTAATGAACGGATGAGACCTTCAAGGCCTGCCAGATCTCTTGCAGTAGACCTGACCTCTGCTGAACTTCCGAACAGAATCGATCTTTACAAAAACCGGCATTGGCATAATCCCCCCGTTTCACAGGGTAATACAAACACATGCTGGAGTTTCAGCACAACCTCATTTCTCGAAAGCGAGGTCTATCGCATAAATAAGATGAAGGTCAGGTTATCAGAGATGTATACAGTATACTGGGAATATGTGGAAAAAACAAGACGTTTTATCCGTGAGAGAGGCAATTCAGCGTTCGAAGAAGGATCGGAAGCAAACGCAGTAACACGTATGTGGCTGAAATACGGGGCAGTTCCTCATGAAGCATATTCCGGACTTTTAAACGGCCGGAAATTTCATTCTCACGCCGGGATGATAGCAGAGATGAAAAGGTATCTTGAATCAGTAAAAGCAGATTCGGCATGGGATGAAGAAGCTGCCATAGCAACAATAAAAGCCATTATGAATCACCACATGGGAGTGCCACCAGTACAGGTGACTGTTAATGGAAGAACCATGACCCCGATAGAGTATATGAGAGAATATATTAAAATCAATCCGTCTGATTATGTTGACATTCTTTCCTATACCCAGGAGCCGTTTTACAGGAAGGTCCTGTATGATGTTCCGGACAACTGGTGGCGGAACGAGGATTATCACAATGTACCCCTCGATCTGTTTGTTTCCACTCTTAAAAATGTAATCAGGAAGGGATATACAGTAAGTATTGGGGGAGATGTTTCTGAGCCGGGTTTTGACAGGTTAACTCAGTGTGCGGTAGTGCCAGATTTTGACATCCCTCCGGCCTATATCAATGATGATGCCCGCCAGTTCAGGTTTTCAAACCTTACTACCACTGACGATCATGGAATGCACCTTGTGGGATATCTGGAGAAAGACGGGAAAGACTGGTTCCTGGTAAAGGATTCCGGTTCAGGCTCACGGAACAACGATCCTGACGCCCCAGAATTCGGTTATTATTTCTTCTCAGAGGATTATGTGAAGCTCAAAATGATGGATTTCATGGTACACAGGGATGCCGTAAAAGAGCTGCTTGAGAAGTTTTAAACTTATGCAGTGTACAGATGAAAAATTAAGCGGCAACACTTGAAGTCCGTTGTTGGTTAACATAAATTTTTCTATTTTTGCAGACCTGACAGGGTCGGTTTGCCGAGTGGCTAGGCACTGGTCTGCAAAACCAGGTACAGCGGTTCGAATCCGCTACCGACCTCATAAAGCCTCTGATAATCAGAGGCTTTTGTTCTTTAGTAGTTTGTCTGGAGACAAAAAGATAAGCTCACGATAAATATACTGGACCTTCATGCCAGAATGAACACAGGGAGAGGAGCAGCTTTAACATTAGTTATCATAGCCCATAATTTACTATTCCCTGAAAAGATTGAAAAAATATACCGTATTTTTACAAACATGAGAACTAAAATTATATCCGTCGTATTTTTATTGATATCCGTACTTTTATTGCAGGATTGCACGAGAATTACAAGTGCAGGAAAGACCAGCAATATTCCTGTAAAGGTCATAAGCTATAACATACATATTGCAAGCCCGCCTTCAGTTAAGCCTGATTTTTCAGTTACGGACCTGAAAGCGGTTGCAGCTGTAATCAACAGGGAAAAACCCGATCTGATAGCTCTTCAGGAAGTAGACGCTTACACAATCAGATCAGGGAAAGATTCCCATCAGGCTAAAGATCTGGCAGAAATGACAGGTATGCACTACCATTTTGCCAAAGCAATTGACCACTCTGAAGGAGATTATGGTGCAGCTGTTTTATCACGACACCCGATCATTGAGTCTGAAAGCCACAAATTATCTGTTACCGAAGGTTCCGGCGGGGAAATACGTCCCTTAGCCATAGTCACAGTTGATCTGGCAGGTGAGAAAGTGGTATTTATGTCGGTTCATTTAGACCACCGTTCAGACGTTGACCGGCGATTTCAGGTCGAACAGCTCCTGGATGTAACCAGACTGCACGATCAGGATCCGGTTATTCTGTGCGGAGACTTTAACATGAGGCCTGAAAATGAGATTTTTAACTTAATCAGACAGCAATTTTCAATGATCGGCGAAAAACAGCCATTTACTCATTCCTCAACAAATCCTACCAGAACCCTTGACTATATTTTGTTGAACAAAAAGGCATCAGAGCTTTTCGAAATAGTAAATTACACCACTGTTGATGAAAAATATGCATCGGATCATTTGCCTGTAATGTTGGAGTTTGTAATAAAACGGGAGAATTGAAATATGTCAGAGTCAATGGTTCATAAATTCTTTATACGAACCATGAGTGCCGGATATGTGTTAAGCTGAGCATAACGCATATCAAAAAAAGTCATACATTTGTGGCAGCTTAAAAATTTGAATGTTAAATTGTAATATGGATCGGGTTATGTAAATAACCTTTGGCATTCTGCCAGAGATTATTCCTGTTTTATTTTCAGTCAAATTCCTGCCGGAATTATTTTAATGTTCGTATATTATTAATAACCAGAGGTATTGTAAAGAACTGTTAATGTTCTTGCACTGTAATCTCAACAATCAAAATTCAAATTCAAACATCATGAGTAACGATAGTAAATCAATTCACGAATTCGATTTCAATTTAATCTGTGAATATTTTGCATGCCTGGACCGGCAGGGACCCGGCAGTCCCGAGGTAACCATCAAGGCATTGAGCTTTGCAGATAATCTCACTGCCGAATCCCATATTGCCGACATTGGATGCGGAACAGGTGGTCAGACTATGGTACTGGCACAGCATACACAGGGACATATCACAGGCATTGATCTCTTTCCCGCATTCATCGATCTGTTTAATGCCAGTGCGGGCAGAATGAACATCAGCGACAGGGTGAAGGGTATTGTCGCCTCCATGGACAACCTTCCCTTTCAGGATGAAGAATTAGATCTGATCTGGTCGGAAGGAGCAATTTATAACATTGGCTTTGAACGGGGCCTGAGCTACTGGAAGAAATTCCTGAAACCGGGAGGTTTCATTGCCGTCACGGAAGTATCCTGGTTTACCGAAGAAAGGCCTGAGGAGATCAATTCGTTCTGGATGGATGCCTATCCGGGGACAGACACTATCCCAAACAAGGTGGCTCAGATGCAAAAAGCCGGATTTATTCCTGTTGCACATTTTACGCTTCCGGAAAACTGCTGGACAGAACATTTCTATCTTCCCCAGATTGAAGCCCAGGAAGCCTTCCTGCAAAAGCATAAAGGCAACCAGACAGTTATCGATTTTATTGCAAGCGAACGGCATGAGGCTCAGTTATATTCAAAATACAAGAGTTACTACGGTTATGTGTTCTATATCGGTAAGAAAATGTAAGTAAGCCCGATAGCAGGATTTTTACTGTTTTTTCAGGGCAATCCTGTTTTTCAACAAGTGCGGATGTTTGTCCGGCAGGCATTCCGGATCCGCATACATCATAATATTTGCCAAACTAATGTCCGGATCTACTGATTTTTTAACCTGCGGGCTTCCTGAGCTTTTTTAATATTTTTCCCAAAAAACCAGTCAAGAAGGAAAAGTGTTCCTATCAAAAAGAGAGGCAGGTAAATAACAAGATATTTATCATTGCCGGATAACCATAAAAGATAAACAAATCCCAGTGCAATAAAACTTATACCGCCGATCCATGACCATTTCCATGAGATAATCAGGATTGCAATGAGTATTATGACAGGTATATTATGAATTATAAAATCAAACAGTGACTGCCAGAAACCTTTGTCTTTTCCAAAAACATCAAAGGAAAAAAGACTTATAAAAACAGCATACAGTATACACAGTATCCTTGGAATCCACCTAAGGAACAGAAGCATGCCGTTTTCTTTAATCTGAATTGTCTCCATATAATATACAGATAATAACTGAAATATGCTGTTTTGAACTTTTTTTATTCTCTTTCGATCAGCCAGCTGCAACCCATTGATATAAAATTCGATCTTTGGCTTACTCCTGTTCCAAATGAAAAATCCAATTGTAAATTTGTTTTAACCAGGTAAGTAAATCCTGTTCCCAGATTTAAAATGAATTTGTCCATATTTGTTATCTCTCCGTATGGTTCGAGATAAACTCCGGCTTTTTCATTTATTCCGATTCCAAGAGCCAGGGAATAAGTTAAATCACCTCTTCCATTACCAGAAAAATTATACCCAAGGTTATATCCTATCCCGGCATTTTCAGATAACCTGTGGGATACACTGATTTTACTTAGAGATGCAATTTCGCCGATTGTCAATTCCCTGCTTCCAGTTGGAACTACCAGATGAGTCAGAAATGCAATCTCGGTATTCCGATTTCGATTTTTAATTATCTGAATTTTTGCTCCGATATCCAAATCGCTTATTCCCTGACAGTTTTGGTCAGCGGATTTAACTGATTCAAACTGATTCATTATTCTGAACTCAACACCTTCCGTAATCCCATATCTGAACAAGGTTGTCGGCAGCAGGATCTGCCGTGTTGAAATATGGTTATCCCCTTCATAGCTTACCAATATACCGCTCTCTGACTGTAAAGCTCCTTTCGGGACTGTCGATGAACTTTCCGTATGATCTGGTCTGTCAGCAATAATTTGAGCAACTGAATTTCCGCAAATTGTTGAAATCACGAGTGTTATTAAGATTATTCTTTTAACCATTCGTTATACAGGTCTTGATGCATTTTATATACAGAAGTTTTAAATATTAGCCCGAACAGGAATTCAAAAAGTCCGGCAGGTGTGGTTGATCTCATGCGTATAAACCCCCTTTAAAATCCTTTAAATATATACTTTTTAACCAGAGGATACCTTTTAGCATGAAAGAATTTTGATCTGACCCTGCTTATACGGCAAGTAATCAATGTGATGATGCCGCCTGCTTTCAGTCCAAAAAAGCAATCAGGGTCTTTACAGGATACTCTGTAAATACCGGGATGCTCCTGAGGTCCTTTAATGAATCCAGGAAATGATTCTGTTTCCCCCGATGTGTATTCGGTCTTCTGGGCTGAGAGTATTTATTGTAAATTCGGGAATTTCTTAAGGTCTGTTGTAAACAGCACTTAAAACTGCAATTGAAATATTGTTATTATTATAGTTCGTCCCGTTTGAAGTTATTGCATAAGAAATATTTCCGTCTGGGAAATTGCAAAATACGGAAAAAAATCCGTCAATGCCCCCTGTGTGTCCGTATCCTGTTTCGTCATAAAAATGAATTTGAACCAGTCCAATGCCATAATTTTCTTTTATGGTCTTCTTCAATTCAGGCAGGTACAGCGGCAGGATCTAAATGTCATAATTTTGATTTGTTAATCAATTAACTATAAGTAATTTATCAAAAAGGAAACTCAAGTAATCCATTTTAATTTTTCCCATAATGTTTTTTCAACCCATCATATAGAAGCTCAAATGTTTTATCCCGATCTATATAGGAACATCGCAAGAGTTCCCCGTTAACCCTGTACCAATTGTAATCCATATAGTATGTAACTGTCGGGCATGTTATTACCTCCCAAGTTGCTATTTCAGGATCGATTAAGGCAGCAATATCACCAAGATCAAAATATCCTTTATCAGGGTCCATAAAATAAGGACTTCTCAAACGATAATTATAAAGGTATTCACCGAGATCGCCATATGGTTTAACATATTTTTCAGTTTCCTCAATAGGACCTGCGGTTAAATGAGTGCCGGTATCAAAAAGAACCAGCGGAAAGGGTGCATGAAACATCATTCGAGATGCATGAATATCGCCTTTTATATTATAATTATGTGCCCTAAATGGAAAGGTATTTTCGGTACGTGCATGCCAAAACATTATTACCCTATCTTTAATAGCAGGCTCTTTAAGGTATGCCGAGACAGCATCGGTAGGACATCCCAAGGAAACGATCCACAGAGGATTATCTGGTGTTCCAGCCATAGCTCTTTCAATAATAAAATCAACCCCTGCGGAACCACCTGGATGGAATTCATATTGCATAGGATGGGCACCTGGATATATCGGATATTTTCCTTTCATACCTGCTTTTTCTAAAATTCTATGAGCTTCAGCAACTGACGAATCAATACTTTTAGGCCCGGTTGCTAAATGTGTGTGATCAAAATTACTCCCAACAATTCCCTCTATATCAAACCTTTCCTCATAAAGTACTGCAAGAGCTATTGCCCAGACATCATCAATTTCATTTGTTACATCGCTTGCAATTAGTACCCTTATCCGTTCTTCTTTAGGAGGAATCTGGGGAACCACTTCTTTTTTCCCATGGTATAAAATTGGCTGACCTGCGATTGTATGATTAATCATATTAATCATAATAATCATACAAAAGCTTGCTGAAAATTTGAATGTTTTCATAATTAGTTTTGCTTTGTAAATTGTTGGTAATAACCTGAGTTCAACATAAGAAAACTTAAAATTGAATTTTATAAGTCATTAGTTACAGACTATATTAAAAATGTTGATAGATACTACGCTTCACATACCGCTGAAACCGTTAATTTTAACAGCCTTTAACGCATCCCGTCATTCTTTTTTCAATTTTTTTATCATTGTTACGGATTCTTCATCCGAATGCACGGTCTCAAATCCAGACTTCTGATACATTTTGAAGGCGTAATTCAGCTTGTCAACACTTAAGGAGACCTGTTCATAACCATGCTGAATCAACCTGTCAATCATAGCTTCAAGCAAGAGTGTCCCGATACCCATTTGCCGGTAATTCTCACTAACTGACATACTTAATTCAGGAGTCCTTGAATCCAAATATCCATATCCCTTTTCGGTTTCGGTGAAAATTCTTGTCCAGATTGCACCTATCAGGCAACCGTCTGACTCTGCGACCAGGCATAAATCAGTGGCTTTTCCAAAATCCTTTATATACCTCGACAATTCCGGTTGTTTAATAATTTCTTTGCCAGGCTTTCCCATGCCTTCGGGTATGTATATTGCATCATACAAAAAATTGTCAAGAAGAGATATTTCACTATTCTCAATTTCCCGGATCTTTACCCTTAAATCCATTTGAAACCACTTTATTAATCAAAGTTGAATATTCAGGATTGTCAAACTTTTCCATTATCCAATATCTCTTTACCGGGAACCGGCTCTCGGGAGTATACCATGCAAGGAAATTCCTGAGTTCATTTTCCCGGTTGAGCGAGTAGTGCTTTCAATCTTATCAATAATTCTGCTTGCTGCATAAGTGTCGGGATTTATATGCAGTTCCAGCAATTGTTGCGATATGTACGGGTTGTCCATATTACAGATGTACCTTTCTCGTGCAGTTGAGGTCTTTCTGAAAGTTTTTTGATAAGTCCTATATTCATTGTTAACAGTTATATTACTTCCTGATAAATAGCAGTGCGTATGAAAAGAAGATCACAACATCCGGTATAAAATGGATAAGCCAGGGCCAAAAGAAGCCTTTTGTCTCCAACATTGCCTTGCCGAGCAGCCAGGCCAGGAAGCCAACCAATAGAAAACCAATCAGTCCGGATGGGGAACCATACAACCAATGCCCCAGTCCAAAAAATATCACAGTCAGGATCAGTGTTTGGTTTTTGCCAATAGTCTGGTGTAACGTTGAAAGCAATGAACAGCGGTAATAGGCCTCTTCAGTGAAAGCATTGATCGCAGCCAAAAGCAAAACTACGGGAAGAAGTGACAGGGCATTAAGTAAGTTTTCGCCCGCAGGAGAGATGCTGAGGATTGTGGGAATGGCAACAACCAGAGCAGCAATTCCGGCAAAGATCCAGCCAAAGACATTCCACGACTCACCTTCCTTGATCCCGAGCCAGCGGACCGGTTCTATCGGGGCGTCAACCTGACCCCTGACAAAGAAGAAATCCCTGCGGTCGCGTTTCATCAGCCACAGAACAACGAGCACAGTCAGAGCTACAATGATATCAAGAATAAAAACAGCTACGTAACCGGTAAAGAATGATACACCTTCGTAGTTGAAATTGGTCTGGAACCAATTCGTGTCGCGTACATTGTCCGTCAGGCTCAGGGCCAGGAAAAGCGTCAGGAAGATAGCTGCATATTGCCAGAGTGCCCGGATTGCCTTCCAGACCAGGGCCGATATAAAAAAGATTGCCAGGAATATGGTTTTTGCCCAGAAAATCCACGGTGGGATGACTCCGCCTGACCTGGTGATAAGTATGTCAGGCAGGTCGGAGACAACCAGCATAACTACCCAGGCAACCAAGGTCAGGGTTCTTTTTGAAGCAGATCCGATGTTCAATCTCTAACCTGATAATACTACCGTTCTACAGACCACGGACAAAAGAGTCAGAGATTTCAACTTCTCATAAGTTTGAAATCCTGAAGATGATCAAGAACAATATCACGAATCTTTACATCCAATGGTTGAATTTTCTACAAAACTATCAAAAATATTGTCATGATTAAAATCAGGCATCTATATAGTGATCTGATTTTCGTTTTTTCTGACGATCCGGTGGCATAACATGCAGGGGTGGATGAAAGAATGCCGGCCGGAATGAACCAGTGATACCGTGCCACGTCGATGTGCAGTGAGCCGGGGACACGCTTTTTACTTTCTCTCAGCCTATGTACCTCTCTCGAAGGAGGCCTGGTACAAAATTTTCTGAGTCGCTGATTTTAGGTTGCGACAGATTATTATTTTTTGTCTTTGCAGATGAGTTAATTCGTGGTAATGCCTCATACCGTGACCTGTCAGGAGGTAAATTCCGGTTGCATTGGTATTAATTGCCAATTCAACATCTGTAGGGTGATCACCTATTACAAATGAATTTTCAACGTCAATTGAATATTTGTCCTTTGCCCTGTCAATGAAAAATCTGCCGGGTTTTCTACATAAGCATTTTTCTTCTTTTTTGTGAGGGCAAAAATATATTTCTTTAATTTCTATGCCATTGTCATCCATTTTTCGAAGAATATGTGCGTGAATTTTTCCCAGACGATCAAAACTTATAATCCCTTTCGAAACACCAGTCTGATTGGTTACAATAAAAAGTAAGTACTTTTTTTGAAGCTCCCGCAAACAGTCGAAGGTATAGTTATAGAAGACAATATCCTTTATATGATTGATATGTCCCCTGTCCCTGATAATTGTTCCATCTCTGTCAAGAAATACTGCCCGGTTCATTTTTCTCTGATCAGATAAAGCAGATTGTCTTCAATCTGATAAAACATAGGAGCAAAACAAATTTTTGGATACCTTAATCTTAATCGTTTGACTTCGCTCAATAAAAAGTCAATTTCATTACCAATTTCAAACATAGGTGCGAAATGCATAAAATGTTCTTCAGCCCATTCCCTGTCCCAGCCTGCTGCATCTACAAGTCCCCGGATAAAAATCTCCTTGCGTGCAAACAGATTTACCATTCCACAATTGTTGTGGCCGATAAGCACAACGTGTTTGACTTTTCCGACAGAAATTGCATAGGATACTTTGAATTCGCTGTATCGTAAATTTGCTCCTCCGGATCTAATGATAAAAGCAAAATTGTCAGGAATATGCAGTTGTTTTCTATTATCCATGCACATTCCAATTAACAGATCAGCTTTATTACAGGTATCAAACGGCCGTTTTAAGTTATGATATTCCAAAAGCAATCCGACAGGAGAATGCCGGTATTCCGGAAAAATGTCGCTCTTCGAGAGCACAGACTGTAACCGGTTCATTTATTATCTTTTATTGTTCATTTCAAAGTAATGTATAGTATAACCCTTTATGGTCAGGGTTTCTTTTTCCCAAATGTATCATTTTTTCACAATTTTGTGACCCGCTGCTGCGCCGGGAATGGAATATAAGAGCCCGGCAGCAAAATTAGCTGGTCATGCTGAGTGAATGCCTTTATGACAGGCACAACTCTGTCCGGCTGACTTCGGTCAGGCGGGAATGCAGGTTGCAGCCACCAAAGTACCTTCAAAGCAGAATCCTGCCACAAAGCCGTAATGATCGAAGCATTCCGTACCCACCGGGATACTGACATAATAGCATCAGCAGGGCATCTGGCAAAATCAGTGTATGACTATTGAATTACAACATCCCGTTTCACGGGACAGGTAGCTCCGCGTAGCAGGAAGCTTATAAATAAAATACCGTCTGCGTTAATAAAAGTGCATTTTAAAAATATAAAGCTTTGTTTATTTTATTGATTCTTTATCCCTTACAATTTGTTCTTTAATACTATTCGCGAGTCGGTCCTTCAACTCATTATTACTCTTGATCACAGATTTTATCTTTTCAATCTCTTTATCATCTTTCAATTCCTTTAGTTTGTCTTTCAAAACTTCTTGCTTTTTGACAATCTTTTTAAGATAGTCCTTTTTAATTTCAATTTTTTCTGATTTGACAGCTTCATCAAATATTAAATCTTCCGGAGATTTTTCATCAATTGATTCTGTTTTTTTCAGGATTTGCTGGGGAATGAATTCTTTTTCATCAACACGTCTCTGATTCATAAAAGCTGGAGATACAATTTCAATTTTCTCATCATGAAGTTT
Organism: uncultured Rikenellaceae bacterium; assembly: GCA_964466705.1. Taxonomy (GTDB): domain Bacteria; phylum Bacteroidota; class Bacteroidia; order Bacteroidales; family VadinHA17; genus LD21. The sequence continues at coordinate 33,576 of CAYXSM010000022.1, forward strand.
ATCCATGACCTTGGCATTAAGGAGAGAACTGGTACTAAAATACTTGCTACTGTCCTCTAAAAATCCATGAATTTTGTAAACTGCTGAGAAATCCCCCAGGCTTGTAATATAAATATAAGGTTCAGATAATCCTGCTGAAATCGCTGCATCTTTTAAAGATTTTTCAATTTTATCACGAGATATGTCATATCCTAATGAAACTGCCGTTGAAATCACGGTATTCGTTTTGCGTATTAATTTAACAGGATTATTAGCTATATAGAGATTGGGAATAGTAATGAAATTACTGTCTTCCAGTTGGATTTCCGTGTGAAAAATACTTTTTTTTATCACCCTTCCGTGAAAGTCTCCAATTTTTATCAAGTCTCCATTTCTAAAGCGGTTCATGGAATTATTCATAATGCCGGCAATAAGATTACCTAAAACAGTGGTGGAACTTAAAGCAATACCTGCACTAATAATTATTCCAAGGAATCCTAGTATTTGTCCTTTTAAAGATTTGTCAATTGGTAAGACTAGAATAAAAACCAATACCCCGAAAAGAATTAAAAAAAACGAAATCGCTCCTTTCGTAATATTCCCACTTGATGTTGTTGACCTAATTTTTTTATAAACCCATGAGTTAAAAATCAGAAGGATTATTATAATCAGTAATACAACTGTTGGTTCAATCAATGATTCGAATACTTTTAATATGCGTTCCATCTTTACAATGCTTTATTACGGATCGCCGATAAGTGCTGAGTGTTTAACGGCGATGGTGTTTCAGTTTGGTTATTCTTTATGTAAAATTCGCAATTCTGTTTAATTAATCAAAATCCGGCATGGCACCCACCGTATTATCAGGGAGGCACTGCAAATGACGGGCTCTCTGTCAGGCACTTGCAGGCTGATTTCATATTATGGTTTTGTAACTTTCTGATAACAAAACCGAGCAAAGGTATTTGAAAGTGCCCTGAACGATGTCCGCGGGTGTCTTTTCTTTTTTGTCATCCCCCGTAAAAATTCGAAATTACAATGAGCCCTGTCTGATTACCGCAGCCAGGCAGGCATGACGAGCTTATTGATTATACCGTCCGTATGATGCGTTTCATTATTTTTATTATTGTGAAACGAAATGGTCAAGTAAGACGTTATATAATCGTCCGCTATACCTCTGCAAACTTCTGAAAGCCGGGCAGGGCCTTTCAGTTTTCTGATCAGTTGTGCCTGGCCTCATATGAACTTATCGACTGCCCGGTTCAGGATCCTTTACCTTCCAACCTGTAATCCATATATTTCCTTTATCCCTGCTATTAATGCAATAGCAGCCCTGACAATTAATTGCCGGGCTGCAGTTTAAAAGCAATGTATCAGATCTGTTGATTATGAACGGATATTCTACGGTCAGAAGTCACCTGTCGGTACTTCTTGTCCATACAATTATTGGAGCGCCTGTCTGCTCAGATTTAGGCGTCCATGTCATCGTGTTTCCATTTTCGGTCCAGCTGACCATAAATGTGATCATAATAGGGTCTCCCGATTTTTTATCTCCGTCATCAAATACCGGCTCTTCTATTGTAATCTCATTAAGCTCATCGTTTACCGTGTAGCTCAATGGTCCGAGTGTGACCGTTTGTGAACCGTCAGTCATCGAAAGAGTATAGTGATCCTTTTCAATAGTAACAAGAAAGGTAATCAATACGGTTTCACTCATTTGTACTTCCTGGGACTCCCACTCTCCGAGCAAAAACTCGGAAAGTGTCTGTTCCTTTTCACAACCCGATATTAACAAAAGGAACACTGTTGCGATAGTTAATAGTACCTGTTTCATGATTTTCTGTTTTATCCTGTAATTTCTATCATCCCGTTTTCAACGCCCTGCAGCAGTCATAGCCGTGATCCGGACAGAACTGCTCTTATGGCGGGTTTTGTTTTGCTTCCTGATATTTTTTGGTTTTTTCATTTTTCGCTGAATTGAAAACGGAAGAACAGTAAAGGTTATTGCCATGATACAGTCATAATCGCAACACTCTTTGCCGCAGATTGCACTATCATATCTGTGTAAGGGAATTTCATGACCGGCTGTCGGGGTTATTTAAGGTCTGCCTTTTACCCTTTATCCGGTGATCTTTAATTCGTATCAGTAAATAACAAGAAGTATCACCTGTGGAAGCCGGCCGAAATGAATCTTAAAACCTCGGGCAATGACTCTCGCCAGTAGGTCCAGTTGTGTGCACCGTCACGAATACGGAATTCATGAGCGATTCCTTTTTTTCGCATGGCGATATGAAGCATGGAGTTCCCTTCATACAGGAAATCATCATCACCGCAGTCGATGTACCAGCGTATTTCGTTTTTCCTGTTATCTGGTATTCTTTCGATCAGACCGGGAATGTTGTACCTGTTAAAGTAAGCCTCCAGTTGATCCTGTGTCACATTTTTCAAATCGCTGCCCAGTGATTTTTTTACATTATCCATGTTGAGGGGAGCAGCTCCTGCACTGAGCGGACATGCAGAAGAAAACAGTTCAGGGTGATGAAGGGCATAAATCAGGGTTCCGTTTCCTCCCATCGACAGGCCGGCAACAGCCCTGTACTCCCTGTCTCTTCTGATCCTGTATGTTGTTTCAATGTAAGGCATGAATTCCCCGAAAAAGAAATCCTCGTAACGCCATTCGCCTTTTACATCGTTTGAATAACCGCGACGACCCGTGTTTGCATCAGGCATCACTATGATCATTGGAGTAGCAATGCCCTCATTTATTGCTTTATCGGCAATATGCTGCACCTCGCCAAACTGGACCCACCCCGTCTGATCATCACCTCCTCCGTGCAGCAGATATAGCACCGGATAATGGCGCATTGACGTTTCATACCCCGGAGGAAGATAAAGGGCATATTTTCTTTCACCCTTCAGGATCGTACTGTTCATCGACAGATTATCAAACACTTTGCTTCCCTGTGCATGTAAAACAGTCTGGGGAACTACCAAGCATAATATAAATACCACCTTTTTCATTGCTTTAAGTTATATGTGAGAGTTCTGAATGCTGTCCGGTTTCTTCTGATATACCCTGACATAACCGATAATGAAAACATCAGGAAATGCAGGCATCAGGGCAATTATCTTCTCATGAGATTTTGCTTCATCAGCCTGTCCATATAGCGGTTAAGGAACTCGTTTGTATCAACTGAAATACCTATTTCACAATTTGGCTCCCTGCTTTCATCAATAACCGTCAGCCCCTCATCTGTCACCTTTACGAATGCTTTTCTGGTTGTAAACAGTTCGGGCCACAGAACCATGGCAACCGCGACAGCATCGAAAAGCACTGGCTCTGCTCCGTGTGCCCGGCCATAGCTCCATAACGAATAAAGGCTTACAACAGCATCAGTAAGCGGAGATCCCCTGAAATTAAGCCGTTCAATTAATTCATATTTTAGTTTAACATACGTTGTTACATCAAGACCGGCATAGGTGATCCCTGCTCCTGATCCGGCAAACTTTTTTGATGATGCCACATCTGCTCTCGTGTTCCATTCAGCGCTTGGTATCGGGCTGTTTCCATATCCCATATAAAATGACCCGAACATTGAGTAAATATGTTTTGCGAGTTTCAGTGCGCCCGGATCTTTTTCAATAATATCGCTCATATTTGGAACGGGACCTACAGTTATCAGTACTATCTCGCCCGGATGCTTTTTCAGCTGCTCAATTATAAAATCAGCACCTGATTGTTTAACGGGTTGAATCCGGTCAAAACCTTCACCCCAGTGGAACTGATTTGAATAACCATCATTGGTCTTACGTCCAACGGCAACGGGTATATTCTCCAATCCTGTCTCATAGAGCATCCTGCAGGCAATACGGGCTCTTGCGGGTGTGTTCCCGTAATCCATGACAATTCCCAGAAGTTCAATCTCAGGGCTTGCCAGAAGAAGAGCAAGCGCATATGCATCATCTATATCATCTCCCAGATCACAATCAAAAATAACTTTCTGCTTCTGGGCACAGATACTGATTGACATTCCCGTGATCATGATCATTACAAACAGGGTAATAAGCTTCTTTTTCATTTTATTATTCATTGATTTTACAACCTTAATTCATCCCACTGAAAAGTATGTTAAATCTATGATATTACAGGGATAATAGCAAACCAAAATATTCCCGTATAAAAACCCGACAGGAAAGTGAAGTTACCGTATTCATCAGGCATTTTACCATATGTCTGTCATAAATGGCTGTATCTTCCTGAACATAAGTTGCTTACAAACAACCGAACCGCCGGTCACTTACAGGAAGGTCTGCCTGAATTATTGAAGGCAGCTATAAATCACACTAACAATCCGCAGTGTTTTTGTTCCGGTGACAGGGATTGTGTAATGGCAGCAGAATATTTGCTTTTAAGAAGCTGTTTGAATATATTTATCCTTTACCTGGATGTTCTGATATACTTAATATGAGAGCCGGTGATGAAACTTAGTTTATGCAAACCCCAAATATAAAGCCATGAAGAAAATACCAAGAAAACACTTTCTGAAGACCATCGGGGCGTTTGCTCTGGCAGGTCCTGGTTTCAAAGACCTCGTGGCCGGCGGAGAAACAAAAAACGATATACTACCGATTGAAGGATCATGGTTTGAATTCCGGCATCACAACGAGCCCGAAGGAAAATACTGGAATCATACCCTCGATAAGTTTACCACCCGGCAATGGGAAGAGAAGGTCAGGGAAATTGCCGATGCTGGTTTGCGTTACCTTGTTCTGCTTAATGTGGCAATTCACAATAAAAGTTTTTATCCATCGTCACTGCTCCCTCAGTATCCTATGGGTTGTGAAGATCCGCTGGAGACAATCCTGTCAGCTGCGGATAAATACGGAATCCGTTTCTTTGTCAGTAACGGATTCTTTGGTGAATGGACCAATCCGGTTTTCCTTATGAAGGACCGGGAGGTAAACAAACTCCGTCTGCAGGCGATGAATGAGATTGCTGCCAGATACGCGCATCACACAAGTTTCTACGGTTGGTATTATCCCAACGAGACAGGCATAAGCGGGCACTATGACGATTATTTCATTGATTATGTCAATGTTTCCTCTGCCGAAGCTAAAAAGCTTACTCCTCATGCCAAAACACTCATCGCTCCCTATGGCACCCGTAATGTAAAACCTGACGAAAGATATGTAAGGCAGCTTGAAAAACTTAATGTTGACTACATTGCATACCAGGATGAAATCGGCGTTGAGAAAACCCGTGTCGACGAAAGCGCCTGCTTCTTTGAGCGTCTGTACCACCTCCATAAAAAGGCCGGAAGGTCAGAACTCTGGGCCGATGTTGAAATATTCAGATTTGAAGGCCAGGTTTATAAAAGTGCATTGCTGCCTGCTCCTGCCGGGAGGGTGATCAGTCAGCTGGAAGCAGTCTCTCCCTATGTTGAAAAGATACTTATCTATCAGTATACCGGAATGTTAAACAGGCCGGGGTCAAAGGTACATGCAGGTCACCCCGGATCTGCCGGATTATATGAGCAGCTCGCTGAAAAAGGATATCTGAACGGTTAGGAAAAACATCCATGTAAGGAAAATTTAATTTGATCAGCAAGATAATACAGAACAGGCAAAAGGAATTGCATAGCCCGGGCAACAAAACTTACATTTTGCCGCAGTTGCTTTAACAGGGAAATGATAACCAAAATTCATATACAAGAATGGAATTCACAGATCTTATAAAAACCCGTGAAAGTGTCCGCAGTTATGATCCGGACCGACCTGTGCCAGTAGATATTCTGGAAAAGATACTCGAAGCAGGGAGGCTGGCTCCTTCTGCAGCCAACCGTCAGCCATGGAAATTCATAGTGATATCTTCGCCTGCAATGCTTCAAAAGGTAAAAGCATGCTACGATCGTGACTGGTTCGGTGATGCTCCCCAGGTACTTGCTGTGGCCGGATTACGCGATCAGGCATGGAGTCGCCGGTATGACGGATATAGTTCCCTTGAGACCGATGCTGCCATAGCCATGACGCATATAATCCTTGCAGCTGAAAATGAAGGAGCAGGGACTTGCTGGATCGCAGCATTCGACCCCGAAAAGCTCCGAAAAGCTCTTGACACGGGACCTGAAGAAATCATATTTGGAATAACACCGCTTGGGTATCCCAAACCGGGGTTCAAAAAGATAAATATAAAACAGAGAAAACCTCTGTCCGAAATAACAAGGTTCCTGTAAATGTGTCTTAATCTGTCATAAGTGCTGGCTTTGCAAGTATTTGCCGGATAATCACAGTTTTCAGCAGAGCTTTCAGTAGGCCCAGCCGGGAATGACATCAATCTCAACAGCAAAAAAACGTGTGAACAGGTAATAATGAGCCAGTGTTATCACGATCGAAAAAACAATATTAAGCCATAGTCCTGCTTTAGCCATCTGCAGGATGCTGACTTTGCCGCTTCCATAGATTATGGCATTGGGGGGTGTGGCAACAGGCATCATGAATGCACAACTCGCCGCAAGTGCCGCAGGAAGAGCAAGCAGTACAGGGTTCTGACCCAATCCGATAGCCATGGATGCAAGAACAGGTATAAAAGTGGATGCGACTGCGGTATTGCTTGTAATTTCAGTCAGAAAAACTATTATCAACACCACAAGCAGAATCAGAAAGACCACCTGAACATTCCGTAATTCCTCAACCGTCCCGCCAATAAATGAGGCCAGACCGGATGAATTTATAGCCATGGCAAGACTAAGCCCCCCTCCAAAGAGAATCAGAATACCCCAGGGTAATTCTTTCAGGTGCTGCCAGCTGAGCAGCCTCTGACCCGGCTTCATCCCGGAGGGAAGGGTGAACAATACAAGTCCGGCAGCAACAGCTATCCCGGCATCTGAAATACCCGGTATAAGTTTTACAAGCAAGGGCCTGAAGATCCACAAACATGCAGTAACGCTGAATACTATGGCAACTCTACGTTCCGGCTTTGTCATGGGGCCGGTTTCACTGATTTGCTTGTCAATAAATGCTTTGCCTCCGGGTAATTCTTTCAGCTTCAATGGAAAGGCAAGCCGTGTAAGAATGAAGTACATCAGCGGCAACAACAGAAATACCAAAGGAACACCCATTAGCATCCACCTGGCAAAACTTATCTCTATCCCATATCGTTCAAGCATAAAAGCAGCAAAAAGTGCATTGGGTGGGGTTCCGATCAGAGTGGCCATACCTCCTGTGCTGCATGAATATGCTATTGAAAGAACAAGAATGATCTCAAAATTTCCTGATGCTCCGGGCATATTATCTTTCCTGCCTGTAAAAGTCATAACCGAGAGTGCTATCGGAAGCATCATCATTGCGGTGGCAGTGTTGCTTACCCACATACTCAGAAAAGCTGAAGCAGCAATGAAACCTGCTATGATGGATGATGGTTTAACTCCGGCAAACCTGATTATCCTCAGGGCAATCCGTCTGTGAAGGTTCCATGCCTGCATCGCTGTAGCAATAACGAATCCTCCCAGAAAAAGAAAAATCAACTGATTTGCATATGGTGCCGTTGATTCACCGATAGTTGCAATTCCCAGTACAGGAAACAGGACAACGGGGACAAGAGCTGTGGCCGCTATCGGTACCGCTTCAGTAATCCACCAAGTCACCATCAGCACTGCAACTGCTGCCGTCTTCCATGCCGACGCTTCCAAACCTCCCGGAGCAGGTGCTGAGAGGAAGAAAATAAACAGGATCAGGCCAAGGAACAAACCCGCATTTTTAAGATTTATATTTCTGGTGTCCTTCATTGATAATAAATAATTTCTGCCAGCTGGTCTATCCTGTTTAAGGCTCTGTTCTTTCCGCAAACCAATTAATGAACGGGTAAAAGAAAACAGGTCTCACAGCAACACTGTTGACCCGGGTTCAAATACATTCCCGTTTCTCTCTTTAAATGCCAGGGTCTTTTGCTTATGACTGCTAAAGTATTAAATTTGAATGATCAATGATCGGGTCGTTAATAAAAAAGAAGTACTGACATGGCTAAAAGGTCGTTGAGCAGAAGGGATTTCACAAAAAAGGGCCTTATTGCAGTGGCAGCCCTTGGGACAGCAGGGCTTGCCGGCTACAGTATCCTAAGCTCAAAGAAGGCCATAACCCTGAACAATTATCTCAGAATGGGGCACTGTGCTCCGTCCATTATGCAAACCCTCCTTGATATAAACGGGATCAGCAATCCCGACATGGTTCTCTGCTCGGGAGCCCTGGCCGGCGGCATTGCCGGCCCGGATACCGAGTGCGGAGTATTGACAGCTCCCCTTATGTTCATCAGCTACAGGAATGAAAATCCCGAAACGATCCCTGAAAAAATAAAGCTTATCCTGAAAGCGCAGTCGTATGTAAATACTTTCAATTCCGTTAACGGGTCTGTTTTCTGTCGCAATATCCGCTACAGGGGCCCTCATTCTTGCAGAAAAGTGGTTTGCAGTTTTTATAAGCCTTATTCAAATGCATTAAAAGATACGATAATACTGTCAAAAGAGTCGCTGGAATCATATTCACTGGTACTGGAGGCATTCGATGATAATAATTTTCATTGTGCACATAATGTCCTGTACAGTCTTGAAAATGAGATTCAGTTAACCCGTGATCTTTTAGCCTCCTCATGGATCTTTTTAGGAGGCACAGCATTGCTTAACCGCACCTGCGGGGCTCTTACTGCCGGGGTCATCGCCCTGAGCTCGGAAACTGCAAAGATTGAGAACAGTTATTCGAGGGTTGCCAGAATGAACAGGCTCATCAGAAATCAAAAGAATGAGGCCATGGATGACGAGATAAATAATTTCAACAGGGCCATCAGTTACGGTGATGAACTGGGGACGTGGTTCCGCAGCGAATTCGGCTTTACATCCTGTTACGAAATCTGGAGATATGACTTTTCAAGGCCTGAAGATGTTGAAGGTTTTATTTCCGGTAAGTGTATAAAGCAATGTGCCGGCATCGCGGAAAAAGTTGCTCAGAAGGTAAGAATGATGCTTTCACGATAAAGATGATGCCTGCTTACGGGCAAAATATCATCTCCTTTACTTCCAGGGCCTTTTCATAACCCATCCTTCCGGCCCTGTCAAAGTCCAGACAGGCACTTTCTTTCTGGCCCATATCAAGTTTGACCATGCCTCTCCAGTATAAGGCTTCACCCCTCTTATCCCTTCCGCCCGACCATGACTTGATGACCCTGTCAAAATCTTCAATAGCACCCTGGTAATCCTGCAGTTCAAACTTAGCCCTCCCCCTTATATTATAATACCCGGCTTCATCAAGTGTGCCTTCCAGAGCCTTCGTAAAATCATCAATAGCACCCCTGCAATCCTGGATCTTAAACCTGGCCCAACCTCTTCTTCCATAAGTGTTATAGTCATCAGGATTTATTTCAAGAGCTGCATTATAATCAGCTATTGCCCCTCTGTGATCAGCCAGGTAATATTTTGCCACGCCTCTGTTCTCCCAGGCCTGGAGGAAGCCGGAATCGAGGCGTATAGCTTCGGTAAAGGCAGATATCGCTCCGGGATAATTCTTCACGGATATCATCTTGCAACCATTGTTGTAGTGTTCCATGGCTTTTTTGTCATAAGACTGTGAATTCCCTGGAAAAGGAATAAGGATTATCGATATCAGAAGTAATAGTCTGTCCATATAGTTATACCGGAATTAATATGGTCAACATCCCCCGGAGCAATCGGAGAAGCGGTTACCTGTCCGTTTCTGTAGCTTTCATCCCGAGCAAAACAGCAATGTCGTTCAATTCCTGCCTGAGGTCCCCCAGGGTGGCATTGCAGTGAATACCATAGAGGTAAGGCTTGAATTGTTTCCGGATCTTTTCAAGGTTATCAACTTTCGCAATAATCTTCCCCGTGCACATCACATTGTCGAGATCCTCTCCGCCACTGTATATCAGCTTGCCATCGACAATTTCACCGGTGTGCAGCCTGATCTCCCGTGTATGTGGATGTACCTCCCACAATGTAACACTTTCACCTGCCGGCCATTCAGCGGTTATCCCGGTTGATGACCCGGGTTCACCAGGCAGGTCCCTTACCGGGCTCTCGGCATGAGTTCTGATAGTATATGGTATCCTTCGCTCATCACCAAAAGGATTGACAGGTATGCCGCAATGCAGTATGATCGCCGTGGAATTAAAGGTATCGTAAATGAAATCCCCGAGCATGCTTGGCCTTCCGGTCATTAAATATGCCATCACCTGTCCTATCAGAATATCAGGGTAGTTCTGACATACCGCCTGTATTCCGCGAGTTTTGAAGCCAAGCTCCAAACCTAATCCCGGATTGTACAGGTCTTTGAGATCACCGCTTCCGGTAACTGATCTTATATGTGTCGAAATTGCATTGCAATTATATTTCTCCCTGAGGGTTTCAAGTGCCAGATATCCCCTGGCAGACTTTATTATCTCATCCCTTGATGCTTCAACACTTCTTGCAGCTCTGATCCATTCCTCGGCTACTCTTCCGGCTTTTTTTACATCTGTGTTCCGGTATGCTTCATAGAATTCTTCCGGTTCCACAGGAATTATCTCTGCACCAAATAGCTCTTTTATATTCTTAATATACACGCTGTTATGGCCGGGCTGAAATGACTGGTTGTAATCACCGCGATAGTTTACGCTAGCGATGACCTCATTCCTGTCGCGTTTCACCATTAATATTCTTGTTTCCTTAAGCTTGTCAACAACCTTAATCAGTTTGATCTTATTAACAAGGTCTTTGAACATTGCTTCAGTGACAGCAGGAGTGCAGAGGTTCCTTCTGTCAAGCTGGGCTGTAAGTATCCTTGGCTCTCCATAGTCGGTCCCTCCCTTAAGCATATTGCGGAGATCCTCCAGCCTGCCGCTGCTCATTAGATCATAAGGGTGGCCGTCCATGAATTCAAACAGGTTATATACCACTATGGTTGGCAATCCTGTGAATGCAAGCCTGTAGTCACCTGAAATCCTTCCTATGATCAGAACACCGTCGTAAGCTGATAAGTTGTTTTTCACTTCATCACATGCAGCAGCATATGATCCTTCCCATTTCACAAAATCCACTCCGGTACATGACCTCTTAAGCATATCCAGAACTTCTTCATGGGTGGTGAATGTCATCGGAGCACCCCCTGAGCCCGTACAGCCACAACCGGAAGAAGTGAAAACCGTGAATAATCTTGTGTTACCGCTCTGAGACAGAGAAAGTGAAACGGTGAACACGAACAGAAAAATCAATGATACGATCTTTTTCATGATGGTATAAATTTGTATTGGTAAGTATTCCTGAAAACCGGTTATGCAATCATCTTCTTCAAATAATTCCTGACTTAATGGTAATTTACGGATCCAGTTTTGCTTCACCGGTGTATGTTCTTACCACTTTGTCTATGGTCTCAAGAAGCCCGTCCGTAAATACGTCACCTCCAAGCTGCCAGTACATAATGCCTCCGAGCTTGTTGTCAATCACGTATTTTGCTTTCATTTCAATTGACCGCTTATCGTCATAGGTGAAAAACAGTTTTTTCGAGGCATTATACAGATAGGGTGCACCTGCAATTTCATCCCATTGAAATACCCACCCACTGTCGGGAGACAGCTGGGTTATGGCATTTTTATATGTCATTGTATTTTTAAATTTTGCGGGCTGATAAAGTCCGTTGTTGACATCATCTTCAACTTCAAATATCTTACCGTAAAAAGCACCTCCTACTATCAGCTTTTCACGGGGCACCCCAAGACTGAGCAGGGTCCTTACCGTCAGGTCAGCCGACCGGGGCTGGCCGGGGCTTGAATAGAGGCTTGTGTGATGCATTGCGGTTCTGGAACCCGGACCTGAATGATCATAGGTCATCAGGTTCACATAATCCACCTTCTTCATTACCCTGTTCCATTGAACGGCAGAATCGATATATCTTTGTGAACTGCCCGCTGCAAAGCTGAGTTCATAACCGTATCCCAGCTTTCTCAATTCATTTACCAGCTTTGTGAAGTTCTTTTTGTCAGCCGGCATAAATTTATGGCCCGGATAACCTGATATCCCCGGGTATTCCCAGTCAAGGTCCAGACCATCAACTTTAAAGTAGTCATAGTGTTCTTTTATCGACTCCGTAAACTCTTTGCGGCCCTGCCTGGTCGCAAAGACATCGGAACATGTTTTACAGCCTCCCCATCCACCAAGGGATAAAAGCACTTTCAGGTCAGGGTTTTTGCTTTTAAGGGATACCATCTTCTCGATAGTCGCCGTATCTCTCTGGCTTCTTACGCTGAACCGGTTACCGTTAAGCCTCCCAAAACAAAAAATTATGTGTGTCATCTGATTGACATTATAATTGTCAAGAGCCTCAGTCGGTCCTGAGTAATAAGATAACACCCTTATTTTCCCTGGAGCCTGGGAAAACAGTGGAACTGCTGCGAGGAATATGATCCCGGCAATAATCAGTTTCCGTAAATCATGTAATTTCATCGGATAATTTTTAAGGTTAACAGCTTTATGGAAAGAAAAGTCATCCTGTCCGGTTACATTCAAACAGGCGATCTGTAATATACAAAAATACTTTATATACTTAAAAGAATTTCTCCGGGCAAAATTGCGCCCGTTAACAGGCTTATTTACATCATCTGATAGTATTTATACAGAGTACAATAACACTGGCAGGTTACAGAAAACATCAAAGGCATATAAATTTTCTGTAAAATATTGTAACGTTTTCCCATTTTTGAAGTCTTTATAGTAAACGACCTGCTTTAACCACAGATTTCAGAAAAACTTTAAGGTATGGATCATCTGGTTACCCTGGATTCCGGAGCAAAAGAAATTGAAAACCTTGTCAAAGGCAGCAAGTCGATGATTGTTCGTGGTGCAGACTCAAAATGTACTCCTTACGGAATTGTAGCCGAAGGCGATTACCTGTATTTCGTTGATGATGTTGAGCCGGACACTGTAAAAGCCAGAGCTGTAGCTTCATGTGTTTATAATTCTTACCCTCTTGCAACCGAAGAGTCTTTCGACATGATTATAAGGAACCAGGACAAACTGGTTCTGCCCGATGATCTGTTTTATAAATGGGCAGGAAAAAGATACCTGGTCCTTATAGAAATAAGAGATGCAGAATTGTTTGGACCGTTATTGATAAACAGTAAGCTTCTGAGAGAAAATGACTGGCTTGCAACCGATAATATGGATGAAGTACTCTGTCACAAACTTAAAACAGCTTAAGAACAATCCCTGTCATAACTGTTCGTTTGACCTTAATTTAACTTTCCGGGACGGCACACTTTTCAGAAATTGTTTCAGGGAGTATAATTGTTTGTATTTTTGTGTTCCTGATCATCTCGATGACCAATGCGGGTAAAATATTGATAGCAACAGGTGCGGTTCTTATCATAGCCGGCCTTATTCTCTGCTTTGGAGGCCACAAAATGACATGGATAGGCCGGCTTCCCGGAGATATAAGGATAGAAAAGGAAAATTTGAGATTCTATTTCCCGGTAACCACAATGATAATTCTGAGCGTTGTAGTCTCATTAATCATCTGGATAGCAAGAAAATTATTTTGATACCTCCACTCAGAAAGGTAAAATATCCCCCAAAGTCGAAGATCCTGGAAGAAGACTATGAAGAAACTGAGATATGAGTCCGGCTAAGCCAATGCGCTCGCAGGGATTCACCAGTCAACCACTGATCCGTCATCAGGATCATACCTTGTATGATATGGTACCGGCTCTCCGACCTGCGCCATAAGCTTATCCTCATCGATTGTGATCCCGAGACCGGGTTCGGTCAGCAGGGGTCTGTAACCGTCCTTTATTGGAGGCATTGGTTTCGCGAGAAGATCCGAGTATTCATTATCCCCCCTTTCCTGGATAAGGAAATTGGGGATACAGGCTGCCACCTGGTAACTTGCTGCCAGTGAACAGGGGCCCTGGGGATTATGCGGGGCGACAGGGGTGTAGTACGCTTCTGCCATGCCGGCAATCAGCCTGAGCTCTGTGATGCCTCCGGCATAACAGACATCTGGCTGGATAATGGTTGCCGCGCGTTTTTCAAGTATCTCGCGGAACCCCCATTTAGTAAATATCCTCTCCCCCGTAGCAATGGGAATGTGTGTTTTACGTGCAAGCTCAGCCATAACATCAACGTTGAGAGCCTGAACTATCTCCTCGTAGAACCACGGATGGTATGGCTCAAGAGCTTTCATCAGCAGCAGTGCAGCAGGAGGCTGGACAGCTCCGTGAAAATCAACTGCTATGTCCACTTCAGGGCCTGTTTTGTCGCGGAGGGTTTTAAACCTCTCAACCACTTCATCAACAAACTTCTGTCCCTCTATATATTTTATAGCCTGCCGCTGGCCCCCTTCAGGACCTACCTTGATAGCATTCACTCCGGTTTTCGGATCAAGGCGGCCGTAAACCCTTATCCTGTCCCTTGTTGGTCCGCCCAGCAGCCTGTAAACAGGAACTCCGTAGGCTTTACCGGTAATATCCCACAAGGCCTGATCAATGCCACTCAGAATGGCTGTTTTAACAGGGCCGCCCCTGTAAAAGGAACCCCTGTGAATGGCCTGCCAGTGGTGTGCAACACGCAACGGATCTTGCCCCTTCAGATAATTACTTACCTCAAGCGCACCAGCTGCACATGCCTTTGCATCATCTTTCAGCATCTCCCCCCATCCTGTAATACCTGCATCAGTTGAGATCTTTACAAAAACCCATGAGTTTCTCAGAACAAATGTTTCTATCCCGGTGACTTTTATTTTGTCTCCCGGTCCTGTAAGTGCGGCATCAGAACGTTCATAATACGATCCTTCAGATCTTTTGCTTTCGCTAATACCGATCAGAGGTAATGCACCGCCTGTAAAGGCTGAGGCAGCAGCTAACCCGGCAGTGCCTTTAACAAAGTCACGCCTCGATCTTTTATGTTCCGATGTTGATTTCCGGTCGGGCTTTTTCATTTTTATTCAGATTATTATTTTACAATATTTCAACACATTGAAGAATACAGTAAGGTGTACGGTTACCCGGGAACAGGAAGCGTTCATCAGGTCAATGTCAGTTTATATTAAAGGTGAGTTCGACAGAAGAATATTAGATTAAATATTGATTGTTAATATATTAACACTGTGTTATCGGATATTTATTTGATATACAATCTATTCCAAAAATGATTATTTCCAAATCTTTAGCGTAAGTCTGGAAAAAACAGGAAAAATCAATTAATAACCTGGTTAACAAACTTATTTAAATTTTACATTATGGAAGGGATTTTAATAAAGTATTCATCAACGAGTTACGAACATGCCAGCCGTAAGGTGGCACACAAAAATCAAACCAGCCATGATTTCTGAATCAGAGTGATAAAATGATAAATCCAAATCGTTTCCAATTAATACATGACAACAGGAAGGCCTCAAATGTATAAGCAGTACACAAACAATAAAGGGTTAACCAGTATCCGGGAAATCCATTTATTGACTTTCATTTTCCGTTTCAAAGCATAATACGGCAAAGGCTATACATAATCGAACAAATAAGTATGTAAATTGCTCCCGGCGAACAAGATCTGTAAACCGGTCAGATTGGCTGTAAAGGCGAATCACTGTTCCTGCCATCAGGCGGAAAACATAATATTCCTTAACAGTATTTTTTTGAAGTACTTATTTAATGAATAAACGGAAGTATTGCTGATAAATAAAGGAGGGTGCCACTTGTGAGACACCCTCTTTTAGTTTATGTGATGTTGTCCGGTACCTTGTAAACTTTTAGGGACAATCTGCTTCCGGATATTTAACACATTTGCATGTTAATTCAAAGGGATTATAATACCCGCATTGATGCCAATCCATGAAACTGAATCCCCTTCAGAGAATACATTATGTAATTTGATATTGGCGCAAAATGTCATGTTATCGTTTATGTCGTATAGAATTCCGGCCACGGGGGCCAGGCCAAAATACATCTCGCTGTCTTTTTCTGATTCATCTTCGTATTTAATCTTAACACCGAAACTGTAAATCCCAAGGTCAGCACCCACATAAGGTTTTATACTATTACCTCCAAAATGGTATTCAAAAAGACCTGTGACAGGGATCATTGAATATGAAGCATCTATATCATATCCGCCAAATCCGAAATCCTCACTACCAAACCTGTTGTATCCCAGGTTCAATCCAACCGCCATATTTTCCTTAAGCATATACTTGCCGAAAAGGTTGATGCCAGCACCCATTTTTGCTCCGTTCGCAAAATCACCTACAGGAGCCTGAATTCCCAGGGTGGCGCCGCCTAAAATCTGGGCATTAGTATTCAAGTTAAAAAAGCATAAGAATGCAAAAAGCAAAACTGATAATTTTTTCATAGGTAAAGTTTTAAATAATGCCTACTCATATGTCTTTCGGCTGCCACATCCTACTCTTTTAAGGATTTTCGGAGATCTCCTTTATTATGATGTTTTTTGTGAATCTGATAACGACGTTAATTACGATACCATTATCAGCCCGCTTTTATGATTCAAGTAGTAAAAAACATTTGATCTTGTCGTAATTTTTCAAAGAAATAAAAATTTTTCCAGCTGAAAAATAGCATTTTCATTTTTTCTTTCAGGATTTGGTTAATTGTGAATTACCACATTTTAATCATTTCATTTTCTCATATCCCGTTATTTAGCGGAGTCCGATATTATTAGCCAAAGAGCTGATCAATAATATTATATGTTTTTCACCTGTTATCTGTCTGCCTGAATTACTGGATGCTATACAAAGTAACCTTTTAAAATCTGAAGTGTAAGCCGGCAAAAACAGGAAGAATTGTTAAATGGTCTGCTAAAACGACGTATTGGAATTTTTTATTGCAGATTAAATGATTCATCCGTCTGTAAGCTGCGGGTATATCAGCCTGGAAATGGCACAGCATTCGCCCTTGAATATCTATGACATACAGCCGTCTGAAGCAGCCAGCCTTCAACAGGGGTCATGTTGAAACACCCTCACTGATAACAGATGTAACAGGTCAGGCCTGCTGTGGATAAACCATTAACAGATGGCATCAATCCGGTCATAAAACGAGGAAGGCATTAAAACACTTTCGGTTCACACTGCAGGATAAAATATGGACCCATAACCGGGCGCTGATCAAGCCGGAAGCGGAATAACTTTTAAACATCCGTCGGAGTTAGAGTATTCATCATAAAAGTCAGGAAAGGTGTATAAACAGCCTTTAATCCGGAATTTATTGCTTATTTTTATTTGCCTGATCCGGAATCTCCTGAATTGAACTCCTAATAAAATTAAAGATGAAAAAAATAAGCTGTTTGGTTCTGAAAGTATTTTTAAAATTGCCATTATATGTGATGTTCTGGTTCATTCCTGAAGTCCTCGCAGGTCAGAATGCGGTTGAACCGGGTGAGTTCATCATTGAGCCTCCGACATTGACCAATCTTGGATTTGAATGGCGCATCAGCGGTGATGACAACCGGAATGCCTCGGTAACTGTGGAATACAGAGTTGCAGGCACCGGAGAATGGAAAGAGGCCATGCCTCTTCTCAGAATAGGCGGGGAGCGCGTTGGCCGGGAGGCAGAATATCTCGATTATGAAGTTCCGCATATGTTTGCCGGGAGTATTCTCGACCTGGTTCCCGGCACAAATTATGAATGCCGTTTTAAAATGAAAGACAGTGATAACGAACCTGAAACAACAAGAACGGTTACCGTGAAAACACGCAGCGAACCAAAAGCAGGCAAGGGAGGCCGTATTTTGCATGTATATCCTGCCAGATGGACAGGAGAGAAGGAGGAGCCATCCTTTACCACTCTCCTGGGGGCATATTACGGTTCAGGTACAGGCGACTGG
The DNA here is from genome assembly GCA_964466705.1 of uncultured Rikenellaceae bacterium. Classification (GTDB taxonomy): domain Bacteria; phylum Bacteroidota; class Bacteroidia; order Bacteroidales; family VadinHA17; genus LD21. The sequence goes on from CAYXSM010000022.1 coordinate 51,416, forward strand.
TCAACAGTCCGGGAGCGTACAATAAACCCGGGAGATATCATAGAGATCCATGCAGGGCTTTACGAGGCTGACCGTTTTGATTATGTGAACCCGGAAGGAGTACCTTTCGACGGAACATATTACCTGACTGTCAGGGGTACGGAAGATGAGCCCGTTGTGATCCGTGCTGCCGGCGATGGAGAAGTTATTTTTGACGGGGCGGGGGCTCATACCCTGTTTGATGTCTCTGCGACAGAACACCACATCTTTGAAGGATTGACAATCCGGAACGCCGACATAGCTTTCCATGCCGGGCACAAACATATTAACGGCGCCAGAAACCTCACAATAAGAAATTGCCGTATGGAGAATATTGGCCAGGGTATCATCACGGAATATGCAGGTTCAACGAATTTTTATATTGCAGACAATGTGCTCATCGGCCGGGATGACAGATACAGGCTGCTGGGATGGGCCAATCCCCGCAATATTTACGGTTCAAACAAAATGTACAGCTACATTGGCATCAAAGTATATGGATCGGGACACGTAATATGCCATAATGCAATAGCATTTTTCCACGATGCTGTTGCGGTATCCACTTACGGCACACCCGAGACGAGCCGTGAATTAAAATGTGTCTCCATCGATATTTATAACAATGACATACACCTGATGGCTGACGACTTCATTGAAGCCGATGGCGGAGTGCATAATATCAGGATTGTGCGCAACAGGGGAGTAAACGCAGCCCAGTGCGGTCTGAGCGCCCAGCCAGTTTTCGGTGGTCCGGCATATTTCATCCGGAATGTGATCTGTCATGTTCCTGTCGGTATCGCACTGAAATTCATGGCCAGACCGGCCGGCCTGTATGTTCTGCATAACACCTTTGTTTGCGAAAATGCAAATTCCCAAACATTTTCAAATGCACACTTCAGGAATAATCTCTTTCTTGGTACCGGTGTTGCCGGTCGGCCGGTGGCTGTTTTACCGTTTGCAACCAGCTATTCATCTTCCGATTACAACGGATATTGCCCCAATCCGGGAAACAGGAATTACAGATGGGTCTCTCCTCCTCCCGGACAGAGCCGGAATTATACGATCACTGTTTCGAAAGATGGTAAATCATTCGATACCCTTAAAGAACTTTCTGATGCAAGTGGCCTTGAGGTGCACGGAATTGAGCTGGACTATGACATATTTGAGAATCTTAAGGCTCCGGATCCCGGCAAGCCGGGTTTTGTTTATCATGCGACAGATCTTAATTTCAGGATCAAGCCTGGAAGCAGGGCTGCTGATGCCGGCATGAGGCTTAAGAATGTGAATGATATCTACACGGGCATGGCTCCAGACCTCGGAGCGCTGGAAGCTGGAACCGAAGAACCCGTTTACGGACCACGGGGTGAGTTCCTGAACCGCCCTTTTTACAGATAGCAGATCCATGAAAATATAGACCCCGGGGGAAAATCAAGAGGGTGAAACCTTTCTTTTATTTCACCCTCCCGTATGGCCGGCGTTAACCGGCATTATTGAAATATGTCAATATCACCTTCTATTTCCTGCGCGATGTTTGGTCTGATCCGGAGCTTCGGGCATTATCGCTGCTTTTTGATTCGCTTTTTGTTCTGCTGCCAGTGCTGCTTCTGACTGCCGGTGAAGCTTTGGTTCCCGACGGTGCAGATCTCCTTGCTACGGCTGATCTGTCAGCTGATGCCGGAGCAGAACCCTGTCTGGCTGATGTTGTTGCTGAAGACCTTCGTGCCGAACTTATATTCTGGCTTGAAGAGCGCGGCGCAGCCTGTCTTTGAGTTGCAGTTACTGCCGGACGGCGGGATGCCTCTGCACTCCTGGCTGCCGGCTGAGAAGCTGAGCGGCTGACCGGCGCTGAACTGCTCCCTGAATAATGTCCGGTGCTTTCTCTTCCGGTTCCTGCCGGAGCTTCACGACGTGAAGCTGAGGTGCTCTGGTTCGTAGTGGCGTTTCTTACGGTCCTTTCAGTTGAAACAGGGGCTGAACGACGTGACATATCACTGTTCCTGACGGTAGAAGTTGTTGCTGTGGCCGTGGATGATCGCCGGGTCGTTACTGATCCGGTTCCTGCAGCAGATCTCTCGCCTGACTGCGTTGAAACAGACCTTCTTCCCTGGCTGACTGATGTCGAGCTGAAGTTTGTCCTGGTGTTCCGGTCTGAGTGAACCCGTGAATATAAAGCCTCGCCTTCACGCCTTAGCTCGGGACGTGAATAAGTGGTGCGGTAATTCCCCGAATTTATTTTTGCAACAACACGGGGAGAATGCGTGCGGATGCTTGTGTAGTAAAAAGTGTTGTATCGCGTGTATCGTGGCTGGTGCCAGAGGCGGTAGTGCTTGTAGTAGTGTGGATGCCAATGGTAGTGATATCCATAATAAAAGTGCCAGTAGTAGGGCCTCCATGGCGTCCAGTATACAGGATAATAGCCCCAGTACCATCTTGAGCGCCAGACAACATATCCGGGGCTGTAAATGTAATGAACAACAGGCCATGCGTCAATGACAACGGTCGTCCTTGTTACAACCGTGGTTCGACTCCCTGGACCCACGTACCCGGGATTGGGTGTTTCGGCATAATAAGGCTCAATTATGTAATTTCTGCCATACAGGGTCTCGTCGCCGATAAGCTGTATCTGAACCGATCCGTCACGGAACCTCTGGACGGTAAACACAGCAACATCCTGCTTGTCGTACCTGTCCAATGCGACCTGAAGTACTATTGTATGAACATCGCCGTCAACATAGTCCTTTACCATTATGTAATCGACATAACCATCGCTGTTCAGATCAAGGTTGTTTATCCGTGAATTTTCATCGTTAAGCTTTCTTTCAAAAGACTCAAGAGTTTCAGATTCCTGGAACAGATTCATAACTGCATACAGATTGAGATTGTCTCCCGGCAGGCCCAGATATTCTTCCGGCCTGTTCTGCGCTGCGGTTGCAATACCGGCTGCCGCCAGTAATACAACGATCGAGGTGATTATAAACTTTTTCATTTCCGTAATTATTAAAAGAACCGTTTATTCATAATATCAATAGCAAAAGCCATACCAACTTTGCCGGTCCGGGTCGTGGCAATGCTGCCGTTGCTCAAAATAGATAACTGAAATGACGGAGGATCAACGGTTTAAGATCAACACTTGTGCCGTGATGTGAAAAAGATCCGGCCAGATATTAACAGCTCCACCTCAAAGAATTTTTTTGCTTATTTCCTCCCCGGCATGCTGAAAACAATTGTATACAGGATTAAAAGCCCGACCAGATCAATGATAACAAGATAATATTTATATCTGCTCTGCCAGAGGCTGAATATTGTCAATGGGTGGAATTTCTCAATGGGCCCATTCCGCATATACTTTTCTCAGGGTTGCGATCTTTAATTCGCTTTGACTTACTGCATAACTGGTAAACATCATAACACCGGTTGAACCTGACACTGCGCCAAAACGAAGTACATTCTCAAATTCCCCGGGAGTAATCACATACGGATCATCATATGCCTGAACTATAGGCCATACTTTCGGAAAAGATCCTGCTTCAGTGCCAAGCCTCCCGCAAAACCACTCTATGTTGTCTCTGACCCACTCAGCATCTCTTCCCATACGTCCGTGATATACCATAGGACTGAATATGTCCGTAACATCCCGGAGAAGGTCATAGTCAAGACCCAGAATACGGCGGCGGGCACCTTCGAACTCATTGTCATCCCACGGACAGTGATAAATGCCAAGGAGCATTTCAGGATCGTGTTTTTTGACTATTTCCCTCATATCTTTCACCCACCCGGCAATTATATTACAACGCCATTCTCTCCAGAGGCTGTCATGGTCAGTAAGTATCTTTTCAGCTTTTTCAGCAGTGGTTGAACCCGGAATATTGATGCCGGCAAATGATTCAAAGGTTTTTATGCAGTGATCACAGAAACATGTCTCGGGAAGTATTGGTTCTGGTTCCTCAAATTGGGCATGCCAGTGAAGATAATCCAACCAGATTCCTTTAAGGTCATACTGATCGAGAAGTGCTTTAAGCTCTCCTGTCCGGAACTCCCTGAAACCAGGCTCGGTTGGACAGACCCCCATAAACCATGAGGCTGGTTCCACCCTGTTTCCGTACATATCGATCGCCCATGCTTCAGGATGTATTTCAACATAATCTTTTCCGTTAAGAAGCGGGAACTCGGCATAAACATACGCCTCTTCAGATTCAGCCCTCTCCAGCAGCATTTCATCTATAGAATGCCAGTTGAGGAAAACAGAGTTTACGCTCAGCTCATCAAGCCGCAGACCCTTGTTCCATAAAGGGACAGGGCTTCCGTAGATGCCTCTTATTTCGGGAATGCCTTCCTGATATCCTGATGATCTGCCCTGCCTGCAGCCCTGAAAGATCATAAGATATACAACAGCTGCAACAATGGTTCCTGAAGACATACCTTTTTTTCTGAAAAATGACTTTTTGATTTTCATCTGATTCAGTTTGTAAATTTTCCGTGCCTGATACGCCGGGATACTATCTTGTGACATTCTCAAAAAGGGATCGTTCCCTGACATTGTTACTTCCCCTGGCAGTTACCGCGGGATTTGCATCAAGCTTAAGCAATTCATTCATATTACCGATTTCAAATGCCGTAAGATACACCAGTTTTGTAGTCCGGAGGAATTTTTTGTAGTCAACTTTTTCAGGAGTATCCCGGTATGTGTGATAATCAGGGGTAAAACCCGAAAAAAACCAGACAGAAGGGATCCCAAACCTTATGAAAGGATAATGGTCACTTCTGAAATATACTCTTTGTGGATGAGCAGGATCAGAATAGCGGTAATCAAATCCAAAATTAATGCCTGATCTTTTGTTAACCCGGTTTATTGCTGCATCAAGTTGTTTACTGAGTGTTGCAGGGCCCACAAGGAACAGGCTGTCGGGGTCATTTCGGCCGATCATGTCCATATTAAGGCAGGCACTTATTTTTTCAACCGGAACCGGGCAGTTATTGACAAAATAATGTGACCCGTTCATACCCTGCTCCTCGCCAGTGAACCAGGCCAGAATCACCGATCTGCGCGGTCTTTGAGTCATCAATGCCTGGCCTATCTCCATAAGTGCAACAGTTGCGGTGCCGTTGTCGTCAGCTCCGGCAATTATCTCCCCGTCATCAATTCCTCTTGCATCATGGTGTCCGCTGATAACAATATATTCGTTCTTTAGTACAGGATCAGACCCTTCAACAAGCGCCAGAACATTACGCGATACTGCCCTGTATGATTCAACCTCTACCTCCAGCCTGACATTTACGTCAGGAATTATCAGGGGAGCAACCTGCCGGCCAGCCCTGGTCATTCTGAACATTTCAGCAATGTCTTCTTTTGGTATTCCAAGCAGGAATGAAGCCAGCTCATGGCTGATCTCAGCCCTTTCAAAGGGAGGGTTCTGCCGGTTCGCATCAGATGCAACTGCCTGCTGTGCAGAAACCTGAAAGTTTGTCCTTTGGGAATCAAAAACAATCCCCAGCCGCCCCGTTGGTATATAATCAAAGATATTTACTCCCTGTTCCAGGCGCTTTTGCCTTTCATCATTTACAACTGACAGGACAGCTGCAGCACCTTTTCTGCGTATGTCGGCTATCCGGGAATTAAGTCTGCCTGTAATTGTGAATCCCGACGAGTATTCATTTCCGGGTCGTTGCTCATCCAGTATAACAACCACTTTTCCCGTAAGATCCAGGTCTTTCAGATCATCCCAGCCCGTTTCAGGTTCGCTTATTCCTGCCCCTGCAAAGACCACATTTCCTGAGTAAAATCCGTCTGTTAAAAAATTCCCGCTGAAAGCTTTTCCGAAATAAAAAACATGCTGACCGGTTCCTTTGGACACCAGAATCCTGGTGCCGGGCTGAAAAACCGAAGTGACCGTAAGAGGAACATCCTGGTAAAATGATCCGTCTTCCGTTACCGGTTTAAGCCCGGCCATTTCCGCCCAGTTCCCCAGATATAAAGTTGCTATCTCCAGCTCAGCAGAGGGTGTTTCCCGTCCCCTGAACTCCGGTGCACCAAGAAAATTAAGATGGTACCTGAGTTCTTTTTCGGTAATTGTCCTTAACCCACCCGACTGGGCAAATGAGATTATATTAACGGGAAAGAAAATCAGATAAAAAAATACCCGTAAACTAATAGAGTAATGTTTCATAACGGTGCTGTTTTTAGTCTTGTCAACATAAAATATCAATCCTAAAGATAACCACTTTCGCCGGAAAACCTCAAATAACAGCTTAATGAACTTCAGATCATTTCTCTGAATTAAAGAATAATAACATCTGCTGCATATGATATTTGACATATTTTCGGAACAGGTTTTACAAGTACTGTAATTTTATCGCCCGAAAAGAGACTCTCATAGTTAGTAAATGAACCTGACCTGATTTGCGAAGTCTGTTTTGAAAACCAGTATCAGCTGTTATCTGCTACTGGTTTTTTGTTTAAGACGGATCCTGAAATGCTTCCTGAACCATTGTTTCTCAAGAAATTCGATAACAGGCCGGAGGAGTGTTAACCAAATTTAACTTATTGTTAACAAATATTAAGAGTATGGATCCGGTAAATTTCGTAAATTACGTTTTGCCGTATAATTTATTCTTTGAGTAGAATTTAACATCTTTCAAGAATATTTTTAACGAAAATACGTTATTGAAGGTGTCTGTACGTTGATTAAGGACAATTGAGGTAAAATTTACAGCCATGGAAAAAACAGATTCATTCGTAGGCATCAATGACGGGATTTACAAGATGAGCCTGGCGAAGCAGATGGAAGAAAACAGGAGATTGCTGGAAAATTACAGAAGGATGAAAGAGCCTCAGAAAAGAGTTGAAAGGCTGAAACAGGAATCAGACAGCTTCGTGTGTGACTGGCAGCAACCCTGTGAGTATTTCTGAAACAGAAGGTTTAAATCCCCCAGCAGGACGAATGCTGACTTCGGATAATCAGTAAGGGCCGGGGCAGCTGATTACCCGGTACCGTATATTATAACCTGTAATTATCCAGATCACCCATATCGAGGTCATCAGGTAAAACCCCGACAGTAATAATAAAGAATGTAAGCGCCTTTGTCCCGCTCTCCAGGTGGCCGCCAACCATGCTGTTTTCATCGGAAAGAGAAATATGTGCATGAACCCTTCCATCAAGAATATATCCCTGTACCGAGACCAGATCCATAGCAACTGATGCTTTCGGAAATTCCTCTGCAGGAGGGAGGTTTGCATCGCTTACCACATGATAATGATATTGCGAGACAGAGCCGATCCCGGCCAGTATCACTCCATTTCTGACCTTCTTCTCCGATACAAAAGATTTAAGTCCATCAAGCATGTCCGTACCTGATCTCATTCTGACTATCTCTATCCGCTGAAACTGAGAAGATATGCTCCGGATCTGCGGATCCTTTTCCTGAGCGCCAAGCTTCAGGACCGGCAAAATCATAATTAATAATGCAATCTTTTTCATGATGATTAAGTGTTTATAAATCACAGGCCTATCCTGTTGAAAATGATACGGCGTTCTCATTTCTCCTTCCCGGGAGAATTAATCCTGACCATAAACAAAAACAAGGCACAGATGATAGTAATTACTGCTGCAAACTGGTATACCCTGCTCAGGTTGATATCGATATCACGCAGGGCTCCCCCGGCATACAGTGCTATACCGCCAATAATTGTGCTGAAGAAGTTCAGGACCCCGTAACCCGTGGCACGGTATTTCGGATCAGCTACAAGGCAGAGCATGGGCATCATGTTTGAGTCTCCGAATGCCCGGGTAATTGCGTAGAACATAAATGCGATAATTGCAATCATCAGAACTGACGTACCACTGGCCAGAAGAATGGCCGGGGCTGCTATGCAAAGACCAATCGCCGGAACACGGACCCTTGCCAGAATGTATGAGCGGCTCCACCTGTCCGCTATGAATCCTCCGAGAAGCAAACCAATTATCTGTGCCGGATACAGATAAGCTGTGGCATAAAGACCGGCCATGCTTTGCGACAGGCTGAACTGTTCCTTGTAATAAGTGGGAAGCCATCCTATGACAAGCCAGTTCACTATGCCAAGCAAACCCCAGTAACCAAGCATGAGATTGTAGGACCTCTTCTTAAAGAGATCCCTGACCCCGGTAATGAA
>CAYXSM010000023.1:0-58406 GCA_964466705.1 uncultured Rikenellaceae bacterium
ACCTACATCTGAAACAATTATCTGGAACTCATATAAAAACTGGATCCAGTCATATCGTGATCTGCCAATCCTTATAAATCAATGGGCCAATGTGGTAAGGTGGGAAATGCGCACAAGGTTGTTCCTCAGGACTGCTGAATTTCTGTGGCAGGAAGGTCACACTGCTCATGCCTCGAAGGAAGAGGCCCTTGAAGAAACTGAGAGAATGATAAATGTATATACTGATTTTGCCGAAAATTTCATGGCTCTCCCGGTGATCAGGGGATACAAAAGCGAGAACGAACGGTTTGCAGGAGCACTTGACACCTATGCTATTGAGGCACTTATGCAGGATGGAAAGGCACTTCAGGCCGGAACCAGCCATTTTCTGGGACAGAATTTTGCAAAAGCGTTTGACGTTCAGTTCACTGACAGAAACGGCAAACTTGATTATGTCTGGGCAACCTCATGGGGACTGTCTACAAGAACCATCGGTGCCCTTATTATGGCTCACTCTGATAATCACGGACTTGTATTGCCCCCAAAACTGGCTCCGCTCCAGACTGTAATCATTCCGATTTTTAAGAGTGAGGAGCAACTTTCTGCCATTACTGTCAAAGCGCAAAAGATCCGATCAGAACTTGAAAAAACAGGGATTTCAGTAAAATATGATGACCGTGACAACAATACTCCGGGGTGGAAATTTTCAGATTATGAATTTAAGGGTGTCCCTGTGCGCATAGCAATAGGACCAAGAGATCTTCAGAATAACACCGTGGAAATAGCACGGAGAGATACCCTTATGAAGAAAACCATACCCGACGATGCCATAATTACTTATGTTCAGGGTCTTTTGGAAGATATTCAAAGGAGCATTTTTGAAAAAGCACTCAGGTTCAGAAATGAAAACACCCACTATATTGATGCCTGGAGTGACTTTGTCAGAATAATTGACAGCATTGGCGGCTTCATCATGGCTCATTGGGATGGAACCGCTGAAACAGAGGAAAAAATAAAGGAGGAGACAAAGGCCACTATAAGATGTATACCTTTCGACAGCCCCATGGAAGACGGGTTGTGCATATATTCAGGCAAACCCTCGCAGAGACGGGTTCTTTTTGCACGGTCATATTGAATGATCAGAGAATATGATTTCTCTCCGCCGGCAATAACTTAATGCGCCGGAAAAACTTTGAATGAACCTTCCAGCGTTTTCCGGCCGATATAACCACCGACAGGATATTTTGTGCCGAATTATTAGTAAATTAGGTGCTTGTATTCACAAACACATTTATTATCATGTCTGAGCTAGAGGATAAAAAGAAAGTTATTGTCGACACTCTCAGAGATAAATCAGTGCTGAAGCAAAGAGTATATGACAACACTATCGAATGGTTCGGAGTTGTAAAGGAGATCCTTAAGAATTTCTCACGGGATATCAACCAGAGCCTCGGTGTAATTGACCCTCGGATAAAGATGGAATATACGGACAGAAGCAACTATGATGCCCAGTTAAAAGTCGCCGGTGATATTCTCCTTTTCAGCATGCATTCAAACATATTCCAGTTCGACCGGGAACATCCTGCATGGAAAACTCCTTATATCCAGAAAAACAAGTACAATGCCTACTCAGGAATAATAAATATCTACAACTTTCTCGCTGATTCATTCAGATTTTCAAGGCTGGATGATCTGGGTTACCTGATTGCCCGGATTTTTATAAACCATGAGAATCAGTATTTTGTTGAAGGTAAAAGGCAAATGGCCATGTTGTTCACAAACTATGGGAATGAGCCTGTCAGCAAAGCAGCCCTGCAGAGAATAATATCGACTGCAGTACAGTATTCACTTGAGTTTGACCTCCTCGTGCCACCGTATGATGCTGTTAAAATAGCCACTGTAGGACAGATGGAATCAAAGATTCAGAATTCCAGATTAATAACAGGCAAACGGCTGGGATTCCAGTTTAATTCAGATGATGTGCTGGTCAGTGATTCAAAGGAAACCTGATACCGGTTATAAAAATAAACTCCGTGTGGAATCCAGGATTTTCCTGGTTTCTGTCGCTGTTTTCCTGTGCAGCAAGCTGCTCCCTCAGGAACTTTGCCCGGCCGATTCAGCAACAATTATTCCTTCTCCCGTTGAGCCGGTCAGCACTGCAAACATCAGGTTATCATATAATCCTGGTATCCGGCACCGTAATTCAACACTCATAGCTCCCTTCGCTGCTGAAGACAAAAAGACACTGCAGTTTCTTGATTCATTGAAGGCCAGAGCCTCGAAAACACTGGTTACAAGAAAACTTTATGATATTATTGTTACAAGCCCTGCATCATCACCAGCAAAATACCCCGGATCGTCTGGTGAAAATGTCTTTACTGACGTTTCGGGAAAAATCATCCGTAATGTACAAATCAAAAAACTTGAAGTTTTCGGCACCAGTATCAACCTTCCTGATCACCACGATCCAAACGGGCTGGAAAGGTTCCTGAACAAAACACATGTAAACACCAATGAATTCATAATAAGAAAGAATCTCCTCTTTTCGGCAGGCGATACTGTATCGGCCCTGAAGTTGAGCGATAATGAAAGGATCATCAGACAATTGCCATATATCGATGATGCAAGAATAATCCCTGTGTACGTTTCAGATGAAGAAGTTGATATTGTAGTCGTCACAAAGGATGTTTATTCCCTGGGTGCCGAAGTAAACCTTAGAGGTATAAAAAAAGGCTCTCTGTCGTTATTTGAAAAGAATATTTTTGGTATGGGCCATGAATTCGGCATTACAGTACCCCATGATGCGGAATTACCGGATTCACCCGGTTTCGGGGTCAAGTATCTCATAAACAACATCAGCAGAACCTTCATTAACACCAATTTATTTTACTTCAATGGTTTGGGTGAAAGGACCTACGGATTCGACATAAGTCGCTCTTTCGTAAGCTCATTCACAAAATATGCAGGAGGCATCTCCTTCAGGCATATGCATACTTCAGAAGATCTTGACACACTAGTCAATCCTGAACCTCTGAAATACAATGTTCAGGATTACTGGCTGGCGCGGTCATTTTTGCTCGACAAACAATCAGTCACCAGGCTTGTTATCGGAGCCCGTTACTATAACAATAACGTGTTCGACCATCCTTTCATTCTGCCTGACTCTTACCATAGCCTGCAGAAATATAAGATCTTTCTGGGCTCTTTATCAATATCTTCCAGAAAATATTATAAGTCAAACCTTGTTTACGGATACGGACATACAGAGGATATTCCCACTGGCGGATTGATTAATATCACAGCAGGCAGGGAAATGAGCGAATTTAAAAACAGATATTACACCGGAATAAATATTTCACTGGCCCGGTCAATAAGCAAGCTCGGATATATTTCGGCAACAACCGGCTTCGCATCCTTTCATAATAATGGAAAAACCGAACAGGGATTTTTACTGCTAAGAACAAAATACATCTCCAGACTTATATCACTTGGAAATTACCGGGTAAGGAATTTTTTATACACAGACTACAGCAGGGGCTTTGACAGATATTCAAATGAATATCTGTCATTTAACTATGAACATGGCTTCTCTGGGTTCCGTAACGATTCAATAAGCGGCAATCAGAGGCTGTCTTTAAGCCTGGAATCAGTTATTTTCAGTCCGTTCAGTTTTTATGGATTTAAATTCGCATTCTTCGGATTTGCTGATTTTGGATTTCTCTCGGGAAGCAATCAGGTAATAACAACCGGTCATAATCTTTCAAGCCTGGGAGTAGGTGTAAGGATTGGCAATGATAATCTTGTATTTAAGACTTTTCAGATCAGGCTCGGATATTTCCCCGGCCCTCCTGACCATTCAAGGATCAATTATTTACTTATTTCGGGTGAGGCCAGGCTGAAACCTGATAACTTTGAACCAGCTCAACCTTCAATAATACAATATCGGTAAATTATTAAAATCATGCTGGCTGATTTTCTTGAATATATAAAGGAACATAACCTGATACGCAGAGGGGATCGGGTACTGCTTGCAGTCAGCGGCGGAATAGATTCGATGGTAATGACCCACTTATTCATTTCTGCGGGAATAGAAACAGGAGCCGCTCACTGCAACTTCTGCCTGAGAGGAGATGAATCTGACAGCGACGAAGACCTTGTCAAAAGATTTATGCTGGAACATAAAATCCCATGCTTCGTACAAAGGTTTGATACAAAAACTTTTGCTTCAGAAAAAAAAATCTCTGTGCAAATGGCCGCCAGAGAGCTCAGGTATTCCTGGTTTGAGAAGATCATGAAGGAGAATTCTTACAAGTCAGTCGCAGTAGCCCACAATCTCAATGATAATATAGAGACTATAATATTTAATCTCACAAGAGGAACAGGACTGGCAGGACTTACCGGGATGAAGCCCTCAAGCGGGTATATCATCAGACCCTTACTGTTTGCAACGCGCGACAGAATAGTTGATTATTGCACCCGGAATAAGGTTCCGTACAGGGAAGACAGATCAAATGCTGAAACCAAATACAGCCGGAACAAAATCCGGCATCTGGTGATACCTGTTTTAAAGGAAATAAACCCTTCGGTAGAGACAACACTCAACGAAACAGGCAGAAGACTTAAAGGAGTTAATGATGTTCTTAATTCTTATGTAAACGATCTAAGGAATGAAATCTCTTACTCTCAGTCGGAAGATATAATCTATGATGCCGGGCGGCTTGTCAAACTTGGTGCCCGGAAAGCTGTTCTTTTTGAACTTTTCAGACCATACAGCATCACAGCTTCAACATTAGACAACTTATCTGAAATTCTGGAAGGCAGGACCGGTGGAGAAGTAATAACAACAACCCATCGTTTGTTAAAAAACAGGAAACAGCTGATCGTTTCACCGGTTGCAAAGACCGCTGACATTTTGTATGTTGCAGATTCAATCGAACAATTAAGGGAATTGCCTTTCATAAGGAGTGCATATTATTTGGACGTTGATAAGGATTTCCCTATAACGGGCATCAAAACGGTTGCTTGTCTTGATGCAGATAAGGTCACGTTCCCGCTTAAAATAAGAAAATGGCTGCCTGGAGATACTTTCTTTCCTCTCGGGATGAACAGATCGAAGAAGCTCAGTGATTTTTTCATCGACTGTAAATTTTCGCTTCGTGATAAAGAGAAAGCTCTCATGCTTGAATCGGCTGAAAAGATTGTCTGGGTTATCGGAGAAAGAATAGACGACAGGTTCAAAATAACAGACTCAACAAAAGTTGCTCTCAGAATAGAACTTAAAAAACAATACGGAGTTCAGTAGTGTCAGCAATATGAGCCGAAGAAAATCTGCATCTGCCTGATCTATGAAATCTGAGATCCGTGAATTCCCCTGTTTATAAGCAGCAAATCAGCCATTGCCACAGCCGCAGCAGCCTCAAGAATTACCGGAACCCGGAGTGCTATACAGGCGTCATGCCGGCCCCTGATCTTTAGAGACACCATCTTTTCTTCACGGAAATCAAATGTAGTTTGTTCAACTCCTGTGGATGAAGCAGGCTTAACGGCAACCCTGAACACTATTTCATTGCCATTGGAAATACCTCCGTTAACCCCCCCTGCATTATTTGATAAAGTTTTTCCATCTTTGTCGATAAAAGGATCGTTATGTTCAGATCCTTTCATTCCTGCTGCTGCAAAACCTGATCCAAATTCGATACCCCTGATGGCCGGAATTGACATAACAATTTGACTGACAGCAGATTCAACAGAATAGAAAAATGGTTCACCAAGGCCTTTCTGTGGATTTGCTATCGTACATTCTATCACACCGCCAACAGTATCGTTTCCCTCTACTGCTTTTCTGATCGCTTCCTCAATGTTGAGAGAACCTCCGGCTGATATTATTTTTGCTTCAACTACAGCAGGTTCTATTATTTTTCTGGCCACGACCCCTGCCACCACAATCCCCCAGGTTATCCTTCCGGAAAAATGCCCGCCCCCCCTCAGGTCTGAAAAACCGGAATATTTAAATCCCGCAGTAAAGTCAGCATGTCCTGGCCTGGGAATATATCTAAAATCATCATAATCAGCCGGTCTCTTATCAGAATTCCTGGTAATCAACATAATAGGTGATCCGGTTGTAAAACCGTTGTAAAGGCCGCTGAGCACCTCCGGAAGATCCGGTTCATGACGTGCTGTTGTGCCATAAGCACCACTCTTCCTTCGTGAAAGGTCATCAGCGAAATCTGTAACATCAAGAGGTATGCCTGGGGGGCAGCCATCTATAACTATACCTGTTCCGGGGCCATGTGACTCACCAAATATCGAAACCCTGAATAATCTTCCAAAAGAATTCATCTCTGTAAAATCATGATTTAAAGTTGACGTATCTTGCTGCGACGGTAAAACTCTGTAACATCATCTACGGCTATCTTTTCAGTAAAAGCTTTTCCAGGACCTCCGGTAAAAACAAAATAGATGCCATCACCTGCTTTCTTCTTATCGTGAACAATGAAGTCGCTTATAAGGTGATCAGGTATATCATGCATCCGGAGCAGGCTGAATTTATTAAGCAGGTCTGTTATTCTTCTTCTGTCATCAGCCTTAATGTACCCCTTTTCTTCTGAAAACAACGTAGCAAGCTGCATTCCTGAGGCAACTGCATAACCATGCCTGAAAGAACCGTATAACTCGATAGCATGTCCGTAGGTGTGCCCGAAATTAAGAATTCGTCTGACTCCGGCTTCCTTTTCATCCTCAGTCACAACCGATGCTTTAAAATCTACCGCTAATTTAATGAGGGAAGCCATGAATTCACTTTGCCTGTTCAGTATTTTAATTGTATTGTCCTCGATCAATTCAAAAAGCTTAACGTCACCTATAATTGCAGTTTTTACAAGCTCGGCAAGCCCGGAAAAATATTCCTCGTCAGAAAGAGTCTTAAGCATTTCAGGATCGCAAATAACGAACTCGGGCTGCTTAAAGGTTCCCAGAATATTCTTGAACTTTCCAAGATTTACACCATTTTTGCCTCCTGTGCTTGCATCAACCTGTGATAATAAAGAAGTGCTGACGCTGCCAAATCTTATGCCTCTCAGATATATTGATGCAAGAAAACCAGCAATATCAGAAACCACTCCACCACCGATAGCCAGGATAAATCCTGAACGGTCAATTCCGGCGCTTATCAGTTTCCCGGCAAGTGATTCAACAATGCCAATCTTTTTACTTTCTTCTCCCGGGTCAACGGAAAAAACTGGAAAAACAGGAAATTTTTTACCGTATAAACTGAATACATTGTTGTCGGTAATAATCGCCACCCCTGTAGCTGGAAGAAGGTTGTGAACAGTCTCCCAGCCCTCTCCAATCATTATTTCGGATCGTGATGAACCAGTATTAATTATTATCTTTTCCAAATTTTCTAAATATTGCCTGCCAAAGATATTAAATACCGCGGTCTTTGACAATCTATACAGTGTATTGATCGGTTCTGTTTTTACAGGTTAATTTTCAGGGGGCAGTAAAAAATGTATTATTTTAGTGTACAGATAATTCCAGGTGTGTAATGACCATAAAGGAAAGATACAGAAAGACTTTTGAATATTTAAAGATTCACTGGCCCGTTCCTGAAACCGAGCTTCATTACCGTGATCCTTTCACTCTCATTGTAGCAGTGATTCTTTCAGCTCAGTGTACAGATAAAAGAGTGAATATGATAACCCCAGAACTTCTGGAGCGGTTTCCTGATCCGGAATCCATGTCCCGCGCAAAACCTGAAGAAATATATGAATACATTAAATCATGCTCTTATCCGAATAATAAGGCAAAACACCTCTCAGGCATGGCCCGTATGATTCAGTCAGAGTTTGGAGGTAAAATGCCTTCCGATCCGCTCCTGCTGCAGCGGCTGCCGGGCGTAGGAAGAAAAACTGCCAATGTCGTGGCATCAGTTGCATTCAGCAAGCCAGTAATGCCTGTTGACACCCATGTGTTTCGCGTTTCAAAAAGGATAGGTCTGGTGAAAAATGCCAGAACACCGCTTAATGCCGAATTACAGCTCTCAAGAAATATACCTGATAATCTGATGCATAAAGCTCATCACTGGCTCATACTTCACGGAAGATATGTCTGTAAAGCGAGAAGACCTTTGTGCGGTGACTGCGGCCTAACAGAATTCTGTGATTTTTACATTAAAAACAGAAAAAAGTAATATTATCCAGTAATAAAATTCTCGTTGTGGCGTATAACAATTAATTGCAGCAGGCCTACGTTTTAATACTGATCTCTCTGACTTACCTATGACAGATTATAAAGAGAAATATGAGAAGTTGCTTGAGTCTTACAGCAGGCTTGAAAAAGAAACCGGATATTTCAGGCTGAAAGGTGCAGTAAACAAAATCAACAACAATCAGATATTTGCTATACCAGGGAAAATCAGCGATAATGTCCTGGAAGAAATCTTTGAAACAATAAGCAATTACCTTGCTCTTTTCAGCGTGGAAGGAGACGGCAGGATAGTTCTTATTGCTCTTAATACCAAAGCTGAAGAGGTTGAATGTGTTAAAAAAGATTTAGTATCAGGAAAAATAATTGACGATACCCCGTTGTCGAACCGTTCAAAACTGATTGAGCTTATCTGGCACGTAAAAATCACAGGAGATGCCCATAAACTTGCTGCTTCAACAAAAGGCGACGATTCAGAAGGATATTATATGGGATTTATTCTCACATCCGGAAATATTCTGATTACATGGGAGCCCGGCAATCAGCAGAAATACCGGGAGGATCTGGCGAGACAGAGAAGCGTGTTCAAATCATTTGCCGAAATGCTGCCTCAAATGGTTTATGAAATTGACATTTCGGGAAATATAATCTATGCCAACACCAGAGGACTTGAATTTTTTGGGTATACACAGGATGATCTCAGCCGAGGAGTTAACATATCTGAGGTTTTTCCCGAAAACGCAGGATTGATGATTGAAAATATCAAGGGATTGTCATACCCCGGTCAGGTCTCCAGCAATGAATACCTGATACACAAAAAGGACGGGGCAATCGTACCAATACTGACCCATACTTTTGCCACCTTTCATAAAGGAAAAGTTACAGGATACCGTGGCATCATAACAGACATCACCCGGCAGAAAAAATATGAAGATCAGATCTCAAGAGAAAAAGCTTTCCTTGAACATCTTATACATTCAACACCTCTTGCAATAGCCATCACTGACCAGAATGGTAGAATAACCCTCATAAACAAGGAATTCACAAATCTTTTCGGCTATGAACCTGAAGAAGTGCTAAGCCAGAATATCAGGGATCTTATCGTACCGGATGAGATGCAGAATCAGCAAATAACTTTGTCTTCCGAGTCAGAACAGAAACAGGTTGGCGTGAATCAGACAGTACGAAAGGATAAAACCGGAAAGAAGATTGATGTTTCTCTGACAGTGACAAATGTTTCAGTCAATAATGCGACTGTTGCATACCTCAATATTTACAGGGACATTTCTGCGGAGAAAAAGAATCAGCTTATTCAGGAGATTTTGTACAATATTTCAACTGCAGCTCTTAATAAGCTGGAAATAAAAGATATATATCCAACCATAATAAATGAACTAAGGAAAATCTGGGATACCAACAACTTCTTTATTGCTCTCTACGACAAAAAAAATGAAAAACTCTCCCTTCCCATTTTTACTGACGAGCAGGATAGTTTTTATGATCTGCCTGCAAGAAAGACTATTACCAGGTGGGTTATCGGCCTTAAGAAATCGGTGCTGCTGAAGGAGAGTGACATGAAGAGCCTTGAAGAATCTGGGGATATTGACCTGGTGGGAACTCCCTGCAAAGTCTGGATGGGAGTACCACTTAAAGCTGACGATGAAATAATAGGGGTAATGTGCCTGCAGGATTATAATGATGAAAACAGATTTTCATTTGATGACGTAAATGTCCTGGAATTTATCGCCAACCAGATAGCCATTGCAATACAGAGAAGGATAATGATCGACAGTGTGGTTGAAGCCGGAAGAAAAGCAGAAGAGGCTGCCAGGTCAAAACAACAATTCATGTCTACAATGAGCCATGAGATAAGAACCCCTCTGAATGAGGTCATTGGAATTACCAATCTCCTTTTGCAGGGCAAGCCGCGAGAAGACCAGATGGAATACATAAAAACCCTCAGGTTTTCAGGCAATCACCTTTTAACACTGGTCAACGACGTCCTCGATTACAACAAAATGGAATCGGGCAAAATTATTTTTGAAAAGACCCCGTTCAACCTTTCCGATTTTCTCAACGATATCATGAGAACATATTCTTACAGGTCAAAATCCAAGAATCTGGTATTCGATATCATTAAGGAGGGAGAATTGCCGGAAGAGGTGATAGGCGACCCGATCAGACTAAACCAGATAATATCGAATCTGCTTTCCAATGCTCTCAAATTTACCACAACCGGCAGTATTTATCTTATAATTAAGCCGTTTGAACGAACTGCAAACAGGATCAAAATCGAGTTCGGCGTTAAAGATACGGGACTTGGCATTCCCAAAGACAAACAGGAGTTGATCTTTGAAAGTTTTGCTCAGGCGTCGCCCGATACAACAAGGCATTATGGAGGTACCGGATTAGGTCTTGCAATATGCAAGAAACTGGTTGAACTGCAGGACGGGCACATTGAACTTGAAAGTGAACCGGGTAAAGGTTCAACCTTCCGGTTCAGGCTCTTGTTTGAATTATCCGAGAAAAAAGAAGAGCTTCAGAAGTCAGGTGAAGTGTCTGAATCATTTGCCGGTCTGGAAGGTAAAAAGATACTGATGGCTGAAGATAACAAAATAAACTTCTTCGTGGCAAACAAGTTTCTGGTGGGTTGGGGGGTACAGGTCTCCCATGCAGAAAATGGCAAAATCGCACTTGAGATGCTCGGCAATCAGGACTTTGATCTTGTAATAATGGATCTGCACATGCCTGTTATGGATGGGATTGAAGCGACCAGGCACATAAGAAATTCAGATAACCCGAAAATAAGCTCAATACCTGTCATAGCACTTACAGCGGCTATAATGTCAGAAAACCATGATAAAATTGATGATCTGAATATTAACGATTATGTTCTGAAGCCTTTCAAGCCCAGGGATCTCTTTGAAAAAATCAAGTTGAATGTAAGGTAACAGGGGCTGTGTAACATTTCTATCGGATGCAATGCCTGCTGATCAATTCTGCAGCTTTTTTATTCCCGAGCTTTAATGATCTTCTGAAATCGTGGCATGCATCATCAGTCTTTCCTGAATTAAGTAACGATATGCCTTTATTGAGCCAGACTTCACCATTGTCAGGCTGGAGATCAAGGGACATGCTGTAATCTTTTACAGCCCACACCCATGACTTTGACGAGAAATATGAATTAGCCCTGTCTAGATAACATTGAGGGTCATCAGGATGAAGTTCGAGATTCCTGCTGAAGTATTCAAGAGCTTTTATATTGTCACCATCGGCCATTGCCATCTTGCCGGCTGTGCGTAATGCCTGCTTGTTTTCAGGATACAGTCCGAGGTATTTTTCAATATCCTCTGAAGCTTTGTTAAATTCACCCGTCTTTCTGTAACACTCCGCTCTTTTGAGAAGAATGCCGGCATCGGCAGTACCGTTTTCCAGCAACCGGCTTAAAGTTGATAAAGCTCCCGCAGGATTGCCTGATCTTTCCTGTGCTTCCGCCAAAACACGGAGGTACTCCTCTGTGTCCGGACTGCGTTTTATAAGACCTGTCATTAATCTTACAGCTTCATTGTAATTGGCTGAAGCTGATAATATCAGAGCCTCGGCAAAAATATTTTCCTCATTGCCGGCATAATCTCTCCTGAGCTCGGCAAGTATTGCCTTTGCCTCCTCAATTTTGCCTGCAGATGCGTAATATTCAATTTCAGACAGTGCCTGCTCATCCCTTCCGTACCAGGTCTTTCTCCAGAACTGACGCCATTCGGATCTGTTTTCTATGAGGGAAAAAGAAGGATCCAGAATTATTTCCTTTTCACTTTTCTTAAATGGTGATTTAAGGTTCCTTTCCAGATGGTACAGTGCAGTTGACACATCACCTTTAAGGGCATAGATCCTTGCAAGGCCGTATTCCCCTGAAAACTCTGCCAGATTATTCGACGCATTAAAATCATCAATTGCAGCGGAATGATCGCCTTTAATCAAATGAGCTTCGGCACGTTCAAGCATGAGCCTGCTTTCCTTCGATTTTTCAATTGCTGCTGAAAGCCATGATATTGCTTCATCTGTTTTACCATTATCGATAAGGGCTCTTCCCCTCATCAGATAATCGCTATGGTTTTGTCCGCATAAGGTTGCTGCATATAGCATCAGGGAAAATAACACCGCTGTCTTATTCATTCTTCCTGTATTTTTCTAATATTCTTCCTTTTTAACTCTGGCCCCTTCTTCCGTGATGACATGGATGAACCCTGAGCGATGATCTATCTCAAGCCCGCTTATCCTTCTTTCATAAACATCGCATTCATAAAAATATACCCCGGGTGAAACTATTCTGCCGTTATAAGTTCCGTCCCAGTTGATTTTAGGCTCTTCAGTCCGGTAGATCAACACTCCGTTTCGGTTGAATATTTTCATGTCAACTTTCTCTACCAGTCCGGAGGTTTTTGCAACGAACCAGTCGTTTATGCCGTCCCCGTTTGGCGTGAAAACATTTGGAAGCTCATAAAACCTGCAGGAGTCAATGCATACCATGACCGATTTGTCGCTTTCATTATTAAGAAGATCAAAGCTTGAGACGGCATAACACCCCGAAAGTATATCTCCGGGATAGTGAGTATATGAAAAAATGTCTTTATTGTTTATTGTTGAGATCAGGTAAAGCACTTCCTCATTGGTCATCTTATAATAAATATTGTATCCCGCAATATCTTCCATGCATTCAGGATCACTTACCGTCCAGGTAACAACATTGTAGAGGCTGTCGCACTGACTTGTTACATTTATTTCAGGTACACATGGCGGCTCGTTATCGACAGGAGTTACGCATGCTATCTGCGAGAAATTTATCAGATTCCTGGGGAGCTCTTCATTCGTGTAACCACCGACCGATCTTACGAAGTAGCAATATTCATTTCCGTTAACAAGCCCGTAATCAATATATTCAAGCTGATTAGTTGATCCGATTGAGTCATACCTCAATGTTACGTCATTAAGTCTGAAAAAATCGTACCGGTTGTTTATCCATGGTACATTCCTTGTTATCCCAAACCGTGCTTTTCTGTCTCCGGGACTGATTGTCAGAAAAACTGATGACGCAAATGCAGGCTCACCTATCAGAAATCTGTTGCCGGGAGCATTATTATATAATTCCACTCTGTACAAATAACCTCTCGATTGTGTATTGATAAGGGTGTCAATAAAGACAGTGTCGTTTAAGTCTGCAGTTATTATTGACCGGACCTGCTGAAAGTCTGTTCCCGAAATTCCATCTGCCCTGAAAATAAGGTATTCATACGGTCCCAACGCAGGTATTGTGTCCAGCTGGTCTGGTTTTTTCCAGGAAACATATGCAGAACCACTGGTTGCCGAGGTGCTTCTGATGCTGACATTTGTAATTACGGGAACTCCTGATACAAGTGTTGAAGTTATTTCTTCAGAGGCTTTGCTTTCAGTTCCGTTGGGATATACTGCAACAATCCTGTAAGTATATTCCTTGCCATATTGAAGGCCTGCTCCGTTATCGGTGTCGGTAAACGATGTTGCTGTGCTCCCGGCAATATAGCCGACCTTCACGAATCCTGTAGATGAAGGTATTCCCGCGGTACAGGAATCGGGATTAAAAGTGGAAGCACCCTCTCTTCTGTAAATGCTGAAACCGGTGATCACATCAGTCCCGTAATCCTCCCATGAAAGCCTTATAAACTTACCCTGCGGATTTGCACCGGAAAGCACAGGAGCTGGTCCAAGTACCTTAATTCTCATAACATCGATGTCCGATAATTTCACATCACTGTTGTAATCATCCGATTTAATCACTATGTCATACGGCTGTGTCCTGACAGCTTCATGGCAGGTAATCCAGGTGAGCAGATATGAAGCAAATCCGGGAATTGAATCAGTTTTTGTAAAACTGGCCGGGCATGCAGAAAGGCTGAATATTCCTGAGGTTGCCATAATGCTTAAAGGATCGTCGTTGGGATCTGTAGCCGTAACGGCGAAGTCCACGGTATCCCCTGCTTCAACACAAAAATCGCGCAAAGGGCTGTTTTCCGGAGGTCTGTTATCCGTATCGTACACTTCGATCTGCATATCCCTGACCACCACACCAATCTTTTTCCCGTAACGCCATTCTTCTATTTCCATAGCGACATTGAATGTCCCGGTCTCAGATGGTGCATCCCAGATGAGATCTCCTGTCATTGGATCAACCTTTATGAAATTGGTGGCAGGCGGAAGAGTGTAGTTCTCAATGGGCTTGCCATCTTCACGGGTGCAAACAGTGAGTTTATAGGATAAACTGTCTCCGTCAGGATCAAATGCGGCGGGATTATGTATAAATACGTAACCGCGGGCTGCCTTGTCATATGGAGGATTTAACAATACCGGAGTACTGTTGCGTCCGATTGATGTATTTACGATCAGAGTTGTGGAAATGGAAAATACTACATTGACTGAGTTCGGAATGTTTTTAACCCCGTCATTGCGATTGGGATCCTGGACAACTATTTTATAAACCCCGGGGCCGGGATATGTGTGTGTGATTGTATAGACATTCTTTTTATAATAATTCGGAAGGAAGGTTATACTGATCCTGTCGGCAATTGATGTTGAATTATCTCCCCAGCTTATTTCAAGCTGCTGCCGGTCGGCAAAACTGAGAGTATATGTGAATGTCGTAACCGTTATCTCAAAAGTCAGATCAGACAACTGAACATATGTAATTTCTCCTGCCCTGTTATGAGTTGCATGCAGCTCTGTAAAACCATATAGCAGAATCGCTGCTGTCAATAGTAATCGTTTAATCATTTTTTTCTGGTCATAATTTTCTGCAGACATTTCACCTGACCTCAAATGTTTTTTCGGTGACAGATGAAGTCAGTTTCACTCCTTCTTCAAAATCCTTTATCCTGACAATAACCATATTAGCCTGGTCATCATAAATTTCAGTCATTACCCGGTTCCTGACAGTAATGTTATCAACTTTGCCCGGTGACTCAAACCTGAGATTTACTCTCAGTTCATTATCAATCAGGCTTACGTTTATTATCTCACCTTTCAACCGGTGATTATTTATACAAATATCTATCTTTTCGTCAATATATTTCATCAGATCCGGTCCTGCTGATGTATCATTTTGCAGAAAGACCGGCCGGCTATCCACCTTGCCTGACATTGCATCAAGCAAAAAATCATCGTAATACAATTTAATAAATACACTAAGAGAATGATCCTGACCCGGGTAATCCACACTTAACAGAGATACGTGCACAGGATGAGCTAAAAAACATAAAATAAGAAAGGTCTTCAGCATGGGTATTTGTTCAACTATAGTTCAATATCAAAAATCAGACCAATGGTCGGGTTTCAGTCTCTTATTCTGACTCTGTCTTTAAGATACTGAACTGTTCCCACCTCGATAAAGGAGAATCCGGAAGTTCCTGAGAAATTACCGGCCAGAACGACCACAATATCCTCATTATCAAATCCATGTGTCTTCATAAGATCCGACAGGGCAATATGTATGAACCTGTCAGCGGAATTGCGCCTTCTCTGGTGCCGGGCATATACACCATATGACAGCGCCAGTTGCCTCATGGTTGACTTTGAATAACACTGAGCCAGTATCAGGTTATAACCCCTGTAGGCAGCCATGTCCCTAATTGTTCTTCCCCCTGTCGTGTCAGCAATAATGGCCCTCGCTCCCAGCCTTACTGACGTTTTAACAGCAACCTTGGCAAGATAAGATGATATCTTGCCTGCCAGGCTCAGGGCTTCTATCTCAAGGAATTTTTCCTTGTTATTTTCAACTTCACATGCAACCCTGGTCATTGTTTTTACAGCTTCAACGGGATACCTGCCTGCTGCTGTTTCGCCACTAAGCATCAAAGCGTCTGTTTGAGAATATATTGCACTGGCTATATCGCTTACTTCGGCTCTTGTAGGCCTGGGATTGCTTATCATTGAATGAAGCATCTGGGTTGCTACGATCACCGGTTTCCTCTTCTCTATGCATTTTGAAATAATCATAAGCTGAATTCCCGGTATCTTTTCATATGGTATTTCAATTGCCAGATCACCCCGGGCCACCATTATCCCGTAAACATGATCAATAATCTCATCAATGTTTTCTACACCTTCTTCATTCTCGATTTTTGCAATGATTTTGATGTTACTCTTAAAACCATCCAGAACATTCTGAACATCAACAACATCCTGTTTTGATCTCACAAACGAGTGAGCAATAAAGTCAACATCGTTTCTTACAGCCATCTCAATGAATTCCCGGTCCTTTTTTGTAAGGGAAGGAAGGCATATTTTCACTCCTGGTATGTTGACGCTTTTCCTTGATCCCAGGGTTCCATCGTTTTCCACACTGCAGATTACAGAGCTGTCACGCCTTTCAACAGCTTTAAGCTCGATATCCCCGTCATCTATCAGGATTAATGTCCCCGGAGGCACATCCTTCGAAAAATCGGTATAGTTAACATAAATGTTTTCCGGAGTACTTTCCTTTTCCGGATCTCCTGTGACCGAGATCATGGAACCTTTCTTAAGAATAATAGGCGCTTCACATGATGTAGTCCTTATCTCCGGGCCCTTGGTGTCGATAAGAATTGCAATCCTGTCAGATACTTCACGTGCATTCCTGATTATCCTGAGAGCATCATTTATTTCCAGGTGGGCTGAATTGATCCTGATAACATTCATCCCTTCTCTGTACAGATCTCTCAAAAAATCAGGATCACATCGCTTATCCGATATTGTCGCAACAATTTTTGTCCTTTTAAGTTTCATGATCTACCTGTCTTTCCCTTCAGATAATTTAATAAGCGCTTCCGTGGCAAGCCTGTAGCCGTCGAGGCCAAGTCCTGTTATTGTTCCTGCACAATATCTCCCGACAAGGCTTATGTGCCTGAATTCCTCCCTGGCCTGAATATTTGTTATATGAACCTCTATTACAGGAGCTCTGACTGAAGCAACTGCATCTGCAACTGCCACAGAAGTATGTGTATATCCTCCGGGATTAAGTATTATCCCGTCAGCTTCAAATCCTGATTCATGGATCTTGTCAATCAACTCTCCTTCAATATTTGACTGGAAATAATCAAACTCTATATCAGGGTAAAGCGATCTTAAAAAGACAAGATAGTCTTCAAATGTTGTTGTGCCATATTTTTCCGGTTCCCTTTTACCTAAAAGATTCAGGTTTGGTCCGTTGATAGTCATTATTCTCATTAAAGGAAGTTTTAATAGATTTGCTTTGTAAAAATAGACAAAAAAAGTCAATGCTGTTCAATTAACCCCCGCGGCTGACATCACCAAAAACCACTGACCATGAAACAAGTACTTCTAATGTTGGCTTTTACTGCAATCTCTTTATACGTGAGTGCAGAGGAAAAAAAAGCTAAGATACAAGCGGTTAAATATTATGATCATAAGCATTTCCATGTTGAAGGAACTGCTTTCAATTATTCGGTAAAAGAAAATCTGTATGACCGGTTGCCAGCTTCATATAAAAGCAAAGTAAGAGAGGCCGTCTGGAATCTTTCAAAACACTCCGCCGGTATCAGTGTAAGGTTTTTTTCAAACACAACATCGGTAAGAGTGAGGTGGGAGTTGCTCAATGACATGAAGATGAACCATATGGCGGAGACAGGTATTAAAGGTATCGACCTTTACTTTAAAAACGGGAAATCCTGGCAATATGTCAATACAGCCCGTCCTGACGGAAAATTCAATGAGTTCCTTCTGGTTGATAATATGACTCCTGAAAAAAGGGAATTCAGAATGTACCTGCCTTTGTATGATGGTGTTATAAGCCTTGAAGTGGGAATAGACACTTTGTCATTCATTGAAAAGCCGTCCGGTGATAATGGTAAGCCTGTCGTATTCTATGGTACAAGTATTACTCAGGGAGGATGTGCCTCCCGCCCGGGAATGGTCCATAGCAGTATAATATCAAGAAAGCTTGGTGTTGACTGCATCAATTTCGGGTTCAGCGGTAACGGGCGGATGGAACAACCTGTTGCTGAATTGATATCCGGAATAGATGCACTTCTCTATGTAATTGAATGTACTGAGAACATGTCTTCTGATCAGATCAGGACAAACACCCGTCCGCTCGTTGAGACCATACGGTTAAAGCACCCTGCAACCCCTGTTATTATTGTTGACAATCTGCTGTATGAGAAAGCGTCCCTTGACGACACAACCTTACTTGCCGTAAAAGAAAAGAATAAGGTATTAAAGGAAGTGTATCAGCACATGCTTGACACAGGCTTTTCAAATTTATATTTCATTGAAAAGGAGGGAGCTCTGGGAACTGATCATGAAGGAACCGTTGACGGAGTTCATTTTACTGATCTCGGATTTATGAGATACTCCGATTTTCTTATTGGGAAATTCCGTCAATTCAACATGCCCGTCAGAATGGAAAGCAAATAGAAAAGGATCCCTGAAAAAAAGGTACTCCAGACCCTGACAAAGCCTGTTTAACCAGTACTGGAATATGAATAGCTTCTTAGCCGTCTGGTCTGAGATTCAATTCAATGAATTCGTAAGCCTCTTTTCGTATCTCAGAAGGGAAAGTATGATGCGTAACCGGATTTTTCATTTTTATCCTGGCTTCTGCCGATAAAAATCTGTAAACCGGTTTTGCCGTGTTGTAGCAATCGAATACACCTGATATCTCGAAGTTGGAATCATTGACAGGAGCATTTATGAATAAAGCCCTTGGGGCAATGGCAGCCAAAACTTCAGGAAAATCAAATGGCATTTTTTCAGGATTCTCTTCATACTTTTCTGCAATCAGTGGCATATACCCTTCATGGCTCCAGCCGGTAAGGTCACCGCCGTAGTATTTGGAAAATGAAGTAAATCCGCAGCTTGTTACGGCAACCTTTATACGCTCGTCAAATGCGGCAAGAAAAAGAGTGTTATGCCCGCCTAAAGAATGTCCGATGCAACCTATCCTGTGCGGATCAACTTCTGGCAGCGACTGTAGAAGGTCCACAGCAACCATGTGATTCCATATACCCTTCATAGTGGCGCTTACATATCCATACTCATACGGATTGCAATCATATTCTCCAAATCCGGGATAATCCGGAGCCAGGGTAACAAAACCCCTTGCAGCAAGTTCCAATGCATAATGAAGATCCGGGTTTCCTCCCAATCCTGCCGGCTCTCCCTTTCCGATATCTGTTGTCTGATGAAGGCACAAAATCCCCGGAACAGGATTTTTGAGGTCGCCCGGAATAAGAAGATATGCCGGTATCCGGTCATTTTGTCCTGAAGCAAAAGTTATTCTCAGCCGTCTGATATCTCCAACCCGCTCCTCTGTAAGGATCACCATATCAGCCGGCACCTTCGCTTCCGTGCCGGGCAGCCTTCCCATAACCATTTGCATGGCATCAAGGATCTGATTACGCTTTATATCCCATTGCCTATCAGACTTTACTTTCCTGATCCGTCCGGCAGAGTTAGTATAGAACATCAGATCCTTCCCGCTGACTGATGTTTGCTGCAGATTTATGTCAGGCAAAATCAGAAAGAAAACAGAAACTAATAATAAGATGGTTTTGTTTATCATAGATTCCTGATGATTTATACTCTAAATTTAATAAACAGGCTATATATTGTGGCAGATCAATTGATTCAAAAGCTATCTTTCGTTACTGTCGTAAAATCCCTGCCAACTCTTCAATTATCTCCTCCGGGCCTGCCATCACGGCATAATTTCTTTCCATGGACTCTTCATCCAGGTAATACTGAATCCTTCTTCCGGAAATATCACTGAGCAATCCTCCGGCTTCATTAATGATCAAATCAAGGCCTGAGATATCCCATATTCTTGTATTAAGGTTTATACATGCTCCGAAATTACCTTCAGCAACGTATAGAAAATCAACAAGTGAGTTTGTTGAACGAATATTTCTTGAGGCTTTTACTATATTTCTGAAGATTGTCATTTGTATATCAAGCTGATGCTCATCAGGAGTAAAATCGATCGAAAATGCACATAAAGAATTCCCCAGGCTGATTTGTTTTTTCATTTTTAAATGAGTTCCGTTCCTGTATGCGCCCCGGCCTTTCCGGGCAAAATAGAGAAGGTCCCGGGCGGGAAGATAAGCGGCAGCCATATAGGGTTCAGAATCTTCGAACAATGTTATGAGTGTTCCAAACCACGGAAGGGACGAAGCAAAATTAGACGTTCCGTCAAGCGGATCTATTACCCAGGTATATTCAGAATTATTATTGATGAATCCGCTTTCCTCGGATATTATGTTATGAACCGGATACTGATTCCTGATCATGTTTACAATAAGAGAATCGCTTTTAAGATCTGCCATTGTTACAATGCTGCTTTGTGATTCCTTTATTCTGAATTTCAGGGGCTTGTTAAAATAATTCAACAGTTCCTTTCCGGATCTTTTTATCGCCGAGATCAAAGTTCGTTCCATAATTTTGTATTATTACTTTTTCAAACTTTCAGGTTCAGGCCTTAAACTACCCTTATAAAACCAACCAGAATACATCCTGTTGTGATATATTAAAATAAATCCGGCAGGAGCGGCAAATTACTAAAAAATATATAGTTTAGTAAATCTTTACGGGTCAAATAGTTTTCAGTATGGCTCTTGAATGGAAAACATCTCTCAGGAACTTTGAAACATATCTGAGGCTGGAGAAATCTCTTTCGGAAAACAGCATCGAGGCTTACCTGAGAGACGTTCACAAGATGGAAGATTTTTTCATCAACAGAGACATACGAATATTGCCTCCGGAAATAACGTATGCCGATCTGAAAGATTTTCTAGCATGGTATGGATCGGGTAATCCCAGTGCAAGAACCCAGGCCAGGGTTATTTCAGGTATACGGGCTTACTTTAAGTTTTTATTGATCGATGGGGAGATCAGTGAAAACCCGTCATCACTAATTGAGTCGCCAAGGACAGGATTCAGGCTTCCTGAAGTTTTATCAGTGGATGAGATCGACAGAATGGTTGAGAGCATTGACCTTTCGAGGCCTGAAGGACACAGGAATAAAGCAATAATTGAGACTCTGTATGGTTGCGGTTTAAGGGTTTCCGAACTGGTGAACATCCGGCTTACTGATATTCATTATGGAGAGGGATTTATTGTGGTAACAGGAAAGGGAAATAAGCAAAGGCTTGTTCCCATTGGCAAAAAAACGCTGAAAGAGATTGATCTGTACAGGGATAAAAGACAACTGATTCCGTCGATACGCGATGCCAACATACTTTTTCTGAACCGAAGGGGCGGGAGGATGACAAGAGCAATGATATTTACGATAATTAAAGATCTTGCTGCCAGGGCTGGAATTAAAAAGAAGGTCAGCCCACACACTTTCAGACACTCCTTTGCCACCCATATGATCGAAGCCGGTGCTGATCTGCGGGCAGTTCAGGAAATGCTTGGTCATGAGTCGATACTCACAACTGAAATTTATACCCATATAGACAGGGGGTTCCTCCGGGATACACTCATAATGTTCCACCCCCGTTCATGACATGTTTTTGCGTTTCAGAATCTCAATTTAAATATTAACTTTGCACCTTATTTTGAATTAACTATTATAAGTTCATATTAAATTCATTGAAGTATGTCAAAAGTAAAAAGAGTTTATTCCTTTGGCGGAAAGACTGCAGAAGGTAAAGCGGACATGAAGAACCTTCTTGGCGGCAAGGGTGCCAATCTTGCAGAGATGTGTCTCCTTGGGCTGCCTGTTCCCGCCGGTTTCACAATCACTACCGAAGCATGTAACGAATACTATCAGAACAACTGTACTCTTCCCAAAGAACTGATGCCCGAAGTCTGGGCGGCAATGAAGAATACAGAAGCCCTTATGGGAATGAAATATGGCGACCCGGAAAATGCATTGCTTGTTTCATGCCGCTCCGGTGCACGCAGGTCTATGCCTGGTATGATGGACACTGTTCTTAACATTGGTCTGTGCAGCACAACGATCCCGGGGTTCCTGAAAAAAACCAGCAATCCCCGTTTTGTATGGGACTCCTACCGGCGTCTTATAATGATGTATGCAGATGTTGTAATGGAAAAAGCAGAAGGGATAGAACTGGGTGAAGGCAAAGGCATCCGCAAACAGCTGGATGAAATGCTTGATGAATTTAAGCACAAAAAAGGATATAAATCTGACACCGAAATATCATCAGAAGAGCTGAAAGAACTTTCAGAAAATTTCAAGAAAAAGGTAAGACAGGTTCTTGGGAAACCATTTCCTGATGATGCAAAAGAACAGCTTGAAGGAAGCATAAAGGCCGTATTTAAGAGCTGGAACGGCAAGAAGGCTGTTTCATACCGCAGGATAGAAGGTATTCCTGACGACTGGGGTACTGCAGTCAATGTGCAGGCGATGGTTTTTGGGAATATGGGTGACACTTCAGCAACAGGGGTAGCATTTACACGTAACCCTGCTACCGGTGAAAACCTCTTTTATGGTGAATGGCTTGTCAATGCCCAGGGAGAAGACGTGGTTGCCGGCATACGCACACCCAACCCCCTTAATGATGACACAAAAAATGAACAGAACAAGCATCTTCACAGCATGCAGGAAGCAATGCCCGAAACGTACAGGGAGTTGTCAGAGATCCGCGATATACTGGAGAAGTCATTTCATGACATGCTTGACATCGAATTTACCATCCAGGAGGGTAAGCTTTATATGCTGCAGTGCCGCGCCGGTAAGAGAACCGGGACCGCTGCACTGAACATGGCAATGGATATGTTAAAGGAAAAACTTATTGATGAAAAAACTGTGGTCACCCGGGTTGATCCATCCCAGCTGGACGAACTTCTGCACCCTATCTGTAATCCGGAAGCTGAGAAAAAAGTCAGGCCTATCGTAAAAGGACTGCCTGCCGGACCGGGAGCAGCAGTGGGAAGGATAGTATTCACGGCAGAGGATGCCGTGGCATGGAACCGCAAAGGTGAAAAAGTCATTTTGATCCGTGAAGAAACGAATCCCGAAGATGTTGAAGGAATGCGTGCTGCCGAAGGTATTCTCACCGCCCGTGGGGGAATGACATCCCACGCTGCACTGGTTGCCCGCGGCTGGGGAAAATGCTGTATCGTAGGTGCCGGCGGTCTCAATGTAGACACCTCAGGGAAAAAAGCAAAGGTGGCAGGAACCGATATAGTTCTGAAAGAAGGGGATGTCATTACTCTGAACGGCACAAAGGGTAATGTATACAAGGGCTCCATTGCTCTGATGGATGCAAGCGAGAACCCGCGCTTCAAAAGTTTTATGAAAATTGTTGACAAGTTCCGCACAATGGGTGTCAGAACCAATGCGGACACTCCTGAAGATGCCGGTATAGCCCGCGAATTCGGAGCTGAAGGTATTGGACTATTCCGTACAGAACATATGTTCTACGGAAAGAATTCAGAAAAACCACTGTTCCTTCTCCGTAAAATGATCCTGAGTGCAAACGAAAGTGAACGCAGAAAGGCACTTGACGAATTGTTTAAATATGTCAAGAAAGATATGAAAGCCACTCTGGAAGCAATGGACGGACTTCCGGTTACTTTCAGGCTTCTTGACCCGCCTCTTCATGAATTCGTTCCTCAGAGTGCCGAGAAACAGGCTGAACTAGCAAATGCTCTCGGCATAAAAAAAGCAGACGTGGTAAAACGCGGAGAGGCTCTTCATGAAAGTAACCCGATGATGGGTCATCGCGGTGTCCGCCTTGGAATTACTTATCCTGAAGTTACAGAAATGCAGGTCAGAGCTCTGTTCGAAGCTACAGCTGATCTTCTTAAGGAGAAAAAACATCCGAAACCTGAACTGATGGTGCCTGTAACAAGCGATGTATCTGAACTTGAAGTAACCAAAAAAATAGTCGATGCCGTATATGCAGAAGTCTGTAAAAAATATGACCTTAAAAAGCTCGATTATAAGTACGGCACCATGATAGAGATACCAAGGGCAACCCTTCTGGCTGACCGTATGGCAAGAAGTGCTGAATTCTTCTCATTCGGTACAAACGACCTTACCCAGATGACATTCGGATTCAGCCGGGACGATATCGGAGGTTTCCTTAACGATTACCTGGATAAGAAAATGCTTCCGGCGGATCCCTTTCAGACAATCGATCAGGATGGCGTCGGACAGCTGATAAAAATGGCAGTAGAAAAAGGACGTGCTACAAGACCTGATCTAAAAATAGGCATCTGTGGCGAACAGGGCGGAGATCCTGCGTCTGTAGAGTTTTGCTTTAAGACAGGCCTGACATATGTTAGCTGCTCACCTTTCAGAGTGCCGATTGCCAGACTCGCTGCTGCCCAGGCGTCAGTAAAATATGGAAAACAATGATTATACTGTTGTAAATAATCAAAGAGGGCATCCATTCGATGCCCTCTTTGATTTTCAGATGTAATCAGGCCGGCATTCAACATCTGAAAAGACCGGTACCCGGAATCAATAAGACGAATTTTAAAAATGATCCAAAGAATGGTCTGAAATAAACAATCCTGGCCGGCTGATTATATTTGCTATATTGAATTTAAATCGCTATTTTTTTTGTTTGGTTAATTTGCTGGTATGTTGATCAGAATCTGATCTGCTGAGAGGACATTTAAACCCTGCGGGTAAGGTTGAGTTTGAGGTTGAGGTTGAGGTTGAGCAAACAGAGAAATAAGGTGATTGTGGTGACGCAAAAAACGACATTTTACGCTGTTTAAAAAAATTAAGCTATCTTCGATGCTGATTCATAATTTATATTAAAAACAGGTATAAATCTTTATTTTATTAAACAATATAATATGTTTAAAAGAGAAATCTTAAAAGACTACGGAATTGAAACAACTCAGGAAATTTTATACACTCCTGACTATGACACCCTTTTTGCAGAAGAGACCAGGCCAGGTCTTACTTCATACGAAAAGGGTACAATTACCAGAACAGGAGCAGTAGCTGTCGATACAGGAGTTTTTACCGGACGTTCGCCAAGCGACAAATATGTTGTGCTTGATGCCAAAACCAGGAATACAGTATGGTGGAAAACAGAAAAGGCAAAGATTTCCGACAATAAACCTATCTCCGTTGAGATCTGGAATCATTGTAAAAAACTTGCTTCAGGTCAGCTTTCGGGAAAAAGGCTGTTTGTTATGGATTGCTTTTGCGGTGCAAATAAAAATACCCGGCTGGCTGTCAGGTTTGTCGTAGAAGTTGCATGGCAGGCTCATTTTGTAAAAAATATGTTCATAAGACCCGATTCTGAAGAACTGGAGAACTTTGAGCCTGATTTTGTAGTCCTGATGGCCTCCAAAGTAACTAATCCTGACTGGAAAAAACAGGGACTTAATTCAGAAAACTTTGTTTTTTTCAATCTGACGGAAGACATGGCAGTGATTGGAGGAACATGGTACGGAGGGGAAATGAAAAAAGGAATTTTTTCCGTTATGAATTATTACCTTCCTCTCAAGGGAGTTGCTACCATGCACTGTTCTGCAAATGTTGGCAAACAGGGGGATGTGGCTATATTTTTCGGTCTGTCGGGAACCGGTAAAACAACTCTTTCAACAGACCCTTCAAGAGCTCTTGTCGGGGATGATGAACATGGTTGGGATGATGATGGAATATTCAATTTTGAAGGTGGTTGTTACGCAAAATGCATTAACCTCAGTGAGGAAACCGAGCCAGATATTTTCAATGCAATAAAGCGGGACGCACTTCTCGAAAACCTTGTGATACTGCCCGATGGTACCATCGACTTCAATGACGATTCCAAAACGGAAAACACAAGGGTCTCTTACCCTATCTGTCATATTAAGAATATTGTAAAACCTGTATCAAAGGCCGGACATGCGAAAAAAGTGATATTTCTTACTGCCGATACTTTTGGTGTGCTGCCACCGGTAAGCAGGTTGACAACCGGTCAGACAAAGTATTACTTCCTGAGCGGATATACGGCAAAAGTAGCCGGAACAGAAAGAGGAATAATTGAACCTGTTCCTTCCTTTTCCGCCTGCTTTGGAGCAGCTTTTCTATTGCTCGATCCTATTATCTACGCGAATGAACTAACCCGCAAAATGGAACTTCACAAAGCGGAAGCATGGCTTGTAAATACAGGCTGGACCGGGGGGCCGTATGGTACCGGACACAGAATAGATCTTCCCTCTACCAGGCTTATTATCAATGCCATACTTGATGAATCGATAAAAAACAGCGAGTATGTCAACCTTCCCGTGTTCAACCTGAGCATTCCGGTGGAAATAGAAGGCGTTGACAACACGATCCTCAATCCTTCAAAATCGTCGGGAACACAGACCAGATGGCATCTGGCTGCCGCTGACCTGGCACTTAAATTCATTAATAACTTCAGCAAATTTACTACCGACGATATAGTCAGACTTGCAGAATATGGACCAAAAATCTGATAAACAACTTTTTAATGAACATATTAAAATTTCTGATCGTACTAATTACCGCTTACCTGCTTGGGTCGATTGCAACAGCGGTATGGACAGGGAAGTTGTTCCATGGTATTGACGTAAGGGAACATGGAAGTGGGAATGCCGGTGCAACAAATGTTATCAGGGTGCTGGGATGGAAAACCGGGATCCCGGTTTTGCTGGCAGATATGGCCAAGGGTTGGCTGGCAGCCAGCCTGCCTATGTTTTTTAATCTGGCTGAAGCAGGAAGCGCCGGCCTGGTGAATCTTCAGATATTGACCGGGCTTGCCGCCGTAACGGGACATATTTTTCCTGTCTTTGCAGGTTTCAGGGGTGGAAAGGGAGTGGCAACCATATTTGGCGTTGTACTTGCGTTACACCCTGTTATTACACTTGCATGCTTTGGATTGTTCCTGATTGTATTGTTCGCAACAGGTTATGTTTCTGTGGCTTCGATGACTGCCGGAATAGCATTCCCTATACTTCTGGTTGTTTTCTTCAATACACCATCCCTCGTTTTTAAGCTGTTCTCCTTTTTTATTGCCGGAGCCCTGATAATAACTCACAGAAAGAACATCAAACGCCTTCTTAAAGGAGAAGAAGCGAAATTCATCAGAAAAAGAAGCGGACAGCAGTTATCCTGAGATATCGAAGCACCTTATAAAACATCAGTACTGTTCCAGCAATTTTATCCTTTTCTCTATCGGAGGATGTGTGGCAAAAAGATTTGCAAATGAAAATGCGGTTTTTTCCTCTTCTTCGCGCGGGTTATCAATAAACATCTGGGCGACGTCTTTCCGCCTGACGGCTTCAATAGTAGGATCTGCTGATACTTTTCTCAGGGCCGAAGCCAGGGAAAGAGGCCTTCGCGTAAGCTCCGCCGAACCTGCATCTGCCAGATACTCACGTTTCCTGGAAAGTGCAAACCTGAATAATGAAGCCAGGAGATAGCCAACAAGAGCCAGCACCAGAGCAATAAAAATACCGGCACCTTCCTTTCTGCCCCGTCCTATTCTGCCAAATCTCATTGACCTGAACAGCATCTCCGTAATGAAACCAAAAATACCAACAAATACTACTGAAATTATGAGAAGCCTTACATCACGGTTCCTTATGTGAGTTAATTCATGGGCAATAACGGCCTCAAGCTCATCATCTTCGAGTTTTTCCATTATTCCGCGTGAAAGCGAAATGGTATAAGTTCCGGAATTAATGCCGCTGGCAAAAGCATTCAGTGAATCATCTTCAATAATATTTACTTTCGGCATAGTCATTCCAGTGGAAATACACAGGTTCTCTACCAGATTATATACTCTCTTGTTTTCAATTCTTTCCAGGGGTTTTGAATTGGTTGCATTGTTAATCATAGCAGTATGTGAAAACCAGGCAATGACAAACCATGTCAGAACACCCAGGGTTATCCATGGAACAGTAGACAGAAAGCTTCTGTTTGTATCATGGAGAGTCAGTCCGGGATCCTCAGTACCCAGTGTCAGAAAAAAGAAGAAAAGCCATACCAGGCCGTAAAAGACCAAAGGGAAGAGTAGTAAAAGTAAAACGGAATTGATATTATTCTTCCTTATCTGACTCTGCAAGCCGAAATACTTCATAAGGTCAGAACTCTATTTTGGGTGGCGTCTCAACAGTAGTTCGCTCAGTTCCAAGGTCAAACATTGGTTCACGCTTGAAGTTGAACAAGGTAGCAATAAGGTTCGAGGGGAAAGTCTCTACGGCCACATTGAGTTCCTTAGTGGCAGAATTAAAGAACCGGCGTGCAGCAGCAATTTTGTTCTCAACATCGGAGATCTCATTCTGCAGATCAAGAAAATTCTGGCTGGCCTTTAAATCGGGGTATGCTTCCACTGATACTTTAAGCCCCTGAAGGGCGCCTGACAGCTTTTGTTCTGCAACTATCTTCTCATTGATTGTTGTGGCTTTGATCGCATTGGCCCGGGCTTCAGTGATCTGTGTAAGGACTTCTCTTTCGTGCTTCATATAACCCCTTACCGTTTCAACAAGCTGGGGAATAAGATCATGCCTCTGTTTGAGCTGAACGTCAATATCAGCAAAAGCCTGTTCTCTCGAGTTCCTTAGCCTCACCAGGCGATTGTACAGTGATATTGCCATAAAAACCAACAGAAAAATTATTGCCAGGATAACTAAAAATGCTCCCATCTTTACAGGTTTTAATTAATAAATAATCCGTATTCAGTTGAACAGAAATTAAAGATAGGTATTTTTGCTATATTTAAGTCAGTCAGTATAAAATTACTGAATATGAAATTATCTTAACCT
This sequence comes from uncultured Rikenellaceae bacterium, assembly GCA_964466705.1. Lineage (GTDB taxonomy): Bacteria > Bacteroidota > Bacteroidia > Bacteroidales > VadinHA17 > LD21. Next base: position 28,912 of record CAYXSM010000023.1, read on the forward strand.
AAACTATAATAAAATGGAGAAAAGTCTGAAAGGAACAAAAACCGAACAGAATTTGTTAAAAGCATTTGCCGGAGAGTCACAGGCAAAGAACAGGTACGAATTTGCTGCCAAAGCAGCAAAAGAAGAGGGATATGAACAGATTGCCTCAATCTTTCTAGAAACGGCTATGCAGGAACAGCAACATGCAAAGAGATTTTTTAACTTTCTTGAAGGCGGGATGGTCGAAATTACAGCCACATACCCTGCTGGCAAAACAGGTACAACAAGTGAGAACCTCAGCGCTGCCGCTGATGGAGAACATGAAGAATGGCATGATTTATATCCCTCTTTTGCCAAAGTAGCTGAGGAAGAAGGTTTTAAGAATATTTCAACTGCATTTAAAGCTATTGCAGCAGCGGAAAAAAACCATGAAGACCGATACAGAAAGCTTCTTGAAAGCGTGATGAAGAATAAGGTCTTCGAGAGAGATGAAAAGGTTTTCTGGTACTGCCGTAAATGCGGATACATTCACTTTGGCACCAAACCGCTCAAAACCTGCCCTGCCTGCCTTCATCCTGCAAATTATTCTGAGATACTCGCTGAAAACTACTGATGGATGATTGATGGAAAGATGATGCTTCAGCTTGTGCTTAAGCGACAGAGTGACAGAAAATACAGCGACAAACCTGTCGAAGATGATAAAATCCGGCGGATAATAACAGCAGCCAGGATGTCTCCGTCAGCCTGCAATGCCCAGCCATGGAAATTCATCACCGTTACCGACAAGAACCTTATTCAAAAGCTTGCTGAAGCAGCTTCAGCAGGAACGATCGGTATGAACAAGTTCGTTAACCAGGCACCGTTGCTTCTGGTAATTGTAAGGGAGAAAGCAAACTTAACATCAAAAATAGGATCAACAATCAAGAATAAGGATTACTCGAGGATCGACATAGGTATAGCTGCCTGCACCATCTGCCTGCAAGCTTCATCTGAAGGCCTTGGCAGCTGCATGATCGGTTGGTTCAATGAAAAATCAGTAAGAAGCATCTTATCAATTCCCGCTTCAAAAAGAGTTGAACTGTTAATAACTATCGGGTATTCCTTAAGCGAAACAAGGGAGAAAAAAAGGAAGCCCGCCGATGTGACAACCTCATGCAACAGGTACTAAAGGGTATCGGGGAATAAATAAAGAGCAGGATACTAACTTAAGTTTTCCAGTGCAAGTTTTATCCTTCTGACCGCTTCAACCAGCAGATCATCCGAGTTGGCATATGAGATTCTTATGCATGACGGGGCCCCGAAAGCGTCTCCGCCGACTACTGCAACATGCGCATCTTCAAGAAGATACATTGCCAGATCGTCAGATGTACGCATTGATCTGGTTCCATCGGACTTTCCAATGTAATGGCTAATGTCAGGCATTACATAAAAAGCTCCCTGCGGGGTTCTTACCTTAACACCGGGAATCTCTTCAAGAAGTCCGCAAATAAGATCACGGCGTCTGCGAAATGCCTCTTTCATGATCTGACGTGAATCGTCCGTTTTCCTGATTGCCGCAAGCGCTGCCCTCTGAGCTATCGAAGAGACACCGGAAGTGAACTGGCCCTGAAGCTTGTTGCAGGCTTTTGCAATCCAGAGAGGGGCACCTATGTAACCTATCCTCCAGCCGGTCATGGCATAAGCCTTTGAGACACCATTTACCGTAATTACCCTGTCATAAATGAAGCTGAAAGAAGCCATGCTCACATGACTGCCGTGAAAGATTATATGCTCGTAAATCTCGTCAGATATAACGAACAGTCCTTCATGTTTTTCAATTACCCGGGCTATACCTTCCATCTCCTCCCTGCTGTAAACCATCCCTGTCGGGTTTGATGGTGAATTGAAAATCAGTGCCCTGGTCTTTGTTGTTACGGCACTTTCAATCTGATCCGGTGTTACTTTGAAATCGTTTTCCATCAAAGCCTCAATAACAACGGGTATCCCTCCGGCCAGTATAATCTGGTCCCAGTAGCTCACCCAGTAAGGAGCCAGTATTATCACCTCATCTCCGGGATTGACAATGGATAAAATAACGTTTATTATGGAGTGTTTTCCACCGGCGGATACAATTATCTGATCGGGAGAATAATCAAGGCCGTTCTCATCCCTGAATTTACATGAAACAGCCTCTCGCAGATCATTATATCCCGGTACCGGAGGATATCTGGTGTAATTGGCATCAATTGCCTCTTTTGCTGCTTCCTTTATATAATCGGGTGTGTTAAAGTCAGGCTCTCCCAGACTTAGGCTTATAATATCAAGGCCCTTTGCCTTCAACTCCCTGCTTTTCTGAGCCATAGCAAGTGTCTGTGACACTGACAATGATTTGATTCTGTCTGACAAATATTCCATAAATTTCAGAAATGATTTTAAGGTTGGAACCAAATGTATAAAGTAAAAATTAAAAACAAGGAAAAAATCTTAAGTTTGTGTAAATAAACAAAACCTATGGAATACATAGCTGACATAATTAAAATAACTGTACCGGCACTGATTGTATTTCTTACTGCCTGGGTACTTATAAAAAAGATGATCCGGAACGAACAGGATATGAGAAGACAGGAAATAGTTCTTCAGGGCAGCCGAACCGTTACCCCGATAAAACTTCAGGCATACGAAAGAATTGTGCTTTTCCTTGAGCGAATATCATTGGAATCTCTTCTGGTAAGGGTCAGTTCTCCTGAACTTACTGCATCCCAGCTTCATACTGCTCTTTTAACAACAATCAGAAACGAATTTGAACACAACCTCTCCCAACAGATCTATATGAGTCCTCAGGCATGGGAAGTTGTCAGAAACGCAAGGTCAGGTGTCATTAAAATAATAAACAGTGAAGCTGAAAAAATCAAGCCGGCTGCACCAGGGCTGGACCTCAGCAAGCAATTGCTTGAAAAGGTCATGCAACTCGATAAGGAACCCACCAGAGTTGCCATCGAATACCTTAAAGAGGAAGTTGCAAGGATGATCTGAACCCTTCCGGATATCTTCAGAAGATCATATACCTATAACAGCTCAATGCTTCTTTTGACAAATACACTCAGATCTTCTCCCCGCAGCATATTGTTTGAAAGAAGTGCAAGATCGATCAGCTGCTTGACTATTTTATTGTTCGCACCAAAAGATTCAAGGATTTCTTTTCTGGTATTTTGAAAAGATTCAAGCTCCTTCCGAAGCTTTTCAAGATCATCCTTTTCAATCTGGCTTATTTCTTCAGGTTTCCTTTTGCTGTGTTCTTTCTCCATGAACTCAGACTCCTCTTTCAGCCTTTTGATTTCAGCTCCGTTCACCTTCAGTTTTTCACCTTCCAGCTCTTCCAGTTCCTTTGCTATCTTAACCACAAGATTGTGGTTCGGGTTTACCACGAGATTATAACTGTCCGGTAACTCACCATAGAAATTCATCCCCCCTCCCAGTTGCGACATATCTTTCATCCTGCGCATGAACTCCGACTGGGTGATAATCACCGGTGCCTCATTTTCATCAAGAGTTTCCAGGACAACGTTGTAAATTTCTTTTGACCTGACCTTTACATTGAATACACTCCTGAGGTCCTCTTCCTGTTCCTTTGTAAGCTTTGATTCACGCTTTTCTTCCTTTTGAATCAGCTTGTCAATAACATCAGAGTCAACTCTGACAAACCTTGAATCCTTGAACTTTGTCTCAAGATGGTTTATCAGGTGAACGTCAAGCTGTCCATCCATTTCCAGAACATCATAGCCTTTGTTCCTGGCTTTTTCAATATAGGAGTACTGATCCGTTTTGCTGGTAGAATAAAGGTAGACCAATGACTTATTCTTATCAGTCTGATTTTCCCTGATAAGTTTTTCATATTCCTCATAGGTAAAATATTTATTTTCCGTATTCTTAAAGAGGGCGAATCTGGATGCCTTTTCATAAAATTTCTCCTCTGTTATCATGCCATAATCAATGAAAAGTTTCAGGTTATCCCATTTTTTCTCGAACTCCTCACGGTTATTCCTGAAAATATCATTCAGCCTGTCAGCCACTTTTTTTGTGATATGTGAGGATATCTTTTTCACATTGGAATCACTCTGCAGATAACTCCTTGATACATTCAACGGAATATCAGGCGAGTCGATAACTCCGTGCAAAAGTGTGAGGAATTCCGGAACAATGCCCTCAACGGAATCAGTTACGAAAACCTGACTGCAATACAGCTGTATCTTGTTTTTCTGAATTTCGATATTGTTTTTTATTTTAGGAAAATACAGAATCCCAGTCAGTTTAAACGGATAATCAACATTCAGGTGTATATTGAAAAGGGGTTCGTCTCCAACAGGATACAGCTCCCGGTAGAATTTGAGATAATCCTCCTCCTTCAATTCTGAAGGCTTAATGGTCCAGGCAGGTTTTGTATTGTTTATTATTTTGTCTTTACCTGTCTCAACGTATTTGCCATCTTTCCATTCTTTTTCTCTGCCAAAGGCAATCTCAACAGGAAGGAATTTGCAATACTTTCTCAGGAGCTCTTCAATTCTGTTTTCTTCAAGGAACTCCTTTGAATCCTTATCAAGATGCAGAATTACATCCGTTCCCCTCTTTTCCCTTTCAGCTTCATCTATCGTGAATTCAGGGCTTCCGTCGCAGGTCCATTTTACCGGCCGCGCTCCATCCTGCCAGGAACGTGTTATGACTTCTACCCTGTCCGAAACCATAAAACTGGAATAGAATCCCAGACCAAAATGGCCTATAATGCCGTTAGCCTGATCTTTGTATCTATCAAGAAAATCGTTTGCACTTGAAAAAGCTATCTGATTCAGGTATTTGTCAAGTTCTTCCTCTGTCATACCCACACCATTGTCAGATACTTTTATGGTTTTTTTCTTTTTATCGACATAAACACGAATGGTCAGGTCCTCCAGATCGCCTTTAAAGTCGCCTGCGGAAGATATTGCCTTAAGCTTCTGGGTTGCATCAACCGCATTGGATATCAACTCTCTGAGAAAAATTTCATGGTCAGAATACAGGAACTTTTTTATAATGGGAAATATGTTCTCGGTGGTAACACCAATTTTGCCTGTTTGCATAACAACAAGATTATTTAGTTAAACATCAGTAACGCCGTGGTAGTTTCAAAAGATGTGCCGTAATAACAACACTGACAAATAGTCACTTTTTTCAGAAATAGTGAGGAAATTTCAGCCGTGCAAAGATTATGGCTGCAGCAGCCAGAAAAACAAATAACACAAGAACAACAAAAGAAGTATTTCTCCTCTGCCTTCTTTTTTCAAGGTTCAGGGAGCTGATATGTCTTTTCATGGCATTGTGCAGGCGCAGATTAGCATTGTCATTTTTTGCAACAAAGGCATCAATATTGAATTTCAGTCTTTTCCGGATCTCATCAATCCTGTCTCCCGGGCAGATTATAAATATTCCTGCCCGTGGATCAATTCTTTTAATAACAAGGGTCAGATGTTCGGGTTGCCCTGACAGCTCATCCCTGTCCTTAATTACTATCACGGCCATGTTAATACCTGTCTTCTCGGAAGCATTCTCAAAATATTTAACAAGATCGACGGAAGAAGAAACATTAACAATATTGTATTTCAAAGGATCAGAAAAACGCATTCTGAGATCATCGGCAAAACTGCGATGCTGATCAAGACATATAAGATTGGTCCGGTTTGTTTTAGCCATACAGCAACAATTATTTCATGTTCCTGATATCAACATTGGTTTCCATTTTCCACATTCCTCCTTTATAATAATACGCATCATATGAATAATCAGGAGCATAATACTGCCTGTTTTCTGATAGTGATGGAGATAACGGAACAAGGTGATCAAATACTATTGAACGGTCATGTGTGAATCTCAATGACATCACTGCTTCAGCCGAGTATTCAAAAACCTTTCGGAATAGCAATTTGTCTCCTGAAGCGAACCATTTCCTTCCAAACATCAGATCACCTTCATCGGTAAAACTGAGAACTTCAATTATTTTTCTGGTGATCAGGTCATTGCCGTAATCAATTCCAAGGATGACCCAGCTTTCAGGACTTGACCTCTTAACAGGCCTGATATCGTAATAAAGAGCACCATACCAGTCCGCCGGGGAATAAGTAGTGTCTGACCTAATAGGGTCTTTACTGTATTCTCCCTCAAGGAAATAGATTTTCTGTTCCTTTGCTCTGCCCGGTCTGGTTATTATATAACTGAAATATTTGCTTTTCCGGTCCGCCAGAAGAAGATTCCATGTTATTATCTTCACTCTTCCATCAGGAGAAGAGATCTGGCCAAGCCTGTTAATTTCATTGAACCTGTGAGTGAAAACCGAGTCTGATTTAACGTACTGATCGATAATCACTCTGACAGAATCGTTGATTCTGAGTTTCTCATTGTCATCACTGCGAATTAAAAGTCCTTTAAAGAGCCCGTTCAAAACAGACGTTATGTCAGACCGGCTGTGCTGTGCGCTCAGGAATTCGGTAACGGACAGAACCAGGAATAAGGTCAGAATGTTATTCAGGGCCTTCATATTCCTGAAATTTTATTTTCTGCATCATCAAGAAGCAACATCATCTGTCTGCAGGCATATATTATTTCATCATTGTCAATTATCAGGGGCGGTGCAATCCTGAATGCATCTTTACAGAAAAGAAAATAATCAAGAATCAGGCCATAGTCCGGGGCATTGTGTACTACATATTCAACGGCGCTGTGTTTGTTGAGTTTGACTGCAAGGAGCAAACCTTCTCCCCTTATTTCGGATATAAGGTTATGTTTAAGGTGTTTTCTGAAAAGAATTCCTTTTTCAGTGCATTTTTCAACGAGCTGCTCACTGATCAATACATTGAGGGATGCGTGTCCGGCGGCACAGCAGACCGGATGTCCTCCGAATGTTGTAATGTGTCCGAGAGAAGGATTTGAAACCAGTACCGACATGATTTCACCGGATGAGATAAATGCTCCAAGGGGCATACCTCCTCCCAGAGCCTTGGCAAGCACCAGAATATCCGGAATAACTCCAAACCTGTCCATCGCGAACATATTTCCGGTGCGCCCGAATCCCGTTTGTATCTCATCATATATAAGAAGACTGCCTGTTGCATTACATTTATCGCGTATCTCCCCAAGAAAACCTTCCTCCGGCCATATAACTCCGGCTTCGCCCTGTACAGGCTCAACAACGACGCATGCACATTTTTCATCAATTAATTTCAACGCCATGAAATCATTGAAAGGTATCTGGTAAGTATCGGGGATCAATGGTCTGAATGCATTTCTGAAAAACTCACTTCCCTGGATGCTCAGCGCCCCCAGTGTGCTGCCATGATATGCATTTATGAATGAAATGATACGGCTTCTGCCCGTATACCTTTTTGCCAACTTGAGAGCTCCTTCAACAGCCTCGCTGCCTGAGTTGACAAAATAACACGTATTCAGCGAGCTCGGCAGCAACGATACAAGCTTCTGCGCATATCTTACCTGGGGATTCTGAATGATCTCCCCGTATACCATCAGGTGCATGTATGCTGATGACTGGCGGACAACAGCCTCCACTACAGATGGGTGGCAATGACCGGTGTTACTCACTGATACCCCCGATATAAGATCAAGGTATTTTCTGCCGTCAATCCCATACATGAAGACCCCCTGGGCTTTTTCTATTTCAAGCATCAGAGGTTTCAAAGAGGTCTGCCCGAGATGCCGAAGAAAAAGCTGGCGGTTTGTAAGCATGTGATTTGGAAGATGTTATCTGGCCATCACGTTAATATCGTTGAGGAGGGAGTCTTTGTACGATTTACCTACGGGGATATTGCGGACAGTGTTCCCAACACTGATATCCAATGCATTTTCCTTAATAGACTGGATCATGCTTTTATTGATAATAAATGACCTGTGAACCCGTATGAAAATTCCTGATGGCAGCTGAGTTTCTATAGCCTTCATCGTAAAATGTATTGTAAACTTGTCGGTGTTGGTATGCAGGGTCACGTAGTTTTCAAGGGCTTCAACATATACAATATCCTTTAGCTTCAGTTTGACAAGCGATGATCCTTTTTTAATAAAGATTTCCTCGTCGCCTGAGCTGGTTTGTTCCTTATGACTGAAATACCTGACAGTTTTGTCAACGGCCTTACAAAATCTTGAAAAGGAAATAGGTTTCAGGAGAAAATCTACCACATTGAAATCAAATGCTTTCAGGGCAAATTCTTCAGCTCCCGATATAATAATAATGTTCGGAGGTGATTCAAGGCTGCCGATAAAGTCAAAGCCATCCATTTCCGGCATTTTGACATCCAGAAACACCAGATCTATGTCTTTATTTTTGGCGATTGCATTTCTGGCTGATATGGGGTCGTAAAATATGCCAACAAGATTCAGGGATGCATACTTATTAACATAACCTTCAAGCATCTTACAGGTCAGCTTGTCATCATCTACAATAATGCAATTCATAGCTTCTGAATTTTGGCAGGAATTGGCAAACCAAAAATAATAAAAAAAAGTAAATAAAGCTATGTTTATAATTAAAGTAAAATATTTAACCGGTATTAATATTCAGGAAATCCCTGATAATTCAGACCTCAGTTTGTGCCAAAACTGACGGTGAAAGATGTAAGTCCGGCTTTGTATTACGGTAAGTCATAGTCAGTGTGAATAGCAGATGAAGAAGATGTGAATGTTTTTCCTGTTTCGATTTCTCTGAATACTTATTACTATGGAGAAATACTGAAAACAACATGAATAGAAAAGGTTATGCTGATACGAAAAATTAAAGAGGGTGCCCTTTGGGGACACCCTCTTATTAACCTAACCTGTTAAGATTAAAGGCTCTTAAGAGCAGGAGCAGGTTTGTACTTGACAACTTTTTTAGCAGGGACATTCAATTTAGCACCTGTACGGGGGTTGCGTACAACTCTGGCACTTCTTTTGGCAACTGTGAAGGTACCCATATTAGGAAGCTGAATCCTCTGACCTTTCTTCATTGCTTTTCCAAAAGCTCCAACAAATGCGTTCAAAGCTTTTCCTGCATCTTTTACTGTAAGGCCTGACTCCTTGGCAATAGCGTCAACTAATTCTTTTTTTGTCATAATGAAAGATTTAAAGGTTAGACCAATGGTTCTAATTAATTACAAATTTATTTTATTTTACATCACAAGCAAATTTATTTTCACGTTTTTGCGCAAATAATGGCCGTTTTAGCATATAAAAAGCCTTTTATCGCCGGTCTTCAGAAATTGAAAAAAATGTCTCAAACCTCCATCTGTTCTATGTTTCCGCAATCAGGAAATTTTTACCTGTTAAAATCCTGTTAATAAATAGTTTACATATCTGATTATCTGACAATTTGCGTATTTCAGTCAAAAATTCCAAAAAATGAAAAAAGTATTATATTTGCGGCGGAGAAATGGCAGAGTGGTCGAATGCGGCGGTCTTGAAAACCGTTGTCCTGCTATCGCGGGACCGGGGGTTCGAATCCCTCTTTCTCCGCCCATTAATATAATAACCGCTGTAGATAAGATATTTACAGTGGTTTGTACTAACTACATACCTGAATACATACAGTTTTGGGATTAAACTGTTCTCATTGTATGCTTGCCAAGGAATAGGAGACATTTTATAACCATAGGCGTCCACACTCTTCATTGGAAGCGATAATTCCCTAGCAAAAGTTCAAGGAGGTAGAAAAACGCATTCCTATCCAGCCAGAAGTAAAGCGTAGTTATATCACATTTTAACCTTCCACCCGTTAAAATTTCATAAAGTATTTTGCTTCCATATATGCTGAGAGACCACGGTTATCTATTGCTCCCGTATAGCCTGGTCCTCCGGCGGCCACATATCCATGGCTGGCTCCTGATTCATCAGAGCTTACCCAGAAAGAATAAAGATGCCCGTTTTCAAGATGGAACCGGAATCGAACCTCCTTTCCCTTTATTGCTGAGAGGTCTTCCGAGTTATTCCACCTAATTCTGTTAATTGTACTATCCGCTGAAACAGGAATACAATTTCCCTGGGTAAACGGAGAAATTACTGTGCCCTTTTGATCCAATATTTCAACCTTCAGTGATCCTTTGGGGCAATCAACATTAACAAAAAAGTATTTCCCAGTAAAAGATAATAGCCGTGTGGTGAGTATCCCGCTATTATGATAGGGTGACATGGACGTGAACCCGTCGCGTCTTAGCACGGCAATTCCTGTGCTACCATTTGCGTAAGTACCACTAAATTTAACCTGAGAGCTAATTTTTTGTTCGTCTCCCTGGAAACCGCTATAATAAAACCATAGTTTATCTCCGACAATTAAACAAATGCCGCCAACTGACTGAACATAACCTCTGTCCCAAGAACCGGGTCTGCGTGTAGCAGGGATAAAAGCTTCACGGTCAGGACGGTGCCAATGAAAGCCGTCACGACTGTATGAAAGTTTTAGTTCAGTTGTTTTGGGTATTCCTAGTTTCATACAGACATCATTAGGAGGGCCAAGATGTATTTCGTGAAGGCCAAGCATGATGCTTTCATAAGCTACTGCAGATAAGTTATATAGTTGAGCCTTTTCACTAATAGCTGGATCAGGCAAATCAAGATAATCTGCACTTGTCCAAAAGACCAAATCATCCTCATTCCACTTTGCTCCCTCAAGGAAATTTGAATGTTCACGATAGCGTCTGGCACGTCCACTAGCACTCCCGGAACGTATGCTGTAGATCCATTTCTTACGGAATGGGTTGTAAAAAATCGTACTTCTGTCGCCTAAAGAACCGGTGGGAACCGGTTCACTCCAATGAATGCCATCTGAAGACACCATGCTGTATCCTGGATTGGGAAGTACATATCTAGACTTAAAAAAATCCCCCATTTCTTGGCACAAGAACATTTTAAACCGCTCGTTTGGATTTTTGGCAAAATGATCTAAAAAGACAGTATTGGAATTGGGAATCAATTCAGGGAGTATCCGGTTAGTCCCTACTTGGATGTCCAGGTGGGGACGTTCCCAGTGAATACCGTCTATACTTTCAGCATAAGCCGTGTTCTCAAGCCACCCGGCTTCGTACCACATCTTGAAAATCTTATCCTGCGGGTCCCACCAGACACCCCCATCTTTGGGAACAGCTGCTGGAAGGTAATGACCATTCGCATACCAAGAGTTATATTCTCCCCCTTTTTCAAGTGCGGTTTCAGGCTTGAGAACTGGATTATCCTCATATTTTTGAGCCTTATGAAACACACGCTTAAGGTTGGTGCTTTCTATCAGAAAATCGTCTACAAATAATTGCCTTCCAATATTTATAGGTATAACCCGGGGTGGGGATGACAAGTAAGGAACTGGCATGGGTTCATAGACACGGGGATCCATACTTTTTGGAGGCCAGATTTCGGGAAGCTGGATTCCATTATATAGTATCTCACCCGATTTGTTTTCAATCGGTTTATGTCCAAAAATCTCGTCTTTAAAATTATCTTGCTTGTAATGAGCAATATAAGGTATTGTAAAACCTGCTGTACCAGCAAAAATAGCTTTTTCCAGAAACTTACGGCGATCTGTTTTTTTCATCTTACTCATTTGAATGATTAATATTCTTTCTTCGAGATATCCTAAAAAATATTTTATCTATATCAATATTCTGGACAGGATGTAATTATTTTCGTTAATGAAATAACTAAATCAATATTTTCATCAGCCACTCTGCGATGATAATCATCAAAGTTCATTATAGGCATACGAACATTTGGGGTTTTGTATAGTCCTTGTTTCCACATCAACCGCTTGTAGAACCATATCGAAATGTCGAGATGCTGATTTGCAAATACTATTGCTGGAAGTAACTTTTCAAACAGATACTTTGCACCTTTTCTATTTCCCTGTTGATAAAGGTTGAAAATGCGACAGTAAATTTCCATCATGCCTGTGACGGCAAAAGCATGAACACCACGATCCAACCCCTCAATCATCTGAGATACAGACCATCCTCCTGATACGCACAGTCGGCCATTTGTCTTTATAAGAATTTCGGTATACTTTGGACCAGATGGCACCACCTCAATCTTTAAGCAACGAAAGCATTCAAGCTCGTCAAATAGTTCAACAATAAGTTCTGATGGGACTCCATAATCTCCTGGAGCCCAATCCTGGATCATCAAAAATTCGGGTTCAAGTGAAGCAAGGTCTCTTGCGTATCTTTTGTATTGCTTGTTATTAACATAGGGTATAGAACAAAGTACTCCTTTGCATCCCCTTTTCATATAACTGTCAGCTAAATAAAGGGATTCGTTTAGGTTTTCTGACGTGGCACCACCTATAACAGGGACACTACCCTCTGTGGTTTCAACTACGATCTCAACAATTTTCTCTTTTTCCTCCGGATGCAAGTTACAAACTTCACTGGCAAAAACAGGAACCATGAATCCCACAACGCCTGCATCAATGCCATTTACGACTTCATTTCGAAGGCTATCGTAATCGACTTTGTCATTTTCATCGAAGGGTATATTCATTGCAGGAATTATACCATCCAACATAAATCGTTCTTTTATTTTTATTTTTTTTAGGTGAAAGTGTATTAAATAATTCTAATGCATCAAGAATCAAATTGAATTTGTAATAGATCCCCAACCTTTTTAATTTTTTCTGTTTGGCACTTCAACCCACCAATGATAAATATTTACTCTTGGACCATTATAACTTATATCTGCCTGGATTAAAAGTCTCTTGGGAGATGATGAATTATACTTACCTATAGTAGCATTGCCAGAATAGAAATCACCAGCACCAGCACGAGGGGTATTTTGTCGTGTCACTAAATACACACCCTCATCCCAATTAATACCATCTTTTGATGAGTATAACACAAAATTATTAGGGTTATCGCCATAGCTGCCGCTTCGCCCATGCATAAAATAGTAATCTCCGATTTTCTCCGACATTTGAGGATTTCTTACAGCCTTTGCAAAATAAGTGGTTTTAACCTCAGACCATGTATGTCCACCATCTTTGCTAATAACGTATGGAATGTTTTTTTCATCTGTATCTTTGCTTGGATTGGCATATCGGCCAGAAGTGGGATAGGGATAGGAATAGACAACTATATGTCCATTATCCAATACTGCCGCGGCAGAATAATAATTTCTATGATCAAAAGGCAATATACTACGTCTACTGAATGATTTACCATTATCCTTCGAAACATAAAGGGAATAAGGTCCTACACCAGGACTTTGTGCACCTCCAAAAAAAACTATGAACACTTCATTATTGTGTACGAAACCGGTATTAAATGTCAGTGAAATATCATCCACAGTAGCATCTTTATCAAATTCTATTGGATCGCTCCAAGTGTATCCGTTATCGTGACTAAGTAGATAGACTGGTGGTAATTTTTTGCGCCAACGCGAATCTGCGAATCGCACCACAGAGGCTATTAACGTACCATCAGGTGCTGTAATAACACCAAACACCATAGCTGAATATACTTCACCATATTTAGTCCACACATCAAATGAATATTCGAAATCAACAGGTTCACTCCAGGTTTTTCCTCCGTCAGTTGACCGCTTATATGAGGACCAACCCCCAGAGCCATGACCCCTCCACTCTTCAGCCCAGGTATTCATATAAAATGCAATAATATCTCCGTTACGGCACTCTGTTACAGCATGACCACCGTGTCCAGAACGACTATTTTTCTCATGATCAACAAATAATATCCCTTCATTAGGAATATTAGCTGGAGAAATAATATACGGCTTTTGATACAACTTTCTGTCGTCTTTGCCAAGTTTATTTAAAGGTTGAGCATCGGATAGTCCGAAGATAAACAGCATAATGCATGATATAGATATTAATTTATTTCTTTTCATTTTTTTTGATTTTATAATTTATGAATTAATAATCAATATTTTGATAAAAAAGCCAATTTCTGATAGGTAGAAATATTATGGTCATCGGTTACCCTAGTATATCATGGCCCTCTGGTGGTCACATATCCATGGCTGGCTCCTGATTCATCAGAGCTTACCCAGAAAGAATAAAGATGCCCGTTTTCAAGATGGAACCAGAATCGAACCTCCTTTCCCCTTATTGCTGAGAGGTCTTCCGTGTTATTCCACTTAATTCTGTTAATTGTACTATCCGTCGAAACAGGAATACAATTTCCTTGGGTAAACGGGAAAAGTACTACGCCCTTTTGGTCCAATATTTCAACTTTCAGTGATCCTTTGGTGCGACAAGAATTAACAAAAAAGTATTTACCAATAAAGGGAAATAGTCGCGTATTGAGTATCCCGCTATTATTATAGGGTGACATGGGGGTGAACCCGTCGAGTCTTAGTATTGCAAAACCTGCAGCACCAGCAACAATAGCTTTTTTCAGAAATTTACGGCGATCTGTTTTTTGCATTACTATACAGCTTAACCGGGGAACCAGGATATTACACGATTTCTACATTGATTCAAATTACCTGAAAAGAAGATTTAAAATATAAATCCCTTTTCTTTCAGAAACAGGATACTTTTATCGTGATTCTGATAAACTTCATTTTCGTTGAAAACAGTGGATAACTCAACAGCGATATAATTAATTCCATAATTATGTAAAATTTCAAATATATCTGAAAATGGTAGTGGATTCGCCGTTAAGAACGGCTGTGCATGACCATCATGAGAAGATTTTAGATGTATATATGCCAATCTATAACAATTTGTCTGAAGGAACTCTTTTACCTTGGAAGGATCGGAATGCACCCTGGACACACTAAATGGGTTTGCTGTATCAAACTGCAAATCAATAGTATTTATTTGTAAAAACAGATCTTCTATTCCAAAATAGAGAGAGTCTTTACTGAAAACAGCCTCAATTCCATTTTCCAATACGAGTTGTACTCCTTTTTCAGATGCAATTTGTGCTGCTTTATTTGCATTGGTAATTATTCTGAACAATTCCTCCTGTGTCCAACCTTTTTTATTTAAGTCCAAACTAAACTCTTCCCCACAAGCACTAGTTCTTAAGGTACAAGGGCCATTATCATTAAAAAGCGCGGCGTTATTTACTCCCCGCATAAAAACATCCCAAAAATCCTCATTGAGGAGACCACTTTGAATAGCATATGCTATTTCTATCTTCTTTTCTTTTGCATGATTGGCAATTTGCTTACATTCATCTAAAGTCAAAGTTGCATCCGGATCCCTTAACTCTATCCAACAAAAACCATTGGAAGATGCATAGTCTATCAATTTAATAACGTTTTTAGAGGTGACAGGGATGGATCCAATAAAGTTTTGCGTTGTAAATCCCAATTTAAAGTCGGGATATTCTATGAATTGCAATTTTTCAACCTTTCGGCAATTTGTTAAAAGCATAATAATAACAATAATAAAACTTACTTTAATGCGCATTGGATAGGGTTTATTTGGTTATGGATTAGGATTGCCGTGCGGCAAATAAACTTAAATATTTTCTGTGTTTTAGTTTTAGAACTGAAATAAATCGTTACATGAAGAATAAACATTCAGTTGGAGCCAAATTAGTTTTACCCCTTTAGAAAAAATCAAATGCCCTTTCTCCTTAATGGATACTTACACAATTGATATGAGTTTTGATCTGGTACTTCGCCCAAACACTCTCGTGTTCGCTCTTATATTTTACTCCTTTCCAGATTATATCGGGGAACGACTATCTACATCTACCATATTAAGGAATGCACATCATGTACCTGTTAAATAAATTAAGCGTTGGTAACATGATGTGCATACTCCTGTTCAAATTATTTCCAGAGTGGATCTTGTTCCAGTACATCAGGTTGAACATCGAGCTGCCTCCGGGGAAGTGGCCAACGAGAATTTTTATCTTTGATATGAACGGCTCCCAACATTGCATACCTGAATTCAGAATCATTTGTTATAAACTCTGTTAACACTTCATGGTCAATACCCCAACGCACCAAATCAAAAAAACGATGACCTTCCATTCCAAATTCAAGACGCTGCTCCATACGGACTGCCTCCCTTGCATATTCCTGGCTTGGGAATGTTGGATATTCGCCTATTAAGTAATTAGCTGCGGGTTGATCCCAGTCAACAATAGCATCAGAAGGTCCTGACGGGTATTCATAATTGATAACCCTGCCCATAGT
Source organism: uncultured Rikenellaceae bacterium (assembly GCA_964466705.1). Classification (GTDB taxonomy): domain Bacteria; phylum Bacteroidota; class Bacteroidia; order Bacteroidales; family VadinHA17; genus LD21. Next base: position 45,031 of record CAYXSM010000023.1, read on the forward strand.
AATGTTTACTGGATTTGCAGCCCGTCTGCGTACCTGATTGACTAATTGCCGTGCTGTCTCAAGATCATTTTCTTCCACTGCACATTCAGCCCTCCATAATAATACACGAGCATAACGAAGATACCTATAATTAATTGAATGCTGACGTTTGTAAAGGGGATTTGATGCAATAGCCTCTTCGCTTTTACTATACATGAGTTTCTTTTGGAGATATGGGCCACCAAAAGATTGTGAACGGATCCATTCAGCCCCTGTCATGATACCCCAACCCAGGAAATCAACTCCACGCCTTCCCACTGTTTGGTCTATACGGGGATCAAGCAGGTGATCAGTCGGAATGAATTCAATGCCGCTGGGAATTTCATAGTCATTTTCCAAATTTTCATCATTGAATTTTGGACCGTCGATACCCAACAAAGGAAGGCCGTTGTCATCAACCTTAAAAGCATTAACTAAATCCTGGGTTGGTTGGTAGAAACCACAACATACCGGCAGGAATCTATTATACGCGTTACAGAGTTGACTATCCATATTACCATGGCTACTGATTCTACCCGAACCGTCATCAACGGATTGTTGTGTCTCGAAAATAGATTCTATATTATTTTCTGTTATTGCAGAAAAATTGTCACGGTAATTTGCTACCAAATCAAATCGTCCGCTGTTAATAATATCATCAAGCAAGACTTTTGCTTCTGAATATTCCTGCTGAAAAAGATGAGCATATGCTTTAATACCCATGGCAGCCCATTTAGTTACTCTACCAGGTTCTCCAGGATATGAATCTGCCAGATGGTCAATTGCAAATTGCAGATCAGCTTCTATCTCAGGCCATATTTTATGGTCATTCTTTACGGTTGCAGGATCAAGATCTTCTGATATATATGGAACCTGCCAGAACATTTTTTGCAAACGGAAATGCCAGAAACCCCTAATAAATCTAGCCTGGGCTTTAAGATCATTGACTTTTGTTACATCACCAATCTGTTCTTCTGCGATCGCTAAAGCCTTTAGTGCTTCATTTGCCCTGGCAATACCGTCATAACCAACCCTCCATTTATATTCAATCCAAGGATTATCCGGTGTCGGTTGGTAAACTTCCAGGTAAAATATATCTATTATATCCCCAGCAGTTGAACCCTTGGTGGCATCGTCGGACGCTAAATTCCATGGCCAATTCTTAGGAGAACCGGCAGAAGCCCAGCTCTGGTTAGCATTTTGAGCGCCATCTAAAGTACTATACGCACCAATTAACAGGTAATTTACCCCTTCCTCATCGGCAAAGGACTCTATAGTAGTGACACCTTTCGGCTTTTTCTCCAGAAAATCTTCACAAGAATACATAATAATACTAAATGTTATTATTAACATAATAACCAAACTTGGCCTTATGATTTGATTCATTTTTAGTACTACTTTGATTATATTTTTCATAATTAAAATATTATTTAAGTTCAGTTGTATTGAATGTATATTCTACTCAAAAACTCATGTTAATTCCTAACATATACCTTCTGGGGGCAGGCCAGTTTCCTAAATCTACTCCGTAACCAGAATCAGAAGCGTTTACTGAGGGATCAAGACCAGAATATTTGCTGATAGTAAAAAGATCCGATGCGCTTATATAAACTTGGAAACGGCTGACCCGGAGCTTCTTTAAATGTCCTGACAATTCGTATCCAAGTTGGAGATTCCGTAATCTTAAATATGATCCGTCTTCTACATAATAAGAGGATGGCAACTGGCTATAAGAATCGTTTACTTGAGCAATAGGCATTTTTGCATCTTTATTATCTTTCAAATAAGGACTACCCCATGATTCATAGAGTCTTTTTTTACTGCGGTTAGATAGAAAGAAATTCATATCAGTAGTCCGAAGCAACAAATTTACCATATCATTACCAACAGATGAATAGAAATTGGCTACTAGCTGAAACTTCTTATAATTAAGATTACCTATTAAACTTGCGATAAAATCAGGATGAGGATTTCCGATATAAGTACGGTCATCTCCATCGATTACTCCATCATCATTGACATCCCTGAACTTGAACTGACCAGCTTTATTATATGCACCTCCAAACTGCGGTGCATAACTGCTCGCTTCTTCTTGAGATTGAAATAATCCTACAACATCATATCCCCAAAATGATGGATATGGTTGACCTTTTTCTGTTTGCACGATCGGGAATTGCCTGTATGAATAACCCATGAGTGTTTCGCCTTCCCTGGAAGATAATTTGATAATTTCATTTTTATAATGTGAAACATTTAAGATGAGATTATAATTGAAATCCCTGTTTAAAGGTGAACGGTAATTTAACTGTAAATCGAATCCCCGATTCCGCATATCACCAACATTAACAGATGGTGCCGTTGCATTACCAAGTACAGCAGGTATCACTTCTTGGTACAGCATATCCTTTGTATCTTTCTGCCATAAGTCAAAAGTCAGGTTAAGGCGATTAAAAAAAGTTGCATCAATACCAAAAGTTTTTGAAATTGTTGTTTCCCACTTGGTCCCTGGATTGCCGAATGCTGATATCGCGAATCCAGATGCAAGAACGTTCTGGCCTGTTATGGGATAACATGTGTTAGCTACGTTTAAGCGATAGGTGGAATAACTATTATAGTTACCGATATTGTCATTCCCTGATTGACCCCAACTCACACGGAGCTTAAAATCATCCAACCAGTTTTGTGTAGCAGCCATAAATCCTTCATCTGAAATCCTCCATGCCGCACCAACTGACGCAAAATTACCCCAAGGATTTTCTGACCCAAAGCGTGATGAACCGTCACGGCGGAAAGTAACATCTAAAAGATATTTATTGTCATATCCATAGTTTAAACGCCCGAAAAATGAAAGAGTTGACCAATCATAGGCTGATCCTGAATTTTCCCGCAATCCTTCGCCGGCATTAAGTACCATATAATCCAGGTCTGTTGAAAAGAAATTATTCCGCATTGCACTGAAAGCTCTCCCATTCCTCCATAATGATTCAGTGCCTAGTAATACTTGAAGACTGTGAATATCGGCCAAAGTTGTTGTATAATTTAAAGTATTTGTAAAGTTAAATTGTTTATACTCACTCAAAGATTCGGTTAATTCGTCAAAACCCCGGGCCTGATAAGATTCATAATTATTTTCTAGTGGATATATTAAGCGATCCTGGTCTATGATATATCCGAATAAAGATTTAAAATTCAAATCTTTCATAATAGAAATGTTACCGTAAACATTTCCAACTAATTCTAATACACCTGAATTACGATTCCTATCGCGATACACTTCAGCGAGGGGATTTACACGCGCGTCAAAAGCTGCTACCTGGGAAATCGGAGCCCAATTGCCCATTATATCATATACCGGTAAAATGGTTGGCACCGTTGCTATACCTCCTGAAGGACCATTTTCTCCCTGGTCACGACTCCCATGAAAATCCGAATAACCTAGTCTATTCATTGTTCCTATTTCTAACCAATCTGTCGCATAGGAAATTAAATTTGTATTTAATGTATAACGTTTATATTCTGAATATTTTACAATTCCTTCCTCATCCACAAATCCGAAACCGACTCCATATGCAAACTTTTCAGAACCACCTGATAATGAAAGGCTAACTTCATTAATCATTGCGGCGGGTCGATACAATAAATCATACCAATCAGTCCCCTCTGCATTTGCTTTTGAGATCTGGTAAGTATTCTTATCGTAAAGCGACTCGTCTACCTGATCTGCTCCGGCAGGAACCACGTATACAGGTATTTTCGGTGTTGCCCCATTTCCATATTGAGGATGATTTGGCTCTATTCCATCATTATGTGCTTGTAGCCAAAGCATTTCACCATATTCCTCTGGATTAAGCAAATCTAACTTTGCATAATTCTTTGCAAATCCTGTCCTCACATTGAAATCAATCTGCATGGGGGAGTTTTGCCTTCCTGTTTTGGTTGTAACTAAAACAACACCATTTGATCCCCTGGCTCCGTAAATTGCTGTAGAAGCAGCATCCTTTAGTATGGTTATGGATTCAATATCTGCAGGGTTAAGATTAAGTGTTCTGCCCCCAGGTATACCATCAATTACCCACAAAGGATCATTATTACCAATAGTGCCCAGACCGTGTACTCTGATCTTAGCATCTTGGCCCGGCACATTAGAGTTATACACATCAACCCCTGATGCAATGCCTTGTATTGATTCCGTCAATCTTCCTTTAGGATTGACCCTAATATTATCAACGTCTACAACTGCCAAACTTCCTGTAAGACTTGCCTTCCTTTGTGTACCATAACCAACTACTACAACATCTTCTAAACCTATGACATCAAGCACCATGTTTACGTTAATGATAGTTTGATTTTCTATCGCAATTGTTTGAGTTAACATTCCGACAAAGGAAAATTCAAGTATTTGATTTTTATCAGGAACCTCCAAATTAAAGTTGCCCATTAAATCAGTTATTGTTCCTATGGTAGTGCCTTTTATTATGACCGACACTCCGGGTAAAGGCTCCCCTTGTTCATCTCTCACTGTACCACTAATTTTAATAGCTTGAATTTGTTGTTCAGGTTTAGCTTCTTTCAGGTACTCGCTAGGAGACAATATAATTTGTCTGTCAAAAACAATATATTCCACATCCGTTCCGGAAAAAACCTGGGCTAGTATATTATCGATTTTTTCACTTGCAACATGGAGGTAGACTTTTCTGTTTACATCAACCAATTTTTGATTGAACAAGAAATAGAACTCACTTTGAGTTTCAATTTCCTTGAGAACCTGTTCTACGGTTGTTTCGCCAAGGTTCATTGTTAATTTCGTGTTCTGAGAATAGGTGCTCCTGGCAAAAACCTGAAGAACAGTTAGAAACATCAGGAAAACGGTTAGTTTCATAATTCTTAGAATTTTTAAAATGCAGTCAGGTTTTAACACTGCTTTGAGATTTTTTTTCATAATTTTGTATGGTTTAGCGTTAAACATAAAATTTAACTAACTCTAAGTTAGGTTGAAGACATTAATGCTAAATTTGTTCAGGAAAGTGCTGCCACACTTTCCTGTTTTTTTTGTTTAGTTTGGTTCTTTTCATAGGCATAATTTTATTTGTTTTGAAGTAATCTGAATAGATTTTTAATAATATAGTAAACCATTAGTGGGCAATTAAAACCCACTGATTATTAATTGTTTATTTTCTAGTTCTTTGACCGAATTGTAATCGGACTTCGTAAGTATCTCTCTTATATGAGTTTTGTCCAGTAACAATATGCTCAAGATCTGTAAGATGTCGTAGATTGTTCGGTCGACTTTCAATTTGTAGCCTGCCAAGGCAACAAGATAGCAAGCGATGACTGCACAATATATCTGGATTTTTACAGCATTGAGAGTAGTGCCCGAGAAAGCTTTTATCTTAAGATGCTGTTTTATCCATTTGAAAAGCAGTTCCACCCCCCATCATTTTAATACAGAATGCTATCTCAGAGGCTTTCAGATCCATTTTGTTGGTTAAGAAAACAAGATCCTTATCCTGTTCACAGTTGTAAAACTTGATCCGACGAAGCTTTTCAGGATATTTTTTTTGATTTACAAACCACAGGTTTGCCGATTTGATCATTCTGAACTCCTGTTGTTTTCTCTACTTTTCTGGAATATATTCTTTTAAAATTGCAGATTTTACTTGGCTCTTATTACTAAGAATGATCCATTAGCATGGGGATTTTAAACAACCTCACAAAGTCGGTGTACTATTTATCAGCAACGTAAAAACTGCCCGTTTCATATGGGATGATATCCATAATATTGACGTCGTGAACTACAGCTTTGGAGACATGCAGAAAGCTGGTGATAGAAGCTTTAACATCATATAAGGTAAAGTATGAAGCTTTATTCCTCTTTTATGCTTGTGTAGCTTGCCCACCAGAAAACGCTTAAACATAGATCAATTATAGTGGAGTCCATTGTATAGACATTTCCATCAACTTCAATTTCAAAATCATTACGATAACAGCTTCTGAGAGCCTCCTCAATCAGTACATAGATAAATTCCTCAAAGATTTTAAAGTTTCTCCTTTCGTTCGCTGTGTCAAGATTTCTTCGATAGATTTTTAATCCAAAACCCAGATGATATTATTGCGGCTGATGAGCTTCAAGGCTTAACATTAGGTCTCTCATACTATCCCTGGAAGGCAACTGCCCAAACACCATGCAGAGCATTTGATTCCAACAAGTAAAGGACTTAACGTATTTATTCCCTTCATACTTATCAACGATCCTGTCAAAAACTCGGCGAGGTAAAAAATCTGTAAGTTGAGCGAAGATATATTTGCCTTGATTCATGGATTAATGCTTTTAAAATAGCAAAAATCCAACTTTTCAATTCAAGTCGTCACGCTGCAAGAATTGCTGAAAGTGCTATTAATTCATAATTTCAAAGAACTATTTGTTAATTTTATTGCCCATTTGTGAATTTGAACTTGTATCAATTAGTGTGAGTCCGATATATTATGTGATATATTATTGATTTATAGATTAATGTAAACTATTGGAATACTGGAGTAGGTGCCCTAATGATAAACTATTCTGTTAATATTCCAATCTTCTATCAATCCATTGCTCCACCATTTCATTTATTACAGAAACCGATAATCAGTTATAACTTATAATTTGTTCCTTCCAAACCCGTTTACCAAATACTTACTCACTTTAATTTCCCAAATTACTAATTTACCATTTTACCATTTTACCACCCTTCTATCAACATACTACGGTCTAATATTATTATTATTCGTATTAAGTACATACAATTCATCCCTAAATTGAACTGACGTTAATTGAATATTATTTCTTTGTCATAACATCTATTTCCTGAATCTTATAGATAAAGTCATCCACTTTTTCCCTTGGTTTTTTTTCAAACTTAATGGGGGCTGTAAATGATAAAAGTGTCAATACCTGGTCGAGGCTTTCCTCTTCAAAGGTGGCCCAGTATGTGTATTCATTGATACTTTCATCCAGAATATTGAAATCTACATTATACCAACGCTCAATCCTATTCAGTAACCGGGGCATAGGATCGTTTCGCAGAACAAGCTTCCCTTCTCTCCATGCTGTGTAATAATCAGGTTCATCAAATTTTATATTCAGATTACCATTTTTCATCTCATATTCAGCACACTGACCGGGTTTCATTTCAGACAGGAATTCATCCAGGCTTTTTTTATCCTCAAGTACAATTGACCCTTCTGTTGTTTTAACTGTTTCAATTTCAGTTTTGGCTTCCATAAACTGGTAGGTTACATGCAGTCCAGGTTTTAATTTTGCAACGGTTATTTCCCCATTATTTTCTTTTTCTAATAGCTCAATTATTCCTGATTCCAGTGTAAACTCCTGTAAGCCTTCTTCGGGATAGGAATATACATTAAATCTGGTTCCCAGCACTTTAACATTCAATCCAAAAGTATTTACAACAAATGGTTTGTTTTTATCATGATGAACATCGAAGAAGGCTTCGCCAATAAGTTCCACTTCCCTTGTACTACCGGAAAAATTTAAGGGATATTTTAACCGGCTGCCATTATTGAGACTGCCTTTTGTTCCGTCAGGCAATTCAAAATGACACCGTGCGCCGAGGGGACAAATAATTTCATTATATGTAATCTTAGCCTGATCATTCACAAATATATTTTGACTGTATAACTCCCATGAAATATATACCATCAATGGCAATAATAATATTGCCGCAATCCGGGCGATATTTTTTAAAACATAGTTGAATGAGATAACAGGTTTTGATATGTCAGGCAAGGACTTGATTTTTTCTGTGGAGAGATTAATTTTATGATGAATCTTGTCGAGCAATGTATCCAGTTCAATTGCTGACTCCAAATCATCCGTTTCCTCCCAGAGAAGCCTGAGGTAGGATTCAAACCTGAAAATACTATCAGGATTATTTAACCAGTTATTCACTAATTTCTTCTCTTCATCAGAAGCACTGTCCTCAAAATATTTTTTCAGGACGCTGTATTCGATCTCTTTGTTATTCTTTGAATTCATAAAACAGAGTTTTTGAAATGGAACAACCAAAAGTACCCCAAAATCCGGGTACTTTTGGTCTTCCCTACCCTCTCTACTAACCTAAAGTTCTTATCATTCGATTCTAAGTACATGACAAAATTTGCAACAATTAATAAGATCATACAAATCATTGTTAAAGAATACATTTGATAGATAAATTAATCCATATTTGAAAAAACTTATAATAGCTTTTTTGTCATGTACTAAGCTTTCTGCTATATAATATATCCATAAAGGTATCCTAATACTTACTCTGAATGTGTTTTTTCTTTTGAAAAATTAATTCTCTGTTATGCAAGTGATTATCAATACGCTGTAGTGTCAAATTGGAATAATGGAATATTCGATGAAACTAGCATTTCATTCGCTTGCGAGTTTAAAATCTTAAAGTCGAAATATTCTAGATTTATCAGGGGCTGGAATTATGGAACAATTGAGCCCATTCCAAAAATCAGCCAAGATCATAATAATTTGTTTATCAATGTATTATATTTTCAAGAAAGGGATTACCTATTTGATCTCTCTAATTCCTGAAAACTTAGTATTTGTATATTAATTTAAGATTAGGTAACAAAGCAATAGTACAATGTGGGAAATTCCTGTCAATTCTTCTTTCAGGAATTTTAATGCCTTGGCCAGGTGGTTCTCGACAGTTCTTTTGGTAATTTCTAATCTATCAGCAATCTCCTTTATTTTTATACTTTCCTGCTTGTTGAGTTTATAAACCATTTTCCTTTTCGGAGGTAGTTTTTCAATAGTTTTATTGGCTATATCAAGTAATTCGTTATAAATAATGGTTCCATCCGTATATTCATAGATTTCGGGTGAATTATTGAGAAGATAATCCTTTACTTTGTTTTCAATCGATTTGTTTCTAAAATACTTACGGATTGAATTATAGGCAATAGTGAATATATAATTCTTAAAATTTAATTCAGTGTTAACCTGCTCGTGCCTTTCCCATAAAATGACAAAAACTTCCTGTACGATCTCACTTGCTGTATCATGATCCTTAATTAATCTAAAAGCAAAATTGTAAAGTTTTTTGCTGTACTGATGATATATTGTATCAAATGCAGCGATATCTCCAGCCTTAAATTGTTTTATTATCGCTTTTTCTTCTGACATAATAATCCGGATAATCCCCGTACGATAAAATGAATTGCTACTCCTTTAATAAAAGTTGACTATTTAAATCTTTATCGAAATTAGGAATAAATATTATTGTCATTTACTTCCTAACATCCTTTATTGGTAATTAAATTTAAAGTTAAGGATTTATTATTAATGTTAAGGTGCATTACCTATTTTCCCTTTTCAAAAAGAAATTCGAAAATAATGTATAATGGATGAGTTCTTTAATTATTTTTAAAGATCCTACTTGCAAGCTATTGGAGGTTTTCTTTTTGTTACTTTACTTATGTTGGCCAGTAAAATTGCATTGCTCTGCATTGGTCTTGATACTACCTTTACATAATCCTGCTGTTGGGCTTGATAATTAACCGATCCATATAAATTGACTTCTTTTGTATTTTTGCCGATACGCGAATTTGTCCATTCAAAAGTAAATAAGGTGATCAGATTTTTTTTTCATCTGATGAACACTGTACTGCATCACCCTGGTAACAATATGAAATTTGTGATGAACTTACTCTTCCTTCTCTTTTTTCAAGGTTGTTTTCACCACCGGCATTCCACTCAAGGATATTAACTCCATACTGCATGGGCACTATTACACTGAATCCATCTTCATAAATTACTTCATACCACCCAAGCAAGTCCGGTGTGTCAAAAAAGTTTGGGATCTTAAAATAGGCTTTCTGATTCCTTCTGGAAGTGCACATGACTGAAGGAAAATCAGGCTTGTCACATCTTCATTTATTTGCAGGCCTTTAACTTCGGAAGGTAGGGGATTAAGCTTTAACTATTGCTTCAAGAATTATCACAGCAACTGCACATCCCGGATCAATTTTTCCTATGGTTTGTTCGCCTAGCCATGATGCCCTCCCGATAAGACTCTTGAGAGGTGTTACGCGGTCACGACCTGCTTTTGCAGCTTCGACCATTTGCATACCGGCATCTTTAAGGGAGATTCCAGAATCTAGTGCGTACTTCAGGGCGTTAGATGCAGGTAAAAGAACATCAAGAACAGTTTTATCATTGAGCTGCGCTTTCCCTCGTTCCTGAATCCCCAGAGTTGCTGCAGAAAGAATTTCGGGAAGATAAGCAGTTGAAATTTGATTATTTCCCTTGACTTTCATTCCTGCACGCATGAGTGCCGTAGACATTAATGTCCCAAAGGATGATGACCCTGCACGATTAGATACTAAACCCGCACCAACAAGAAACTGGCCTATATCATCGACCTGTGTGGTTGTCACGTACTCACGTAGTGCAAGTGATATCTTATTCATCGTAATTCCCAGATCTCCATCTCCAATAGCTTGATCAAGCTCTGTTAAGTAATCTTGATTTGTTTCTATAGCTTTACAAACACGTAGGGCGGCTGTTTTGATACTATCTATCGAAAGTGAATCATTCTGAGTATTCATCAAATCTAATTATTAAAATTGTTTGAAAAAAGGCGTATTTGCAGGTTCATCCAACAGAATTTTCATTTCATCATCAACTTTGAAAAGTGTGATTGAAAATCCACTCATCTCCATTGATGTCGCATATTCACCGGCATAGACCCTGTGTATCTTAAGAAGATTCTGGGTAAGTAAATCATGGACTTTTCTGTATACAATATAAAGCTCTTCAGTAGGTGTCGCTCCCAAACCATTAATCATTACAGCTAAGGTGTCACCAGTTTTAGGTTTAAGTTCGTCTAAGACTGTGTTTATCATTTTTGTCGTCACAGCATCGGCACTTTGCAGTTTTTCTCTGCTTATACCACGTTCACCATGTAAGCCCATTCCTATCTCCATTTCGTCGCTTCCAATTGAAAATGTTGGTTTTCCAATACGTGGCACAGTACAGGGTGATAAAGCTACTCCTATACTTCGAATATTGTTAAGGGCCTTTTCTGTAACAGAAACAACTTCATCCAGTGAGCCACCTTTCGCAGCTTTGGCACCAGCAATTTTAAATGCAAATATCATTCCGGCAATACCGCGTCTTTGTTTTGCATTCGAAGCAGGTGCTGAAGCTACATCATCAGCTACAAGTACAGTTTTAACTTTAATGCCTTCCATTTCAGCCAATTCGGCTGCCATATCAAAGTTCATTACATCACCGCCATAATTTCCATATATGTATACTACACCTTTTGTACTATTAATCTTACGTGTAACTTCAAGCATTTGTTCTGCATTTGGTGATGCGAATATGTCACCAACAGCACATCCATCGAGCATTCCTTTACCAACATAACCTATAAAAAGAGGTAAGTGACCAGATCCACCACCTGTAGCTAATGCCACTTTCCCGGAAACCGGGGCATCGGCACGAACAATACAATGAATGTCTGTCCCAATATAATTAAGATTATCAGGATGTGCTTTTATTACACCATCGAGCATTTCAGTAACAAAATTGTCCGGATTATTAAGTATCTTTTTCATATTTTAATGATTTTGTTAAAGGGTAAGCAAAAGAGGGCTTATGTGTAAATAACGCAAATACAAAATGTGCTATGATCTTTATAATCATGTTTTTGTATTTTTTTATCATATATTAAGCTTTCGGTTACATAATATACTATCCATAACATTATCCAAATACTTACTCTGAATGTATGTTTTTATTTTGAAATAAATATTTTTTTAAGTAGAAGATTATTAATATTCTATAGTGAAAAAATGGAATAATGACAATTAAATTCAGAGAAGAACTTGAAAATTTTACTGTCAGCATAAATATAGCAAGAAAAGAAGCATTAACGCTGGTTTTTCCTTACCATTTTATCAAGCCTTTCTTCTTTCTCCTTAAGTCGTACTAAGTCTCATCAAAGATATCGATGCTTATATTGAAAATATTTCTCATACCACCTTCACCGATACAGTTGAGGAAGATGACAAAATCAAAACGGACAACCTGTGGTTTGAGCTGAAAATGCATCTATCTGGAGAAGTGCTGACGACATTTTTTTTAATCTCCATAGATTATCATTTTCAAGATTGTACATCTGATTTGTACCGGGGGTCTACATTCCTGTAAAAGGGTTCAAACTCATCTCAGGTTCTTTCCAATTGATCTTCTTTGCAATCAGGTATGAATGGAACGGATGTATAAACCTAAATGATGACGAAATCTCTGAAACGGAATTTGCAAATCTTACAATTAACAAAACAATCCGGTGTTAAATGCAAACCTCAAGAATTTAAAGCAGATATTGCATTTCATTGCACAGAATTTGAATCAATGTAAGTAAGGCAATTTAACACTTCCGTACGATTAATAATCTACTACTCGACAAGGAATGATTTTTATAAAACACCATACAGAGTAAGTATATGGATATTTTTGTGGATATATCATATAGCAGAAAGATGGGAATTTTTCACTTAACTACTTAATAGCATTTTTAATAAAATAAGTCTTAAAAACCTTAAACTCAAAATCAGGAATAATGGCTACAAATGTAATCATGCCCCGACAGGGACAATCGGTGGAAACTTGCATCATTGGTGAATTGTATAAGAAAAAAGGAGACCATGTTACAGAAGGTGAAATCATTCTGTCTTATGAAACCGATAAAGCGGCATTTGATCTTGAATCACCTGCTTCCGGTATAATACTTGAAATATTTTGCAAGACCGGCGACGAAGTCGGTGTACTTACCAATATAGCCGTTATTGGTCAGCCTGGGGAATCGATAAATGAATTCGTGCCCAAGGAAACATCTTTAACCGCTGTTGGCTCTGCTAGTGCTTCTGCTCCTGAAGCAGCCCAATTAACTGATGTTCAAAAAACCGAAGACCAAGTCATTACTACTGACAGAACTGATAAAATCAAAATCTCACCCCGAGCCAGGAATCTTGCTTCAAGGCTGAATATTGATGTATCACAGGTAAAAGGAACAGGTCCCATGGGCAAGATCATTGAAAAGGATATCGAAATTGCAGCCGCCGCTTCGCAAACGACAAATCTTGCATCTGATGTAATAAAAAAAGAAGGTAAAGAATCCGGAAAGCAGTCAACCGGACATAGCGTAATAGCCGAAGAAATTCCTGATATTAATGAATATATCATCAAAAAAATATCTAATGTCAGAAGGATTATTGCAGAAAACATGCATTCATCCCTTAAGAATTCAGCTCAGCTCACACATCACACCAGTGCAGACGCGAGAAAAATCTTA
>CAYXSM010000024.1:0-57334 GCA_964466705.1 uncultured Rikenellaceae bacterium
CATTCAGACAATTATATTGTTAATAACTTGCTCTAATTCAACTCTTAATTCGCATAAAGTTATAAATTTTTTAATTCAAATGCCAGATTTGCTTTATTATTAATATTCCCGGAAATAATACCAATTTTATGTTTTTTTTTAACGGAAGAAAAATCATATTGTTTTGCAAAAGAAGATTTATCATCTTTACAGGCTGAATTTTGTAGGTCATTGGAAATTCTACTTTGATGGCACTTAAAAGGAAGAAGGGAAAAAGCAACGAGGGTGAGATGTCATTTCTTGAGCATCTCGAAGAGCTCAGATGGCACATTATACGATCGGTGCTCGCAATATTTGTGTTTATGATCATTGCATTTGTTTTCAAGAACATAATCTTTGACACCATTATCCTTGCCCCGAAAAAGCCTACTTTCTTTACCAACCGCATCCTGTGCCAGCTGGGAGAACTGGTCAACACAACACTCCTTTGCATCAATACCAAACCTTTTAACCTCATCAACATAAAAATGTCAGGGCAGCTTACCACTCATATTGCTGTTTCGATGGTGGCAGGGATTATCCTTGCTTTTCCTGTTATCATATGGGAATTCTGGAGATTTTTCCGGCCCGCCCTTCACAAAAATGAGAGGCAGCATGCCCGGGGTGCCGTACTGGCATCTTCACTGCTTTTCTTCGCCGGTGTTCTTTTTGGCTATTATCTGCTTGCGCCCCTTTCGGTTCACTTTCTTGGTTCTTATGATATCAGCCCGGAAGTAGTGAACCAGATCAACATCAGATCATATATAGGGACACTATCATCCATTTGCCTTGCCACAGGGCTTATTTTTGAACTGCCCATCCTTACCTTCTTCCTCACCAAAATAGGTGTTATTACGCCTGAATTCCTGAAAAGATACCGCAAGCATGCCATCCTTATCATTGTGCTGCTGGCTGCCATAATCACTCCCCCCGATGTCTTTTCGCAGTTCCTTGTGTGTATTCCTCTATTAATGCTGTATGAGGTTGGCATAGTAATATCCAGAAGAGTAATCAGGAACAAGGAAAAAAACCATGAAGAGTTTATGAAAGAATAAACCTCAGGCCCAGGGGAAAATGATAAATGTAACCACTTGAAATGAAACTTTTCACACATAACCTTGTCAAGAAATATCGTAACAGGACTGTCGTCGATCATGTTTCAGTAGAGGTTGAGCAGGGTGAAATAGTTGGTCTGCTGGGCCCCAACGGTGCCGGAAAAACAACAACCTTCTATATGATCGTGGGGCTGATTCAACCCAGGGAAGGCAAAATAATCCTCGATACTGAAGAGATAACCTCACTTCCGGTGTATAAGCGTGCCAGGCTCGGCATAGGGTATCTTGCCCAGGAAGCTTCTGTGTTCAGGAATCTTTCTGTTGAGGATAATATCAAAGCAGTGCTCGAAATGTCGGAATTACCCAAAAATGAGCAAAGTGAAAGGGTTGAGGTACTTCTCAACGAATTTGGCCTTAACAGGATCCGGAAAAGTAAAGGCATTCAGCTTTCAGGCGGTGAAAGAAGGCGTACGGAGATTGCCAGGGCTCTGGCACTTAAACCAAAATTTATTCTGCTTGATGAGCCTTTTGCAGGAGTTGACCCTATTGCTGTCGAAGACATACAGGATATCGTTTCAAAACTGAAAGAAAAAAATATCGGCATACTTATTACCGACCATAACGTACATGAAACTCTGTCCATAACCGACCGTGCCTACCTGCTTTTCGAAGGACGTATCATGAAGTCAGGCACTGCATCCCAACTCGCTGACGACGAGCATGTGAGAAGAGTTTACCTCGGAAAGAACTTCGAACTCCGCAGGTAATGGAACCAGTTTGTTTTAATAATATTTTTCCCTACTTTTGCGTTGATTTTCAGCGGATGTGTCGTAATTGGTAGCCGAGCAAGACTTAGGATCTTGTGTCTTTATGACGTGGGGGTTCGAGTCCCTTCATCCGCACTAAAGAAAATACCGCCTGTAACGACCATTTAATGTACGTTTTGGCGGTTTTTAAATAAATTAACACCTCTAATAATGATTATCACCAGAGAAAACACCGATGACCTTAATGCGGTTCTTAATGTTCAGGTTGACAAAGCCGATTATTCCGAGAAAGTGGAAAAAATCCTCAGGGATTACCGGAAAAAGGCTTCAATAAAGGGGTTCCGACCCGGTATGGTCCCTCTTGATCTGATCAGAAAAATGTACGGAAAAGCCGTTAAGGTTGACGAGATAAATAAGACAGTCAATGAAAGTATCCAGAAATATCTTACTGACGAAAAATTAGAGATCCTGGGAGACCCGCTGCCCAAGGATGATGAACAAAAGGAGGTTGATTTCGACCTGCAGGAGTCATTTAATTTCTCATTTGAACTCGGGCTGGCTCCTTCATTTGAAGTAAACATCTCAAAAAAGAACAAAGTGAACTATTATGAGATTGCCGTCGACGAAAAAATGAAAAAAGAATACCTGGAAAACTACACCCGCAGGTATGGCCAGTTTCTCAGGGCAGCCGTATCGGAGGAAAAAGACATGCTGAAGGGCAGGATCGAAGCCCTCGACACCAACGGGAACCCTGCAACTGAAGGTATCTTTGCTGACGATACAACCCTCAGCATCGACATAATAAAGGACAAGAAAATTAAGAAGAATTTCATTGGAAAATCAGAAGGTGATTCTGTTGATTTCGACCTTAGAAAAGCCTTTCCAAACGATAACGAGATATCAGCCCTTCTTAAAATGAAAAAAGAGGAGGCCGGAGTTGCTGAAGGTTTATACAGATTTACAATTACTGAGGTAACCCGGTTTCACCCTGCAGAAGTTAACCAGGAACTTTTTGACAGGATATACGGAGAGGGGACAGTGTCCTCAGAAACTGAATTTTTAAATAAGATTGAGGAAGAGATTAAGATAAACCTCAAAAATGAAAGTGACTATAAATTGTCGCTCGATCTTAAAAGCCTTGCAACAGATAAGTCTGATTTCAACCTTCCTGAGGATTTTCTGAAAAGGTGGTTGCTGAAGGTAAATGAGAATGCTACCGGAGAACAGATAGAGGAAGAGTTTGATTCATTCCGTCACGACCTTAAATGGCAGCTGATCAAGAACAAAATTGCCCGCAGGAACGAGATTAAAATCACTGAAGAAGAACTTCTTAAAGAAGCAGAAAACATCACCCGCTATCAGTTCAGGCAATATGGCCTCTTCTATGCTTCCGAGGAACAGGTATCCAATTATGCCAGAGAAACACTGAAACGAGAAGATGATGCGAAAAGAATTGCTGAAAAAATCCTGGAAGAAAAAGTCATATCGGTTATTAAGGATCTTGTCAGGATTGAAACCAAAACAGTTTCGGTGGATGAGTTTAATAAGCTTTTTAAATAGGAATCAGTCTGCCATATAGCAAAATAGTAATTTTCTTATCTTTGCATAATACAAATTTATTTTTCACCATGAGCGACATACAAGATTTTGAGAAATTTGCAAAAAGCAAAAGCGGAATAAGCAGTCTTGCTTTGCATAAATATACTTCGATATGGAGCAGCTATATTTCTCCCACAATAATTGAGGAGCGGCAGTTGAACGTGGCTTCGATGGACGTCTTTTCGCGCCTTATGATGGACAGGATAATTTTTCTTGGCCTGCCCATCGACGATTATGTGGCAAACATAATCCAGGCACAGTTGCTTTATCTGGACTCTTCTGATCCCGGAAAAGATATTCAGATCTATTTTAATACTCCCGGCGGTTCGGTTCATGCCGGACTTGGCATCTATGACACCATGCAGTATATCTCAGCTGACGTGGCGACAATTTGTACCGGCATGGCTGCCTCAATGGGAGCCATACTCCTTTCTGCCGGCAAGAAAGGCAAAAGATCTGCTCTTAAACATTCGAGGATAATGATCCACCAGCCTATGGGAGGTTTTGAAGGACAGGCTTCGGATATTGAAATTCAGGCCAGAGAGATACTCAAGATAAAGAAAGAACTCTATGAAATCCTTGCTCTACATTCAGGTAATCCCGCAGAAAAAGTGGAAAAAGATTCTGACAGAGATCACTGGATGACTGCCCAGGAGGCAAAAGATTACGGTATGATCGACGAGATCCTCCAGAAACCAGCTAAGGAATAAAATTCATGGACAAATGCTCATTTTGCGGCAGAACCAAGAAAGAGGCCAATATGCTAATTGCCGGCCTCGAAGGACATATCTGCGACCATTGCATTGAGCAGGCCTATGGCATAATGACCGAGGAAATGGGAAAGAAAAAGACCATTTCCTTCGACACTATAAACCTGCTTAAACCTGCCGAAATAAAAAGTTTCCTTGACCAGTACGTCATAGGACAGGAGATGGCCAAGAAAATTATTTCCGTAGCCGTATACAACCACTATAAAAGATTGATGCAAAAACCCGACAGCGAGGATGTTGAAATTGAGAAATCAAATATCATTCTTGTAGGTGAAACAGGTACGGGAAAGACTCTGCTTGCAAGAACTGTTGCAAGGATGCTTCACGTGCCCTTTACCATCGTAGATGCCACGGTACTGACCGAGGCAGGCTATGTCGGAGAGGATATTGAAAGCCTTCTTACGCGCCTTCTTCAGAATGCCGATTATGATGTGAAGGCAGCTGAAAAAGGCATTGTCTTTATAGACGAAATAGACAAGATAGCGCGAAAAGGGGATAATCCTTCCATCACCCGTGACGTTTCGGGAGAAGGTGTTCAACAGGGTCTGCTGAAACTCCTGGAAGGATCTGTCGTCAATGTTCCGCCGCAGGGTGGCCGCAAACATCCCGAACAGAAAATGATACCTGTCGATACAAAAAACATTCTCTTCATCTGCGGTGGTGCTTTTGAAGGAATAGAAAAGCGGATCGCAAGCAGGCTTAATACGCAGATTGTAGGATACGCCGCATCCAAGAACAGGGAAAAAGTTGATAAGGACAACCTTCTACAGTACATAGCACCACAGGACCTTCGCGCTTACGGGCTTATCCCTGAAATAGTCGGGAGACTGCCGGTGCTGACTCATCTCAATCCACTTGATAAAAAAGCATTAAGAGCCATTCTTACCGAACCAAAGAATGCACTGACAAAACAATATATCAAGCTCTTTAAAATGGATGGTATTGAACTGGCATTCACAGAAGATGTTCTTGATTTCATAGTCGACAAATCGGTTGAATTCAAGCTTGGTGCCAGGGGACTGAGATCAATATGCGAGGCTATCATGCTCGACGCAATGTACGATTCACCCTCTTCAGGCACCAGAGAGATCACCATAACCACTGACTATGCGGCGCGAAAGCTTTCCAGGATCGATCTGAAGGTCCTTAAGGCTTCATAAGCCCGGCGCTTGCCAGAAACAGCCGGCCCTGCCTCCGTTATTTGTCCCGGTAAACGTTACATGAGCAACCGCTTAACAGGCTGAACTTATTTTTGCCTGCCCTTTCTCTCATATACTCTGTATGTATATGGGATCATCCCGCTATCTTCTGAAACCGATTTATACTCTTCAATGATCCTCCATCTTCTCCGGTCTATTACAGGGAAATAAACATCAGCCGGGGCTTTTGCGTGCACGTGGGTAATATAAAGCCTGTCAGCCAGAGGCATGAACTGCCGGTAAATACTTCCGCCGCCGATCACGAAGACCTCATCATCGTCACTGCACTTACTTAATGCATCGTCGATTGAGTACGCTGTCACCGAACAATCAATACACTCATCAGGAACATCTGTCAGTACTATATTCCTTCGCCCCGGCAGTGGTTTTAAGGGTAGTGATTCCCAGGTTTTCTTCCCCATGATTATTGTTTTGCCCATCGTCAGCTTTTTAAATCGCCTGAGGTCTTCAGGGATGTGCCAGAGCAGCTCATTATCCCTGCCTATGCCCCAGTCTTCGGAAACCGCCACTATTACTGAAATCATAATATTATACTTTAAACTGAAATGTCACCTTTTATATGAGGATGAGCTATGTAGCCTGAAAGGATAAAATCCTCAAATCTGAATTCTGTTATTCTATTAACAGCCGGATTCAAAGTCATTACGGGCAGAGGGTATGGTTCCCTGGCAAGCTGAATATTAACCTGTTCGACATGATTGAGGTAAATATGTGCGTCCCCAAGAGTATGTATGAACTCCCCGGGCTTCAGGCCTGTCACCTGTGCCATCATAAGGGTTAACAGTGCGTATGATGCTATATTAAAAGGAACTCCAAGGAATATGTCACAGCTTCGCTGGTAAAGCTGGCATGACAGTTTTTCTCCGGCAACATAAAACTGGAAAAGAATATGGCAGGGAGGCAGAGCCATCTTTTCAATCTCTCCCACATTCCAGGCTGAGATGATATGACGTCGTGAATCCGGGTAGCGTCTGACGGAGTCTACGACTTTTTCAAGCTGGTCGATCTTCCGTCCGTCTGCCGAAGGCCACGACCGCCATTGATATCCATATACAGGCCCCAGGTTTCCATCACTGTCGGCCCATTCATCCCAGATCCTTACACCGTTATCCTTAAGATATCTTATATTCGTATCACCGGAGATAAACCAGAGGAGCTCGTGAATGATGGACTTAAGATGAAGTTTTTTTGTTGTTAACAGGGGAAATCCATCCTCCAGGTCAAAACGCATCTGGTATCCGAAAAGGCTAATGGTACCCGTACCCGTTCTGTCATCCTTTCTGACTCCATTTCTCAGCACATGGTCAAGAAGACTGAGATATTGTTTCATGTGATAGTCGGAATTAATCTTTACTTCGGTGATATTCTGGCCACCCATCCTCCTCCCGGGAAAAGGGCTATTTTCATCTTGTCGCCTGATCCTGCATCAATTTTAAAATGCGTGTAGTCCTGGGCATGCCGGTCAGCGTTGATTCCGTCGCTGAAGATACTCATGGTATAATCACCTGCAGGCAGAAACGACAGGTCCAGATCCATCTCCCTTGGGGTCCAGTCTGTAATAGCCGCAACATACCAATCATCTGATGATCTTCTTGCCAGAAGAAGGTAGTCACCTATCCGGGCATCAAGAACCCTGAGATCATCCCAGACAACAGGCACGCGTGCAATAAAATCGGTGCATTCCTGTTCCTTCATGTAGGCTGAGGGAGTGTCTGACAACATTTGCAGAGGACTTTCATAAACAACGTACAGTGCCATCTGATGCACCCTGGTCCCCAGACTTGATGGCCTGGTGAAATTAGGAGAAAAATTCTCCTTGTCCATATTTACCATCGCACCAGGGGTATAATCCATAGGGCCTGCTACCATTCTTATGAAAGGAATTGTAAGGTCATGATCGGGATCTACAACGCGGCTCCATTTATTGTTTTCCAGTCCCATAACTCCCTCCCTGGTAAGTGCATTGGGCCATGTACGACGCATTCCGTCAGGTTTATATGATCCGTGAAAATCTAATAAAAGATGATGCTCAGCTGTTTTTCTGGCAGCTTCGTGATAGAAATTCACCATCTTCTGATCATCTCTCTGCATAAAATCGACCTTGACTCCTTTCACACCCCATTTTTCATAAAGGGCAACTGCTTCATCAATATCATCATGGAAAGCTTTCCATACCACCCAGAGGATGACACCTACATTCTTTGCAGCTCCATATCTGCACAAAGCGGGGACATCTATTTCCGGGACCGATTCAAGAACGGAGCCTCCGATCCTGTACCATCCTTCATCAAGTAAAATGTACTCTATACCATTTTCCGAAGCAAAGTCAATATAGTATTTGTAGGTATCATTATTAATACCCGCCCTGAAGCCGACACCAAAAATATTGTTGGCATTCCACCAGTCCCATGCCACTTTACCGGGCTTAATCCACTCCGCATCTTTGATAATCTGAGGGGCAGCCAGCTTGAATACCATGTCACTTTCAATAAGATCACCGTCTTGAGGGGCAACAATAAAAATCCTCCAGGGGAAAGTACGTGTGCCTTCCGTCTGCGCAATGAAATCTTTTCGCGAAGTCACCAGCAGGTCCCGGTCACTTTTTAATTTTTCCTCATCAGGATATTCAGGCCATACCCCGGTAATTTCCCCCGATCCTTTCCCTCTGAGCCACATTCCCGGATAATCCCTTATGTCCGACTCCGTAATAAGTACTTTATGGCACCCTGTCTGAAACAGGGTTGGCAGGCTTGCCAGGTGATCAGGGCCAATAGTGTCAAGGCTGGAAAAAATATACTTCCGTTCGTTGTGTGACATGTAGCCATCCTCGAGAGGATACCACGCTTCTGATCCTTCAGGGAATCGTATGTCCGCAACTTCGTTCTTTACTGTTACAGGATCCTTCAGAGAAGATTCAAACCTGTAGGCTACCCCATCATTATAGGCCCTGAACTGCAGTGAAAATCCTGATCTGAAAATAATTGTGAGAGTGTTGCAATTATTTTGTATTTCAGATCTTTTATGTGCGACAACAGGATTAATAACTTCGCTCACCGAGCCTCTTACGATCCTCCTGACCCGGTCATCAATACCTGGCGTAATGCCATCAGCAAGTATCAGTGCAGCCTTTGAGGATGCAATTATTTCCTCACCATCGTATGTGGCTGACCATTTTATTTCCACTCCCGTGTCTACAGTAACCCGGATATGTCCGTCGGGAGAGCTCAGGTTATGACTGCCTGCAAAAGAAACAAGTTGTGCCTGCAGCAGCATAGCGGCAATAATAAATACGTGCTTCATAAATGATACTATTTTTGAATAAGATATTAACTCAGGGGATACTTGCAGGAAAAGCAAAACACCCGGTGGTCACTGCCTCTTCTTCTTTCTTTTATCAATTTCATCCCTGATTATAGCTGCCTTTTCGTAATCTTCCGTTTTTATGGCTTCATCGATCATTTTGTACAGCTCTTCATCGGAATAGCTATCAAATTTTGAGGCACCCTGCCCGAATATATTCTCGTCCTCTTTTTCTGCCAGTTGTTCTGATTCGGTGCCTGATGGTATTGTAATACCGGCCTTTTCAAGTATTTCTTCGGTGATGTATATCGGACAGCCGAACCGGAGTGCTAATGCAACCGCATCGGAAGTTCGGCTGTCTATCGAAAGTTCTTTTTCCCCGTTGTTACAAAGAAGCTTTGAATAAAACACCCCCTCTTCAAGCTTATATATCATGACTTCTACTACGGAAATATTGAATTCATCTGCAAAATTTTTAAAAAGATCATGTGTCAGAGGCCGGGGTGGTTCAAGATTCTCCAGCTTTATCACAATGGCCTGCGCCTCAAATCCTCCGATAATAATCGGGACACGTCTTTCCCCCTCCTCCTCAACCAGGATAAGTGCATAAGCTCCCGACTGAGTCTGGCTGTAAGAGATCCCCAAAACCTTCAGTTTTACCCTCTTCATGTTAATAATTTAAGTAACAGATGAATAACAATTGCATCTAGTAATAAACAAATATAAAGATATTACCAGTAAGACAAAGTTCGACAAAGTTCTTTTTTTCAACAACATTTGTTGCACGGGTTCATAAGATTTGTCACGAAAGCATAAGTCAAGGCAAACTGGCCGGTATTAAACCAGCCTGCTATTTTTCTTTAAAAATGTGTGGTAATGATTTGCAAATATTCCTAAATGATTATCTTTGCAGTCCGATTTTAAACAAAATCCAGCGAGGCTCCTGAAAGATATATGGAATAAAATCATATGCGCCTCATGGAATAACATAATATGGTTATAATAAGATGTACGCGATAGTTGAAATTGCCGGCCAGCAGTTTAAGGTAGAAGAAGGGAAAAAGATCTATGTTCACCGGCTTGATGCAGAGCAGGCTGCTGACATTGTATTTGACAGGGTTCTTCTGCTTGAGGATGGTGACAGCATTATTGTAGGTGAACCTGTCGTTAAAGACATTGTTGTTCAGGGAAAAGTACTTGAACATGTGAAGGGTGACAAGGTGATTGTGTTCAAGAAAAAAAGAAAGAAAGGTTACAGGGTCAAAAACGGACACCGGCAGAGATTCACTCAGGTTGAGATAATAAGTATCGGAAAGAAAGGTTCTGCCAGAAAGACGGCAGCCGTAAAGGAGGCATTGGTCAGTGAACCTCAGGCTGATAGTGTTGAAACTGTAAAAACTGTCAAAACTCCCGTAAAGGAGAAGAAAGCTGAAACAAAAAAGACCGTGGCGAAAAAAGCCTCTGATAAGAAAGAGACCGTAGAAAAATCAGCTTCTAAAAAGAGTGCTTCGGGAAAGACTGCTGTTAAGAAGCCGGCTGAAAAAAAAGCACCGGCTAAAAAATCCCCGAAGGGAGAAAAATAGGAAAGTAACAAAACAATAAACAATTAAGTTATGGCACACAAGAAAGGAGCAGGCAGCTCCCGTAACGGACGCGACTCACAAAGCAAGAGGCTTGGAGTAAAACTGTTTGGCGGCCAGACTGTAAAGGCAGGCAATATACTTGTCCGCCAGCGTGGAACAAAGCACAACGCAGGGAACAATGTCGGGACAGGGAAAGACCATACTCTTTATGCCCTTATTGATGGCAAAGTTGAGTACAGAAGGAAAAAAGACGATAAAGTATTTGTTTCGGTCAATCCGGTAACTGAGTGATCTGTTCTGCCATTCCCCTGAATTTCTTTTCTGCAAAGGGAAAATAATATCTGGAGTTTTAATACTTTTACAGCAGGCTTTGAAAGCCTGCTTTTTTTATTATAACTGTTAATGTCATGCTCACCATTAGTCTTCTCCGCGAAAAAAAAGATTTTGTTATCCAAAGGCTTAAAATAAAGAATTTTTCTGCTGAACAAATTGTTGACAAAATATTATCACTTGACGCTTCAAAGCGTGAGGTCCAGTCAAAAACCGGCATGCTTCAGGGAGAACTGAACCGTCTCTCGAAGGAAATAGGAACACTTATAAAGAATGGCAAAAACGAAGAAGCTGAAGCTGCCAGGGAAAAAACCCTCTTGTTAAAGGAAGAGATACGATTGCTTACCGAAAAATTAGCTCCTATCGAAGAAGAGCTTAAGAATGAATTAATTTGTCTGCCCAATCTGCCTCATGAGTCAGTCCCGCCTGGTTCCGGAGCCGAAGATAATGTCAAGGTAAGGGAAGGTGGTGATATCCCGGTGCTGGCTGAAGATGCCGTGCCTCACTGGGAGCTCATAAAACGGTACGACCTCATTGATTTCGACCTCGGGATAAAGCTTACGGGAGCAGGGTTTCCGGTTTACAAGGGAAAAGGAGCCAAACTGGAAAGGGCCCTGATCAATTTTTTTCTTGATGAAGGTGTAAAAGCAGGTTACAATGAGGTATTACCTCCGATCCTGGTCAATGAGGATTCCGGGTTTGGCACCGGTCAGTTGCCTGACAAGGAAGGTCAGATGTACCATGTCACCATGGATAATTTTTATCTTATACCTACGGCAGAGGTACCTGTCACTAACATTTACAGGGACGTTATTTTAAGCGGCGATACGCTTCCCGTGAAGAACATAGCTTATACCCCCTGTTTCCGGAGAGAGGCCGGATCATGGGGTGCACATGTCAGAGGTCTCAACCGCCTGCACCAGTTCGATAAGGTTGAAATAGTGCAGGTAGCGCATCCTGACCATTCATATGAATCACTCAGCGACATGGTAAACCACGTTGAAAGCCTTGTGTCAAAGCTGGATCTTCCATACAGGATCATAAGGCTTTGCGGCGGAGATATGTCGTTCACATCGTCCCTTACGTATGATTTTGAAGTCTGGTCTGCCGCACAGAAGCGCTGGCTGGAAGTAAGCTCTGTATCAAATTTTGAATCCTTCCAGTCAAATCGTCTGAAATGCAGGTTTAAAGATAAGGGCGACAGGCAGACACGCCTTGCCCATACACTAAATGGCAGCGCCCTGGCTCTCCCGAGGGTCGTTGCAGCTTTGCTTGAGAATAACCAGACCGGAACAGGAATCAAAATACCTGCTGCACTTGTTCTGTATACCGGATTTGAAATAATTGAGCGCGAGCTTTCCTGAAATCTATGACAAAGGACCTTGCAAGCCGGCAATCATATTTATATGCATTACTGGCAATCCTTTTCTGGTCAACTGTACCCACGGCCTTTAAGATAAGCCTTTCAAAGCTGCCGGTTATCCCTTTGGTGACAATTGCATCTGTGACATCAACCCTGATACTTTTCATTCTTGTAGCAAGTCAGGGAAAATTTCGCCTGATCCTGTCCTGTAACGGTCGTGAAATGATGAATTCAGCCTTTTTGGGGCTCATAAATCC
Source organism: uncultured Rikenellaceae bacterium (assembly GCA_964466705.1). Lineage (GTDB taxonomy): Bacteria > Bacteroidota > Bacteroidia > Bacteroidales > VadinHA17 > LD21. The sequence goes on from CAYXSM010000024.1 coordinate 12,263, forward strand.
TCTTATTTACTATATAATTCTCCTAAAGGCGTACGAATTGCTTCCTGCGCAGGTAGCCCAGCCTCTTAACATGATATGGCCGATAGTGCTTGTATTTCTCTCGGTTCCCCTGTTAAAACAGAAAATAGCCCTTAAAAGTTTCCTGGCTTTGTTTATCAGTTTCACAGGGGTATATATCATATCTTCCCAGGGAGATCCTTTCAATCCCGGAGAGGTAAACACAAAGGGAGTACTGCTTGCAACAGGCAGCTCTGTTTTCTGGGCCTTTTATTTTATAATGAATATCAGGGATAAAAGGGATGAGTCAGTGAAGCTGTTTCTAAACTTTCTCTTCGGTTCGGTTTACCTTATCGCTTTTGTCACTTTTTCAGAGAGATGGCCTGCAGGTATAACATTTATATCAGCAGCTCCGGCAATTTATGTGGGTGTATTTGAAATGGGAATCACATTCTTCCTGTGGCTTAAGGCCCTTCAGCTGGCTGAGACAACCGCCAAAGTAAGCAATCTGGTTTATCTGGGACCTTTTCTTTCTCTTGCTCTTGTACATTTTATCTTACATGAACCTCTTTATTATACAACTCCGGCAGGATTATTGCTTATAATTTCCGGAGTATTGATACAAACGACCAAAACAAAAAAGGTATAATATAGTTATCTTTGCCGTCTGAAACGGCAGCTAAATTTTGCGAACCATGAAAAGATTCATATTAATCCCCGCTATATTACTGTTATTGTTCACATCCTGCAAGAAAGATCCTGATCCCATCGGGCAGGGACTGACTGATGCGATGGCAAGGGACAGCCTGTATTACCTTATGGATTACTGGTATTACTGGTACAATGTTATGCCTGCTGTCAATAAAGACAACTATAAAAATCCGTATGAGCTTATGGAGGCCTTAAGATACAAACCCCTTGACAGATGGAGTTTTGTTGCCGACTATAATGAATTCATTGCTGAAATGGAGGGAGATTTCGTCGGACACGGAATCATGATAAGAATAGATGAATCGGGTAAAGCAAGGATAGGCCTTATTTATTCACGGTCGCCGCTTTACGCCCTGGGAGTCCGCAGAGGATGGGTTGTCAAATCAATCAATAATGTTGATATAGCCCCCATAATTATTTCAAATAATTCTGCCGCCTATAACGCCGTTCTGGGAGAAAGCAAGGAAGGCGTAACCAATACATTCGTTTTCGAAATGCCTGATGGTCAGGTCTTTACTATCTCATCCACCAAAACCAAGTTTTCTGTAAATACGGTCCTTCATTATGATACCCTCCATCTTTCAACGGGGGTGACAGGGCACCTTGTTCTTGAATCATTTATCCTTCCGACATCTGACGAGCTGGCAACTGCTTTTGCGTTTTTCAAATCAAATAATGTGAAAGACCTTATACTCGACATGCGTTATAACACAGGCGGCTACCTTTCAATAGCTCAGACGCTTGCAAGTTATATTGCAGGTTCGGTTGCAACCCCTGTGAATGTTCCCTTTGCAAAGCTGATTTATAATGACATAAACCAGAATTATAATTTTCTTTATCCGTTCAAAACAACTGTATACCCCCTGTCGCTTACACGGTTGGTTGTCATTACATCCCGCCTAACTGCTTCCGCCAGTGAGGCTGTTATGAACGGCCTCTCACCGTTTCTTGAAATTATCGGTATCGGAGATACAACAAACGGTAAGCCCATGGGTATGAACGGATGGTCGGTGGGCGAGAAATATTATTACTGGCCGGTGACATTCAAAATGGTGAATAATAACGACGAAGGAGATTATTTCGACGGCCTCCCGCCGTTAAAATATGTCCCCGATGATGTTACCCGCGACTTTGACGACAGGAATGAGCTTTGTCTTAAAGAAGCAATCACTTATCTTGAAACAGGTTCCGTGTCAACAAAGGGATTTTACCCATCCGTTCGTCAGCCGTGGTCATCAGAGAAACCCGGCTGGATAAACAGGGGGCTGACAATTGTTCCTTAAAATATTTTATATCTCCTGTTATTGAAAAAAAAAGAAGAAAAAGAGAGAATAATTCTGGGCATTGATCCGGGCACCACGATAACCGGCTATGGTGTCATAAGAGTTACGGGGTTGACTCCGGAACTGATAGCCATTGGGGCCATTGACCTGACAAAGTTTGGGGACCATTATTCCAGGATAAGGCATATTTTCGAATGTACAATAAGGATCATCGATGAATATCATCCCCACGAGCTTGCCATTGAGGCTCCTTTTTACGGTAAGAATGTTCAGTCGATGCTTAAGCTGGGCAGAGCCCAGGGTGCCGCAATTGCTGCAGCTTTAAGCCGTTCTCTTCCGATCTTTGAATACGCCCCCCGGAAAATAAAGATGTCGATAACAGGCCGGGGCGCTGCGTCCAAAGAACAGGTGGCTTCAATGCTGATGAATCTCCTGAAATTCAACAATGAAAAGATCAGGTTCGACGCTACTGACGGTCTGGCTGCTGCCGTATGCCATTTTTTTCAGACAAATAATCCGGCCCCGGAAAATGAATTTAAGAGCTGGAAGGATTTTATGACAAAAAATCCGGGAAGAGTGATTAAACGTTAATCCTTCAGGCAGGTGAAAAAGCCAGCGCTAACACGCTGACCCTGGTCCCTTCCACGGTAAGTATCTCATTTGCACACGATTCAATTGTAGAACCTGTTGTTATAACATCATCTACCAGTAAAATATGTTTGTTCTTAAGCTTTTCTGTGTCAACTACCCTGAATATGCCTTCAACATTCACCCACCTGTCATATCTTGATCTTTTTGTCTGCGTGCCTGTTCTTCCGGTTCTGGACACTGATACCGTATCAACCGGTATAACAGTTGTAACAGAAATGCCTTCCGATATTGAATCGCACTGGTTGTATCCCCTTCTTCTTAATCTTGAAGGATGAAGAGGCACCGGAATAATTATGTCGATATCATCGAGATAACCTGAATTTTTAATCGACAGCGCATAGATCTTTCCAAGTTCATAACCCACCTCCTTCATCCCCTTATACTTGAGGCTGTGTATAAGCCTTCTGATCCTGCTTCCCCGTGTATAAAATGAAAATGCGGCCGCTTTTTGGATGAAGCATCTTCCCCAGAAAAGCTGCGCAACAGGATTGTCAGCCTTCAGATGATACCCCGTTCTGGGTATCGCAACATAGCAGCCAAGGCAGACAAGAGACTCATTCCTGAGAAGATGGCTGCCGCACCCATAACATATACGGGGAAACAGGAGACTGATGAAATCATCCCATAAATCATAGAAGTAACCCATGCAGCGGACAGCTATATAACCTAAAGATACAAAAAAGCATCTTGCAGAAATGCATTACATGAAGCAACTTTTTGTCAGGAGCTCAGAAATCTATATTATTCCGTATCTTTTCCGCAATATCATCAAATTCCCGGGAGGAAAATTTCAGTTTTGGTCTTTTAAAATTAAGATCCTCAACTGAATCAATAGGAACCAGGTGGATATGTGTATGGGGAACCTCAAGTCCGACCACTGCGATTCCGATACGGTTACATGGAACAGCCGCTGCTATGGCTTTAGATATCTTTTTTGAAAATAGGATCAAGCCGGTAAGGGTTTCATCGTCCAGGTCAAATATGTAATCTGTCTCTTCTTTTGGAACAACCAGAGTATGACCAGCCTTTAAGGGATTGATGTCGAGAAACGCAAAATACTTATCATCTTCGGCAATTTTGTAACAGGGTATCTCGCCTTTGATTATCCTTGAAAAAATAGTCGCCATAAAGTTGATATTGTGATTATTATGATATGTTCAATATCTCAAATGACATGATTCCGGATGGTACTGTTATCTGTACCGTCTCCCCGACCTTTCTTCCTATAAGCCCCATAGCGATAGGAGAATTAACAGCGATCTTCTTTGCCTTGATGTTTGCCTCGCTCTCAGGTACTATCTGGTACTCCATCACAGAGTTATTCGCATTATTCTTTATTCTGACCTTGTTTAGCAGTCTTACCGTTGTATTGTCTATTTTGGATTCGTCAATTATTCTCGACCTTGCTTCAATATCCTCGAGCCTTGAGATCTTCATTTCAAGAAGGGCCAAAGCCTCTTTGGCAGCAGCATATTCTGCATTTTCCGAAAGATCGCCTTTATCCCTGGCATCAGCTATCTGTCGCGACAGTGCGGGCCTTTCAACCTTTCGGAGCTGATCAAGTTCTGCCCTGAGTTTCAGCAGACCTTCTTCCGTAATATAAATGACTTCTGCCATTTCTTTTCCTTCAGTTAAAAAATAAGAAGAATTCCGGGATCTCCCGGAACTCTTCACTAATCAAATATAGACAATCTTAATCTAATTATCAAATTTTTTTGACTGAAATGTGGTATTATCCAATAAATTAACTCTTATTCAGTATTTTTTGCGGGGCTTGGTTGTGTTTGCTGAATTTATTTTCTTTTTTTCCTTGTATCTCCTTCTGGTTTCTTTTTTGTTTGCTTTCATACGCTCCTTTACTTCAGGCGACTGGATCTCGTATGCCCTTTTTCTGCCTTCCTCAACGAATGCTTCGTATTCTTTCTTCAGCTTTTCCTGATTTGCTTCCTGCTTCTTCTTTGCCTTTCTTACACTGCGGGGTTCGCGTACCCGCGCTTCTTTTCTGGCAATTGCCCTTTCTGATGATTTCCTGACCGAAGTTCTGTAGCCACGGTTATCCTGGGCCCGGATCATCATCGTTGAAAATATTAACAGTACAATCACAGTCAGTAACTTTCTGACTGCTGATCTCAGGTTAACCTTAATATCATAATTATTATCCCCCTTATTCACCATTATTACCTCCGTAATATTAATTTTACATTTTCAATAGATTCCATGAGGTCTGATTCAAAAATAGGAATTTTTTCGATAGCACTTGTACTGCTCCTTTGCCTGTGGTCATGCGTAAACAACAAAAATGACGTTATCCCCGACGTTTATGTGAATTTCACCATTGATCTTCTTGATCCTGAGTTTGTCAGCCTTAATGCAATAGGGGGGGCTGATACGATAAATGCACGTACCAACAACTGGGGATACAGTGCTGCCGGTTATGACGGGAACGGAATCATAGTATATTGCGGGCCGGATGAATATTATGCTTACGACAGGACCTGCCCCCACGATTTTGCCGTGAACGGACTGAGTGTCAGGGTCGGCATTGATTTCAGCCTTGCTGTCTGCCCGAAATGTGGTACTTCATACGCCCTTTCAGCATCAGGTACTCCGGTGTCAGGGCCGGGAAGATACCCCCTCAAGAATTACAGGACACGATTCGATTATGGCCGCTACATAACAGTTTGGAACAACTGATTACCTAATACCTGTAGTGGTCGGGCTTGAAAGGTCCGTTTTCCGGTACTCCTATATATTCGGCCTGCTCCCTGGTAAGCTTTGTAAGCTTAACTCCCAGCTGGTCGAGATGCAGTCGCGCAACCTCTTCATCGAGGTATTTTGGAAGTCTGTATACCCCGATATTGTAATTATTCTGCCAAAGGTCTATCTGCGCAAGAGTCTGGTTGCTGAACGAATTGCTCATTACAAAGGAAGGATGACCCGCCCCGCACCCCAGATTTACCAGACGTCCTTCCGCCAGTATAAATATTTCATGCCCGTCGGGAAAAATGTATTTGTCAACCTGCGGTTTGATGTTAATTTTCTTTACCCCTTCGATGCTGTTAAGTTCGTTTACCTGAATTTCATTATCAAAATGACCTATATTGCAGATTATTGCCTGGTCGTTCATCTTCATCATATGTTCAAGGCGTATAACATCCCTGTTCCCTGTCGCGGTAACGAAAATGTTGGCCTCTCCGAGGGCGTCTTCAACCGTTTTGACTTCAAACCCTTCCATTGAAGCCTGTAATGCACATACCGGGTCTATCTCAGTAACGATGACCCGTGCTCCGTAAGCCCGCATTGATCTTGCACTTCCTTTTCCAACATCACCATAGCCACAAACAACCACAACTTTGCCTGCAATCATGACATTCGTTGCCCTTTTGATGCCATCAGCAAGTGATTCGCGGCATCCGTAAAGATTATCAAACTTTGATTTTGTTACAGAGTCATTTACATTGATAGCCGGAACAAGAAGTTCTCCGTTTTCCAACATCTGGTATAACCTGTGTACCCCGGTAGTTGTTTCCTCTGATATTCCTTTCATCTCACTCACTGTTCTATGCCACTTCCCGGGATCCTTTTCAAGAATCCGCCTGAGTGTATCAAATATTATCGCTTCCTCTCTTACTGATGTCTTCTTTTCAAGTATTCCAGGATCATTTTCCGCCTTATAACCCAGATGTACCAGCAAAGAAGCATCGCCTCCGTCGTCGACAATTAGGTTAGGTCCTTTCCCCCCGGGAAAGGTCAGTGCCTGTGCGGTGCACCACCAGTATTCTTCCAGAGTCTCCCCCTTCCATGCAAATACAGGGATGCCCCTGGCAGCAATTGCAGCAGCAGCGTGATCCTGTGTTGAGAATATATTACAACTTGCCCATCTCACATCTGCACCAAGCTCAACAAGCGTCTCAATAAGTACTGCCGTCTGAATGGTCATATGCAGTGAACCTGTGATCCTTGCTCCCTTCAACGGCTTCCCGGAAGAATATTTGTTCCGTATCGCAAGCAGGCCGGGCATCTCTTTTTCTGCAATCTCAATTTCTCTCCTGCCGTAATCAGCAAGAGATATATCTTTTACCATATATGGTTTGGCTTCTACTACAATATCCATAAAAATCAGATTTTGAAGATGAGTTTGTTCATGTAAAATTAACAAAAATAAATGGAATAGGTTCAGGACAGCAATTCAAGGGCTTTTTCCCTGTCCATCTTCATCTGGGCTGCGAGCTGTTCTGTACTCATGAATTTCTTTTCATCCCGCAGCCTGTACCGGAAAACAACGGTTATTTCCCTGCCGTACAATTCTCCTGCAAAGTCAAACAGATGTACTTCTATTGACCGCATGGCTGTTACTTTGTTAACAGTAGGATTGAATCCGATACTGAGCATTCCAGGAAATAAGTCTCCCCCTATTCTGGCCTCGGCTGCATATACCCCGTCACCCGGAATAAGCTTCCGGCTGTCTGACGGTTTTATATTAGCCGTCGGAAAGCCGAAAGTACGGCCGATCCGTCTGCCCTCAACAATCGTACCTGTCAGTGAATAATTATAGCCCAGCCACAGGTTTGCCTCTTCTATCCTGCCTTTATACAATGCCTCTCTGATTGACGAGGAGCTGACAGCGACACCGTCAATTGTTTTTTTGCCTGCCTTCCAGACTTTAAGGTCATACGACTCCGAGAACCTGCTTATGGTATCAAAGTCGCCCTTTTTATGCCTGCCGAAATTATTGTCATATCCCATGATCAAATGCTTCGCACCAATTTTGTCGACCAGGATTTTACTTATGAAATCTGACGGACCGGTCGCACTTAATTTTTTTGTAAAGCGTGCAACTATTATATGATCAACTGAAGCTTTTTCGATCAATGAAAATTTTTCATCCATTGTTGTCAGCATGGTTCCCTTTTCAGGGCTCCCGTAGAGGACCTCACTTGGCAGAGGGTCAAAGGTCAGCACCACCGACTCTCCGGATGTCGTGCGGGCAATCTCCGCAAGCCTGTCAAGTATTATCCTGTGGCCGGAATGTACTCCGTCGAATATGCCAACAGTAACGACCGGACTTCGAAGATTAAGGTTTCTGTATCCCCTGTGCAATATCATTTTTTGTAATAGTGTCGTAAAATTAACAAAGCAGTGAGTACGACACAAGAAAAATGATTTTGTTTTACTACTTTTATGAATATATTCCTTTTTCCCTTTCATTCATCAATATGAACTCTCCTGAATTTTATTTGTCTGATCCCTGGCTTGATCCATACAGAAAAATAATTCATGGCCGGAACAAAAAATGCCTGATAAAAGAAGAACACCTGGCAGGCGAAAAATCTCTCTGTGATTTTGCCACCGGACATTTCTATTACGGGCTTCACAAAGATTCTGACAAATGGGTATTCAGGGAATGGGCCCCGAATGCAACGGAAATATTTCTTACAGGAAGTTTCTCAGAGTGGAAAGAGAAGGAGGAATATAAGCTGAAGCGCTTAAATCATTATGGTGACTGGGAAATAGTTCTTCCCGCCACATTTCTCAGCCATAAAGACCTTTACAAGCTTTCAGTTCACTGGCACGGAGGAAAGGGAGAAAGAATCCCATCTTATGCCAACAGGGTAGTACAGGATGAAGTCACCAAGATCTTCAGCACTCAGATATGGCAACCTGACGTACCATACAGATGGGAGGTTGAGAATTTCGTCCCGCCGGACAGCTCTCCTGTTATATATGAAGCGCACGTTGGCATGGCTACCGAGGAAGAAAAAATCGGATCATACAGGGAATTTACAGAAAATGTAATTCCTGCAATAAAAAAGGCCGGGTACAACACCATTCAGCTTATGGCTGTTCAGGAACATCCCTTTTATGGATCTTTCGGTTATCATGTTTCAAGTTTTTTTGCGGCATCATCCCGATTCGGGACTCCCGAGGATCTTAAGATGCTTATTGACACGGCACATAAAGCAGGTATCAGGGTCATTATGGACCTTGTTCATTCACACTCTGTTAAAAATATCAACGAAGGACTGGGTCTTTTCGATGGTACTCCTGACCAGTATTTTCACACCGGAGCCAGAAGAAACCATATAGCATGGGATTCATTATGCTTTGATTACGGCAAGGATAATGTAATCCACTTTCTCCTCTCAAACTGCCGCTTCTGGCTTGAGGAATATAAATTTGACGGATTCAGGTTCGATGGCGTTACAAGCATGATATATTTTAATCATGGACTTGAGAAGAATTTTACATCGTACGAAGAATATTTTGACGGGGGGCAGGACGAGGACGCCCTTGTGTATCTGTATCTCGCCAACAAGATGATACATTCTTTCAGGCCTGAAGCCATAACGATAGCTGAAGAAATGAGTGGAATGCCCGGGCTGGCAGCTTCAACCGGAAAAAAAGGATGCGGATTTGATTTTCGACTTTCAATGGGCGTGCCGGACTTCTGGATCAAGCTGGTTAAAGACACTCCTGATGAAAGCTGGAACATGGGGTATCTCTTTCATGAACTTACCCAGCATCGACCCGAAGAGAAGGTAATTGCATACTGCGAATCGCACGACCAGGCCCTCGTCGGAGATAAAACACTCATATTCAGAATGCTGGACGCTGAAATGTATTCAGGCATGAACAAGTCGTATCACAGCTTCAGCATGGACCGTGGAATAGCCCTGCATAAAATGATACGGCTGATAACATTCAGCACTGCCGGCGGTGGCTACCTGAACTTCATGGGAAATGAATTCGGGCATCCTGAATGGATTGATTTTCCCCGTGAAGGAAATAACTGGAGCTATAAATATGCCAGAAGGCAGTGGCACCTTTTCAGTAACGATGAATTAAAGTACAGGTTCCTTGGGGATTTCGACTGTGAAATGATAAACCTGCAAAATAAATACCACCTGCTGGATGATTTATATGTCACCAGGATCTACGAAAACGACCATGACAAGGTACTGGCATTCTCAAGAGGTGAGTTACTGTTCGTTTTTAATTTCCATCCGACGAATTCATTCACTGATTATGGAATACCTGTCAGAGGCAAATTCCGTATCATTCTTGATTCCGACAGTAAAGAATTCGGAGGATATGACAGGATAGACAGAACCCCGTTTTACATGTCCATCAGGAAAGCTGAACGGGCAACGATAAATTTGCCTTTTTATCTTTATCTGTATCTGCCCTCTCGCACTGCAATTGTTCTGAAAAGCGAACCTGTCAAAAGGGCAACCGATATTTAATCGATCCAGCGCACAAGGTAAAAATCCTGCTTGTGCGGCAGGTCCTTGTGCCTGGGATATATACGTATACCATAGAAGAATGTTCCGGCTTTTTCGGGAATCAGGTTTACCCTGTAGAGACATTTCCCGTTTTTGCTGCTGACAAGGTTAAACTCCTGGCTGTCTATGAATTCATGCTCTCCATATTTATTCAGCCTTGTAAAAATGAATTCCACACCGACATTTTCTTTAGGAATCTTTTTGACGTCAAGTGCTATCTCGGCACGGTAATCATGGCCGGAATGATAAACGTTCCCCTCCGGTTGTTCAAAGGTGTAGTCAAGCACTTCAATATTATCCCATTCTGCCATAATTGAATTCTTCCACGCTGTAAGTTCTCTGGCTTTTTCAAAGTTGTTATCAATGAGATATTTATTCCTTAACCAGAGTTTTTTGTAGTATTTCTCATAGTAGTCATCAAGCATTCTCCTCATAGTGAACTCCGGTGCTATTTTGACCATGGTATTTTTAATATGACTTATCCATTCGACCGGAATGCCTGCGTCATTGAAGGAATAGAATGCCGGGACTATCTCATATTCAAGCATATTATATATTGTTTCAGCATCCACATCATCCTGAAGTTCCTGATTTGAGAACATTCGTTTTTTAGGAAGAGCCCATCCTGCAAAAGCCCGGTAGCCTTCAACCCACCATCCGTCAAGAACGCTGAAATGGATGGTCCCGTTCATTACGCCTTTTTCCCCGCTTGTACCAGATGCTTCAAGTGGCCGTGTTGGTGTGTTAAGCCATATGTCAACTCCCCTGACAAGGTACTTTGCCATTTCAATATCATAGTTCTCAAGGAAGACCACCTTACCCTCAAACTGCGGCATCTGTGATATTTCAAATATCCTTTTTATAAGGTCCTGACCTCCTCCGTCATGCGGATGAGCCTTGCCAGCGTATATAAACTGGACAGGCTTGTCCGGATTATTAACTATTTTTTCAAGACGGTTAAGATCACGGAACAGCAGTGAAGCTCTTTTATATGTGGCAAACCTGCGGGCAAATCCTATCGTAAGCGCATTCTCATTAAGATGGCTGCTTATATTCAACAGGGTCCTCGGGCTGACATGTTTTTCCATCATATCGCTTTGCAGCCGTTTTCTTATGTAATTGAACAGGTTCTTTTTCAGGATTCTCTTTACCTCATAGATTCTTTTATCATCTACACTGTAGAGCTTTTCCCACTTGCTTCTGTCAGTCTGATCAAAATCAGAAACCCCTGTAATATCTTTATACACCTCTTTCCATTCCGGTGCAATCCATGTAGGAAAATGGACCCCGTTGGTGACCGATCCGATAAAAAGTTCTTCTTTAAGGTAACCCGGCCACAGCTTGTTGAACATTCCCTGGCTCACTTCGCCGTGAAGCTTGCTGACGCCATTCACCTCCTGAGACATCCTGGCGGCAAGGTAACTCATGTTGAATTTCCTGTCCGGATCATTTTCACATCGACCAAGGGCCATCAGTTCATCCCATGATATAGATAATCTGTTGTGATAATGAGAAATATATTTTCTTAGCAGATCCTCTTCAAATGCGTCATGTCCTGCGGGAACGGGTGTATGGGTGGTGAACAATGTGGATGATCTGACTATTTCCACAGCTTCGTTAAATGTAAGATGATGCTCGGCTATGAGCAGTCTGAGTCTTTCAAGGCTGATAAATGCCGAATGGCCCTCATTGCTGTGATAGAGGTCGGGCTTGATTCCCATTGCAGTGAGGGCCCTGATACCTCCTATTCCAAGAATCAGTTCCTGCTTAAGCCTGTTTTCATGATCGCCTCCATAAAGATAATGTGTCGTTGCACGGTCTTCGGGAGTATTTTCCTCGGTATCCGTATCGAGAAGGAACAGGGGCACCTTTCCAACCTTTGCTTCCCATACCCGTACTCTTACCGTCCGGCCCGGCCATACGATACTTACCATAAGTTGTTTGCCCTCTGCATCCTTTACCGGAGCGATAGGAAGGCGGGAGAATTCCTCTGCTTCATAAATTGTAAGCTGTTCTCCCCGGTGACCAAGCTTTTGCCTGAAATACCCAAACCTGTAAAGAAATCCAATGCCCACAATGTTGACATTTGAATCGCTTGCCTCTTTCAGGTAATCTCCGGCCAGGATACCAAGACCTCCTGAATAAATCTTAAGACTCGGATGGATACCGAATTCCATACTGAAATAAGCTACCGAAGGTTTTTCCTTAACATCGGGCCGTTCGATATATTCCCTGAAATTTGCATGTATTCTGTTCAAATCTCTTGTAAATTCATCATCATCTTCCAGCACCAGAAGGCGTTTATAATCAATTTTCTCAAGAAGCAGCTTCGGATTGTGCTTCACATTCTCCCACAGTGAGGGGTCCATCCTCTTAAAAAGCATCTCGGCTTCAGTATTCCATGACCACCAAAGGTTTTCCGCAATCTCTTTCAGTGATGCAAGTTTATCGGGTACATCGCTGTGAACATATATATCTTTCCACACCGGCCTTTGATGAGGTTTCCTTATCTGCAGGCCCACACCCTCAACAATTTTTATAAACTCTCTTGGCTCCTCTCTTCTTTCACTGCTGTTTTTAAGGGCAATTTCATAAGCATCGAAATAATTCTTTACAAGTGTATCCCACATGGCAATCCTGGATATCTCGTGAGCCTTTTTTCGTGCAGCAGCAATCTCCGTTTTGCTCAGACCGGCAAATTTCAGGATGAAATCCTTTATTTCATTTATAACTTCAGACTCATTATCATCGGTTCTTTCAATAACTGCTATTCCGTTTCCGGGTTCTTTAAAGTAAGTTTTGACCCAAAGTCCAAACCCTGAAAGGGAAGTCGTCACAGTGGGGATCGAGAACATAAGGCTCTCAAGAGGTGTGTATCCCCATGGTTCATAGTATGAAGGAAATACTGAAAGATCAAATCCGATCAGAAGATCATAATATGGCATATTGAATATTCCGTCGTTGCCGTTCAGATAACTCGGGACAAATATTACCTTAACCCTGGAGCTCTGGTCATTTGTCAGGTTATTGCTTCTGATTCTTTGCAATATCGGGTCGGACGAAGGATAATGAAGACAATGTGTAAGGTATCGGTCAATACCGTTCCCCGGTCCGTCTTTGTACATTATATCAACAATATCCTGCCTCGGACCTTTATGATAGGCCGGCATCATGATAAATGCAACGCATTCTTTCCGGAGGTTTTCTTTATCATTTATCTTGCCAAGGGAGTCAATAAAAATGTCAAGCCCCTTATTACGGAATTCATAGCGGCCGCTGTTGGCTATAAATAAACAATCTTCAGCAAGCGGATAGCCAAGAACCGCTTCGGCTGCTTTTCTCAGTTTCGCCCGGGCAGATGATCTTTTCTCCTCAAAAGATTCTTTCCCGGGAACAAACGAATCTTCAAATCCGTTGGGTGTAACAATGCCAGGATCTTTCCCCAGAAAGAAAGAACACTCTTTTGAAGTGATTTCGCTTACCGTGGTAAATACATCCGACACAGATGCCGAGAGCTTTTCTAGCGATTGTTTGGCAACCACATTGAATTCCCTTGATATCTGCACCGGATTGAATTCCTTAAGCTTGCTGTATAGCGGCCTGTTATTCCCGGCTATGGACCTTCCCAGAACTGTTGCATGTGTAGTAAATACAGTAGCAATCCACGGTGCGTATTTTTCCAGGTAGAGGATTCCGGTACCTGTCATCCACTCGTGGAACTGTGCTACGATATTGTGTTTGTCGCGGTAAAATGATGTAAAGCTTTCTATCACTTTGCCGGCTGCATATCCAAAAAGCGCCGGCTCCACATAGTCCCACTGACCTGTAATGCTGTCAAGCTTGTAGGTTTCCCAGAATTTTGCAAATATTTCGTTCTGCTGCCCAAAATAAGGTGTAAAATCTATGAGAAATACTATAGGTTTTCCTGCTATGTTCCATCTGCCGGTTTCAACTCTTAGCCCCTCTCCGGCTGCAAGGGCTTTCCATTCCATAAAGAGGGATTCATCAGCTATGAACTCAGGATTTATCTCTTCTTCCCTCCACACATCGGGTCCTATCAGAATATAATTATCGCCGAGTTCATTAATGATATTCAACGCCTTGGTAGAGATCACTGTGTGAATACCTCCAACTTTGTTGCAGATTTCCCAGCTGGTCTCAAAAACTAGTTCAACATTCATCAGTAATATTTATTGGTTTGGATTAGTCAGTAGTTCCAGTAGTTCCCCGACAGTTAACGAATTAAACTTTTTTGGCGGAGTATTTTGTGCTATTTCTTTCTAACGGCTTTTTTTGTTTTTTTATTGTCAGATGATGTTGTGGTTTGTTTCATCAATCCTGCCGGCCGGCCTCTTCTGTTTTTTGTTCTAAGCGATTCAAGCTCCGATGTAAGCTGGTCAATAACCTGTTCCTTTGACCTTATAAGGAGATTAAGTTTTGATATCTCGAGATGTTCCTCTATGTCGGGGACAAACCTGTTAAGTCTGATCTCAAAATCACTCAGTATGTTCATGTAATTCATAAATGCTTCATAGGGAGTATCATAGGGATTAAAATATGCATGAACTGCTCCGTCAGAGAAGAATTTTGTGGCCATATAATAAAAATGGTCGCTTGACTGCAGGTATTCCCAGTCTTTTTTTATCTGGTCATCATCACAGATATTTACTTTTGCGGCAAGTGAATAAAGTTTCTCAAGAGCTGCCGTCTGGAGTTCGTTCCCATGCCATGCGGTAATATCCCTTTCTTCATCTGCCCATGATATAGGGGAAGGAACACTTATGGCCGAAACAGGCTGCAAAGCTTCCGCCACTTCTGAAGGAGTCATAAATCTGAAAGGTGTCTTTTTCAGAATTGCTCCGGGCAGGTGATTTATAAAATCAAAAATCCCCGTATCTGCCCAGTTATGCTCTCCAAAAGTTTCATAATCAAGAAAAACATTTACCAGCTCGCTTTTTGGTGCAAGCTTGTTGAGCCAGGCTGCAAATTTTTCAGTGGTAAGCGGCCATTCGCTCCAGCTTTTATTGGAGAATCTGAACGCAATGTCATCACTCAGGACAAAATTTCTGAGCAGAATTTTAAGCCTTGGGTTCAATGAGTTGCAGTATAAATAATTGGGGCTTTTCCATCCGAGCACATGTTTTGCTCCCTCTGTAAGCATCGATTTAAATCCCATTTCAGCCACCCAGGCCCCTATCTGGTCAGAATAAATAAGCTCTGTATTACGGAATGAGGTTGTCTCAAGGCCAAAATATTCCTTTATCATTTCCTTATGTTTCAAAACCTGCCGTTCAAATTCACTCCTGTCCTTAATCGAAGCCAAAGAATGTGATTCTGTTTCAGCGAGAAATTCTACCATGCCCGTATCGGCAAGCTTCTGAAAAGACTCAAGCACCTCAGGAGCATAAAGGCGGAACTGTTTTATTACCGATCCGGTCAGGGAAAATGCAACTTTGAACTTGCCCTTGTTCTTAAGAATAAGCTCTGTTATTACTTCATTTGCCGGCAGATAGCATTTATCTGCCACCTTTCTCATGATCAATTCATTGGTGAAATCATCATAATAATAGTGATCATGCCCCAGATCAAAGAACCGGTACCGTTTTAATCTGAAAGGCTGATGAACCTGAAAATAAAAGCAAATTGCTTTCTTGCCTGCTGCACTCATATTTTAATTCTTATGTTGCAAAATCACTCTGTAATAAATATCTCTAACATGCCGTGCGGAGTTGTCCCACTTAAACCTGACAACTTCTTCCTTTCCGTTCTTGATGAACATCTGGGAAAGGGCAGGATAATTGAGAATCCCGTAAATTGCATCTGCCATGGCATCAATATCCCAGAAATCGATCTTAACCGCATGGGTAAGAATTTCCGATACTCCCGATTGTTTACTGATAATGACAGGAACATTTGATTGCATTGCCTCAAGTGGCGAAATGCCAAAAGGTTCTGAAATAGAAGGCATTATATAAACATCACTCAGAGTCAGCATCTTAAATACATCCTTGCCTCTGAGAAATCCCGTAAAATGGAAACGGTCTGTTATTCTCAGAGCTGCAGCCCTTCTCATCATCCTTTCCATCATATCTCCGGAACCGGCCATCACAAACCTCACATCAGGCATCACTTTCAGAACCTTGTTGGCTGCTTCAATAAAATACTCAGGCCCTTTCTGCATGGTTATTCTCCCCAGGAATGTGACCACTTTTTCGTTAAAACTTTTTTCCATAACCACATCTTCTGTCAGCCGTATGGGATCAACCGCGTTGTATACCGTTTCCACCTTTGAGGGATTTATCTGATACTTGTTGATCACAACCTCTCTGGTAAGATTGCTGACAGTTATGATTTTCGATGCCGCATCCATACCCTCCTTTTCTATACGGTAAACTTCGGGATTCACATTGCCTCCGCTGCGGTCAAAGTCTGTTGCATGAACATGAATGACAAGAGGTTTCCCCGAAACCTCTTTTGCAGCAATTCCCGCAGGATAAGCAAGCCAGTCATGAGCATGAATTACATCAAACTCGTTCTCTTCAGCTATTACCGCTGCGACAACCGAGTATTTATATATCTCATCAAGCAGAGAGCCATCATATTTCCCCGAAAAGCTGACCCGCCCCTTCGAATCTGTCAGAATAAATATATCATGGCCACTCTGCTCGGAAGAGATTTTTTTGTAATAGTCTTCCGGGCTTACATAGGGAACTATCCTTGAGGATATTTCTATCTGTTCGACCGGACGTCTGAATCCTTTGTAAAGAACCTTTTTGAAAGCTACCGGTACTTTGTTGGCACCAATCAGACGTACTTTGGTTTTATCCTCGTCGCCCCAGGCCCTGGGAACAACAAAAATCACTTCCAGGTCCTCCAGTGTCGACATTCCTTTTGTCAAGCCGTAACTGGCCGTACCCAACCCGCCTGAAATATGCGGTGGAAATTCCCATCCAAACATTAAGACACGCATAACTACACGAACTAAGGATTTGAATATTTTCTTTCGAGCAGGTCTATTATCCTGAGGACCTCGCCAACACTCCATGCCTGAGAGATTGCTCCGTCGGGTGCATGTGGCGGATCACCGTCATAGATTTCAGAAATGGTGGTAATGCCGTGTTCACCCACAACCTCTTCAAGTCCGTAAATAAGTTTTTTCACCTTCTGCACTCCCTGCTGACCATGCACTTTAAGCCACCCTTCACAGAAGGGACCATACAGCCACGGCCATACAGTTCCGTTATGGTATGCGGTATCCCTTTCCTCCTGGTTGCCACCATAAGTTCCCCGATAGAATTTGTTTCCCGGCGAAAGGGTTCTTAAGCCCCTGGAAGTAACAAGCTCTTTGTCAGCTATGTCGAGAATCCTCTTCATCTCATCTTTTGTCAGCATTGAATAGGGAAGTGAAACCGCTATTACCATGTTCGGTCTGACAAAGAAATTCTTACCTTCCTCATCATTTACATAATCGGCCATGTAGCCCCTGTCGAGATCGCAGAATACTTCATGAAATGATTGTTTAATCAATTCGGGAAGCATCTCATACTCTTTTATGAACTTTCGCTCATTGGCATTCTTAGCCATCTCAAGAGCAAAACACACAGCATTGTACCACAGCGCGTTTATTTCCACTGCGAAGCCCCCCCTCTGTGTTACCGGAATTTCGTTGACAACCGCATCCATCCATGTCAGTGATTTGCCCGTGGCAAATGCATAAATTAAGCCATTGTCTCTCATGTGAATTCCGAAAGAGGTTCCCTGCCTGTATGCTTTCAAAACAGATTTTAAAGCCTCCCCGTATCTTTCCCAGGCGTCGTTGCCACCATTCTCAAAATATTGCTGAACTGCCCAGAAAAACCAGAGGGGGGCATCAACGGAATTGAATGCGGGATTATCCTTGTCTCCCATGTTGGGGAACAGCCCGTCTTTCATTTTTTCCACCTGAGTGTCGAGCACCTCCCTGTATAGTGTCAACCCATGCCGGGCAAGAGCAATTCCGGGAAGAGAAATAAATGTATCCCTGCCCCACGAGCCAAACCAGTGGTAGCCGGCAATTATAAGGGTCTGACCATGACGCTTCTCAATAAACTGCTGGGCGGCATTTCGCAGACAGTTTATGAATGAATTCCGAGGTATTTTTCCGGCCACAGTTTTTGTGAATTTGGTTTTCAGGCCTGTCACCTTTTCCTCTCTGGTGGATGCGGAAAAAACAAATACATCTCCCTCTTTCGCATTGATCTCAAAAAAACCCGGTGTGAAAAGATCTTCACTATAGTCATACCCTCTCTTCTGCTCTTCGGGATACTCAACTCCCAGATACCAGTCGGGAACATGCACGAATTCAGCCGGAGATGAAAACTGCATATGAAGGTATGGGAATCCTTCATATAACTTTGACTTTATCCCGTTCTTTATAAACTCAACCTTTGTATTAACACCCAGATTGGCATGTGTAAGCGAATGTATGTTCCGGAATGCCAGAAAAGGACGTATCTGAAGCTTCATTGGCTCAGAAGCTTCAATAATTGTAAACCTCGAGAGAAACTGTTCCTCATAGTGGACCAGCAGCCTTTCAAGCTTCAGTATAACTCCGCCTACCCTGTATATCCTGGAAGGTATTGTCTCCACCTCAAAATTCTCAATGTACTTATGTCCTTTTGGACTGAAATAATCACCTTTATATTTTCTTATTCCAATATTGAAACTTTTATCGTGGTTCAGTACAGTCAAATCCAGGGAAGAAAGCAGAACAAACCTCTCGCCTCCGAATTCGTCGACAGGGCATACAAGTAAGCCGTGATATTTGCGTGTATTGCATCCCACGATAGTTGTTGAAGTGTATGAACCTGCCCTGTTCGTCCTGATTATTTCACGTGACAAAGAAAACTCCAGATTTACAACCTGACCTTTCTCAAAGTTTATATAGCTCATAGTTTTGGGGTGTTCGTATTATAAAAATTTCTTTTAAGTTAATCTATTTTATTCATATTGCAAAACCTGCGGCCTCTGCAAAAAAACAATAAAAATTCCAAATCCCTATTAAATTGCATTAATCATCTGCTGCCGGTCCACCGATTAAAAAAAGAGTAACTTTGCATTTCAAATTTGTAATAAAACCTGTAAAAATTATCAGATGTCGAGAAACCTGTGGCTGATATTTCTAACCTCAATATTTTTAATGTTCTGCCGTAATAACAATGTTGAGATATCAGGCATTTTTGAATCTCCGGTTGCCGGAAAATACATCTCTGTCGATGAACTAAAATCTGATAGACTTGTTTCGGTCGATTCTGTCATGCTGACTGAAGATGGCAAATTTGAACTGAATATCAAGATCAAACAACCTTCACTTTACCTGCTCAAAATTAACAAAAATAACTCTTTTATTATGCTCCTTGAGCCCGGAGAGAAAATTAAATTCAAATCGCACTACGATTCGATAAATTATCCTTCTTTACTCACCGGGTCACCAGGTTCTTCACTCCTCGCCGAATATAATAAAAACCTTCATGCAACTCTAAACAAAATCAAGGCCCTTAATGATATATATATGAGGAATCCAAAAAATCAGCCGATTCCTGAACTGACTGACTCGCTTGACAATCTTTCACATGAATATCTGAGCCGGATAAACAACTACACCAAGAAATTCATTGACGATAACATCAATTCACTTGCAGCACTTGTTGTTATCTACCAGCAGCTTGCCCCTACCGTTTATGTTCTTGATTATGAAAAAGACCTGGACTACTACAAAAAGGTTGATTCTTCTTTGTACAGCAGATATCCAGGCTATGAGCCAGTTATAACATTTCACAGGCAGGTGGGGGAACTGATCCAGATGATGGGAGATTCAAACAAAGGATTACTGTCCGGGGAAGGAGGAATTATAACGGCTCCGGAAATTTCCCTGCCAACACCCGGGGGGGATACAATCAGACTCTCATCAACCAGAGGATCAGTTGTACTTCTTGATTTCTGGGCCTCATGGTGTATTCCATGCCGTAAGGAAAACCCCAATCTTGTAAAAGCCTATAATATGTTCTCTGATAAAGGCTTTCAGATCTATCAGGTTTCTCTTGACAAAACTCACGAAGCATGGCTTAAGGGTATTACTGATGACAATCTGGAAAAATGGATACACGTCAGTGATGTTAAATACTGGAATTCTGTGGTGGTGCCGCTTTATAAAATCGAATCCATCCCGGCTAATTTTCTCCTTGACAGGAATGGGCACGTAATTGCTTCAAATCTCAGGGGAGAATCACTGATAAGTACACTTGAAAAATTGTTTAACACTCCTGAATACGTCTCCGGCGTAAAACCGGGAAATAACCAATGAATGAACCCATTAAACAACATCGGATGAAAAGATCTCTGTTTTTACTGTTTTCACTGCTGCTTATGGCAGGATGCAAAAATGACAAATCATTTACCATAAAAGGAAGAATAAATAATGCGGGGCAGAAAACCATTTATCTAAACAAAATTGATGTTGAAATACCGTTTCTTATTGATTCAGCCAGAATAAAAAGAAACGGAAAATTCAGGTTCCGGGTTAAATCCTCCGAACCTGAGTTCTTTCAGCTGGGATATTCCGATTCTGATTTTATTACTATTCTGACTTCAGGGGGTGAAAAAATAAACCTTGAGTTTTCAGGAGATCCGCTTTACCGGAATTATAATGTTTCAGGATCGGCCGGGACGGAGCAGATAAGGTTACTTGATATGAGACTTGATTCAGCATTAACCAGGCTGGATTCCCTGAGACTGCAGTATGAGATTGTTTCCAGTTTAGAAGGAACCGAGGAAAAAACTGCACTGATTGAAAATGAATATACAGAGACAGTTAAAGAGCTCAGGAAGAAAACCATAGGATTTATTCTGAATAATATAACCTCCCTGGCATCCATAAAGGCACTTTACCAGAAAATAGACAATGATACTTATGTACTGTATGAACCACGCGACATCCAGTATCTTAAGATTGTATCCGATTCGCTTTCCAAATATTATCCTAAATCAAAGCATGTGAAGGCCCTGGCCCAGGATGTACAAAAAGAGATGGGCCGGTTCTATTCCCGGCAGGTGGAAACATTCGCAGCCAACGCTCCGGGCATTGTTCCCGATCCAAATCTGGAAACAATTGACGGTTACAGGATTTCACTTTCATCACTTAAAGGGAAAGTAGTGCTTTTGACATTCTGGACCGTAAGGTCAAAAGAGTGCATAGCTGACAACCTCCAGCTAAAAGAACTATACAGGAATTACAACCGTAAAGGTTTTGAAATATACCAGATTAATCTTGATGAAAACAAGGAAGACTGGAGGGCCGCTGTCAGGTTTGATGAGTTGCCATGGATTAATGCGAGAGAAGACGACCCGGGAAATCCGAGAAACGCAATTCTCTTTAATGTCAGATCACTGCCAGCAAACTACCTTTATGACAGGAACGGAGAAATAATTGCCAGGGACATCTTTGGAAGAAACCTGCAAATAAAGCTGAATCAGTTGTTTAACAATTAAATAGCAATAAAAAGTGCCGGGTAAGATATTTTTTGCATCTGATTTTCATCTTGGATTAAAAGCAGGATCCCATCCGCCTGACAGGGAGAAGAAAGTTGTAAAATGGCTTGAAGAAACAGCTCCTATGGCCCGTGAGATTTATCTGCTTGGCGATGTTTTTGACTTCTGGTGGGAGTATAAGCTTGTTGTACCCAGGGGTTTTACCCGGTTCCTTGGAGCAGTCAGCACGATCACGGATGCAGGCATTCCAGTTCACTTCTTTACGGGGAATCACGATATGTGGACGACTGATTACCTTTCCGGGGAATGTGGCATGTCGGTTCACAGGGAACCATATACTGCAATTATCGATGACCGCAGATTTCATCTTGCGCATGGTGAAGGCCTTGGCTCAACAAAAGTGTTATACAGGATTCTGCTGTCAATATTCCGCAATAAAACCCTGAGAGCCCTGTATGCATCATTGCATCCTTCAATAGGAGTAAAAATAGGGCATATCTGGTCGCTGCATTCCAGACTGGGCAAAGGTGAAAGACTTGCTTTCCGTGGAGAGGAAAATGAAGATCTTATAAAATATGCCAGGGATATTCTTGAACAAAAAGGGAATATAGATTATTTCATTTTCGGTCACAGGCATATAGCTATGTCGCTGAGGATTAAAGAAGGTGCAGGGATAGTATTTCTGGGCGACTGGATCAATGAAGGAAGTTATGCAGTCTGGAATGGAAGTGAGCTGACTCTTGAACTGATTGATTAATACTGTTGTGCCTCCACCTGTACCGTAAGGGTGTAATAAGAATACGATTCATTGATCTTTTCAAAGCGGTATTCAAGCCTTTTTCCCGATTTGCGGGCAATTTCGATAAGACCAAGGTTGCCGGTAGAATCAGTATCTATTGTCTGTCCTGACAGCGATTGGACATAAAGATCCTTCAATCCCGCATTATCGCTCATGTTTATCGAGTCGAGCTTTGCCCTGAGTTCATTCACTTCTGAATTAAAAATAATGTTTCCCGTGGTAAGAATAAAGGTATGGTATTCGTACCTTATCATTGCAAGAGGCATTCCGTATTTCTTTTCAGCTTCTGCTCCCGGAGTGTAAAGGGCAACATTTTCAAGGATCTCAACAAGAATGGAAAAGACTCTGCGCTTTAATGCCGATTCAACATTCTCCTCTTCAAATTTCGTCTCTGCCAGAGACAAAACTTCTTCTTCAACATCGGAATTAATATGTCCGGACCAGATCATATATATATTATTCTCTTCCATAAGCCTCCCCAGATCTGTTGCCGTGCTGCCGTCGAAATACGTTGTTTCTTCGCCAGGGTGATGAACACCCATTCCTTCATTATCAGCTGTTTTGCTCAGTATGAAATAGGAAAAATCATCGGAGACAGGTACAAAATCATAATCAAGCCTGTTGCCGGTTTTATTTGCCATTTCCAGTAATCCCAGTCCTGCCCCTCCTTTGTTGCTGAATTCTGCAGAACAGAGAACCTGGCGGTATAATTCCTTGATCTCCTCTGTTTTAAGCTTGTTGATTTTTCCAAGCCTGTTTCCCAGGTTTTCAGCTACTTCTTCTGAGACCACATTTCCCGTGGTAATGGTGTAGCCATTGTCCGTTTTTGAATAGACCACAAGCGACATGTCGGCATGATGGTTATGTTCGCCATGCCTTGATATATTCTGCAGGCTCTCAAGAACAAACATAAAAAGCCTTTTTCTTGCCCTGAATCCGTATTCAGCATTTTCCATTTCCTTTTCAAGAAGGGTAAGCAACGCAATTGAATTTGCACTGTTTATTTCGCCCCTGAATATGAATACCAGGTGTTCTTCGGCCAGTTTATTACGGATATACTGTATCAGGTCCATACAAAGAAGTTACAACAGAATACTAACGGCAAAAAACAATATTAAGTATCTGCTTCCGGCCTTGTCGTTTCAGCCTGCCCAGCCTTCCCTGTCAAGATTCCGGTAATTTATGGCTCCGGAAATAAGTTCAGCGGTTATGTTTTCAGATTCAGCCATATCAGTTATGGTTCCTGAAACCTTCAGGATTATTTCAGTATAGTTTTGCCAAGTTTGTCTGCCAGGCTCATAATATCTTCTCCGGTAGGATTCTGGTAAATCTTCAATCCGAACTGGGGAATAACTGCAAGTATATGGTCGAAAATATCTGCCTGGATTTCTTCATAATAAGCCCACCTCTGATCTTTGCTGAAAACATATATTTCAATGGGCAGGCCTTTGTCTGTTGGCTGCAGATGCCTTATCAGAAAAGTCATATCCTGGTGGATCTTTGGATGCCGCCTCAGGTATTCTTCCACGTATTTTCTAAATGTACCGATATTCGTAAGTCTTCGGCCATTTACCGGCATGGATTCGTCAATACCATGATCCTTATTGTATTGCTCGACTTCTATCTCCCTGTTTTCAATATATTCCTTTATGATTTGAATTTTTTTAAAATTTTCAATTTCTTCTCCTCTCAGAAAGTGTATGCTATTCATATCAATATTTACCGATCGCTTGATCCTGCGACCTCCCGATTCCTCCATTCCTCTCCAGTTGGTAAAGGATTCCGTTACCAATGCATATGTGGGTATCGTGCTAATAGTCCTGTCCCAGTTCTGAACCTTCACCGTATTAAGGGAAATATCTATTACATCTCCGTCTGCATTGCGGCTTGGCATTTCTATCCAGTCACCTAAACGAACCATGTCATTTGCCGATAGTTGCACTCCTGCAACAAGGCCCAGGATAGAGTCCTTGAAAATAAGCATAATAACTGCAGCCATAGCGCCAATACCCGCAAAGAATGTTGTAAGATCCTTTTTGAGGATTATTGAAAATACTATACCAGTACCAAGAATATAAACAAAGATTTTTACTACCTGGACATAATTCTTAATTGAACGGTTTTTTGCAACTGCAAGGGTGTTATATATTTCATGCAATCCGTTTATCACCGCATCAATAACCAGAATGCCCGCCACTATCATATACAGATAGGTTGCGGATTGAACCAGATTGATTGCATCGGGATAATTTTCCAACGCGACAGTTACGCCAGAATGGATTATTATGGCCGGAACAAGATGAGACAGTCTTTTAAACACCTTCTTGTCAAAAAGAATATTATCCCAGCTGGTTTGAGTTTTCTGGGCAAGCTTTTTCAGGTAGTGCAGTATCACCTTGTTCAATATAAGGTATATCAGCCACGACGCAAGGAACAACCCTAATAATGCCACAAGTGACGCTGTTAACAAAGCATTGTCTTCCATAAAACCCACTGAGACGAGCCATTCTTTTAGAGTTGATATCATAATTAACACGTATTTAAGAGTTTAGCCTGACAATTGACTTATTAATATTGTTAAGCCGAGAATTTTAAAATAGAAAAGCTATGTCTAGCTATGCATCTGTTTGATAAAAGAAACCTGTGCAATAACTGTTTAATAATAAATAACAGTACAAAGTTGATAAAAATATTTTTCTTAAGCCAGCCGGCCTGTACAACAGGATATTTCGAAAAAGAGTATTTGCCATATCGCAGCTTTCATATTCCCTGAATTTATACTGCGGTCCACCTCATATAACTACTTCTGACGATGCATCCGTATTTAAACAGCATAGGATATGGAATGGTCTGTTATATCTTTGGAATAACTTTTATACAACCAAATTTTAAAATCGATAAAATATGTTTTGCATAATTCATAAACAAGACACTGTTTATCTGATTCTCAAAATTTCCTGTCCCGGGCTCCTGGTCAAATCGTTCCCGATGCATTGCGTCGTCAGGGAAGCTCAGGGAAGCTGATAGCCATCAGGCCATTATTGTCAGGATCCTGCCCAGCCTTCCCTGTCAAGATTCCGGTAATTTATGGCTTCGGAAATATGTTCAGCGGTTATGTTTTCAGATTCAGCCATATCTGCTATGGTTCTTGAGACTTTCAGTATTCTGTCGTATGCCCTTGCGGAAAGTCCTCTCAGTTCCATGGCTGTTTTAAGCAGTCTGCCTCCTGCTTCATCGAGCCGGCAATACTGTCGTTGCATTGCAGGAGTCATCTGGGCATTGGAATAAACACCTTTTACATCTGCAAACCTTTCAGACTGGACGGCCCGTGCTTTAATAACTCTTTCGCTCACTGTTGATGAGTTTTCTATCCTGCAGGCTCCTGATAACTTTTCATAATTTACGGGAACAACTTCTATATGGATATCTATCCGGTCGAGCAGGGGTCCGGAAATCCTGTTCAGGTATTTCTGCACCATCCCCTGTGAGCACAAACATTCTTTTTCGGGATGATTGTGGAAACCGCACGGGCAGGGATTCATACTTGCAACAAGCATGAAACTGGCAGGATAATCACATGTTGATTTTGCCCTTGAAATAGTTATTATCCGGTCTTCAAGAGGCTGTCTCATAACTTCCAGGACAGAGCGTTTGAATTCAGGCAGTTCATCCAGAAACAGCACTCCGTTATGTGCCAGTGAGATCTCTCCGGGTTGGGGAAATGTACCGCCTCCAACAAGGGCGACATCGGATATTGTATCTAATGAGGGGGAATTTTATAAATTATATATTCAGGTTAAAATTAATAAAGAATGGAGTTGTGTTGAAGTGTTAAGTTAATACCATAAATAATTCAAATATTTACCAGAATTTTTGGAAATTTTTTTATAATCAACGTATTACTCAAGTTTAATTCTGTCAGGGATTTACCTTTTTTATGAAATTCATAATTCTTCGATAAAAAAAATCTCACCTCAATTGTAACCACATTTTAAAAGTATCCCAGATTTCGGAAAGAACTTTTTAAAAAAAATTTCTCAGTATTTATTTATAGAGAAGAACATTTATCAGGAAATCGATTATTTGTCTCACCCTCAACTATATACGGGGGCGTACCTATGGCGGGGGGTATACGGGGGAATACGGTGGATATACCTGATTATGTGCACATTATATTAATTTAAATGATTGTAAGAGAATGAGACTACAAGATTTTTTTCCATACGATACAGTGATACTTGGGTTACTTCAGGTTTACCACGGAGTTGCAATGGACTCCTTTTTCATCAACCAACCCTGCATAATGGTTAAAGACCGTATTGTTACCACTGGGGAGACTTATTTCTTATTCAGTTATGATGGAAATCAATTGTCCACATCCAGCATTGTCAAACTCATAGATACCTTTTATTATAATAACCAAGTTTATCTGTTGCTTGCTGATTTGCTCACCGATGAAGTTTTACTCCGTAATCAGCCTCTGAATACGGGTGAAAATAAATGCCAATGGAAACTATTTGATGTTAATACACTCAGGGACATTCTATTTGCCAAAGATGAACTGAATTATCCTGAAAGAAACTTCCAAACTGATAATGACCTGCTTGAATTCGATTATAAATGACAACGGCAAATAAACCATACATCAACAGTTCTGGAAGGAAGGTGCTGGAATATGTTCCACCAGTCTCTATTATGCTTGATTTGCCACACATCCTGACACGTGATAAGATATTAACCATCAATATGCCTTATTTGAAAATGGAAAAGAAAATTGTTGGTAATGATATTATTGCCATCAGGTTAATCGATTTTGATGATAAGGACGGGGTTGTTACCTTATACGTGCAGGAACTGAAATCTAAAAAGACTTATTCATTGTCGGCAAATATGAATTTAGATGGGGAGATGTGGATGTGGAGTTTGGCTGATTTTGAAACCCTGACTGATTTCTCAAAATAACCGCATCAACTGCATTTAGGTGGGGTTATTTATATATGTGGTCAAACTACTGATTATCAGATTCCCCTTTTTTGGGGAGTTGTAAATACATGAAAATCAGACTCGTCTTTTTTGGCGAGTTATGTACCTGAAGATAAAACCATGAGCAAAAAAACATGCTACTTATCAACAAATATGGATTATAATGGCGAGATGTGGTTCTGGTCGCTGGCAGACCTCGATACCCTGACCGACTTACATAATAATAGATAAAAGAGTATTATCAGCAGGTACATTTACCTGTTTCTTGCATCGGTGGGCATTTTACAGTGCCGTATGAACAATAAACACAGCAATCACCCTTCTCTGGCTTTAACAACTTCCCGCAATTTGTGCATTCATAAAAGAACTGACATGCATCGGTTGGCATGGTCTCTTCCTTGGCGTAACCACATTCAGGACAGGTTATGGTGGATTTGAGTTGTATAAATTTCATTTTATATCCTTGCTACTTCTTAAATCGATGAAATGAATAACCAAGTGCACCACCTAAGATTGTTGTCATGATTAAGATAGGCACAAGCGATACTGGTTCTTTCCAGCCAATCAGGATTGCAGCAGGCAGCAATACCAGATAAGAAATCAGAATCCCCTTGAGTATCGAATTCATTTTTAGTTCTGTTATAGATAAAATAAATCCAATCACAATCCACATTAGAAATGCTGAAATGTTAGCATCCCATGTTAGCCTCTGTATAACCATTGGAATCACATCGATAATTCCTGCTACCGCACCAAGGCTAATACCTGTTAATATGTTTCTTTTCATTGTTGGAAGGGTAATATTTAACTCATCTTAAATAATTTGATGGTGAACAATATCATCCAAACCATAACCAAGAGTCCTGCTGGCATTGCAAATGCTATTGCCATTGCCTCAACAGCAGGAATGAATGTCACCAGAATCACATAAATAACCATTAACGAATTACCAATTAAACCAACATATGCTGTTGTACGGCTGAATATCTTTCCCGACAGCATGACTCCTGACATTAATGCATTTGAGAATGGTATCAGGACAAAACCCATAAAAACACCAAGACTTCCATGTGCCCCTTTTGCTAACATGGCTTCTCCTGCTGCTGCTATCAGTAATCTTTGTTCTTCTGATTCCGCACCGAAATATTTGTGGCTTAAATCGAGCATTGTAAGGGCAGTGTTGCTGGTAACAAAGATTGTTGTTCCGAAGAGGAATATAATTAATGTCAGTAGAGCCGAAGGATTTAAAACCTTCCTATGAACCCCGTAGATAGCGAAGATTGAAGGAATAAATATTATCTGAATTATAGTGTTAAGCAAATCAAGATTGTACAACCCCAATAAAGGATAGTCTTTAAACTGGTTGAAACGTTCAACTGCCGTGTGAGGAAGTGCTGCCATATCCGCACCAGTAATTGAACCAACAACCATGTCAAGGATAATTCCACACAATACTATTATTGTGGTTACTGCTCCTACTTTATAAATGGTTATCCATTGTCTGTCTGAGTTATTCATATAGATTGACTTGAAATGATAAATGTATTTTAAATCCTTCAATAAGTAAAATTGAGCAAATCTTTAATTAACATTTTAATAAAACAGACAAAAGAAATGTTATTTTTTGTTTAAATGAGATTGCGATTAATGGATTTTCTCCTATTAGTAATTGCTGGTTATTTCAATATGATGGTCATGTTTCTTACCTTTAACTGTTGTTTTACACTGACCTTTTAAATTTCCTGATAATGAAAATAATTCTATTATCCGTTGGGACTCGTGGAGATATTGAACCATTCTTGGCTATTGGCAAAATATTAAATGAGAAGGGTCATCAGGTAATATGTTCTTTTCCTGAACAATTTCGAAAACTTACAGAAGAATTGAATTTGCAGTTCGCTTCTTTGGGAACAAAATTTATTGATATGCTCGATAGTGCCGATGGAAAAGCAGCAATGGGTGGAAGCAGTTCTGGTTTGAAAAAGTTCATCGCTTATGTTAGGCTTGCGATGAATCAAACAGAAATCAATAAAGAGTTGGTCAGCAAACAATATGAATTAATTGAAAATGAAAATCCCGATAGGGTTGTTTATAATGGAAAAGCAATATATCCGATAATTTGGGAATTAAAACATACCAATAGGAGTGTTTTTATAAGTCCAGTGCCGTTTATGCACTATGTGAAAGGTCACACACATGTTGCATTTAACAGTAATTTCGGTACTCTTTTAAACAAATTAACTTTTTCATTGGCACATTTCGGAATGGTCACAACCGTGATGATTACAAAAAAGTGGCTGAAAATCAATGATAAAATAAACCGAAAACAAATCAGGAATATATTACAGTATAATAAATCGATATATACGATATCGCCATCACTTTTTGGAAGACCCAGTTACTGGAATAAAAATTTGAAAGTTCTGGGGTATCATAAAGTGGACACGTCAATCGATTTTCAACCAGATGGTGACCTTTCCACTTTTATTAAAAACCACAAAAAAATCCTGTTCATCACCTTTGGCAGTATGCTTAATCCTGAACCAGAGAAAATCACAAGAATAATTGTGGGAATCCTTGAACGGAATAAAATTCCTGCAATTCTAAATACTGCTTCTGGTGGTCTTGTCAAACCATATCGTTTTGATTCTTCATTAATTCATTTTGTATCTCAAATTCCGTATGAATGGATATTTCCCAAGATATATGCAGTGATTCATCATGGTGGGTCTGGAACTACACATTTGGCTCTTAAACATGGCTGTGCAACAATGATAATTCCACATATTATTGACCAATTTGTCTGGAATAGGATTCTGTATAATTTAAAAGTCAGTCCGAAGGGGATACCTATCAGCAAAATAACAAATAAGAACCTTGAGCAAAAGATTGTTGAATTAATGGGTAAAGTTGAGTTCAAGGAGAGAGCAATTCAATTATCAAAGCAGATGAATCAAGAAGATTTAAAAGAAGCGCTATGCAGTGCTTTAGTAGAATAAGTTTTACATTGCTTACTAAGACCAGTTTATCGTAAAATTACATCATTAAATATAACCAGAATGGCAACATTTGAAGATTTTCAGAAGTTAGATATTCGTATAGGTAGAATTATAGAGGTAAAAGATTTCCCAGAAGCAAAAAACCCCACCTTCAAACTAACTATTGATTTTGGTAAAGAAATTGGTCTTAAAAGGTCATGCGCACAGTTAACTTCAAACTACGACAAAACTGCATTAACTGGCAAACTTGTATTAAGTGTAGTAAATTTCCCGCCTCGTCAAATTGGAACTGCTATCTCTGAGGTTTTAACACTTGGTGTCCCAGATGAAAATAATGAGTGTGTGCTTATTATTCCTGAAAGAGATGTCCCTCTTGGGTGTCAATTATATTAACAAAAAGAGGCAGTCCTATCTGCAATTATCTCGCTGCATTTTACCCTCGTGCTGGGGGTGTAGAAGGACTGCCTCAAATAGGTCGTTCAACCAATTCCCTTTAAGCAACACAA
The DNA here is from genome assembly GCA_964466705.1 of uncultured Rikenellaceae bacterium. Lineage (GTDB taxonomy): Bacteria > Bacteroidota > Bacteroidia > Bacteroidales > VadinHA17 > LD21. Next base: position 43,001 of record CAYXSM010000024.1, read on the forward strand.
GTGTGGAATAAATATGTCTCGCTGGATTTCCTTTCGATGAAAGGAAGATGTGCTGCCTTATTTATGGTTGTCCGACCTTTATGGGTTAAAGGCGACACTATAATATATGTGAAAGTCAATGTCTGCAATACAATCCTGTTGGAGCAGGTTTAGAAGGAAGTGTCGCCTTTAATTATTTCAAAGAGCGATTTAATGAATACACGCAATTTAAGGCGTAGAAAGTGTCTGAAATCGTTGATGCCACAAGGAAATTGCGAGTACTTCTGCTAATTTACGAGTTATTTTAAAATTAGCATCAAAGATTTCCATAAAAAAATACACTGAAAAGAATAACATCTACTCGGTATAAATTCTTTTGAGATAATTACCTAATGTTAAAGAATTCCTTATTAATCGAAGCATTCCCTTGGTTACAATAAATGGCAACTGAGTGCCGTGCTCTGGTAACTGCAACTCTCAATACTTTTTTGATGTCATATGGCTTCTTTTTATCTCTATCCGAGATTAAGGCGAATTGGTGTAATCCGTCAAAAATGATTACAGCATCGTATTCCCTTCCCTTTACTTTATACAAGTTCATAACATCAATATTATGAAAAGAAAAATCATCATCTAAGATTCTTGTTCTATTAGCGTGGCTTTCATATTTCTCAAGCAATTCAAAATACGAGCCATTGGATAAATACGAATCATTTACATCCAGAGTCAGTTTAGAATTAGGATGAAAATGGTTTGCCACTGATAAATAAGAATTGAATCTTTTCAGGAATTCGTCCGAATATGGTTTACATAGATTAATAATACTCTTAACGTCCAAATGAATTTGCCCTGTAACTGTTGTTTTGATTGTAATCAGTAGTTGAGTCAAATTACGAACAATATTTACACTTACACTTTGATTACGGTTAATCTTGGCAGCCCATTCAGCAAGTTTTTTGCCTTTTTCGATGGAAGATTTAGACCCATTCATAAAACACCAATCTGAAAACTCACCAAGTATCAAACTTAGACATTCATTTACAGAAAGAAATGTGATTCCAAGCATTCTACATAAAACTCTATTGCAGAACACTAAATCATTTTCATCATTTCTGATATTGTGAAAAATAGGGAAAGACAATTGCCCTGTTGTTGCTGTCAATTGATGCGAGACATATGTCGTACTTTTATTTGTCCGTGTCAATAAGGCTATTGTGGGGGTAGATATATTTTCTCTCTTTAATAAGTCTTTCTGAATGGATATTATTAACGATTTGAGTCCTGTAGATATCTGATTATTAAATCTATAATACTTAAATACTATACTTCTTGGGATAGGTTGTGGACTTTTTGATAATATATTGTCCCCAAATCTTAACACTTCAATATTTTTACTACGATAGTTACGATTTTCAAAATCGATTTTTTGAGGGTTTAAGATTTTAATCGCCTCATCAATTCTCTTTTCATCAACACCTGTAACATATGTATATATCATTTGCTGTCTATCTGCGAGACAAATAATTGTTGATTTTGAAGCCAATTTATATATGATTTGACTTTGCTGAATATTAGTATCCTGAAATTCATCAAGAATAATAAATGGATACAATGATTGGATTAAAGAGCATGCATGGTCTGATTTAGTAAGAATATTAAGTGTAACTGGCGCAAATAAATCAAATTCAATGAGTCCTCTTTCTTTAAATACTTTAAATGAGTATTGTTTATGTTCTTCGGAATTTTTTTTTATGCCGTTTTTTGCTAACTCACATTTTAAAATTTCAGGAGGGAATAGTTTAATTTTTTCCTTAACCCCCAATAAAAAGGCATAATTCCGTATAATATCATAGCAAAAAGCATGATAGGTTAAAATGTGAATATTCGATTTCTCTATTTTCGAAAAAGTAATTCTGAAATTTTCTAATGTACTTTTTATTTGGATGATTGCACTATTTGAAAAACTCAGAAAAAGAATCTTCTGGTAAGGCTGCAGACCCCTAATAAGATATTTTGCCTTTAGAAGAGCCGTGGTAGTTTTACCAGAACCAGGTCCACCTAAAACCAGTGCATTTCCAGAGTGTTCAATTAGTTTTATTTGTAAATCATCAGGGAATGACATTTGCATTAATTCCTTTAAGAAAATTAACTAATGTTTTTGGTAATGCTTCTTCATTCTTGCATAATACCATAAGTTTTGCCACATAATCTGTTCCTTTATTCCTTTTAAGAAATTGCCATACCTTATCTGGGATAGACAATCCTTCCTTAAATTTTTGTTGACTATTATTCACATGAAGAGTATAAAATTCTTCAATAACAGATACTGGCAATTCTTCGACTAATAAGTCTTCAATTCCCTCATAGGGTATCTCTAACGCAATATCAAATAAGGTCTTATCAATTTCAGAATCTTTACCTTTATCATAAAGAGCAAATGTCTTTTTTGTAAGTCGTCTGAAACAAGAGCCGAATTTGTTTATATCACCTGAGCCACCGCTATCTATAATACTAATTCCAGTAAGGTCAAGGGAAAGGTATTTGTCATCAAAAGAGTACAATAATTCTGATACAGCGTAAAGAGCATATTTATCAGAAATCCCCTCGACTGCAATTATTCCATTTGATAGTATCCCTTCAGAAAATAGGTTTCTGAATCCAGATTTTATTCTTTTCTCTTTAAATTCTTGAAAATTCACTGGAATACCTACAAGCCTGTTTTTACGAACGTTTAGTGCAATAATTCTATCTTCCAAAAATTGTTCAGTAATATATGGAGAATGGCTTGTCACAATCGTTTGATTACTAATCCTTTTTAATTCAGATATTAATTTTCTTTGACTTGAAGGAGGCAATGCAATCTCAGGTTCTTCCATTGCAAAAATCACATTTTTCCCAGATTCTTTCTTCAATTCTGAGATTATGTTCAACATAGCAAATAATAGAAGATTAATTGTTCCACTTCCAGTATTACGAAATGGAACAGGATATTCTGAGGGTAGTGTGCTAATAAATAGATTTATTTGGTCTTTTAACTGCTTGCGTGTCAAATTTGTAATTTCGAACTGAAGAGATTTTTCATTCCCCCCAGTTAGTAGAAGATACTTGCTGAGTTTGGATTCAATCGATTTTAAAACTTCATCAAAATCACCTTCTTCTCTAATGGCTCCGCCAATTCCCCTAATTCTTTTCAGCATCCTTTCCCACGAATTAAACTTAATACCTTTTAAATGCATGATAATATCAAGCAAAGAACCATCCTCAAGACTTAATGCACGACTTCCAGTCCTCAAATACCTTAAATATAGAAAGCCAATATCTCTCTTGTCCCTTTTACCAAAATGTGTTAAATCATCAGTTGGTGAATATGAATAAAAGGTATTTGCCGTAAACTCATCATCTTCAAGATTATATTCACCTACAAAATGCACTCTAAGACAATCTTGAATATGTATATCTTCGTCATAAATATCTGCTAAATTACTTCTATCAATAAAACAATCATTTTCCGTATCCCAAAAATCTAAGTAGGATGAAAATTGTCTTTTTTGCATTTCATTCAACCCAGTTAAATGTATCTCGACCCTGATTTTAATGGTTGCAGAGTCTGAATCAATGTATTGGGATTTATAAAAATCGAATTCGTTTATTGCATCAGGATACCCGATTCTATCTGGACCTAATACTAAGTTTATTGCTTCTATTATTGTCGATTTCCCAATATTATTTTGTCCGCAAAGCAAATTATTGTTGCTAAATCGTATGCGAGCACATTTTATCGACCTGAAGTTCTGAATAAATAAGTCTTTTATAATCATCTTCAATTATTTTATTACTACGAAGTTATCATTAAGACTGAATTAGTTCAAATAAACGGACATTATTTATATACCCGAAATACAGGGGAGGATGAGACAAAAAAATGTGGGTTCAGTGACCACTATTTGTTTACCCGCTTTTTTGCAGATTTTTACCAACAGGTTTTTAAATAATGCTTGCTGTTTATCTACAAAAATTCTTAGAGAAATCCTGAATCTTTGGTTTCTATGAACTAAAGGAAAAAACCGTTCTGAACTACGTGTCGGGCGAAAATAGGTTTCAAGATTTGTAACATTTTTGCTTGTTTTTCGTATATACAAATATCGCAAAAGCGAGGCAATCAACAAGTTCCAGACAGATTTATCGGATTTTAAAACTATAGGTATAAACCTTAATGGGATTGTTATGTGCCAACGGAATCAGTAATAAATAAAAAAAAGATATATGAAAAAAGTAGAAACAAAAAACATTGAAAACTTGGAAGCAAAAGTTAACCCATTAAGAGGAAGAGCAATCAAGCATAAAATAGAATGGACTGAGAAAACATGGAATCCTTCGGCAGGTTGCACCAAAATAAGTTCAGGCTGTAAAAATTGCTATGCTGAAAAAATGGCACTTCGTTTACAAGCAATAGGTATGGAAGGCTACGAAAATGGCTTTAAATTCAATACTGTCCCAAGTCGATTAAATGACCCTCTTAAAAGAAAAAAGCCAACAGTTTATTTTGTAAACTCGATGAGCGATATTTTTCACGATGATATGCCTGAAGATTATTTAAACAAAATATTCAACATAATTGAACAAACACCACAGCATACATATCAAATTTTAACAAAAAGAGCCGATAGAATGTTTCAATATTTGTCTGGCAGAGCAATCCCAAAGAATATTTGGCTTGGAGTTACTGTTGATAACCGCAAAGAAGGATTACCAAGAATAGATAAACTAAGAAATCTGAAAGCAAGTGTTTTATTTCTCTCCATTGAGCCATTACTTGAAGATTTGGAAAAAATGAATTTAAAAAATATTGACTGGGTTATTGTTGGTGGAGAAAGTGGTCATAAAGCAAGACCTATGGACAAAGAATGGGTTGTAAATATTAAACTGCAATGCGAAACAGAAGGTATCGCATTTTTCTTTAAACAATGGGGTACTTGGGGTGAAGATAAGATAAAGCGAAATAAGAAATTAAACGGGAAAGAACTTGAAGGTAAAATCTGGCAACAATATCCCGATATTATTGAACAGCAATTTGTTGTCATATAACTCAAGGTAGTAATAACAGTGCCTAATAGAATAGACGGTTGACAGATATAAGTCCACCAAAGTGCCTCATGTAATCGGTAAATAAAACTGCAGAACTTTTGGTAAATAAGAATGCAGAGAGAATGGCAACAACGGTACAGAGTTTCCTCACATTTAAGTAATCACTGCTGACTTAGTAATATTTCGCTGGAAACATCTAAGAAAAAAAGGTCCGCAGAATTCTGCGGACCTTTTTCCACCAATTTGTTGTCTTTCTTATTAAATCAAATTCCCAGACTTATGCTCCAATTACCTCATCCTATGCAATTCTATAATGAATATTTAAAAACTCAAAATGTCATACGTTTCCATCAACTCTTCTTTTGCGATGCCCAAATATCTCCGTGTAACAGCAGGATTGGAATGGTTGAAAAGTTGGCTCAATTTCACAAGAGACAGTTCCGCATTTGACCCAGAACGGTTAAAAATTTCCCTTCCAAATGCCTTCCTGCAACTATGTGTACTAAAGTTCTTTATTTTAAGATTATACTGCTTTTTCAAATCTTTGAGAATGACATTTAACCTTTGGATAGAGTAAACAGTACCCTTCTGGCTGATAAACATGAAATCATTCAGGGTGGCTGGCTTAATCTTATCATAGCAATCCGATATGTGCTTTTTTAATTGTGGATTTATTCGAATCTCCCTTCTCTTCTGGGTTTTCTTTTCGATAAGTTGAAATTCATCCTTGCCAAGCAAATCATCCCATCTTAATGAGAGGGTATCACTGGCACGCAAACCAAAAAATACAGAACATGCTATATAAAGAGAGATAGTATGCTTTTTATCGGCATATAATTTCCGTATTAAATTCATGGCTTCATTCCATTCGAGATAATCTGCTGTTGTACATGAAAATTTTGCACTCATATGTTTCAGTTTTGTGGTTATTTAATTAAAAGTGAATGACCTTTTCGTAATGTTGCAGGCAGAAGTAATTTAATACATTGAATATCACATTATTGACTATATTCAGTTCTTTGCAATAGTGAATGTTTTTCATTTTGGATAGATATTCCCTGCTTTTCATTTTTGTTATCATAGTTCTCTGGATTAAAGTTTAATTTGAGGAACAGGCGTAAAAACTTGTGTAGGCATTATCAAAGGGCATGAAGTTCTTTTTTAACTCAACTTTCGCCACCCCAACAATTTCATTTCCTTCCATGAACATCAATATCATATAAGCGATATCGAAGTCATCATCGACTGGATGTGTGATTATGTGAAGTATGCGTTTGTTTTGGTGTCTCATTGCTGCCTATTATAATGGGCAAATATACAATAATATTGTGACTGCCCAATAAAATGGGCAAGAATTATTACCTTTATGAAAAATTTATTTTATGAAACCTGCTGAAATCGACCCTGAATACAGAGAATTGTTTGATGAAATAGGGGTAAAAATTCGAGAACTTAGGAATAAGAAGGGCATTAGTTATTCAAAAATGGCAGAAGAAGAAATAGGTATCAGCAGGAACGGGTATAATAATATTGAACTGGGGAAATCAAATTTCCAGTTCCTGACTCTGCTCCGAATCCTCAAGTACCATAATATTTCATTTTTTCAGTTTGTTGAATCGCTAAAGCGTTAAGAAATCTGCATGCGGGGCGGACATTTGCAGATTTTTGCCCTTTAAGGAGTGAAATATGCTCTATTCAGCGTTAAAAACGGCAATTTCTGACATGTTCATTCACACCTTGGGTACAATAAAAGGGTTTTCTGGAACTCATTTAGTACCAGATTGGATATTTAAAGTTCATCATAATCCACCTTTTAAGGTATTTATAGGAAACCATTAATGATATGTCAAAAAGAAAAATCCCAGATTACCATAAAAGCAGATTTGAAGAAATTACTGGCTTCGTAAGAAATTACCGCATAAATGACGGGTTAACCCAAGCAGAATTCAGTGATATGTCAGAAACACATGTGAATACTCTGCAAAGGTTTGAGGCTGGTGATAAAAATATCACACTTGTCACACTATTCAACTTTGTTGATGCAATGGAGATGACCCTTGCGGAGTTCTTTGAAGGTATGGAATGAATTTGATATAATTACCTTCTCAAATTCACCCGTATCTGTGTTAATCATGGAATTTTCGTTTCATTTAATTAAATTTCGACCTAATTATTATATTTTTTACAATGGAAATGGGTCGAATACAAAACCTTAGTACAGATTACAATTACTCAACAATACCAGTAAAAATTCTGAATGATAGTAAATTATCAGCCACAGCCAAAGGCATACTGGCTTTTCTGCTGAGTCTGCCCAAGAACCATAATATTAATAAAAAGGATTTGCCCAAATACTTTAAAGAAGGGTACTATGCATTAAATAAGGCATTTGAAGAACTTGTTAAACACAGGATAGTCCACAAAATTGAAGTGCGGGATAAAAAGGGACATTTCAAAGGGTATGAATATGTCGTTCATGAATTCCCCAAAAAGAGGTTCGGAGACCAAAAAAAGGTATTACCGAGTCGCAATTACCGCAAATCGGATATTCAAAAATCGGATGATGTCTTCATTAACAAAATTTTCAATGAAGATTGCCTTCTAACCATGAGTAAGATGCCAGATAATTATGTCGATTTGGTGCTTACATCACCACCATATGACAATTTACGGTCATATAATGGCAATAATAAATTTGATTTTGAAAAAATTGCCGTTGAACTCACCCGAATTATTAAGAATGGTGGTGTAATCGTTTGGGTTGTTGGTGATGGAATGTACAAAGGTAGTGAAACTGGCACATCTTTTAAACAGGCATTGTTTTTCAAGGAGTACTGTGGACTCAGACTGCACGATACGATGATTTTTGAAAAGAACACGACAACATATCCTGCAAAGCCTGATGGCATAAGGTATACAGCATCCTTTGATTATATGTTTGTCTTCAGTAAAGGCAAGCCTAAAACTGTAAATCTGATTGCTGACAAGAAGAATAGATGGGCAGGAACAACCAATTTCGGACAGAAAACAGACAGAGATGGAAACGATATGCTTGTCCCTGTGAGAAAATTCAAACCAATTCAAGAGTTTTCACCCCGAACAAATATTTGGAAATATATTACTGGTAATGGATATTCCACCGAGGACAAAATTGCCCATCAACACCCAGCCATATTTCCAGAGCAACTGGCATACGACCATATTTTAACTTGGACAATGGAAGGAAATATTGTTTATGACCCATTCAGTGGCTCAGGAACTGTCGTTAAAACGGCTATTAAATCAAATCGTAAATATATTGGGAGCGAAATTGTTGAAGATTATTTCAAAATTATCAAAGAAAGATTGAATCAATAATGGAGTTTATTGTTGGTTAGCGTATAATTATTGAATTTAATTGAGGTTTGTCAACCAAAAATCCTTGACAACAGTCATTATTATATCTACATTTGCTGCCAATACAGACGAACTGCTTACTTCAATGTAAGAACTGCCTGTAAGGTGTCCTGTTCTGGACACGATAAATCTAAGAAAGAGAGTTGTGATTTCTGCATCATGTTGATGCTATGTTATTGGCATGTAGTGAAAATATTTTTTCAAGAAACATGACTTTAACATGTGTAGGACAGTATTTATTTCCGTGGGGACATTATTAAGACAACACCCCCACAAACATAAATAACTGTATTTTAAATGTATAACTATGGAAACAATTAATGGCTACAAAGTAGCATATGAGAAGAAGAAAGACATCCTCTACAGCAGGATGGATGAAACGATGATTAACCGTCTTCGTGAGATTAAAAGAAAAACTGGTATCTCAGTAAGTGAAATCATTCGTGAATCGGTTCGTAGATTGATTCAAGAAGTTGATGAAACAGGTTCAATCCAGTTGAAGATTAAGTAAAGATTAAAAAATGAGTACATGAATGTACTTGCGCAGCAAAACCATTATTCACCCCCCATGTACTCATAATAATTTTTTGATAGTAAAGGAATAATATTATGAAGAAAAAAAATGAAGAATATGTAAGCATCAACTTAAACAAGCCAGAGAATCTGGTATTGGAAGATATGATTAAACCCGAACTTCCATTCTTTGCTTCAATAAGAAGAGATGACGGAACAAGCAGTCATAAGATGTCTACAGGTAAAAACATTCGAAAGCATATTCCTGCATTGTATTATTTCGTCCATGTTCTTCTTGAAAGGCAACATTCCGACATTGATGTTCTAAGGTGCTGGTATGCCAAGGATTTTGTTGAAATGTTCAGCAGGGACATAGAACCCGTTAAATCCAAGAACTACTTCAGGTTCATCTGGGGCATTTTACGTAGCCTACAGGTTATTGAAGATGAAAATGAAACAAGACCAAATAAATACAGGAAGTCAGCAAAGGCTTATTATTTCAGGTTCACAAAGAAATATTCCGAGGCAAAGGTGGTTGAACACCAGATTATGGTAAAAAAAACCATTGCTGATAAATTGAACAATAAATGGAAGAAAATTGATAAAAAAGATGTTCAAAATATTGATTTATCAACCATAGCCTTCAAAAAACATATGGCTCATCAGTATAATGCACTGCACAGAATCAACTTTAATGCTGATGGGGCATTAGCATACATCAACAAATTGCTGGAAGAAGAAACCTTTACTGTAAAACAATACAACACTGGCAAAATTGCCATTAATAATATCCTAAATGGCAAAATAAAAGTCACTTACAGTCAAGCATGCCATAGGTTCTTTACTCCAGTTACCGAAATGCCAAAGGAGTTAAGGCAATTTATTATGGATAGTGAAGGAAAGCCTCTTAACGAACTTGATTTTGGCAGTTTCAATGCCTTTGCCGTGTATAAAATCATTAACACTATTCAACCAGAATATAAATCCAATGCAGAGAAGATTGCCTTTGAGAATGAACTTGACCTGTATAGAAGGCTTTTAAGTGGTGGAGATTTTTACCGTGATTTTAAGGATGTGTTTTTCCCTGATGCAGACTTGAGCCGTGACCAGATTAAAGATGTCGTTTTAAAATATTGGTTCAACGGCAAATTAAACAGCCGAAATAAGTATAGGAAGTATATGCTTAAACGTATGCCAAGAATCTCTGAAATTATTGATTGCCTGAAGGTGGAAGAGTACAGGAACTTCAGCAACACAGCGATGCAAATGGAAAGCGAACTGGTTAACGATATAATCTATAAGAGGTTTGTGGAATTGCACCCAGATGCCATAATGTACACAATCTTTGACAGTTTTCTGGTTGAGCAGCGTTATGCAGCGCAATTGTTATCAATGATGAGAGAGGAAGGGAGTAGATATTTCGACCTGAATTGTGTTGTTAGAGCGAAGAATAATCTATTTGTCGAAACACCTCTTTAAGAATCCTTTAATTGAAACCAATGCTTATATCACTGCAAAAAATGGTTACACATCAAAAAAATTTAATTAATCAGAAATAAACTTAATATCTGTTGTTGACTTTGAGTAACATTCCTATATTTACAAAAAAAAATTCATGACCACTGAGCATATTATAATTAATTCAAATGCAGAAAAATTAGATTCTATCCCAAATGAATCAATTGATTTAGTAGTCACATCTCCACCATATCCGATGATTGAAATGTGGGATGAGATTTTCTTTAACCAAAATGATAAAATCAGGAACTCTTTCAACAGTAGTAATTTTGAACAGAGTTTTGAATTAATGCATAAAGAGTTAGATAAGGTTTGGCATGAATGTTTTAGAGTATTGAAAAAGGGTGGTTTCGCTTGTATCAATATCGGTGACGCTACAAGAACTTTATCTGAGAATTTCAGGTTGTTTTCAAATCACTCCCGAATTATATCGAGTTTTGTACAAATAGGATTTCAAAACCTTCCAAATATTATTTGGCGGAAACAAACAAATGCACCAAATAAATTTATGGGTTCTGGTATGCTGCCCGCTGGCGCTTATGTAACATTGGAACACGAATTCATTTTGATTTTCAGAAAAGGGGGTAAAAGGGAATTTAAAAGTAATGATGAAAAGGAGAATAGGCAAAACTCGGCATATTTTTGGGAAGAAAGAAATACATGGTTTTCAGACTTATGGGATTTGAAAGGAACAAATCAAATAATTAAAGATGATGCAAACAGGAAGAGAAGTGCTGCTTTCCCATATGCTATACCACACAGGTTAATTAATATGTATTCAGTTGAGGGCGATTATGTCTTAGACCCATTTGCAGGAACAGGAACTACCAATTTGGCGGCTATTGGGTCTAAAAGAAATAGTATAGGAGTAGACATAGATTCAAGCCTGTTAAATATTATAACCAAAACACTATTACATTCTGAAACATATATAAACGATTTCAACCAAAAGCGCATAAAGAATCATTTGGAGTTTGTTAAAAACAGGATAGAATTAAAAGGTGAAGAAGGTATCAAACACATGAATGAGCATTATCAATTTCCAGTTATGACCAAACAGGAAATAAAAATGCGTATCCCGTTTGTAAAAGAAATTACTTCTGTTAGCAACAAAATAATTGCCAGTTACAAAGAGAGCGTTGAACTATTGAATTTTGAAAAAGGTAGTTTATTTGATTAATCTCTTTATTTGCTCTATTATTTCAGAATTTTGGATTTCTCCGTTACTCTTTGATATTATATCAAACACTGGTTTGCCAAATCTTTCAGAATATTCAGTATTTTTTCGAAGATTAGCACTCTTTGCCCTTTTCAAATAGGGAGTGTTAAATGTGTAAGAAGTAGGTTTAATTTGAATACCACAAATGATTTCCGAAGATTTCTTCATTTCATAATCTACTGCATATTGGTGGTCGAAATCACCATCTTTTTTTTCGAAAGAATACTCTGGAAAGATGCCTTTTAGAGTCCTGATTGTGTTTCTCTCACGAACAATAATTCCATTCCATGTTTCACAGATTACACGAAAACGAACGCATTCGATGCATTCTTCCAAAGTAATATCAGGTATTGTTGACCTTACATTATCGTGAAGTATTCTTCCTTTTCTTGCTAACTGGTCTCTCGTTCTACCATTCTGAGTATTAATGTTTTTTAATTCAGAACTTAACTGAGTAACCCTTGCCCTATCCGTTCTTATAAGTTGCTCATCTTCTAATACCTCAACAGTTGGTGCAGGTAATTCATTAAGCCTACTAATACGGTATTCTCCCATTTCATAGTAGAATTCTTCCCACTCTTCTTTTGTTTTAAATTGTTTGAGTTCAATTAGAGTCGTAACATATCCAACACTCCAAGGGTCATTAAGCATGAGTGAGTTCCATTCAGCATTTGTTCTTCTGAATTTCTCGGCATCAAGGGTATTAATAAATTCTTCCATGACATTATTATCTTCCTGATTTATAAGAGCATAATTGCGGGAGATTATACTTTTCTCTCCAAATCTTTTCAATAAACTCTAAATATGATACTGACTTCAAGCCAGAAATGTAATAAACCTTAAAGTCATAAGGTTTATGTTTTGCTTCTGTTCTATCAATTCCATTTCGAAAAAAAACTTCTGAATGAAGTTTAGACCTTACTATTTCTTGTTCCTCATCGGAGAGATGAAGTTTTAATAATAGTGCTATATCCGTAATTCTCGTCCCATCAACAAGAATTGCAACTTTACTTCGCTTTTTAGTTGACATCGCCTTCTTTGCATGTGATTGCGGTGTAAATTTTAGGATGTCCATACTTATGCCCGACCATCCTTGTTCCTCAACACCAAACAAGTGATGGTCTATTCTTGCTCTAACATTATCTTTTGCAATGCCATTATAAATTACTACACCACCGTTAAAAGATTCAGGAATATCGCCTTTGTGAAATTTATGATTTACTGGTTCATTTGTCCAAATCCAATAGCAGCCACCTTCTCTGGGTATCTCTTCCAAGTCTTTTGGCTCTTTAACCTGTACATAGGGAACATTTGATAAATCCTTCTCAGGGATAAGTAAAGTGGATTCGAATTCTATTACACGCTTGTCCTGTTCAATCCATCTGTTGGGTATTGTCGAAGCCATAATGCAAACTAAAAATCAAATTCAATTGAAATTCCGTCCTTTTTCTTGTCATAGTATATTATCGGAACATCAATTCTTTCGGATAGACTTGATTTCATCTTATATGTAATTGGCTTTATACTGACTGCCTTATCACCAATAAATCCATCTATACCTTTTGATTCTTCAGGTGCATTTGCTAAACGGTAAGTAACCCTTTTTATTTCTGCAACTTTAGATAGTACTGCTCCTTGAAATCTAAGTCCTGTGAATGTTTTAATTATCGTCAAATCTTCAACCCATTGTCTGACCAGTTCTTTATCAATCTTAGTAATGGCTTCTTTCAAATTTTCAACCATTGGGTATATTTTATTCGTGGCATTCTCTATAGCATCAGGCATTCGGTCATTATACCATTCTCTCCATTCATCCAAGGTTTTTCCGTCAAACTCTTGTATCAAATCGCTCATCTGACCAACAATTTTTGGTCTTGTTCCTTGGGCATTTTGATTTGCGAGGTTTATTATTTGTGTAGTATACTTGGGGAATAATACACTTTCTCCAGCAAGAATTTCTTGAATTTCGTTATTCGATATTTTTACTCTCATCCTCAGATTCTTTAAACAGTTTGTATAATGGGGTATTTAATGCGTTAGCAATTTTCTCAAGATTAATAATTGAAACGTTTCGTTTCCCAACTTCAATGCTGGCTATGTAACTTCTATCCAAATCCGCTTCGTAGGCTAAATCCTTTTGAGAAATGCCTTTGGATTCCCTGATGTTTTTTATCCGTTTCCCTATTTTAATTCGAATGTCCACAAAACAAATTTGAGAATTTGTAGACTATAAGTCAAAGACTATAAGTAACATTTATGATATTGTATAATTTTATTTTTGAGTCGATAACAGATGTAATTCTCTATTAATAAATTGCTACCATAAAAGTTGGATAGATATATCTGAATTCAATTATAATATTTTTACACGATAGACTAAAAGAGGTAGGATAATTTGAGGAATTGTGATAATTTTATCACAATTATGAAAACCATTGAATTAGAAGAATTTTTTTTCAAGTATATGGAAATAAGCAATGACCTAACTCATGCTGAGTTAAGGATGCTTTATGTCCTGATTAATGACCCAGATGTGATAAATTTATCACAGCAACAGTTTGCTGATAAACTGGGAGTAAATCGTAGAACAATTGTGATTGGATTACAAAAGTTGGAACAACACA
>CAYXSM010000025.1:0-55716 GCA_964466705.1 uncultured Rikenellaceae bacterium
GGACAAAAATGATGCCTGTATTTGATTCTGATCCTGATCAAAAGGTACTGCCTCCAAGTAACTTCAAGGTTCCCGGGAAAAAAGATCAGATAAGCACTTTTATCAAAAGGAATGTACTAAGGAAATTTGCTGACCGGCAATATATGACCCTTAACCTCCTTGAGGCTCCTGCCCTGGCCCTGATACTGGGATATATTTCCAAATACAGCGAGGGTGCCACATATATTTTTGCTGAAAACAAGAATTATCCTGTGTTTCTCTTTATGGCAATAATCGTTGCGTTGTTCATAGGTCTGACTGTGAGCGCAGAGGAGATCTTCCGCGACAGAAAAATCCTTGAAAGAGAAAAATATTTACATATCAGCAGGCTAAGTTACCTGTTTTCAAAAATTACTTTCCTGTTTGCGTTTTCTGCAATACAATCCCTGTCGTTTGTGATTGTTGCCAATCTTGTGCTCGAAATCAGGGGGATGTTGCTACAGCACTGGCTGATACTATTTGCGTCTGCCTGTTTTGGCAATATGCTTGGGCTTAATATATCAGCCGGAATGAGAACAGCCGTCAGCATCTATATACTGATTCCGCTCCTTCTTGTACCCATGCTGCTGCTGGGAGGAGCAATGATCAGATTTGATGATCTTCATAAATCTCTGAGCAAGAAAACATATGTTCCGGTTATCGGCGATTTTATGGTTACACGATGGGCATACGAGGCAATGATGGTGGAACAATTCAAAGGGAACAGATTTGAAAAACCTTTCTTTGAGTATGACAGGGAACTGAGCCGGAATGAATGGCAGGCCTCATTTCTTATTCCCACCCTGAGGGTAAAAATAGACGAATGCCGGATGGCAGGCAGGGATCCTGAATATGAAGATTATGTTAAAAGCTCCCTTAAAAAGATTTCCTACCATATAGATGAGCTTGCTGGCTGGACAGGCATAGAGCCGGGAAACTGGAAGAATGACCTGAACTATGATGCCTTCAGGGATTTCGTAGCGGATGAGGCAAAGCTCTATCTCGACAGTATCGGTACATGGCTGCGGCAACAGAACAGGATTATCTCATACAGGAAGGATTCAGTCTATAATCAGATAAAGAGCCGTATAGGAGATGAGGAATTTCAGAGACTCAGGGACAGGAATCATAATGAGAATGTTGCAGATTTTGTTCTTAACAGGCTGAATAAAAACAAGATTTATGATTCTGAGAGAAAACTTATACAAAAAGCTGATCCTGTCTTTATGAATCCCGGATCAAGAATAGGACGGGCTCATTTTTATGCCCCTTACAAGCAGATAGGAAATCTGAAGATTGACACGCTCGTTTTCAACATCCTTATGATCTGGTTAATGACAGTTGCCCTGTTCGTTACACTTTACTATGACCTCCTCAGGAAGTTCATATATTTTCTTGAGTCGCTGCGACTGCCATTATGGAGAAAATTCGGAAGGGAACTTCTTCAGAGTTGACAGCAGGACAGATTTCTTTAAAATTAATGAATACAGTAACGCCAAAAAAATACCTTGGCCAGCATTTTCTGAAGGACAGGAACATAGCTGAAAGGATAGCCTCGTCACTTACCGGAAAAGGATACAGTTCTGTTCTTGAAATAGGTCCGGGTACCGGTGTACTTACCCGTTTCCTCCTTGAAAGGAAATTTCCTGATTTCAGGGTGATTGAAATAGACAGGGAATCTGTCAGATATCTTGAGGCAAATATGCCCGGGCTAAAAAATATAATTTCAGGAGATTTCCTTAAGCTCGATATTGGAAGGTTGTTTGAAGGGAACCTGGCTGTAATAGGGAACTTTCCATATTCCATATCAACACAGATCTTTTTTAAGATACTGGATCATCGTAACAAGGTCACAGAGGTGTGCGGTATGCTGCAGAAAGAGGTAGCAGAAAGAATATGTGCACATCCCGGTTCAAAAACTTATGGCATTCTCAGTGTGCTCCTTCAGGCATTTTATTCGGCTGAATATCTGTTTACGGTAAGTGAAAAAGTATTCCACCCTCCTCCCAAAGTCCGGTCGGGTGTAATAAGGCTCAGGAGGAATGATGTAAGATCACTTGATTGCGATGAAAGGTTATTTTTCAGTATTGTCAAGGCCTGTTTCAATCAACGCAGGAAAACTTTGAGAAACTCTGTAAAGGCAGCTTTTGACCTGAAAGTTTTTGATCATCCGGAATTACACCGCAGACCTGAACAGCTTTCTGTAAAAGAGTTCATAGACCTTGCGGTGTGGATTGAGCAGAGCAGGAAAATTTCAGAATGAGAATCCAATCGCGTCAACTGGATTCATCTTTGCGGCGGCATATGCCGGTGCATATCCGGCAATGATTCCGATAACTCCTGAGATGAAAATTGCAAGAATCACGTTGCCAAGGGTAAGATGCATGCCCAGCTCGTAAAAATAATTAATAAACTGGGTGCCGATGAATATTAATATCAACCCGAGAATGCCTCCCACAACTGATAATATAACAGACTCTGTCAGGAACTGCTGAAGGATAAAAAACCTCTTTGCTCCCAGGGCCTTCTGTATGCCAATTATATTTGTTCTTTCCCTTACCGATACGAACATTATATTGGCTATTCCAAAACCCCCGACAAGAATTGCAAAACCGCCGATTATCCATCCGCCGAAATTAATTATCCTGAACACGGCATCAAATCCCTGAGTAAGAAGACTTGCCCTGTTTACCGAAAAATTTGAGGTCTCGCCCGGTCTTAGCCTTCTGGCTGACCTGAGGATCATCGTGGTTTCATCAGAAAGTTCTTCCACAGGTACTCCTTCCCTGGCCCTTATCATGAGGTTTGATTCCAGAAAATTGCTTCTCAGATTTATGAAAGTCTTGCCGAAATTTACAGGTACGAGTGTTATTTCATCCATTCCACTGTCAGTAATGCCGCCCTTTCCCTCTTTTTTGAACACTCCTATAACGTTGGTTTTCATTCCTCCTATTGTTATTTGTTTACCTACGGGATCGGATTTTTCAAATAGCCTGTCGGCAATTTCAGCTCCGAGTATTGCAACATTTTTACCCGAAAAAGATTCTTCAGGAGAAAAATAGCGGCCCTTTTCGATCTCGAATGACCTCAGGTTTTCAAATTCATGGGTAGCAGCCCATACCAACACATCCCTGGCCACATTGTTTTTGTACTTGATTTGTCTTGACTGGAGAGCAGAAAAACATACAGCTTCTGTTCTGGTTGACCTTTTCAGGATAGCGTTATAATCGTCCTGTGATATTGCCGGCCATCTGATTATATCCCACCAGGCAAGGTTCTGATCAAATGACCAGGGGAATTTCTGAACGTATATAACATCTTCTCCGAGTGTGGCAATGCTGTCACGAATCGCTTTTCCCATCCAGTCGATCACGGTAAAGACAGAAATGATTGAAAAAATCCCTATTGTTATGCCGAACAGGGAAAGGAACGTTCTCAGTTTGTTTACAACGACTGAGTTAACTGCAAATAATATTCCCTCCTTGAAAAGCCTGAAGAACATTCAATACCTTTTAAATGTCTGTGGAATGTCAAACTTACAAAAAAAAGGTTTAGCAGAATGATTTATTGGAAAATATTAAGAAGGAAGGTAAACTATAATATTACCAGTCATTTTGCATTATCATTAATAAAAAATTGTCTATTTTTAACCGCCTGAAACTGAAGGGAAATACTGGTTATTAAAATCATAATATGAGTAACAAGAGAATTAAAAATGCCTTAATATCAGTATATTATAAAGACGGATTAGAGGAAATAGCAAAAGCTTTACATTCGCTGGGAATAAAAATATTTTCTACCGGTGGAACATTTGATTTCATTAGAGGTCTGGGTATTCCAGCAGAGACGGTAGAAAGCCTTACTTCGTATCCTTCAATACTTGGAGGCAGGGTGAAAACCCTTCATCCAAAGGTTTTCGGGGGCATATTGGCAAGGAGGGACAACCCCGAAGACTGCGAACAGATTCAAGCTTATTCAATTCCTTTGATGGACCTCATAATTGTTGACCTCTATCCTTTTGAGAAAACTGTGCAGAGCACGAATGATGATGATGAGATAATAGAAAAGATTGACATAGGCGGAATTTCCCTGATAAGGGCAGGAGCAAAAAATTACAATGATGTACTTGTTGTTTCGGGGAAGGATCAGTATTCGGCACTGCTTAAGCTGCTCAGGGAAAAACAGGGAATGACAGCCCTTGAAGACAGGAAACACTTTGCTGCAGAAGCGTTTATGACATCTTCAGGTTACGATACGGCAATATTCAGATACTTTGCTGCAGGAACGGAGGTAAAAGCATTCAGGGAAAGCATAAACAGCTGTCAATATCTTCGTTATGGTGAAAATCCACACCAGAAAGGTATTTTCTACGGTGAACCGGATCAGGTTTTCGAGAAACTTCATGGCAGGGAAATATCCTTCAATAATTTTCTTGATATTGATGCTTCACTTGCTCTTATTGATGAATTTACAGAAATCACCTTTGCTGTAATAAAGCATAATAACGCATGTGGCGTTGCATCACGTGAAACGCAGGAAGCGGCATGGAGAGATGCATTAGCCTGTGATCCGGTATCGGCTTTCGGAGGGATTATTGCTTCAAACACTGCTGTGGATGAGACTGCAGCATCGGAAATTGACAAACTGTTTTTCGAAATTATTATTGCCCCTGGTTTTACTGATGACGCTCTTAAGATTCTTATGAAGAAAAAAAACAGGATTATTCTTCGCAGAACAGGAAATATACAAAGACAAAGTAATTTCAGGTCTGTTCTTAACGGGGTACTGTGGCAGGATGCCGATATCAGAACTGAAACTGAAGCCGACATGAAGCCGGTTACAGAGAGGGTACCCCTGAAAAATGAGACAGAAGATCTTGTGTTTGCAAACAAAATCGTAAAACACAGTAAATCAAATGCTATCGTCCTGGTCAGAAACAAGCAGCTATTAGCCAGTGGTATCGGTCAAACCTCCAGAGTGGATGCTCTGAAGCAGGCTATTGAAAAAGCACGGTATTTTGGCTTTGACCTTAAAGGAGCAGTTATGGCTTCAGACGCTTATTTCCCTTTTGCAGACAGCATTGAGATAGCGCATCATGCAGGAATAACAGCTGTAGTTCAGCCTGGCGGATCTGTGAGAGATCAGGAATCGATAGATTATTGCACGCATAACAATATTGCAATGGTATTCACCGGAGTAAGGCATTTTAAACATTAGAATATCAAATAATTAATTGTCTGAGTAATGGGTTTATTTTCATTTCTGACGCAGGAGATTGCTATTGACCTTGGGACAGCCAATACCATAATTATCCATGACGATAAAGTTGTTGTTGATGAACCATCAATTGTTGCCATCGATAAAAATACCGGAAAACTGATTGCAATCGGAGAGACAGCCAGGCAGATGCATGGCAAAACACATGAAAACATAAAAACCATAAGGCCTTTGCGTGATGGTGTGATTGCTGACTTTAATGCAGCAGAACTGATGATCAGGGGAATGATAAAAATGATCAACAAAAGCCCCAGGTTTTTTTCTCCTGCACTTAAGATGGTCGTCAGCATTCCTTCGGGCAGTACAGAGGTGGAGATAAGGGCAGTGCGTGATTCTTCAGAGCATGCCGGCGGGCGGGATGTTTATCTGATATATGAACCAATGGCAGCAGCTATCGGAATCGGACTTGACGTTGAAGCACCGGAAGGATCAATGGTCGTGGATATAGGAGGAGGTACAACGGAAATAGCAGTCATTGCTCTTGGAGGTATCGTCTGTAACAAGTCGATACGTATCGCCGGTGATGGATTTACAGCTGACATACAATCGTATATGAGGCATCAGCATAACATTAAAATAGGAGAAAGGACGGCTGAGGACATAAAAATAGCAGTAGGAGCTGCGCTTCCAGATATTGATGATCCTCCTCCTGATTATGTGGTCAGAGGTCCGAATATTATGACTTCTTTACCGATAGAGATACCAATATCTTATCAGGAAATTGCATATTGTCTTGATAAGTCGCTGACAAAAGTTGAAGCTGCCCTGCTGAGTGTTCTTGAACAGACTCCTCCCGAGCTTTATGCCGATATTGTGAACAAAGGAATATATCTGGCCGGGGGCGGGGCACTGCTTAAAGGTCTTGACAAAAGGTTGTCGGATAAGATCAATATTAACTTTATTGTGGTTGAAGACCCTCTGCATGCTGTTGCAAGAGGAGCCGGCGTAGCCTTAAAGAATGTGGAGAAATTCCCTTTTCTTATGAGATAATATTGCCGTTTAATGAGAAATCTATTAAACTTCCTTCTGAAATACAACAACCTGATCGTATTTATTATATTACAGGGAGTGGCGATTTCTCTGCTCACAAAGGCAAATAACTATCATAATTCTCGCGTCGAAAAAGGCATTATGGGATTGACAAAAAGCATGGAGGCAACACTGGGCAGGGTGCGTTCATACACAAATCTGAGTAAGCTGAATGCAAATCTTGCAAAAGAAAATACAACTTTAAGAAACAGACTTGAGAATTTATCTGGAATGCCGGAAGATCAGGTTTTTTTTTCAGTTTACGATTCCACGTATAATCAGAAATACATATATACAGGCGCTGAAATAATCAGAAACTCGGTAAATAAACAGAGAAACTTCTTCACTTTAAATAAAGGCAAAAAAGCCGGACTTGAACCTGATATGGCTGTTGTGGCTGACGACGGGGTTGCTGGCGTGGTCGTCGGATGTTCCAACAACTTTTCGGTTGCCATATCCCTTCTGAATATTGATTTCAGGCTAAGTGCAAGAATAAAACCCTCAGGATATTTCGGATCTTTAAGCTGGGATGGAAAAAGTTACAGGCATGCTGTTCTCAGTGAAATCCCACAGCATGTAGCTGTGAGTGTGGGAGACACGGTAGAAACAACAGGATACTCAGCCATTTTCCCCGAGGGCTGCATGATAGGTATAATAAATGACGTCAGGAAAGGCGGCTCTGATTTTTATAAAATAGAGGTTGAACTGAAAACCGATTTTAAAAAACTTCATTATGTTGATGTTGTCGGTAATATAATGAAAACAGAGCAAAAGGAACTGGAAAGAAAATTTCAATGATCAACAGGGTTACAAAGTTCGGACTATTTTCTTTGATAATTATCTTGTTACAGATACTGTTGTTTAACAACATTCAGTTCAGCGGCTATGTCAATCCTTATGTTTACATAATTATTATCCTGCTGATGCCTGCTGATATACAGGCCTGGGTAGTGCTTCTCGTTGCATTTGCAACGGGGCTGATCGTGGATTTTTCATCCGGTACTCCCGGAATGCATGCATCCGCAACACTGGCAGCCGGTTTTTCGCGACATCATGTTCTTAGGCTGATCGCACCACGCGAAGGGTATGAGCCCGGGTCAGAGCTGTCAATGACTAATTACGGCATATACTGGTTTCTTCTGTATACCTCCATAATTGTACTGATACATCACACAATATTGTTCTTCATTGAAGTGTTCAGATTTGACGGATTCTTCAGGACAGTACTTCGGATACTGCTCAGCACTTTGTTTACGGCAGGGTTTGTCCTTATTGCTGAATTTTACAGGAAAAAAAGGAAACAGAGTCCCAGATGAAAGACTCATTTGTCAACCGGAAATATTTTGTAATTGCAGTTGTAGTATTGGCGTCGCTGATCCTTATCTTCAGGCTTTTCATCATACAGGTAGCGGAAGACACATACCGCCTTTCGGCAGATAACAATGTACTGAGATATGTTACACAATACCCGGCAAGAGGTCTGATCTATGACCGCAATGACAAGCTTATTGTCTTTAATCAGGCAGCATACGACCTGATGGTCGTTCCCGCCCAGACCTCAGAGTTGGATACAGCGCTTTTATGCGGACTCCTTGATATAACCATCGATTCTTTCAGGGAAAGAATGAGGGCAGCAAATGAATATTCCAGAAGAGTTCCCTCGGTTTTCATGAAACAGATATCGGCTGAAACATATGCCCGTCTTCAGGAAAGGATGTTCCATTATCCGGGATTTTATGTTCAGCCAAGGACTTTGCGAAAATACACTAAGCCGATTGCTTCTCACATTCTGGGCTACGTAAGTGAGGTTGATGCGGGTATTACAAGCAGGGATCCTTATTACAAACCGGGTGATTATATTGGCATGCTGGGTATTGAAGAGGCATATGAGAAAGATCTCAGGGGTATTCGCGGAGTCAGGATTTATCTTGTGGATGTTTACAGCCGTATCAAGGGATCATATGCAGATGGGCGCGCTGACACCGAGGCCATACAGGGAAAAGATATAATTGCCACCATTGACATGGATCTTCAGGAATATGGGGAGCGCCTGATGCAGAACAAAACAGGTAGCATTGTTGCCATTGAACCATCTTCGGGAGAGGTACTGGCACTGGTCTCGGCACCAGGTTATGATCCCGGCCTCCTTGTTGGAAGAGAACGATCGGCCAATTTCATAAAGCTAAGTTCCGACACAATATTCAAACCGTTGTTTAACAGGGCACTCCAGGCATCATATCCACCCGGATCCACCTTTAAACCGATCACAGGGCTTATAGGATTACAGGAAGGAGTAATAACGCCCGCCACAACATTTGGTTGCAGCAATGGCTATCTGTTTGTCGGGTGCCATTCTCACAGCTCTCCGCTTGACCTTAAGTACGGGATTTCAAACTCCTGCAATTCCTATTTCTGCCAGACTTACCGCAGAATACTTGAAAACCCGGAATATTTATCAATATCCGATGCCTATGATAAATGGAGAGAATATCTTACAGAATTTGGTTTTGGAAAAAGACTCGGCATTGAATTTACCAATGAATTGTCAGGTTTTATACCCTCAAAGGCCTATTTTGACCATTACTATGGAAAGGGAAGGTGGAGAGCCCTTACAGTAATATCTATGGCTATTGGACAGGGCGAGATAGGCACCACTCCGATTCAGATGGCTAACATGACGGCTGCGATTGCCAACAGGGGATATTATTATACTCCTCACATTGTCAAACGAATTGGAGATATTGAACCGACAGATGACCGGTTTCTTACAAGACATGAAATAAACATCGATTCTCTAAATTTTGAAGAGGTCATAGAAGGAATGGATCTGGCAGTAAATGGCGGAGCCGGATCGACTGCAAGAATTGCGGCACTTAATGGAATTGTAGTTTGCGGAAAGACCGGAACCGCACAGAATCCACACGGGGCTGACCACTCTGTCTTCGTCGCGTTTGCACCAAAAGATGATCCTGAAATTGCAATCGCGGTATACGTTGAGAACGCCGGCTTCGGAGCCACTTATGCAGCACCCGTGGCGAGCCTGATGATGGAAAAATACCTTACGGGAAAGATTTCAAACAAGTATCAGGAACAGAGAATAATTGAACTTAACCTGACAGAAAATGACCAGGAATAGTAACATATTCAGGCGGATCGATAAAATTTCGGCAGGTATATTCCTTCTAATGATAGTTATAGGATGGCTTAATATATATGCTGCCGTTTATGATGAAGATCATAAAAAGATTTTTGATTTCACCCAGCGTTACGGAAAGCAGTTCATCTGGATAATTGCTGCAATAGTGCTGGCAGTATTTACTGTTATTGTTGATAACCGTTTTTACTTCTTTTTTGCGTATTTCATATACATAGCCCTGTTACTGATGCTTGTGGCGGTGTTGTTTTTTGGAAATGAAGTATATGGAGCACGATCGTGGTTTGAACTGGGGCCACTGTCTTTCCAGCCCTCGGAATTCGCAAAGGCTGCCACGTCGCTTGCGCTGGCCTCATATATTAACTCCCGGAAAAATGAACTGAAGAAATCAGGCATCTTTATCCCTGCCACGGCCATTATAATCCTGCCCGCTATTCTGATAGCGATGCAGCCGGATCTGGGTTCGGCGACTGTCTTTTTTGCCCTTTTCATAGTGCTTTTCAGGGAAGGGATGAATCCTTATATATTCTTCTCGGGTATCTTAATGATCATCCTGTTTTTCTTTACCCTGCTTTTCAATAACCTCTACATTACCCTGGGAATTTTCACAGCTGCCTTCTGTATTTCCTATGTGGTTACACGCAACATAAAACTTTGCCTGACCGGACTGCTTATTTTCCTGGCTACAGGCACATTTATCTATCTTATTAACAGATACCTTTTTAAGGGCTCAGGAGAGAAAGGCGTAATATTAACGGCATTACTGATATCAGGGGCTGTATTTGCCTATTACTTCTATCTGAAAAAAGCCAGAAATCTTTTCGTCGTTTTTATTTTTCTGGTCGGAAGCCTTCTGTTTGTGAATTCTGTCGATTATCTCTTCAACAACATTATGAAATCGCATCAGAAAGAAAGGATCGAAATAATGCTCGGTTTAAAAACTGACCCTCACGGAACAGGATACAATGTAAACCAGTCATTAATTTCAATAGGTTCAGGTGGTTTTACAGGTAAGGGATATCTGAAGGGGACCCAGACCAAATTTAAATTTGTGCCTGCCCAGAGCACCGACTTTATATTTTGTACGGTGGGTGAAGAATGGGGATTCATGGGTTCCCTGGTTATAATCGGATTGTATTTGATTCTGCTGTTGAGACTTATAACTCTGGCAGAAAGGCAAAGATCATTATTTTCGAGAGTTTATGGTTACAGTGTGGTTTCCATTATCTTTTTTCATTTTTTTATAAATATCGGTATGACATTGGGAATCATACCTGTAATAGGAATACCTTTGCCGTTCCTCAGCTACGGAGGAAGCTCGCTCTGGGGATTTACAATTCTTCTTTTCATATTTCTCAGGCTTGATGCGAGCCGGACAGAATATCTCATATGATCAGAAAGGTATGGTGATCCTGTGCGAGATCTCTATACCAAAGTCATTTTCAACATAGTCGATAAGCTGGGGAAAGAATTCCATAAAATCATCCTGCAGGGAATAGTAGTTCTTTTTTAACGCACGCATCGCGAATCTGGTCTCGTTTGGCAGTGTGGTCCGTTTGCTCAGGGTATTGAGAACCTGCCGTATTCCTCTTTTTGTCTGATACGATTCAATCCAGTTGTTTATTATAAAAAACGGCATCATTTTCTTAACATTCTCGGGCAGTATATCATAGTTGTTTACAAGAGCCCTGTAGAAATTATAGGTCACACTCTCAAGCGGCCTTCTGGAAAAGAAATTCCATTCCTTTGTCAGGAAGTGGTCATAAATAATGTCCGTTACAACACCGGCGTATTTATGGTATTTTCTTGTGAAGAAGATCTTGCTGCGATGGACGACAGGATGGCTGTCGGTGAAGCCGTCAATGTGACGGTGGAGAATTATGCCTTTTCGGACAAGATCGGGATATTTAAGGTAATCGCGTCCTTTTACATAATCTCCAATGTAATTCCCAATGATAATTTTATCAGAATCACCAGACAAATATATATGAGCCAGGACATTCATTCAGATCATAATAGTACAAAGAATTTGCCATATGGCCTTTCTTATCTAAATATTTTCTTTAACATAATATAAGAGTTCCTGACAACTCATACCATGGAATAAGGAATCAATATTTTAACCGTCTAAAACAGTGTTGCAAAAAATAAGCTCAAAAACTCGGAATTCAGTTCCTCAAATTATACATTTGTCAATTGATCTTAAAAAAACGCAATAAATGATAGTTCAATTGTAATCGAAAACAAGAGGAAGTATGGCTAAAAAGAATGTTGTTATTATAGGAGCTGCAGGAAGGGACTTTCATAATTTCAATACCTGCTACAGAGACAATGAGGATTACAACGTTGTTGCTTTTACCGCAGCACAGATTCCCGACATTGACGGGAGAAGATATCCGGCAGATCTGGCAGGAAGCCTCTATCCTGAAGGCATTCCTGTTTTTCCAGAGGCTTCTCTTCCTTCTCTGATAAAAGAATACAGTGTCGATGAATGTGTTTTTTCATACAGCGATGTGACATATCAGAAGGTGATGTCGGTAGGGGCTCTTGTGAATGCTGCAGGGGCCGATTTTGTGCTGAAAGGACCTGGAGGAACCATGGTGAAAAGCACAAAGCCGGTGATTGCCGTTGGTGCTGTAAGAACAGGCTGCGGTAAGAGCCAGACGTCGAGGAGGGTTATAGAACTCCTGATGGGAAAGGGGCTTAAGGTTGTGGCCATAAGGCACCCGATGCCCTATGGCAATCTGAGCGCCCAGAAGGTGCAGCGTTTTGAAACGGTCGACGACCTTAAGGCTCACAAATGCACCATTGAAGAGATGGAAGAATATGAGCCTCATATTGTAAGGGGAAATGTTATCTATGCAGGTGTTGATTATGAAGCGATTCTGCGTCAGGCTGAAAACGATCCCGGAGGCTGCGATGCAATTGTCTGGGATGGTGGGAATAATGATTTTCCTTTTATCAGGCCTGATCTCATGATAACAGTAACCGACCCTCATCGTGCCGGGCACGAATTACAATATTACCCCGGAGAAGTAACATTGCGCATTGCCGGAGTAGTAATAATTAACAAGATTGACAGTGCAGCTCCCGAGTCGGTACAGGTTGTAAGGGAGAGCATAGAATCGATCAATCCGGGTGCAATTGTTATTGACGGGGCTTCTCCCATCAAAGTTGATGATCCGTCAGTAATAAGGGGGAAAAGGGTGCTGGTAATTGAAGATGGACCGACACTTACTCATGGAGAGATGAAAATAGGGGCAGGTATTGTAGCTGCTCGCAAATACGGAGCCAGCGAGCTTGTTGATCCCAGGCCCTATGTTGTGGGCAGGCTCAAAGAAACATTTGAGATCTATCCTGATATCGGGACTCTCCTTCCTGCTATGGGATATGGTGACCAGCAGCTGCTTGATCTCGAGGAGACTATTGCTGACACAGATTGTGACAGCGTTGTAATAGCCACCCCGATTGACCTCAAAAGAATAATAAAAATAAATAAACCTGCAACGAGAGTTTATTATGATCTTCAGGAGATCGGCACCCCTGACCTTACTGAGGTTATTGCGGAGTTCGTCAGTAAATTCAGGCCTGGCGGTAATTAAGGAAAGAAATCTACCTTTTTACACGTGCATTTCCTCTCCAGATGCTCCAGACCTGCTCCTCGTCGGCTGGCTGGCAGTAATCTGTCATTGAAGTTGTTGCCAGGGCGCCTGTTGCCCATGCAAAGCGGATCCATTTTTCAGGTTTCCAACCCCTTAGTATCGCGTATAAAAGTCCGCCTACAAAACCATCACCGCCACCAATCCGGTCGAGCACATGAATTTCACGGGGTTCTTCAACATACCAGTTGTTGCCGTCAAGCATTATAGCCCCCCATAGATGCTCATCAGTGCTGACAACCTGCCTCAGAGTTGTGGCAAAGACGGAAACTTCAGGGAATGATTGTCTGGTCCTGGTTATCATCTCTTTGAAATTATCAATTTCCGAGGCAAGATCCCGTCCTCCTTCTTCCGGACCTTCCATTGACAGGCAAAGCTGGAAATCTTCTTCATTTCCAACAAGAATATCAGATATTTCCGCAATTCCGGTAAATATTTCCGAGAGCTCCTTTTCCCTGTTTTTCCAGAAAGAGGCCCGATAATTGAGATCAAAAGATATGCATGTGCCGTATTCTTTAGCCGATCTTGCAAGTTCAAGGCAAAACTTCCCGGTATCGTGCGATAAGGCTGCTATCAGTCCCGAAAGGTGGAGTATCTGAACGCCTTCATCCCTGAAAAGGCGGGTCAGATCGAAATCATTAACATTGAGCGTTCTTCCTACTTCACCGGCCCGGTCATTGTGTACTCTTGGGCCACGTGGTCCATATCCGCTGTCAGCGATATTGAACTGATGCCGGTAACCCCAGGGGCCTCCCTGATCTACATCGACACCCTCATATGCCATATGCCTGCCTGCAAGGTTGTCCTTTATAAACCTGGCAACAGGGCTATCTTTTACAAAAGTCGTAAGAACTTTTACGGGAAGTCCCAGATAGGATGAAACGCTTGCAACGTTAGTCTCTGCACTCGTCGCCTGCATAAAAAATGTATCGCTGCAGTGAACGGGCTGACCATAAGCAGGAGTAATACGTACTCCCATACTTGTCGGGACAACCAGTGACCATCTGAATTGATTCCTGAGTTTCATATTTATTTTAAAATCTGTTAATTATGTATACAGGCTCCTTTTCTCCATATACTTTCTCACAAAATCTGTCAATGCCTTGCCGGTCAGGCCGTTTCTTATCTCCTTAACCTTTTTTTTATCTCTTTCCCTTCCTCCTCATACCCCGGTTTGTTAAGAAGGGCAAACATATTTTTCTTATATGCTTCCACTCCGGGCTGGTCAAACGGATTCACATCAAGAATGTAACCACTTACAGCACAGGCAAGTTCGAAAAAATAAATAAGCTGGCCAATGTAAAATTCATTTACTTCGGGAACATTGATTGTTATTACAGGCACATTTCCGTCGTTATGAGCCAGGGTCGTTCCTGTTTCCGCATTAGAATTGACTTCCGAGAGCCTCCTGCCTGCAAGATAGTTTAGCTGATCAGAATCATCATTTTCTTTCGGTATTGTAATCTTTCTTCTTGTATTTTTCACTGAAATGATTGTCTCGAAAAGGATTCTTTGGCCTTCCTGAATATATTGCCCCAGTGAATGAAGATCAGTTGTAAAGTCAACAGCTGCAGGGAATATTCCTTTATTATCTTTTCCTTCGCTTTCTCCAAAAAGCTGTTTCCACCATTCTGCAAGATAGTGCAGGCGGGGTGTGAAGCTGGCAAGCACTTCAATGTTCCGTCCTGTCTGACAGAGAAGATTCCTTGCAGCTGCATAAAGAATTGCGGGATTTGCTGATGCGTTTTTATTGTTCCTGGAGACAGACTCAATGGCTTTGGCACCCTTTACGATATCTTTTATATCTGCACCGCCTATCGCAATTGGAAGTAATCCTGCCGGAGTAAGTACAGAGTACCGGCCACCAATATTATCAGGGATCACAAATGTTTCATAACCACAAATCTCTGATAATGAACGGAGAGCACCTTTTCTGGCATCGGTTATAGCAACTATACGATCTGCAGCAACTGCCCTTCCAACTTTTGCTTCAAGATGATCACGCAGTATCCTGAAAGCTATGGCCGGTTCAGTTGTTGTTCCTGATTTTGATATTACCACTATTGAGTAATCCCTGCTATCAAGAATCTCCAAAAGATCAGCAAGATAATCCTCACAAATATTCTGACCTGCATACAGGAGCTCATGCTTTCGCGAACTGACATATGCAGGAAATGAGTGTTCCAGGGCTTCTGTCACAGCCCGTGCACCAAGGTATGATCCTCCTATTCCAATCACAACTGTGGTTTCGGAGATCGCTCTTAAATTTTCTGCGATCATTTCAATTCTTTCAATCTGGGGGAGAATATCATCGGGAAGGGTTAACCATCCGAGATAATCACTTCCTTCACCCGTTCCGGAATTAAGACTATCAAGATGACGTACTGACTGCTGAGCCAAAGCCAGGATCTCCTCAAAGGGAATAAAATCTGTTGTGTTCTTTAAGTTCAGGGTTACATTTTCTTTCATAGGGAAGGTTTTGTTTACAGGTTAGAGCTGTGAAACAAAAATAATAAAAAACCGGCAGTAACCTTTTTAAACTTTTAACCTGCCGGAACATTTGTAAAAACAAAATTATTTATCACCTGGGTTCTGATACATGAACCAATGATTCATAAGGAAATCAGTCTTTCAAAATGGTCTCCGTCACCTTCAATTATCCCTTTATGCGGGGGAGGTCAGTCCAGTCCTTTTCCGGAGGCCGGTGACTGCAGAATATAATTCATCGTCTGCGAATACTTCCGGCACTGGATGAATGGGCATCAACATATTCAGGATCGCCTTTGTAGCTTATGTCGCCTGCACTTGAAGCTTTGGCTCTCAGCCTTTCCGTGACAGTGATGTCAGCATCACCGGCACTTGAAACAGAAACCTCAGCTTGTCTGGTTATAAGGTCATACGCATTAAGGTCGCCTGCACTGCTGAGTTTTGCTGAAAGTGCATCGGCTTCCCCTGACAGTGTAATGTCACCGGAACTGCTTATATCCACTTCAATTTCCCTTGCATAAACTTCAAGCCTGATGTCACCAGCACTTGAAGCTGACAATCTTAGCCTGTCGCTTTTAACAGGTGATTCTCCTGTGATATTTCCAGCACTGGCAGTGGTTATCAGCCTGATGTCATTCATTGTAACAAAAACTCTTTTTGTTTCTGCACTACGGATTGAAACGTTCGTATAAACATGCAGAATATTGTCCCTTACTTCGGTGATAATATGTTCATGCAGATTATCATCGGCCTCGACAACAACTTTTTCATTATTACCCTGTCGGAGGATTACATCTATTCCTGAGCCGACCTTTATTCCGGTAAATCCATCAATAAGTCTCTCGTCTCTTGTTACTTTTTTGTTGCCGTAAACTGTTTTGCGAAACTGTCCACTGACTGGTACTGTCATTCCCAGGATCAGGATAGCCATTGCCAGGTATCTTACTTTTTTCATGATTGGGGATTAAATTTATTGTGTTATGATCTGTTTCATATTCGAAAGACGGTTATGGCAGAGGAATGTTGCATATTAAAATAAGTTTTATCCGGGATAAAGTAAACCGGAATATTTGGTTTAAACTCCAGAATCACATTAAAACTGCTGAAGTTTTTATGTGGGAGTTGACAATAAAATGATTAATTTTAGGTAGGCTGTTACCGGAAATCTTAACAGACAGCTACATTTGTATGATAAAGAACCGGAATAGTATTAAATACTTGCTAAAATAAACCAGATCATTTGAAAAAATGAGTTTTTACAGATACGTTTACTTAATTCTTTTAATAGTTCTTCCGCAGAGCTGTAATAATCCCAGACCTGCGGATGAAGTATCCCGGGCTGTTGCTGAGGACACTGCTGGCATATCAGGAACCATAACCATAGGCGGCGCTCATGCAATGTATCCTCTTGTAAGCAGGATGGCAGAAGATTTTATGTTGCTCCATCCGGGAGTTAAGATTGATGTTACCGGCACCGGTACCGGAACGGGTATTGCCGGGCTGATTGAAAGGAAATATCAGCTTTCAATGATATCGCGTCCGCTTGCAGAAGAGGAACTAAATGCAGGATTATGGGTCATTCCGGTAGCCAAGGAGGGCGTAGCTCCGATCGTGAATCAGAAAAATCCTGTTATTGATATTCTGATGGATCAGGGTTTAAGTCCGGATGAATTTCTTAAGATATTTACTTCAGGTTCACTTCTTACATGGGGACAGGTACTCAGTATGGACCAGAGGGAGAAGATTCACCCATTTACCAGAAGTGACGAATCAGGGGCGGCAGAAATATGGGCCGGCTTTATTTTCAGGACACGCCATGATCTCCAAGGTAAATTGGTCAGTAGCGATCAGGAGATGATAAAAGCAGTCCGGAACGACCCATTGGCAATCGGATATTGTAATCTCTCATACGCTTTTGATACAGCAGGTCAGAGAATAAGTGACATTCAGATTATTCCCGTCGATCTTGATTTTGACAATAAGATAGAAAGGAAAGAAGAACCATTTGCCACTCTTGAAGCTGCGCACCGCAGTTTATGGCTCGGATATTATCCCAGGAGCCTGTGCAGGGAGCTGACTATTGGCTCCATGGGAAAGCCGGCGGATCCTGTTATCCTGGAATTTCTGAAATATGTTCTGGGAGAAGGTCAGAAGCTTGTCAAAGAAGCAGGTTTCTGTGAGCTGAATAACGTTTACATCCGTCAGTCCCTTGAAAGTCTGAAATAATTGAACGAACAGGAAGGTTCTGTTATCTGAAAAGAGCCGGATCGAGAGACCTTTCATCGTTCTTAAAAGCCACTACAAAAGCATCCGGATAACCTTCCTGCCTCATTATCTTCTGCAGAGCTCTTGCTGGTCCGACAGAGCTGAATTCACCGGCACATGAACGGTAAGCACCTGCATATAAGTATTCATATGTTTTATAAGTCTGACCACCGGCAGTGACACTATAGCTTCCGACCGGATTGTCATTTGTGGTGAACTGAACACGGTATATAACAACATCCCCGGTTGTTTCAGTATCCCGTTCGGGAAGCTTTGGCCCGGGAGGAGAAGTCGTACCTGGTGCAACGGTCTTTTCTTTCTCCACAGATGCATCTGGAGGCGTTTTACCAGGGCTTTTGGAAAGAGGCGGGGCGGTTGTTGCAGCTTCCGTCAATGGAGTTAACAGAGAGTCTGTTCCGGAAGCAGCCACTGTTTCGGCTGCCAACTGTTCCGGGCTTATATACTCCTCAACGGCAGTGTGCCCGGAAGCAAGGTATAGAAGAGTCTCGGAGAGTCTGTGAATACTTTCTGCAGAAGGTCTGTCTTTTAAGGTTACCAGTTTAAGTTGTCCTCCGTTTTTTCCGGTTCTTTTTCTTGAAGTGTAGAATGCAATCTTGTTATCTGTTTTGTCAAGTGAAAAAGCGATATCATCGTGTTCGGTGTTGATACATGATCCCTGATTTTCAGGTTTATCCCAGTTATTGCTATTAAATCTGCTGACGAATATGTCATAACCGCCTGAACCATCTAACCCGTCGGACGAAAAATAGAGATTGTTTTCTGCATCCAGAAAAGGGAAATGTTCATTTCCGACGGTATTGATACTGTTTCCCAGATGCTCAGGTAGTGACCAGCTTTCACCCTCCATGCGTGAAACATAAAGGTCAAGTCCTCCGGCTGAGCCCGGTAAATCTGAAGCGAATACCATAAACCTGCCGTCACCTGAAAGTGAAGGGTGCGTATAAATTGACCTGCCATCGCAGAAACTCAGTGGTTTAAGATCTGAACTCCAAATATTCTCTCCCTGCCGGTTATTGGTCAATCTGGCTTCGAAGATCTGTTCAGGACCTTTTTTTCTGATTTTTCCGGTAAAATACATAACTGTGTAATCTTTATTGAAGGTCACAGCCTCACACGGGTAATCAAATTTCATGTCTCCGGAAAAAACAACTTTGCCGCCGGGCACCGTATCTTTAAGCCAGGAGTAATAAGCCTGCACTGAGCCGAATGAAATATGATTTGAAGGTATTCTTTTCTTATCAGGAGTGTGAGACAGGTAAATAATCCCGCTCCTGTAAAAAGATACACCGGAAGAGGGTGGTATTATTCCCAGGTTGAATGGTCTTACAGCTATAAGTGTCTTTTTTTGTACTGTGTCGGCAAAAAAAGCAGATGCTTCACTGCCAGGCTCAGGGTGATCCGGGCCGTTACCGGCAGCTGTTATTGACAGCAGGCCTGCATAAAGGCCAAGAGAAAATATTTTGATTTTTCTGCTCATGGTTCCGGGGTATGAATTTTACCAGTGACCGTTTTTTGTGTAGCCCGAATTATTTTTCGAGAAATTTATGCCAATGGCAATTTCAGCGGTAGGTGATCTCTTAAAGAAAGGAGAATCTTTTGGAAGGGCAAAATACGTCCCCACGTAGAATTTGGGGTATCTGTACTGAAAGAAGAATGAGACTTTGCTGTAGTCGTTAAAATATGTTCCAAGGCAAAAATTTCCGGCATAAAATCTTAGGGCGGGCTGGATATTCTCTTTCAGGTCAAAGGAAAGAGAGTCATCAGTCACTATTATAAGTGACGGTTCGAGGATAAGATTCAGAGAGCGGCTCAGGACTATTTTATAACCGGCTGTCAGGTTGTACCGGCGCGAGGCCTTATTGACGTAGGTGTTAATGGTATCCGGGTCATCAGGAGGGCCGAGGATGTCAGTAACAGAAAGCCCGGCGTAAAGATCAGGGCTGTAATAATATATCCCGGCGTCGAGGTCGGGATACATAAATTCTTTGGAAGGTATATTAAGATCCTCATTTCCTTTGTATATATGATAAATTCCTTTAACTGTCACGCCTGCTGAAATAAAGGACAGGCTCTCTTTGTTAAGGGGAAAATGATAGGAAAATGCTGCACCGGCGCCTGAGGTTATTGTATCTTCCCTCATATCATTAAAAACCAGAGCTCCCGCTCCAATACGGGTGAAACCTCTGGAGGAGGGAGATGAATGATACCCCGGAATTTTCCTGCTTATTCTGGTGTTGCTGCTTATGAGTTGCGAATATGTTCTTCCCTGAAAGCCGGCAATAATATCAGTGGAAAAATAATCCTTGCTTCCTGCAACGGCCGGGTTTAATATGAAAGGAGAATAGAGCCTGTGTGAGACAGGATTAACCGGGATCTGCTGCCCGTAGGAAACGGTGCTCAGAAGAAAAAGCACAGATATCAGAATTGCTTTCAAATTTATTGGCATATCTCTCCTCTCAATTATTACTTTTAATGCTACATGTAATTTACAATAAACGCCGATCTAATTTACTAAATGTCCGGCAATAATATGAGGATGTTTATTAAATTCTGACCGATAAGGACAGTAACGATAAAATGACATCAGATATTCTTAAGCCATTCTTCAACGAACTGAGGACTCAGTCCGGGCAGTCCGAGCTTGTTTTTTTTGTTGAATCCGTTCAGGTCGTTTGCAAGCTTTCCTGCCTTTTCAACCTCCTTAAGCTTGTCTGTTGTTGTATAGCCAATTTTTTTCAGAGGTTCAATCCATTCTTCCGGGATGCCGATTTTGACATAATCTTCTTTGAGGCTTTCCGGTTTCATGGTCCTTATCAGAGGTTTCATCTGCGGGAAGAACAGCACATCCTGAATTGAAGGCTGGCCTGTCAGCAGCATTGTCAGCCTGTCAATGCCTATGCCCATGCCGGAAGTCGGAGGCATACCGTATTCAAGTGCTTTGATGAAGTCATGGTCGATGAACATCGCTTCATCATCACCCTTTTCCGATAGCCTCAGCTGATCCTGAAATCTTTCCATCTGATCAACCGGATCGTTAAGTTCGGAGTATGCATTTGCTATTTCCTTCCCATTTATCATGAGTTCAAACCTCTCTGTAAGTCCAGGCTTGCTCCGATGCATTTTGGTAAGCGGTGATGTTTCAACCGGATAATCAATGATGAATGTAGGTTGAATATAATGATGTTCGCATTTATCCCCGAATATTGCATCTATCAGTTTGCCTTTTCCCATTTCCGGGGAATGCTTCACATCAAGTTTGTCGCAAACATGGCGAAGTTCCCCCTCGCTCATTCCCGATATATCAATGCCTGTATTCTCATGGATGGCATCGAGCATGCTGATCCGCTTATAAGGCGGATTAAGGTTTATTGTTTTGTTGCCATATGTTATTTCAGTTTTGCCGTAAAGATCAAGGACCGCTTTTTTAATTATTTCTTCGGTGAAGCCCATCATCCAGTTGTAATCCTTGTAAGCGACATATATCTCCATAACCGTGAATTCCGGATTATGATTGCGATCCATTCCCTCGTTGCGGAAATCTTTCGCAAATTCATAGACGCCTTCGAATCCGCCCACTATAAGCCGCTTTAAATAGAGTTCATTGGCAATACGGAGATACAAAGGAATGTCAAGTGTGTTATGATGGGTTATAAAAGGACGGGCAGCTGCACCACCGGGTATAGGCTGAAGTATGGGTGTCTCAACCTCAAGATAACCCCGAGAATTGAACAGCTCTCGCATGGAATCAATAATCTGTGCTCTTTTTCGGAACACTTCGCGCACCTGGGGATTAACAATTAAATCGACATATCGCTGACGATACCGCATCTCAGGATCGGTTACGGCATCGTATAAAATCCCGTCTTTTTCCTTTACAACAGGTAGAGGACTTATTGACTTGCTGAGAAGGGTTAATTCCCTGACATGGATCGTTGTTTCCCCCATCTGGGTTTTGAATACATTTCCTTTAACACCAATAATGTCGCCTATGTCCAGAAGACGCTTGAAAACATTGTTGTAAAAAGATTTATCTTCTCCGGGGCAAAGATCGTCACGCCTGACATAAATCTGTATCCTTCCGGATGAATCCATTATTTCTGCAAATGAAGCATTCCCCATTATACGACGGCTCATGATGCGTCCGGCAACGGTCACATCCTGATAATTTATCATTCCGGGATTAAAATTATCCAGGATCTCCCGGGCTGAAGCGTTGGTTTTATACTCGGCTGCAGGATAAGGATTTATTCCTGCCTTCCTGAGTTCCTCAAGTGCCTGCCTTCTGATATGCTCCTGTTCACTTAAAATCATTGGGATTCCCGGTTTAAAAACTCTGCAAAGATAGAAAAATTACGTCATCAGACCGGGCCCGGAATATTTGCTTTTCAGGAAGCAGATCTCTGCATTAAACTTATCTTTTATTATTCTGGTAACAGGTCCGGGCATACCGTTGCTTATTTTCAGTCTGCCTAGCCTTACCACAGGCGTGATTTCTGCTGATGTGCCTGAGATAAAAGCTTCACCGAGATGTGGTATCATATTCTCATGCACCGGTTCTTCCTTAATGCTGATGGATGCTTCACGGGCGATACGGATGATGTTTTTTCTTGTAATCCCTGAGAGAATATTCATCGATTCGGGATAGGTATACAGTGTGTTTTCAAGGAAAAAGAAAATGTTTGCATGTGTACACTCGGTAATGAATCCGTTACGCATAAAAGCATATTCTGAGAAACCATTATCAAGTGCTGACTGATAGCAAAGAACGTTGGGCAAAAGAGCAACTGACTTGATATCGCACCTTTTCCATCTTATGTCGTCTCCAAGCATGACAGCTATTCCCTTTTGTTCACCCGGACTTCCGGGGGTGAATGACTTCGCGTGGGCGTATACTGTGGGTATTACAGGGGGGGATGGGAATGAATGAATCCTGTCAGCCGTACCTCTTGTAACCTGGAGATATACCAGGGCATCTTTGCCAGCCAGGCCATTATCTTCAACCAGCTTACGGGCAACCGACGGGAAGGTATCTGCCTCAGTCCAGTTTATCGAAATCTCACGAAGGCCTCTTTTCAACCTTGCCATGTGCCCGTCAATATCATAGAAGAATCGCTGGTACCATCTGATAACCTCATAAACACCATCCGCAAAGAGGAATCCCCTGTCGTCAGGGCTTATGGATATTTTATCTTTAGGAAGGAAAATTCCGTTAAAATACGCATGGTTCATTTCTGATATATATTTGGTCTGAGTCAAGTTTTCCGGTAAACAGGAAAACAGGGGAATAGTTTATTCAGGCTCGTAAGTCTCGATTTTGTATTCGATTGAGGACCGGGCTTCCTCAGGGGATGAAAAATTACCGCAGGCGGCCTGAACAAACATGGAAGCTCCCAGCACCGTAGTCTCTTTCTGGTCTGTTACCCTTACCGGAACTCCACTAAAATCAGCCCTCAGTTGATTCCATAACCTGTTTTTTGATCCTCCGCCGACGCAGAGAATGCTCTCTGCTGAAAAACCACCGGCAACTTCGAGAGACTTTTTGCCCGAAGCAAGCTTTGCAGAAAGAGCTTCAAGCATTGCCCTGTAAATCTCATCGCGCGTCGACTCCATCGTCAGACCGGTAATATTTCCCTCCGGTTTACCCTTAAGTTCTTCATAGAAAGCTGTATTTACC
The DNA here is from genome assembly GCA_964466705.1 of uncultured Rikenellaceae bacterium. Lineage (GTDB taxonomy): Bacteria > Bacteroidota > Bacteroidia > Bacteroidales > VadinHA17 > LD21. The sequence continues at coordinate 23,585 of CAYXSM010000025.1, forward strand.
TTGATACCATTACAACCCGCCGGCACATTTTCGGCCCCGGCAATCATATATTCATAGACATTATCCTTTATGTCGGCATAAAGATTTCTTCTTGCCCACTCCAGCACTCCTGATGCTATCCATTGATTTCCAATGTTAAATAACCCGGGCCTTGGATCCAGTTCAGTGGTGATGCCGGCAGCTAGCTGTTCTGATCCGGTTTTGTACTTTTTTGCACGAACCATAAGTATTTCCCAGGTACCTGAACTCAGAACAGGCTGGTTTATTTCAGCTCCTGATCCGTAAATGGCAAACTGAGTGTCGTGACCGGTGGCAACAACCGGTATTCCGGAGGGTATCGAGGTTTCCGACGAAGCTTCCGGTGTCACTCTTCCTGCAATGGTTCCGGGCTCAACGATCTTCCCGAATTTCTCAATGGGAAAACCTGTTTTTAGGAAAGCCCTCTCAGAGAAATTCCGGGAATGTAGCGATGTCATCATTGATGTACCGGCCATGGTAACATCATTGACCATTTCTCCCGAAAGGAAAAAAGTGAAAACTGAAGGCATAAAAAGAAATAAATGACATTTTTCGACCAGATCGGGTTTTTGTTCGACAAACCAGATAAGTTTGCTAATAGTGTTGAAATTAAAGGGCAATACTCCGCTCTCAGCATAGAGATCATTAACGGAAATATATTTTCCTATGCTGGCCATGATCGGAACCGTTCTTTCGCACTGCCATGATATGACCGGGTAAAGCATTTTACCGGATCTGTCGAAAAGGGTTCCGTCAACACCAAAAGTTGTGACTGTAACTCCTGCGACAGAATTCCTGTTCAGGTTGTTCAATACTTTCCGTGACCCGAGGCACATTTTGCCCCATATATCTTCAACATCCCAGATCCTGAATGAAGGATGGAACGGATCCTGGGCCGGGCTGTTCGGGAATGATTCACAGGCCAGAATCTTCCCCTGGCTGTTTAAAGCGATAACTCTGACATTTGTTGCACCGCAGTCAAAAACAATGACCGTATCTCTGTTAGGCATGATACAGATATTAATTATTTCTTTTTTAGAAATTAAACACCATCAGGAAGGGTAAGTGATACTCCTGCTAAAATTAAAGTAGTAATATAAGCTGCCAGTACAATCATCACCAGTATACCGGTAAAAGTAAAGAAGATCTTCAGGTACCTGAAGGCTTTGTTGAGTTTGATACTGTCATTTTTTTGAATTGCGTCCCTTGCCGCTTTGGAAAACCTGTACAGAAAATAGACCACAAAGAAATAGATTATTGAACCGGACGAATAGAATATAGCTGCAAGATAATCTGGCATTCCAAGGTTTATCTCATCAGATCTGAATACCGACAGGAAAGTGCCTGTGATAAATCCAATGATGACTATTAAACCGAAAAAAATAAATCCCAGAACAGCCAGGAACATAGCCCATTTCCGGGCAATGTTAAGGTTTTTCAATGCGGCCCGGGAGATCCCGGTGTTATTGTTATCGGGAGCTGAAGTCATAATAGGCCCCGCATCATTTATACAGTGGACCAAAGTTACTGCAGGCCATGTAATCGGCGCTCTCTTTATTCATTCCAAAGGCATTCCATACGCCGGGGCGGAATATCTTGTCATCGGGCACGTTATGCATGCACACGGGTATTCTGAGCAGTGATGCCAGTGCAATAAGGTCGGAACCGATATGACCGTAGCTTGATGAGCAGTGATTGGCTCCCCAGTTGGCCATAACTGAGTAAACATCACTGAAGGCCTCTTTTCCGGTAAGCCGTGGAGTGAACCAGGTTGTTGGCCAGGTGGGATCAGTGCGGTCAGTAAGTACCTTGCTCACCCTGGCAGGAACATCAACAGTCCAACCTTCAGCCAGCTGCAGGACCGGGCCAAGTCCTTTCACAAGGTTGACCCTCGAGATGGTTGTTGGCATCACTCCTTCCGTGTCGAATTGCGAAGAGAAGCCTCCTCCCCTGAAGTATCCGGTGTTCGCAGGATCCCACAATGTAGCCTTCAGGCATTTTTCTGCATCTTTGGATGTCATTTCATAGAAAGGTTTAATGACTGATTTGCCTTTCTTCTTCTGGCGTCCTGAAAAATCCAGAGACGACGCACCTGAGTTTATCAGATGAATGAAACCGTTTTCTGCCAGACCTTCCGGTTTGACTCCTGTAACTCTTTTGATGGCTTTCGGACTCCAGTAGGTCCTGATATCAGAGAACATCTGGGCTGTATTTGTCAGAAGCCATCCAAAAAGCATGGGGACGCCGTTCATCGCATCATTTTCTGTGGCAACAAGGTAGGGCGGTCTGAGCCCGTTCCAGTCAAATGATGAACACAGAATTGCCTCCAGGAAATCCCCGTTAGGCATATGATCTGTCCATTGGCGCTGTCCCTGAAACCCTGCAAGTATGGCATTATGTCCCCTCGACTCTTCGCCATAACCGGCCTTTTTCAATGCGGGATTGCCTACCATGAGATCACGTGCTATCAGTGTCATCTTCACGACAGTCTCCCAGTCTTTGTCCTTCTGAGCCCTGGATCTTGGTTGTTTATTAAGATCTTTTCCTTCAATACAATATTTTTTCGTCCATTCCAAAGCTTTCAGGAACTCCTTTTTATCATATATTTCCTCATTGAGTCTTCTGATAAACTCAGTCAGATCAATATATTCAGTTCTCATTCCCAGATAATCCTGGAAGAAGTCATCCCTTACTATAGAACCAGCGATCCCCATTGATACTGATCCCATTGCCAGATATGATTTCCCCTGCATGAATGATACTGCAATGCCGGCCCGGACAAATCTGAGTATCTTTTCACTTACATCAGCGGGAATATTTTTGTCTCCGGCATCCTGAACATCCCTGCCGTAAATTCCAAAGGCAGGGAGTCCTTTCATGGCATGGGCTGCAAGCGCCGCTGCGAGGTATACAGCTCCGGGTCTTTCTGTTCCGTTAAAGCCCCAGATTGCCTTGGGGATGATCATTTCCATATCTATGGTTTCACTTCCATAACACCAGCACGGTGTTACCGTAAGGCTTACCCCGACACCTGATTTTTTGAACTTCTCGGCACACAATGCAGCCTCAGCCACACCTCCGATACACGTATCAGCAATGACACATTCAACAGGCTTGCCGTTAGGATACCTTAAATTTGCACTGATCAGACTGGCAGCAGACCTCGCCATGTTCATTGTTTGCTCTTCCAGCGATTCCCTGACACCCATTTCACGGCCGTCAATAGTGGGACGAATACCTACTTTCGGAAAATCACCTATAACAGTTCTGTAATCAGGATTAACTTCAAAAACTTTTTCAGCCATGGTATACTTGTTTTTATTTATGCAAAAAAAATGACAGTTAACAAATATAGGTTTTTTAATTCATTTCTGATAAGACCGGAGCTTAATCCCTGGTGAATATAGGACAGAAGGGGGAGGTCATGGTTTTTCAGACCTGGTCTTCTGAAAGAATAAATATTGTCTTGTTGTAAAGATGGTTCAATATCTTTTGAACAACAGTTTGCCGCGAAATGCCGGATGGAAAGCCATTAGCAGTCAAAGTACACATGGTCAGGTGTTTGTATGATTCTTTCTTATAAAAATCCATCAATAAACAGTGTTCAGCTAATTTTAAGTACCTTTATAAATCCTAAAATAAACAGATGCAAAAACACAGGAGATTTCCGGAATGGCTCAGGATGCAGAGGGCAGGAGGAGAAAATTACACAAGGGTTAAAAGGATTGTTGAAGAAAACCATCTGAATACCATATGTACGAGCGGTAACTGTCCGAACATGGGAGAATGCTGGAATGCCGGCACGGCTACATTCATGATTCTCGGAGACATATGCACAAGAGCCTGTAAATTCTGTGCAACAAATACGGGAAAGCCGTTTCCTCCTGATATGGGCGAACCGCAGAGACTTGCGGAGTCAGTAAAAAAGCTGCGGCTCAGACATTGTGTTATAACATCTGTTGACAGAGATGATCTGCCTGACGGAGGATCGTCATTCTGGGCGGAAACGATCCAGACAGTAAAAAAAATAAACCCGGATACCACCATAGAGGCACTTATCCCCGATTTTGATGGAAAAACTGAAAATATTAGGAGGATAATCGTTGCGGGACCAGAGATAATATCTCATAATATTGAAACGGTAAGACGTCTTACTCCGCTTATCAGGACAAGGGCAAAGTACAACACAAGCCTGGATGTTCTGAAGTATATATCTGAGGAGGGAGCAACTGCCAAATCCGGATTTATGCTGGGTCTGGGAGAAACTGAGAGTGAAATTCTTGAAACCATCAGGGACCTGAGGGCTGCCGGGTGCACTGTTCTGACTATCGGACAGTACCTCCAGCCGGCCAGGGGATATCTGGAAGTGACTGACTATATTCATCCTGACAAGTTCAGGGAATACAAAAACTTTGCACTTGAAACGGGATTTGAATGCGTGGAATCGAATCCTCTGGTCCGTTCTTCATTTCATGCTGAAAAACATGTCAGGACTTCATAATAATGATTATCTTTGCACGGTCAGAAAGGAAAGTCGTGAATTGAGCTATAATGTTGTATATCAAGATATTGGTCTTAAAGAATATAAAGAGGCCCGGGATTATCAGCTAATGATATTTAATAAACTTGTAACAGGGAAAATTTCTGACCACGGTGTCTCCGGCAATGACAATAACTATTCTCCCGGCACACTGGTTTTTGTTGAGCACCCTCATGTTTATACGCTGGGCAAAAGCGGCTCGGAAAATAATCTTCTTCTGGATCAGATACAACTTAGGGCAAGGGATGCTTCATTTTACAAAACAGACAGAGGAGGGGATATTACATATCACGGGCCGGGGCAGATAGTCGGGTATCCGATTTTTGACCTTGAAAAACTGAAAATAAGTCTTAAGATGTATATAAATCTTCTGGAGGAGGCTGTTATAAATACATTAAGCGGGTATGGAATTCAGGGTTCAAGGCTTAATGGGGCGACAGGTGTATGGCTCGATCCCGGAATTCCGGGCAGGGCAAGGAAAATATGTGCCATAGGAGTACGGGCCAGCAGACATGTGACAATGCACGGATTTGCTTTTAATGTGAATACAGATCTCACGTACTTCGCTAACATCAATCCATGCGGAATAACTGACAAGGGTGTTACTTCAATGAAGAAAGAACTGGGATACAACCTGGATTTTGAAGCCGTGAAACTTAATGTCAGAAACAACCTTCAGAAGGTTTTCGGTCTGACATGGACAAACCAGTGATGTGATGGAAAAGAAATGGGTTATAAAAGATAGAGGAGACACATCTGTCGTGATGAGGCTGGCAGAAGAGCTTGGAGTTTCGGCATCACTGGCGAATCTTATGGTTCAAAGACAAATACACACACCAGAGGAAGCCAGATATTTTTTTGAGCCCGATCTTAACACACTTCATGATCCTTTTCTGATGAAAGATATGAATGTGGCGGTTGAAAGGGTATCAACTGCTGTCAAGAAAAATGAAAAGATACTTGTTTACGGAGATTATGATGTTGATGGGACAACAGCTGTTGCTATGATGTATTCGTTTTTGAAGGAGCAATATTCAAATGTGGAGTTTTATATACCAGACAGATACCAGGAGGGTTATGGAGTTTCAGTACGTGGTATTGATTTTGCTTATCAGAACAACTGCAGGGTAATGATAACTCTCGATTGCGGCATCAAGGCAAGTGAGAAGATCAGGTATGCCCGAACCAGGGGAATTGATGTGATAGTCTGTGACCATCACTACCCTGGTGATGATATTCCGAAGGCTGTGGCAGTTCTTGATCCGAAGCAGCCGTTATGCAGCTATCCTTACAAGGAACTGTCAGGCTGCGGGGTCGGATTCAAACTCATACAGGCTTATTCAAGAGTTCATGGCATTCCATTCATTAAAATAATCAATTATCTCGACCTTGTTGCAGTGAGCATAGCTTCAGATATCGTCCCGATTACAGGCGAAAACCGGGTTCTGGCATATTTCGGGCTGAAGCAGCTGAATGAGGCTCCAAGAACCGGCCTTAAGGAGATAATAAGGGAAGCTGAAGTCTGCAGAACGCTTACCATAGAAGATGTTGTTTTCAAGATCGGACCACGCATAAATGCTGCAGGAAGGATGGAATCAGGAAGCAAGGTCGTTGAACTTCTTGTATCTACAGATACAAGGCTTGCCACAGGAATAAGCAGGGAGATAAACAGCTTCAACATTGAACGCAGAACCGTTGATCGTACCATCACAACTGAAGCCATGAGGATGATTTCTGAAGATCAGCGGGCGGTGAATGCCAAAACAACTGTGCTGTACAATCCTTCGTGGAAGAAGGGTGTGATTGGCATAGTTGCATCACGGCTTATTGAGACCTATTACCGTCCGACAGTGATACTGACAGAATCAAACGGATTTGCAACAGGCTCAGCCCGCTCCGTTCAGGGGTATGACCTTTACCAGGCAATAGAATCGTGCAGCGATCTACTTGAAAGTTTCGGGGGCCATATGTTCGCGGCCGGGTTAACACTCAAAAAGGAAAATATCAAACCTTTCACAGAAAGGTTTGAACAGGTTGTGAGAAATACCATAACTGAAGATCAGTTGGTTCCAAGGGTATTTATTGATGAGGAACTCCTTTTTTCAGAGATTGATGAAGAGTTCTATAATTTTCTTACAAGGTTTCAGCCTTTTGGGCCTGAGAATATGTCACCGGTATTTGTTTCAAGAAGACTGTATGACGCAGGAACCGGCCGTATGGTGGGTTCAAGCGGGGAACATCTTAAACTTGACCTTGTACAGGAATCCTCCGGACAGAAAGTTTTTCCTGCGATTGCTTTCAGCCAGGCAAATCATTTTGAATATATAAAAAGCGGTAAACCGGTAGATATATGCTATTCGATTGAAATGAATGAATTCAGAGGATCTAAAAACCTGCAACTGAATATAAAAGACATTAAACCCTTTGCGCAGACATGATTCAGTGCGGCTCAGAAAAGCGTCAGCCTGTTTTTCTGATCAGAAAACTATCTTAAACTGCATTTTTATCTCATTATTGCAGATATTTTGACGATCTGCAGAAGCAATGGATGTTATTCCGTACTTTATTCTCATTTCGGCATATTCATTTAATATCCATTTGCACATTATATAGCTTCGGTTTCCGCTGCCCGAAAGTGCAGGAATGCTGAAACTGTAAAGCAGATCATTCTCATATGTATAAATTCTTGAATCCCACCCATCGGTGTTGAAAATGCAAAATCTGAACCATATTGTAATTGGCATTGTCTTTGGGCTGATGCACAGATCCTGAAACATCATCATCCCCCTGTTTCCCGAAGGAGAGATTTTCCTGTACTCAATCCTGTTGCCAAATCTGAAACCAGCTGAGGGCGAAATCCGGGTCGTAACTTTCCAGGAGCGACTGACTATTTCCTGCTGTTTTACGACCCCTCTGGTCTCACGGTTGTCAAGTTCCGATTTTCTGTATCCGTAAAGACCTTCAAGAGTAAATTTTTCAGAAGGCAGGTATTTTATCCTCAGTTCTCTGTTAACTGAAAGCGAAGGCGAGCTGCATCTGTATTTTAACCAGTGATTATGCCTGACATCACACCCGGCGCTGATAAAAAGATATTTTGCTGCCTCAAAAGTAAAATTACCGGCAAGGCCTTTGATATTTTCTCCGGATGAATTACTGTATGGTCCCTTACCGTGAAAGCTTGTGAAACCTGGCTGATAATTACGGTAAAATATACTGATATTAAGCCGGTCAGCGGGTCTGGCCGACACACCCTGTACCAGTGCAGTCTTATCATTGAGGTCGTAACTTATCTCTCCGAAGATTATCATTTTTTTTACCAGCGCACTGTAGTATACCGTTGCAAGTCTGTTAACACTGCCTTCAAAATCAAAATATTCCCTTAGTTGGGGATCTGATTTTTTTACGGGAAGAGAGAACCTGTTTTCGGAAAACAAAATACCCGCCCTGCAATTTCTGAATGTTGCCGACAGATTTGATCCAATAATTGTTTCAACCACGGCATCTTTTTTCATTAGCGAGGAGCGGGTGTTATGCAGCCCTGAAAGATCAAATGATTGTATATAGCCGTTGATAAGACCGTCGGCGGTTCCAGCAGATGCATCAATGCTGTTGGATGAAAAGAATATAGACAGGTTGGTCTTTTTTAATCTGAATGAAGCTGCAAGGCCACGTAAGAAATTGTTTTCATCCGTAGAAGTATACGGCCTGATTTCGTCACTGCCCGGTGGAGAAACAGGCGAAGTAAGCGATATGCCTGTCCTGACTGTTGTGTTAATACCGGTGCCAAGTCCGAAACGCGCACTGTAATCACCTGCAATGAGCTTGTTCAGGACCCCGTTGCCTGTATAAGCCAGATATGCGGAGAGATACTCCGCTCCCGGAGGATAACAGCTGAAATATTTCTCGCCGCTGTCTTTTTCAGCTGTAAAGCCTCCCGACAGATAACCACATGAGAACCTGTATCTGGTAATGATCTTCCAGGGGGATCCCGGATAAGATGTTTCATTCTGTGAAGGTTTTAACGACAGGCTGCTCAGAATGGTGTTTTTCCATTTCAGGGACAGGCCGGAAGCAGACCTTTCAGGATGAAGCGTAATAAAAGGAATCATTATTTCCGCAGTCCGCCTGTCAAACCCGGGAATGTTGGCAATTTCATATGCAGAAACTATAGTGCCGTTTTTTGATATATAATCAGCAAGCGATTTTATCTGAAACCCTGACAGGAAAAAAAGCCGTGAAATTTCCTGTTCGGCGGCAGAATTTATTTTGACACGATCATCGAGGAGTTCATGCAATTTTTCAGTATAATGCATTGCCTCATTCTCACCTGTTTCATCGCCGGCAAGCTCCTCTGCTATATCTGCTATTTCCTCAGGGATGCCCGGTTCCTGTCCGGGTCCATTTAAAGATGTTATGAAATAAATCATCACAGACATTATCAGGAACGGGTTCGGGTGCCGGATAGTCCGGCCGGCATAACTTATCAGAGCTTGCGTAAAGGATACATAAAAATGAACAGCCGGAGCAATATGACTGATCATCGCACTTGCATTTTTCATTCTTCGAAGTATAGCTTTCTAACTTACATTTACTTTACCATCCCTGCCAGTTACTTTTGCCCTGTGAGGCCGGCAGTTACCTATGGAATACCGGATTACCTGATAAGGAAAGAGACAGATGCAGTGGATGTTATTCCAAGTTTTTCATGCGCGGCAAATCCGGTATCTATCTTAACAGATTTTACGATATACCCTATTCCAATGCTGAATGAATTGTTATCAGTACTGAATCCGCTCCTGATCCATACTTTTTCACTGGCGTTATACTCGAGACCTGTTCTGATAATTATGGAGCTTCCTGTACCCATTTCCGCCTCGGCTGCCGCATAAAGAGAATTACTCAGGCTTATTCCCGCACCGCATCTGATTCTTGAAGGCAGGCAGCTTTTTCTTATGGAATTCGGGACCGGATTAAACAGATGTATTCCGGTAACGACATTCCCGGAGGCTTTAAAAATAAATCCCCCTTCGAATGTCAATGATACACTGTTGCCGTATTCACCGGATGTTTTTCTTGACAGATAGTCGATCATTACTCCGGCCGACAAGGATTCGGAAAGTTTTAATCCGCATGCTAATCCGGCCATTTCTCTTCTGAAATCGGGAAATCCGAAGTGTGAGTAAAGTGCCCCGATTGATGCTTTTCCTGCGGGCAATGAGAGAGCTGCAACCCGGGTTCCCAATTCTTTTATTCCAAACCTGCTGTCAAAGCTGAATCCGCAACTAAATGAAGTATTATGAGCAAGTATGGCCTGGTTGTGAAATGAGGACCAGAACCCGGGTTTTGTAACGCAAGAATATGACATCCCGGCTTCAGCTGCTCCCGCTGTGATACGAAAAGGATCAGAGCCGGAGGCATTGAAGGAGAGCAAAATCAAAACGATCGAAACAGATATTTTGTGCAGCGATAACAAACTGTTTCAATTAACAGCACCAAGTATAAAAAAAGCGGGGGCCAGGTTCTTCTGCCGGGTGAATTATTTTATGAAATTTTTATGAACCACCGTGGATTTTACCTGTTTTTTAATGGAATAATGCAGGATGAGACAATCTGATGCAGGTTCAATATTCCTCTGATTATGACCGTGAGAAGGAATCCTAATTGGTTTTAAAAGGGAAGCTTATCTTTTTTAATTCCTCATTAGCTTCTGTGATCTTTCTTTTAAGGTTCTCCTTGTATCTTAACACCTCATTCCTGACACCGGCATCGCCTGCTCCTATTATCTGTGCCGCAAGTATCCCTGCATTCTGAGCTGCATTTATCCCTACTGTTGCGACCGGGATTCCCGGGGGCATCTGGAGGATGGAAAAAATTGAGTCAAGTCCTTCAAGTGATGCATTTATCGGTACTCCGATTACAGGAACGGGTGTCATTGCGGCTATTACCCCTGGCAGATGCGCAGCCATACCGGCAGCAGCAATAATTACCTTTATTCCCCTGGAGGAAGCACCTCTGGCAAATTTTTCGACCTCCTCAGGTGTACGGTGGGCTGAAAGGGCGTGGATTTCAAAGGGGATCTTAAAATCGTTAAGGGTCTGAGCTGTTTTTTCCATTACAGGCAGATCTGAAGTGCTCCCCATTATTATGCTTACAACTGGTTCCATCTGGCTAACTTTACATTTAAGTACTTTCAAGGGCAAAAATAAACTATTATTTTCATATTTTCGCAGCGGTGTTTCGGTCAAAACATGCAGAATGAAAGAGATCCGGATTCTTGATAAAAAATTCAGGGAATTTATTCCTGCCGATGCAATCCAGGCAAGGGTAGAAGCCATTGCAGGAATGATAAACCGGGATTATAAAGGTAAAGAGGTGATATTCGTTGGTATTCTGAATGGTGCCTTCATGTTCGCTGCCGACCTTTTTAAAAAGATAGAGCTGCAGGCGCGGATAACTTTTGTTAAGCTGGCATCGTATCGGGGTACAATTTCTACGGGCACTGTCAGAGAACTTATCGGATGGAATGAAGATCTGAAAAACATGGACGTAATTGTTGTTGAAGACATAATAGATTCTGGTGGTACCCTGGAGAGAATAGTGAATGAACTTTTTATCATGGAAGTAAAAAGCATTGCAATAGCGTCAATGTTTTTGAAACCTGGTTCTTACGGAAGAGATATTCCGGTAAATTACGTTGGCTTTGAGATCCCGGATGATTTTGTAGTGGGCTACGGGCTCGATTATGACGGTTTCGGACGGAACCTGCCATCTGTGTATTCTTTAGTTTTTTAATACAATACTTAAGTTATGGTTAACATTCTTATTTTCGGCCCTCCCGGCTCAGGTAAGGGCACACAGTCGGTAAAGCTGGCTGAAAAATTCAATCTGACACATCTTTCCACAGGCGACATGCTCCGGACGGAAATAGCTGACGGAACCGAACTGGGTAAAAAAATGGCCGCTATAATGTCAAAGGGAGAGCTTGTGCCGGATGAGGTCGTTGTTGAAATGATTGCAGCAAAAATAGACAGCACTTCAGACAGTGCAGGGTTTCTTTTTGACGGATTTCCAAGAACTGTAGCCCAGACTGAAGCACTTGACGGAATGCTTAATGAGAGAGGCATGAAAATTGACTGCATGCTTGTTCTTGAGGTTGATCGCGATGAACTTGTTAAACGCCTTGCAGGAAGGGCAGAGCTTTCAGGACGACCTGATGACAAAGACCCCGCAGTAATAAGTAACCGGATTGAAGTTTATCGAAACAAGACAGAGCCTATAGTTGAATATTGCAGACAGAAAGGTATCTACAGGCCGGTTGACGGAATGGGTTTCATTGATGAAATCTTTGGAAGGTTGAGCAATCTTGTTAAAGAGTATCTGTAATTCTGTAATTTTTAAACTTCTTCCCTGCCGTCTTCCGTAATGAAAAAGAAGAGCAGGCGTACAACAGTCTCCAGAGAGTATACTAAGGGAATCAGAACAGTTTCAGCAATATGTCCGGATCCAATTTTGTCGATTATGTCAGGATTTTTTGCCGTTCCGGAAAAGGAGGGTCCGGATCGGCCCATCTGCGGAGGGAAAAATTTATTCCCAAAGGTGGTCCTGACGGCGGAGACGGAGGAAGGGGAGGCCATATTATCCTCAGAGGTAACAGTCAGCTCTGGACACTTCTTCATCTTAAATACGAGCGTCACATTTTTGCAGGAAACGGCGTAAATGGCGGAGCACAGCGATCAACCGGGGCTGATGGCAAAGATGTAATCGTAGAAGTACCCCTGGGAACAGTTGCCAGAAGAAGCGAAACAGGTGCTATCCTCTTTGAGATAACCGAACACGGCGATGAAAAGATATTAGCCCGGGGTGGCAGAGGCGGCCTTGGAAATGTCCATTTCAAATCATCAACCAATCAGACACCGCGTTATGCTCAGACGGGTGAACCGGGCATGGAGGATACTTTTATCCTGGAGCTCAAAATACTGGCCGATGTTGGACTGGTGGGCCTTCCAAATGCCGGAAAATCAACGCTTCTTTCGGTTGTGTCGGCAGCGAAACCTAAAATTGCCGATTACCCTTTTACAACACTGGTGCCAAATCTTGGTATTGTACCGTACAGGGAGGATAAATCTTTTGTGATGGCAGACATACCGGGAATTATTGAAGGAGCTCATGAAGGAAAAGGTCTGGGAATAAGATTTCTCAGACATATTGAAAGAAACAGCATGCTTTTGTTCATGATACCGGCTGACAGCAGTGATATTCATGACGAGTACCGGGTGCTTCTTAATGAACTCAGGATGTTCAATCCGGAGTTACTCGACAAAAAGCGACTTCTCGCGATCACCAAATCGGATATGCTGGATGATGAACTTAAAAACGGAATAAGGAGAAACCTTCCGGATATTCCCCGTGTATTTGTTTCTTCAATTACAGGTGAGGGAATACAGACTTTAAAGGATATGATCTGGAAAATTCTGAACAATTACTGATTATGCTGGAACATACAGATCAGCAACTGTTTATTTTTCTGAATTCACAGAATTCACCTTTCTTTGACAAGGTGATGCTCTTCTTCAGCATGAAGCTGGTGTGGGTTCCTCTTTATATGGCTGTAGTGATATGGATTGCCTGCCGTCACAGGAAAAAATTCTTTAATATTGTCCTGTTCATTATTGTTGCGATTGTCCTTTCAGATCAGTTGTCAGTGCTCATAAAGTACAGCGTTGGCAGGCTCAGGCCCTGCCATGAGCCGGCACTTGCCGGCCTGGTACATCAGGTGAACGGAATATGCGGCGGAAAATACGGATTTGTTTCTTCACATGCATCAAATTCATTTAACGTTGCAATCCTGAGCCTTATGTTCATCAGGAAAAGATGGTTTACGGTAAGCATTTTATTATGGGCTGCAGCTGTGAGCTACAGCAGAATATACCTTGGAGTCCATTACCCTGGCGATGTGTTGGCAGGCTCAATACTCGGGCTGCTGACCGGATGGTCCGTTTACGGGCTTTACATGGTTTTTGAAAAAAGAAAGGAGTGGATGAGCTCATCAGCCTCCGGCGGAATGCAACAACATCCGGATTGATAACCTCCTTCCGGATCATGAATCATGGAAAAAACAGCTGACACAATTATGCAGTGCCTTAACCTCAAAACGACTGATCCTTTTTTCAACCTTGCCACGGATGAATATCTTCTTAAGCAAAACAGGAAATCCTATCTGATTTTATATGTTAATGACAGATGCCTGGTAACCGGAAAGCATCAGATAGCACATATGGAAGCAGACACCAGGTTCACCGCTGAGCATGATATACCTGTCATAAGGAGAATTTCAGGAGGCGGTACGGTGTTTCACGACAGGGGTAATCTTAATTTTACTTTTATTCTGAACAGTGAATCAGGCAGGCAGGTCGATTTTGAAAGATACACTCTTCCGGTTATCAGATTCTTGTCTTCACTTGGAGTGAATGCAAAGTTTGAAGGCAGGAACGATCTTAAAATCGGGGGATTGAAAATATCCGGCAATGCCGAGCATGTTTTCAGGAACAGAGTGCTGCATCACGGAACCCTTCTCTTTGACACCAGTCTTGAACTATTGAAAGGTTCACTAAGAAAAGACAAGGGAAATTATATAACCCGGGCTGTCAGATCAAATCCTTCAACAGTTGTCAATCTGAAGGATATATTAAGAAATGCGGGCAACCAGTTTCAAAGCATATATGATTTCCGGTCCTCCATGCTGCAATGGATGATTAAGGCTTTTAACGGTTCGGAAGAAATTCAGCTTAGCGGAGAAGAATCTGAAAAGATACGGGAACTGGCTGATTCAAAATACAGGACCTGGGATTGGAACTATGCTTATGGCCCTGATTATCAGTATGTAAATATCTTTGAATTTGCCGGAATTGAGTGTAGTTGTAATATTTCCGTCAGAAACGGGATCATTGAAGAATGTCAGATCAGGGGGCATCAGGCGTTTGAACGGGTCGGTAAAAAATTTGAAGGATACCGCCACATGACTGAAGATATGAAGGAAATTATAGAAAAAGAAGGCTCTTTGTTTTCAGGATTTGATATTTATAATTTTTTTTGATGCGGAATTAAAAAGGTCTTTTTACTGGCTAACCTTCTCAGGGTAATTTTATCTCCCTGGATATGGCACAGGTGCATCCGGAAAAAGAATAAACAAAACCGGGTTTAATTATAACCTGAACCGGGATAAAGTGAAATATAAAGGGAATCTCAAAGATGAACATAGTTAAATCCATAGTGGTTTGGACCGCCGGAATAATTTTTATAATCTTTTTTTTTCCGCTGACTTTTCTGATATGGCTTATTTCGTTGCCTTTTGACAAAAAACGAACAATCACCCATTGGATCCTGATATATCAGAGCCTTGCTCTGACAAGAATTGTTCCGATCTGGAAAGTTAAGATCGAAGGGAGAGAAAAGTTCCCGAAGGGCATGGCCGGCGTAATAATCTCCAATCACCAGTCAATACTGGATATTCTTCTTATTAATTGTCTGCGTTACCGCTTCAGGTGGATATCTAAGCTTGAAAATACCAAAGTGCCTGTTCTGGGATGGTATTTGCGGATGGCTGATTATATCACAGTTGACAGGGGAAATTCGGAGAGCAAGGAGGATATGCTTGAAAAATCATATCAGTGCCTCAGGCAAAATATTTCCATTGTGATATTTCCGGAAGGGACAAGGTCGGTTAACGGAGAAATAGGATTTTTCAGGAGAGGAGCTTTCCAGCTTGCAATAAATGCAAAAAAACCTGTCATTCCTGTAATAATAGATGGGTCAGGGGGAGTTCTTCCCAAGCACGGGCTTGTTTTCAATGCGGGACACATGATCAAAATAAAAGTATTTGATCCGGTGATGCCCGATTCATTCAATACTGATGACCCCGATACCCTGTCATTAAGATTCGGTAACTTTATGACTGAGGCTTTGAGGGAAATGCGTGACAGCAAATGAAATAATGACACATGATGCATCATACAGAAGGATCCTGCACCGGATGGGCTATTACAATTACCAGCAGGGCCTTATTTACCATCATTTGAAGGAGGAGGAGGGATGGAGGGCTCATTTAAGGAATAGCAGGAATTTCATTCTTAAATCACTGAATGAAGTTAAACCATCGGTGGTAACAGTTCTTGGGAGCGGATGGCTTCTTGATCTTCCTTTGAGGGAGATGGCCGACATGGTTTCTGAGATTAACCTCGTCGATATTGTTCATCCTCCGCAAGTAAGGGATCAGGTTGCATCGATGAACAATGTTATCCTCAGGGAGGAGGACATAACCGGCGGGTTGATAGACGAGGTATGGCAAAAAGCCGGCCGCAGGCCGTTTTTCAGCAAGCTTAAGTCTATTGAAAGTATAAGGATCCACGAATATAACCCGTCCTTTTCTCCCGGAATGGTTGTTTCGCTGAATATACTTACACAGTTGGAATCGCTGCCGCTGGAATTGCTCAGGAAAAAATCCACTGCAGACGAGCAGGGCCTGTTAAATATCCGGAGATGCATCCAGAAAAGTCATTTGTCTTTTCTGAAGGAGCACCGGTCTGTACTTATTACTGATCTTTCGGAGATTGTAACTGATACTTCAGGCAGGTCGCGGGAGATTGTATCGGTGCTTGCAGATCTTCCCCGGGGGGTGCTTGAAGAAGAATGGACCTGGCATTTTGATCTCAGGGACTCAGATTTTTACCGCAGGAAATCAATATTCAGGGTATTGGCAACACTGATCGAAAATGGACCGGAATAAAATCAAAAACACATACCTGGAAAATATTAAAAAGGAGGAATTTTCGCTTCTCAGCCTTAAAAGAAGATCATTTTACGTTTCCATGCTAAGACTGCTGGTATTCGCCGCAGGAATAACATCGGCAATAGCCGCATTCAGATACTCACCATTGGCAGGATCTGTTGCCATGATCGTCTTTATAGTTCTGTTCTTTTTTCTTTTCAGGAAATCAGCCTGGTATTCTCAAATAATAATACTTTCCGAAAACCTTATCAGGATCAACAAAGATGAAATCAACGCTCTCGGAGGTGACTGCTCGGCGTTTGACGGAGGGGCTGACCTTATCGATACAGGTCACGATTTTACCTATGACACGGATATTTTCGGTGATGATTCTGTTTTCCGGCATATCAACAGAACAGTAACAGGTTGTGGCAGGGCTATACTGGCCGGGTGGCTTACAGGTCCGTATGACCTGCAGAAAGCAATTCCGGAACGGCAGGATGCCGTCAGAGAGCTGTCAGGCAAGCTTTACTGGAGGCAGAAGTTCATGGCCTATTCTTCTGACAGGCTTCTCGATGAAAAAGAGATTGACAGCCTTCAAGAGTGGCTGAACGAGAAGGACCCTTTTTTTACTCCGTTTGCGATGGAGGCTGTTACAGTGATCCTCCCCTTGATCACAACGGCCGTTTTTATTTCTGCCATATCAGGTCTGCTGCCTTTAAAGGTTTTTATATTCATATTTGTTTTCAATCTGATGTTGGCCGGAATATTTCTTAGGAAGTCAAACAGAATACATTCCATGGTTTCCAGGAAGCATATTTACCTTTCATCTTTTGCAGAACTGATAAATTTGATTGAAAAAGAGCAGTTTACTTCATCAGTTATGACAGGGATGCAGAACAAAATATCCGGAAGGAAGGGCTCTGCCGCTGAAAAAATAAGAGAATTGAATACAATAATCAGGTCATTTGACAGCAGGCTCAACATGCTTGCAGGATTTATCCTTAACGGATTTTTGCTTTGGGATTTCCAGTGTGTAAAACGGCTGGAGAGATGGAGATCCTCATCTGCTGAAGGATTGCCTGTATGGCTGAATCTCCTGGGAAAGACTGACGCATTCAGCAGCCTGGCAAATTATACATATAATAATCCCGGATATTCATTTCCGGACGTAATTAACGATGCTGTTGTTCTGGAGGCTTTCAAAATGGGGCATCCTTTGCTTAAAAATGAAGCCAGGGTTGATAATGATTTCTGCATAAGTCGTGGAGAGGTTAATATTTTTACCGGAGCCAATATGTCGGGGAAGAGCACTTTTCTGAGAAATGTGGCGGTGAATATGGTGCTGGCCATGGCTGGAGCACCGGTCTGTGCAGCAAAAATGAGTTTCTCGCCTGTTATACTATATACCAGTATGAGGACCACGGATTCACTGAGCAGGAATGAATCATATTTTTATGCGGAATTGAAGAGGCTTAAAAATCTTAAGGACAGGCTTGAAAACGGGGAAGATATTCTCTTTATCCTTGACGAAATACTCAAAGGAACCAATTCGACTGACAGAAGCACAGGGTCAAAATTATTTCTGAGGCGGTTAATTGAAATTGGAGGGACAGGCCTGATTGCCACCCATGATATATCACTGGCTGAAATGGAAGAAGAATTTCCGGGTATTGTTATGAACAGATGCTTTGAAGTTGAGATTGACGGTAAAAAAATAAATTTTGATTTTAAGATCCGTAACGGAATAACACGCAATATGAACGCTTCTGTACTTATGCAACAAATGGGTATTGTTTGATGATATCCATTTATCAACAGACCACGCCGTGATATAATTGTCAATTAATCAAACAACTATTTTTTCATCTTTCCTTTTTTTATCAGGTGGCGGGGCATATAATTAAGAACCATTGTTGAAAAATTGAATACCCTGACCTTGGGTAAATAACTATCTTTGCGCCAAAATTTACGAAATGACGGTCGTAGGATATTCTGAGGAGCACATTAAGACCCTTGAGTGGAGAGAACATATAAGGCTAAGGCCTGGTATGTACATTGGGAAGCTGGGTGACGGATCATCGCAGGATGACGGAATTTATGTGCTTCTCAAGGAAGTTATGGATAATGCTGTGGATGAGTATATGATGGGCTTTGGGAAAAAGGTCGATGTTACAATAAACGGGAAGGAAGTGAGGGTTCGCGATTATGGCCGTGGCATTCCTCTCGGCAAGGTGACCGAGGCCGTATCGAGGATGAACACAGGGGCCAAATATGATTCTAAAGCGTTTAAAAAGTCGGTAGGCCTTAACGGGGTGGGTGTGAAAGCTGTAAATGCCCTGTCGAGCCGTTTTATTATCAGATCGGTAAGGGAAGGGCAGGTCAAAATCAGTGAATTTGCACACGGGATTACGGTTAAAGACTATGAGATTGTTTCAACAGCAGAGGAAAACGGCGTTGAGGTAATCTTTGAACCGGATGAATCAATGTTCGGCAATTATTTCTTTATTTCGGAATACGTGGATTCAATGCTTAAGAACTACGTATACCTTAATACGGGTCTGGTGATTAATTTCAACGGAACCAGGTTCCTGTCAAAAAATGGTCTGGCCGATCTTCTGAATGAAAATATGAGCAAGGAGGGACTTTATCCCATTGTCCATTTGAAGGGTGATGATATTGAAGTTGCATTTACCCACGGACTTCAATATGGTGAGGACTGTCACAGTTTTGTAAACGGGCAGAATACAACACAGGGCGGAACGCACCTGCTTGCCTTCAGGGAGGCATTTGTAAAAACAGTCCGCGATTTTTTCAAGAAAGATTATGATCCGTCCGATATACGCTCATCGATAATAGCCGCTATCAGCATCAAAGTGGAAGAGCCGATATTTGAATCGCAGACAAAAACCAAGCTGGGGTCCAAAGACATGGCTCCAAACGGCGTGTCGATAAGAAACTTTATAAATGAGTTTGTAAAAAAGCAATTGGACGATTATCTTCATAAGAACCCGGAAACAGCAAGGATACTTCAGAAAAAGATACTTGATTCGGAAAAGGAAAGGAAAGCGATCTCCTCAATACAGAAGCTTGCCAGGGAGAGAGCAAAAAAAGTCAGCCTGCACAATAAAAAACTTCGTGACTGCAGAATTCACTATAATACCAACGATCCCAGAAAACTTGATTCTACAATATTCATAACGGAAGGAGATTCGGCAAGCGGATCAATTACCAAATCAAGAGATGTTGAAACCCAGGCAGTCTTCAGCCTGAGAGGCAAACCCCTGAATTCGTTCGGTCTGACAAAAAAGATTGTATACGAAAATGAAGAGTTTAACCTGCTGCAGGCTGCACTGAATATTGAGGATGGTATTGAAGACCTCCGGTACAATAATGTTGTCATAGCCACCGATGCCGATGTGGATGGTATGCATATACGACTGCTCCTTCTGACATTTTTTCTCCAGTTCTTCCCCGATCTTGTAAGAAAAGGACACGTTTACATCCTGCAGACACCACTGTTCAGGGTGAGGAACAAAAAAGAAACAAGATATTGCTATACTAATGATGAAAAGGTAAAAGCCATAAACGCACTGGGACCAAACCCTGAGATTACAAGGTTCAAGGGCCTGGGCGAGATCTCACCGGATGAATTCAGTTATTTCATTGGTAAGGACATGCGTCTGGAGCCTGTAAGGATGAAAAAAAATGACGCTGTCAACGGCTATCTTGAGTTTTATATGGGAAAGAACACTCCGGACAGACAGGAATTTATTATTGAGAATCTGAGGATTGAAGAGGATATAGTTGAGGAAAGCCGTTAAATGCCATCGTTGCAGGGAGGATAATTATGGAAGAGAAGGAATCAGGCACTGAAAAGACCGAAATTACGGATGAGTCAGCTTTGGAATCATCATCGCTCCATTCTGTGACAGCACTTTCAGGAATGTACCAGGACTGGTTCCTGGATTATGCATCGTATGTAATTCTGGAACGTGCTGTTCCTCACATTAATGACGGGTTGAAACCGGTCCAGCGCCGCATCCTTCACTCCATGAAAAGGATGGATGATGGCAGGTATAACAAGGTAGCCAACATTATAGGCCATACCATGCAGTTCCATCCTCATGGGGATGCTTCGATAGGAGATGCCCTGGTACAACTTGGTCAGAAAGATCTTCTTATTGAAACACAGGGTAACTGGGGTAACGTTCTTACAGGTGATAGTGCGGCAGCTCCCAGATATATTGAAGCGCGTCTTTCAAAGTTTGCCCTTGATGTGGTCTTCAATCCTAAAACCACAGAATGGAAATCATCCTACGACGGAAGAAACAAAGAGCCTCTGACTCTGCCAGTAAAATTCCCGCTGCTGCTTACTATGGGGGTTGAAGGCATAGCAGTGGGGCTTGCCTCAAAGATATTGCCGCATAATTTCAATGAAGTGATAGATGCTTCTGTCAATTATCTGCAGGGAAAAGAATTTGTCCTGTATCCCGATTTTCCTACCGGCGGACTTATTGATGTTTCCAAATATAATGATGGGCAGAGGGGAGGTCTGGTAAAAGTAAGGGCAAAAATTGACAAGATCGATAAAAAAACCCTGGTTATCACCGAGATTCCTTACGGTAAAACAACATCGGCCCTGATTGAATCGATAGTTCGGGCTAATGAAAAAGGCAAGATCAAGATCAGAAAAATTGATGACAATACTTCGGCAAACGTTGAAATAGTTGTTCACCTGATGCCGGGGGTGTCTCCCGATAAAACCATAGATGCACTTTATGCACTTACCGACTGTGAATATTCTATATCGCCCAATACCTGCATAATTGCCGGGAACAAGCCATCATTCATGGGCGTAAGCGAAATGCTCCGTTATTCAACCGGCTATACTGTAAATCTGCTTAAATCAGAACTGGAAATAAAACAGGGAGAGCTGAAGGAGGAGTGGCATATGTCGTCGCTTGAAAAGATTTTTATCGAGGAAAAGATCTACAGGGATATAGAGGAATGTGAAACATGGGAGTCGGTAGTCCTGGCAATTGAGGAAGGACTCAAACCTTATAAAAAAAGACTGGTCAGAGAGGTTACAAGGGAAGATATAGTGCAACTTACCGAAATAAAAATAAAAAGGATCTCGAAGTACGATTCCAAAAAGGCTGATGAACATATCAGGAACATAGAATCTGAACTTGATGAAGTGAGAAATCATCTTGGTAACCTGATCCCTTATGCCATAAACTATTTCAGACAGATCAAAAAGAAATACGGCAAAGGAAGGGAAAGAAAAACTGAGATCAGAAGCTTTGATACAATTCTCGCCACAAAAGTAGTGGCCAATAATGCCAGGCTTTACATTAATTACAAGGAAGGATTTATTGGTACAGGTCTTAAAAAAGACGAATATGTATGTGACTGCTCAGACATTGACGACATTCTTGTAATACGGAAAGACGGCGGGTACCTCATCACAAAGGTTGCTGATAAAGTGTTTGTTGGCAATGATATAATTCACGCGGGGATTTTTCTGAAAAATGATGAGAGGACAATATACAATATAGTATACCAGGATGGAAAGGACGGGCCTCTTATGGCCAAAAGATGCGCCATTACAGGTCTGACACGCGACAAGGAATACAACCTCACCAGGGAAAAGCCGGGCTCAAGGATCTTTTATCTGAGCGCAAATCCGAATGGCGAAGCCGAAGTGATAAAAGTGCACCACAAGCCAAGGGCGCGTCTCAAAAAACTGATCATTGAATTTGACTTTGGAGAACTTGCAATCAAGGGCAAGTCATCAATGGGAAATATCCTTACAAAATATCCTGTCGGAAGGATAACACTTAAGGAAAAAGGTCTGTCCACGCTGGGCGGCCGGAAGATATGGTTCGACGATGCCGTGTTGCGTCTCAATGTTGACGGCAGGGGCATATTCCTCGGAGAATTCAGTGCCGATGATAAAATAATGGTCATAACCAAATCAGGATATTTCAGGATAACAGGCTTTGATCTTTCGAATCATTTTGAGGATAATATTCTGATCATTGAAAAATATTATCCCGGAAGGGTTTATTCTGTTATATACTGGGATGCCGAACAACAATTCCATTACCTGAAAAGATTTACGGTCGAAGAATCTGAAAAACCTCTTTGCTTTATCAACGAGCATCCTGATTCAAAACTGGTTAGCATTACTGAGGTCGAATATCCCCGTTTTGAGATCCGTTTCGGGGGAAAACACAAAGACCGGGATAATGAAATTATCGAAGTTGCGGGATTTATAGGTGTAAAAAGCTATAAGGCAAAAGGCAAAAGGTTAACCAATTATATGGTTGAAAACATCAAGGAGATAGAACCAATCGTAAAGAAAGAATCATCCGGAATGCAGGAGTCTGAAAATCTTGAAGATGATGCACCTGTTAAACCGGGACATCATCCCGATCCTGCACAAATGACCCTGGAACTGTAATGCGGGAAGTCAAAACTGTTTATATAATTGGATTTATGGGCAGCGGCAAATCGACTGCAGGAAAAAAACTGGCCTCAGCTCTGAAATGTCGGTTTGTTGATCTTGATGACAGAATAGAGTCACGGCTCGGAATGAAAATCCCTGATATTTTTGAGAAAGAGGGGGAAAAATATTTTCGTGAAATGGAATCTGTAATATTAAGGGAGATGTCAAAAGAGCCATTAACGGTCGTATCAACAGGAGGAGGAACTCCATGCTATGGCGGCAACATGGCATACATGCTGGAAACAGGACTAACGATATATCTTAAGCTGACACCTGAACAGCTTAAAAGGCGGCTTTCCTGTACCGGACAGAAGAGACCCCTGCTGAAGAATGTTCCCGGTAACGAATTACTGGGCTTTATCACAAAAAAACTGGAAGAACGTGAACCATGGTATAACAGAGCAGCTCTGATAACTGATGGGGCCCGCGTTGATTACAACCTTTTGATCTCACTGATTAAGAAATGGCTGGATCATTAAATATTTGTGGAAATTTTACTAAATTAGAATGTTGATTTAATACCTCCTGGTCTATGGGAAAAAAGCCTTTTACCTTCCCCTTCGAAAAGTCCCATGCTGAGGAGAAAAAGAAAGACTGGGGCAATCTGAAAAATAAATTTTCCGGGAAGATTCTCTTCAGGTCATCTTTTTACAGACTTGTGACCGGGGATTTGTCAGTTCTGGATAATACTGGCAATAAATGGTTTACTGAAGAGATGCTGAATTATTCTGCAAACACTCTTGATCTTAACATGCTTCCGGCTTTGAAAAAAATAGTTACGGATAATGGTTATGATGAAGGAATCCGCCAGCGTTCATCTGAGATAATTGAAAGAATTGAAGAAAGGGAGAAATATGACAGGGAAGCCGGAGCCTCTTTTTCAACACAGAGAGGGCAGGTAAGTATAGATGCCACAAGAAAACTCCTTGCCGGCTCAAGATCTCCGCAGACAACCGAGATATTACGGCTGCTGAGGGACAAGTCACCTGAACTGAAAAGACTTGCAGTCTTCCTTGTTGGGAAATTCAGAATGACTGAAATGATACCCGAAGTGTGCGGATCACTTGCAGTACCCGGTGTCAGAAATGACGCCTGCACTGTTCTCGAATCACTGGGAAAGGATTCCGGCAGGGAGTTAAGCAGATTTTACCTTACATCGGCAGGAAAATTGAATGCACACAAGGCAGCTCTGAGGATTATAGGCAAAATCTGTTCGGAAGAAAATACGGGTTTTTTACTTGAGATCGTGCTGTCAAACCTGCGCGAACTTAAGGAGACGGCGCTTAAGGGTCTTTTATATTGCAGCTATAAGATTGATGAGGCAGACAAAAACCGACTTGACCTGCTGATATACGAGACATTCGGATTGCTAAGCTGGATAACCGGTATCATAGCTGAACTTAACAGGAATCAAAATTCCCGTTTGTCTTTTGAGCTGGGAAAGGAATACAGAAGATGGAAATGCTTCCTCCGGGATCTTCTGTACCTGACCTACGGAAACCGGTCACAAAAGCAGGAAAGAACCATCATAGAAGAGGAAGAAGAAATAAACAGATACATTCCGGACCTAGTAAAAATTATATATGGAGATGGTTCATCTGATGAAGTGGATGAGCCAGACAATCCAAAGAACGACTTCAGGCGAAGCAAAAAGTTGCAACGGTTCTTCCCTTATGAATCCGCTCCCCTTAATAAAATCTATGAGGATATTATAAATTGCGATTACAACCTTATTGGCCTGTGGACAAAAGCCTGTACCATCAGAGCCATTTCAGAAACATACGATGAAGAAGTTGCCGAATCAGTCGCCGCACTTCTTTTCAGCCCTGAAGAAATATTACATGAAGAAGCGGCCAGGCTGATAGCAGGATCGGGCGTTGAATTGTATCATGATATATCCGGAAGAATTCCGGTCAATGTAAGACAGAGGCTGGACAATGTTGTTTCAGGTATTACCAAAGATAAGGAGCTGATGTTCGTGAAAGTCAGCTTTCTTTCTTCATGTTTCCCTGCGGTTAAGGAGGATGAGCTGGTATTGCTGGCAAGGAAAATGAAGTATGTAGATGGATTCCCCCAGGAGACCGCCCTTACAAAAGAGGGTGCTATCGTATGGTGTTTCGGAAGCAACAGCTCACTGACAGGAGTACATATTATGCATAAAAAGAGCGATCTTGTCGCAGCAATGGCAAACAACGATACCTGTTGTTACAGTTATGTACTGAAACTTGATGCATGTGAGGAATTTACTTTTCATTACCCTGACAGTTCTTACGACATCATTAAATACATCGACATTAATGAAGGATAACCAAAAATGAATATGGTTACACTAGATAAAAACAGTGAAAAATTCAATCCTTTTCCGGGGCTGAGGCCATTTATGCCGGAAGAAAGTGAATTTTTTTTCGGACGGGAGAGCGAAAGCGAAGAGATTGCCTTAAAACTTGCAGCTAACAGGTTCGTTGCAATTACCGGAGCATCAGGGTCCGGTAAATCTTCACTCCTGTCGTGCGGGCTTCTGCCCCGGCTGAAAAGGATGTCAAACAGATCTGATGTCTGGAGGTTTATTACTGTCTCCCCTGGAAGCAATTCTCTTATTAACCTGGCGAAAGCCCTTTGTGAATCATATTCCGGTCCGGATTTAAAGCAACATGATCATCAGGAGATATACAGAAGCTTGTCAGGAAATTCTGAAGGATTATATGAAGCACTAAGGCTGCTCTCCTTCACACCGGAGGAAAAAATCTTACTGATAATTGATCAGTTTGAAGAGATATTCAGATTCGGACCGCTCAGAACGGAAACAGGCCAGGGTAACGATAATTACAGGTTTATAAATCTTCTTACAAATGCCCTGACAGGAAAGCCACGGAATATTTACATTGTTATTGCATTACGCCCGGATTGTATATCGGAATGCTCCTCCGAAAAGAACTTTACTCACCTGATAAACAGCAGCAATTTCCTGGTTCCGGCCATGTCAAGGGAAAACATCCGGGAAGTGATTGAAGGCCCTGTCAGGAAAGCAGGAGCTGAAATTGATTCTGACCTTGTTGAGATCCTTATTGATGATATAAGCGGATATTCATTTCAGCTTCCGGTCCTTCAGCATGCACTTATGAGAACGTGGTCACGCTGGAAAGCGATAGACGAACCGCAAAAACCCATAAGTTATTATGACTATGACTCGATTGGCACAATAAGATATGCTATCCCGCGTCATGCAGATGAATTATTTGATGATCTGGACGACAAAGCAAGAATCACCTGTGAGAAACTTTTCAGATTTATAACCGGTAAGAGCCTCGATAATAAGTATAACACGCATCCCTCAAAGATTTCAACGCTAAAATCCGTAATAAAATGTACGCATGAGGAATTGTTATATGTAATTAAAAAATTTAGTGATAAGACCGTCTCCATACTTACTTCTTTTCACGGAAAGACTCTTAATGATGATTCAGTAATTGACCTCTCAAATGAAAATCTGATATGGTTATGGCCCCGTCTTAAAAAATGGGTCGATGAAGAAGCTGAATCGGTTCAGATGTACCTGCGGCTTTCTGAAATGTCAGCTATGTATCAGCAGGGAAGAACAGGACTATTAAAACAGCCAGAGTTACAGCTTGCAATAAACTGGCGCGACAAAAACAAGCCTTCCATCGGATGGGCACAAAGATATGATCCGGCTTTTGAGAGAGCAATGGTCTATCTCCGCACCAGCGAAAAGGAACATCTGGAAGCGGAGGAAAGAAAACTGCGAAAGCAACGGGGCCGTCTCAGACGTATTAAAATCATCTCATCAGTTTTTGGTGCAGTGGCTGTTCTCACTGTGCTGGCTATGATTGCTTTATCGATCGGGAAAATAGCAACTGACAACATGCTGAGGGATGCGGAATTTGAAAAGGCCCGTTTAAATGAGCAGAAAAACCTGACTGAGGAATATGCCGCAATTGTATTGAAAAGATCGGTAGAGGCAGATTCAAATGCTGCCGTTGCATTTAAAAGGGAACAGGAAGCAAGGCAGCAGCATCTGTTATCCATCAGAAGGGTTGATTCACTCAGGAAAGCGCGGCTTATGGCAGAAGAAACAGCAAGAACTGCTGTCGGGCAGACGAAAGAAGCTCACAGGCTCAGGATGATAAACCTTGCCAGATCAATGGCATTAAGGTCTCAACAATTAACCGGACAGAAAGATCTGCAGTCGCTTCTCGCGTATCAGGCTTACCTGTTCAACAGCAGAAACAACGGTAATCCCAATGATGCAGACATCTATATGGGCCTTTATAATGCGGCAAAACAAAATGGCAGCAACAGATTAAGGAGCTTTGCGGGTCATGATGCGCCAATAAGGAGTATTGCTTTCGTGCCCGGAGGCACTGAATTTTATTCGTCAGGGTCCGACGGCAAGATCCTTAAGTGGGATCTTGGTCATAAAAGCAATGCCCTCCAGATTATTCATGACGATTCACTCATTACAGATGTCCTGGCTGTCAGCCCGGAAGCTGACTGGCTGGCGTGTGGAAAGGAAAATGCCGGAATACGGATGATACCTCTGAAAGATACTGGCGAGGAATACGAACTTACGGGACATTCCGGAAAGATAAAATCGCTTGTCTTTTCATACGACGGTAAATACCTTTATTCTGCCGCACTTGACGGAAAAGTACTTAAATGGGACCTGGCCATAAGAACTTCTGAAGACATTACTACCGGAGGCATAAAGATAACTTCTGTCGATTTGTCTTCCCATGACACTTTTTTGGCTGGTGTCAGTGAAGACGGAAAAGCTCTGGTCTGGAATACTGAAGAGAGAACCGAAAGGTTACGGATTGAACGGGCAGGGAGATCCATCCGGGCAGTTAAATTCAACCCTTCTGAAGAGAAGATCGCTGTCGGCTATGATGACGGTATGGTAGAGCTCTGGGATCTTGCCTCAAAAGAAAAAATAACAGATTTGCAGGCTCATGCTGGCGAGATAATAAGCCTGCGCTTCAGCAACAAGCACCCTCATATGGCAACTGCCGGAACCGACGGATTAGTGAAGTTATGGGACACAGGCGACCTGTTAAGGCTGCCGGTAAGCTTTAGCGATAACGGAGGTATTGTCATGGCTCTGGAGCTTACCCCCGATGGCAGTATGATCATCTCGGGAGGCGAAGGGAACAATTACAATATTGCAGGCAGACCTGTTTTTGCAGATACTTTTGCCGCTGACGGATGCTCATATGTTACAAGGAACTTCACCCCGGATGAATGGCTTACTTACGTGGGGAATGATATTGAATATGAAAAAACATGCGCCGGAGCAGATTTAAGGATCAGGATCAGGGAATTACAATAGACGGTCAGAAGCTCACTTCTGCTGCTGAACCATGATGCCCGGAATGTCATTCCAAGTTCACGAATTTTGTTATTTTTGGCCCCTGATTCATAAACTGAACATGGAGGGGTAATTTTGTGTTTTACAAAGAAAAAAATACATGAAGAACAGAAAAATATTATTAATGATACTCGACGGATGGGGAATTGGAGATGGCTCGGCAGCAGATGTCATAAGTCAGGTTCCGACTCCTTCCATGACCTCCCTGAAAGATAAATACCCTTTCTCACAACTACAGGCATCGGGTGAGAATGTTGGATTGCCTGACGGCCAGATGGGTAATTCGGAAGTCGGACACCTGAACATTGGAGCAGGAAGGATAATTTATCAGGATCTTGTCAAAATAAACAAGGAGTGCAGATCAGGAGAGATAAAAAATAATGCCGTGCTAAAGGATGCGATGTCATATGCCAGAGATAATAACCGTCAGGTTCATTTTTTCGGATTGCTCTCCGACGGAGGAGTCCATTCTCTTGACAGGCACCTCTATTATTTGTGTGATATGACAATGGATTACGGACTTAAAAATGTCTTTATTCATGGATTTGGAGATGGAAGAGATACCGATCCCCGTAGCGGACTTGGCTATTTGAAGGATCTTAACAACCATCTGGGAAAATCAAATGGAAAGGTGGCATCGTTTGTCGGCCGTTATTACGCGATGGACCGTGACAAGAGATGGGAAAGAATCAAAGAGGCTTATGATCTGATAGTTCACGGCATAGGAAAGCCCACTTCAGATATTGAGAAGGCTATCATGGAATCTTATGAAAATAATATAACTGACGAATTTGTAAAACCAATTATTGTAGTCGATGAACAGGGCGAGCCGGTAGGAAAGCTCAGAGCCGGAGATGTGGTGATATTTTTCAATTTCAGGAACGATAGGGCAAAAGAGCTTACCATAGCCCTTACCCAGAAAGATCTGCCTGAATTTGGCATGAAGACGCTGCCACTCTATTATTGCACAATGACTCCTTATGATGCCACCTTTAAGGGTATGCATGTTATTTATCCTAAAGAGAATACAGACCATACCATTGGTGAAGTGCTGGCTGAAGCCGGAAAGAAGCAATTAAGGATCGCAGAGACTGAGAAATATGCCCATGTCACTTTTTTCTTTTCAGGCGGACGGGAGGAGGCCTTCGAGAATGAGGAGAGAATACTGATCCCTTCACCCAAGGTACCTACTTATGACAAGCAGCCGGAAATGAGTGCGTATGGAGTAAAGGGTGCTGTAATAAGGGCGATAGAATCAGTTGACTATGATTTTATCTGCCTTAACTTTGCAAATGGCGACATGGTAGGTCACACAGGTGTTTATGAGGCAATAAAGAAAGCCGTGGCTACTGTAGATGAATGTACCGGTGAAGTGGTTAAAGCTGCAAGGGCAAAAGGATATGATGTACTCATTATTGCCGATCACGGTAATGCTGATAAGGCACTGAATGACGACGGAACACCTAATACGGCACATTCACTGAATCCTGTCCCCTGTATTCTTGTAAGCGACGATTACAAAAGCATCAGGGAAGGAATTCTTGCCGATGTGGCACCGACTCTGCTGACAATTATGGGATTGCCCATTCCGCCTGAAATGACAGGAAAAGTACTGGTTTAAAAAATACAGAGAATATGACCAGATCTCTCTGTGATCTCCGATGGCTTTTCCGTCAGTTTCCGGGAAGTATTTATCGGTTTAACAGGAGGTTCGGAGAGGTTAAAAGCCAGTGTCATGTGTTATGCTGAAAATCGACAACATAATATTCAGCCTCGATATTCTCGAGAAGAAATTCAAGTGCAACCTGCCACAATGTCTTGGAAACTGTTGCAGGTATGGTGATTCAGGGGCTCCTCTAACTGATGCGGAAGCATTAATCCTTGAAGAAATATGGCCTGCAGTGAAACCGTATCTGCGTCCTGAAGGGATTGATTCTATTAACAGCCAGGGTACAAGCGTTCTGGATTTTGAAAATGAGAAGGTAACTCCGTTAATAGGAGACAATGAGTGTGCTTATACCATCATGTTCAACAATGCATTTATGTGCGGCATTGAAAAAGCCTGGACAGATAAGAAAATTGATTTCAGGAAACCGCTCTCATGTCATCTTTTTCCTGCCAGGATTAAACAATATTCTGATTTCGTGGCTGTCAATTATCAGGAGCTTGCAATATGCAAGCCGGCAAGGGAATGCGGATCACGGGAAGGAGTATATGTTTATGAATTCCTTAAAGCTCCGCTTGTCAGGGCTCTGGGTAAAAAGACTTATCTGGAGTTATGCAGGGCGGCAGAAGAATTAAGAAGAGAACATTCACCCAGATAATATTTAAACCATGGAAAAATTTCACACTTACCTGGAAGCAAACAGAGACAGATTCCTTGATGAACTTTTTGAACTTATCAGAATACCTTCGGTAAGCGCAAAGGAAGAGAATAAGCAGGACATGCTCAAAGCAGCGGAATATATCCGCAAAAAGCTCATTGAAGCAGGAGCTTCAAAAGCGGAAGTATATAAAACTGACGGAAACCCGATAGTATACGGCGAAAAAATTGTATCTGACGGCATACCGACTGTTCTTGTATACGGACATTATGACGTTCAGCCCGCAGAACCTCTTGAACTATGGAAGACACCGCCATTTGAACCTGTCGTCAGGGATGGCAGGATATGGGGCAGAGGAGCTGATGATGACAAAGGGCAGATGTTCATGCACATCAAGGCTCTTGAGATCATGACCAGGTCAGGTGATCTTCCGTGCAATGTGAAATTTATGATAGAAGGGGAGGAAGAAACAGGATCTGCGAGCATCGGCAAGTTTTGCAGGGATTATAAGGATATGCTCAGCACCGACGTGATACTCATTTCTGATACAACAATGATATCGGCTGACATTCCTTCTGTTACATCAGGACTCAGAGGGCTTGCCTATATGCAGGTGGAAGTGACCGGGCCGGAGCGCGATCTTCATTCCGGATTATACGGGGGAGCTGTTGTAAATCCCTGCAATGCACTTTGTGAAATGATATCAGCTCTGAGAGATGAGAAAAATCACATAACAATTCCCGGATTTTACGACGATGTGATTGAATGCACTGAAGAAGAGAGACGGAAAATGGCCCAGCGTCCTTTTGACCGTGAAGCATTCATGAACTCCATAGGAGTTGAAGGTCTCGACGGAGAACATGGTTACACCGACACCGAACGAACCGGGATAAGGCCAACGCTTGATGTTAACGGGATCTGGGGCGGATTCACGGGCGAGGGAACAAAAACCATCCTGCCTGCAAAGGCTTTTGCGAAAATTTCCATGCGACTTGTTCCTGATCAGGAGCCTGAAAAAATTGCGCAACTTTTTGAAAAGCATTTTGTTTCATTGGCGCCTGCAGGAGTCAGGGTAAAAGTTGAATACCTGCACGGCGGGGAAGCTTATGCAAGTCCGCTCGAGACGCCTGAATATATGGCAGCTTCTTTGGCTATTGAAGGATCGTTTGGGAAAAAGCCTGTACCGGTACGAAGCGGAGGCAGCATTCCGATTGTTGCAGATTTTGAAAAAATACTAGGAACAAAGTCAATATTGATGGGTTTCGGGCTCGATAGCGACGCAATACATTCCCCAAACGAAAATTACCCATTATATAACTTTTTCAAAGGGATTGAAACCATAATTCTGTACTATAAATCTTATGCAAGACTTAAAGAATAATATTCCAGAATTTATTGAGGCAGTTTTAAGTTAAATTTTTATAAAAAAAATCATATATTAGTAGGATTTTGTTATAAATCTGATAATTTTGCCGGGTCAAATTCAAATCTAAAACTAAATCGTATGAAGAAACTTTTTCTACTGATTGTTCTGTCTGTGTTTACGGGTGCTGCTGCACTTTTTGCGCAGACAAGAGTCATTACAGGTA
>CAYXSM010000026.1:0-48985 GCA_964466705.1 uncultured Rikenellaceae bacterium
TTGGTAGAATAGCAGCAGCTTTTATTTATTTGATCTTTAACTCTTAATTCGCATATATAACATAATTGCGACATGAAAAAACTTTTGAAAATAACTGCGTTTCTGATTCTTGTTCTGCCAGGAGCAGGTATGGGATACTCACAGACTGATCATCCTGATCCGCTGACACTTGAAATTGGTTCAAAAGCACCCGACTTTAATCTCATGGGTGTTGACGGGAAAATGTATACTCTGAAAAGTTTTGAGAAATCACCTGTACTGGTGATAGTCTTCAGTTGTAATCATTGTCCGACGGCTCAGGCGTACGAGGACAGGATCATTGCCATTGATAACGATTACAGACCAAAAGGAGTCTCTCTTGTAATGATTTCACCAAATTCTGTAACAGCCTTAAGCTATTCTGAACTGGGGTATTCAGATATGGGGGACAGCTATGAGGATATGAAGATACGTGCCAGGGATAAAGGATTCACATTCCCGTATCTGTACGACGGGGATGAACAGAAAAGCGCTCTTGAATACGGGCCTGTTGCAACACCTCATTGCTTTGTTTTTGACAGTAAACGCTTACTCCGTTATGCCGGCCGGATAGATGGATCTGAAAAACCCGGAACAGCCAATGGTGACGATCTCCGTAATGCCATTGACGCAGTGCTGGCTGGCAGAACTGTAGCAAACCCTGTGACGAAGGTATTTGGCTGCTCAGTAAAATGGGCATGGAAAGACGAATATACGAAACGTTTATACAAGCAATGGTCAGAAATGCCTGTCACTCTCGAAGATATTGACGTTAGCGGTGTCAGGGACCTTATTAAAAATACTTCATCAGGTAAGTTGAGACTTATTAATATCTGGGCAACATGGTGCGGACCCTGCATCACTGAATTTCCCGAACTTGTTATTATTGACCGTATGTACCGGGGAAGAGAGTTTGAGTTCATCACAATAAGTACCGATAAGCAGTCGAGAAGACAGGATGCCCTCAATTTTCTCAGGAAGCAGGAAGCTTCAAACAGGAATTATATCTTTAACCAGGATGATATATATAAACTGATCGAGGCTGTAGATCCGGACTGGCAGGGTGCTCTCCCCTTTACAATGCTTATAGAACCCGGAGGAAGGATTGTATACAAAAAGCAGGATATGATCGATCCTTACAGGATGAAGAAAATGATAGTTGAAAATAAATATATTGGCAGGTATTATTAAAAAAAGTCAGTTATGAAAGGTCTCAACAGGCGTGGCTTTATCAGAAAAGCTTCAGGTTCAATAGCCGGAACGATGTTGATCCCCGGAGGTTTTTCTTTTCCGGAAAAAAACTCTCCGGCATATCCGGTCAGGCTTGGCGGGCCTGTACCCGGCCGCTTTGAAGATCCCTCCGGGTGGGTCAGGGCTGTCAGGTCGTTAAATTATTCTGCTGCCTATTGCCCGGTTCAACCTGGTGCTTCAGGTGATGTTATAAGGGCATTCAGGGAAGAGGCAAAACGGAACAATATAATCATTGCCGAAGTGGGAGTATGGAATAATCTCCTCGATCAGAATGAATCGATCAGAAAAGAGAACCTGAGAAAAAATATTGAGGCATTTCAGCTTGCTGATGAGATCGGAGCATCATGTTGTGTAAACATATCAGGTGCAGCGGGAGAGATATGGGACGGGCCATATCCGGGAAACTATGCCCCGGAGACTTTTGATATGATTGTTGAAACAATGAGACATATCATTGACCAGGTAAATCCTTTCAGCTCTTTTTATACTCTGGAACCAATGCCCTATATGCTGCCCGACTCACCAGACACTTACCTCCAGCTTATAAAAGCTGTTGACAGAGAACATTTCGCTGCCCACCTCGATCCGGTGAATATGATTTCAAGTCCCCAAAGATATTTCAACAACGCGGCATTTATAAGGGAGTGTTTTTCCAGGCTGCGTCCATGGATAAAGTCAATTCATGCAAAGGATATCACTATATTGCCGAAACTCACGGTTCATCTGGAAGAGCGAAGACCCGGACTCGGTTCACTCGACTATACTGTTTTTTTGCAGGAAACATCAAAAATGAAAGATATTCCTTTCATGCTTGAACATCTTGAAACACAGGAGGAATATAGGCTTGCCGCCGATTATGTGCGTGCAACAGGCAAAAAAGCAGGGATCAGTTTTATGTAGATATGCATCAGTTTGAATTTCCATGAGGCTGGTGCCGGTTAATCCGGTTGGGTCTGTAAGAATTATACCAGGCATGATGACAGATCATGAATTCACATTTCCTCTGATGTCCGACAAATAAGGCCCGGCATCTTTCACCTTTCTGAAGGTTTTCATGTGTTCGGCGGTTTGACTTAATATACGCTGAACAGACAAGCCATGTTCTATATCAGGAATAAAGACCTCGGAGGAACCGCTTTTGAGGAAAACATAATGGGCATGTATCATTGATCTCAACCATCCGGGTGGAACATGCCCTGAGGGAAAAGCACTAAGTGAAGGGTAGCGGCTTCCGGTCATATGTTTTGTCCACAGCCCCGATTCCTCAGTGTAATACTCAAAATAGTCAGGTGTTTCAGAAGATATACGGAGTGCCCCTTTTTCGGCATGAATATGAAGGGAGAGATTATCTCCGGTGCCTGAACTGATACGGCTTGCCGATAATGTTCCCACTGCGCCGGTTTTTTGGTCAAGCAGAGATATGAGGCTGAAGAGATCAGAGC
Source organism: uncultured Rikenellaceae bacterium (assembly GCA_964466705.1). Lineage (GTDB taxonomy): Bacteria > Bacteroidota > Bacteroidia > Bacteroidales > VadinHA17 > LD21. The sequence continues at coordinate 2,712 of CAYXSM010000026.1, forward strand.
CTGCAGGTACATCATCATAATCTCCTGACTGAAGTGCTCCTGTGATCAGAAACTCATTTCCGAGGAATGCAAGGAGCAGACTAATGGCATGCGATCCCAGGTCGGCCATTGCACCGCCGTCAGGAGCCGGAGTGAGACGCGATGCCCTCCTGTTCCGGTAGTCTTTTTTAAGATAATCGCCATGGTAATATTTAAGGTCAAAATGAACAGGCTTTCCCAGCCTTCCCGTTTTCCAGAAAGAAAGAGCTTCTCTTATGGCCGGTGTAAACAGGAACTGAAATCCAACCTGTATTCTGGTGTTTTTGTGTATACTGATCAGTTTTTTAATCCCTTCCTCTTCACTTTCATCAGAACAGACCGGCTTTTCGAGGTATATCCTTTTTACTGAGCTCATCCCGAGAGTTGCCCTGAGGTGTTCGTAGTGTACCTTGTTTGGTCCCAAAATAAATACAGTGTCTGTTCTTTCGTCAGCGATAAACTGTTGCAGTTCGCAGGGCCTGCTGAATCCGAATTTTTTTGCAAAAAGTTCACGCTTTCCGGGAGTTGAGGAACATACAGCCGCCATATCAATCTCAGGAGCATCATCGTAAAAATATTTCAGTGAATTAAGAGCATAAGCGTGGGAACGGGCTATGCCTCCTGCCCCGATAAAGCCTACTGTTACTTTTTCAAGATCCATGTCAATACCTGTTTTGTCGGTCGTAAATATAACAATATAGTCTCTGTATCCTGATAACATGATCTTCTTTGGTAAGATAATTATCAGTTGAAGAGCCTCAATCAGAACATTATCTGCTGCCTGCAGGAAAGTTTCAGGACATGCTGAAATGATATTCCCGGGCCATCTGTTCTTAATGAATCACAACCAGGGTTTAGGATCAATCGATAAAAAAGTTAACAGGTTAAAACTATAGCCCCATTTTAATGTCATGCGGAAAAAAATCCTTTTATTTGTTTTTTGCCCAAAATTAACCTGTAAAATGAAAAAGAAATTTCTGACATTAATAGTATTCTCATTCAGTTTTACCGGATTGGTCACAGCTCAGTTATACAGTCCTTATGCAGGCAGTGACACTCTTACTTCTCCGTTATTGCCTGAAATAGTTATTTCAGCAAACAGGTTTAACTCCATTGCCATCAGCACCCCGGAGGCAGTGAGGGTCCTTGATGTTAAAACCGTTGAAGCTCTTCAGCTGAGAACAGCACCGGAGGCACTTAATCTTACACCGGGTGTGTTTGTTCAGAAAACCAACCACGGTGGAGGTTCTCCCTTTCTGAGAGGTCTGACGGGAAATCAGACGTTACTGATGATCGACGGGATAAGGCTTAGCAACTCAACCATGCGTTATGGTCCGAATCAGTATTTCAATACAATTGATTTTTTCAGTATTGGAAAGATTGAAGTACTCAGGGGGAACGGATCTGTTCAATACGGGTCTGACGCCCTCGGCGGGACAATCCATGCCTTCAGCCGGGAAATAAGCACCTCTGAAGCAACAGAGTGGGGTACTTCGGTACTGTCGAGGTTTGCCACCCACAAGATGGAACAAAGTTTTCACGCCGATATTGACTTTAGCAGCAGGCACAGTGCTTTCCGCACGGGAATTACATGGAGAAATTTTGGCGATCTGGTTGGTGGTGACACCACGGGGCGGCAGGAACCCTCAGGATATCGTGAGTTTGATTACGATTTCAAGGGGCTGGTCAGATTGTCACCAGTTTCTTCGCTGACAATGATGCTGCAACGAGTTCAGCAAAGTAATGTACCTGTATATCACAAAGTTGTCCTTGAAGATTACATGGTTAACAGTACTGATCCCCAGAAAAGAAGACTGGCTTATCTGAAATTTGATCAGAAGATAGATGCAGGTATATTTGAATCAGTCATAGTCACAGCTTCATGGCATCATACTGATGAAGGCCGGCAGTCCAGAAAGAATGGCTCAGACATTCTTCGCAGCGAGAACGACAGAGTGAGTTCACTGGGATTCTCAACCGAAACCATACTGTCGGACGGGGGGCTCTGGTCAGGGAATACGGGTTTGGAAATATACAACGACCGGATTAGCAGCAGCCGGACGGACAATGATCTGACGACATTGGTTTCGACCCCGAAACGGGGTCTTTATCCTGATGGGTCAACAATGACCAGCATTGCAGCTTACAGTATAAACACATTCACCCTGGAAAAATGGAATTTCACAGCGGGAGCCCGGTACAATACTTTCATCATTAAAGCAGAGGACGAGTCATTGGGTGTCACAACCCTTACCCCGTCGGCACTGGTAGGTAATATAGCAGCTATGAGAAAGCTGGCTTCATCTTCAAACCTCTTTGTATCAGTTAACACTGGATTCAGGGCACCTAATATTGATGATCTGGGAACTCTTGGAATTGTGGATTTCAGATATGAGACCCCAAACTTTAACCTCAAACCTGAAAGTTCATTTCAGTACCAGCTGGGATATAAATTTCAGGATAAGATGCTGCGAGGTGAAATATTCATTTACAGAAATGAGCTCTATAACCTGATAACAAGAAAAAGAATTGAGGACCAGATGATTGATGGTTATCCCCTTTACCAGAAAGAGAACAGTGAACGAGCATTTATTCAGGGATTTGAAACTTCATGGGAATTATTGTTTGACCGTTCATGGTCTATTAGCGGCGCAATAACCTGTACCTATGGCCGGAATATGACCAAAAATGAGCCGCTCAGGCGTATACCGCCTCTTTTTGGAAGGCTTGCTGCCGATTACAGAAAGAATAAATGGCATGCTAATATTGAATGGCTTGCCGCCGGAAAACAATCAAGACTGGCAGCCGGTGACATTGACGATAACCGTATTCCCGAAGGAGGCACTCCGGGATGGAATGTTATGAACCTCAGTGGAGGTTATTCGTTGAATCTCATAAGATTTGAACTGGGCCTGAGGAATATTTTTAACGTTGACTACCGGTATCATGGTTCCGGCATCAATGGTTGTGGACGATCAGCAGTTTTCACAGCAATACTGACTATCTGATTAATTGCATTTATGTGTATTAATCCATAAGAATGACCTCCCTTTACGGCCTCCTTTTATTATTTAATAACAGGTCTTTCACACGGCTTAAAATTCTTTTTCTTAAATTTGATCTGTTACCTGTAAATTTCGATTAACTCAGTTTGTAAGCTTAATAAAACCAGTTATGAAAGTAATCGGCATCTTTTTTTCATCCCTGCTTTTTTGTTTTTTCCTGTTTCCGGCTGCAGGGCAGGACTTATCAGTAGCCGGCAATAAAACGGCCATTCAGATAATAAAGGCCATAATTGACAAGACGGGTCCGGGAGAGCTGCCAGCAACTGTCGATTTAATCAAGGAGGGAGACCCTGATACTCCCGTGTCGGGAATCGTAACATCAATGTTTCCTACTATGGAGGTGCTGAAAAAGGCAGTTGATCTTAATTGTAATCTTGTAATAGTCCATGAGCCGTTATACTACAATCATCTTGATGAAACTAAACAGTTCCTGAATGATCCTGTGTTTCTTGAAAAGAAAAGGTTCATCAATGAGAACAATCTTGTTATCTGGCGCTTTCACGACTACATACACCGGATGAAGCCGGATGGCATCGAAACAGGAATGATGATAAAGCTAGGCTGGCAAAAATATGCGGTAAATGACATGACAGATTATTTCATTGTTCCCGAGACCAACCTTAAAGGGCTTTTACAGCACCTTAAAATGATATTTCCCGAAAATGCATTTTATGTAGTTGGCGACCCGGAAATGAGATTGTCCGGGATAAGTCTGGCCGTGGGCTCTCCCGGCAGTAATGCCCACTATAGGCTGTTGAGGAATAATGATATTGATGTAGTTATCAGCGGTGAGGTTCCGCAATGGGAGACTTATGAGTATGTGCGCGATGCAGTATATCAGGGCAGGAAAAAAGCCATAATATTTCTTGGTCACGTGAATTCTGAAGAAGCCGGTATGGAGTATTGTGCAGAATGGCTTCGAAGCTTTGCCGGAAATATCCCGGTCCATTTTGTGGAAAGCGGGTCCTCATACTGGTCATACTGAAAAACACTTAAGTAGACTGAAGAATCAAGACAATAATATCTGACTGGCTGGCGCATGAAAGAGGACGAACCTCAAACAGCCTGATAAGCCGGACTGTGTTTTAGATCTTGAGTAATAATGTCAAAGATCAGGAATTTCTACAATGGTCAAAACAAAATATCAGTCAGTCATTTCTGTTTTCTTCCTTCTGGCTGCCGGCTTTATCCTTTCATGTAAGAATTTTGAAGTATCCGGGGGATTCAGTGTCATAGCTTTCAGAACCGGAGGGCATGATCAGGCTCATATCAGTTTCGCGGGAGAGGCAGACAGATGGTTATCAGGTATGGCATGTGAGTACGGTTTCAAATATCACTCCACCGGTAACTGGGACGATCTCAATGCGGACACTCTGGAAAAATATGATGTCGTGATCTTTCTTGATTCAAGGCCGGATTTTTTCTCTCAGCGGGATGCCTTCCGCGATTACATGGAAAATGGAGGAGCCTGGCTGGGATTTCATTTTTCTGCATTTGCACTGACGCCAGGTGAGTTTCCTCAGGACTGGGACTGGTATCACGAGAAGTTTCTGGGATCCGGGCAGTACATAAGCAACACATGGAGACCTGCCTCTGCCGTATTACGTGTTGAAGACAGGAAACACCCGGCAACCAGGCGCCTTCCGGAAAAATTTATTTCATCTCCCAATGAATGGTACAGATGGGAAAATGATCTCAGGTCAAATCCAGACATCAACATTATTTTGTCGATTGACCCGTCCAGTTTTCCCTTGGGCACCGGCCCTAAGCAACATGAGATATGGCACGACGGTTACTACCCTGTTGCATGGAGTAATACCAATTACAGAATGATGTACATTAATATGGGTCATAACGACATCGATTATGAGAATAACACAGGAAAGGAACTTTCATTTACTTTTAAGAATGAAATACAGAACAGACTGGTGCTCGACGCTCTCCTGTGGCTGGGCAGAAAATAAACGGGATCGGGCTAAATTCCGCTAAGGTCAGCATTTTCAAACAACAGCGAAGGAATCCTGGTTGAACTGTTCTCAAGAGGATCATTTCCCATCTCTGCCAGTGTGAACCAGAATTGGTTCATATTTCCGGAAATATTCATCTCGTTCACCGGGTGAACAATGGTTCCGTTCTCGACTAGAAATCCCTCTATGCCATATGAAAAATCGCCGGTTGATCCATTGCAGTTGCCTCCTATGAATCCGGTTATCAATAAGCCTTTATTCAGTGAGGCCACCATTTCTTCCATGGTTCTTTTACCCGTGCTGAACAAAAGATTTGATGAGCTGCCGGAAGTTGGCTTCATATTCAGTTTTCTGCTGTAGTAATCATCGATATAGTAACTTCTGAGAACCCCTTTTTCGATTACCGTCCTTCTGGCAGAAGCCAGCCCTTCGTTGTCAAAAAGTCTTGCTCCCGGACTCGATTTAATAAATGGATCATCAACCACGGTCAGTAGCGGTGATGTCACAGGTTTGTTCTCTTTGCCAATCAGAAAGGATTGTTTCTGGTAAATACTTGCCCCGGTGAGTGCCTGGTAGATTGGCCTGGCAATATTGCCTGCCACTCTGTTCTCAATAATGACAGGATATTTCCCTGATTTTATTTTCCTTGGATCGATCTTCCTGATTGTCCTTTCAAGAGCTTTCGTACCTATGCCGGTTGTTTTAAGCTTATCAAAGAACAGGGAGCTTTCATACCAATAGTCTGATGGTCTTCCGGTATCGCTTTTTAAAGATACTTTTGCAACCAGAGATATTCCTGTCTTTTGTGAGTCACCCTTGAAACCGTTACTTGTTACCATTACCTGACTCGTAATATTATCGGAGTAGTATGAACTGACTGAGATTATCCTTTCATCTTTTTGATACGCCTCACTGAGCGCTTTGTTGGCAAGATCTATTTTAGTTTTTGCATCAAGGCTGTCAATTTTTGAATCAAAAACGTTCAGATCAGGACCTCCGCCGGTATAATATAAAGCCCGATCAGGCAGCGCCCGGTGCTCGTCTTCCCCCAGAAAACGTGTGGAAGCTATTGCTTCCTCAATAAAGCGGAACAATTCCTCTTTTTTCATTCTGTTCGTCGAATGGGAGGAATATTTCCTGTCGACATAGATACTGATTGAAAGTCCTCGCTGATTTGACTCTTTAAGGCTGTCTATATTCTGATTCCTGATTTCAATTTCAGTGCTCCGGTTATCATAAATGGAGGCTGATGCCTGTTCTGCACCACTTTTCAATGCATGATCTATTACCTGGTCTGCAAGATCATATTTTTCACTTGTATTCATAACCTGTTATTTTAAAATTTAAGCATTCATGCCCCCGACAGTCAGTTTCTTGATCTTGACTGTGGGTATCCCCATTGACACAGGTGCTCCCTGTCCGTTCTTGCCACACGTCCAGACCCCGTTGTTAATTGTTGAATCATCGGCTGCCATAACAATGTCAGCTAGTGCCTGAGGGCCATTACCAATGATGTTTATATCTTTCACCGGGGTTGTCAGCTTACCGTTCTCAATTATATAACCGAATTTAACAAAGAAAGTAAAATCACCCTGGCCTATGTTTACCTGCCCGTTGCTGAAACTGTCCACGTAAACTCCGTCTTTTACACTTTCAATGATCTCTTCTTTTTTATGAGGCCCGTTCTCCATATAGGTAATTCTCATTCTGGGCATGGGAATGTGCCTGAAATTCTCTCTTCTTCCATTACCGGTTGGACTGACATTGTAGAATTTTGAGCTTATCCTGTCGTGAAGGTAGCTTGTAAGTATTCCATTACTGACAAGAACTGTTTTCTCGGTCGGATTCCCTTCATCGTCGAAATTCAGCGTTCCCCGGTTGCCGGGTATTGTGCCATCATCTGCAATGTTTACAAAGTCTTCTGCGATTTTCTTTCCCATTTTATCGGAGAAAACGGACAGATTTTTTCTGTTGAAATCAGCTTCAAAGGCATGGCCCATAGCCTCGTGCAGAAGTATTCCCGACTCGCCGGCACCGAGAACAACCTCCATTTCTCCGGCTTTTGGTTTCCCGGCAGTGAAAAGTCTGGCTGTTTTTTCAACTACCTCTGATGAAATTTCATCTATCAGCTCATTGGTTAAAAATTCAGAGCCCATCCGGTATGACCGGCCAACAAAAAAATTCTCAATCCGGCCCTTGTCCTCCATTATACATACTCCGGCCAGAAAAACCAGCGGACGGTAATCCCACGTAAGAAGTCCTTCCGAATTGTAGAAGAGGATATACGATGTATTATCTCCCAGGTAGACATTAACCTTTGACACCCTGCTGTCCGCAGCGAAAATATTGTCATTCATTCTCTGAATAAATGGTATCTTGTCTTTGACAGATGTATCCTCCCATGAGGTTTTTACAGGGTATAAAACCGGCGGCACATATTCATTTATTCTTACCGGAGAAAAGCCGGATGATCCGCTTGCAATATTGGCTGCCGTACGTGCTGCTTTTAGCATTGCTTCCTCAGTAATCTCTTCTGAATAGGCATAGCCGGTCTGATCACCTTTAAGAACCCTGATCCCAACACCGGATCCGATATTGGAGTAAGCACTGTTAACTTTACCGTCCTCAAGGGCACTGGTGTTGTTAAGTGTGTGTTCGAAGAAAAGGTCAGCATAATCTGCACCTCTTTCAAGCGCAACTGATATCACTCTGTTCAGAAGTTCCTTTGTTACCTCAAAATGATCAAGGTAACTTTCTGCATTATGAGAAAGTATTGAACCCTTGCATGAGTGAAGCAATGGAGGTATTGCCAGGGAACCTGTTGCTGTGATACCGCTGAGCCTTATAAATTCGCGGCGGTTTAAATTCATAATGATGTAGTTTAAATTTTGATCTTAAGTCCGGTCAAATATTATGTGTAATATTAATAAAAGACGCATTAAAGTACAAAAAGTTGCTTTGATAGCAGTATTATCAGCAGTTAATTTGCGGGATGATTTTCAAAGATCTTCGTGCCAGGCGCTTTAATATAATCCTGAATATGCATTATCAGAATCCTTCAAGTTCAATGTATACCGTCGGAATAAGTAATATAAACCCGATTATTATAAGAAAAACAATAAGAGGAAGTACCCACCTGAACCATTTTTCATAAGGGATACGCGCTACGCTTAAGACACCGAGAAGAACTCCTGAAGTCGGTGTTATCATATTTGTAAAACCATCGCCGAACTGGAATGCCATTACTGCAGCCTGACGTGACAGACCGATGAGGTCTGAAAACTGAGACATCACAGGCATTGTCAGGGCAGCCTTTGCCGAGCCGGAAGGCATGACAAGGTTTATAAGGTTCTGAACGGCATACATCATTGTAACAGAACCAATTTTGCCTGAACCTGAAATCGATTCCGACAGCTTAAAGAGGATAGTGTCTATTATATTGCCGTTATTAAGTATTATAATTATCCCTCCTGCCAGGCCTACGATAAGAGCTGCCGGCAGTATGTCCTTCACTCCGTCAAGAAATAACTTTGTGATTTGGTTGGCTGTATAATTCATTGAGAATCCTGAAGCGAGCCCCATGGCAAAAAATAAAGTGGCAATTTCCATTATGTACCAGTTATATCCCATCACTCCCGTTATCAGAATCAATATTGTGAACAACAATATGTTTAAGACAAAGAAATGTACTGATTTTTTAAGGCTTATCCACCCAGTGACAGCAAATGCCGCCGTTAGTAACGGCAACGAAGGAACAGGAACAGATTTTCCCCCTGCCGAAATATCTGTTACAGGAAACATGTATGAAAAGAGGCTCATAACGATCAGAACTATCAGGTAGACAATCCATGCAGATAAAGGTTTGTGATATTTAACCGGATCACGGTTGCTGCCATGAAGCTCCCGCCAGTATTGATCTTCATTGTAGACCCGTGATGATTCCGGATCTTTTCTGACAGACATGGCATATCTGATAATGACATAGAATCCCGCAATATTTATCACAAACCAGCAGAAAATCCTGTACTGAATTCCTGAGAAAAGCGGAAGATCGGAAAGACCCTGTGCTATTCCGATCGTGAACGGATTCAGTACGGCCCCTGTAAATCCCAATGCGGCAGCGACAAAGCAAAGTGATACACCAACTATTGAATCGTAGCCCATGGAAACTGCAAGCGGGACAAATATTATAACAAAGGCAATTGTTTCTTCGCTCATTCCGAAAACTGCCCCGAAAATACTGAACATTAACATGATAAACAGAAAGATGATGTTATCGGCTCCAATTTTCCGGATTATTCTTTTGTGCTCCATTTTGCCTGAGAACCTGAGAAATGACTTTATTGCGACATCGATCGATTTGGTTTCGTTCATAATCCAGAAGGCTCCTCCGATAATAAGGATAAAGACTATTATGTCAGCTCTTTCCACAAATCCATCAAAGAGCGCTGAAAATATCTGCCATGTCTGTGGATGGTTTTCGGTATAATGAAATGATCCGGGAACGACCACATTCCTTTCGATTCCGGTTACGGTAACAATCTGCCTTTCAAAGGCTCCTCCGGGTACAATCCATGTCATGACCGCAGCTAAAATGACTATGCTGAAAACAATGACATAAGTATGGGGGATCTTTCTTAACATAGAGAAACTTAACGGTAGATATTAAATGCCTGCATCAGACAGTGTGGTGATAAAACGGAGCAGTTCCCGGTAACCAGGCAGTAATATATTTAAAAAATATATGCTGCACGCCTGGAGTTATGAATCTGCCCGATCCGTCTGATTACTTTTGCATTTTAACTCATCAATGCATGGGTATTTGCAAGTTTTTCCGGAATATGAAGGTGAATTGGGCAATTCCGGACACAGTTTCCGCAACCTGTGCATTTGTCTCCTTTTACAGGGAGTCCTGAATAAAGCATACTGGCATTATACCAGTCGTGATCATCCAATGCGTATCTTTCGAAACGAAGTATATCAGTTATCGGGATATGCTGAGGGCATCCGGACTGGCATTTTCCACATAAACGGCACACAGTCGTATCAGCTTCAGTAGTCATCAGTGCTATTACCTTCTCTTCTTCGGCGCTCAACTTTTTGCCCGCGCCTGAGTATGTTTCAATAAATTCTTCCATGTTTCTGACACGGATAACTGCAGCATCGAGCTTTGTCCTTGTGGTTAACCAGCGTACGAGGATGTTATGAAGAGATGTTCCTTCCGGCATTTTGTCCATGAAGGCCTTATTCTCTTTCATCCGGCCTATTCCGCGTGCAGTTTTCATTGCAATGGTTCCAAAATGCTTTTCCCGTGCAAGCTCCATGAACTGATCTGTTTCAGGGTCCTCACCATAGGAATACATGAACTGGGCGTGCTCATAGAGACCATCTTCGACTATGGCGGTAAGTATCTCGGCAGCGCTCTGCCCGTTTTTTACTCTGGGACTGCCATCATAACTGTGCTGGGAAATACAGAGATGTTTTACGAGACCTTCTTTTTTCAGACGCTCAAAAGCACGGATGAAGCTTCGGTCTTTTTTAAGTTCTTCAATATTGTGATAACCGTAATGAAACTGCATATCATCAAAATATCCCAGGCCGGTTTTCTTTACGGCTTCCCTGACATACCTGTAATGTTCCTCTTCATCAAGACGACCCTGAAAGTGATCCATGCCCACACGGTCAACAGTAACCTGACAATAATGAGCATCCCTGTTCTTAAGAATGATGTCAGGAACTCCTTCATTCATCCACCGGTTAGCCTTATGCCAGTAGTTCATTCCACACTGAACCCCGGCAGCAACCAACGGTGGCGCCATGTCACCGGCTCCTAACAGGACAGAGACTTCCCTGCCGCTATACCCCAGCTTCCTGCGTGGCAATATTCCGACTTTACGGGCAGCGTCCTGAATTATTGACATTTCTCCATTACGGTTAACATCAGCAAATTTGCCTGTAAATCCTGCCAGAACTGCAGTTGAAGATAACTTTATGAATTTTCTTCTTTTAAGTGAATTTTTGTCTGTCATTTATATGTCCTCCTGAAAATTATAAGAACGGATATAAGAAATTCAAATCTAAGAAATATTTCCCAATCCCTTTCTGACCTCATTATGAAGACAAAAGTTATAGTTACGGGTCTTCCATCCTGCAGATAATAAGACTGGTAAATATCTTGAGCTTTACGCAGCAAAATATAGTTGTGTCGAACTAAAACCTGAAGCAGGCTTATTTGTTATCATTTTCAGCAGGAAGAGGCCATCTCAGTAATGACGGATCGTGAATTGATCATAATTTTCAGGGGGAGCAGGGACCACTCTGACGGAACTCACATATCCCGGACCAGACCGGCACCATTCAATGAAATCAAGCAGCTTTTCATAATGCCCTTCGGCTTCAATATAGACTGAGCCGTCATCCTGATTTCTTACGAAGCCTTTAATTCCCCTGCGGTTTGCTTCCCTTAAGGCACTCCATCTGTATCCCACACCCTGAACCCGGCCTCTGACATATATTCTGTAAAGATGTTTATCCTTCATTTCGAAGCAGGTTTAATCCGGTCATATCATAAGAAACGGAATCCCTGTATTTCAAGATTTGTCAGTCCTGAGGCTTTTGCGTATGTAACAGCGTCTGCGTATTCCTCACGGGTAATCCTGCGTGATATCTCAGGATAATTCAACGCTTTGTATGCCGGGCTGTACTGAGACATAATGTTCAGATAAGTATCTTTCGGGAGGTTATTTGCGATCCAGTCTATTATTTTCCGTGTTCCGCTGACATTATTTGGCATGACCAGGTGGCGGATCATCAGTCCCCGGTACATCAATCCGTTATTTGCAGGTTTTGCCACTCCGACCTGCCGGTGCATTTCAAGAAGGGCTTTTTTTGTTACATCGGGATACGTTTCAGCTCCGGATGAATATTTCGAAGCCATTTCTCCGTCGGAGAATTTGAAATCGGGAAGGTAAATGTCTATTAATCCGTCGAGGTATTTCAGTATTTCCACCCTTTCCCAGCCACAGGTATTGTAAACCAGTGGTACCTTCAGCCCTTTTGAGGCTGCCTTATCGACTGCCAGGAGGATATGAGGGGAATAGTGTGTGGGTGTAACAAAATTAATATTTGGGCATCCCATTTTCTGCAGGGCCAGCATCATGTTTGCGAAATCGTCTATGGTTACCGGGCTTCCCTCTCCACCCTGGCTGATATGCCAGTTTATGCAGAAGACACATCTTAAACTGCAGTTTGAAAGAAAAACAGTACCCGAACCGCCTCTGCCCACGAGAGGTTTTTCTTCTCCGAAATGCGGATTATAGCTGGATATCTCGAGCTGTGAGTCTGCCTGGCAAAATCCCTTTTCGCCTTTAAGCTTGTTTACGCCACACATTCTGGGGCAGAGCTCACAGCTTTCCATCATCGACCAGAGCTTTTCCGCGCGGTTTTTTAATTCTCCGCTTCTGTGAAGTTTCAGATAACCCGGCTCAAAATTCATATGTGTATTGGCAGGCTGGTTATCACTGCCACGCAGAAAGGCGGGTGCAATACCTGCGAATGCACCATAAAAGAACGATTTCAGCATAGTCCTTCTGGATATCATTTAAATCAGTTTTTAGACAGGCAACAGCTCATCCTTTAAGAGAGTTTTTGTTCTCATATACCTTTGAAACAGCATTTACAATGTCATCCATGTCACTTCGGCTGCCGAGCAGCATACTCTGGGAAAAAACAACTGCTTCATTGCAGAGCCTGTCATTCCCCGGCAGCACATTTTGTTCACGCCATTGTCTGAGTCTTGATTCGGAAAATAATCTTTTGTAACCTTTTGAGTTAAGCTGATCTTCGATCAGTCCGTCTTTATTCTGGGGTCCGTAGCCGCTGCTGCAGGGAATTCCCTCGGCATTAAGCGCCGCCATGAATTTATTTTTCGGAACATCGCTGAAATCCTTGCTTATATACCTGAAGGGGTATAAATGATAAGCCGATCTCGTGGCACCATCTGCCGGTTTATAGGGAATAATGCCGGGTATGTCCCTGAGCTTCTCATCAAGATACCTGGCATTTGCCAGTCTGATATCGGCATCTTTTAATATACGGTTCATTTGCGACATCAGTATAAGCGCCTGGAACTGCTGCATTCTGAAATTGGTTCCGGCAATGGGGTAACCGGATGTTCCTCTGATACTTCCATAAGGCCTTCCACAGTTGTGTATCGAGTGACACCTGTCCATGAGTTCCTCATTATCACTTATTATTGCCCCGCCTTCACCTGCAGGAAGATTTTTGGAATTCTGAAAACTGAAACACCCTGCATCTCCCAGGGTACCGGTTTTTTTACCCCTGTATTCTGCAAGCCATGACTGGCAGGCGTCCTCAATTACCTTGAGATTGTGCTTTTCAGCAATTGCATTTATCCTGTCCATATCACATGGCATACCGTAAATATGAACAGGGATTATTGCTGCCGTACGCTCTGTAATACGTGATTCGATCGTTGAAGGATCCATGAGAAAAGTTTCCGGATCAGAATCAGCAAAAACCGGAAGGGCTTTGTTCATAAAGATCACATTGTATGATGCAATGAAGGTAAAAGGAGAAACGATGACCTCATCTCCTGCATCGACGCCCAGAGCTTTCAATGATGTTATCAGTGCTGTCGTTCCGCTGGCTGTTGCAAGACATCGTCCGGCACCCATAAGTTCCGCGTATCTTTTTTCAAACTCGCTGACATGTTCTCCGTTGCCGCGCCACCATCTTCCTGTGCGAAGCATCTCAGCAATATTCTTTTCAGCAGACTGGTCCCAGACCGGCCATTCGGGCCAGCCACCCGGGTGCACTTGCGGGCCGCCATTAAGCGCCAGCTTCTGCCCGGTGGCTTTCCCAGTTTTATTCGAGGGAAGCGACCAGTTGACGAATGTCCCAAAGACACCAGCCGAAGCAGCAGCTATAGCCTGCCTGCGGGTAAGTTTTCTGATAGACATGATGTTATTGTTTTAGATTATTGAAAATAGTTATAAACATTATCAAAGTTAGTCTAAATTTATGTTTTTATGAAACCGTAATTTCCCCTGGAAGGGTTCTACTGTACTAAATCCGTGGCTATAAAATGAAAATTCCGGACAGGCTTTGGAAATACCTGCCTGCCAATCATTGGTCAGTCTGATGCAAATGCATTACTGTTCATCCCGTGAAACAAAGCAGTAAATATGAGTGACTTATTGCCAGTATCCGGATTTATATGTATGTTTGGAAAGATCAAATTAAAACGATTTCTGGTCATGAAAAGATTTTTGAATATCGTATTTCTGATAACCATATGTATGGGCTTAAAAGCCCAGGATATTTCACAGTGGCGCGGCCCTGACCGTACAGGTATTTACAACGAAAAAAGCTTGCTTCGGAAATGGCCTGATGCCGGACCAAAGTTGCTCTGGCATTACGATGAACTGGGGGAGGGATACGGGTCAGCTGCTGTCACCCGGACCGGGGTATATCTTACCGGATTGGAAAATGGGGCTGGTTATGTATATGCCCTTGACCTTCAGGGAAAGTTGCGATGGAAAAAAGAATATGGGAAAGAATGGGCAGAAAGCCATAGCGGGGCCAGAGCCACACCACTTGTAATAGACGACAAGTTATATCTTTTCTCTGCTTACGGGAAACTTGTATGCATGAGTTGCAACGACGGCAGAATGATCTGGTCTGTTGACTTTATGAAACAGTATGATGCAAGGAACCTCCAATGGGGTATTAACGAGAATCTGGCTTTTGACGGAACTACGATCTTTTGTGTTCCCGGCGGCCGGGATGCAAATATAATTGCTCTTGACAGGAACACCGGGAAAATCATCTGGAAAAGCAGGGGAAGTGGTGAAAGATCGGGTTACAGCTCTCCATTGCTCATTAATCATTCGAAAAAGAAAATTCTTGTTACCCACATGGAAAGGTCAGTTCATGGCATTGACGCCGCCAACGGGAATGTTCTCTGGAAATACGGGCTTGTCAACCAATACAGCATACACCCCAATGTGCCTGCATATGCTGACGGGTATCTGTACTGTACGATCGGCTATGGTGTAGGAGGTGTTATGCTGAAATTGTCAGAAGACGGAACATCGGTATCGCAAGTATGGAAAAACAATGTTCCCGATCCGAAAATCGGAGGATTCGTTGTCCTCAACGGAAGGATTTACGGTACGGGTGATTATAACCGTGGGCTTTTCTGCCTCGACTGGAAAACGGGGAAAGTATTGATACAAACCAACCAGCTTACACCTGCCACTATAATAGCCAACGACGGGTTACTATATATTTACAGCGAAAGAGGAGACCAGCTTGCTCTGGTAGAACCCCGGTCAGACAGCTTTAATGTCATCAGTTCATTCCGTGTGCCACGGGGATCCGGGCCACACTGGGCACATCTGGTGATAAATAACAAAAGACTGTATGTCAGGCACGGAAATTCTTTGATGGTATATGATCTTACAGGGAACTAAGGTTTTCTGACAAAACATCATAATATATATTCCTCTCCCTCAATATCCGGGATAACTTTTTTCAGTACCTTAGGTTGATAATTCCTGAAAAAGTTTTGAAAATGAGAAGAAAATCACTAACTTATATATTATGTGTCATTACTTCGATTTCACTGGCACAGGAGAGAAATTTCCAGCAAAATATTTACAGTTTCATTGAAAACCCGGCTGTTTATGAGCTGAATCAGGAAGAGGGGCATGTCCCCCTGGTCCCTTACTCAACAGTAAGCGAGGCTTTGGCTGACAACCGCAGCGCTGCTTCATCAACCCTTTACCTTAACGGTGAATGGAAATTTCACTTTTCTGATATACCGGAAGGTATTCCGGCGGGGTTTTACGGTATGGATTATAACGACAGGAAATGGAGTACCATAAGTGTACCTTCAAACTGGGAGATGGAAGGCTATGGCGACCCCCTCTTCAGAAATGTGACAACTCCCTTCCCTCCGGATCCACCTTTTGTTCCCCGGGAATACAATCCGTCAGGGGCCTACAGGAGGACTTTCGATATTCCGTCTTCATGGAAAGGGAAGGAGGTATTTCTGAGAATGGAGAAAACAGCTTCTGCCTCATTTGTATGGATAAACGGCAAAGAGGTCGGATTCAATGAAGGTGCCCAGGAACCTGCAGAATATAATATCACAAAGTACCTGAAGAGGGGAAAAAACATAATTACTGTTCTGGTTGTTAAATATTCAGATGGTTATTACCTTGAAGACCAGGATTACTGGCGCCTCGCAGGAATATTTGACGATATCTGGATTTTTGCGACCCCCGTGATGCACATTTTTGACTGGGCCGCTATTAGCGATCTGGATGAAAGCTATACAAATTCGCACCTTGACCTTTCGGTGGATATAAAAAACTATTCAGACAAGCCGGAAAATGACTACTCCATAAGGGCTGTACTTTATGATCATTCAAAAAAAGTCGTCCGGACAATTCATTCTGAAAAATTTTCAGTGACACCAGGCGGAAAATACAAGGTCAGATTCTCAGAGATCATAGACAATCCTGCCAAGTGGTCAGCCGAATCTCCTGACCTATATTATCTTACGTTTGAACTTATCAGTTCTGACGGTATAACGGTGGAGGTGGTATCAGGCAGGACAGGCTTCAGGGAAACAGAGATCAGGAATCAGATATTCTGCCTTAACGGAGTACCGGTTAAATTGAATGGAATCAACAGTCACATGCAGCATCCGGTTAAAGGGCATGTTATGGATGAGGCTACAATAAGAAAGGATTTTTCCATACTGAAACAGTTTAATATAAATTGTGTCCGTACTTCCCATTATCCGCCAGTTAGCAGATACCTTGAGCTTGCCGATGAATACGGGATTTATATTATTGATGAAACGGGCAACGAAGCCCATGCAACAGAATATCTTTCCGACAGGTATGAGTGGGAGGCAATGTATCGCGACAGGGCCCGTAAGATGGTCCTCCGTGACAGGAATCATCCCTCGGTGCTCTTCTGGAGTGCAGGAAATGAGAGCGGGGAGGGAGAAAATATCTGCGCGGTAATTGATGAGGGTAAGAAGTATGATCCGACACGTTACTGGATGTACGGAGGAAATGCATTTTCTCATCCCTGCGAGGACATAATAGGGCCAAGGTATCCGAAGATCCATGAACTGCTTACCGGAGTCTATAATATCCCGGCGGACACAGATGCCAGGCCATCTTTTCTGGATGAGTATCTGGCTGTTACCGGCAATGGGGGAGGAGCGCTGGATGATTACTGGAATGCTTTTCGCGGTCATCCGAGAAGCATGGGAGGGGCAATATGGGATTTTGTCAGCACCGGGATTACACAGAAAGTACTGACACTTAAAGATTCATCTTCCGGAAATATTCAGGTTAACGTCATGGGCAGGGCAAAGCTGGTGCCCGGTATATCAGGCAAGGGTATAGATCTTAACGGCCACGACCAGTGGATAGAGGTTTACCGCGATGATCTTCTTGAGTTAAGCGGCGACAGACTTACTCTTACTATTTGGGTTTTTCCGCGTATGCTCAGCGGGTCATCGGGAACTCTTGTAACAAAAGGAAACTGGCAGTTTGGTTTGCAGCAGAACGGAAGGGATACCCTGAGTTTCTATGTAACCACACAGAAAAAACATGTTGTTAAGATGGCACTTCCGGCAAACTGGGAATATAACTGGCACCATGTGACCGCCTGTTATAACGGGTCTGAGATATACATCACAATCGACGGTGCTGAAAGTGAGCGTGTGAAGGCCGAGGGCGATATCAGAAACACGCCCTTTCCTGTCAACATAGGCAGGAATGCTGAGATCCATGGTCAGGAGACATCGGTTTACATCAGTGACGCGGTGATTGATCAGGTGGGGATATTCAATGAAGCTTACCGACAGGAAGTTCTTAAAAGCATATCATCCGGGATGAAGAAAAAAGCCTTGCTTTGGCTTGATTTCGAAACCATAGCTGAGGATGGAGAATTCTTCAGCTATGGAATAGGAGCAAGAACATATGGCACAATATGGCCTGACAGAAAGGTGCAGCCTGAAATGTGGCAGATTAAAAAGTCAGGCCAGCCTGTCAGTACCTCTCTTGTCTCAGCAGACAGAGGAGTGCTGGAAATAACCAACAGGCATCTTTTTACGAACCTTAATAAATTTCAGACTATCTGGATGGTGATGACAGATGGAGAAGTTACTGACCAGGGAGAACTGATCGCTGATATAAAACCCCTGGAAAAAAAGGTCGTAAAGATCCCGCTTGTGAAACCCCCTGTTAAGGAGGGCACTGAATATCATTTGCTTGTCAGCTTCAGACTGAAAGAGGAAACAATATGGGCAGAAAAAGGATTTGAAATAGCATGGGATCAGTTTGATCTGCCATGGTCTATACCCGCCCCCGAATATTGCAAAGCCTCACGTAACGAAATGAAGGTTACAGAAGAGGAAGATTATCTTAATGTTATGGGGCAGGATTTTAAATATTCCTTTGAAAAGAACAGTGGCGTACTTGCCTCTGTTATCGTTTCGGGCAGGGAAATCATAAAAAGGGGGCCGGTGTTAAACATCTGGCGGGCACCTCTGGCAAATGAAACGGATGAGTGGACATACTGGTCATCAAATAACAAACACCGGACAGACGGATTCGGAAGGGTGGCGGCAACAGAATGGTATTCGGCCGGGATTGACAGATTATTATGCTATCCTGAATATTTCAACCGGGAAAGAACAGATACTGGTGCCGTTGTAATATCAGCCGGAAATGTGATGGTCACAGGTACTGGCAGAGGAGCTTTTATCAACAGGTATAAATACATTATCAGCCCTGAAGGTGTTTTGACAATTGAACATACGATAATCCCTGATGGACAAATGCCTTCATGGCTCCCAAGGATCGGCACGGAATGGATCCTGAACAAGGACATTTTCAATATACGGTGGTTTGGAAGGGGGCCGCAGGAGAATTATCCCGACCGAAAATCAGGTTACAGGATTGGTATATACAATTCAACGGCCGAGCAAATGTATGAGCCTTATCTCATACCGCAGGATTATGGACTAAGGACCGATACCCGCCGGGTAAGAATAACTGATGATGAGGGCATCGGTCTTGAATTCACCGGCAGCAGCCTGTTTAATTTTAGTGTTCATCCTTTCTCTGCTGATAATCTTACAAAAGCACTGTATACTTTTCAGCTGAAACCTTTTGAAGGCCTGACATTAAACCTGGATTATGCTACCAGCGGCGTAGGATGTACTGCCACAGGTGTATTTCCTGAATACCAGGTCATGCCGCAGCGATACGACTTCACGACCTGTGTGAGGCCCGTATGGAAATGAGATACGGGCATATTTTCTATCTCCCCGACTTTTTCATCTCCTTTCCGGTAAATACCGATCGCTGAACCAAGGAGGTACGCGTGCCACATGAAGATGTTTCACTGGTTCGATAGTTCAACATTGGCATAAAGGTTGCCTGCAGACAGCTCAACAGCTTTGTGCAGATTTTCATTTGCAGCACCTGTTTCGCCCAGACCTTTATGTCCGAGGCCTTTTAACAAATATGCATTTGACAACAGAACATTTTTAGCTTCCTGTTCTCCGAATTTTGCAAAAAAATCAGCTGATTCGTCTGTATCGGAAATTATCTGTCTGTTACCAATTTCGATCATATCCCTGAATATCTCTGATGCCCTGGCTTTGTTTCCCAGTTTTAAATGGCTAAGGCCCTGATAATATTTAATATAGCTGTCGCCTTTCACTTCTGGTTTTACAGAAAGGTTAAAGGAGTTTCTGGCTTTAGCCCTGTTTCCCATGGCATCATAAGCCAGGCCTATATGGTGGTCGACCTGCACTTCCCTTGCCAGTGATCTTTCGCTGCCCCCCTCTTCATCAGGCACCTGTGCCGCCAGGAAGTGTTCAAGCGCTTTGCTGTAATTCTTTTCTGCCATATATTTGTTTCCCATCATCAGATGAGCATCAATTATAACTTCACGGACTCTTGAACTTCCTTCCCTGTAGCTGAAAGTCTTTCCGGAAAGGTATTCAATGGCTTTTTCAGGCTGACCGGCGAGAGTAAGCACAACAATCTGACGTATGAATGAATCGTCCCTTTTCTTGACGACTTCATTGCTTCCTTCAAACAGTTTCAGCCTTTTTGCTATGGGTGAATTACTCATTTCGTAGAGAGCGTCCAGTTCGGAATAATATAGTGGTTCGTTTTTTTCCAGACTTATAGCTTTCTCATATGCCGAGATAGCTTTATGTCCGTCGCCCTGGCTGTAATAGTACCCCCATCCCAGGTTCCTGTGGGCTATAGCCATTGAAGGATCAGCCCTGACGGCATTTTCCCATGCTTCAATAGCTTTTTCAGGCTGTTTGTCGTAAAGAAGATTGCCGAGATAATACCATGGTTTAGCATCATCAGGCATCAGTTCTGAAGCAAGATTCAGTACCCTGATTGTCTCCAGACGAAAAGGGAAGACATAATCGACAGGCAGGCCTGAACCTTCCCTGAATAGTTTTGTTGCCGGCTCAAAGTTGCCCTGCTTATGATGAAGGTAACCAAGATAGTATAGTATGAGAGGATTCTTTCCTTTGAAACGACTTAAAACATTAAGTGCCTCATCGTCCATTCCGTCATTTATGTAACTTATAGCCAGTTCAAGGTAATTCTGATCAAAGTCCCTCATTTTTTTATTTAGGTCAGCCAGTATGTTCTCAGCATCCAGCTCCTTTCCCATACCCCTGCAGGCAAGGTATTTCTCGTTAAGTATCCTGAAATCAAGAGGATCAGTATCCGGCAGTCTTCCCAGGGTTTCCAGTGATCCGGCAAAATCGCCAAGTTTTCTCTGCAGAGATGATTTCATTGCTATTGCGCTATTATTCCATGCGTTGGTCGACAAAGAGAGGATTGTCTGATCAAGGGCTTTTGTGAAGTCATCCCTGAGCGCCGAAATTCTGGCCAGCTCGAGATATGCAGCTGAATGATATGCATAATCCCACGTTGCACGGTATAGTATGTCTTCGGCTTCCACATAATTTCCCAGAGCTTTCAGGGTCAGTCCCTGCAAATAGAGGGGTTCACAGACAGAAGGCCTCGTATAATCCTTTGTCAGCCTTTTAATGGCTGTGGCGAGATATTCCCTGGCAGCCTGATAGTCACCGTTCTTAAGGCAGGTGTTTCCAAGTGCGGTATTTGTACGTATATCTCCCGGATCACGCTTAAGGGCTTCCTGGTAGTAGTCCATGGCGTTAAGTGTGGGATTATAAAACTGCTGTATCCTGCTGCCTGTGAGATATAGTTCCTCCACTGTGGCAATGTTTTCCGGCAATTCAGGCCGCCTGACCTCTTCGGGAAGAGGGTCCTGCTCTTTTTCAGGGGCCGGTTTATACGAAACTATTACTTCACCTGATTCCATGTCAACCATTTCTGTATACAGGTCGGTAATTTTAAAAGGATCTTTGATCCTTATAAGCTGAGTAAATGCTTTTTCAGGCGATATGTCGAGCTCCCTGGTAAATATAACGGAATCCCTGTTTTTAAGAATAACCCTGGCTTTGTCAAGTTTTCCGGTGGAATAGTAACCAAGGAAGACCTGATTATTGTCACGCGGCTCAAGGTTTACTGCTCCGTTAAGGTTGGCATTTTTGAAGCCTTTAATATCCTTTACCGGATACCAGTACTGACTGAATGTTTTTACTTCATAAGGCCTTATCCAGCTGTAGTCCGGCTGATTGTCAGAAAATGCGCCTACCATTATTTCAACATAAGGACCGTCGTTTTCGGTCAGACGTCCTTCAGTGGCTTGTCCTCTGGGTCCGGAACCCCATTCCCACAGCTTGGCTCCCTTGACTATGTTATGATCAGCTATATGTATTGTGCCTGATTCTTTTCCATGGTCATAACCCCCCATGAAATCCTCCCTGAGGTCGTGTGCAAAAAAAGACGCTGAGTTTACGACATTTTTCCACCAGCTTACATCAACACCTCTTGTAAAATCATAACCTGCATACACTTCGGTGGAATATGGCCAGCGGGTAAAGCTGTTTTTCGCATGAAATGTCGCAAATTCGACGCTTGGAGGAAAAATAACCTGATAATTTTCATTCGTATGGGTGGCAACATTGGCCCAGTAGAGAAAAGTATGAGTGTAGGGTGTGGGATTGTGTATCTTGACATCGGCCCTGAAGTACGATTTTCCGGGAAATGCTGAAATACCTATGGTCCATCTCATCCTGTGCCTGGGTTCGGTTTCTCCCACCCATATTGTCCTGCTTCCGTCCTCGTTTTCGGCCAGTGTATAATCGACCGGCAAAAAGGTCGAAGCCCTGTGGTGATGGAGCACACACCATTCGATCCCCCCTGAGACCCATGCCCCCAGCATCCCTATATTTGACGGCTTGACAACATTGTTTTTGTAAATGAAATTATAATTGTTGGTCTTGTCGGTTGCATAGTAAAGCTTACCTCCTATCTCCGGAGTAATGCAAACTTTAATATATTCGTTTTCAAGTATTAATGTTTTCCAGGATTTTTCAATCCTTTCATCCGATATTACATCATTCATACCATAGGGGTAGATATATTTTGATGCACCCTGATATGATTCTCCTTTAAAGAACACAGGATTTTTGTCCGGAGGATGAACCAGATATGTGGGTATAATCCATTTCTGTTCAGAAACACTAACCTGTGCTTTCAATGCGGTAGACAACAGAATGAATATAATCATTCCAGCAGCCATTTTTACTGTTGATTTAAACCTCTTTTTCATGTCCCGGAATTATTTCGTATAAATTTAAAAAGTTGATCTGTCAATTTTGCCTTAATATAAAGAAAATTGATTTTATGTCAATTTTTATCGATCTTTATCGCTAAACTTTAACATACCTTACACTTATGAAAGTTCATTTACTGATAGTTTTGCTTATCCTGGCAGGATCAATTACTGTTGGCTGCAGGAGGGATACAAAGAAAATAACCGAAGCTCAGAAAGTCAGGCTTGAAGGACTAAAAAGCGAGGTGCATGATGATCTGACAGAAAATTTACTGCCCTGGTGGTCTTCGAAAACTGTTGATACTGTCAATGGAGGGTTTTACGGTCGTGTTAATAGCAAGGATTCTGTAATAGCGGAGGCAGACAAAGGTGGAATTCTGAATGCGAGGATACTATGGACTTATTCAGCTGCATGGAGAGTGCTAAAAGATTCTGCATGCCTGCATCTTGCCACAAGGGCAAAGGATTACATACTCGAACATTTTATTGACAGGGAGCATGGCGGAGCTTACTGGAGTCTTAACGCCATGGGAGAGCCGGTTGACACCCGCAAGCAGGTATATACCAATGCGTTTTTTATTTACGGGCTTTCAGAATATGCCCGAGCCACCGGAGACCAGGAATCACTTGATGCGGCAAAATCTATTTTTGAAGCTGTTGAAGAACATGCACTCGACAAAGAATCAAACGGCTATTTTGAGGTTTTTGACCGTGAATGGAACCGCATCCGCGACAGGATGATAGGTGAGTCATCGGATTTGGATGAGAAGACAATGAATACTTCTCTTCACCTTATGGAAGCTTATGCTAGCTTATATCGTGCGTGGCCTGACCCGTTGATGGCCGGCCGCCTGAGAAATATGGTGGAGCTCTTCCTTGATAAAATTATTGATCAGAACACGTACCACCTGATCTGCTTTATGGACAGGAAATGGAACAGAACAAGCCAGGTTGACTCCTACGGCCACGATATTGAAGCATCATGGCTTTTATGCGAGGCAGCTGGTCTGCTTGGCGACCCTGAACTTATCCGGAGGGTAAATGAGGTATCAGTAAAGATGGCTGAAGCGGTTGAAGTGGCAATCCGGCCTGATGGCAGCATTATTTATGAAAAAGATATGGCAACGGGACATGTCAGTACCAATCGCAGCTGGTGGGCACATTCAGAAACAATTGTCGGCTATCTGAATGCATTTGAATTATCGGGCGACGAGAAATTTCTTGACTATTCGGTCAATTGCTGGAATTTCACCCGCGACCACCATATTGACAGGGAAAACGGAGGCTGGTTTCCAAATGTGACTGAATCCGGAAAGCCCGGAAGAGGGGACAAAGCGGGACATTGGATCTGTCCTTACCACAATGGGAGAATGTGTATGGAGGTTATGGAAAGAGTGGAAAAGATCCACCAGTAGAGAAAGCCGAAGATATCCGGCACGTGATTGCTGAAATGCATTAACATTTTGTTATATCAGAAATCCTGATAAAATTAAATGGTACATTGAGCGATGAGGAGAGATATTCACCCCGCTCATAGACATCATCATCGTCATCTTCGTAATACCAGTTGATAATGAGTTTTTTATTCATGATCTCAACCGATCTTATTTTTTTTATTATTGATGCCAGTATTGTTGAGGAATAGCTGTTCAAATATTCAAAACAGATGTCAATGCAGGTTGTATCAGCCGGGTCGAGGAGGTATTGTTCTATCCACTCCATTATCTGATCTGGAACTTTTGTCCTGTTCACAGTAAGACCCCTCCCCTTTATCTTAATATTCCCCTCAGGAATCAGGAATACTTCAGGTGAAGTATTCGTAGATTCAATATGTTTCTGATTCAGTGCCAACACTTGAGAACATACATTGAAAAATAACGGCAGAAGTTTTACCAACATACAATCAGTTGCTTTAAGGTAACAGTCAATTGATATAAAATATTGTGCGATATGCAAAATATCATATTCAGACTTTGCGGAGAGATTTTTCTTTTTACGGCAGATGTTAAACTTGTGGCACAGTGAGTACCTGCTTTCCCGACTGGTTTCGGTATTTGCTGCAAAAATCAGAAATATATAGTTGATTCCCTTACTATATTGCCGCTCTTATCTGTCCCGTAAGCTTTAATTACAATGCTCATTGTAGAATCATCCAGATTATCTACCATCAGACTGACAAAATGCTTTACTTCTTCCATCTCCATGTCGTCATAATCTTCAGCAGCAACATAAATATGGATGAAAAGTATATGATCATCCCTGTCGATCCGCGAAAGGGCTCTGATTATTTTAATGAGCCAGAGCAAGGATGCGGAGTTATAATAATCAAGTTTAAGCCGGAAGTTCGTTTCAGTTTGCGGCGACTTCACATACTCTTTGATCCAGTCAAGCAACGGGTCGTAGATCTTTGATGCATTTTCGGGTATCGATATACCTGAAAGGACCATTTCTCCTGCTGAATTATCAAAATGGACATATGGAGTTCTGGCGGTTTTCTCAATTAAGACATTATCATATTCATTCATGAACAGACGGGATTCAGCTGTATATTAAAAGACAACATTCAAAAATAAGGGAAGCATTTTAATTAAACATAATCCTTCATCAACAAACCAGGGCAGTTCATCAATAAATAAGCTGTAATTGTTTTTTTTTCAATTTTTGACAGGAGAATTGAAATAAATCCTGGTCGAGTTAATGAGATAATCCGATTTATCAGCATGATGGTTAAGTGGCAAGGCAATAAGAGCATCAGGATTGCCGTTAATTATACTGGCATTGAATGTCGCGGTTACAGGTCTTAATTAAATCATAAAACAATGGCAACTTCGTTCGATGGCCTTCGGAGAATATTGAAGAATATAAGATCAGGATTTATTCTCAACAGGATAGGGTCAGGAAAGGAAATCTATTTTGAGAATCCTTTTGAAGAGATAGCATTAAAATATGTTCCGGGTGGTCCTGGCAGGCCGGGTAAATATTATGCCAAGCATTATGGGAGGAATGAATATGAGATTGATCCCGATTCCAGCTCTATTCTCATGGGTGTTATGGAGGGCAAGCCTATCAGAAAATCAAGGTATGACAGATACCATAAAATTGAAGGTACATACTGGAAGCGGCGCTGTTCAGTTAAGTCAAAGGACAAAGTAGTTGAAAATCCCTGTGTGGTTTATAACTGACCGGAGAAATATCTCACCGTTTTCAGTCATGCATTTATTTATCCTGAATGCTCCTGATAATTTGTCTTACTGTTTTTCCGGAGGTTACAATTGTTGACTCTATTCTGAAGCTTCCCAGGTTCACTCTGGCATTCTGGCCAAGTTGTATTGTATAAACCTTACTTACTCCATTATCCGCAAGAAACTGAGCCACAAGCCGGCTGGCTCCTCCCGAGGCAGATTTGTATTTATTTTCCCTGAATGTGATGCTGTCAGTTGTAAGGTTATAAAAACAAAAGCAGGGGCATCTTGAAAAATTCTCAGCAACATATGAATCAATACTTTCACCGGATGCTGGTATTGCAATAATATTGTCTTTGCCGGTTACCTGGCTATGGCCCTGTTGAGGTAGGGCTGACAGCTGCAGCAGGAACAACAGAATTGTTAAAACGAGATACTTCATAGCTGACAAATATTGTTATTGAATAATATACAAGATAAGATAATTAAATGAAACAAGTCCCTTTGCCCTGCCATTAAGCATCAGGGAATAAAATTTTGCATTTGTCTTATGGAATGTCAACGCTTATTTACAGACTTGCCGGTGAGAAAATTATGGTTTTACATTTCTCCTGGATTTGCAAAACCGGGTCAGACAATAAAATCGGACGGAACATTAACAAGGCGTGAGATATCAGTGATCTTGCCCTTCAGGTCAAATTTTCTGGAACAGGTTGCAGTGCAGGTATCGCATAGTTTGCAGGGATTATCTGCGGCCGACAATTCATTCAGCAGTGAATATGCCATTTCAATATTTTTATAGCCGTATGCATACATGTAAGCTCGCATCAGGTCTGGTATCGGAAGGTTAAATTTGCATTCCGGAATGCAGTTTTTACATGATGTGCAGAACAGGCCGGGTTCGGCCCGGGCAAGAAGAAGATCCTTCTTTTCCTTGTCATCAAGCGTAATATCTTCCAGAATCTTCAGATCAAGGTTAAGCTGATCGAAAGTGGTTATTCCGGGGATAGTTGTGTGTACGTTGGGATTTGACAGGACCCATTTAATAGCTGCCAGAGCATTGATTGGTTTGGTTCTTTCCCTGTCAAGGAATCCGCCTCCGGCTAATGTCTTCATGGCAATTATCCCTAGCCCTGCATTGTTGGCCTTCTGCAGGGCAGCTTCCATACCTCTGACGGGTGGTTCGGCCCTGTCACGGATAAGTTCTGTGTTCAGATAATTATATGTTGTCAACACAACATCCCAGATATCAGTTTTAACAACTTCATCAATTATGGCCGGAAGGTTATGCGTTGAAATACCTATATTTTTTACTTTGCCCTCTTTTTTGAGCCTGATCATAAGGTTGACAATCGGTTTGTAGCTTACCATTTTAGGCGAGAGAACCTGATGCACATAAAGAATGTCAACGTAATCTGTTCTCAGACGTCTGAGGCTGGCGTGGAATTTTTCAAGGAAATCTTCGGCGGTCGTTGCCCTTGTCGGAACTCCGACCTTTGGATCTGATCCGGCAGGCCTTACCTTGGTAGCCAGCATGAAAGAGCTGCGTGAATAATCTATGAGTACATTTCCCAGCATCTCTTCGTTCCTGCCATTCTGGTAACTGTTGGCAGTATCAAATAGAATTATCCCATTGTCAATTGCTGCCCTTACCAGTGCAGGATTCTCCGAGTTCATAACACCCATGCTGACGACAGGGACTTTCAGTCCAGTCTTTCCGAGAGTTCTTTTGATGATTTTCTTTTCAGTTACATGCCTTGCAGGTGTCTCACCAGATAAATTTGTCTGTAAGCCTGCTATGCCGGCCGCCCCGATTAACCCGGATTTCAGGAATTTCCTTCTGTTAAGGTTTGACATAATGTTAATTGTTCTAATAATGATTGATTTGGATCTGCGCCAGAGTAAAAAACTTTTTAATTTCTTTTTTCCCCACCCTGATTCAGCCTGTCCGGCATATCACACCAAAAATATATAATCATACTCTTACGAAAATGTAAAATTTGTTAAAATATCAATATTGTTATTTATTTTCCGGAGAAGAGAAATTTATGACATTATTTTCCGGATCTTTTGTTAGTAACTTTTAATTAGTTGTTCATTAAGAGTCACTTGAAAAAAAATAATTAAGCTTAAACTTGCATAATGAATACAGAAAGCCTGTAAATGAAGGCAATGAAACGCATTAAGAAGAACTGGCAGACACCTTCCGATTATCAGCTTCTGCTCCGTTTGTCTGATATCAGGGACTGGAAAAAGCTGCAAAGAACAATAGCTGAAATAGAAGTTAAGTACAAAGGGTTTTATTCCTGTCTGTATGAAGGCAAGAAGACTGTTGTCGTAAGGTAGCATATAGCAGAGCAGGGCCATATGGAACAGAGCCCGGAGGATATTATTCCTGAACTGGGTATTGATCTTTTTGCATTATTCTTTTCCCGTCAAACACGATTTATTAATACCCTTTACCCGGGTAATGCAGGCTGCAGGATTATCTGAAAGATTCGGATATCTTTCCATACACAAAACCTTGAATTCCCGGATATTTTAAATACTGGCAACAGACTATCTTCTGTGATTAGTCCGGGCTTGACTTTTATATCAGTATAGTTTATATTTGAAAATGAAATAAATAGTCGCTGGGGTCGATCGTTATTACTGGATTTATTTCCGGCATCTTTATCAGCTGCTGTAAGAACAGATATAAAACTTGATGTCTCTCTGATGAGTCTGTTATAAGACAGGCAACTGTGTCAACATCAATCTTAAAATAAGTGATATATGGATAAAAATATGCTGAAAACACTTAGTGAGGAGATTCTCCGATCGAGTATTATTGACAATGAGTTGTATGTAAAATACAATGTTAAACGAGGACTGAGAGATATTTCCGGCCAGGGGGTTCTGGCAGGTCTTACCAAAATAGCTGAGGTCAGGGGAACAGAAGTAAAAGATGGCCTGGTGTGTCCTGTCGAAGGACAGTTAATATACAGAGGGATTGATATAAACAGGATAATTGAAGGTTTTATTTCAGAGGAAAGGTTCGGTTTTGAAGAGACTATTTATCTGTTACTTTTTGGAAAATTACCTGATGTTGTGCAATTGAATTCTTTCAGGGAAGCCCTGAGCGAGTTCAGAAGTCTGCCCCATGGCTTTATAAGGGATAACATAATGAGATCGCCCAGCAAGGATGTGATGAACACGCTGGCCAGAAGTGTTTTGTCTCTTTACAGTTATGATGAACATCCTGATGATACCGCGCTGGAAAACGTTTTAAGGCAGTCTTTGTACCTGATATCAAATTTTTCCCTGATAGCTGTATACTCCTACGCTGCCATACTGTACTACTTCGAAAACAAAAGCCTTATTGTCCACAAGCCGGAAAAAAAACTCTCGATGGCCGAAAACATTCTTCATATGCTAAGGCCCGACAATGTATACACAAAGCTTGAAGCGGTATTACTTGATCTGGTCCTTGTATTGCATGCTGAGCACGGAGGCGGCAATAACTCAACATTTACAAATCATGTGGTTTCATCGTCAGGTACAGATACCTATTCAGCCGTGGCATCCTCCGTATGCTCGTTGAAAGGGCCAAGACATGGCGGGGCGAATATTAAAGTTACGCAAATGATGGAAGATATAAAGCAGAATATAACTGACTGGAAAGATGATGATGAAATTGCGGCATATCTGAATAAAATTATTTCAAAGCAGGCTTTTGACAAGCTGGGATTAATCTATGGAATAGGGCATGCAGTATATTCCTTATCTGATCCGAGAGCAGTGATATTAAAGAAATATGCTGAATTGCTTGCAAAGGATAAGGGAATGCAGGATGAGTTTGACCTGTATACTAGAATCGAAAGACTGTCACCCCGGGTTGTGTCAGAGCACAGGAAGATGTATAAGGGAATAAGTGCAAATGTTGATTTTTATTCAGGTTTTGTCTACAAGATGTTAAACATACCTCCTGAGTTATTTACCCCTCTTTTTGCGGTGGCAAGAATAACAGGATGGAGTGCGCACAGGATGGAGGAAATTGCTAACAGGGGCAAAATAATCCGGCCGGCTTACAAAAGCGTTGTAACAGGAGAGACGTACATAAAATTAAAGGAGAGGTAGGAGATTATTTCGCAGCAACCATGCCATGTATATGTGGGGGCCAATCCAAATATATGACACCGGAGCAGTATGCAACCTTCATATAGTTACAGATTCATCCTGCTTTTTCTGAAATATCAGAGCTGTTTTATGCATCCTCTATCCTGTTTGCAAACCCGGTCCGAGTTCTGATGTTTCCAATTCTCTCCCGCAGAAAATAGATTACCGGTGAGATTCACCTTAACAGGAGATAATGGTTTTGGATGTAAAAAACAGGATAAGCATTTAAATGATTAAATGTTATTAAGTTAAAATTCAACACTTTCCGCCATAGGTTACTTGTTGCGTGTGGTGCATAATTGTTCTATAACTTATCTGATTTTTTAAGTATGTATGCAGAATAAGATATATGGCCAAATACAAAAATTCCAAATATTCGTTGTGTTAATCCCCTCTGTTCCATTGGATCCAACCT
This sequence comes from uncultured Rikenellaceae bacterium, assembly GCA_964466705.1. Taxonomy (GTDB): domain Bacteria; phylum Bacteroidota; class Bacteroidia; order Bacteroidales; family VadinHA17; genus LD21. Next base: position 33,316 of record CAYXSM010000026.1, read on the forward strand.
CGCTACCATGGCCCAGAAATAGAGAAAAATTACAAATGCTGAGACAATTGAAATTGCTTTCGCTGTCCGATCTATATTTTCTTTTCCGACTTCGAATAGAAATGCAAATGGTAACATCATAATCGACAACCCGATGCCATAAAGGCCGTGCCAGGGTGATCCAATCTTATAAAAGGTCCCAAACAAAAATGTGATTCCAAACACGCACACCAACACAGAAGTAACAGATAACTGCTGCTTAAATTTCAACAACAATCCGACTCCATATAAAACCATTGAAAGACCCGTAAGAAAGATTCCAATAGTAAAAATGTTTACAGCTGTTTTATTACTGTTAATTGCGAGCTCACTTGCATGTTGTCCTATATGACTGTATTCATGAGCAAATAGACCTGCTATAATTAATGTCCCAAAGTAAATTACTGGTAAATAAATTGCCTGTTTAATTAAAAGATTTTTCATTTTCTTTTTGATTTTATATCATTCAAGGATGTGTTTCTATTCTTTAAATAACGCAGAATATACGATCTTTATCTTTCGTTGTCTGCTTCTCTAATCTGATTACATACTACTTCATAGTGTTTTATGCACAGTCTTATTACGGATGCCATTAAAGGTAGAAATTTAATCATTATGGGAGATTTTTGACATGATGTACTTCTTCCTTGTTTGTCAGAATATTTCAGAATTTTACAGAAAAATACTACGGAGTTATTTATCAGTTATAAAAATGAGATTAGATAAAAGGAGAAATTTTTTATGTTAGTTTTTTCACAATAAAATATAGATAGGTTCTGTTATTTGTATTCCAGGTTAAAGGAAAAAATGATTTGTGGTTCTAACTTAATTTAATCTTGCAATGAAGAAGTATTTCATTATGATCTGTTCCGTTTTCATATTATTTTCAGGTTTATCTGGTCAGGAATCAGAGCCTTCGAATTCTTCAACAGTTACTTCAGGTGAATCCTTTGGGAAAAAGAAGACCACGTTTATGGTGGAAGGAGGCCTTCAGGTTCCTTCATGGGTTTCTCTTCCATGCAATCCGGTCTCATCTGTTGTTGAATCCAGCGGGGATGCAGTGATGGCTGGAGGATATTTCTTTGGTTTTGGGCTTTTATATCCGATTTCTGACAATTTTGAAATAGGATTTCTTGGGGAAGCAGGAAGGAAAAGTGCCGACGTAGCATATGAAGGTGAAGTATCAAGCGGTGGCTGGGTACTTGTTGAAACAGGGTCTCACGAAACCGGGATTTTCCCAGCTGATGTTAAATACTTTTTTGATGCTCTTTCAATCCGTGCAGCATTAAGATATGTTTATCCGAAAGAGAATTTCAGGTTGTGGGGAGGTATAGCTCCCGGAATTTTTACTGTTAATGCCAATTTTCTGACCGCTGAACGGGATGGTACATATGGAGAGTTTTCAAAAGGTCAGTTTGGAATAACCTATCAGGTTGGAGCTGATTTTTTATTGGGAGTAATTGGGAAACTGACCATTTTTGCTGACCTAGCATCACCTGTTGTAGATGCAGAATACGAAGATCTGTTCGGAATAGCAGACTGGAGCGTAAGGAACCATATAATGAGCCCATACAGGATTGGAATAGCTATATCCATGTAATAAAATATGAAATTGTTGCTGCTTGTTCTCCTGAACAAGAAAGCAATAGCAGATATGGAATGCTTTCATTTCAGGTGCTTCTTAAGTGACGGTGTTCAAAAACTGTATTGCGCGCCTGTTAATTATATCGCATTAGCAGGGGTTGTAATTATCTGTATTAAAGAAGTTCGGAGGACTTGTTACTTCCAAACACCAACTCGATGTACAATCTTCCCTTTCTCAATTTTATCGATTATTATACCGTTAAAAGTTTTTTTCTCACCAGTACTCTTATTGGTTCCAACTGCAATATATTTCCATGCAACTTTGTTCTTATCAGCTACGATCTCTTCGACAGTAATCTTTAAGTCAGGATATGCTTCCAGGTAGCTCATGATAACCTCTTTTAAACCATCAGGACCTTTTTCTCCGGAAACAGAGGCGGGGTCCACAAAATCCTCACCAATTAGTGAATCGATTAATGAAAAATCCCTATTATTCCAAATCTCGTTAGCGTATATTTCAATTACTTGAATATTTTGTCTTTCGATTTGACTGGAACTACTTCGACATGCAGCCAATAAAACTAAGTTTAATATTGAAGAATATATTATTTTTTTCATATATCTGTCTCAGAATGCCTGCTAACGGTTCGTAAATATGATGAGACAAGGATTTCAGGGGCATGTTCATATCCCACGTTAGCTTTTTTGGCATAAGTTACAAAAATTTGGAAACACACCTATAGACGGCTTACGTGCATTTGCAATTCTGCCCTGCTGGATTTGATTATTAGTATTACAGCATAAACACTTGACATCCAGCCTTTAATTCACTAAATTTATTTCTTGTTTATCTTTAAAGCAAAAGGAGGGAAATTTATGATAAAAATTACTCTGGTTTTTACTATTACCATGCTTTTAGCAATGTTTGAATCCGTTGCTTCTTGCCAGTTTTATGACAGCGAAGACATTAGCATTGAACGCGAGGGAGTTCTTCTCAAAGGAAAGTTTTTTGTTGCACAAGGAGAAGGAAAATTTCCGACTGCAGTTCTGTTGAATGGCTTCCCTGGAACACGCACAGATGTTATAGGTATCGGGAAGCTGCTTGCCGATGCAGGAATAAATGTTCTGACTTTTCAATACTGTGGTACATATGAAAGCCAGGGCCTTACAAGTTTTGACAACCAGCAGAAGGATATTCAAGCCGCATTTGATTTTATATGTCAGTCAGATAATATCAACCGGTTCCGTATAGATACCAGCCTTATCTATCTTGGAGGATGGTGCAACGGTGGCGGAATGGCTTTGGTCTATTCTGTTTATCATCCGGAAATAACAAGTGTCTTTTCTGTTGTGGGAAATGATTTTGGTGAATTTATGAGAGAGTATGTTCGTAATCCGGAAATGAAGAAAACGGTTGACAGTATGTTTGATGGCTTCATTGCCAATGGATATGCCAGGTTCGATAAAGGAGCATTACCAAAAGAAATGGCAGAAGAAGGGATTGAAAATATGAATCCTGTATATGACATAAGGCAAAATACAAAAATACTCGCTCAGAAAGATCTACTTCTTATCTGCGCATGGGATGACAACCTGGTAACAGTAGAACAATATATGCTGCCGTTATACAGGGCTCTGCAAAAGGAAAATGCCAAATATTTACAAATAATTGCCATACAGGATGGTCATAACTTCATAAAAAGCCGCAAAATTCTGGCAACACATATAGCTGATTGGATCCTGGCAGCTCCCGGGAGAAAGCAATGAAAAATATCCGTTTTTAAGACTGCAATTCACAATGCCAGTAAAAATATATAAGCTGAAGTTTGGCATAAATCATTGTTACATTATTAAAGGCAAGGATGCCATAATGATAGATAGTGGACCTCCAAAGAGCGGAAAGTCATTTCTGAAAAAAATAAATAACCTATCAATCAGGCCCCGTGAAATTAAATTGATTGTTTTAACACACGGAGATCCTGACCATGCGGGTTCAACTAAAGAAATCAAGGAAATAACCGGAGCCCGGATTGCTATTCATGAATATGACAGGAAAAATCTGGAGGAAGGCATAAATAACTGGCCACCAGGAGTAACAATATGGGGTAAAACAATACATTTTTTGCTTTACCCCGTATTTATGAAACTGATCACTTTCTCTCCTGTACAAACAGATATTATCTTAGACCATGAAGAGTTTACACTTGAGCAATATGGAATCAAGGGCAAGATTATTTTTACTCCGGGACATACACCCGGATCGGTAAGTGTACTGCTCGATACAGGTGAGGTATTTGTGGGTTGTCTTGCCCATAGTGGCTTCCCATTTGCTTTTCATCCAGCACTGCCGATTTTTGCTGAAGATCTCGAAGAAATAAAAAAGAGCTGGGATTTTTTAATCAGACAAGGGGCAAAAATGATTTACCCCGGTCATGGGAATCCATTTCCCGTTGGAAGAATTATGAAATATCTATAGATTCTCTGTCATATTTGTTCGATGTTTCATAAATTACCCAGAATATCAGGATTTTAATTATTTCCGACCGGTTGTTTTTGAACTCATGTTGGAAGTAAAAAGCCTCTACGCTAAACAGTCAGCAAAGCAACGATAAACCGACAATACGGTTTTTTGAATTCTGTTCTGAATAATAACTATTTATCAACTGGCAATCAAAATAAGTTTTGCTTACAATCGGGCATATTTAGTCACCGGGAGTTTGCATTTTTTTGGTCTTTTTTGCACAGCCATAGAAACAAAAAACCCTGTAAATGTGATAGTTTACAGGGTTCTGCATTTATCTGCATATTACTTTGGCGGAGAAAGAGGTTCTAACACCTATATGTTATCTTGTATTATTTCATTTAACTCATTTATCTAATAATATTGATATATTGAATTTTACTTGTTGATAAATTTCATTTCATTTTATCTCATTTCAATAGATTAAAGCAAATAATGTATGTATATTTGTATGTGGAATTTTGAAGATTCATACATATTTGGCTATGAAAACCAAATGTAGTGTAAAATTTTATCTTGAGAAACGGCTTGACAAAGAAAATGGCAAACCAATAACTGAAAATGTCCCGATATTCCTGTTTTTCAGCTTCGATGGTAAAAGACTTCAATATTACACCGGATATCGTATTAACACAGATCAGTGGAATCCTGAAACCCAAAGAGTAAAACGTAACAATTTCAACCATAAAGGAGAAAGTGCAACTGACATAAATTTTCACCTCACCGATATTGAAAAGAACGTTACTGAAATTTACTACCAGCAGAAGGCAAACAAAAAGAATCCATCTATCCAGTTTATCCGGGATGAGTTAAAAGAAAGACTTGGGGAAGGGGATAAAAACCGGCAATCTTTCTTTTATGTATTTAGAAAGTTTATCGCAATAGAATCGCAGCTGAGTACATGGAGTAAAGGCACCGTTACAAAATTTAATACTATTTACTCTCAAATCAAGGATTTTCATGATAAGCATTACAAGTTTGATTTTGAAAGTATGGATGAAAATTTCCTGCACGCTTATTTAAACTATCAGATGGAAGTCCTTAAACATCGAAATGTAACCATATCAAAGAATTTTAAACTCTTCAAATGGTTCATGAACTGGGCAACAAGGAAAGGTTATAATGAAAACCTGACATACAAAGATTTTAAACTTACCCTTAAAGGAACCACCAGAACCCAGAAGATCATCTTTCTTAGATGGGATGAGTTAATGAAGCTGTATCAACTGACTATCCCAAAGAAATACCTTGAACAGGTCCGTGATGTCTTTTGTTTCACCTGTTTTACCGGTCTACGTTACTCGGATGTGTACAATCTTAAAAAGAGCGATGTCAAAGATGGTTATATTGAAATAACAACAATAAAGACAGAAGATTCACTGCAGATAGATTTGAATACATATTCAAGGGCGATTCTTGAAAAGTATAATGATATCCCATTCTCAAATGATAAGGCATTGCCGGTTATCAGTAATCAGAAATTCAACGAGTATTTAAAGGAGCTTGGGAGATTTGCAGAAATCAACGATCCTGAAACAGTTGTTTATTATAAAGGCAGCAAGCGGATTGAAGAAACGTACCAGAAGTGGCAGCTACTGTCAACCCACACTGGTCGGAAGACATTTGTTAGTAATGCCTTATTCTTTAATATCCCTGCAGAGGTTATAATGAGCTGGACAGGGCATAAGGACCACAAGGTAATGGAAAACTACTATAAGATTATTGCGCCTCAGAAACGCCGGGAGATGGAAAAATTTAACGAGAATTTAAAAGAAATTGGTTGATATTATATCAATTACAAAGATTATCAAAAAGCACATGAATACAGGAAGTCTAAAAACTGGATTTGAAAGTATTGAAGATGATCTAAGACCTGATGAAATACTTGCACTGCAGAAATTTACAGGATTGAAAGGTAAAAAATACATTATCGAATCTTTCTTTCAGGAATTGATTAATTGTAGAGCTAACAAGAAACCCTTCTATTCATCAGGTAATTGGAAATCTTTGACACAGACTGAGAAGATAGTATTAAGTGTAAAGATTCATGAATGGTATAACAGGTTGTTATTTTTTTATCCAGACTACCAGAAGAGATGTACTTACACGTCAGAAGATGATTTGAAACTTAAAGTAGTCCTTAATGGTGAGAATCTTAGTTCTAAGGAAGAGTATAAGGCCTATATTCTTTACCTTGAGTCTATTAAGAGAGAAAAAATCGATGAAAGGGGATCCGCCGGATTTATTAAATGGATTGATAAGAAAATCTGTCATGCAAAATCTCAAATAGAAATGGAGCTCTCAAACGGGATTGATGAGAGTTATATCTTTCCCGATGAGATTATTGATATTTTAGCAGCTTATCACAGGAAATTTAATGGTTGGATTTTTTATGAGCTGCCTCAGATTGAATTTTTAAATTTATTCAAGGAGGGCAATGGATGTAATATTAAGTTTAAACCGGGCCTTAAGGGTCATTTTAAGTTTTCAATATCACATATAGAGAAATCCCATACATTAAAATCTGATTTTAATAGGTGGTTTTCGAAAAAGATCAATGGCCCATATAAGAATTCAAAAGGGAAACCGAAAAGAAATTCGGACATAACCGAAGAAATCAGATTGTTTTTTAAGCACCAGATAAAACAATCTGAGCTTAAACATAATGTACGTCTATAATCTGATTTCCACGTACATTATTTTCCTTCGAATAGTCAGATAATCAGGCTGAATTTTTTCTCTGTACTTTTTAAAGGTACATTTATAATCCCTTATGTTGCATGCATATGTTTTTAAATTGATATGTATGCAAAACATTATTTTGACAACACCCGAACAACTTGAAGACATTATCACTAAATGTCTGTCAAGATCTACTCCAGCTATAGATCCGGATACAGAATTAAAATCGGCGGCAGGAGAAGAGTTTTTAACTTCTATCCGGGCACTAGCCACGTTTCTTGGCTGCTCAGTTGTCAGCGCTCAAAAGCTTAAAAACTCTGGAAGAATCCGTTATCGGCAATTCGGCCGAAAGGTCATTTTTTCCAAGGCTGAGATACTTGAGGATCTTCGTAACACCTGTAAAGGAAGAAAAAAAGTATTACGATGAGGAAGTTATCTGATATAAAGAGAAAGAAAAGATGCCGGTCATACAAGAAATCGGCGGCAGTATTAATGCTAGAGTCCTTGGCAATGGAAAATGCCAGGACCAAACATCCCGGTATGCCTTACCTTGCTCCCAGGACCTACCGGGATGACACTGCAAATGGCTTAACCAAATGCATTATTGACTTCCTGAGGCTCAGGGGACACCAGGCAGAACGAATATCCTGCACAGGCCGGTATATTGACAATAGCAAGGTAGTCACAGACTGCTTAGGCTTCAAACGCCGCATCGGATCAGGCAGGTGGATCCCGGGTTCGATGCAAAGGGGAACAGCAGACATTAGCGCAACTATCCTGGGATTATCGGTAAAGGTCGAAGTAAAAATTGCAAAAGACGGACAATCAGACAAACAACGGGAATATCAGATCCAAGTCGAGCAGAGCAGTGGCATATATATAATTGCCAATAGCTTTCAACACTTTCTGGATCAATATTATAACATAGTATTAATTTAAACATTATTAATTATGAAAACATCAGAATACTATTATGAAGAAAACAGCGACATCAATATTGATGCGCTGGGACTGAATTCAGACGAGGTAGGTGAATACACACTGCCGCCTGAAGGTTCACACCTGGCAAGGTGCATAGGATTGGTACAACTTGGAACTCAAAAAGGAGAGTACCAGGGCAAGCCGTCAAAAGATCGGCGGAAAATCATGTTGATCTGGGAGCTTCCAGAAGAGAAACACATATTTGACGAAGCCAAAGGAGAAGAGCCTTTTGTCGTCTCCCAGATTTACTCTTTGGTGCTTGGCGAAAAAAGCACCTGGCAGATACAAATGGAATCCTGGACCGGTGGAAGGATTGATAGAAATTTTAATCCCCTGAACAGACTGGGACAACCATGCATCCTGACTATTGCGCACAAACCTTCTGTAAGCGACCCAACGAGGATAAGGGCAAAAATAACTGCAGTTAGTAAACTTGTTAAAAATCAGATTTGCCCTGACAGGGTCAATCCTCTCAGAATATTATTGTTCAGCAAGTGGGATGAGGCGCTATTTGAGCAGCAGAGCGAATTTGTGAGAAAAATGATCGAAGCCTCTCCTGAATATAAAGAGATGAAATTACGGATGAGATTTGTCGAAGGCAACAGAGAAGGTCAGTGGATAAAAAGTTCTGATGATAGAAGGGAGGATCGATAATGCTTTTAAAAAAGGGCCATAAAAAAAAGGCCCCTTAAATGTTGAGTGCGATGAAAAGCTTTTCATACTTTCCTGGACCTGCAAATAATGTCATTCCCAGCAAAGAGATTGACCTAAAAACTCTTGCTGGAATGATCCGCTCAGATAGTGGCTTGGTGGCCATTACAAATTCTCTCAGGGCGATAAAGGATGAAGAGGCACAGAAGAAATTCAAAAGAGAAAAGCTGCCTTATGTGACATTCTCCGGTACTTTTTCGAGACGGTCTGACGATGGACTCCTTTCCCCCTCCGGACTGATAGCATTAGACCTGGACAATATAGGGGAGAACAGCGATATAAAAGAAATTCAGAAGCGCATCAGGGAACATTGTGAACCAGCATTGATGTTTGTTTCTCCCAGGGGAAACGGCTTGAAAGTTGTTTTTGCGGTTGACATTAATGAAGGTGAACACGCGGAGTACTTTATTGCGATCAATGAACTCTTGCAAAAAACAATAAGTGTACCTGTTAATGTTATTGATAAAGCTGCCAAAGCCGTTAGCCAGGCATGTTTTCTATGCTCAGATTCTGATGCAATATACTGTGAGTCACCAACTGTATTTACCAGGGAATTTATCTCCAGGTCTCAGAGGGTGGAACTTGCGGTTGATGAGAGTACCAATGATGATGCTTCAAGGTACGAGGCAGCGAAAAAATGGGTTGAAGGCAGGGAATCCTTCACGCCGGGTAACAGGAATCATTTTATAACCTCTCTGGTCGACACACTGAACAGGTACGGAGCAAGTGAAGGGTTTGTCTTGCAGCAGCTAAGTGAGTATGTGCGTGAAGATTTCACCTGGAAAGAGATTGAAGCAACTATAAGAAGCAGGTATAAACATAAAGAGCACCACGGGATTGCTGCGGGAATAACAGTTGACAATGAATCCCCGGATAAAAAGACCGGTATTCCTTTCATACGCGTAGGTACGACATTCTATAAGATCATTAAAAAAAACAACAGGTATGGGATTGAAGAAACATACCATAAGGTCTGGAATAAAGATACAATACTGCAGGATTACAAAAGAAAAGTTTTTCATGTTATACCTAAGTATGATGACTTCACGATGGTCCCGGATAATGTGAATTACAAGCCCGTGATAAACAACTGTTATAATCTATATTCCCCCTCTTGCTACATACCGAAGCAGGGCGAATGTCTCTGGACAGAAAGATTATTGAAACATGTTTTCGGAGAGCAGTACGATCTGGGTTTAAGATATATGCAAATATTGTACCTGCACCCGGACCGGTCCACGGTTATTCTTGCGCTTGTTTCCAGGGAAAGAGGTACAGGAAAAACGACATTTCTGAACTGGATCAATATGCTTTTTGTTAATAATGTGGCAGTTATAAGCTCAACAGATTTTTTATCAGGATTCAACGCACATTATGCAACGAAGAACATTATAGCTATCGAAGAAACGCTTTTTGAGAAGAAGTTAACCATCGAAAAACTGAAGGCTTTAACGACAGCAAAATTCATTCAGATAAACGAAAAATTTGTAACACCTTATAAGATCCCATTTTATGGTAAGATTATACTGACATCAAATAATGAAGTCCGTTTTGCACAAATAGATCGGGAGGAAATAAGGTTTCTAGTCAGGAAACTCGGTAAGCCAGAATTTATTAATCACAGTATTGAAGAGGAGTTATTGAAAGAGATCCCGGCGTTTCTGCATTTTCTTCAATCACTGCCACCGGTTGATTGGAGTGTCAGCCGTTCAGGATTTACCCCTGAGGAGCTTCAGAATAAGCAGTTAGAAGCTGTTGTAAAGGAAAGCCGGTCAGGCCTGTATAAAGACCTTGAAATAGAGATTGCTGATTATTTTGATAACAATAAGCTGGAATCTTTTGATGCAACGGCAAAAGACTTAAAGAAAGAGTTTTTTCCTTATGACAATCACGTAAGTCCCTCGTACATAAACAGAGTGTTAAGAAGCGAATTTAATATGTGCCCAATAGAAGACAGTAAGGGGAATCCTGTACGATACACCCCTTTTGGAAAAGAACTAACACCATCAAAAACAGGCCGGCCATTTCGTTTCAGCAGGAGTGGCTTTACCAAAGAGGCAGGAGATGATTTATCAATGTCACAGGAGGGTATCCCATTTTGAGGTGTCACAATTTGTCACTCTGTTTGTGACGATGTAATAAGTTGGTTTACAATAAAATGGAAGAATGTCACAATGTCACTGGAAAAACGAATACTATATATGTTTTTTTGAATATAGAATATAGAAAGTAAAGTAGATACTATAAATATTAAAAAAATTGTGACAATAGTGACAACAGAGATTAAAGAGCATGATATTAATGAGATAAGTGTATCACAAAACTGTCACAAGTGCGTCACAAAGTTGTCACAAACCGGAATGAAGATAAAAAAGCAAATTCTGTGAAGTAGTGAATAGATAAAACAACAGAAAAGATAATAAACTTAATTATTGAGTAACTAATGAACTTGATTACTAAGCATAAGAAAGGTAGAAAGGCTGCCTGGCAGGTAAATACTGGGTAAGAATATTAATAAAAATAACCAAAAATAGGTGAAATATTAAACTAAATGAACAGAAATATGGAAAAAAGTTATTCATGGGAAGAATTGGCAAAATCTATCGGAGTTACCGTAGAAGAATTAAAAGCTATGGCTTTCAAAGAGGGATTAATAGATGAAAGAGGCCTGCCAACACAAAAGGCTTTAGATGAAGGATTATTGTATGTAGATGTGGAGGTTCATATTCCTTCCACTCCGAAAGAAAAACGCAAAGCAATCATTTTTGCCGAGCTCAATAACTATAAATCAAATCCATTTATTTCCGAGCTAAACATTCTCAAGGAAATTAAGAAGTTGGAGAAGATGAGTGATAAGGAAATTGAGGATGTATACGATAAATATATGAAGAAGAATAATAATTGAGCCTGTGAAAAAAAAAATGGCTTAAGCAACTACTCTCTTTAAAGGTTTGTTTATTCTTATCTCAAACCAATTAATTATCGGTTGCTGGACATATATGGGCACCTGTCCATTTTACAACATAAGCCGGAAGAATTCACAAAATTGACTGGTAATTACATAAACAAGCTAAGTTTTTTCACTACATAAATATGTACATACTGGCTTATAGGGCCAATTCTATCCAGTCTCGAGTGATCATCGCCATCAGCCTGTGCAGGCAAGGTCCATCTGAAAGTACATGGAAGCAAAGAGATCATCAAGTTTAGTGCTAAACGTAAGCTGTTTGTCCCGGTTACAGAAAACGATAAAGGTAAAAGGAGCAAAGAGAGGCCCGATAACATTCAAGCCGGACAGTCCAGACGGCAGAGCCCTTAGTAAGACACCGGAGAACTTTGAGGAAGCAGTGATGCAGTTCTTTACCGGTGGTGGGAGAGTGAGAACAGATGATTTTAGGCGGTATCTCGGAATAGAACCAATAAAAGAAAAATACCTATGGGTCATCAAGAATGACGGCATTCATTTTGACGTCATGCATGATCACCTGCCTAACAGCTTCGGCATAGAGGAACATGGATCAATGGCTGAGATAAGTGCTATTGGTGAAGTGCTGAGAAGCTATCATACGAAAAATTCTATGGTTGAAGAACTACTCAACCGGATGAACCAGCCCCTTGATCAGGAGATAGAACCGGAGGACGTTATCGAACAGATGGAGGATGCCACAGAGAATAATGTGGAAAGCTATGTCCCTGAATCTGTTGATAACCTTCTTACTCATATATATGCCAGCAAGGAAACAATGTCTATCTTTACGAGTGGAAGATACTTTGACGAGAATGGCAATATTAACTGGAACAAGTTAAAAGACCTGGCAGAGAAAGATCCGGGGTATTTTACAGGTGGTTTTCCGTTCTCATTGACCGAAACAGAATATGCAAACTTTAAAGCTTTACTCAATGATACTGACAGACAAAGAAATTTCGAGGAGAAAATTGCTAAACATCATCTCCCTGAGAGCGGAGTTGAAGGGGATATCCTTCGGACAGGCACTCCTGGAGATGAAGAAGGAGGTGGAGGAGCTGCAGAAGAACTCACCGAAGGACCAGCCGGAGAGCCCGCAGAGCCAGAAGTAAGAGAGTACCAATACAAGATGCTTGCCCGTCCCTTTGATATAGGGACGTTTCCAAAAGAGGGCTTCGTCAAAAGCGACAATGACCCCCAGGGCGGCTACCAGATCCTTACATATAACCGTAAACTAACTCCCGAAGAACAGAGGAAATGGGAATTTCTTCCCCTGACTGTTCAATCCACGCACCCGCACGGGGTGCGACTAAAACGTCGTAGCAATAAAGATTTTTACTTGTGTTTCAATCCACGCACCCGCACGGGGTGCGACCTATCTCTGTCGATATAGGAGTAGGAGTAAGGATGTTTCAATCCACGCACCCGCACGGGGTGCGACTCCGGATTTACCTAAACAACATCAGAGCAGTCCTGTTTCAATCCACGCACCCGCACGGGGTGCGACTCGGCGCGGTCCATGCCTGCCAGATGGCCTTCATGTTTCAATCCACGCACCCGCACGGGGTGCGACATGACATCAAAAGCATCAGAAAGATTCGAGATTGTTTCAATCCACGCACCCGCACGGGGTGCGACCTTGCCTTCAAACCCGATCCTTTTGCTACACATGTTTCAATCCACGCACCCGCACGGGGTGCGACTTGGTAACACCTGATTTATCATGAGGGTATTGTTGGTGTTTCAATCCACGCACCCGCACGGGGTGCGACCCCTATCTGCAATACCTACTATCTCAATAGTCAGGGTTTCAATCCACGCACCCGCACGGGGTGCGACCTAATATTTGATTCCCTAAATGCTTATAATACTGTTTCAATCCACGCACCCGCACGGGGTGCGACTTCCGCATCATCAATAGCAGCATTCGATGAGTTATGTTTCAATCCACGCACCCGCACGGGGTGCGACAGGATAGACCTTAAAGTACTTGCCGAGATGATAGGTTTCAATCCACGCACCCGCACGGGGTGCGACAATGACCCAAATCGCTTATCAGTAAGTCCAAAATGTTTCAATCCACGCACCCGCACGGGGTGCGACGTGGTTATTTGAGCCCTCAGACTTTACTCTTAGTGGTTTCAATCCACGCACCCGCACGGGGTGCGACAGGAGAAGCCTGAGCCGGAAGCACTCGAAGCAGAGTTTCAATCCACGCACCCGCACGGGGTGCGACTTACAGCCGGGTCGATTGCTATGGCAATATTGAGTTTCAATCCACGCACCCGCACGGGGTGCGACACACCTTGCAGCTATGGTCAGTAGAATCACTTGTGTTTCAATCCACGCACCCGCACGGGGTGCGACTATAGCTTATTCCTACCCTACCCATCCAGTTTAAGTTTCAATCCACGCACCCGCACGGGGTGCGACATAGGTATGTCACCTGTTGACCTTGCCATCATTGTTTCAATCCACGCACCCGCACGGGGTGCGACATCCAACTGACAGACGAGGCTCGTCCCTGGGTGAGTTTCAATCCACGCACCCGCACGGGGTGCGACTTTGCAGGTGCAGAAAATATAGCATCTTAATTATGTTTCAATCCACGCACCCGCACGGGGTGCGACTTGAACTGCATAGCCGTCATGCTCACAACTGGCCGGTTTCAATCCACGCACCCGCACGGGGTGCGACGACTGTCACATTCTCAAATGAAGATATTACGTGAGTTTCAATCCACGCACCCGCACGGGGTGCGACACCACAGGTCATACGTGACATGACTCTGCAATTAGTTTCAATCCACGCACCCGCACGGGGTGCGACCTTGTTTTGTGAATCCCACGATAGCACCCACACTGTTTCAATCCACGCACCCGCACGGGGTGCGACCAAATACCGATTTAATAAGGTAGTTTGATGAAATAGTTTCAATCCACGCACCCGCACGGGGTGCGACTATCTTCAACAACTGGTATATTTGCGCCACTGGTGTTTCAATCCACGCACCCGCACGGGGTGCGACATCAGATCGTTGACACAGGGGTCTTTGGCCGCTTTGAGTTTCAATCCACGCACCCGCACGGGGTGCGACTCAGATTAAATCAGTTTGGGGTAATCTTTTATTTGTTTCAATCCACGCACCCGCACGGGGTGCGACTATATAACCCGATAAAATTTAAAATTATGTGCTGGTTTCAATCCACGCACCCGCACGGGGTGCGACTGAAGAAAGCCAGATTGTGACTATCGCATTTAGGGTTTCAATCCACGCACCCGCACGGGGTGCGACATACGCCCGCAAGGCCGGGAAGTTCCTGACGAAGTTTCAATCCACGCACCCGCACGGGGTGCGACAGGAGAGAGAGAACCAGCTTCAGATGCGTCAGATAGTTTCAATCCACGCACCCGCACGGGGTGCGACTTAATCATCATGGCATCACTTAAATCCTTAACTGGTTTCAATCCACGCACCCGCACGGGGTGCGACCTGTATTCCTGCGGATGGATTATCGACATTATAATAGTTTCAATCCACGCACCCGCACGGGGTGCGACTGTTATTATAAGGACGTCCCGCTGAGGTATATAAGTTTCAATCCACGCACCCGCACGGGGTGCGACCTGGATGAGGTGAGTGGTACTACCGTAAATGATGTTTCAATCCACGCACCCGCACGGGGTGCGACTTGACGGTGGGCAGAAGTGGGAATACAACAGGGCAGTTTCAATCCACGCACCCGCACGGGGTGCGACCATAAACCATATTTTTTAAGGATATTGATAACTGTTTCAATCCACGCACCCGCACGGGGTGCGACTATCAACTGTCCATGTATTTGATGGTTGGCCACTGTTTCAATCCACGCACCCGCACGGGGTGCGACGTGTTGAAAGCGCACAGGTTCCCCAGCTTCCGGGTTTCAATCCACGCACCCGCACGGGGTGCGACTTATTACGCAGGTATCTACGACAAGACATATACAAGTTTCAATCCACGCACCCGCACGGGGTGCGACATCTGCCTTGTATTCACGGTCATGAGATAGGCATGTTTCAATCCACGCACCCGCACGGGGTGCGACATCTCCATGCTGTGCTGCCGGTACACGCACAGATGTTTCAATCCACGCACCCGCACGGGGTGCGACATAGCAGCAGGGCCATTTAACGGATATATAATGAGTTTCAATCCACGCACCCGC
>CAYXSM010000027.1:0-47029 GCA_964466705.1 uncultured Rikenellaceae bacterium
CCACCTGTCGGGGAAAACGGTATATGCCGATAAAGTGAATCCGGGAGAAAGGGAATTCAGTATCCATATAAATCTTGAAAGCGGTGTCTATATTGTCCAGATGGGGATTGAAAACCTCACCCTGGTCAGTCAAAAGCTTATTGTATTGTAAACCGGAACTTTTTTATCAGAAATACACTCCGGCGCCTGATGTTTGAAATATTGGCTGCAGATAGATTTGTTCAGAATTAATCTGCTCCTTCCTGCTACTTTTTGACGAATGAAATCAAATCAAATGTGAACCGGTAATTCTATTAGACGTAAGTATTATACTGTTAGATAGATGATTCCGGAAATGTCCAATTACAGGCCGTTTTAACACAATCCAATTTTGATTGTCCTGCCGGAATTCTTACATTTGGATAATATATGTGCGATGTGGTATCCTTAACCCTGCAGTGGTAAAATGTGGCCTGAAAAATTAAAGTTCTTCATGGATCTTTTAAGAAAAAGAGCTGCCGGTATCTTCCAAAGTTATTCTTTACCCCGGTGGCTGATGTTTACATACGATGTTACAGCCGTGTTTGTAACATTTCTGTTTGCATATTTACTGCGTTTTAATTTTATCATGCATGATTTCCCCGTGGATGACTCCTTTGTCCACGGGATTATAGTTGTTGTGGTTTATGGTCTGTTTACGCTGATATATAAGTCACATACCGGACTGATCCGCCATACAACTTTAACCGACATTGCTCACGTATATTTGACAACAACTTCATCGGCCTCTGTTCTAATCATTTATTCATTGCTGTACAGCGCTTTCGGATTTGAGGGTAATCTACGTATTCCGATATCTGTTCTGATGATCCATTATGTGCTGATCTTTGTATTTCTTTTCTTTGTTCGCATACTGGTTAAGCTGCTCTTCAGGTTTGCCACAAGTTCTCTGAAAGATACCAGAAAAAGAGTGCTGATTTATGGGGCTGGGGAAATGGGATTTATTGTCAAACGTGTTGTCGTCAGCGATCCCAGAGGGGGGTTTTTCGTTGCCGGATTTCTTGATGATAACAGGCATCTGCAGGGAAAAAAAATCAATGGAATACAGGTATATAATCCTCACGTTCTGACCAGTGACTTTGTGCATCGCCATAAGATAGAAACTTTGATCATTGCCATACGGAACATTTCACTTACCAGGAAGGGGGAAATCATTCACCGTGCAATGGAGGCAGGACTGGAGATCCTTGAGACACCCGCAATCGATAAATGGCTTAATGGTCAGCTGGAAGTGCGGCAACTTCAGAAGGTCAGGCTTGAAGACCTTCTGGGGCGTGATCCCATCATACTTGATATGGACCTTGTCCGTAAAGGATTATACAGAAAAACGATACTGGTAACAGGTGCAGCGGGATCAATCGGTTCCGAAATCGTAAGGCAGCTGTCACGGTTTTCCATGCAGAAGATAATTATTATGGATCAGGCCGAAACTCCCCTTTTTCACCTGGAACATGAACTGAGAAAAAAGTACAGCCATGTAAAATTTGAAACAGTTCTTGGAGATGTTTCCAATATTGACAAAATGGAGCTTGTCTTCAGTAAATACTTACCCGAGATCGTTTTTCACGCAGCTGCCTATAAACATGTGCCGATGATGGAGGAAAGCCCTCATGAGGCTCTCAGGGTAAATATCGGAGGAACAAAGGTTGTTACGGATCTGGCTGTAAAATACGGAACCAGAAAATTTGTGATGATATCGACTGACAAATCGGTCAATCCGACAAACATAATGGGCACATCAAAACATATATGTGAACTGATAGTTCAGGCCAAAACAAAAATGGACGGTATTAAAACCCAGTTCGTTATTACCAGATTTGGAAATGTTCTGGGTTCGAACGGATCTGTAATTCCTATTTTTAGAAAGCAGATTATGGAAGGAGGACCGGTTACTGTAACCCATCCTGATATTTCAAGATACTTCATGACCATACCTGAGGCATGCGAACTGGTCCTGGAGGCAGGTTTTATGGGTAAAGGAGGTGAAATTTTTGTTTTTGATATGGGAGAACCTGTCAGAATTGTGGATCTGGCCCGTAATATGATCAGGTTGTCAGGACACGAACCGGATAAGGATATAAAAATAGAATTCACAGGTTTGCGTCCGGGAGAAAAACTGCACGAAGAAGTATTGTCTGAAAAAGAAAACATCCTGCCGACTCACCATAAAAAAATAAAGATTGCCCAGACAGAAGAACACGATTTTAAAGCTATCTCGTCGAAAATAAACTACGGTCTGGATAATTTATACAGGTTATCAGATGTGGAAATCATTGAATTGTTTGAAGCGATTGTCCCGGAATACAGGTTGTCAAAAGAAAACAATAATAACCACATTAACGGGCGACCTCCTGCAGAAACGTTCAGATCCTCATTAGAAATTCATTGAACAGGCCGACCAGAATTATTAATTATCGGCATCAGAGAACAGCATGATCATTGGTTGGTTCAATAAATCCCTCGCATTAAAGTCTGCGATACATTTTATACCTTCGTCCGGCACACACAATAATAAACATCATTTAGCACAAAAGAAAGCCAGGTTTATTACGTAAGCTGCAGGGCAGTTAATTCCTGATACGATCTTTTGGTACAACTTTTTTCATATATATGAAAAAATATTTCCCCGACAGCATTTTAATGCGGCACATCCTTTTAACTTTATAAGCTTATATTCTTTTATTTTATTTATGTACCAGGAATGGAAAGCATAACGAAACAGGCTGATCTTGGCTCTTCGCCCAAAAGCTCCAAAGCATATATTGTTGCCACTGCATTTTTATCTCTGTTCGCACTTGTCGGCTTTGCTTTCTACGGGCTGCCTTTCTTTTTTGACTTTATGACCAATGAGTATGGATGGTCAAGAACTATTATTACCTCAGGTAATGCTGTTGGTAAATTGCTTGTCGGCCCTTTGTTCGGATTTATAGCCGGCTGGCTTATCGATAAGTATGGTCCCAGGCGGTTGATGATGGCAGGCGTGCTGATGATGGGAACTGCACTTGTTGGTCTGAGTTTTGCTGACTCCCTGCCATTGTTCTATCTGTTTTATGTTTTCAATGCTCTTGGCTATGTTTGCGGCGGTCCCCTGCCTTGTCAGGTCCTTATTTCCCGCTGGTTCGATAAAAACCGGGGCAAGGCTATGGGAATAGCCTATCTGGGGATAGGGGCAGGGGGAGCGATTGTACCTCTCATTGCGGCCGGACTTGAAAAAACCCACGGTTGGCATACCTCACTGGCCATACTTGGAATTATGGTTGTAGTAATAGCATTTCCGATGGTCTTTTTTATCAGGGGTTCATCTGCAACAAAAACCATCCAGTCAGGAGTCAAAGAAGAGGCTATACCGATAAAAAAGATTTTGACAAACAGGAATTTCTATCTTCTCGGCTTTGGCAGCATGTGTGCTATCGGGGTCGTTGGCGGCGTAAACCAGCATCTGAAACTTTTCCTGCGTGATATAAATTTTTCACAGTCACAGGCTGCTCATGCAATATCACTTGTGTTGCTTTCAAGTCTCGTAGGACGAGTTTTAATGGGTTGGCTTGCAGATATTTTCAGAAGAAAGTATGTAATGATACTTATCTACCTTATCGTGGCAGGCTCTATTCCACTTCTTCTGATGCCTGACTTCCCCGGACGTATCTATATATTTGCAGTCATTTTCGGGATAGGCCTGGGAGGCGATTACATGATAATCCCTCTTATGGCTGGTGATCTTTTTGGAGTAAAGGCCCTGGGCAGAACTATGGGGATTATCCTGGTGGCTGACGGAATCGCAGAGTCATTGTTCCCGATGCTGCTCGGGAGACTGCATGATATTCATGGAAACTACACAACAGGATTTATCGTATTGATCTGCGTTGCATTGACAGGCTCCCTTATTGTTTCATTTCTTCCCGGAAAAGGAAAAGCAATTGATTGAATCACCTGAAAAACAAAAGAAAGAAAAACAAGAATTTTATCCAAATTCAGGACCGGCTATTAAATATTGATTCTCAATTAATCCTCTGTATTCATTGCTTTTAAGATACATCCTGGTAAACTGACGCTGCTTTTCAAATCCTGCCATCTCAAGCCATTTGATGATCCGGTGCTTATCCTGCAGGACATCAACTGCAACAGGCTTTCTTTCTAAACCAGACAATGCTTTTGCTATGAGCTTACAGGCTGAATCATCCGACATCGCAAAAACAGGTCCCAGGTAGTGGTATCTGACTCCATCCCTTCCCAGAATGAATCCGGTTATTTTCCTGTTCTTACTTATCACAAAAGCTTTATCAGGATAATTCCGAACCAGATATTCAATAAGATGACTTCTGTCAAAACCCGATATTTTCCTGTCAAAATCTACAAGCTCCCGGGTGTGCTTTTCTGAGAAAGCTTCTGAATCATTCTCAATTGTTTCATATTCGCTTACTTTGATCGCAGTGCCGGTGGTCATTCTGCATATTGTCAGTTCGTCCATGAAGCCCAGCTTATGGTAAAGGGGATAACCTGCAGGGGTTGCATCCAGTTTTAATGACTCAGTGTGCTGAAGTTTTTCTATAATTTCTTCCATAAGAAGCCTTCCTACTCCCTGTCCCCTGAAACGCTTGTCAACCAATACCATTCCTATCCAGGCAACCTTTCCGGAATAATTCAGCGCCGTTGCGGTTCCGGCCGTAATGCTTCCTAGGTCAGCTGCCAGACAGATATTATCCGGGTTCCCGAGAAAGAATCTCCAGTCACTAATTGTCTGGTTCCATCCTTCGGAATATGAAAGATCTGTTGCCCGTTTCAGATCGTCAGATGACATTGAACGGATTGAAGCTTTCTGATATGAGTTCATAGTTCAGGCCTTTAAATACAACAGAAACTGACCTTACCTGCGAAGACCGCAAGTATTACGTACAGAATACAATGTCCTGGCTATATGAGTAAATACTTCGATAATCATTGAACTTTTTTCGTGATGTTGAATATCATTTCCAATTATATTATCAAGACAGGTCTGCGTCCGGATAACCTCATTTCAGTCTGCTTGAAATTATCCTATGACATCCATTTTTTGAGATTTTCCCTGACAAACTGATCATCATTTAATTCAGGGTACGCTTTGTAAACCCTTTCGATCTCTTCCCTCTGTCCGGGAGACAGGGTTTCGTTTTCGTTAAGTGTCCATATCCCTTCAAAAAGGCCCTGTCTTCTAAGCACTTCATGAAGCCCTGTGATACATCCGGCAAAATTATTTGCCACGTCAAAAAAGGCGGCATTGCAGTCAGTTATTTTATTAGCCAGCGCAAGAGCTCTCTTTACATTGCTGTTATATTCACCATTCTGAACTGCTTCCAGCAGTTTTACGGCTGAACGTGTCCATACCGCCCAGTGTCCCAGCAGTCCTCCGTTTATGGACCTGGTAACAGGAATCCCTTTATGTGTTATTTCATATACTGCAAGCAGGTCAACAAGTATGTTGTCGTCATTGCCTGTATACAGGGCTATTTCCTCCGACCGACCTGATTCGATCACTCCCCGGACCACGTCAAGTGTCTGGTATCTGTTGAAAGGAGCTATCTTAATTCCTATTACATTTTCAATTTCCGATAGTCTCCGCCAGAAATCAAGATCCAGTTTCCTTCCTCCGACAGCCGGCTGAAGATAAAAACCAATGACGGGAATTATACCTGAAATTGTCTTACAGTGGCTGATAATTACTTCATTTGGTGAATCATGAAAGGCTGCAACACTAAGGAGAACTGCATGATAACCATATTTCAGCGCAAGTTCAGCCTCTTTTACCGCCTGCTCCGTTTTACCGATGACTCCTGCAACTCTTATCAGAGATATCCCGGTGTTTTTTGTAAATGCCTCAAATTCCTCATTTGCCACTTTCAATAAGGTAGAATAAAGGTTTACTTTCGGATCACGAACGGCAAACTGGGTTGTGTGAACTGCTACAGCCACACCGCCTGCTCCTGCATCAAAATAATATCGGAGAAGGGCACGCTGGCGTTGTTCATCGAATTTTCTCCGGCCGTTTAAAGCCAGGGGAAGCGCCGGAATGACAACTCCTTTTATGAATTTCTGTAAAACTTCAGAAGGTATATGGCGATTCATGGTGTTTCCTGTTAATATTTTCCATCTCTTACTTCAAAGTGGGTTGGTTTGCCCAGAAGTCTTCCGTTATCTTCAATCCAGCCAGCTATCCATTTTATCATTTGATCAGCACTTACAGAAGGCTTCCCAAATAGTCGGAACGCTTCGGATGAATTGCTTAAAAGGGCAGTGTCAGATTCCCTGTTTGTGAAGACAGGATCTGTTCCGAAGAGTTTGCCAAATTCAGTTGCCGTGTCCCTCACTGAAAGGATCTCAGGTCCCGTAAGGTTCAGTATCTTAGCGGGGGAGTCAGTATGTTCCAGTGCCCGGAGTGCGTAATTGTTCATGTCACCCTGCCAGATAACATTAAAATATCCCATTGTCAGGTCAACCGGGATCCTGTTCTTCACTTTGACGGCAATATCCACAAGTACTCCATAACGCATCTCTACTGAGTAGTTCAGCCGTATGAGAGCCGTTTTTGTTCCATGCCTGTTACTGCCATACTCAAACATTCTTTCCCTGCCAAGGCATGACTGGGCATATTCTCCGACAGCTACGGGAGGATCGCTCTCAACAGATCCTCCTGTTTCAACCGGAACAAGGGGATAAACGCATCCCGTTGAAAAAGCAACTATCCTCGACCCATTAAACCGCTCAGCAACCATTGCAGGAAGGTATGAATTTATTGCCCAGGTCATGGGAAGATCTTCTGTTGAACCAAATTTCATTCCGGCAAGAAAAAATACATTTAAAAAATCAGGCAGGCTTTTTACAAATTCTGTGTCCAGCAGATCTCCATTTACAGTCTCAATGCCCATTCTTTCGAATTTGTGTTTATGTTCCTTGTCAGGGCGGCGTGAGACACCCATGAGACGTTTACTGACACCGGCTTTCCTGCAGGCTTTGGCAGCCGTTATAGCTATAGAAGGACCAATCTTGCCTGTTATTCCCAAAAACAAAATATCGCCGTCCGTTCTTCTGAACATTTTAATAAGTTCATCGTCCGGATTTGACAGCATTTCTTCAAGATGGTCCTCATCTTCTATCCTTTGGGGATGTTTTTTCATCTTTTGCTCCATTTTAGAATAATATCCCTGTAAATATTCACTGATTCCTTCAGCTTGTCAATATAACAAAATTCATTGATTTGATGCGCCATTTCAGGTTGGCCCGGCCCCAGGATTATTACAGGTGTATCTCTATAGTATTTTCGGAAAACAGATCCTTCGGTCAGATAGGGGAGAGCCACAGGGTATTTTTGTTCATGACAACAACTGTCACAAATATCGTGAACCAACATTATAAAGGGATCTGTCTCAGATGTACAGACAGGTGCGAGATCCGCAAGAGTCTCAAACTCTGCTTCTCCTCCGGTGGCTTTTATGAGCCCTTCAAGTATTTCAACATGATCAACCTTTGGAGTTGACCTTACATCGACAGTATACTCGGCATAGTCAGGCACTGAATTAATGTTTTTTCCGCCTCTGATCATTCCTATGTTTATTGTTGGAAAGCCGAGCAGCGGATCCTTTTCTGCCCTGAAATCATATTTGCTTAACTGCAGAATGTGCCGGGCAGATTTGTAGATTGCATTATCACCCAGATGGGGCATAGAGGAATGTGCAGTCCGGCCTGTAATTTTTGCTTTCAGGTATAATGCACCCTTATGCCCAGAAGCCGGTAAATTTGAAGTAGGCTCACCTATTATTATGGCACTCGCATTTCCAAGCTCAGAATGATTCTTTAAAAGATCGCTGATGCCAAGGCAACCGGGTTCTTCATCGGAAGTAAATATAAACCTCACGCCTCCTGAAGGACTTGCCTGCCCAAATACTTCCTTTGCAGCGCTAATCATTGCTGCAATGGCTCCTTTCATATCGCTTGATCCGCGTCCCCAGATTTTTCCGTTACTCACTTCGCCGGAAAAAGCATTTACGGTCCATTTCTGACTGCCCACAGGTACGGTATCAAAATGACCTGATAGCACTATGGGAGCTTTTTCCACGCATAATTCACGCTCGGCTACCAGATTCAAACGGCTTTCACCATATTCATAATACTTTATGTCGAATCCGGCGGTTCTTAACAACTCCCCCGTGAATAATGCTATGTCCTTTTCGTTGCCGGGAGGGTTTGTATTGTCAAAAGCTAGAAATTTCTGCGCAAGCGATACTACATCAGAATACATCACATTTCCTTGACTTGGTATATATTTATTACTTTTCAAATGTAAGCAAAGAAATCATAGCTGGGCAGCCTCTTCAGCAGAATATACCTGCGCTGCCACGAGAATTATCAAATCAAATTCAATTTCTGATTTCGCAAATTCCTGTTTATTATCAGTAATTGTCATTATTATTAACAATTTAACATATCTTCGTTCATGAGGTTCCGGCCTGACTATTCATGTCAATACACTTAAAAATAAAAAAATGAAAATTTTATGTTTCCATTCAGGAGTAAGCATATCTTTTCACGCTCACATTCTGACTTTATTCATATTTCTCGCATCTTCAAAAGTTGATGCCCAGTACAGGCCTGAGCTTTTCTTCAGGGAAGACTGGAAGGAGATACCTGCTGCGGTTCCCGTAACGCAGGAACATGTTGTCAATAAAGATCTGTTTCTCTCTGTTTACGGACCGGGAAGTGACAGCCTGAAAAAAAGTCATCATGATACTCCCGTTGATGATCCTTATTATATCTGGTCAGGATTATGCTTGGAGAACTGGGCCGTGACGCTGAAAAACATAGAATCATATGCTGATATGACAGGATATTCAAAGGTCGTCTGGCGTTCGAAGCAAAGCGGATTCAGATGTCTTCGCCTCATAATTAAGCTTGCCGACGGAACCTGGCTGGTAAGTTGTGCAGAAGATTGCCTTTCAAAGGATTGGAGAGTTCATGAAACTAATATTATGGATATTCAATGGTATACTCTGGATATCAATACTGTAGTTGAGAAAAAGCCTTACCCGAATCCGGATCTTTCGAAGGTTGATGAGATAGGATTTACCGACCTGATGACAGGAGGTGGCAGTGATGCCTGTTCCAGGCTGGACTGGATGGAAGTTTATGCCAATAAAGTGCCCAGGTAAGTTTTCCCGGATTTTCCGGCCAGTTGTTTAAGGATGACTTGATTATTTCTTTATTATACCTAAACCCGTTAAATCATTTGAAAGCGTATAATACGGCGCTTCGAAGACAGGTCCTCCTTCCACCGGTTCTTTGGCCGGCTTAATATGAGGGTCAAGATCAACAAAATCAAAACATCCAAGTCCGGCTGCTAGATGAACAGAGCAACTGAGTGCCAGTCTGGTTTCCAGCATACATCCTATCATTAGTTTTATGTTTGCGCTGCGGGCAACGGCAGCAATGTCAAGAGCCTCAATAATCCCTGATTTCATTATCTTAATATTGATCACATCGGCACAGCCCGTTCTGACAATGTTTATCGCATCAGAGCGTGTAAATACCGACTCATCAGCTGCAACGGGGACTGATGTATGATCCTTTACGAATTTCATCCCGGCCAGGTCGGTTTTTAACACAGGTTGTTCAAACAGAACCGGGCGGATATTGTTTTTCTCAAGCTCCTGAAGAAATTGAACTGCCTGGGGAGGTGAAAATCCCTGGTTGGCATCGAGTGTTATACCGCAATCAGGTGCTCCCTCCTTTATAGCAAGTATCCTGTTTATATCTTCTGCAAGGGTTTTTCCTACTTTGGTCTTTATGATCCTGTAGCCGGCTTCAGCCAGCTTTGCCGCGTTGATTTTAGCAGTGTCTGCAGGAACTATATCAACTGTGTAATCTGTTTCTATCTTGTTTTTCAGTCCTCCGAGAAACTGAAACAGGGGAATGTCAAGCACTTTGGTAAAGGCATCCAGAAGTGCCATCTCCACTGCGCATCGTGCAGTGACCTGAGCCATAAACACGCTTTTCAGGGTACTGGAAATAACTCTGAACTCATATATGCTTTTCCCTTTGATAAAATCGACACAACTGTTGAGCGTTGCAATTACAGTTGCCTGGTTTTCTCCGTTAATCGGCTCCAGTGGGGCAGCTTCTCCATATCCTTCGGTTCCATCATCGAGAATGACAGTTACGTATACATTCTCAATGTTGAATTTTGTACCTATGGCTATTCTGAAAGGTTCGTCCAGAGTTACATTAACGGGCTCTATAACCACTTTCTCTATTTTACATGGCTTCATGATGCCTCCATTCTTTTAATGATCGTAAAAATTCATCCATCTGGTCTTCTGTATGGTTTGCTGACACGGTTACTCTTATTATATGCATTTTCTGGCGGTACGGGTAATTCATAAAGGGTGCAATGATACCTTTTTGCTCCATGTATGATGACAGGCTTTTCGCTTTTACCTCTGATGGCATCTTTATGGGAATGACCGGAGTTATCCCGTTTGTTGTATCAAAACCCATTGATATGATGGCTTTTCTGAGGTATCCAGCCTTTCTCAGCACCTCTGACCGTAAACCGGGATTATTTTTAATGATTTTCAGGGCAGCCAGGGAGGCGGCAGCTATCGGTGGCGGGAGCGCTGTGGATGACTGATATGTTGCAGAATTCTTACGTATCAGATCTGTGAGGTTCTTGTGTCCGGCAATAAAACCTCCATAACTTCCCAAAGCTTTACTCATGGTTTCCGTCTGAAAAATGTTCTCATACCCATGGAGGTTAAAATGCTCTGGCGTTCCCTTTCCCGTATCTCCCAGAATTCCGGTAGCATGTGCATCATCCACAATCAGGATACCATTTTTCTTTTGTATTGGTTGATATATCATGTCAAGGGGAGCTATTTCACCTGTAAGTGCAAAAACTCCGTCAGTGATCACCAGAGGGCATCCGTCATTATACCCTTCAATCAGTGAGGCAAGATGGGATGCATCGCAATGCCTGTATAATCTGATTTGCTGAATTTCCCTCGGCATGCATGAATATATGCTGGGATGAGCAAATTCGTCCATAAATATAACGGAATAGCTGCTCTTTAATATTTCGAGTAAAATGCCATTACCCTGATACCCTGAGGCAAAGACAACTGCGTCCTGTTTTCCCTTGAAATCTGAAAGTGCACTCTCAAGTTCGAGATGAATATCGGCAGTGCCTGTTGTAATCCTGGAAGCGGAGAAATTAACGCCGTACTTCTTCACAGATTCAATAGTTGCATCACAAACAGAGGGATGACAGGTGAGACCGAGGTAATTGTTGCCTCCGAAATATGAATACTTTTTGCCATTGCTCCATATATAATTACCTGAGCCGCTGCTTAAAATGATCATAAAAATCCCTGATTATATTTATTGAAGAATTTTTCTCAAAAATAAGCTATAGGGTTGTGAAATTATACCTATTTTTCTTTAAAATTATTTCCGGACATTAATCTGTCAGGAGAACAGACCGCATTATCACAAATTGCAAACAGCAGAAATATACAAACATCAAGGGAAATAAAATATTATGAAAATGGAAAGCAAATTATGGACACCAGACATTCTTGCCTTTATTTTGGCAGGGATCTTATGTGGCAGCTGCTCATCCGGCAATGTTAATCCGGAACCGGGATCGGTGACCGTCAAGAAATGCAGTGATTTTAACATAACAGGCAACGGGAATTCGTCCGAGTGGAGCAATACAGGCTGGATTGAAGTTGGCACTCAGGGCAGCAATATTTCACCTTACGGCACAAAAGTGAAAGTTCTGTACTCTGATACCGGTCTGTATTTTTTGTTTGATTGCCAGGACACCAGGCTTACAAACACCATGACTGCTGATAATCTTAATTTATGGGAAGAAGATGTGGTTGAAGTGTTTATATGGCCCGATGAGAGTTTTCCCGTTTACTTTGAATATGAACTGTCTCCGCTTGATTATGAATTGCCTATTATTATTCCCAATAAAAACGGGAAGTTTCTTGGCTGGCTTCCCTGGAATTATTACGGAGACAAAAGAACCAGGCATGCAACCAGTGTAACGGGAGGCAGCAAAGCGGGAGGCAGCACTGTTACCGGATGGACAGCTGAATTCTTCATTCCATACAGGTTGCTTTCACCTCTTGTTGAGGGGGCACCCGAATCCGGAGACAAATGGCGTGCAAATATGTATCGTATAGATTACGACGATGGAACTGCATATTTTGCATGGCAGAAAACCGCAGGCTCGTTCCATGAATTTAACAGATTCGGGACATTTGTCTTTGAATAGGGGTTGATTGATCACCACAGATGGAAAACAGTCTGCCGTCACAAGTGAAGCGACTTAAGGATACTGTAAGTCTGGATTATGCCAAAATATTGAATCCGGGAATCCTCTCACAGGACTTTCCATCAGATCCTGAACAGCCCGTACTGATAATACTTGTTGCCGGTAAGGGTACACGGTTCGGCTCCGAGCCAAAGTGTATACAGAGAGTGCATGGAATACCCCTGGCCCGGCATTCAATCGATGCTTTTCGCCGGTATTCCCCTTCCCCTGTTATCAGCATTGTAGGGTATCGTTATTCTGAAGTCACAGAAGCCCTGGGCGACGACAATATTTATATTCTCACAGGCAATCCTTCAGGAGGGACAGCATATGCTGCGTTTGAATCTCTTTGTGTGCCCGAGCTTCTCGAAAAAGACCCTTTGCTGATAGTAACAATGGGAGACAGGATAGTTCCTTCAGCGATATTCAGGAAATTATCGGGCACTCACTGCGATGGAGACAAGGAAGCCGATATCACCTTTCTCACTGCTATATATGAACCCCCCAGGAATACCGGTAAAGGCCGGGTCCTGAGGGATGGTAACAGTAATGTGTTAAGGATCATTGAAGAAAGAGATATTCATAAAGAAAAAAACGATCTTGCCAGAAATGCCCTGCTGAATCTGACAGAAGGAAACTGCCCCCTCTACATGCTCAGGGCATCAACATTGCACAAGCATCTTGAGAGCCTGGATAACGATAATGCCCAAAGACAGTTCTATCTTACAGACATCATTGAAAAAATATCCTCAGCGGGAGGAGAAATCCGTACACTCACAACTTCAGTTACCGAACCTGAATATGACCTGCTTACTTCAGACGTGACGCAGCCGATGGACCTCGCTTTGCTTGAAGGCATTCTTGCCAGCAATTTCGAACTTCTTGTACCTGAGGAAAGGGAAGTTGAAAAAGCTGCAGTTACTATCATGAAAGGAAGACCGTCCGGGCAGACTGCTTCAATTGCACGTCAGCTTGAGGAACTCCTTTTAATGGTTCAAAAGGAAAAACTTCCTTTCCAACCCGGAAAGCCGGCAGGAATCGGGATTTCGGGAGGCCGGCTGAGGATTGCATTCATGCACCCCGATATGGTAAGGTTTTTTGGGCCCGCATGGCAGATGCCTATCGGGGCGGGAAATGAATCTGGTGATGAACAGATAGTTATCCTGCTGCAGAGTGCTGATGACGGAAGAATACATCTCGTCCCCATGAACCAGCAATACCGTGAGAACATAAATTTTGTTCCGGCTGATTTCAATGCCATGTATCCTGGTGATGAAGTATCAGACATGAATGCCTATGAAAAATTCGGGACAAAAATGAGCGAGGGGCTGCTTCTTTCTCTCGGATATTTCAGCGATGAAGAAATTAATGATCGTCGTATCAAAAACCAGCCACTTCCCCCTCCGACATTATGGGTCTCAAATAATATGAGACGACCTTTTGCCCTTGTCGGTAATGCAATAGCATCATTCCGCACCCTTCGGACGGGTAATCTGGGTGCCAGGGTCCGAGAACACCTGGGATTAAAGAATTTCAGGGGACTCAGGCTTGTATCTGCAGGAAATATACCCCAGGGTGGTTTTTCAAGTTCTTCAGCTGTAACAGTAGCCACTAAGAATGCAATCAATTCACTTTTTGAGATAGGAATATCACCCGATCTGCTGGTGCATCTGGCATGTCAGGCAGAATATGGGACCGGTGTCAGGGCCGGGTCCCTGGATCAGGCAACTGAGCAAAAAGGATTGACAGGTCAGGGAACACTTATTTCATCTAACCCTAAGGATAACTACAGAATTCTTGGCACTTACCCTATTCCATACGAGAGGTTCCAGATCATCTTTCCTTACAGTGTTGAACGTGACCGCAATGCATGGCGGTGGTCCTGCGGTACATATGCAGAATCATCAGGAAAAG
This sequence comes from uncultured Rikenellaceae bacterium, assembly GCA_964466705.1. Taxonomy (GTDB): domain Bacteria; phylum Bacteroidota; class Bacteroidia; order Bacteroidales; family VadinHA17; genus LD21. The sequence continues at coordinate 14,297 of CAYXSM010000027.1, forward strand.
GATCGCCTACGACCACTGAAATGCGCAAACTGACGGGAAAAGCAGCAGAGATTGCCGCTGTCATTGTTCAACTCCCCCTGGCAACGGATTTTTTCAAGATAATTGAAGAGGACCTGCTTACGGATGGCTTGCTGAGTTATGAGAACAAAAAGTGGATATGCTCCGTGCTTCTTAAACTGCCTCTGATAATCGAAAAGCATGATCTGTATGCGATTGTAAAAAATAATCAGAGCTGGCTTGCCGGACAGGTTATTGGATTACACAACCTGACACCAGGGGAAGGGTCTGAACGGGCTGATTTGATAATAAAATCCTTGTTTGAAGGATGGAATGACCCCATCCTCAGGAGAACAGAAATATCCGGGAGAATAATAGAAGAAAAGGGCATTCCCCTGAGGGCAATGATCGCATATCTTTTCGGTGAAGTTGCCAAGAATTTCTATCTGATAAACAACCCCGACAAATGGATTGAATATGTGACATTGTCGCAGAAAGGCGATACAAGTTTCGAAATAAACCCTGAAAATCTCCCTGAAAAATCTGAACTTATGAGAATATATGATTGGGAAAGAAATATTGAAGGTCCTGATCTGTTAAATCTCTGGCTGGAGAAAGTAAAAGCCGTTCCGTTCGACTATAACAGAGGGCTGGATGACGATTCCCTCTCAGGAAAAACACCTCCTGATTTTCACAGACTTGAAGGAACCGGTTTTTTCAGGGGCCTTGCGCTGATAGACTTTGCAGAAGCCATGCTGAAAAGAGCCTTCGGAACGGATTCTGCTGCCGTAAGAGTCAATGCTGCCGGACAGGGTGATTATTTCCAGGTCCATATTGATACCCGGAAAACCAATCCGGCGCAAGTAAAACAATTTATCAGCAAAGCGTTTTACAAACGCTTCGGATTAAGGCCGGATCCGGAGTTTGTTGAGGTTAACTCGGGAGGAGGGGCAACCGGTGTGCGTCTTGGCAGGTTTGATTCAATCCCTCATTTAATTCAGAAACTCAGGTCAAATGCATTGTAATAATTAAGCTTTTCCCGGCTAAAATACCATCCCGGAAGATTAAATGATTATTGAGAACCTGACCCCCTGAGATACATTAAAATTTTCTATCTTTGATAAACCGGCCTTAAAAACGAGATGTGTAAAATTATCACGTTCCAATTATAAACCAAATAAATTTACTATGAAAAGACTCAAACTTATCTTATCAATTTTTGCCATTGCGGCATTAAGTCTGACTTTTATTTTCATTTCATGCAAGAAGGAAGAAATTGAAACCGAGATGAGTATAAATCAGACAGAAACAGGACAACTGGATATTGGCGAAACTGCGACTGCGATAGTCACAATAACAACTGAAGGTGTGAAGTCTTTTAAATATTACAAGGTAGTTGACAACGTAAAAGGCTCAGCTCAGGATGCTGCTTCAGCTCTGGTACAAAACGGGAATACCTACACCTACAACTTCAGCTATCAGATTCAGGAATTTGATGATTTGGCAACCCTGGGTTTCGAATTTGAGTTGACGGATAACAAAAACCTGGTAAAAACTGTTGCTCTTGCGGTAAATGTTAATATTTCAGTACAATCGATGTTTGTGAAATATGACTGGAAAGTTATTGAAAGCGAATGGCTTGGATTTGATGTTCTGGCTGATCACGATGCAGCTTATATTTACAGATTTGACCAGGATGGAACATATGAAATTGACATGACTCCCACCTATGCCGGAGACACTCATCATTTCTGCTTCTGGGTATATAAAGAAACTCCGAACAATGCTGACACAATTGCAATAATGAGATTGGTAAGAAAGCTCAAATCGGGCGACATCGGAGTTGATGAATACTATGATTACCGTATCACAAGCGCCAATGAGTCACAGATGACAATGTTCTGGGATGTGGCTGCTTTCGGATTATACAATATCCAGAATACATTTAAAAGTCAGGCAAAAGGGGCATTTCAGCCATATGGAACGGTTGAAATGGAAGCCATAGTCAATGCAAATACAGCATTAAGCTGCAGCACGATCGACGAAGATCTGTTGACCATTCCCTGATTTTTCCTGTCAGGTTCTTAAGGATCGCCTGAGCCATCCTGCAGATGATTGCTGCCCGGGTAATCCTTTTATTCAGCAAGATTTGGATTTTTTATTTCCCTGCCAAGAAGGCCGGCAGGTGTCCTGTAATTGTTTTAGAATCCTCATACGGCAGGTAAAACTATTTTGAAATGAAAAAAATCGTACTGCTTCTTCTGTTGCTTTCAATAGTGAGTATTCTCCGTGCTCAGGAAATCACACTAAGGGGTAAGGTAGTTGATGAAGACAATAACCCCATGCCCGGGGTAAGTGTTGTTGTCGAGGGTACAACAACAGGAACATCCACAGACAACAACGGAGAATTTCTGCTGTCAGCTCCCGCTGCATCAGCCAGAAGACTTGTATTCTCCTTTGTCGGTTATTCCAGGACCACCCGTGAAATAAGAGAAAACATCAATTACTATGAAGTAACCCTGAAGATGGAGATGGCTGAACTCGGCGCGGTAGTTGTAATAGGATACGGTACTCAAAGAAAAGAGGATATAACCGTATCCATATCTTCCGTAAACGTAAGAGAACTTACATCCCCTGCAATCACTTCACTTGACCAGTCACTGCAGGGGCTGGCTTCAGGAGTCGTGGTAACCCAGTCATCGGGTAAGCCCGGGTCCCCTGTTTCTATACGTATCAGGGGTACTTCATCCATCAACGGAACCAATGAGCCGCTCTATGTAATTGACGGAATCCCCATCATTACTAACTCCCGGGATCTTACTTCCGGCACCATTCAGGGATCGGATATTAATCCTCTTTCAACAATAAATCCGCGCGACATTGAATCGATGCAGATACTGAAAGATGCTTCCGCAACAGCAATTTATGGTGCACGGGGAGCAAACGGGGTAATCCTGATAAATACTAAACGCGGGAAAAAAGGTGCTATGCAGGTAAGCATGAATTCAACTTTCGGAGTGCAAAAGCTTTCCAGGAAGATTGATCTTCTGAACGCACGGGAGCTCGCTGAACTGGGCAATGACGCAGTTTTTGAGGCCCGGAAATACTATCCTGACATAGCATACAGCAGTGCATTTGCCGTACCAAGCCGCTTTAGGGAAGGTACCGACTGGCAGGATCAGATATTTCGCACAGCCCCCCTGATGAATCATCAGGTAGCATTGCAGGGTGGCAGCGATAATACCACCTACTTCATGTCAGCTAATCTGGCCAGACATCAGGGGATTATTCATAACTCTGAATTTAACAAGGGTACCGTGAGATTTAACCTTGATACCGATGTATCGGACAAAGTAAAAACAGGTATTAATCTGAACCTTTCACAGAGCATAAATCATGGTGTCACAACAGGCATACCAAATGTGGCATCAAGTGTAACAGCGATGGCTCTTCTTTTTAATCCGGGACAGGACGTATATGATTCAACCCGGGCAGGAGGTTATACCTACGAAAGCAATACAATAAACCGCATACCCAACCCTGTTGCTGAAATGAATGAAACGGACATCCTTGTCACTTCGAACAGGTTAATCGGCGATTTCTATACAACATGGAATATCGTCAACAATCTTGAATACAAGTTCAAAGCAGGCATTGACGTTTTTTTCAATAAGGAGCAGCAATATATTCCTAGTTTTATCAAAAGAGGACAGGATAAGGGAAAAGGCTCAAACGTAAATATAAATGGTTATACCTGGCTGATGGAAAACACTGTTACCTACAGGTTGAACCGCGACAGGCATCATTTAAACATACTTGCAGGCCAGACAGCTCAGAAATACGTTTCGGAATCGGCTGAAATAGCTGTTGAAAGATTTGAAGACGAGCGACTAGGGTATTACAACCTTGGTCTGGGACTTGATAAGACCATTTATTCCGGGTACAGCTCCTGGGCAATGCTTTCCGGCCTCGGAAGAATTCTTTATGACTTTGATAACAAGTATTACCTTACTGTATCGGGAAGGCTTGATGGTTCCTCAAAATTCGGCACAGCACATAAATATGGATTTTTTCCGTCATTTTCTGCAGCCTGGAGGCTTACCAGAGAACGATTCTTCCAAAATATAAAAATAATAAATGATCTTAAGCTGCGGATGAGTGCAGGAAGCGTGGGTAATGAAGGAATCCCTTCCGGCAGCACCATGAGCCTCATCGGAACCCATCCATATTTTTTTGGTGAAGGACCAAGCGCCGAAGTTATTGGAACATATGTCTATTCCCTGCAAAATAACGATTTAAAGTGGGAAGTTACGAGACAGTATGATCTGGGAATAGACCTCAGCCTTCTGAAATCAAAAATTGAGCTGACAGTTGAAACATATCTTAAAAATACTTCAGACCTGCTGCTCTATCTGCCGGTCAACAGATCCTCAGGTTTTGAATACGTGTGGGCAAATGTTGGTGACCTTCAGAACAGGGGTCTCGAATTCTCATTGAGTACTGTCAATATTGACAAGCAATTCAGATGGAACTCACGGATAAACATCTCATTCAACAGAAATGAAGTGACCAACCTCGACAAATCTGATAATATATATGGCACAGCTATAATGAACATTCTCGACTGGACCATCATTACCGAAAATGAGCCTATAGGGGTGATTTACGGATATAAATCAGACGGAATTATTCAGTTAAATGAAGAACCTTCTCAGGTTCCTTTTTTCCCGGCAAAGATCGCGCGATATGGAGACCGTAAATATGTTGATAAAAACAAAGACGGTAAGCTGACAGTAGATGATTATTTTAAAATTGGAAATACACATCCTGATTTTTCTTATGGGCTCAGAAACACCCTCTCATATAAGAACTTTTCACTGGATGTATATATCCAGGGTGACCATGGCAATGAAATTGTCAATTTCAACCGGTTCCAGCTTGAAAGTTTCGATGGCTATCAGAACAACTCAGCAGTGGCACTTGAAAGATGGACAACCGACAATCCTACAAACAAATATCCCAGGGCAAATGCTTCACCTCACGGGATTGTAATGTCTGATGTTGTGGTTGAAGACGGATCATATGCCCGCCTTAAAGAGGTGATATTGTCTTACAATATTCCTCATGATTTACTTGGCAGAGTTAATATCAGTAATTTGCAGGTCTCAATAAGCGGGAGCAATCTTTTCACGCTGACACGATACTCTGGTTACGATCCCGAAGTATCCATATTCGGGGGAAGTGTCTTTGGAAAAGGAGCCGATTACGGGGCCTATCCCATGGCCAGATCCCTTATGTTCAGTGTCAATGCTACATTTTAACCTGATAAATCTTTAGCAATGAAAAAAATAAGCTTATTCCTGGCCGCTCTCCTGCTTTTTCTTGGCAGCTGCCAGGATTTTCTGGACCAGGATCTTCGGTCAGAGCAGAATTATGATAATTATTTTCAGTCAGAAAACGATCTGATAAGTTTTGCTAACGGGATGTTCGGAGGATTGATAACATGGACATGGACCGGTGGAGGCCTGTTCTTCAATAATTTCTGGGTTCTGCAGGACCTGGCTTCGGATAATTGCTATGAGGCTGGTCCTTCGATTGACATGCTCGATCTTTCACAATTTACTTTTGATATTAATAACTCAACCTTATACTATATATGGACAGGGTGTTACGAAGTGATTAATTCAGCCAATGTTCTCCTTGAGGAATCTGAGAATATATTGAAATATTCTAAGCCTGAAGTTAAAGATCATCTTCAGGGTGAGGCTTACTTTCTGAGAGGCATGCTGTATTTTGAACTTGTCAGATTATTCGGCGACGTTCCGCTACAATTGTTTTCCACGAAAAGCGTCAGTGAATCCAAAATTCCGCGAACACCTTCTTCGCAGGTTTACGAGAGTGTGATTGCTGACCTGAAGAAAGCAGAACAGCTGCTTGCAGTCAATCCTTTTCCCAACAGGGTTCAGGGAATGCCGACAAGCCTTACTGCTTCATCTTTGCTCGCAAAAGTATGTCTTACCCGAGGAGCCCTGACAAATAATGTTAATGATTTCACAGAGGCCGTGGGGCACCTTGAAAAAGTCATCGGCAAATATACTCTTGAGCCGGAATTTGAAGACATTTTCAAAATAAGTAATGCAAATACAGGAGAAATAATCTGGGCAGTAAATTTCAGCGGAACACTTGGAGAAGGCTGGACAACAAACCAGTTCATCGTCCGCCTTATGCCCACAACAGTTTCCGACAAAGGGGTCCGTAACGGGCAGGGGTGGGAAAGACCTACAGAGCATCTGTATAACAGTTTTCACAATACTGACAAAAGAAAGACCGTTACCTTTATTACCGGGTTTGAAGAAGAAATATTTGACGGCCCTTATATTAAAAAATACTGGGACCAGGAAGCTGAGGGAGGCCGGCAGAACGGGGAATCTGATGCTGATTTCATTTACATTCGATATGCTGACGTGCTCTTAATGTATGCAGAGGTTCTTAATGAAATCAACAACGGCCCGACAACGGATGCTTACACTGCAATCAATGATGTCAGGAACAGGGCAGGCCTTGACGACCTTCCTGAAGGAATGGATTACCAGACATTCAAAAATGCTGTTTTGCAGGAGAGACAATGGGAATTTGTCATGGAAGGACACAGATGGTACGATCTGACAAGAATGGGAAAACTAATGGAACGAGTGAGTCTTGTAAAACCTACAGCCAATATACAGCCATACCATATATTATTCCCCATACCACAGAAAGAAAGATATCTTAATCCCGAACTTGGCCAGAATGAGGGGTACCAGTAGCGGATTGACCATGTTGATTTCGGGTCACAATAAAATGACTTCCGTTATGTCCGTGATTAGTGTATTTATAATTTTTACAGCATGAGGCTTATTATGAACATAGCTTCCATTGTTGCTTTGAGCTTCCACATGCTTCTGTTCGATGTTTCTGCCCAGAACTCTGTGACAGAAGCTGAAGAATTCTTCCTTAGATTTAACAACGTCAGCGGCGGATGGTGTGCATCTGATGCCACAATCTCTGTGTTGCTTCCTGATGGCAAAACCCTCTGGCTTTTTGGTGATACCTTCATCGGAGAAAAAGACGGAGAATACAGCATCAAACCTTTTAAATCAAAAATGATAAACAACTCCGCGATTATCGATGATGGTAGTAATCTGGCCGCCATATATAACGGTACATTTGAAAATCCTTCTTCCCTTATTCCCGGGATCGGGCAGGACATATTCTGGCCCGAACACGGGATAGTGGAAAACGATACTGTAAAGATTTTTGCCGTCAGGGTGAGTTTTGAAGACAATGGCATTCCGGGATTTAATTTCAGGGTGGGGACAAGTTATCTGGCTTATTTTAAATATCCTGAAATGCAACATATAAAGACTTCCGAAATAGAATCCGTCACCGATACCCTGATGCGATTTGGTGCCTGCCTGGTGAGGAGTGAAGATTATTTATATATTTTTGGTGTAAAGGACACTACTCATGGGGGCTATAAGTACCCCCTGCCTTATCTGGCCAGAGTTGAGTCGGGTTTGGAAGAATCCTGGCAATTTTATGCTGGTTACAACAACTGGTCTTTCGACTGCAATGATGCTGTTCCGGTTGGTGACAGGCCTGTGAGCGAATCATTCTACGTATACGAAAAGAATGGTAAATTCTATTTGATTATGCACGAGATATGGCTTGTCGGAGAGCTGTTTATACTTGAATCAGATAACATTACTGGCCCGTGGAACCGTGCGGTATCAGGAGGCAATGAGAACCGTTTTGCCATTATTAAGCCTCATGACAACAACATCACTTATAACCTTTTTGCACATCCCCAATTCATGAAAGATGATGAAATACTCATCTCCTTTAATGTGAACACAACTGACTTCAGCTCAATATATAAAGATACACGTAATTACAGAGCCCGCTTTTACTGGCTTTCGACGGACAAAGCTGCCAATACTTCAATTCCTGACACTATTGTGTTGTTTAATGAGCCGGATTGGACAGGCATAAACGGGAAGGAAACGGGGAATGCCATGATCAGCTACTGCAGGTTTTCCGAATGCATCCATCTTGCCGGGGTCATTTCACCATCACTCCTGACAATATTCGGTCTTGATGGTCGTGTTTATCTTAACCGGCAGGTGCCCCCGGGTGATAGCTTCATTAGTTGCAGCCATCTGCCAGGTCCTATTATTATATCCCGTCTTCAGGGGGAATGGGGAGTGGAAACCAGAAAAGTAATTCTCAGATAAGCAGAGACAAAGGATATTTTTCCAGGGAAGCACTTTACTTTGATAATTATTTGCCTGCAGAATTATGAAAAACAAAAACTGCCACAGAACTTTGCTGCATATGCTTGCACTTTTGCTTTTTTTGACAGGCCCATCATGTAAAAACCTGACAGAAAGTAAAAATCATGTAACTCAGGATGAAAAATTCAGGAAACTCTTTTATTCGGAATCAGGAGGATTGACCGGAGCTGACGGGCTTTTTTCTATCCTGTTGCCCGACGGTTCCTCAATTTTTTTTGTTGGAGACTGCTTTCTTGGCGAAGTAGTTAACGGATCAAGGGATACCGGGACCAGAATGCTGAGAAATGCAGGAAATCATATAAATAAAGAGAATACAACCGCAGTACCTGTAATCAGAGGATCGATTGATGATCCGCTGACACTTATGGAACCAGTTAATGAAAAAGGTGATACAACATATCGTTGGTACTGGCCTGGTCATGGATTAGTAAAAAATGATACCCTTTATGTTTTTGCACTCAACCTGTACAACGATCCATCATTGATAGTCAGAACAGATAAACCTGAAAATGAAGCAGATATTCTGGACGAAATGACAGAAACCATGTTTGCATTCAGGATATCCCGGATTGACCTGCATTCTTTTAAATACCCCGGCTTTACGCATCTTGAGACAAACAATGTTGATATTGATTACAGCCGTAATCAGATCGATTTTGGAAACTGTATCATGGTCGACGAAGGTTACGTATATATCTATGGAACAAAAATCTATCCTGATAAGGCCAAAATTCATGTGGCACGAATCCCTCTGGAAAGCAACGCGCTATATACAGGGTGGGAATTCTATGACGGCACAGAATGGAATGACAGCATCTGCAATTCAATCCCAATGGAAACTGATGTATCAGTCTCTGAACAATTCAGCATTTTCAGATATGGCTCAAAATACATTTTGCTGACTCAGGAAAGGGGAGGAGCTGATATTTATGCTTACGTTTCCGACTTTCCTCATAAATCTTTTCAAAACAGAAAATTCATTTATCACACCACGGAATCTGAAACTGATACCAGTAAAATGATCTTTACCTACAATGCACTTGCTCACCAGCAGTTTATTGAGAATGACGAGCTGCTGGTTTCATATTGTGTTAATTCCTTTAATGTCAGAGATGTTTATGATAATGTGGAAGCATACAGAGCGAAGTTCCTCAGGGTCCCCATGGCCCTGATATTAAGTGAAAAAGACAGGAAATGATGATTGTCTGCACTGTACCGGATACAGTTCTCACCGAATGAAAACAAAATATTTAAGTTTTTTTAAGTATTTAACTGGCATTTGTCAATATTTTTTTCCTAAATCATTTAATATATTTAACCGGGAAAATCAGGCTGGGTTTACTGCAGTCATTTTATATTATTGAATGTATTGAAAAAATCATAAATAATGGGTAAAATTAACAGACGTGAATTTATTGAAAAGGCTCTTCTCTTAAACGGATCTGTCTTTCTGGGATCCGGGATGTTTGGTCCATGGGTGTTTGATTTCCTTCAGCAATCAGCATCTGATTATTATCTGGCCATACAGGATGATAATCCGGCAATAGCCAGGTATGAGAAGAAATGCAAAGGATGCCGTGATTGTATAGTGGTTTGCAAGGATATTCAAAAAGTATATGGAACATACAAGCAAACAAAAACGCATCACGTATGCATTCATTGCGGCAGATGCCTTGCTGCCTGTACAAAAGGAGCAATGAGTGAAAAATATGACTGGCGGAGGGTTCTTGAGGCTATCAACGATCCGTCCAAAGTTGTAATAGCATCGATTTCACCGTCTGTCCCTGCAGGTATTGGAGAATATTACAACATCCAGCCGGGGTCATATTTATCAGAAAACATAGCAGGAGCCTGCAGGGCACTGGGATTTGATTATGTCCTTGATACTAATTTCAGTGCAGATCTTACAATCATGGAAGAGGCTAAAGAACTGCAGCACCGCTTAAAAAGGAACGGAACCATGCCTCAGTTTACCAGTTGCTGTCCGGCATGGGTAAAATATGTTGAAATATTTTATCCGTCTCTTATCGGACATCTTTCAACTACCAGAAGCCCTGTAATAATGCAAGGCGCAATGGTAAAGACCTATTTTGCCAGGAAAAAAGGTATCGATCCTTCATCAATCGTGCATGTGGCAATAACTCCCTGCACGGCAAAGAAGTATGAGGTCACCCGCCCGGAATTGACAACAGAAGGGTTCAGAAGCACTGACATTTCAATCACTACCAATGAGCTGGCCATGATGCTCACAGATCGCAATATTCTTTTTTCTGATCAGAAAGGAAGCTATGATTCCCTGATGGGAATTTCCTCGGGAGCAGGTGCGATTTTTGGAAATACCGGAGGTGTCATGAGAGCTGCCGTAAGAACCGCTCATAAGAATATTACCGGGAAAAATCCGGGTCCCGAGTTGCTTGAATTAGAACAGGTTCAGGGTCTTGACGGATTAAAGGAAGCTACTGTAAAAATTGGAAAAGTCAACCTCAACGTAGCAGTTTGTTATGAAATGAGGAATGCAAAAATTATCCTCGATCAGGTTATGGAGGGATCATGTAAATATGATTTTGTTGAAGTGATGGCCTGTAAAGGAGGTTGTGTCGGAGGAGCAGGACAACCTCCGAAAAGTGCAGAGGATCTGGAGAAGCGTATAAATGCTCTTGACTCAGTTGATCTGAGGTCAGCCACACGTTTTTGTCATGAAAACCCTGAAATCAAAGCGATATATAAGAATTTTCTGGGAAGGGCAGGAGGTCCGAACGCTCATATGTATCTGCATACAACCTATGATGATAAGTCGGGATTATTGCTGGCTGAAGCTGAAGCAAAAGTTGCCGAACTGGTTTACTAGAACGATCCCTGTATTTATATTGGCTTAGAATCAGGGAGCCGGACCGGGAATTTTCTCTGCGCATATGGTCAACTTATTTACCTGTACATAATTATGACACGGGTAACAATTTATGTCATTTACATATCATCCTGATGATTTGTATGAATGCATAAATTTGCATGTCAAAATACTTAACCTGGTACAACGGCAGGAGTCAATGGAAGGCACAAAGAAGGTTTTCAGTTCCGCTCTCGGGCTCGTCGCTTTACTCCCCGGTTCAAACCCCCAACCTTCTGTTTTAACCCTGCAGCAAAAAAAAAGACGCCTTTCCAGCGCCTTTTTGTGATCCCAGGAGGGATTACAATTATTTTATTTGCCTTAATTTCCTTAATTAAAAAACATTTTATAATATAGCTATATATCAGTTAAATATGAAAGTGGTTGATAAAAGTAAGTTAAAGGGTGAATAAGTAAATTAAACAATTGTCGGTACAATTGTCGCACAAATTTTATATTTGAAGTGTGAAAACACCGACAAAAATATTAATGCTCCGGATTCCGGGAATCAGTAATAACCCGGGAGGCACAGGTGACCTTCACAAATTCGGAGCATATTTTTTTATGAGTGATGGCAACCATAAGATTCTATACCAGGTCGAAGTTGAATAAGCTGGTCCCTGTGTGGCTCCGGTTTGTTGATGGGAGGGACATCGACCTCAGGATTAAAACCCCCTTCCGTATCTATCCTTCATACTGGAATGAGAAAGGACAACGGCTGAAACCGAATGTTCTGTTCACTGAAGAACTGACAAGGGATCAGGCAAAGGACATTGAGGACAGGCTAACGGCCCTGAAAGATGCTATCCTGAGGGAACTCTTTAAACTTACTGAATCTGTATCGGCTGAATGGTTGAGGGGGGTAGTGGATGAGTTTTATTATGTGGATGTGCAAACAAAGGAGACGCTAACTCAATATATAAAGCGATTTGTTGAAGATGCGAAGTCAGGGAAGAGGTTGTCCGGCACAAAGAAAAAATACACATATGGCAGTTGCAGAGTGCTGACCGGCTTCATGCAGTCATGGGATATGTTTTGCGATAAACAGGGGAAGCAATATGATTTTGGCGACATAACTCAGGACACTTACAATAATTATATACAATTTCTATATGATCGGAATTGCTCTGTCAATTATGCTGGGAGACGTATAGCCAACCTTAAAACCATAATGAGGGCCGCAAGAGAGGAAGGGCTGCATAGCAACATGGTAACTGAAACAAGGGCCTTCAAGGCAATTAAAACAGAAGCAAATAGTATTTACCTTACAGCCGCAGAGGTGCAGCAATTACATGGGCTTAACCTTTCCGGAAATAAGTTATGGGAAATTGTCAGAGATATTTTTTTGATTGGATGCTATACGGCTCAAAGATACAGCGATTACAGCCGGATCAATAAATCCAATATCAAAACGATGGACGGGGTGAAGTACGTTGAGCTTATTCAGAAGAAAACCGGCGTGAAAGTAATTATTCCTGTAAGCAAAGATTGTGATATTATCCTCCGCAAATATGACTATACCCTTCCGAAAACACATGAACAGATGGTGAATGACAACATCAAGGGCATTGCCAGGATGGCAAAAATTAACGAAGTGATTAATTATGAGCAGACAAAAGGAGGGTTGAGGGTAAAAAAAAGCGAGCCAAAGAATAAACTCATCCGCACCCATACAGCCAGGCGTACAGGCTGTACATTGATGTACCTGGCCGGGATCAAAACCATTGATATAATGAAAATATCAGGACACAAGACAGAAAAGGAATTTCTACGTTACATCCGACTTTCACAAGAGGAGACAGCCATCTCCTTGGCAAAGCATCCATATTTCATCATGAATACTTTATCAATAGCAAAATAAATTTATCAAGGCAGATAACACAAATAAACTTCACGGCATAGATGAATGGACTTATCCTTTGAGGCAGTTCATCGATTGAGCAACTCGGTGTAAAATTCAAACCGCATTAAGAGCTGTTAGACCAACCATTTTGAACTGATAAAAACTCATACAGCGAGAAGAACCGACTGTACAAATATGTATCTTAGTTGAGTGAATATAATTGATATCATGAAAATATCTGGGCATAAAACTGAAAGAGAGTTTCTTAACTATAATAAGATTTCAAAGGAAGAGACAGCCCATTTATTAAATTTACATCCATATTTTAATCATTCCGAAATAAAGGTTATTTGATTTCAGTTTGTTGATTACAGAAACTTAGTATTAATTTCCGTAAAAGGTTAATAATTGCATAGTTTATAAGGTTTTAGGCTTGGGAGTAATTGTTGAAGTTGAATATGTTTGATGATAAAGAAATAGATCAATTTGAGGATTTCTATCACCTGCCGGATTCAACGGCAAATACTATTTCGGTGATCATAAGTCCTTTTTACGAATATTTTGTAAAGGAGTTGCCCTTAAGATTTGATGAAATACTCAAAATATCGCAGGACAGAATCAGACTGAATGCCTTGGAAGATATTCACCAGGAAGCTATAAATCATTTAAATAAGTATAAGATCCATTATAAGAAGTATATTGACGAAATAACTGAATGTCATTTGTCCAGTAGATATTCTAATAAGAAAACATATTTTGAGGGAGTACCCAAGGCTCGGGATATTTCATACAGTATGGCTGACGTTCCATACTCAATAGAAAATGTGACCTTTAGAGATAATGAATATGAATTTGAAAACCAGCTGGGGATAGTCTTTGAGGAATTACGTAAATTACGAATAAAAGTGGAGATAAATGAGAAATATAAAATAAGGGGTAAGCCTGTTAAAAAGCATAAGCCACAAGAGACTATTGATACTGAACGTGAATTTATAAATTTGTTTAAGAGGTCCGAAGTTGGGTTGAACTTTATAAAGATGTTAAAAACCCATGAGTATATTGCAGAAGATGATGTATGGAAAGGAATAAGTAATGAATTGGGTGAACTCCGAGATGCATATTATGCACTCTTTGATTTGCAACTTTTACAATCCGGAGGCTCTCACATAAAAGCATTGAGGGTTTTTTACAATAGATTTGGATTGATAACCCGGGAACAAGGTGGATCAGGATATATATCAGAAAGAGCCCTTAGGAATCAAAATTTCACAAAAGATTATGAGACATTTAAAAAAATGTTTCAAACACTAAAATCTCTTTAAAGTAACATTTATTTCCATCTGCTTCCATTATTCTTAAAACTGCTTCCATTCGGAAGTTATGGAAGTTATATCCAGAAAAACAAGGTTAAACTTGAGCATATATTAAAATTTATGCTCTATGGAAAATCATGTCCTAATTCAAAATGTCACCTCAGATGAATTTTTCGAACGAGTAAAAGAAGCAGTCAGAGATGAGTTAAAAAACCTGATTAATAAATCTGAGGCTGAAGAACAGAAGTTACTTACAAGAAATGAAACATCAAAACATTTAAGGGTTTCATTACCTACTCTCAATACCTATACAAAGAACGGTTTGATCAAGAGTGTCCGGTTCGGATATAGGGTGCTGTACAGATTAGAAGATGTATTAGTGGCTGTTCAGGAAATCTCAACCAGACGGATTTAAATATTACCTCTTTTACTAATTCTATTGTTGGACAACATAATTAATTGGGTGAAATTATCATGGTTGACTATATTAAAATAACAAATACCGGATTAACAACTGATCAGCTTCAAAATAAAGAATTACTATCATTTACTGAAAGGTATAATACACTAACAGGGGAGATTATACCAGGATCTCGTCTTGCCAAGTTTAAGGATTTATATTTCTCGGTAGGTTTCACAGGTTTTATTGGGCTTTCTGGGAGTCTTCATAAATTCCACAACGGAGGGATCCATAATTATGATGATTTTTGCTATAGTAAGCTTGTGGATTCTGTTGGGGAGCTTAAAAATAAATTTGGTATCATTCCACGACAGGCCATGCTAAATAATGTTGAATTCGGAGTGAACATAGAGGTTCCGTATAATCCCGATGTTCTGTTGAGAAACCTTGTCTTACATAGAAATAAACAGTTTAACTATGAAGAGACCAAGAAGATGTTTTGTTCCAAGGTAAAGTATGCTCAGTATCATGTAAAACTTTATAATAAGGGATTGCAATATAATCTGCCAAGAAATATCCTCCGATTTGAGGTCAAAATTATCCGAATGGCAAAGATAGCCAAGTTTGAAATACATACTCTTGCTGATTTATTATCCAAGGCGAAATTATTAGAGGTTAAACAAATCCTTTTAGATGCATTTGACGATATCATTTTTTATGATAAATCAGTTGATTGCAGTACCCTTAAGCCTAAAGATATAGAATTAATTACCAATGGGGGCAATCCCAAATTTTGGAAAGCCCATTACGAGGAAACTGGGAGTAATGCTATTAAAAAAGTAAGACAATACCAGTCACTTATTCGGGAGCATGGGTCGCTAAATTTGAATTCTATAAGGCATCTCATAAATGATAAATGGGATGATCTTGTCAACGATAATAATAACAATATACGAGATTTTACAGAGTTACAGCTTAAGCTTCAATCTGGCAATAAACAAGTTTTTACAACACCAGGGGAAATCCTTTCAGAAAAAAAAATACGAAAAATTACTGGTCTCCTGACCATGGATGCTAAACAAGAAAATGAGCACATTACGAATTCTAATAATTTAAGTATAGACAAAGATCTCGTATCAGAATCAATGAAGAGAAGAGAATGTATTGTAACCGGCCTGGATATATCAATGCAGAAAGAGTCAAGTCGTTTTCTAAGCATTTCAGGCATAAGGTTTCTGTTTGAGCATGATCGTGACCAATACAATAAACTATTATCAGAATTACCATCAAAATGGCACAATGACACTCGAGAAGTTCAGGAATACAAAATTGCTCATCATATCAGAGATAAATTTTTTAATCTCAGAAACTCGACACGTAGAGCGATAAAGAAAAAATGTGAAGAGAAGGCATTATTTGATAACAGGACACTTATTAGTAAGGGAAAATTGGCAATAGCTAATACTCCTTAAGTCTTATGCATTTCTGATCCAAAATCAATTAATTTTCGTTTTACGGACACAATGGGCACCTGCCCACAATATTACCTCTCAAGCAGTAAAATCTTATAAGAAGGTAAATCCTAACAGCTTTGGGATAGTGGAGCAAAGATCAATGGCTGAGATAAGTGCTATTGTTGAAGTGCTGAGAAGCTATCATACGAAAAATTCTATGGTTGAAGAACTACTCAATCTGATGAACCAGCCCCTTGAACAGGAGATAGTACCGGAAGATGTTGTTGAACAGATGGAGGAACCAACTGTTGAAAATGTTGAAAGTTACATACCCGAAGCTGTTGATAATGTTCTCGAGGAAATATTGAGTAGTCCGGGAACAATGTCTATTTTTACAAGTAGAAGCCATGAGGACGAAAATGGAAATATTAACTGGAAGCAACTTAAAGAACTGACAAAATCAGACCCAGTGTATTTTACAGGTGAATTCCCGTTTGAGCTGAACGAAACAGAGTTTAATAACTTTAAAGCATTACTCAATGATACTGACAGACAAAGAAAAATTGAGGAAAAGATTGGTAAGCATACTTTCCTTGAGAACAGAGGCGAAGGGGACATCATTCGGAGAGGAGCTCCTGAAGATGAAGAGGGAGGTGGAGAAACTGCAGAAGAAGTAGGTGAAGGATTGGGAGAACCAAGTCTCCCCGAAGGGGCATTAAATCCCCTATTTCATTACACGATGATTTTCCTTTAAGTCTATCTTCAAATCCAAAGGCTCTTTTCTTTAATATATTTACGGATAAACCAACACCTTATGTTTTAGAAATTATTTGTTTAATAAGGTGTACCTACTTGTTAGCAGCATGTAATTTGATATTATTCCATACCCGTACAGAGACTTACTTAAACAAAAATAATATAATTATGCATATGAAAGAATGCAAAATGTGCCATAAGAAAATAGATCCAAGAGCAAAAGTTTGTTCACACTGCGGCTCTGATCAGAGGTGGCTCCATAGGTTTTTAAGAGATACTGGCCTTATAAATATTCTGGCAGTTTTGGCAGTGATCTTTTCGTTTATGCAGGCTGAAAATGCTCGTCAAGAGAAAGTCCTGGCAGAACAAGCGAAGAAATCTGCGGAATTAGCACTGGAGAATACTGGGGATATTAGCATCCGTTTTCAGCAATTGGCAAGATTATATGCTGAAGTATCGTATATTGAGACGAACGACTATACTATTCTCGCAAGTGGAGCGATTTCCTACCCTGAAATTTACAGCAAAAAGTTGGACTCATTAATGCTACTGATAGAGCCGGATAGCATAAAGAGATCAGCATGGTTAGAGTCATTAATTAGATGATTGCATTTCAACTTAAGTTAAAAACAAACCTATCACCAAATGGATGAGTATACATAATTTTTCCCTTGCTGGGATTCTAATACGCTGATTACTATAATTATTAGGGTCATGCTTCGGGTATAAGTATTTTTTGATATTCTGTATTACCAGCAAATGTATATTCTCATCTACTATTTTACTTTGCTGGTAAAATTAGGCCTACCAGTAGTAACATTTTCTTTATACACAAGCCCAAATCTCTCATAATCATATTGCAGGCATAGACATTCATTAAAAGATATCGCCTTTTGTTGTTATGACAACAATTCTTTTAAATGATACTTGATTACTTTTTGTACCTTTAAACATCTGAAGTTATGATGTAATCAATTGCAAATAATGCACGAAAACGATATTATTGAAAAAACCCTTTGGCAGGCAGCCGATAAGCTTCGCAACAATATGGATGCTGCTGAGTACAAACATGTTGTACTGGGGCTGATCTTCCTGAAATATATTTCTGATGCCTTCAATGATCTCTACACGAAACTTTCATCGGAACAGGCCGCTACAGGAGCTGATCCTGAGGACAAGGATGAATACCTGGCAGAAAGGGTTTTCTATGTACCTCCTTCAGCAAGATGGTCATGGTTGCAGAAAAGGGCAAAACTGCCAACTATTGGCAAGGACATTGACGATGCGATGGACTTTATTGAAAAGGATAATCCATCGCTTAAGGGGGTATTACCAAAAGACTATGCCAGACCTGCTCTCGATAAAAGAAGACTGGGAGAACTCATTGACCTTATCGGTTCAATTACTCTTTCAGAGAACGGGAGCGGCAAGGGGAAGGATGTCCTGGGATTTGTTTTCGAGTACTTCCTTGGACAGTTTGCCGATGCAGAAGGTAAAAAGGGTGGTCAGTTCTACACTCCCCGGAGCATTGTGAAACTCCTTGTGGAGATGCTTGCCCCTGAAGCTGAGAAAAGGGTTTATGACGGCTGTTGTGGCAGCGGTGGAATGTTTGTCCAGAGCGAGAGGTTCATTGAACTACACGAGCACAGAAGAGGTAAAATAAGCATCTTCGGTCAGGAGAGCAATCCAACGACCTGGAAGCTGGCAAAGATGAACCTTGCTATCCGGGGTATTGAAGCCAGGATCGAGCTCGGTGACACACTTTTGAATGACAAGCTTCTGGATGTTAAGGTAGACTATATCCTTGCCAACCCGCCATTCAATGTGAGCGACTATCAGATACAAAAGGATGACCACAGGTGGAAATATGGAGTTCCACCTTCCGGGAATGCAAATTATGCCTGGTTGCAGCATTTCATTAGCAAGCTTGCACCGGGAGGCACTGCCGGCATTGTTCTTGCCAACGGTAGCATGAGCAGTGATACTAATACAGAGAGTGAAATAAGGAAGAACCTTATTGAGAATGGGCTTGTTGATTGCATGGTTGCTCTTCCCTCGCAGTTGTTCTACAATACACAGATCCCGGCCTGCCTGTGGTTCCTGGCAAGGAACAAGACAAATGGTAAATTCAGGGACAGGAGCAACCAGATACTGTTTATTGATGCAAGGGAGATCGGAAAAATGATCAGCCGGAGGCAGAAAGAACTTACTTATGAAGATATAGCCAGGATAGGTGAGATATACCATTCATGGAGAAGCAGGGATTGGGAAAAGAAATATAAGGATGTCCCGGGACTTTGCAAGTCGGTCTCTTTTGAGGAGATAAGGAAGAATAACTACATTCTTACTCCTGGAAGATATGTAGAATTTAAAGTGGAGGATGACAATGATATATCATTTGAGGAAAAGATGAAGAAACTCACCTCAGATCTGAAGGATCAAATGGTAAAATCAAATTGCCTTGACAATGAGATTGAAAAGAATTTATCCTCTATCGGATATAAGTTTTCATAAAGGTTAGGATGACAGTGGAAGAATGGAAATTACATAGTATTGGTGAATTGGCTGAAAAAATAGGAATGGGTCCATTTGGTTCATCCATTAAGGTCGAAACGTTTGTAAAGGAGGGGATTCCGATAATAAGTGGTGCAAATATTAAAGGTGTAAGATTAGAAGATGGTGATTATAATTTTATCACAATTGAACATGCCGATAAATTAAAAAACGCTAATGTCTTTCCTGGTGACGTGATTTTTACTCATGCTGGAAATATTGGTTCAGTTGCGTACATTCCTGAAAGCTCAAAATATAAAAGATATGTTCTTTCGCAACGACAATTTTACATGAGGTGTGATAAAGAAAGACTTCTTCCTGAGTATATAACTTATTTTTTCAAAACGGAACTTGGTAAAAAGAAACTGTTGGCAAATTCGTCATCAGTGGGTGTCCCATCCATTGCCCAACCTGTAACTTATTTAAAAGGAATCGAAATCGCAATACCAAGATTAGAACAACAGAAAAAAATTGTAAAAATCCTATCCTCCCTTGACGACAAGATTGAACTCAACCTCCGGATGAACAAAACCCTTGAATCCATTGCCCAGGCTATCTTCAAGGAGTGGTTTGTTTATTTCAGGTTTCCGGGATTTGATGGGGAGTTGGTGGATGGATTGCCGAAGGGGTGGAGAAAATCTAATCTTAATGAGGCAGTAAATGTTAAAGGTGGCTCAACACCAAGTACAAAAAATTCCAACTTTTGGGGTGGAAATAACTTTTGGGCAACACCCAGGGACCTATCATCTCTGCAGTCACCTGTGTTATTAACTACTGAGAGAAGAATTACGGACAATGGAGTCAAGCAAATAAGTTCAGGAGTACTGCCAAGTGGAACTTTATTACTTTCTTCGAGAGCTCCGGTTGGCTATTTAGCTATTTCCCAAGTACCTGTTTCCATAAACCAGGGATTTATTGCCATTCAGGGTAAATTGGTATCAAATTTATTTATGCTCTTTTGGTTGGACTTGAATATTGAAAAGATAAAAGGATGGGCAAACGGTTCAACTTTTCAAGAAATAAGTAAATCAACTTTTAAGGAGATTGGGATTACTATTCCGAATGGAGAGGTACTGAAATGGTTTGACAAGATTATTACCCCATTTCTTGATAGAATCGTATCAAATGAAAAAGAAAATAGGATTCTCACCCAAATTAGAGATACATTGCTTCCAAAATTAATGTCCGGCAAAATAAGAGTCCCATAAACCTTGCGACCATGCATACTTTAACAGAGCTGGAAGTTGAAAACATAAGTCTTGATTACCTCAAAAGACTGCAGTACAGACATCTGCATGGCCCGGACATCTCTCCTGGCGGGTTATTTGTGGAACGGCAGTACAATGAAGCGGTCTTGGTAAACAGGCTGAAGAATGCCATCGACCGGCTCAATCCAACCATCTCTGTAGAAGGCAAGGCCGATACGTTGAAAAAGGTACTCCGGACTGCCAGTCCGGACCTGCTCACGAACAACGAAACCTTCCACAGGTACCTTACTGATGGTATTGACATAGAGCTCAGAAAGGATGGTTCGATACGTGGAGATAAGGTTTACCTGGTAGATTTCAATGAACCTGATAATAATGAATTTCTTGCTGTTAATCAGTTCACTGTACTGGAAAACAATAATAACAAACGGCCTGATATAGTTTTGTTCATTAACGGTCTCCCACTGATTGCAATAGAACTGAAAAATCCCTCCGACGAAGGAGCTACAATTAAAACCGCCTTCAACCAGCTTCAGACTTATAAACATCTCATACCTTCCCTGTTCACCTATAATGCTCTCCTGATTGCATCAGACGGATGGGAGGCAAGGTATGGGACTATAACAAGCGACTGGAACAGATTTGTTCCCTGGAAGACCAAAGACGGGCTGACAACTGAGGATAGTACTGTTCCTCAGATGGAAGTAATGTTCAAGGGGATGTTAAATAAGAGAACCTTGCTGGATCTTATCAGGCATTTCATAGTGTTCGAGAAATATAAGGATACTGTTCTTAAGAAAGTTGCAGCCTATCATCAGTATTATGCCGTAAATAAGGCAGTCGTGACAACAACAATGGCAACCTCGGCCTCGGGCGACAGGAGGGCCGGAGTTGTCTGGCATACCCAGGGAAGCGGAAAAAGTCTCAGCATGGTATTCTATACCGGGAAACTGGTACTGGCTCTTGATAATCCTACCATAGTGGTAATGACTGACCGCAATGATCTCGATGACCAGCTCTTCGATACCTTCACGGGCTGTCAGCAATTGCTTCGTCAGTCTCCTGTTCAGGCAGAAGACAGGAAAAACCTTAGACAATTATTGAGTGTTGCCTCCGGCGGGATAGTCTTTACAACCATCCATAAGTTCATGCCTCTGCTCGACAAGTATGAGCTGGCAGAGGAAGAGACAGAGAAAGTTGAAGATCCGAACTCTGATTATTATTTCATCTCAAACAAGCCGCTCAGTCTTCGCAGGAACATAGTGGTTATCGCTGATGAAGCCCACCGCAGTCAGTATGATTTCATCGATGGATTTGCAAAACACCTCAGGGAGGCTCTTCCTAATGCATCCTTTATCGGATTCACAGGTACCCCCGTTGAGACAAATGACAAGAACACCAAGGCTGTCTTTGGAGAGTACATCGACATCTATGATATACAACAGGCAGTTGAAGATGGTTCTACGGTGAGTATTTTCTATGAAGGCAGACTGGCCAGGGTGAACTTTGATGATGCTGAAAAGACCTGGGTAGATGAACAGTTTGAAGAAGTCACTGAAGGAGAAGAGCTGAGCGACAGGCAAAGGTATAAGGCAAAATGGGCCAGACTTGAGGCAATTGTGGGAGAGGAAGACCGCATATCAAGAATTGCCGAAGACCTTGTTGATCACTATGAGAATCGAGCCAGTGTCCTGGAAGGGAAGGGGATGATAGTATGTATGAGCCGCAGGATATGTGTTGATCTCTACGATGCCATCATTAAAATAAGGCCTCAGTGGCATGATGAGGATGATTCAAAAGGTCAGCTGAAGATAATAATGACAGGCAGTGCTACTGACCCGGTGGCCTGGCAGCATCATATCAGGAATAAGCCAAAGAGAAAGGCGATAGGAGAAAGGATGAAGAATCCCGAGGATGAGTTAAAACTCGTAATCGTGAGGGATATGTGGCTCACTGGATTCGATGTTCCCTGCCTTCATACAATGTACATCGACAAGCCTATGAGAGGACACACACTCATGCAAGCAATAGCAAGGGTAAACAGGGTGTTCAAGGACAAGGAGGGCGGACTGGTCGTAGACTACCTTGGCATTGCCCAGGATCTGAGGAAGGCATTATCACAGTACACTGAAAGTGGAGGCAAGGGGAATCCGGCCTTTGATCAGGAGGAAGCTGTGCGAACAATGATGGAGTATTATGAAATGGTCACAGAACTCTTCGAGGGATTTAACTATAGGAGATTTTTCTATCTTAAGACTCCTGAGGAAAAATTCCGCTTCCTGCCTGTTGCTGCAGATTTTATCCTGTCCCGGCCAGATAAGAAGCAGTTATTTGTAGATAAGGTTACAGGATTATTGAAGGCATTTGGAATTTCTGTCCCTCATGAAGATGCTATGAAAATAAGGGATGAGGTGGCATTCTTCCAGTCTGTAAAGGCAAGGATAGTTAAGATAACAGGGGGTACAGGCGGCAAAACACCCGAGGAAATAGAAACAGCCATTAGGCAGATAGTATCTCAGGCAATAACTTCAGACGAAGTTATAGATGTCTTTGATGCAGCCGGATTGAAGAAGCCCGATATAGAGATACTGGATGAGAGATTTCTGAATGAACTCAAGAACATGCCTCAAAGGAACCTGGCAGCGGAACTGTTGAAGAGGCTTCTGAAGGATGAGATCAGGGTAAGGATGAAGGTCAATATGGTTCAGAGCCGGAAATTCTCTGAAATGCTCGATGATGCAGTAAAGAGGTACCACAACGGGATGATAGACTCCGTTGCCTTTATAGAAAAAGTACTGATACCCCTAGCAAAGGAAATGAGAGAAGCTACTCGACGGGGTGAAGAACTGAACCTCGATTACCGGGAACTTGCCTTCTATGATGCTCTTGAGACAAATGACAGTGCTGTTGCAATATTGGGTGATGATATCCTAAGGACAATTGCCAGGGAACTGCTTCAGAGTGTCAGGAACAGTACCACGATCGACTGGACCATCAAGGAAAGTGTACAGGCAGCTCTCCGCAGGAATATCAGAAGGATACTCAGGAAGTATGGCTATCCCCCGGACAAGCAGGAGAAGGCTATTCAGACGGTATTGGAGCAGGCGAAGTTGCTGGCGGAAGAGATTATGTAGATTTGTGGTTGATTATCCTGCCTGTCATAGTGACGTAATTATTGTTTTAAAAAATCATAAATTATTGTATTCGTTAAAGTAAGTAATATGATGAATTTGGATATAAATTCCATGTGTTTATGATTAATAATACAAGTGATATCAGTGATGCTCATATTACCGTGAGGATCCGAAATGACGATAAAGATGCTTTTAAATTTCTTTATGATCGTTATAGTGCAAAACTCTATTATTTTTCTTTGAAGTATCTACATAACATTGAAGAAGCAGAAGATTTAATTCAATCAATATTCATCAGAATATGGGAACACCGAAAATCTCTTGATCCAGAAATGGATATAAAAAGTTACATGTATAAATCTACAATAAATTCTATTTATAATAACTTGAAAAGAAAAGCTTTGCATTTCAGATATATTGAAGAGTCATTGTTGAAAGGAGAACCACACTCCAATATTACTTATGAGGAGGTTTTTTTTCATGAATTTGAGGATTCAGTAACCTCCATCATTGAATCCTTACCTGCTCAGCAGCAAAAAATTTATAAATTAAGCCGTTTTAGAGGTCTGTCCAACGAAGAAATAGCCCAGAAGCTTTTCTTATCAGTTCGAACGATAGAAAATCAGATTTATAGGGCAACTAAAATTATTAAAACCAAACTAGAAAAAATATTTTAATAATATCTTTTTTAGAGCTTATCAATAAATTAAACATATCATTAGAATATTCTATCGATAGTTTTCCAATTGCCACTTACGAAAATATTCGCATCCGTCGTTCCAATCTTATCAAGGGTAAGCAGTACCGGAGCTATAAACCATCGATGAGAAAGTACAACTATGGATTTTCTATAAAAGTAATTGCCACTGAGGATGGAATACCAGTCGAATTTACATTGCTCCCCGGGTGTTATCATGATATTGATGGGATGAATGACATGCTTATTAATCTTCCTGAAAACAGCACGGTTTTTGGCGACAGTGATTACACAGATTATTGCTGTGAATCTGGAATGAAGCTGAAGGCATTATTTTGATGATTGCCAGAAAAAGCAATACAAAAGAAACCTCATGAGCCATGGGAGAACTTCTTGATTTCCAACTCCAGAAAAAAAGTCGAGACCACTTTCAGTCAGATTACCAGTCTGTTCCCAAAAATAATTCATGCTGTTAAAGTTGAAGAATACATGTTGAAGATTGTCCTATTTATTTTTGTTTTTACTCTTAATGAGAAACTTTTATACGTAGCAATTTGAGTTATTTATTTAAACCAATGAGCAAAAATTGAACAATAGTGATTTATTATTTATTGAACATAACCAATTTAAGAAGTTGGTTCAAATTTGTCATCAGAGATGAGTACTTTATTAATCTTGATTGTATTAATAGTAAATCTTAAACTAACAATAAATGACATCGGACAAACCACAAAAAATAGGAATCTTACTAAATAGATATTTTGAAATGAAATGCACTGAGAAGGAAAAACATACTCTTCTCGAGCTGCTTTCTCAGTCTTGTAATGAAAAACTAATTAAAGAGATATTAATATCACATTTAAATGATATTGATGAAGATAAAATTGAAAAAAATCCTGTTGATTTTGATAAAATATATAATCAGATTCTTGTTGAAATAGATCATAGGGAAACGAGAGCTTCAGAAAAACGGCTGCTTCATAATAGAATAAAAATAAAAAGGTTAGTATTTGAGGGTATATCAATAGCAGCCGTTTTTTTAATTGCTTTTTTTATTGGGGGTGGATTTACAAAAAAGCATTCTGATATTTCCACAAAACTATCCTCTTCCAATTCTCCTATCGAAATAAGGGCGCCATTTGGAGCAAGGTCTGAGGTTAAGCTTGCTGATGGGACAGAAGTCACTTTGAACGCAGGAAGTACAATTAAATATTTCACTGACTATAATAGACTTAATAGGGATCTGATTCTTGAAGGTGAAGCATATTTTAAGGTAGCCAAGAATGCTGACATGCCCTTTGTTGTAAATGCTGGAGAGCTGAATATCAAAGCAATAGGTACAAAATTTAACATTCTAGCCTACCAGGAAGATGACAGAATCGAAGCTACTCTGGAGGAAGGTGAGATTCATTTTTCCGGCAAAGGTAATGAACCTTTTAGGTTAAAGGAAGGTCAACAGGTAGTCTTTTCGAAGAATACACATGAAATTTTGATACGCGATGTTATCCCTGAAATATATACATCTTGGATGGAAAATAAGCTTCGCCTCAATAATACTCCCATAGAAGAAGCACTTTGGAAAATTGGGCGGAAATACAATGTAACATTTGAAATAGTAAGTTCTGACCTTCTAGAACTACAATACACAGCAACATTTACTAATGAAACAATTGAGGAGGTGATGAATATGCTAAAATCTGTTAGCCCTATATCTTACAAAATATTCAAAAATACGAGAGTAAATGAAAAGAAATATTTAAAACCTAGAATTATAGTATATAAGCGAAAGTAGAGAGGCGATAGTTACTATTTTAAAATATTGACCAATTTCAAATCTAAACCTCATAATGCCTATGGAAAATTTATTCTGCTATTTGTAAAAAGCAGGAAAACCCTGCCTGGTCTTCCTGCATAATTTTGAAGCACATTACCTATGTGGATATAGAGGTAGTGCGATTTAGTTCTATAACTTTCTAAATCATGCAAATTTATGAAAAAACTATCCTATTTACAAAATACACAATTTTTTCAAGTGTGTTCTTTAAAAAAAACCTACAGAATTATGAGACTAATAGTATTCCTATTACTGATTACATTAGCGAACGTATTTGGTAGTAATTCTTACTCTCAAGGTACTAATGTAAGTCTTTATATGGAAGATGTACCAGTTCACGAGGTTCTAAACGCCATTGAAAGCCAGAGCGATTTCTATTTCCTTTATAGCTCAGATGTATTCAATGCTTACAAAAAGATAGACGTACAAATCGAAAACACATCTGTGAACGAGGTACTGAATGATATTCTGAATCCTTTAGCAATAAAATACCTCATAAAGGATAAGCATATTCTTTTAGTTGAAGATAAATCAAATTTAAGTTTAGATATTCAACAACAGATAACTGTTTCAGGTACGGTAACTGATGGTTCAACAAATTCTGCTATGCCAGGCGTTAATGTTTTAGTAAAAGGCACAACAACTGGTACAATAACTGATGCGTATGGTAAGTATTCATTATCATTGACAGACAGAGATGCGATCTTAGTATTCTCGTTTATTGGTTATATTTCACAAGAAGTACCACTATCTGGTAGAACAATATGTGATGTTGCACTAGTAAGCGAAACTACTGGTCTTGATGAAGTAATAATTGTTGGATATGGCACACAACGTAAGGTTAATCTGACAGGTGCAGTTGGCGTAGCCTCTGCCGAAAAAATTGCAAGCAGGCCGATTGTATCAGTTGGTAATGCATTACAGGGAATTATACCAAACCTGAATATTACCCAGAGGAACGGAGACCCTACAACGGCTTCAGATTTTAACATTAGAGGTTATGAGTCAATTAACGGTGGTGAACCATTGATTCTAGTAGATGGTATCCCAATGAATTTGGAATTAATTAATCCCAATGACATTTTAAATATTTCTGTACTAAAAGATGCTGCTGCATCTTCGATTTATGGAGCAAGAGCTGCTTTTGGTGTTATTCTGATCGAAACAAAAAAAGGGCAATCCGGTAAAATTAACTTAACATTAATGACGGAACAATCATTAGCCAAACCCATTTTTTTGATGGATGTGATTAGGGATCCATTAAGAGCTGCTGAAGCATGGAATAAAGCGTATATTCGCACATATGGCTCGCCTAGGTACGACGATATTTATCTTGAAGGTATAAGGAATTGGCAGGCAAACCCAACAGTTGAAAATGAATGGGGAATTCGAAATGGGGCCTTAGAATTTTATGGAGCCAACGATTATCAGAATAAGTTGATAACTGACTTCGCACCTCAACAAAAATACGATATGTCTATATCAGGAGCCTCAGAAAATTCATCCTACTATGTTTCATTTGGTCATCTAACCAAAGATGGCTATTTGAAAAATAGTGAAAAGAATGAAAAATTTAAAAGGTATAATATTTTGATGAAAGCTGATTTTAATATAACCAAATGGCTATCTCTAAGTGAAAAGATTTCAGTCAACATGACAAGAAGTGACAAACCACATTTTTACAACTGGGATGTAAATATCAATACATCAGCAAGGATGTCCCCTAGTGCAGCAATTCAATTCCCCGATTTGCCTTACTATATAGAACCAGGAGACCGAGATAAATACGAGCAGTACATCGGGATGTATTTTGGCGGCACTAACTTTTTCCCATATTTGGAGCAAGGTGGGCGCGAAACTTTTGACGTCGATGATGTCTGGCTAACTCAGGGAATAACAATAAGCCCGGTTTCTGGATTAAAAATCATAGGTAATTTATCATTCAACAGATATAACAGAAATTATCAGGATGTTGCAAGTAGGGTTCAGGTTGTTTCTCAAAATCTTTTAACAACTCCAATGATAAACTACGGTTTTAGTGCTGATGACTTTATTTTAAATCGAAATGATTTTAATAAGTACTATGTGTTTGACATGTATACTGAATACACCCTGGATAAGATTAGTAATCATTATCTGAAAGCCATGATTGGTTTTAACCAAGAATTAGCACAAAATCAACAAATAACTGCCAGAGCCAGGAGTTTACTTACGCCATCAGTTCCCGATCTGAATGCTACTGTCGGGACACAAACAATTGGAGGAGGAAAATCACATGTTGCACTACGCGGTTTATTCTATCGCTTAAACTACATTTATAAAGACAGATATTTGGTCGAACTTAACGGGCGTTACGACGGTTCATCGCGTTTCCCCAAAAACGATCGCTTTGGTTTCTTCCCTTCAACTTCTCTTGGTTGGCGAATATCAGAAGAATCTTTCATGTTAGGTACAAGAGGGTGGCTCGATAACCTTAAAATACGTATTTCTTACGGTCAGCTTGGAAATCAATTGCTGAGCGGTAATTACTATCCATACATTCCTAGCATGGCTGGCATAATGTCTCCTTTTATAATGTCTTCAGGTCAAATTCCTGTTGTAAGACCAGCAGGATTGGTCAGCCCTACATTAACATGGGAACGCGTGATATCGCAAAATCTCGGACTTGACATCACAATTCTTAAAGGACAGCTGGATGCTTCTTTTGATATTTATACTAGGGATACCAAAGATATGCTAATGAATGTGGTGTATCCTACTACACTGGGTACAGCAGGCCCTAAAGCTAACGCCGCTGACCTAAGGACAAAAGGTTGGGAGTTTATTGTTAGCTGGAAAGATAATATTGGTATGGATTTGAGATATGCTCTAAGCCTTAACCTGTCAGACAACAGTTCAGAAATTACTAAATATGAGAATCCAAAAGGAGCACTTTCAGAATATTACGTTGGAAAACAGATAGGTGAGATTTGGGGATACGTAACCGAAGGTATTTTTCAAGACGAAGAGGAAATTGTTGGCCACGCTGATCAAAGTGCGATAGGATCAAACTGGCGTCCCGGAGATATAAAGTATAAGGATCTTAATAATGACGATAAGATTAACGCTGGAAGCGCTACGCTGTCGGACCCAGGTGATAGAAAGGTTATTGGAAATAATACACCAAGGTATTCTTTTGGGATCAACCCTGATCTTTCTTACAAAAACTGGACACTTAATATCTTCTTTCAAGGATTATTCAGGGATTATCTACCACAACCTGGCAACTGGGTATCTTTTTATCCTTTCGCTTCTGGGGAGGTACAAGAATATTTTCTAACAGACACTTGGAGTGAAGATAACCGCGATGCATATTTTGCCGCGCCTCATATCTGCTCCAATAGTGATTATAAGAATATTACACCACAATCTCGTTATGTGCAGAATGCTGCCTACGTTAGACTTAAAAGTCTGACATTGAACTACAGCTTTCCAAATAAACTATTAAGCAAAATTGATGTAAGCATGTTGAATATTTATTTTTCCGGCCTTAATTTATGGGAATTCACAAAAATGCGTAAACCTCTGGAT
The DNA here is from genome assembly GCA_964466705.1 of uncultured Rikenellaceae bacterium. GTDB lineage: Bacteria > Bacteroidota > Bacteroidia > Bacteroidales > VadinHA17 > LD21. Next base: position 44,276 of record CAYXSM010000027.1, read on the forward strand.
CCGGAACAAACTTCAACCCTTACACAAGAATATTATTTTCAGCGTATATACACGTTGGGATTAAAAGTTGCATTCTGATTAACCTATTAAAAGAAAATAAAATGAAGAAATTAATTTTAAAGATTAGTTTGCTTTTTACTGCAATCATTTTGTTTGATAGTTGTAATGACGACTTTCTTGACAGAATTCCGTTGGACCAGATCAGCGACAAAACTTTTTGGAATACGGAAAATGATCTGATTGTATACAATAACGGCCTTTATGATATGTGTATGGATCTATTTAACAACACGACCATCTTATGGGGAAATGGAGAAGGCATGTGGAGTGGTAATAATAGCTATAATTTGAATAATTGGAATCTCGACTGTATGTCAGATAATTTAACTAGCACTAATTCCCGGCATGAATATATGTTTGAGATAAGAGCAGGCGTAAACGTTGTTCCTGCAGGTAATAGCTGGAGAGTTGGTGAACAGTATTTAAAATATCAAGGTTTTGGCCTTATACGTGCATGTAATATTGGACTCGCGAATTATAGCAGGGCAAAGGTTGGCCAAGATGTTATAGATAAATATACAGCTGAATGTCGTCTTATAAGGGGTTGGGTTTATGCAGATCTTGTACGTAAATTTGGAGACGCACATTGGATTGATAAAGAATTGAGCACTGATTCTGAAGAATTGTATTATGATCGGACTCCAAGAGAGGAGGTAATGGAAAAAGTGCTGGCAGATTTAGAATATGCCAGTGAAAAACTTCCAGATAATTGGGGAGATGGTGGTGCTCCTGGAAGAATGAATCGATGGGCAGCTTTAGCGGTTAAATCCAGGATGTATCTGTTTGAAGGGACATGGCGTAAATACCATGGCGGTTCCAATCCCGACTTATGGTTACAAAGAGCAGCCGAAGCCTCAAAAGAGATAATAGAAACTGGCCCGTATTCACTATATTCTACAGGTGATCCGGCACACGATTACAGCGCATCTTTCCAAGTTTTAAAAGATCTTACAGGAAATAAAGAGGTTTTATACTGGAGAAAATATCAGCTGGGAGTGATTGTAAATAATGCAGGTGCGACAGGTCAGGTAGGTCCAACGAAAAGTATTGTGGAAGATTATCTCTGTACTGACGGGTTACCAATTACACTTTCTCCGCTCTATCAGGGAGATGATATATATGAAAATATTTTTGAAAACAGGGATCCAAGGCTGAGACAATCTATCCTTCATCCTGCCGACCAGCCTTACTATAATTATGGAAGGAGTACAGCATATGCTTATCCTAGAGTTACCGGTATTTCAGGAGGGGTCACATCACTATCAGGCTATCACTTCTTAAAATACTACAACTCCATCGACGCAGGGTTAGGTTGGGGTCAACACGAGCTTCCATCGATAATCTTTCGTTTAGGAGAGATTATGCTTAACTATGCAGAAGCCAAAGCAGAATTAGGCACACTCACACAAGAAGATTTGGATATTAGTATAAACAAATTACGCGACCGGGTGGGCATGATTCACATGGACATTAACAATATCCCTGTTGATCCGAGATATGTTAACGATGGGGTTAGTCCATTAATTGTTGAAATCCGGCGTGAACGTCGTGTTGAACTTTTCGCAGAAGGATTTCGTTACATGGATCTGAGACGCTGGAAACAAGGTAAAAAACTCGATGGACCTTCTTTTGGTATGCGTTGGGATGATGCTGCAAGAACCAAATATGATCCAGATGGAACAGCAACAGTTAAAACTTCTTTGGTTAACGGAGTAGAATATATCCATATTTACAAGGGAACCAACTGGGAAAATCCTTTATTTAATGAGGACAGGCATTACTTATTTCCTATTGATCGTTTCACAATTTCTTTAAATCCAAATATTACTCAAAATCCTGGTTGGGAATGAAAGAAATTATAAGGGAATAGAAGTAAATAATCTTTTTGTAAAAGTAGAGGGTGTGACAGATTTGTTTAATAATAGCTTTTTACCCATAGGAATCAGGAAAAGTACCGAGTTCTGATTTGTGTGAGGTGTTGCAGTATTGGTACGATTACCTCACAATTATTATTTGCAGGATTCTGACGCATCCATCTATTCCCAGTTTATTGCCTTTTCTGAGGTTTTGAAAAATGATGATATTTTAATTCTACTATGAAAGGTTGATATATAATTATACTAGCTAATAAGATTCATCTTAGACCATTTTAGGTTGAAGCCGTTGATAGTAAGGATAATAATATTGACTTTGTGAAATTTAAGGATATAAGATATAAGTTACTTGAAATAATCACTAAAAATATAAATACAAAGATGTCTAATACAAAAAAGATTTTGACAATCCTTATTGGGTTAATGCTTGTTTTCATAACCATTAACGAAGTTCATTCACAGTCCCTTTGGGATTTGGCGAAAAAGAACAGGGAAGTACTGACAATTACAACACTATTCACGGCACAAAATGTACGTGACTATCTATCAAACACTATTGAATTAAATAATGCTGTCAACTGGTGTAAACAAACCGGTATTACGAAAGTATATATTGAATCTTTCCGTGGAGGATATTATGCAGATCGTACTTCGCTTGTAACTGCAAAGAACCGGTTTGAGAGTAAGGAAATCAAAGTCTCAGGCTGCGTCACAACGACTCGTTTGGGAAAAAACGGCGTAGGGGAAGGTTGGGGTGGACCCTGTTATAGCAGCAAGGAATCCCAGGAGGAACTCCAGAAGATTTTTGAATACACTTCCT
>CAYXSM010000028.1:0-46982 GCA_964466705.1 uncultured Rikenellaceae bacterium
ACAACTGCTTTATATTTGCCAATTTCCTTTATCTGATCGTTGGGAAGAGATATATTTCTGCGGTCGATATCAAATCCTTTTTCCTTAAGTTGTTCTGCTATCTGAAGGGTAGTGACCGAGCCGAAGATCTTTCCTGTGGAGCTTGTTTTCGCACCAACCACAAGATTGACCTCTGAGAGTCTGGAGGCAGTTTCCTGAGCTTCAAGTTTTATCTTTTCCTCTTTATGAGCTCGTTGTTTCAGATTCTCAGCATGGACCTTCTTTGCTGATTCTGAGGCAGGTATGGCAAATCCTTTGGGTATCAGGTAATTTCTGCCGTAACCATCCTTTACGTGAACAATATCATCTTTCTGTCCAAGCTTGTTGACATCCTGTAATAATATTATCTCCATTTCAAGTCCTCCTTATTTTAAAAGATCAGTTACGTAAGGCAAAAGAGCAATATGCCGTGCTCTTTTAACCGCTCTGGCAACTTTCCTCTGATACTTCAATGATGTTCCGGTAAGTCTCCTTGGCAAAATCTTTCCCTGATCATTAAGGAATTTTTTCAGGAATTCAGGATCTTTATAATCTATATACCTGATCCGGTTTTTCTTAAACCGGCAATACTTCTTTTTTTTGATCTCTACCGTCGGGGGTGTTAAATATCTTATTTCTGACTCATTCTGTGCCATGGTTTATTCCTCCTTTAGTTTGTCCGTTTCTTTCTGTTTTCTTTTCTTTTCTGCATATTCAATGGCGAATTTGTCCATTCTGAAAGTCAAAAACCTGATGATTCTCTCATCTCTCCGGTATTGTACTTCTAATTTGTCGACCAACTCTCCAGGACCTTTAAATTCGAGAAGATAATAAAATCCTGTTGACTTCTTTTGAATAGGGTAGGCCAGTTTTTTCAGGCCCCAGTTCTCTTCATGAACGATCTCACCTTCATTGTCGGTGATGACCCTCTTGAATTTTTGTACCGCTTCCTTCATCTGGTTCTCAGACAAAACGGGAGTTGCAATGAAAACGGTTTCGTACTGATTCAACATAGTGATTAATAATTTACAGTTAATTAGTTTTTGGCTCGCAAAATTACAATATTTTCGCATAAACAAAAACTTAAGTGGCGAAATTTCATTATTTGTGATCGTACACCATGTTGAAATAGTGCTTTCCTGTTTACACACTGACCAGCTTTTATTACGCCTACTTTTAATTATATTTGCATAGGAACAACCCGGAAAGGAAACAGCGCAAAGATATATGGAGAATTTTATTGTTTCAGCACGAAAGTACCGCCCTGCAACTTTTGATATGGTGGTCGGACAGAATTCAATCACCAACACACTGAAAAGCGCCATTAAGAATAATCATCTGGCACAGGCCTATCTCTTTTACGGACCCAGAGGGGTAGGAAAAACGACTTGTGCACGCATATTTGCAAAAACGATCAATTGCAGCAATATAAGTGAGCAGGCAGAAGCATGCAATAAGTGTGAATCATGTATCTCATTCAATACTCTCCGGTCGTTCAATATTCATGAACTCGACGCTGCATCAAACAACAAGGTCGATGACATAAGGAGCCTTACCGAACAGGTCAGGATCCCTCCGCAGATCGGGAAATACAGTATCTATATCATCGATGAGGTCCATATGCTTTCACCATCAGCATTTAATGCTTTTCTTAAAACACTGGAAGAACCACCCCGTCATGCAATATTTATTCTCGCAACAACTGAAAAGCAAAAGATAATTCCAACAATCCTTTCACGCTGCCAGATTTTTGATTTCAACCGGATAAGAATAGAAGATATTATCAGGAGGTTGGCATATGTGGCAAAAAATGAAGATGTTACTGCTGAGGAAGAAGCCTTACACGTAATAGCGCAAAAAGCTGACGGTGCAATGCGGGATGCCCTTTCAATTTTTGACCAGATTGTCAGCCTGTGCGGAAAACATATAGGATATAAAGATGTTCTTGAGAATCTTAACGTCCTGGATTATGAGTATTATTTTAAGACTGTGGATGCCGCAATTAATGGAGATGTCTCTGCTTCGCTTATGGTATTTAATGAAATCCTTGAAAAAGGATTCGATGGCCATAATTTTATTGCGGGGCTCAACAGCCACATTCGGGATCTCCTTGTATCCAGGGATGAAGTTACTTTGCGTCTGCTTGAAACAACTCCTTCCGTCAGGCAGAGATATCTCCAGCAGACCAAAAGATGCTCTGAGGATTTCCTGTTTAAAGCACTTGAAATAGGAAGCAATTGTGACATTTCATACAAAACCAGCAAAAATCAACGCCTCCATGTGGAATTGTCAATTATCAGGTTGTGCAGGATTAATGATCTTTCAGTAATGGATCAGGAAAAAAAAAAGCCTGACGTAAAAAACATTCCTGAACCCGAAGAACTGCCCCTTCCATCGAAATCAGAAATAATAAGAGAGTATGAAACAACACCTGAAAAGACCAGAAAAGGACACCCGGCGATAATATCAGAAAGAAAGCCTGCTGAGGTAACCGGAAATAAAAAATCATTCTCTGTGAAAAGTGTTCTTTCTGATGAATCCGTGACTGACTCTGACAACAAAGAAACAGACTCCGCTCCCGGATTATCCGACCCGGACTATAAATCTGAATTTAATGAAGAAAAATTCAGTGAAGCCTGGAATGAATTCACAGATCTTCTTAAAGGTGAGGGAACGCGGATTGTAAGTATGTTCAAATCAATTAAACCTGAACTCGACAATGACAATATAATAAGAATACACCTCAGTAATGCGGCACAGAAGGATATTTTTGTCCAGAGTTATAAGCACAGGCTTGCAGATTTTCTTAATACCAAGTTTGACATTAAAGACATTGATATTGAAACAATAGTTGATCTGTCTGAGAATAATGATATTCTGTATTCGGATGAGCAGAAATATAATTACCTGGTCAAAAAATACCCAAAGCTTAAGGATCTTAAGCGGGCATTCAACCTGGACATGCATTGAAAACGAATGGCGGAAGCTATATTTTTAATGTAATTGCGGTGAAAGACAAAGAAAAAAACTACGATCATGCTGATTATGGACTGAATGCCCGGAAAAAGCTTTTTGGGAAGGACGTTGTTGACAATTCCCGCTCAATGATTAGCATAATAAACCGGGACTATGTTTATGAAGATGTAAATGACACATTCTGCAGAGCCCACAAAAATGACAGAAGTGCCTTTGTAGGAAAGTCGCTTGAAGATATCTGGGGGAGTGAAAATTTTCAAAAAAAGATAAAGCCAAACATCGACCAGTGTTTCAGCGGTAAAACGGTAAAATACCAAGCAACTTTCAGAATTCCCCACAAAAACAGGGGTCAGTTTAATGTAATATTCAGGCCGGTCAAAAATACAGATGGAAGTGTTATGCATCTTGTTGCCGATACATTTGATGTCAGCAGATTTAAACAGCTGGAAATAGGAACAGGAAATATCCGGCGGGCGCTTGAAAAATTTGAATCAGAGTATAAAAATTATCTGAGTGATGGCAGAAAGTCCGGGTCAGCAGGTATTCCGGACGGAGGTATAGCACACGATTTGAATAACATAATGACGACTATAGGAGGTTATGCAACAATGCTTGAAAATAATCTCCCTGAAGGTTCTCCAGAAAGGCAAAAAGCGAGTAAGATTATCGCAGCAGTAGAAAAGGCCGTATCCCTGACAAATCAGCTGATTATTTTCAGCAAACAATCAAAACCGGAAATAAAACCGGTCAACATTTGCGATGTTTTGGGTGAGTCGGTTGGTTTTATGAGATCTGCATTACCATCGGACATAATAATAAAGTCAGATTTTCAATCGCTGGATGCCTTTGTTTTAGGCGATTCCACTCAGCTTTTCAGGATTTTTTTCAACCTTTTGACAAATGCTGTGCAGTCAGTGGAAGATAAAGGTGGCATTATCAACGTAGACCTGGCATTAGCTGACATGACCACAAAAAATAAAATAATCGGAAAAGAAAATATCACCGGTAAATACATTAAGGTTATAGTAGGGGATAGCGGTAAAGGAATAGATCCGGAAATTCTTGACAGGGTTTTTGAACCTTACTTTACTACCAAAAAGGCAGGAAAAGGCTCAGGCCTGGGCCTATCGGTTGTTCGCCGGCTGGTTACAGATATGGGCGGGTCAATATCTGTTTCGAGTAAAAAGAATGTGGGCTCATCCTTTATAATTTATCTTCCCCTTGCTGAAAAGTTTCCTGAATAAAAGATTTAATATTATTATTGTTTTGTATGGTTTATCAATTATCAGGCGGAAATCAATAATTTAGAGATTTAATTTTTTTGGACAAATTCTTATACAATGCCGGGAATACTGATCATTGAAGACGATCCTGATCTCAGGGAAATGTTAAAAACAGCTCTTTCGGGAGATTACCTGTCAATATTGGAGGCAAAAGACGGAAAGGATGCCATTATTCATTTTAAACCTGGAGTAATTGATCTGGTAGTTACCGACCTTATAATGCCTGAGGAAGACGGATTAAAGGTTATAATGAAAATAAAGGAGATGAAGCCAGGGATAAAAATCATTGCAATATCAGGGGGGGGCAAAGCAGGCCCCGGCAGTTACCTTCAGATTGCAAGAACCCTGGGAGCCGATGCCGTATTTTCCAAACCTTTTTCCATTAACGACCTTGCAGGTAAAATAAAAGAACTCCTGAAACTTGAACAATTTGATTAAATGAACTGTTTTTATATATCTATAATCTTAAAAACCATATTGACATGTTAAATAAAAAAATAGAAGAGATCTGCAACAGACAGGTTGACAGGGAGGGATATTCTTCAAATTTGTACCTTGCAATGGCTTCATGGGCAGAAACCAAGGGTTATGTAGGAGTTGCAGACTGGCTTTACAGTCAGTCAGAAGAAGAAAGGCAGCACATGCTTAAGTTTATAAAGTACATAAATGAAAGAGGAGGAACATCAGTTATACCAGCTTTTAAAAAACCTCCGGTTGATTATAAAAGCGTGGAAGAAATGTTCGCAGAGGTTCTGAAACATGAAGAATATATTACTGCCAGCATCAATGAAATTGTTGCAGTCGCTTTCGAAGAGAAAGATTACAGTACATATAATTTTCTGCAGTGGTTTGTTGCCGAACAGGTTGAGGAAGAATCATCTGTGAGGATGATCCTTGATAAACTGAATCTTGTGGGAAAGAACAATATGTACATGTTCGACAGGGATATCATGAGCATGAGAGCTACTGAAGAAGAAAATCAGACATCCGACTGAAACAAAAATCATTTCTTGTTGCCGGATAACTGATTTCCGGATATCAAAGCCTACAAGGGCAAACACAGACCAGTGACAGGAAAAACCCCATTTGTATCTCTGAGGATATTTCCTTTTGTGCGCCAGTATGACTATTCAACGGTCATACTGTATCATGCAGGCAGATTATTCCATCAGGACCACGAAGACCCGCTTCAAGGCGGGTTTTAGTGTAATGTTTTCTCTGCAAACCGCATTGACTCTATCCCCTGATCATTCAGAATTATATTTATAGGGGAATTAAAAAAAGAGTAATTTTGCGGATATATTTCAATTTTTTGAAAAACGGGTAAAATGAGCATTATAAACAAGGTTCTCGGCCTTTTTCTGGGAAACAAGTACGAAAGGGATATCAAGGAGATAACTCCTTATGTCGAGCTGATAAAAACTGAATATGAAAAACTCAGTGAAATATCAAATGACCAGTTAAGGGACATGAGTGTGGAGCTTAAGAAAGAGATACTTCGTGAAACTGAGCCGGAAGAAAATGATATTAAGCAGTTAAGGGAAAATGCAGAGGCTGAAAGTGACGTAAACCGTAAAGAGGAAATTTACAATGAAATTGATAAGATAGAGAAGGTTGTCAATGAAAAGCTTGAAAAAGTCCTTGATCGCTGTGCCCCAAAGGCGTTTGCTATTGTAAGAGAAACGGCAAGAAGATTCAAGGAAAATCCTGTATTGGAAGTTACAGCCCGGCAGTATGACAGGGATCTTGCTTCTGTAAGGGAAAGTATAACAGTCAGGGGTGACAAAGCATACTGGAGCAACAGATGGATTGCAGGAGGTAATGAGATTGTCTGGGATATGGTCCATTATGACGTTCAGCTTATCGGCGGAATAGCTCTTCATACGGGAAAAATTGCCGAAATGGCAACGGGAGAGGGAAAAACAGTGGTTGCAACCCTGCCGGTGTTCCTGAATGCTCTTGCGGGCAAAGGAGTTCATATTGTTACTGTCAATGACTACCTTTCAAAAAGGGATTCAGAATGGATGGGGCCAATATACGAATTCCACGGCCTCACTGTCGATTGCATTGACAAGCACCAGCCTAATTCTCCGGACAGGAGAAAAGCATACAACGCTGACATTACTTTTGGCACAAACAATGAATTTGGCTTTGATTACCTCAGGGATAATATGGCTATAAATCCGGAGGATCTTGTGCAGAGGAAACATCACTACGCTATCGTTGACGAGGTTGATTCCGTTCTCATCGATGACGCCCGAACGCCGCTTATTATATCTGGCCCCACTGCAAAAAGCGATACACAACAATTTGATGAACTGAAACCAAAAGTTGAAAAACTTGTCAGTGCCCAGAAAAGACTCGTTACACAGGTTCTGGCTGACTCAAAAAGGTTAATATCTGAGGGTAATTTTGAAGAAGGAGGCAAACTTCTTCTCCGGGCTTATAAAGGTCTTCCTAAAAATAACGCGCTCATTAAGTTTCTTAGTGAGGAAGGAAACAAGTCCCTTCTCCTTAAGACAGAAAATTTTTACATGCAGAACAACAGCAAGGAGATGCCCAAAGTTACGGATGAGCTTTTTTTCATAATTGACGAAAAGGCCAATTCCATTGAACTAACGGAAAAAGGACTTGATCTTATTGCCACTTCAGTTGAAGATGCCAGTTTCTTTATCCTTCCCGATGTGGGATCAAAAATCGCTGACCTCGAAAAAAGCGGGCTCAGCGACAGGGAAAAGCTCAAGATGAAAGACGAAATGCTGCAGGATTATTCTGTTAAATCGGAACGTGTGCATACTATGACGCAGCTCCTTAAGGCATGGACCCTTTTTGATAAAGATATAGAATACGTCGTTATTGATAACAAGGTGAAAATCGTTGATGAGCAGACAGGACGTATTCTGGAAGGAAGAAGGTATTCAGATGGTCTCCACCAGGCTATTGAGGCCAAGGAAAACGTTAAGGTTGAGGAAGCTACCCAGACATATGCAACTATTACCCTGCAGAATTATTTCAGGATGTATCATAAGCTGGCAGGTATGACAGGTACGGCAGAAACGGAAGCAGGTGAGCTGTGGAATATCTATAAACTTGATGTTGTTGTTATTCCTACCAACAAGCCGGTAATAAGAATTGACAGAGAAGATCTGGTCTATAAAACAAAAAGAGAGAAATATAATTCTGTTATAGATGAAATAGTCGACCTGAACCATCAGGGACGACCTGTACTGGTCGGTACTACTTCCGTTGAAATTTCTGAGCTTCTCAGCAGAATGCTGAAGATGAAAGGCCTCAAACATAATGTGCTCAATGCAAAGCTCCATCAGAGAGAGGCTGAGATAGTTGCCGAAGCAGGTAAGAAAGGCACAATAACCATCGCTACCAACATGGCAGGAAGGGGTACAGATATCAAACTAACAAGTGAAGTGCGTGATGCAGGAGGATTGGCTATCATTGGAACCGAACGCCATGAGTCAAGACGTGTTGACCGTCAGCTCAGAGGGCGGTCAGGAAGGCAGGGCGATCCGGGATCATCCCAATTCTTTGTTTCCCTTGAGGATGAGCTTATGAGAATTTTCGGCTCGGAGAGAATTGCCGGTATTATGGATAAGCTGGGCCTTAAAGAAGGGGAGGTGATCCAGCATCCAATGATCACAAAATCCATAGAAAGAGCTCAGAAAAAGGTTGAGGAAAACAATTTTGGCATCAGAAAAAGGCTTCTTGAATATGATGATGTGATGAACTCGCAGCGCGAGGTGGTATATAGTAAACGGCGTCATGCTCTCCTCGGTGAACGACTCTCTGTTGATATAGCTAACATGATGTATGATGTGACCGAGAACATAGTCGAGACTTATCATAAGGAAGGAGATTTTGAAAATTTTGAATTAGACCTGATTCGTTCATTTTCAATCGATTCACCTGTATCCAATGCTGACTTCCTGAAGATCAGCTCAGAGCAGGCTACAGATCTTGTTTATGAGAAGGTGATCAATACCCATAAACGAAAAGTCGAATCCATTTCACAGCAGGCTTATCCCGTACTTAAAGACGTTTACGACAGAATGTCTCATGTCTACGAGAATGTTGTAGTACCGATCTCCGATGGCGCAAGGGTCTATCAGATTGTCACAAATCTCAAAGCTACTGCTGAATCAGAAGGCAGAGAGCTCGCAAAATCATATGAAAAGACAATAGTCCTTGCTACCATTGATGAAGCGTGGAAGGAACATCTCAGGGAGATGGATGAGCTTAAGCAGTCGGTGCAGAATGCCACTTATGAACAGAAAGATCCGCTTCTTATTTACAAGTTTGAGTCGTTTGAGCTGTTCAAAGCAATGATAAACAAAGTTAACAAGGATGTGGTCAGCACCCTTATGAAAGGCCATATACCCATCCAGGACCCGGATCAGGTTAAAGAAGCCCAGCGAAGAAGACAGGTTGATCATAGCAGATTGAGAGCATCGAAGAGTGATTTTTCACAATACAGCAGTACAGGTGGTGCAGGAGGTCCTGACAAGAACCAGAAAGCCGAACCGGTAAGAGTCGACAAGAAAGTAGGCAGGAACGATCCCTGTCCTTGCGGAAGCGGGAAAAAATATAAACATTGTCATGGGAGGCTGCAAACCCAAACTCCCGGCGGTGAAGCATTAAGGAACTGATCAGGCTCCGTTTTCGTCAATTGCCTTCTGAATTTTTATGAATGTAGCCCTGCTTACTGGTACGAGAGGCAGTCTCAGATTGTTCTGACAAAGGTTCATTATGCTGAGTATGGCTTTGATTCCGGAAGGATTGCCTTCAACAAACAATAAATCAATCATTTCAAGATAGCGAAGCTGAATTTCACGGGCAGATTTAAAATTGTTCTTAAGGGCATTCCTGACAATGTCAGAGCATTGTGAGGGGTAAGCATTGGCAAGGACCGATATCACTCCGGATCCGCCGGCAGCAATGACCGGAATTGTGAGAAGATCATCACCGGTGATCAGAACGAAGTTCTCAGGCTTGCCTTTGATTATTTTCATGATCTGGCTCATATCGGATGATGATTCTTTTATACCTGCTATATTCTCACATTCATGCGCAAGCTGCAGACAAGTTTCCGCTGTAATGTTGACGCTGGTCCTTCCGGGGACGTTGTAAATGAGTATTGGAACAGGACTGAATGACGCAATTGATTTATAATGCTGTAATATTCCGCGTTGAGTTGGTTTGTTATAATATGGAGAAACTGATAGTATACCGTCAACACCGCTAAGATCAGTTTTACGGATCGAATTTATTACCTCCTGGGTATTATTTCCCCCGATACCGACAACAACAGGTACACGATTTTCATTAATTTCAAGTAAGTAGGATAAAACAGCTTGTTTCTCATCTTTAGACAGTGTAACAGACTCTCCCGTCGTACCTAGTACTACAATATAATCCACTCCTCCGTCAATGGTATGATTGATAACTCTTCCAAAAGCAGCAAAGTCGATGCTCGAATCATTCTTAAAAGGAGTTACTATGGCTACTCCTGTTCCTTTGAATTTTTTCATTTTTTGATCAAATAGAGGTTTTTTCAGGTTCTTTGCTCATCATCTCAAGATAATGTATCACCTGATTGAGGTAATCCTCAATTTTTTCCTGTGATTTAATTTTTATCATCAGATCAAAAGGAGATAGCTCCGGATCGGTATCAGCAGGTCCGGCCTTTAACCCTGCAGATGAAAGCGATGAGATGTAATAAAGCGGAAATAATTTGTTAAAGTTTGCATCGATCATAAGATCAAGTCTTTCGTCAATAAATGCAACGGCTTCAGCAGAATTGGGCCTGTAGAAAAAATCAAGATCATGATCTTTAAGACAGGTAAGGTACCGGATAGCTGTATATTTATCGGGGAGCACTTTTCCAGGGAAATACCCAAGTATCCTGACCTCAATGTTCCTTTCCTTCATCTGCTGGTGAAACCTTGTCAGCACCTGGAAATCTTCCGGTCTCGAAGCATCCCAGACAAGACCTGCGGTCCTGATCTTACTCATACCTGAAAAGAATGGCTTTCTGCCATGACGTTTTAGTCTGGCTGCCAGTAAATACCTGCCTATTTTCAAGCGGATGTTCCTGATTAATTTCATGCTGCAAACTTAACAGTTTTTGTTAATCCAGGAATGTGCCTCTGTCAATCTTCTTCAATAATTTTCAGAAACTCATCTTCTCCTATCAAAGCGATTCCCAATTCTGTTGCTTTTTCTTTTTTCGATGGTCCAATGTTGTCACCGGCAAGGATGAATGATGTATTCCGTGAAACAGACGAAATGCTATTTCCTCCATGTTTCTCAATCAACTCTTTGTATTCCTCACGGCTGTGTTTGCTGAAAATACCGGAAATAACTATATTTTTTCCCTGAAGTATGGTCCCGGCTTCTTTCTTTTCATCAAGGATTGTAAAAGTGATACCTTTGGACTTCAGACGTTGTATGGTTTCAATGTTTTCCCCATCTTTAAAGAATCCGGTAATGCTTGCAGCTATTTTAGGCCCGATTTCTCTGATTGAAACAAGTTCTTCAGGATCTGCATTAATAAGGTTGTCAATTGATTTAAAATGATTTGCAAGTGTCTTTGCTACTGTTTCTCCCACATGCCTTATTCCTAGGGCAAACAGTACCCTGTGATATGGAACATTTACTGAGTTTTGCACACTTTTCAGAATGTTTTCAGTCGATTTTTCCCCAAACCTTTCAAGAATGATGAGTTGCTCAGCCTTCAGATCGTAAAGATCGGCAACAGTTTTTATCAGGCCCTTGCTGAACAACAGATCAATTGTCTCTTCACCCAGGCCTTCAATGTTCATAGCCTTCCTGCTTACGAAATGCTCGATCCTTCCCTTGATCTGAGGCGGGCAGTGCAGATAATTTGGACAGAAATGATTTGCCTCGCCTTCATTTCTTACAAGTTTGGTCCCGCATTCAGGGCACCTGTCAATAAAAGCGATCCTCTTACTCGTGTAGTTTCTTGAAGTGGCATCTGCGCCTACAATTTTTGGTATTATCTCACCTCCCTTTTCTATAAAAACCATGTCGTTATGGTGAAGGTCAAGAAGAAATATCTGATCGGCATTATGCAAAGAAGCGCGTTTCACTGTAGTCCCCGCCAGCAGGACAGGTTCAAGATTGGCCACTGGTGTTACAGCGCCTGTTCTGCCAACCTGATATGAAACTGAGATCAGCCTGGTAAGAGCCTGTTCAGCTTTATACTTATATGAAATAGCCCATCTGGGTGATTTTGCCGTATATCCGAGTACTGCCTGTTGGGCCAGTGAATTAACCTTTATTACCACTCCGTCAATATCGAAAGGAAGGTTTTTTCGTTCATTTTCCCAGTAACTTATATATTGAAGTACCTCCTCAATACTACGGCATAGCATCATGCTGTCAGGGACCTTGAAACCCCAGCTTGAAGCTTTTTTAAGATTGTCATAGTGTGTTTCGAAGGGTAGTCCTTTTCCGATCATGAAATAAAACAGGCAATCCAGTTTTCTGGAAGCTACGATGTCAGGGTCAAGAATTTTTAAAGTGCCTGATGCAGCGTTACGAGGATTGGCAAAGAGATTCATTCCGTCTCTTGCTCTGTCTGCGTTCAGCTTGTTAAAAACGGATCTTGTCATGAGTACCTCTCCCCGGATTACGAAAAGTCCAGGAATTCCATCTCCAAAAATCTCCGGAGGAATGCTTTTTATGGTTTTTATGTTGTCTGTTACATCGTCTCCCCTGGTGCCGTCCCCGCGTGTAAGTGCCTGAAGAAATCTTCCATTCCTGTAAGTTATGCTGACCGAGGCGCCATCATATTTTAGTTCACATACATATTCAACTGAGGTTTCCAATGCTTTTTTTATACGATTGTCAAAATCACGTAGTTCTCCCTCATTGTATGTATTTCCAAGTGAGAGCATGGGATAAAGGTGCTCATACTGTCTGAATTCCCTGGTGCCGGAGATATCACTGCCTACATTCCGGGTGGGAGAGCTGCTGCTGGCAAACTCCGGATACTTTTTTTCGAGAGTGTCGAGCTCATCGATTAGCAGATCGTATTCAAAATCGGAGATTGCGGGATCATTCAAAACATAATATCGCCTGTTGTGCTCTTCTATCTCAAGTCTGAGTTTTTCGATCCTTTCTTTTATTTCAGCCCTGTTCATTCACACGAAAATATATGATTGGATTGGATGTCTGGTTCTGTTAATTCCAGATACCATCGATAATGGCGCCACAATATGAACACCTCCCTTTGTTCAGATTATTCTGCGCTATCCTGTATCCCTGGCGAACTATCAGCTTTTTCTTGCATGAGGGACAGGTAGTGTCAGATAATTCATGACCGGGTACGTTGCCGGTGTATACAAATACCATCCCTTCTTCGGTTGCGATACGGGCTGCCTTATCAAGTGTGGCTACCGGTGTGGGAGGGAGTTGCTCAAGCTTGTACGTCGGGTAGAACCTGCTGAAATGTATTGGTGTTTTAGAGAAACCATTATCGGTAAGCCATTTGCACATTTCTCTTATTTCCACCATATTGTCCGTCCAGGTAGGAATTACCAGATTTGTGATTTCAAGCCATACTCCTTCGTCTTTATAGGTTTTTAGAGACTCAAGAACCGGTTGCAGCTTTCCACCGGCAAGTTTCAGATATATACTTTCAGAAAATCCCTTAAGATCAATATTTGCAGCATCTGTAACACTGCACAGCTTCTTTAAAGGTTCCTGGTTCACATATCCGTTTGATTTCAGAATATTTTTTATGCCAGCTTTTTTTGCCAGAACAGCAGTTTCAAATACGTACTCGTAAAACGTTGTTGGTTCAGAATAGGTATAGGCAATTGAATCACATTTGTTCTTTATGCACTCCTCGACAACCTTTTCAGGCGGAAGATCAAAGTTTCTTGTCTTATCCGGACTTGTTTGCGAAATTGTCCAGTTCTGGCAGTTAAGGCATACCAGATTGCATCCTGCTGTTGCAATAGAAAATGCCCTGGTTCCGGGCAGAAAATGATAGAAGGGTTTTTTTTCCATGGGATCTACGTTTACTGAACATGGATTGCCGTAAGCAAGAGTATAAAGCTTCGATTTATATACCTTCCGGTTGTTGCACTCACTTAATTCACCTTCTTTAAGAACACATTCATTAGGGCATATACGGCATAGAATCCCTCTTGCAGTTTCTTCCTGAAACATTGCTTCCCTCTTATAAATACCCCGGCCTCCGGGTTGTGCCTCAGCATTGTTGCTTTTTCCGGGTAATATCATCCCTGCAGAAAGTGCCAGACACTTTTTAATAAAGTCGCGTTTTCCCCTGTCGAAGTTAACTTTGTGCATCCCTATCTTATATGATGCTCAAAATTAGTTAAAAGTTTCCTTTGTTGCCAATAAGGGCTGTTAAAGATGCAACAATAAGCAATGCGGCTATATATAATGATTTCTCAATCCCAAGGATAGGTACTGTCAGGCCTGAAAAAAGAATGAATCCCATGGCGGAACCGGCCAGGTCAGCGCTATAGATACCTGACACATAATTTTTACCGGTGTTTAAAAAAGTAAGGTCCCTGAAAAGTTTACCCGTTATCAGGGCAGGAATAAACGAGAACAAAAGGATAATAACGATTATATGGAACCCTGCACTCAGACTAAGATGCCAGTTGATGGTTAATCCGATAACGAGATAAAAACACATTAATAATATTATTTTTATTACCATTGACCCGAAAGCGGGAGCTCCCCGTTTCATGCCTGCCCCAACAGCCAGTCCCGCCATCAGACCTGAAGTAACCAGGCCAGTTAGCTGATAAATATTACCCATGATAAGCTGAAGTGATAGTAAAATGATTATTTCAAAGCCAGCAAGGGCGGAAGCGGTAAAATACATCAATGCCCCGGTTTTCCTGATAAATATCAAAGGCAGTGCGAAGACAATGATTAGAACATATACAGCCGGGTTTGTGTTCCTGAGGCTTTTACTCAGATTAAATGATTGATAGTAAAAGCACGCAACAGGAATTGCTGATCTGTTCTTTTTAATACTTTTATCCATCAAAGATTTTATTTCGTCCGATTTGGCACTAACCAGATCATCTGAGATATAGTCTGGTCCGACATAATAGTTTTCAATTCCCTTCAGATTTGCCATTTTACCAAAGGAAGTCACAGGCTTTTTGTCCGATGCAATAAAATATAGTTTATTCCCTCCAACCGGAGTAACATGCCCGAAGACTTCAGATAAACTGTTGAATATGGAAGAAAAGAATTTCACTGATTCATCGTTGAAATAATACGGATTTATGCCGGGGCTGCAGGAAAAAAATCCTTCATCCCGGAGGATCTTTTTTACCGCAGTAAAAAATTCAATTGTATAAAATCTGTTCAAAGACAGGGAGGAAGGAGAGGGTAAAAGAAGTATCACTACATCAAATCTTTCTTTGGTATTCATAACATAACTGAAAGCATCACTGTTTTCAATGACCAGATATTCTTCATTTGATGCAACTGATGTTCGTTGGATCCTTGCCAGCTCAGGATCCCTTTCAATATATATTGTTTTGCGGACAGGATATTTCTTTATCTCAGGAAACAAAGTGTTCAATGAACCTGAAATGATCAGGACGTTTTCAGGGTTGTCGCTCTGGAGCATGGTGTAATGAATATCTTCCTCCCTTTCTGTAACATCTTCTTTATAAACAATCAGGCGGTGATTATAGTAAATACTTGATTCTCCGTTATATTCAGCTGTTGTTACATTCCCGTAAGGGGTATCATCGGAAGATCTCACCTCAAGTCCATGCAGCAGGATATGCCGGAAAAATATGTCAGGTTTGCTGCAAATTATTCCGGATGCAATGACAAGAATCAGCATTTTAATTGCCAGCTTTTCCTTAATGTTCCACTCATAAAAGGAGAGAAAGAAGTAAGCTCCGGCTGCAATTAAGACCAGTAATAACATCTGATAGGTGTTTAACACTCCCGATGAGAGCATTGATACAAATAAGCCTGCCAGAATCCCGCCTGCTGTTTCAATTGAATATGATTTTCCGGGTTTGTATCCGTTTTTCCTGCGAGCCGCATCAACAAGTCTTATAAACGCTAATCCTGATGCAGTACAAAACGGCAGCAGGACAACTGATGACAACAAAATAGTATGAAAAAAGGAGGGTGTTTCGCCCGGGTTGAGCCACAATCTCGCAAACAGGACCAGAAGGATCACAGATACTGCAAGGCTGAATATGAATATCAGGTTCGTTCTTTTCAGGTCAGGAACGGAATATTTACCTCCGAGGGCAGCTCCGGCAGCAGATATGATAAGCCATGTACCGAGATATGTCCCGACAACGAGTTCATAACCTCCTGATATATTCATAAGCTCTTTAAGAAATAAAAGCTGCACGGCAGAGCTTATGAAACCAATCATGAACAGGTTCACCGCCGGATCGGCAATTATTATGCTATCTTCTTTTTTTTCTGGTATTTTCTTGCTTTCCCCTCTTTTTTCCGGGATATGACTGAAATATGACAAATGCCGTATAAAATGAAATATTCCTGTAAAGGCCAGTCCAATACCGGCCTCCACATGCCAGGTCAGAAAATTCCTTAATTCCGGTATGCTCCACTTGAAACTTATCTGAAGAGCCAGAAACAATCCTGATGTTGCAGTAATGAGGAAAGCTATTGTCAGTATTATGTTCCATATCCTTCGATGTGTCTGAAGGGTATAAATACCATACCTGCAGAAAACATAACTTATTGTGTAGAGTATTACAGCGGTCAGACCCGTTCCGAGTACATGATACATGAGCAACTCCTCTTATCAATTCCCCTTTTCATCGAACACTATTCCTTCATATATGAACACTTCTGCATCTTTCCATCCGTTCCATCCTATTCCTGCTTTATCACGGGAAGTATATCCGAGGAATTCCTCGACATTCCATCTGTTTTCCGTTGCAACCTGTGGGAGCATGGTTCCCGACCTGTAATCTTTCTTTATATAAATGCCATGTTTTCCCAGGATTATTTCATTTGGGCTGTCAATTTTTTTTAGTGGTCCTAGCACTGTTATTTCGAGATCTGTTTTTTCAAACTCTTCCCTGGTGAGGGGGGAGAATCTGGGGTCTTCGAAAGCCGATGACTTTGAAGATTCAAGTACAACTTCATAAAGAGGATCTGATGAAATGAATCTGCCAATACACCCCCTTAGCTTTCCTTCAATCTTGATGGTTACAAATGCTCCCAACGGTTTGTTAAAAACAGGGGGGATTTTTTCGGGTAAAACCTCCAGTCTCCTGTTGTCATATAATAATGATCTGATATTTTTTCTGGCCATTGACAACAATTCTTCTTTTTCATTTGGTGAAAAATTTAAAGTATTCTCAAGAGATGCAGTAGATGAAGATTCTGATTCTTTCTCCACCAGAACGATGGCGTGATATCCGACAACTTCCTGCTTGTCTCCGTAGCGGGAATCGCCTGAGTTACAGTAGTCTATATGTTTGAACTCAAGACTCTCATCTTTCTGGGCCATGTAAAGAAGCAGCAGTCCTGAAGTCCATCCGCACATGGAGGTTGCAAGGCCCGGAATATTCTTCTGGGAATTCTTTCTGAGAACATTAAGAAAATTATCTGGATCTCCATGGATAATGGCCTCAGCAGTGCTTTTATCAATTTCAAGAGCAGATTTGTAGGGTGGATAATGTGAAAAATCACTGCTTATGACAAACAGATTGTCAGAGTTGAACCATGGCTGTAATATTTCAGCTATCTTTCTGATATTGTTCTGGTTGTTTGTACCAATGATTATAGGTACTATCGCAGGACTACCGGAAAGATGATACTGGAGAAAAGGGAGCTGAACCTCAAGACAGTGATCCCTGATATGAGCATTTCCGGGAAATCTGAAAAGTTTGTTTTCGTCCTTCAACCTGGATGCGATTTCCTGATTAACTATCATTTTTCCCAGTGGTGTTATGAAGTCCCCGTCTGAATAAACGGATGCACCTTCAAATGCCATAACGTGACTGGATCCGATAATAAAAATGTTTTTATAAGTCTTCTCAGGGCTTATTGCCGAGTATGCTGCAGCTGCAACTTTCCCTGAAAACACATATCCGGCATGTGGACTTATCACTGCTCTGACCCTTGTACCTGAAACGGTTTTTTTACAGTCTTTGAACAGAGCAGCTACATCGTTATGAAGTACCTCCTTGTTGGCAGCATAAAATCTGCCTGCAACTGCAGGATTTCTGTCAGTCGGCCTGTTCTGGGAAAAAGATTCCATACCGATAAAAATTATTAGCAAAACAAAAATTACACTTCGCATAGCTAAATGCAATAAGTTAACGTAATAAAATTATGTTAAAAAAATAAAAGTTTGGCTTTTCTTATCCTGAAAACGGTGAAAATGAAAAAGAGACTAAATAAAAACCATGGATTCCTTGACAACTTTACCTTCCCCGTTGGTACCGTAGATTTTTAACCCAACACTTACTTTTGCATCACCTATCACATCCATAACAGGACTCAGATCATCCTTTATATCATCGATGTCATCAAAGTCTTCCACAGGGAAGTAGATATGCAAGATCAGTATGCTGTCAGGGGAGTCAATTCCTCCCAGGGCTTTGATAATTTTTGCCAGCCATATAGAAGAAGCAGTATTAAAATACTCGAGGTTGAGCCTTATGTTCGTGGTCTTTCTGGGTTTGCGGACATATTCATTTACCCACTCCAGAACAGGCTCATAAATTCTGGGAGCATTTATGGGAATTGATTTACCTGAAAGTATGAGCTCTCCATTCAGATAGTTAAAATCGATCAGAGGTGTTTTATCTGTGGCTTCAATAAATAAATTCTTTAGCTCCTTCATGACTGGCTCAGTTGGTATTTGAACAGTTTAAAATCTCATATCCAAAAATATAATAACTTTTTATTCAAATAAATTTTTTTATCAAAAAGAAATGATCAGTTATCAAATAAAAAAGTAAGTTGGTAAATTCATAGGGAAATATGGAATGAATATTCGCATTATTTCACCTGCGTCTGTTTCCATTACATCAAAGATAATTAATATTATATTTGCAGGCATCATTTATTTCGTCAATAATGGAGAGCACTTTAAAATTTAAAATAAAGGATGCTATAAGATATCTGTATAAAAGCGACCTGACAGATGACCTCTTACAGTTGCAGAGAACAAGGAAGGATTTTAAGGGGGATTTTACCCTTGTGGTTTTTCCTCTTCTTCGATATTCTAAAAACACACCTGAACAAACGGGTCATGATATAGGCGAATACCTGGTAAGAAATTGTACGGCTGTTTCAGGTTTCAATATTATTAAAGGATTCCTTAATCTGGAAATATCTGCCAGTTGGTGGAAAGAATATTTTATCAGTATTATGTCACTGGAAGACCTTTTGGAAAATAGCAGGGTAAGTCATCCTGAAGTCATTCTGGTTGAGTTTTCATCACCAAACACCAACAAGCCTCTTCATCTGGGTCATATAAGAAACAACCTGCTGGGGTTTTCTCTTTACAGAATTCTTTCCGCATGCGGGCACAAAGTGATAAAAACAAACATAGTCAATGACAGGGGCATACATATATGCAAGTCAATGCTTGCCTGGAAGAGATTCGGCAATGGTGAAACTCCCGGGTCAGCCGGTACTAAAGGCGACCACCTGGTTGGCAAATATTACGTAATGTTTGAGCAGGAGTATAAAAGGCAGGTACAGGAGCTTATGAGCAGCGGAATGAATGAAAATGACGCGAGAAATTCTTCGGAGATAATGAAAAATGCCAGGGAAATGCTGCTCAAATGGGAGGAAGAAGATCCTGAAACAGTTAACCTGTGGAATATGATGAATTCATGGGTTTATTCCGGTTTTGATGAGACTTACAGTGAACTGGGAGTTGATTTTGATAAGATCTATTATGAATCAGATACTTATATTTCCGGTAAAGAAATAGTGTTGCAGGCACTTGAAAGGCGTATCTTTTACAGGAACAGTGACAGCTCAGTGTGGGTCGACCTTTCATCGGAAGGACTTGACCAAAAACTGCTGCTTCGTGCAGACGGTACAGCCGTATACATAACCCAGGACATTGGAACAGCTGTAAAGCGTCAGGAGGATTACGGTTTTGATAAAACAATTTACGTTGTCGGAAATGAGCAGAATTATCACTTTCAGGTGCTTAAAGCAATTCTGAAAAAGACGGGTTACAAATGGGCCGACGGCTTGATTCATTTTTCATATGGAATGGTTGAACTGCCTGAAGGAAAAATGAAGTCAAGGGAAGGAAATGTTGTTGATGCTGACGATATAATAAAGGAGATGAAGGAGACTGCCAGAGAAGTCTCTCTTGAGCTCGGAAAACTGGAAGACTATCCGGAAAATGAAAAAGAAGAAATATTCAGGAAGATTGGGCTGGGTGCTCTTAAATATTTCATTCTTAAAGTTGATCCAAAAAAGAATATGACATTCAACCCGGCTGAATCAATTGATTTTAATGGAAATACGGGTCCTTTTATTCAATATACCTATGCCAGGATAAGGTCCGTGTTGAGAAAAGCTGAACAAATGGGTGTCAGGGTTGATCCGAAATTGATGAGTAAAGCCGATCCGGGGCAAAAGGAGCAGGAGCTTATTAAGCTTATCAGGAAATACCCGGAAACCGTTTCTGAGGCAGCTTCCGGATGCAGTCCTGCTCTGATTGCCAATTATTGCTACGAGCTGGCAAAGGAATTTAACCAGTTTTATCACGATTTTTCGATACTTGGAGAACCTGACAACTCACTCAGGAATTTTAGACTGCAGCTTTCGGAGGTTATTAGCAGCGTCATTGCATCAGGAATGTGGTTGCTGGGGATAGAAATGCCGGAAAGAATGTAAACAGAAAGATCTAAAAAATTTATTGACAATGTTTGAAAGTTTGAGCGAACGGCTTGAGAAGTCCTTTAAAATACTTAAAGGTCAGGGCCGGATAACAGAAATCAATATTGCGGAAACTCTCAAAGAAGTACGGCGGGCACTTCTCGATGCAGACGTAAACTTTAAGATAGCCAAGCAATTTACTGATACGGTCAAAACTAAAGCTCTGGGACAGGAAGTCCTGAAATCGGTTAATCCATCCCAGATGATGATAAAGATTGTTCATGATGAGCTTGTTGCTCTGATGGGAGGAGACAAAACAGATGTCAATATTAAAACAAATCCTTCCGTAATTCTTATTGCAGGGCTGCAGGGCTCTGGTAAAACAACATTCAGTGGCAAGCTGGCAAAATGGGCCAAAAGTAAACGAAGCAAAAATCCGCTGCTGGTAGCTGGCGATGTTTATCGCCCTGCAGCAATTGAACAGTTAAAGATCATAGGATCACAGATTGAAGTGCCGGTATATACTGAAGAAAACAACCGTAATCCTGTTCAGATTGCCAGGAATTCAGTCAGAGAGGCAAAGGTCAACGGACACGACCTGATCATTATCGATACAGCAGGACGTCTTGCTGTTGACGAAGAGATGATGAAGGAAATATCTTCAGTGAGGGATGCTATAAACCCTCATGAAATACTATTTGTTGTTGATGCCATGACGGGACAGGATGCTGTCAACACAGCCAGGGAATTCAATGAACGGCTTGATTTTAATGGCGTTGTTCTTACAAAACTCGACGGAGATACAAGAGGCGGGGCAGCTCTTTCAATAAGATCGGTTGTTAACAAGCCGATTAAGTTCATAAGTTCGGGGGAGAAGATGGATGCAATTGACATCTTCTATCCTGCACGCATGGCCGACAGAATATTGGGAATGGGCGATATCGTGTCCCTGGTTGAAAAAGCACAGGAACAGTATGATACTGAAGAAGCAAGAAAGCTGCAGAAGAAGATAGCCAGGGATCAGTTCGATTTTAACGATTTTATTGCACAAATCCAGCAGATAAAAAAGATGGGGAATGTAAAGGATCTGATGTCGATGATTCCAGGTGTCGGGAAAGCAGTGAAAGATATGGATATAGATGACAATGCTTTCAAGGGAATTGAAGCTATTATCAGAAGCATGACTCCCGGGGAGAGAACAAATCCCTCGATTCTTAACGGGAGCAGGCGTAAACGGATTGCATTGGGAAGCGGAACATCTGTTCAGGAGGTAAATAAACTGCTTAAACAGTTTGAAGAGACCAGAAAAATGATGAAGGCCATGACAAAAGGCGGAAACGCGGCACGAATGTTAACCAGACGATAAAAAATTCACACTCATGTACAATATCATTGATGGAAAGAAAACAGCATCCGAGATCCGGGCTGAGATAACTTTCAGGGTTGCCGGTATGAAAGCGGAAGGGAAAAAAGTACCGCATCTTGCCGCAGTACTTGTTGGCAACGATGGATCAAGCGAAACATATGTTGCCAACAAGGTAAAGGATTGCGAAGAAGTGGGCTTCAGGTCTACTCTTGTAAGGCTGCCGGAAGAGACGGAAACAGAGAGGCTGATTGATCATATAATTCGTCTGAATAACGACGAAAATGTCGATGCTTTTATTGTACAACTACCTTTACCTGATCACATTTCCGAAGAAAAAGTTATCGAGGCTATTGACCCTGAAAAGGATGCAGATGGTTTTCATCCTGTGAACATCGGAAAAATGGTGACCGGAATTCCTTCATTCCTTCCTGCAACACCTTATGGAATAGTCGAACTTTTAAAGAGATACCAAATTGATATATCTGGAAAATATTGCGTAATAATCGGCCGCAGCAATATAGTCGGCCGGCCTTTGAGCATATTATTGTCGCAAAAAGGAATGGATGCGACAGTTACCGTGGTACATAGCAAAACAAAAAATACTGAGAGATTTTTACGGGAAGCGGATATAGTAGTAGCTGCATTGGGATCACCCGGATTTGTAAAGGCTGAAATGATAAAGGAAGGTGCTGTGGTTATTGATGTTGGGACAACACGGGTTCCTTCCGGTAAGACTAAAAGCGGTTGGAAACTTGCAGGCGATGTAGACTTCGAGAACGTTGCACCCAAATGTTCATTCATTACCCCGGTACCGGGTGGCGTTGGTCCCATGACAAGAGTGGCACTTCTCTTAAACACAATGTCAGCGGCGGGAAAAAGGTTCTGAAACAGCATCTATGGAATGCTCAGACCTGTAAAATACAGGTCATACCCTCCTTTGCCGTCAGGTCTGTCCGATGAGAAAATCATAAATTCATTTGTGTAGTCTGAAGAGCCTCCGATGACAGGCCTGTATTCATTGGCTTCAGTGTTTATGCCCGGACCCATGTTTACAGGAGGTCCCCACTGGCCATTTTTTAGAACTGAATAATAAATGTCATAACCTCCGAACCCTCCGGGCTTGTCTGAGACAAAAACCATAAGATTGCCGTATACATACGGACATTTATCGTTTGCAGCAGTGTTTATGGTTTCGAGCCCTGTAGACTGGACATAATTAAGATTCAGCCACGTGTCCACAGCAAGGTCAGATGATCTGGGATAAACATAAATGTCAAAATCACCGGTGATGTCTGAACAAAAATAACCTGAGTCCTGACTGATATTGAAGCAGAAATATGCTTCATTTGCATCGGTATTGAAAATACTGACGTTGAAAGGGCCTTCAATTACCGGCACATCATACCCATAATAGTATGGACGGTTTTTCGTGTAATACAGGTCAAGGTTGCCTTCACTGTTCGCTGATGACAGAATCATATATTCATACCCATCTGAAGGGCTGTAAATTCTGTTGGGCCCAAGATCATCACCGCTGGTATTTGCTCGATTTGTAAGGGTCGTTAGGAAAACATCATTGGTTAATTCTGCCTGGAATTCAAATTTGCCACATTGCTGGTCGAAAATAAAATACACAAGACCCTGAATAAGGTCAAACTGTTCACCACTGCTTTCTCTGTTGCTGGAAAACACAAGCGACAGATACCCCTGAAGCAGGTACGCAGACGTATTATAATCATCATATTGTGAATTCAGGCTGGACAGGGGCATGATAGTATCAGGGAAAGTGCCATAAGCATATTTAATGGGTTCTTCTGTCTTCATACAACCTGAAAACAGAAAGAGAAAGAAAATAATGCAGGCAGATACATGAACAATTAAGATTTTCATTTCGGAGGAATTAGTAACTTACCATGTAAATATATTAACATAAAATGAAAAACCGGGTTTGAGCCCGGCTTTTCAAAGGTAGAATTTAGGTTAACTCTAGGGTAAAATAGGTATATATATATAAGGTTTTCTTTTCACATTAGATGAAAATATTGCCCTTTTGGTTGCGTCAAATTTCAGTTATATTTGAGAAATCTGAAGGCAAGCTGTATATGATACTGTAATATAGGTGTTTATAAAACCGGATAAATGTTTAAAATTATAAACAGCTTATAAACATATTGATGAAATATGTTACTATTTTTGCTATCATTATTTTTTATAAAGCATGGAAGACGAAAAATTCGGATTATCATATGACGAAGAGGTAAAAAACGTTGTCCGAAAGTATGAGGAGATGAGAAAAAATAATGAAAGTTATTTTTTTGATGTGATTGAATTCGAAACGATCATTGATTATTATATAGACTCCAATAACTCGATCAAAGCATTCGAGGCTGCGTTATTGGCCTCAGAGCAGCACCCGAATTCTGTTTCGATTCAACTCAGGAACGCCAGGGTCCTTATTGACAAAGGGAGAGCCGTAGAGGCACTCAGAATATTAAAACGACTCGAGAACATTGAGCCCGGTAATCACGAAATTTATATTGCCAAAGGCACAGCCCTGGGAATTCTTGGTGATATTCAGGGTGCGAAGAAAATGTTTGATTATTCTCTTAAGCTTGATTCGGATGATGTTGGCAATATTCTGTTTTCAATTGCCTCAGTCCTGCAGAACCTTAATTATTATGAGCATCTGATTCCTTATCTGAGACAGCTCTCTGAGCTGGAACCAGGCTTTTTTGCTCACCTCTATGATCTGGCCTATGCTTATGAGAAAATTGACGATTATGATAACAGCATATTATATTATAGAAAATATCTTGAGGAAGATCCTTTCTCTGACAGTGCATGGTATAACCTTGGCATAATCTATAATAAGCTGGATCAGTCGGACAAAGCCCTGGAAGCTTATGACTTTGCCCTTGCTATAAACTCTCAGAATACATTTGCCCTTTTCAACAAAGCCAATATTCTATGCAATCTTGAAAGATTTTCTGAAGCTATACCTGTTTATCATGAATACCTTGAAAATGAGCCTGAAAGTTTTGAGGCAATGACTTACCTTGCTGAGTGCTACGAAAAGACAAATGAAGTTGTAATTGCAAAAAAATATTACCAGGATGCTATTGAACTGGCACCTGAATTTGCAGATCCATGGTTTGGACTGGGCGTTCTTGCTCTTAATTCAGGCCAGTCAGACGACAGCATGATACTGCTTAGGAAGGCATTGAGGCTTGATGATGAGAATCCTGAAATATGGTACTTTCTTGGAAAGGCACACTATTCAAAGGGAGAAAAGAAAGCTGCGCTCAGATGCTACAGGGAAGCTCTTAAACTGGATGTTTACTATGATGAAGTCTGGCGCGATATAGGTAAGATAATAATCAGGGAAGGATTATCCCACAGATCACTTCCGTACTTTGAGAAAGCCTACAGGATTATCGGCGACGTTCCGGGGATAAATTATCTGCTGGCGTCATTTTACCTTCATGATAAGAATCCCGATAAAGCATACAGGCACCTGTCACTGGCACTTGATGTTGACAAGAACCTTTTCATGCAGATGAAACCTCTCTTCGTTGGTATAACATTTAACCGCAAGTTAAGGTATCTGCTCGATGAATATAATGTGTGCTGACCTGTTCTTCTGTTTGCCGGCACCTGGCATTTTAATGGATAATGAACAGCCAACGAATCATCCGGTAAACTGAATAAGATCCGTAATAGCTTACTTTTAAATCGATACAGTCTCAAAATAAATTAAATCTGTTATAAGATGAAACATCATATTCTTCCATACATGCCTGATAGACCGGTTAAACCCAGAAAAACCGGCCTGACAATGGTAATGGATAAAGGTCTCAGTATAAGAGAGGCAGAGGATTTCATGTCGGTTGGCAGTGAGTATACCGATATGGTAAAACTTGGTTTCGGAACATGTTTGCTAACCCCGGGGGTCGCGGGAAAAATAGCTGTTTATAAAGAATCAGGGTGCATACCATATTTTGGGGGGACTTTATTCGAAGCCTATGTCATCCGGAATATGTTCAGCAACTTCCTGGATCTTCTGGATGAATACGGTATTGACCTTGTAGAAGTATCGGATGGGTCTTATGACATTGATCACGTAAAAAAACTTGAATATATAGAGAAACTGGCTGAAAAAAGAACAGTCATTTCAGAGGTGGGTTCCAAGAAGAAGGACGTATTGTATTCTCCGGAAGAATGGGTTTTTATGATGAAGTCAGAGTTGGAGGCCGGTTCAGTAAAAGTTATTGCTGAAGCACGAGAATCCGGCACAATAGGTATTTATAATGATGATGGATCTGTCAATCAGATACTTATTAACGCGATATCAGAAAATGTTTCACTCGAGAACGTTATATGGGAAGCTCCTCTTAAGACACAACAGGCCTGGTTTATAAAGCATTTTGGAGCAAATGTTAACCTCGGAAATATTTCTCCGGGTGAAATTATTCCCCTGGAATCACTCCGTACAGGTTTACGGGGGGATACCTTTTTCCAGTTCCTGCCTTCAGAACTGTATCAAAAATAACCTAAACCACCTTGACTCAAGATTCTCTGAGGGAAAATCAGGTTAAAATGAGAAAATTCGGACTAATCGGATATCCTCTGGGTCATTCTTTTTCCAGACAATATTTCACTGATAAGTTCAGCACGGAAGGCATAAGGAATTGCCGGTATGATAACTATCCTCTGGAAAAACTGGAATTATTGCCCGGCCTGTTATCATCCGATAAATCCATCGAAGGATTAAATGTTACAATACCTTACAAGTCTGAGATTTTGAAGTATGTGAATTTTGTGGATCATGAAGCTGAATCTGTTGGCGCTGTGAATGTGTTGAAGATTAAAAGAGACGGAGACAATACTGTCATCAGAGGTTTTAACAGCGATGTCACAGGCGTCTTTGATACCTTATTGCCTTACATCAGCCAATTCGTTAAGAAAGCTTTGATACTGGGAACAGGTGGAAGTTCCAAAGCGGTCTCTTACGTGCTGAAGAATCTTGGAATTGAATTCACAAAGGTTTCCAGAAGTATTAAGCAGGGCTGCCTGACCTATGGTGATATAACTGATGAGATTTTGGAAAGTGCACAGCTTATCATAAACACAACTCCTCTCGGAATGTTTCCCAACACCGCAAACAGACCTGATTTAAGGTATTATCTTCTTGGTGAAAATCATATTCTGTTCGATCTCGTTTATAATCCTGAGTATACTTTATTTCTTAAATCTGGTCTGGAGAGGGGATGCAAAGTAATTACCGGGTTGAAAATGCTCCATTCTCAGGCTGAAAGATCATGGGAAATATGGAACGATGATCATTATTGAGAAAATATATCATCCGGGTATTCAATCCCTGTAAGGAATAAACCTTTTGCCACGGCCGATTGGCCTGCTTTTGACCTGTTACGTGCATTTATTATTTCACCGAATTCTTCCAGGCTCATTTTTCCGGTACCTGTTCTGATCATTGTTCCAACTATTGCCCTGACCATATTGCGAAGGAATCTGTCGGCTTTTATCGTAAAAACAAGGATATTCTCCTTTTCTTCCCAGAATGCATCGTAGATCCTGCATATATTGGTTTTGTTGTTGGAATGGAGCCGGCTGAAGCTTGTGAAATCACTGTGGCTTTTCAGGATCTCAGCTGCAGCATTGAGCCTGTCCAAATCCTTCCTTCCGGGAAGAAACCAGCTGTATTCTGCCCAGAATGGATCTTTAAGTGCAGAGATAAAATATTTGTAGGTTCTTGAAACAGCACTGAACCTTGCATGAGCATCAGGAGATACCTTTCTGACCGCTTTGATGCTGATATCTGTTGGCAGTATACTGTTAATCCTGTAGATCAGGTTTGTCACTTCTTCAGGCAATGAGAACGATATATCAAAATGGGCAACAAACATTAAAGCGTGAACACCTGCATCAGTTCTGCCGGCACCAGTCAGTGAGATGCTCTCCCGGAAAATCCTGGTCAGGGCTTCCTCAATCTTCTTCTGAATTGTTACAGAGTTCGGTTGACTTTGCCATCCGTGATAGGATGTTCCTTTGAATGAGATAAATAGGAAGTACCGGTTTTTCACATGTACTGTTTCTGCAAATATAGATATTAGAAAAATTAAAGAATTGATCTGGTTATCAAAAAAAAATTCATCAGATGTTTAAAAATCGATCTTAATCTGTATTTTTACCTTAAGTATGACATTAATCTGATCGTTTTCCAGGATGAAATCAACAATGATTCAAAATCTAAAATCCATTCAACTATGCTAGAAAAACTTCAAATGAGCTGGATAGATTATTTTATTATGATGATCTATTTTGTCTTTGTATTGGGTATTGGCTGGTTTCTCAGAAAGTACATGAAAAATGCCAACGCATTTCTTGAAGCCGGCAGATCAATACCTGCATGGGTGGCAGGGTTAGCCTTCATTTCCACAAACCTGGGTGCACTTGAGGTGATGGGAATGGCGGGATCCGGCATGAAATACGGGATGCTTACCACCCATTTTTACTGGATCGGGGCAATACCGGCCATGATATTCCTTGCCCTGTTCATGATGCCGTTTTATTATGGATCAAAAGCAAGGTCGGTGCCTGAATATCTCAAGTTGCGCTATGATGAAAAAACAAGGGGTTTGAATGCTATACTTTTTGCGGTAATGACCATTCTTGCCTCAGGAATATCAATGTATGCCCTCGCGATTCTGATGGAGAATGTTCTGGGGTGGGATTTTAACATCAGTCTCTGGGTGTCAGCATTAATTGTGCTGGTATACACCTATCTTGGAGGTCTCTCCTCGGCAATTTACAATGAGGTGCTGCAGTTTTTTATTATAGTAATAGGATTACTCCCGCTGGTCTTCTTAAGTCTTGGTGACGTGGGCGGCTGGAGCGGACTTAAGGAAAGTCTTGGCCCGATATCTGAAGCCAACGGCTTTGCAACAGATACATACACCACTACCTGGAAATATACAAATCAGGCCACAGGAAATCCTCTGGGAGTAGAATGGTTTGGAATCCTGTTCGGATTGGGTTTTGTACTTTCCTTCGGTTACTGGTGTACAAACTTTCTGATTGTTCAGAGGGCTTTTGCAGCCGAATCAAAAGCTGCAGCGCGCAAAGTGCCCCTTATTGGCGCCATACCCAAAATGTTCATCCCTTTCCTTATTATCGTACCCGGTATAGTTGCCATTGTTCTGATGAATGACCCCTTGAAAGGTTTTAGCCTTCCTCTGGATTCTTCAGGTAAACCAATCTATGACTATACAATTATAATGCTTCTTAAGCAATACCTGCCGGCAGGAGTGCTGGGACTCGGAATAACGGCTCTGCTTGCTTCATTCATGTCGGGGATGGCCGGAAATGTTTCAGCATTTAATACCGTATGGACATACGATATTTATCAGAGTTATATACGCAAAAGAACAGGAAATGAAGATGCAGACGGCAAGCATTATCTTAATGTGGGAAGAGTGGCTACGGTATGTGGTGTTCTGCTGAGCATAGCCTCAGCATATATAGCCAGCAAGTTTGGTAATATAATGGATTTCCTTCAAACTATATTTTCAATGATTAATGCACCGCTTTTTGCGGTTATCTTTTTAGGCATGTTCTGGAAAAGAACAACCGGCCATGCAGCTTTTACGGGTCTCCTTGGCGGCTTCCTGATGGCTCTCTTGCATCACGGACTTACCTCTCCGGAAGGAGCCACAACATATTTCAAAGGAGGATGGATAGCAACCATTCACACTTATCCCGTGGAAATGGCACAGAACTTCTGGACTGCAATTATTGCTTTTACATTCAGTACATTGCTTACTGTAGGACTGACTCTTGTTACAGCCCAGCAAAAGACTGAAGCAGATCTTAAAGGGCTGGTATATTCACTTACGCCCAGGGAAATTGATGAACCAGGACTGAAATGGTACCAACGTCCGGCAGGCATGGCAATACTGGTAGCTGTTATTTGTATAATTTTAAGTATTTTATTCTGGTAGGAGGACATGATTATGGTTGATATAAGAATTCCAATAGGTTTGATGTTTACAATACTCGGGGTATTTATTACCTTTTTTGGCATTATAACGATGTCAGATGCTGAGATGTATAGTAAATCGTTGGGCATTAATATAAATGTTGTTATGGGCATTTTAATGCTTATTTTTGGCTTGGTTATGCTCTACTACTCGCTGATAAAGAAAAAGGCGTGACATTTTTTGCTCTGATAATCGCGGAGCCATTGACTGATAATTCTTTTTCAGAGTAGAAAACATATTTCGGTATCGGGAAGTTATGATGGGCAGGCTCTGTGATTTGTTTAATACCTCAGATAATAAAACCAAATGTTATGAACCGAAGAAAATTTATCGAGACATCCGGAGCAGCTGCGGGTGCAGCATTTTTAGGCGGGGTAAACCCGGTAACCGCCTCTGAAGGATCTGTTACGGGACAGAAAAAAATCAGTACCGGCAAAATCAAGCTGGGTTTATACTCAATATCTTATGGAGGGATCTGGTATAAAGGCGATGCGCTGACATTTGATGAGCTTTGCCACAGGGCAAAGGACTATGGATACGACGGCGTTGAGCTTGATAATAAACGACCCATGGGTAATCCGATGGACCTGACTGAAAGGAAAAGGGATGATATGCGTAACTCACTGGTTAAACATGGCCTGGAAATCCCCTGTGTTGCTGCAAACAATGATTTTTCAAGTCCCATTCCTGAGCATCGCGATTGCCAGCTGCTTATGGTAAGAGAGACCGCAAAGCTCGCAAGGGACCTTGGAGCAGGTATTGTACGGCTGTTTGCAGCCTGGCCGGGTGTTCCAATCCATGAAGGGATTGGAACATATGATCTGGTACGCGATAATACAGGGTATTTTAATTTTACAAGGTATTTCCCTTACACAACAAGACTTGACCGGTGGAACTTTGTGAAGGATTGTCTGAAAGAAGCTGCAGCCATGGGGGAAGAATATGGCGTTATTATGGCTCTTCAGAACCATGCACCATTAATAAGACACTGGAAAGACACTTACGATATCGTGAAGGAGGTAAATTCACCGTGGCTTAAGATATGCCTTGATCTGCCTATTTTTGAGAACTTTAATAAAGAATATGTTGAAAATGCAGTTCGTACAATAGGTGATCTTCAGGTTCATTCACACTATGGGGGTGAATATTTAAGAGACATAGACGGTAAAGTAAAACCAAAAGTTATTGAAAGCCGGTTTGGAGCTCCCCAGCCTGATTATGCCCATTATTTGAGTCTCATGAATGAGATAGGATATAAGGGGTATTTCACATTCGAATTGTGCCATCCCGTGTTGAACGATGACCACACTCCTGCGGGAATAGAATATGTTCATGAACAGGTGAGCCTGGCCCGTGAGTATCTGGCAGACATAATTCGCTAAATGAGTTTCTTAATGCCGGCAACCGGGATACAGATTACTGCAGATTCATCTATTTATCTTTATTAATGGCGCCTCCTGTTATAAATAAAGGCTTTGCGAGTGACAATAATTCCGGGATTCATCCGGATATCTTAAGGAAACTCGAAAGAATTAATTCGGGCCATGTGCTTGGATACGGAGCAGACAGGTATACTGAAGAAGCGAATGCTATATTCAGGAATATACTTGGCAAAGACACCGAGGTGTTTTTTGTTTACAACGGAACGGCTGCCAATGTCCTGGGAATAAGCGGAATCACACGGTCATGGAACTCTGTGGTGACTGCTTTCACTGCCCATATTGAACAAGATGAATGCGGAGCTCCGGAGAAATTTACGGGATGCAAGGTTCTTACGGTTGATACACCCGATGGCAAGATCATCCCTGAAATGCTTGTCAGGCATATGCATGGCTTCAACTTTGAGCATCATTCACAGCCTAAGGTCATTTCCATTACACAATCAACCGAGATGGGTACGGTGTATACTCCGAATGAGATACGGAGGCTTGCAGATTTTGCCCACGAGAGAAACATGTACCTTCATATGGACGGAGCCAGGATAGCCAATGCTTCCGCATATCTGAACCTCCCTTTTCACGATTTTACAACCGGAGCAGGCGTGGACATCCTGTCTTTTGGTGGTACAAAAAATGGAATGATGTACGGAGAGGCGGTATGCTTTCTTAAACCCGGACTGGCAAATGATTTCAAATACATAAGGAAACAGGGTATGCAGCTGGCTTCAAAAATGAGATATATATCAGCTCAGTACATAGCATATTTTCAGGACGGCCTCTGGAGAAAAAATGCACAGCATTCCAATTCTATGGCTTTGAATCTTGCAGAAAAAATAGCAAAACTGAAAGATATTCATATTACCCAGCCAGTGCAATCAAATGCGGTATTTGCAATAATCCCGGAAGCAATAGCCAGGAAAGTTAGCGAAACGTATTTTTTTTATTCCTGGAATGAGCAAACTTCTGAATACAGGCTTATGACAAGCTGGGACACAAGCGAAGAAGATATCGAAAGCTTCATTAAGCTTCTGGAACATCATTTGCTGAACAGATGAACCGACCTGCCCATTTGTAAATATTGATATTCTGTTAATTAAAGGAAAGGCTCTGCTGGTAAGCTCAGAATGTACAGAAAGAAAAAGAGCCGGATCATCAGTGATCCGGCTCTTTGGTATTGGTAGAAGTATTTATTTAAGAGTAAAGTTTATTGGTACCATGTACCACACAGGCACAGGTTTTCCTCCCTGTCTGCCTGGTCTAAACGCAGGAAGTGTCGTGACAACTCTTATTGCTTCTTTGTCAAGTTCAGGGTCAACACCTTTAAGTACGCTTACTCTGTCAACAGTACCTTTGGATGTAACGCAGAATCTGACAATAACTCTTCCCTGGATATTATTTTCCTTGGCAACTTCCGGGTACTGTGTGTTTTCAGCTATAAAAGTCAGAAGTGCGGCATCTCCTCCGGGGTACATAGGCATCTCTTCGACGACAACAAATGGCTCGGCTTCAGGCTCTTCTTCCTGTATCTCTTCTTTTATTTCCTGAATGATCTCAACAACCTCTTCGTCCTGAACCTCTACCTGCGCCTGATCGGCGGTCATCAGCTGAACTGCTTCTTCGGGCTTGACCGAGTCAACAACAACAGGTGGCACATACCTGGCCTGCTGAACAACATCTGAAGGAGGCGGTGGAGGAGGAGGCGGTGGAGCAATCGTTTCTGCCGGTTGATCCAGGCTTTCCATTTGAATCTCTACTTGCCTTTCGGCTCTTTGCTGTTTACTTTCGAGAGCTTTAGCATTCAAATAAGGTGTAATGATCGCCGTGCTCAGTATTACCACACCGATTAAAATTGCGATCAGTAAATTACGGCTGTATTTCTTGCGTAATCTGTAAGCTCCGTATTCCTTGTTCCTGTTCTCAAAAACTATATCGTCAAAAGCAGGAACTGTGATTTTATCTTTTGCCATCTTCTTAAGGTTTACGGGTTAGTTGGAAGAAGCTGTTGCTGAAGACGCTGAAGCAATTCCGGCTGCAGCTTCAACCATTCTTTCTTCATACCATGCTATGTCAATAAAGGTATAACGGGCAACTCCACAGATGTTCATCTCGTCAAGAATATCCACAAAATTACCGTAATTAGCGTCCTTATATGCTTTTATAAGGACAATAGGTCCGGTATCGTCATCACTTTTTAACTTACTTATAGCTCCACGAAGAGAATCCTGGGAGATTCTTATTCTTCCTGAAATAACCTCCTGATTGAAGTCATTGATCTTTTTAAACAGGGCCCGGTTTCTTTCCAGAAGCATATTACGAATGCCGGTTGGTCCGCTGCTGAAGTCATATTCACTGAGAGGCGGTAAATTATTATAGTCCTCCGGTTTCACACTGCCCGGGTAGGTATACACTTTGCCTTCAGGCCCGAGTATGATGTTCAAAGTTCGGCTTGCCGAAATCTTGGGAGCCTCCTGATTAGGATCTTTGAGCTTTTCCGGAAGCACTATCTCCATTATTTTGGCTTTGCTGAACGCTGTTGTCAGCATAAAGAATGTAATCAGCAGGCAAAAAAGGTCAACCATTGGAGTCATGTCCATATGGGGAGCCACTCTTTTTGCTTTCTTCTTTCCGCTACCTTTTTCTTCTTGAATTATTTCTGCCATATCACTGCTGTATTTCTTCCAGGTTTATTTTTATAGCCTCAAGGCTCGTAATCAGATTGAACCTGTTCACATTTCTTTCCTGAAGGATATCCAGGGTTTTCTTTACGATGGGGAAACCTGTTGTGGCGTCTCCCTTTATACAGGCCTGAACGTTAGGATTCACTGTGCGGATAGCAACGATCCAGTTTGCAAGTTGATTATCTGTGGAATCAATCGGAATACCGGTCTGAAGAGCCTTCCTTTCGTTAGCATCATTAGTACCCAAAAATGCTTTCATCTGTTGCATGGGTACACCAACAGATGATGGATACTTTTGAAACTCCCTGAGCTCAGCCTCTGAAAATTCAATATTGTACCTTTTTCCCATTTCTTCAAGAGCTTTTGGTCTGTAAGCCAACAGGGTATCAGGTCCGTTATCAAAATTCAGGAAGACCTTATCGTCGGTTGATAAAAGAAAAGTCATCGTATTGAAATCAGGAACTGGTTTCTCTGATATTGAAAAAGGAGTATCAACAGTGGCCGGTTCAGGTTGTCTCATCGTTGCGGTTAACATAAGGAATGTCAGCACCACGGCAAATGTGTCAACCATAGGGGTCATGTCGATGCGGGGAGATTTTGTCGGTAATTTAATCTTTGGCATTTTAGCTTTGTATTATACGATTTAACCAAAAGATAAATCTGTGATTAATTGGCAGTTTTCAATGAAGCTGCAAAATTCTGTGTCAGGCTGAAACCTGCTTCATCGATTTTAAAAGTGTAGCTGTCTATATAAGACGTAAAATAGTTGAAAGCAAGTATGGCTAAAGTTGATCCTGTTATACCAAATGCGGTATTAACAAGAGCCTCCGAAATACCTTGTGAAAGGGCAAGGGCGTCAGGCGCTCCTGATTGGGCCAGCGCACCGAAAGCGCGGATCATACCAAGCACTGTTCCGATAAGACCAATAAGCACCGATACTGATGCAAGTGTTGAGAAGATAATCATGTTTCTGGAAAGCATCGGCAATTCCAGTGCCAGGGCTTCTTCATAGGATTTCTGGATAGACTGGATTTTCTGGTCTTTTTCAAGCTCCTTGTCCTTCTGCAGATCCCGGTACCGGAGAAGGCCGGCTTTCATAACATTGGCAAGCGAACCTCTTTGCTTGTCACATGCTTCAAGAGCTTCTTCAATTTTATCTTCTTCAAGAAGAGTCTTTAGTCTGTGAACAAAAACATTGATCCTTCCTCTGCCTTTTACCCTTGAAAGAGAAATAAGCCTTTCAACCACGAAAATAATAAGTGTAAGAACACAGGTCATGAGGATTGGTACAATAAATCCTCCCTTGTAGACAATCCCCAGATAGTTACCCTGAAGAGCATGCCCTTTAGGGTTACCTCCTTCGAAGTTAACTGGGTTACCCATTACATTGACAAACAACAAATAGGAAACCACAAAAGCTACTAAAATAGCACTTACTGCAAAAATATTCTGCAGCGCTTCTTTGAACGAACTTCCTTGTTTACTCATTTTTTTTATCGATTTTGTTTAGGTTATGATTTTTACGATTTGCAAATATATGTTTTCAAACTCTTTTTTCCAATAAAGTAAAAAATATTGTTGGTTTTTTAATCCAATTTAACATTATTCATTTCAAGCATTATTTATAAATTACTCATCAGCCTGCGATAAAGCAACTTATACTGAAAGCCATCAGATAATTCACTGACCTGATTATTGTTCCAACCTTACATTATACACTCTTGACTTGGTTATTTCTATTTCTTTGGTCTGATATCCTTTGGCACTTATTATAAGTATTTCAGAGCCCTGGGGGATCTCAAATTTATATTCTCCCCTTGAGTTGGTGAGGTTTTCAGCAGCCGTGTCCTTTACACGCACGGATGCGTACGCAATAGGCTGTCCTGCAGCATTTGTCACCACACCTTTGATCTCGTTCGGGTTGATGCCCTTGCGAACAGATGCCTGATAGTCCTGGACCCATTTAAGGTTGTTCCTGGCAGCAGTATTATTTGGATCGATAGCAATTATTCTTTCATAATCTTCTGCTGCCCTTGCCAGATACACAAGTTTGCCTTCAAGGGTTTTTTCGTTACCGGCCATTCTTGTCTCAAGGCCCGCCAGTCCGCTGTATCCTCTTACCTTATTATCTTTGTTTTCCGGATCCAGGTTGATCATCCTCGTGTAGTATCCTTTTGCGCTATTGTAGTTACCATTCTCCATATGGTAATAGCCAAGATATGAAAAGGCTTCGGCCATATAAACAGCGTTTTTCAGAGAATCAGACTGAGCCACATCAATTAACTTTTCAAACTTCGGCTTTGCCAAAGCTTGTTTAAAATCCGGATCCATTCTGGAATATGTACGGGCAGTATAGACGTATGCAGGAATATATTCAGGCCATTGCTTTATGACAATGCTGAAAACCGAGTCGGCACTTTTGTATTTCTCTCCGTTATAGAATGCCCTTCCGATCTGCATGTAATCCTCAACGTCGTTTTTCCCCAGGTCAATCATTTTTCCCCAGGTCTTTGCTGCTTTGTCGTATCTTCTGTATGCGTAATAACTATTAGCTATCTCACTTAGTACGGATCTGTCCTCAGGATTGAAAGACAGTACTTTGTCATATTCTGTAAATGCCCTGTCAATATCAACGTCTGCAGCTGAGATCTCTTTCTGCAGATTTGTTGATCTGGATGCCAGATTGTCTACAGATTCCTTTAGCCTGGGTTTGTTTGCTGCACTTGCAGCTGCATACCTTGATTTTTCCCTTTCAAGCTGCATCTGAACACTGGTGAGTTCATCCATCAATTTTGAA
This sequence comes from uncultured Rikenellaceae bacterium, assembly GCA_964466705.1. Lineage (GTDB taxonomy): Bacteria > Bacteroidota > Bacteroidia > Bacteroidales > VadinHA17 > LD21. The sequence goes on from CAYXSM010000028.1 coordinate 36,509, forward strand.
TAATTCTGATTTTTCCGAAGAAGTATTCTGGCCATGTAGTGGTGGTCTTTTTTTAGGATAAATTCAGGCGATACAGATTCAAAAAGGGTCTCCATGTACGTCAGAGCTTTGTCGTAGTCAGGATTCTCTTTGTCATAATATGAATAACCTGCAAGGCGGTTCATATATCCCCGGGACTTGTCAACGGCAAGTATTTCCTCCACGTTCTTTATTACCTCCTCATAGTCCCCTGCATAGAAAAGTGAGTTAACATACCTTATTTTGGCAGGTATATTTCCGGCTGTAAGCTCCAGATATTTTTTGAAATTCTCTTTCGATTGCTCGTACCTGCCGGCCCGCCAGTATAATTGCCCCAATTCACGATATGCCGGTGCATACTGTGGATTCAGCTCTATTGCCTCTTCAAAGTTGGGTATTGCTGTCTGCAACGCCCTGCCCTTTACGTAAACATATCCGATCTTCATTGAAGCAGTAGGAGACTGTGGATTTGCAAACTTTGCAAGATTGTAATTCTTGATCGCGTTGGAACCATCGTTGACGAGCATATAAATGTCACCTGCTATGAGATATATAATATCATTTTTTGGATCAATTTTGATAGCTTCTCTTACCAGTGGAAGTGCCAGTGATGTATCGACTGTACCTTCTTTTATATAAGATTCAGCGATCTTTGCGAGCGTAAAAGCATATTCGGGAGCAGGTGGACTGATTTTTTTGATCTTTTTATATGGTAAAAGGAAGCTTTTGGCCTTTGCCCTCATTTCATCAGCTGTTTTATTGTCGCCAAGGTAGAAAGCAACCTTGGCCAGTCCTACATAGTTAAGAGGATCATTGGGGTTGGCATTTACTCCTTTTTCATATATTTCCTTTGCCTCTTTGGTGGCGACCACCAGAGAGTTGGATATGGTATCAGAAAAATAGTCAAGCAGGTAATTCTCTCCGTAATGAAAATAGATCTTACTGTTGCCTGGCTCTTTCTGAATCAGAGATTCAAAGACTTTGGCTGCTTCAACATACTGCTCAGCCATTGTCAGTCTAATGGCTGTATTCAGATCCTGAGCCTTAACTGCAATAGCCAGGAACAAACCTGCAAGCAACATAACCGAATTAATAATTAAACGTTTCATAGCTTTTAGTTGATATCTGTAATTAATATTAATATTTGCTTTTTATATAAAACCATCATTTTCTTATTTGTACCAGCCGTATTGGCATAGTTGCCGGCACAAGACCTGATTTAAGGACTATCCTTTGTCCCTGTTCACTGGTTGCCCATTGGATAAACCCGGAGCCAAGACCGTGAAATGTCTCTCTAGAAGTAAGATATACTTCTCTTACAAACGGATAAGACCGGTCGTAAATCGAACCCTGATAAGGACGGTAGTATGTTCCGTCATTGATGAACTGCTGTGAAACAGCAACTACATTTATCTTGTCAACAAAACTCATGCTGAGAGAATCATCCTTGTCGCTTATCCAGTTCACGCTGATAACACCAAGGGCGTCACGATTTCTTGATACATAGTCAATGACTTCGGTGTTGGAATTAACCGCAAAAAAGTTTTGCCCAAGTGTATCCTTTATTTCAAACAACTCTCTGAAATATCTTATATTGCCCGATTTGTTACTGTCGAAAATAACATTTATGCCACCAAGCCTGGATTGAGGATTTACTTCTTTCCAGTTTTTTATTTTCCCTGTAAATATGTCCCTGATGGTGTTATATTTAATAAGAGAATCCTTGTTTTCTCTATTGGTTATCAATGCAAGCGCATCATATGCAAAGGTTACCGTCCGTGCAACAATGAGCATGTCCCTCAGGTACTGTATCTGGTTGTCTGACAATTTTCTGCTTGTTACCATCACTTTTACGGAGTCATTCATAAAATCGGCTACAACATCAAACTCGGGTTTGTACTCCGCTGTGATATGGGCGTTTGTGTATAGTGATGTGAATGTATGTATTTCGGTTTCAATGAGAGGACGGAATGATTCATCAACTGATATTTTAATATCGCCTCGTGTAGGAGATTCTGATGTGTTGGTCGTTGAACCGCTGCATGAAACAATAACTCCCAGAATCACCATTAAAAAAAATCTCATCGCTGTGTAATGACTATTTCCGGTAAAATTACTCAAATTTTTTATGCCGTATGTACAAATTTTCCGGATGGCAATATTAATAATTATTTCTAAAAGATATATAATCTTCATACGATTAATATTTTGTCACTAAAAACACATCTTTAAACTATAAACTGCAAAGTATGTGCCATAATGCCGGTTCAGATATTCAATTCCCTGAATCATTCATAGTTATCATCTTTCGTAAAAAAAACTTCCACAATTTTGACGTAGGTTCTGAACGCCCTGAAAATCCCGTAGAATATAAATGTTGATCCGATTATGACCCTTACGGCTTTATCCAGGTAACTTTGATCAAGATAGAAAATAAGGAAAATACCGGTTCCCACATAAAAAAATACCATGAGAACACTGAAAATAGCAGTGATCTGCTCCATTATCCTGTTACTGTTCATGCAATTAAATATTATTCAGATGAAAAACTTAACAAATAAACAAATAATCATTTTACCTTCAAAAATCAAAAAGTTATTTTTTTGTTAAAAGAATCACAGTAATTACCTGAAAAGGAGTGAGCTGTCTCCGTAGCTGAGAAATCTGAAGTCATTATTCAGCGCATAGTTGTAAACCTTTCTCCAGTTTTCTCCCAGCCATGCGGCAACCAGCATGATGAGGGTGCTGCCCGGCTGATGAAAGTTGGTTATAATGCCGTTTGTGATTCTGAATTTATATCCGGGTATGATCATTATACCAGTTGTCGCATTAAGTGTACGTATTTTTGATGATTCCATTATTTCCAGCAATGCATCAAGTGAATCGGATAAACCAATTTTGCAGTCACCTTCATATGGTTCCCATTGCCCTGTCATGAGATTTGAGATGCTCATTCTTTCCTTTCTGCAGAATTTCACACCCAGCCAGTAAATGCTTTCCAGAGTCCTTACAGAGGTCGTTCCGACAGGTATGATCTTACCGTTGTATTGCCTGATAAGTTCGATTGTGTCCCTTGTTATATGATAGTGTTCAAGGTGCATCTCATGATCCCATATGTTTTTAACCCTTACAGGTTGAAATGTACCCGCACTGACATGGAGAGTCAGCTCAGCCTTCTTTATCCCTCCGGAGGAGATACTTTCCAGAACACCTTCGGTGAAATGTAGTCCTGCAGTTGGAGCGGCCACCGAACCTTCAACTGTTGAATATACGGTCTGGTAGCGTATGGCATCTTCCTGAGTATCCAGCCTGTTAATATAGGGTGGAATAGGCATTCTTCCGGATTTCTCAATAATTTCGCTGAATGTTGAACCTGGGCTGTCCCAGCTGAACCTTATTCGCCAGGCAACGCCTTCCTGACATATTTTTTCTGCAGACAAAATGCATTTCTTGTCACCAGATCCGAAAATGCCGCTGATTATTCTGCCTTTCCACTTTTTAAGGTTTCCGATAATGCATTTCCATTCTACGGGCCGGGTCGAACTTAATGATAATCCATAGCCGGAAGGAGAAAGGGGTTCAAGGCATAAAATTTCAATTAATGCACCTGATTCCTTGCGGAAAAGGAGCCTGGCCTTGATTACCTTGGTATTGTTGAACAGCAGAAGTGAGCCGGAAGGAATATATTTCCCTATATTAATGAACAAATCAGAAGATATGCTCTTCCCTTTACATATCAGAAGTTTTGACATGTCTCTTTTGCTTACAGGATGTTGTGCAATCCTGCCCTCCGGAAGGTCATAAAGATATTTTTCCGGATCAATTTCAATCATACATCTTTATTTAATATCCCCGCGACCTTTTATCATTTCTTCTGATAAAAAGGAATGAGAATTTTATACACTGCCGGCAAAAGTAAGCATAAATCACACTTTTTTATATTCCCGCTATTTATTTGTAATTTTGCATTGCAGCTGACTGTTCCATCGTTCCGTGCTTTTTAGCCCGGAAAGGAAAGTCCGGTCAACGCAGAGCACCATCCTTCCTAACAGGAAGATACCCGTGAGGGTATAGAAGTGTAACAGAAAATAACCGTCCGCCTGCCGGCGGACAAGGGTGAAAAGGTGAGGTAAGAGCTCACCGGTTCAGAGGGTGACCCCTGAAGCCGTACACCTGATGGGTTGAAAGACCATGTATACCGGCGCAGAGGATTGCTCGTCCGATGCCGGGGGGTGGGTCGTATGATCCGGGCAGTGATGTCCGGACAAGATAAATGATGGAAGCTGTTCTGAATTCTTGTAAAGAAAACTGAACATGTACAGAAACCGGCTTACAGGTCAGCTGTTTAATTATTTTATTCTGAATATTTCATCCTCCATGGTTGTATTTACCTCTATATCATCAAAAGAGATAACTGCTGCTTCCATACCATTGGCTGTTGTCGTTGTTTTCTTCGGCAAGACTACATCGCCTGCAATGGCATAATCTGTCATGTAGGAATCCACATTAATGGCACTTCCCATCTGATCTACGGATGTCGAAGTCTTTATAAGAAGACCCGTTTCTTTGTCCAGATACATGTAAACAGGATTTGATTCTTCCACAGCCGCCTTAAGCTTGTAAGCAGACCTGCCTTTTACATTTTCCTCTCCTTCAAGTGAAAGTCTGCCTGATGAAAAATAGTTCATCACTTCATTCCTGAAGGCATTGTTATTCTGAATCTGTTTCATCTGATCTTCATTAAGTTCGACGGGGTCAGATGATCCCATCAGCGGATTAATTGTATAACCTTTTTCTCCGTCAAAAACAGTAATTATGTCCTGTCCGTTGAAAGTATAAATCACTTTAATCTTATTGGGATTTTTCATAAACATGGTCATCGGCATTTCCATGCCCATTGTTGCCATTTTTCCTGAAATCTTTATTGTATTGACAGATGACAGCTTATCTGAATGAATGGCATCGGAGTATTTCTTAACAATCTCTTCCAGCGACTGGGCACTGACGGAGAATGCAACAATGAGTAATGCGGTGGTAATGAATGATTTTTTCATGTGATTCCGGAAGAATTGGTTATTTGATTGAATTAATCGTATTTCTTATCGCTGTAAGCTTGAAAAGGAGAGAACTAAGGCTGGATAGCCTGAGCATATTGGCTCCGTCAGATTTTGCAATGGAAGGATCGGGGTGAGTCTCGATGAAAATACCGTCGGCACCTACACTTATTGCAGCTTTGCCAATGGTTTCGATCATTTCAGGATTTCCACCTGAGACACCGTTTTCCTGGTTAGGTTGCTGAAGCGAGTGTGTGATATCCACAATAACCGGAAAACCTGTTCTTTGCATTATTGGGATATTCCTGAAATCAACCACCAGGTCCTGGTAGCCAAACATGTTTCCTCTTTCTGTAAGCAGAATCTTATCATTGCCAGTTTCCAGGACTTTTTCAACAGCAAATCTCATTGAAGCTCCGGAAATAAACTGCCCCTTCTTGATGTTTATCCATTTCCCGGTTTTTGCAGCTGCAACAAGAAGGTCGGTCTGGCGACACAAAAATGCAGGTATCTGCAGAATATCAACATATTGTGCTGCAAGTTCTGCTTCGCCCGGATTATGGATATCCGTAATTACAGGAATTGAAAATTCGCTCCTGACAATTGAAAGAATTTCCAGTGCCTTCAGATCTCCGATTCCTGTGAATGAACCTGCTTTTGATCTGTTGGCCTTGCGATATGAGGCTTTGAAAATATAAGGGATCTTATATTTATCTGATAATCCGGCAACACTATCGGCTATGCTGAATACTGTTTTTTCGTCTTCTATGACACATGGCCCGGCTATCAGCAGAAAGTTGCCGGCAGCAGCATGCTTAAGCCCGGGGATATACTGTAATTGATTTTTCATATCAGACAAATTTACAAAAATTCTCTTCCGTTGAATAAGCTGGTTTAATTGACTGTTTAACAATCAGGTTTCTTTATGTTTTTTTCCGGAACTGATTGAATCTGAATCATTGCGTGGATGAGAAAATGTTTTTGGAGGTTCGGCAGATCCTGCAGGCAGGACACCACAAAATCCCGGAATTAAAGCCGGAACTGAAACGGAAATTTATTATTGAAGACATTGCTACTTGTCATATTTGTATATACTGCGCCACATGGCAGAGAGCTTTCTCTTCAGTTCATTTTCACGCGGATTATTACCCGGATTATAAAAAATGGTACCCCTGATCTCCTCAGGAAGAAAATCATCCTGAATGAAATTGTCTTTGAAATCATGGGCGTACTTGTAATCCCTGCCGTATCCGATCTCTTTCATTAGCCTGGTTGGCGCATTCCTTATATGCAGGGGCACAGGAAGGTCACCTTCCTGTGCCGTGGCCGAAAGAGCTTTTTCCATGGCAAGATATGCAGAATTGCTCTTTTGGGAGGTAGCCAGATATATTGCGGTTTCTGAAAGAATTAATCTTGATTCCGGCCATCCTATGACCTTAACAGCTTCAAAACAGGACTGCGCAAGAAGCAATGCATTCGGATTGGCCAGTCCGATATCTTCTGATGCAAGTATCAGCAGTCTCCTGGCTATGAAGGCGGGATCTTCTCCTCCTGCAACCATTCTTGCCAGCCAGTATACCGCAGCATTGGGATCGCTGCCCCTTATCGATTTAATGAAAGCTGAAATTATATCATAATGGAGTTCTCCGTTCTTGTCATACAGTGCCAGGTTTTTCTGGACGTGCCTTAGGACTTTTTTGTCGTCGATTATTATTTTCCGGGATCCTGTTTCATCAGCTTCAGAAGACACAACAAGTTCAAGAGCATTGTACAACTTTCTTGCATCGCCTCCTGATATCCTGATAAAGGCTTCGTAATCCTTTATCTCTATCTGGTATTTCTGTAAATAAATATCCTTTGCCAATGCTTTGTCGAGTAATGATCTGAGGACACTCTCGTTAAGTGGATCCATTATATAGACCTGGCAACGGCTTAAAAGCGGGGGTATAACTTCAAAAGACGGATTTTCAGTGGTTGCCCCGATAAGCGTTATAATTCCCTGTTCTACTGAACTCAGCAATGAATCCTGCTGTGACTTGTTGAACCTGTGGATCTCGTCGATAAAAAGCACCGGGTTCGGCTGGCTGAAAAACTGCTGCTTCCTGGCTTTTTCAATTGTTTCCCTGACATCTCTTACACCTGAATGAACCGCGCTGAGATGGAAAAATGGCCTGCTAAGACTTTTGGCAATGATTGATGCAAGTGTGGTCTTTCCTACTCCCGGAGGACCCCAGAGTATAAATGAAGGCAGATTACCTGTTTCTATAACCCTTCTCAGTACTGCATCTTTGCCGACCAGATGATCCTGGCCGCAGAACTCATCAAGATCCTTTGGCCTTAATCTTTCAGCAAGAGGTTGGTTAGACAGCATAGCAAAATATTTGTGTAAAAATAATAAAAACATGCGTTCCTTTTAAATTGCCATGTCCGCTACGATGTCCCGGCATTTGTTCTCCGACGACAACGAAATGCCTTCAGATGCTGATTTTGCAGAGCTTACTGAAATTTATTTTCAGTTTATTAAAATAAATTAATACTTTTAACAGTTTATAAATTCTGGATCATTATCGGTATTTGAATATGTTCAGATATTAGTCAGTCATGAAAAAGTCTCTGCTGATAGTAATTATCATCCTGGCAGCAATTTTAGTCCTGCCATTTATAAGTTTGGTCCGTTGGACATTTCAGGAGAAGAAACCAATGGACATCGCGATTGTGAATAAGACTGTTCCGACACTGGAACGGATAAAGCATAAATCGTTTAACTGGATCCTCAATTATGAACGGTTTGTTAAGAAAGACAAAAAAAGAAGTTACTCATACAGAAAAGATTACTATGGATTTGTTCCGACAAGACCCCTGAAGGAAAGAGGTAGTGTCCAGAATGAATACCGTCTTTCTGAGTTGATAGATCTTCCCGACAAACTTGATGCCCTGTACATTGCAGACACGTACGGCGTATTTTTCAATGACTGGTGGTCCGGGATAAATCAGAGCCGGAAATCAAGAAAACTTTATGGCGGGTTGAATAATACCGACTACCTTTTTATCAATGAGATGATAAACAGGAACAAGCTCGTGATACTTGAATATAATACTTTCGATTATCCCACGACATCATTTGAATCATATCGTACCCAGGAAAAGCTCGGTATCAGATTTTCCGGTTGGACAGGGCAGTATTATGAAAAGCTGGATACCTTAAGTCGTAACTTTCCGGTCTGGATGACGGCAATGTACAGAAAGCAATATGGTAAGCCATGGACGTTCAAAAAAGCGGGAATTGTTTTTCTTACGGAAAAGCAGATTATTGTGCTTGAAGAAGGAACACATCTGGCAAATCCACTGCCAATGATCATTACCGATGAAGATAATTGTTCAAAGTTTGGTGTTGTACCATCTGTTGCTTTTGCTAACTGCTTTGATGTTATTGATCCTGCTGAGAATAACGTAATATCAAAGTTCAGGATTGAAACAACTCCCGAAGGGGAAGCTCTTCTGCAGGAACATATGCTTGAAAATGAATTTCCGGCTGTTATTCAGGACCCGCTATACCTTAAGACTTACTATTTTTCCGGTGATTTTGCAACCAACAAAGTATGGTTCTGTACATCCAGAATAAAAGGTTTTCATAAATTAAAAGGGATTCTCTATTCTGACAAGCCTGGCGACACACGAAGATTTTTCTGGCTTTATTATAAACCTCTTATCAGTAGTATTTTTTCTGAATATCATGCTTCACTGACAAATAAATGACTGACCTTTGGTTCTGATTAATTTAAAAAGGACAGGCAATGATACTGCCTGTCCTTTTTTTGATTGTATTTTAAGAATCTGAATTTGATAATCATATGAAAATAACACTGATCCAGCAAAACCTGATATGGGAACGAAGATCTGAGAATCTTCAAGGTTTTGAAAGAGTTTTGCCTCTTATCCCTTCCGGAACAGATTTGGTTATTCTACCTGAATTGTTCACAACAGGTTTTACTATGAATGCTGCATCTAACTCGGAAGCTCCATTTTCAGAGACTTTCCAATGGATGGCAAGAATTTCTGCTGAATATTGTTTTGCGATGTGCGGCAGTTATATTGTGGAAGAAAACAGCCTGTTTTTCAACCGCTGGGTTTTTGTGACACCTGAAAACAGTTGGTGGTCTTATGATAAGCGTCATCTTTTTGGCCCCGGAGGAGAAGATAAAATCTTTACGAGGGGAAGTGAGCGTCTGGTACTCGGGTACAGTGGAGTAAGGATAAGTGCTTCTGTTTGCTATGACCTTCGTTTTCCGGTCTGGATCAGAAACAGGAATGAATATGACCTCCTGATAAACTCTGCCAACTGGCCTGAGAGCAGGAGGGATGTCTGGATAACTCTGCTGAAAGCCAGGGCGATTGAAAATCAATGCTATGTGGCCGGGGTGAACAGAGTTGGAACTGACGGAAAAGGAATAAAATACTGTGGAGATTCGGTAATAATTAATCCGCGCGGAGAAATTACTGCCATGGCAGGAAAAAATAAAGAATGTCTTGTCACAGGCGAGATTTCAATGGCTGAGCTGTCAGATTTCAGGTTACAATTCCCTGCAGGTAAAGACGCTGATAATTTTACCCTGCATCCTTAAAAAATCAGGTCCAAATTTGTGATCTTTAACTTTTTAGAGCCTCAAACAATACCTCCACAGGGTGTCTGGCCTCCCGTCCGGTCCCGTCCTTTATCTGTTGCCTGCAGCTTGTTCCGGGAGCTGCAATGATCGTATCCCTTCCTGCTTTTCTGATCTCGGGAAATAACACCAGTTCTCCTACTTTAATAGATAGTTCGTAATGTTCCTTTTCATATCCAAAGGAACCAGCCATCCCACAGCATCCTGAAGGGATCTCACTTACCCTGTAATTTTCAGGTATCGAAAGCATGTTTATCAAAGGAGCTGATGATGCAACGGCTTTCTGCTGGCAGTGGGCATGCAGCAATATTTCCGCACGGTCGCTGGTGAATGAATTATGACTGATTCTGCCGGAACTGAACTCATTTGTAATAAATTCTTCAATAAGAAAACAATTACCAGCCAGCTTAAGAGACTTTTCCCTTAGGTCAGGGCCAACCAGATCAGGGTATTCATCTCTGAATCCCAGAATAGCTGATGGCTCTATTCCTAAAAGCGGAAGATCTTCCGAAATAATTTCTGATAAAAGTCTCACATTCTTTCGTGCAATCTTTCGGGCAGTTCTAAGCAGCCCCTTGGATATATAGGTTCTGGCACTGATTCCATGCCTGGTCACAACCACCCTGTAGCCGAGTCGGGTGAGAAGGCGGATTGTGGCTATTCCGGTTTCAGTATCATTGTAATCGGTTGTTTCATCAATATAGAGGCAAACAGATCCCTTGAAGCTTACAGGATGCATTT
>CAYXSM010000029.1:0-41693 GCA_964466705.1 uncultured Rikenellaceae bacterium
TTATAGTTGTGAGCTGATGAAAACTTCTACCGCACTAATTGTCACAAGTCAGGATATATCTCTTCCCAACGATCAGATAAAGGAAATTGGCAAATATAAAGCAGTTGTCAAGCTTCACAGGGAGGTCAGGGTTGAAATTGGCTTTGAAATTATTGCGGAATAATCACATACAGTATAAAAAACAAATCGTAAAAAAGACCAGAGACTGTAGACTCTGGTCTTTTTTATTCAGTAAATATGATCGGGAATTCGGTCATGGATCAGTATTAGAAAGAACGGTCATGAAAATCTCTTCTCCTCTGGTATTTCAGATCTGACAACACCGGAGCCTTAACCCTAATGGTAAAGTCCCACATTTTCATCGAACCATTGGGCACCCAGTTAAAACTCATCTCCCAGCAATGCAGATCACGCGTTATACCTATCTGGGTCATTGTTATCTCCTTCATTTTAAAATCATAACCGCTTGTATATGTAACTGCCATTTTTTTTGTAAGAGTAACATTTCCGTTGACAGAGAGTGTCTGTGTGATCATTGATTTAAGAGAGGGTTTCGAATAATTGAAATTGTAGCGTACATTCATTGACCAGGGCACGTCAAAAACTGCGTAGCCATAATCATCGAACATTATATCTTCAACCCGGGTGGTAGTTATGACCCTGCCTGAACCGGCGTCCTGAAGAGCACCTCCCGGCCTCTGCCCTAATGGTTGTTGCCGAGATGGTGTACTTTCAGAAGTTTCGCTGCTTTTCTTCCGGAATAGCCTTGTCATATCAAAATCAAGGCTGACTGAAAAGTTGGTCAGCCTCATAAGCTTATTATTGGTTTCATAAGCGAACGACCCCAGTGGTCTTCCCTGGCTGTTCAGGCCGTATAAGGAAAAACTGCTGTTAGCCGATATGTTGAAATTGTTAAAGATCATTGTTCTCATAGACATTGTTACCGGGGACCATCTCATGGAATCCGCGAAAATATTATATGAAGTATTAATGCCAAGATGATCTATAATTTTGACTTTCTGCGCTTTACCGGTGGTGTCATTTTTCTGGAATACCTTTGCTTCAATAATGTTTACGAGACTGAATGATATAGCACTGCTTCTACGGGAAAGTGAGGGTGTTCCGTATATATTCCCTTCAAAAATAGAATACTCATTCATCCTGCCCGTAGTGTCTGATTGCACTTTACGGTACATATCAGATGATAATCCCTTCACATAAGGTATATAGCTGAATCCTACGGTTGGTTTCATCACATGCCTTACTGCCTGGACCCTTGAATCAGGTTTAAAGGTGAACATACCGTAGACCTGAGGGTTAAAGCTGGCAGATAACGACGGTTTAAGAGAATGTCCGTAAAAAACCCCACTCAGAGTGTCATTTACCAGTGAAGGTTTGGGTTCTCCCGTAACCGGATTAATATACTCGGGGCTCCAGTTCTTTTCAATCTTTCTGGTATACATTACTCCTGAGTAAGAAAGGGACGGAGATATTGAGAAATTTCGGAAAGGCCTTATCTGGATGCTCAGAGGAGCTTCATGCTTGAATCCGTTTCTCATTCTGCCCAGCGTTTCTTTTTTGAAAAGGAGGCTGTCATATGTACTGATCTGGTTATCGAGTGACGCAGAATACTGGAACTGAAGCTCCTGATACCATTTTTTGGGACCAGGACTTCTTCCCTTCAACGGATAAATCCTGGCTGCATTAAAGTTCAGTTTAGGCAGATTTACACTTACCGTCTTATTTTTAACATTCTGGCTGTGATTCATACTGGCTGACAAATTGAATGGAGTGCCATCCCAGGATTTTGAATAGCTCACGCTCGACTGCCTCTGGGTTGTAACATGTTCTGTGACAACGTAACTGTTTGTCTTATCAAAGCCGCTTGAGCTCATATTAACGCTTGCCGCAAACCTGGAGCCGGGACGTGCCTTGGGATTCTGATTATAGGTCCATCCAAGTTTGTAATTGGTTACAGTTCTGTAATCGGGCAGGCCCCGGTGTCCTGACACATTATTTGCATAGCTGAAAGAAAAATTTCCGCTGTATTTATATAGTTTGTTATAGTTGGTGGTAGCATTGACCATCCATGTTCCGTTTGTATAGATGTTACCTTTGAGAGCGAGGTCATAGTAGTCGCTCAAAGCAAAATAATAGCCTCCTTCGGTTAATGAATAACCTCTTTGCTGCTCCTGCCCTACCTTGGGTATCAGTATTCCGGAAGCTGCCTTTTTCGTCTGTATCGGGAAATAGCCGAAAGGCAGTGCTACAGGTAAAGGTATGCCCTCCAGAACCAGATTTGCCGGGCCTGATATTATTTTTTCACCGGGATAAACTTTTGCTTTCGGCAGGTTGATATAAAAGTGGGGAGTTTCTGCATCGCACGTAGAATATGTACTCCTTCCTATATTTGAAGAACCATCTTCAAGGAGCTTGGTAACGGCACTGCGGACCAGTCCATCTTCCTGTTTCGTTACTATGTTATATGCCAGAGCCTTGCGGGATTTAAAATTGTAAATCAAAGAGTCTGACTGAAACTCCTGCGATCCTTCAGTAAAAACAGGGGATCCGATAATTGCACCTGTGGTATCTTTTCTTCCTGAAGCATATACGGTATTGGTCTCCATGTTGAAAACAATTGAATCTGCTTCAATCTTTATATTGCCATAAGTTACAACAGCTTTTCCGGTCAGGATGGATTTTTTGTTTACCAGATCATTTTTTTTATATCCTTCAGAGCTATATGCAACCTGCTTATCGATAGCATCTGGAGAAATTTGTTTTCGTGCAGGCAGAAGAGTATCGTTAACCGACGTATCACGCCTTATAAGCAGGGTATCATGTATGCCTGGTTCTTCCTGGGATGACAATGTGAAAAACCGGACCGCCAAGAGGAACACTACAAGCAACCGTTTTTCCTTAAAAAAATACAACTTAAATACTATTTTTGTATAGTTTTTGCGCTATGCCTGCATATCACGCGCAAAACTAAGTAAAAAACATGAACTGAACATGAGCACCGGAATTAAAAACGGCAAACTTCATACCAACAATATCAAAGGATTGAAAATGGCAATCATTGTCATTTCAGTCTTTATTATGCCAGGGTTCTCGCAAACTCCCATACCTTCAAATAAGACCTGGGTGATAGTATTGGATGCGGGGCACGGAGGCAAGGACCCTGGGGCACTGGGAGCAGTGAGCAGGGAAAAGAGCATCAATCTGGCAATTGCATTAAAAACAGGAGAGTATCTCGAGCAAAATGTCAGCAATGTTAAGGTGCTTTATACAAGAAAAAGCGATGTATTTGTAGAGGTAAAAGAGAGAGCAGAATTTGCCAACCGGAACAAAGCTGATCTGTTTATCTCAATTCATGCCAACTGGGCCGGATCAAAGACCGTAAAAGGTGCCGAAACATATGTGATGGGGGTGGCAAAGGACAAGGAAAATCTTGAGGTTGCGATGAAAGAGAATGAAGTTATTTTACTTGAAGAAGATTATTCAACGAAATATGAAGGATTCGATCCAAAGTCACCGGAGTCATACATTATGTTCACCCTGATGCAGAACATCTTTATCGAGCAAAGCACAGGTCTTGCATCAAATATTCAGGATCAGTTTAAAAGCAGGGTTGGAAGGATTGACAGAGGTGTGCGCCAGGCTGGTTTTTGGGTATTATTCATGACTACCATGCCAAGCGTTCTTATTGAAACGGGATATATTACAAACCCTGAAGAAGAAAAATTCCTCATATCAAAAGAAGGACAGGAATATATTGCTTCTGCAATATATCGTGCCTGCCGGGATTATATAAGAGAAGCTGATAAAAAGAACAGCATCCTGGCTGCCGGAAGCGATTCCTCCGTTCCTGACGATGTATCACCTTCAGACAATGCTGCAGGTATTGAGACTGGTATTATCCCTGTTTTTATGGTACAGATAATGACATCCTCCAGCCGTAAAGATATAAATCCGGATAATTTCAGAGGACTGAAGGATGTCACTGAGTATAAGGTGGAAGGAAGTTACAAGTATGCAACAGGTAATTTTAAGGAATATTCTGAGGCTCTCGATTACAGAAAAAAGATCCGGGACAAATTCCCTGATGCGTTTGTCATTGCCGCACAAGACAACAAAATATTACCTTTACATGAAGCTTTGGATATAGTCAAGCAAAAATAAACCCTGCCAGCAGATGAAAAAGATCTCAAATGAAATTAAGGTTGGAGCAGCGGCTCTGTTAACTATAATAGTTTTTATATGGCTATACAGTTTTCTCAAGGGCAAGAATATCTTAAGCAAAACTGATCATTATTATGTTGTTTACAATAATATTGGCGGCCTGGCTGAATCAAGTCCCGTGGAAGTAAGCGGTTATAAGGTTGGCATAGTTCAGTCAATAAAATTCACTGACCCCGAAAGCGCAAAGCTCCTGGTAACTCTTGCCATCGATAAGTCATTCAAACTGCCTGTTAATACTATTGCAGAAATAACTACCGCCACCCTTATTGCAGGAATGAAGATACAATTCGTTTATGGAAGGGGACCCGGCTATTACGAACCTGGTGATACTATTCCCGGCAGGCTTGCGGAGTCGCTTTTAACCGCTATAGAGAACGAACTGGGACCCATGAAGGACAAGGTTGTGGATCTGATAGCCGTGCTTGATTCTGTTATTAATTCGGTGAATGATATCATGGATGAGCAGTTCAAAAAGGATCTCAGATCGGGAGTTTCAAGCCTCGGCAATACTGCTGCAAATATTGATAAGGTAATAGGATCCGGTGAAAAGGATCTGGAATCAGCCATTAAGAATATTAGCAAATTTACAGCTATGCTGGCAGAAAATTCGGAGAAAATGAGCAGTACTTTTTCCAGCCTTGAGGCTATTGCCGATACACTGTCTGCAGATGACATCTACAAATCCGTCCAGAGCCTGAAAGCAAGCCTTGAGAGCGCATCAGATCTCATCGAAAACCTCAACAATGGTAAAGGATCTGCCGGTCAGCTTATAACAAACGAATCGCTGTATGTTAACCTGACAGCCAGCCTGAAGAGCCTTGATCTGCTTCTGCAGGACCTTAAAGCTAATCCGAAAAGATATGTACACTTTTCGGTCTTTGGCAGCAAAAAAGTGCAGGCTCAATAGGAAATTAATAAAATTCAGATTATCTTACCCTTAAATCGGGACATCGAATCAATGGTAAAATTGTCCTTGCTTTTTGTGCTTCATGGTTGAATTTTGACCAGTTACCTATAATGGATTGTTATCCATGCACAAACTTAAAATATTACACTTATGGTGCTGTATTTCAATAACATAATTAATTTAAAAAAAATCATTTTATAAGTTGCTGATGGTTAAAAACATATACTTTTTTTGAAAAAGTCAAGTGAAAATATTTTTTTTTTTAACTTTTTTTTTTACAAATATTGCTACCTGAATCAGCCAGACGGTAACCGCATAATATATAAAACTAACAACATTCATGAACAAATCGCACATTGATGTTTGGAATAACTGTCTGCAGATCATAAAAGACATTATTCCATCCGTCAGTTTTAAGACCTGGTTTGAACCAATTGTGCCTCTGAAGCTTGAGAATAATGTACTGACGATCCAGGTTCCGAGCCCGTTCTTCTATGAATATCTCGAAGAACAGTACATCGACATTCTCAGGAAAACCCTGAGACGTGAAATCGGTACTGATGCGAAGCTCGAATACAATGTTGTTCTTGAAAACTCAAATTTTTCTGATGGAAAACCTTATACGGTCAAGTACCCGTCAAAAAACAAGACCGATCTTAATAACAGGCCGGTACAGGTCCCGTTTGATGTTACACAACCTTCGATAAAGAATCCTTTTGTAATCCCCGGAATCAAGAAAGTTCATTTTGACCCCAAACTTAATCCCGACTACAATTTTAACAATTATGTTGAAGGCGAATGCAACAGGCTGGCCCGTTCAGCAGGAATAGCCGTAGGTAACAATCCGGGTGGTACAGCTTTCAATCCATTGATGATATATGGTGATTCCGGCCTTGGAAAAACTCATCTGGCACAGGCCATAGGAATTCTCGTCAAAGAAAAGCATCCCGACAAGGTGGTATTATATGTCAATGCGAATAAATTCCAGACACAGTTTGTGGAGTCTGTCAGAAACAACAACAAAAATGATTTCCTTCATTTTTATCAGATGATAGACGTCCTGATACTTGATGATGTACACGAATTTGCAGGCAAGGAAAAAACACAGGATACCTTTTTCCACATTTTCAATCATATACATCAGTCAGGTAAACAACTGATACTTACATGCGACAAACCACCGGTTGAACTTCAGGGAATGGAGCCCCGGCTGCTTTCGAGGTTTAAATGGGGCCTTCAGGCAGATCTTCAGCGTCCCGATTATGAGACCAGGCTCGCAATACTCAGAAAGAAAGCTTATAATGATGGAATTGAGCTTCCTGATGAAATATTCGAATACCTTGCTGCCAACATCTCCAATAACATCAGGGAACTTGAAGCTGTTCTTATCTCCCTTTACGCCCAGTCAACCCTGAACAGGAAGGAAATCACCCTTGATTTGGCCCGCCAGATGGTCGAAAAACTCGTAAGTACTTCAAAACGTGAAATAACTATCGAGTACATACAGAAAATAGTATGTGATTATTACAAAATCCCTATTGATCTTATTCAGGGCAAAACAAGGAAGAGAGAGATTGTTCAGGCAAGGCAGGTTTCAATGTATTTTTCCAAAAGTCTGACAAAAGCATCTCTTGCAAGCATCGGCTCCCATATAGGAGGAAAGGATCATGCAACAGTTCTCCATGCCTGCAAGACAGTAAATAACCTTATTGACACTGACAAGCATTTCAGAAACCAGATAAATGAAATTGAAAAAAAGCTAAAAATCTGAGCATGGAACATATCACACTGAAAGATAATTTTTTTGGGAAATACGGGAACAGGGAAAATCAACCTGTTCTTTTTTTCTCACCCGGAAGAGTCAATATGATTGGTGAACACACTGACTACAATGGCGGATATGTGTTCCCCTGCGCCCTTAATTACGGAACATATCTGGCAGCGAGAAAAACCCCCGATGGTATTCTGAAATTCAGCACCCTGAACTTTAATGAAGACAGGAATACTGTTTTAAAAGAACCTCTGGCTCCTGAAGGTAAAAGCTGGATCAATTACCCTCTTGGAGTCATACATGAGTTCCTACGGAAGGGGATCCGGCTTTCAGGCATTGAATTATTGTTTTATGGCGATGTGCCCAACGGGGCCGGCCTGTCTTCATCGGCTTCAATTGAAATGGTAACTGCTGTCGCCATCAATGAGATGTTCGATGCAGGGTTATCCACTCTTGATCTTGTCAGGATGTGTCAGAGAGCAGAAAATGAATTCGTCGGGATGAATTGCGGTATCATGGACCAGTTTGCTGTAGGATTCGGGAAAAAGGATCATGCCCTTTTTCTTAATTGTGATACTCTTGATTATGAAAATGTCCCTCTGATTCTTAAGGATCATTCACTGATAATCACGAACACCAACAAAAGAAGAGGACTAACCGATTCCAAATACAATGAGAGGAGGAGTGAATGTGAAAAGGCAGCAGGCCTCCTTCAGAAATACAAAAAAATCAGGAATCTCAGTGAACTGGAAACCTCTGACATTTCAAAGCTTGAAAACTATATTGAAGATAGTGTTGTTCTGAAAAGGGCCAGACATGTGATAAGCGAGAACGGAAGGGTTATTGAAGCGGTTAATACTCTCAAAGACAATAATATTTTGCGGTTTGGTGAGCTGATGAACATGTCGCACGATTCGTTGAAAAATGATTATGAAGTAACCGGTGACGAGCTTGACACATTAGTGTATGAAGGGCGCAAACTACCCGGAGTTGTCGGTACAAGGATGACCGGAGCCGGTTTCGGAGGTTGCACGGTGAGCATTGTCACAAAAGAACATGTCAGTGATTTTATTTCTATACTAGGAAAAATCTATAATAAAAAAACCGGGCTCTCTGCCGATTTCTATCAGCCTGAAATCAGTGGCGGTGCAGGCAGATATTAAGGTTTGAACCTGTTTGTATCGATATCTTTTACACATCTGAATCCGACAGTTGAATTCCTGTCGAATCCTGGTGACACCATAAGCATTATCTGCGTTCTGTCGAGAGGCTGAGGCCCTCCCTGAACATAGCAGCTGTCTGAGTCGGGCTTGTAAAAACTTCCGCCTCTGATTACCATAAAATAATTTGATCCGTTGAAATACATATCATTGGTCATCTGCCATACATTCCCGACAAGATCCATAACACCATAAGGACTTGCTCCTTTGGGAAATGCATCAACCGGAGTTTGCCTGTCAAAACCATTATTGCAGAATGTGCCATGAAACTGATTTCCCCATGGCCATTTTCTTTTGTCGGTTCCCTGGGCGGCAAGCTGCCACTCAGCTTCGGTAGGCAGCCTTTTTCCTGCCCAGGTTGCATATGCCCTTATGTCCTCATAACTCACATGCACAACAGGATAATTATCCTGGCCCTGGCGAAATTTGCCGTACTGCCAGTGCCTCAAATATCCTGTTGTATCCGATGGCCTGTAACCGGAACTGATCAGAAATTCATAATACTGCGCATTAGTAACAGGGTATCTGTCAATAAGAAAACTGTCAACCCTGAAAATTTTGCCGGTTGACCCGGGATACGGAATAAATTCTTCGGTATTTGTTAGATCAAAGGAGAACTCAGTGCCGGGTATCAGCACCATCCCATCATGAACATATCTTGCTTTTTCTGTTCTTATAACACGACTGATAGGCCAGGGCTCTCCCCCTTTCAGGTAAAGAATATTCTCATCCTTCAGTCTGCCGTCATTAACCAGCTGGACTGCAATTTTACCTTCATAGTACCCCAAGAGGTCATTAACGCGCACTACTGTATCGTTAAGGCTTAAAATTTCTTTCTTTTCGGTATTGTAGGACGGGGCTCCTTTCCAGATTATTATTTTACCCTGATCCTCCCTGCATGACAGATAGAGTGAATCTCCTATAAGCTTTGTATCCAGCAACCTTGGAAATGCAGCAATACAATCGACCGAACCTTCATTTCTTGTTCCCGAGAACGATTCAGGCCATCCTCCGGTCCTGACATTTATCCACGTCTTTCCGTCCTTAATAACAGGTAACACTTCTTTATGCTCCCATAATGATACGTAATGATGGTTGTCACTGGCATCAACCGGGAAAAGAGTACCATGGACACCTTCATGCCTCATATTAAGAACAGTATAAAGTGTTTTGTCATTGTGCTTCCACCTGTTCACATATACCTTATCCATTGTTGTTTCAATAAGTGGAGTCCAGTCAGGATCAAGAAAAGCATCGTTGTTTTGTCTGAGTATGAAAGTTGTGCGCGCAAGAAAATTCAGGTCATTTCTGTAAACGTCATTTCTTCCTCCCGGCCGGAACATATTGAGCTCGGTTCCATAACCGTTGAAGAACGAAACTGCGATCTCCCTGTGTATTGTATCTTCACCTACATCACATACTCTGAAAATTGCAAAATCGGGCTTTATCAGCTTATTCAGGTTAAGTTCGGGGCTAAGATGAATTGCATTATGGACACGCCCTGCTATTGTTCCCGGCATATCTTTTGGGACAGCCATACCTTCCGGATATAATATCACTCCCTTTCTGACACTGTCGGCAGCAGCCTGTAACCCATAATCAGAACTCCCTTTTGTGTCAAGGATAACTCCATCAGCTTCAACATCCCCAATAAGAGCAGCCAATTCTTTAACGTGGTCCGTTTTTCTGGTGCTGTTATCCCATGGATTATATGAAATGAAAAATCTTGTGTTGGTCTGGCGTGACAAGCGGGCATAATTCCTGAGATGTGACAGTCCGCCGGGGAGATCACGATACAGATCCCATTGATTTCTCTGATCAAGCCCCAGCCGCGGCCATGTAGGCCAGATGCCGAAGACATCTATGTTTCCGAATTTGTCCATGCCGTCCTTAATAAGTTCCGGATACATGTAACGCGCTGAGGATCTGTCATAAAACTCTATGTCCCAGGCCATTTTAAGCACAATAAGATAAGCTTCCCTGATCCATTTTAAATCCGGGCGTTCATATAATGAGTTATCGAATCTTTCAAGGTCATATAAGAACCTTTCCCTGAACATCAGATGTAAGCCGTTTTGCCAGTTTCCCTCAAAAACATCTGCATAGAACTTATATTCCGCTTTTGCTCCCGGAGGCAGAATTGTACTGTACCTTTTTTTCACTCCTCTCTCCGTAGCCTGGCGGCGCACAATGGCACAAACTGAGTACCCGCTTCCCAATGAAAATGAAGAATAACCTGTTTCCCATGCATTATCGGGCAGAATAACCCTGACAGGTTCGTATCCCGGCCGAAAAAGCCGGGCTCTTGCAAGACCGGGAGGACCGCTTCCCGTAATGACAACTGACTCGCTATCCTGCCCAAAGGGAATAATGTTGCTCAGTGAAACGGTATCACCTGAAATATTTTCGAATATTATGTCGGCACACCAGCCATTTTCCGGTTTTTCGGCTGATTTAAAAGTGATTTTCAGTTTTTTTTGGACAGTTACACTATATGCACTCCCATCATAGGCAACAGGGATTCCTGCCGTAGTGTAATTTTTTTCATCAATAAGGAGACTAATAACAGGTTTTTTACGTATTATATTCAGGACTTTGTTGTTGCTTAAAGACAAACTATCTGCGACGAGTCCGTTTTTTGCCGAGATAAAGATTTCATTAATCGACTGACAATATAATTGATATGAAAAGAAAAAAGCTGAAACGAAAATTAACAACCGGATCATAATGCCTGAGGACATAAATTAAAAGCAATGATTCTAAGTACAATTTTCGTGCAATTTAAACATACATTCAATTTAAAAAATTGTTCTTCAGCAGAATTTTTAACCGGGACAGACATTTTTATGAGCCCTTATTGCCGCAGTAAACTATAAATTACCAGAGAAATGATCCGGAACAGCAAGACTAAAATCTGCACGGTTACAAAAGCTGTATCCATTTTTGTGACCTTTGCCCTGCTGATACT
The DNA here is from genome assembly GCA_964466705.1 of uncultured Rikenellaceae bacterium. Lineage (GTDB taxonomy): Bacteria > Bacteroidota > Bacteroidia > Bacteroidales > VadinHA17 > LD21. Next base: position 11,109 of record CAYXSM010000029.1, read on the forward strand.
TATTAGTTCAATCACTTCATGCTCTTCGACAAGGAGGAATCCATATTATGAAAAAAGGATTAAAGCCTCGCGTGAAAATACGAACCAGCTTGGCAGAAACAGGTATTTCTTTTCGGATAAATACCAGAAAAAGTTAGTAAAGAGCTACAAAAGGAAAACCAAATACTGATCTTCAATCGCTTGTTTCAAAACTCATCCCGTCATATGCCAGGTATATCCCTGGAGGCAGCTCTGCTGATACAATATGGTGCAGGCCCATCTGATGGCTAATGTGTGTTATAAATGCTTTTTTGGGCGAAATTTCCCTTATAACATCAACAGCCTCTCTGAGACTAAAATGGGATATATGTTTTTCTTTTCTCAATGCATTTATTATCAGATATTTTACGCCAAATAACTTCTCCTTGGTGTCTTCAGGAATGTAATTTGCATCAGTGATATAAGCAAAATCAGCTATCCTGAACCCATAAACCGGCAGGCGATAGTGATATACCCTGAGTGGCAATATCGAAGTCTGACCAACAGTAAAGCCGAAATCCGGAATATTATTAAGCCTCATTCTCGGGATTCCAGGGTACTGATATTCGGCAAACACATAAGAATATTCCCTTATAATCGCTTTCTGCACCCTCTCTTCTGCATAAATATCAATAGCGTCCCTGCTTTTATAATTAAAGGCCCTAACATCGTCCATCCCGGCAATGTGATCCTTGTGTTCATGAGTAAGTATAATGGCATCGAGGTTCTTTACATTTTTCCTCAGCATCTGCTGCCGGAAATCCGGTCCTGCATCAAATACAATAACATTCTCATCCGTCTCAAGAAGAAGTGAAGTCCGAAGTCTTTTATCTCTGGGATCTGCAGAGGCACACACATCACATTCACAGGCTATTACCGGAACCCCCTGAGAAGTGCCCGTACCAAGAAAAGTAATTTTCACTGGCAAAATTTTACATGGCAAACCTATATCAAAAATTCCAGACGGCCAACAAACAACGGTATATTTGCCTGCAGGCATTAAGATCATAATGTATATATTTACCGGGTAAACATAGTTCAGTTGAAGGGAAACATATATATGATACCGGTCACACTGGGAGGTTCGGATTACAAGGCTGTCATTCCGGAGAATGTACTCACAATTACGGGGAATTTAAGGCATTTTGTCGTTGAGAATATCAGGAGCGCAAGGCGCTATCTGAGATTGATCGATAAAAGGTTTCCACTGGATGATTGTGTCTTTGCCGAGCTTAATGAGCATACATCCGATGCAGAAATTCCGGCTCTTCTGGAGCCTGTTCTGAAAGGGATCGACATTGGTTTAATGAGCGAGGCCGGACTTGCTGGGGTAGCAGATCCCGGTTCAAAGCTAATATATCTTGCCCACCTCAGGAAAGTAAGAGTTATACCTCTGTCGGGCCCTTCCTCAGTTATTCTGGCATTGATCTCTTCCGGACTGAACGGACAGAAATTCAGGTTCAACGGATACCTTCCGGTAAAAGAGGCCGAAAGATCATCAATGATAAAGAAGCTTGAAACAGAATCATGCAAAGGCTATTCGCAGATATTCATGGAAACCCCTTACAGGAACAGGGAGATGGTTAATTCTATTCTTCACACATGCCGCAGCAACACTCTGCTATGCATTGCCGTTGACATAACCCTTAATTCAGAATCAATACGGACTATGACTATATCGGAGTGGAAAAAGAATGTTCCGGACCTGAAGAACCGGCTCGCCATTTTTATTCTCCAACAGAACCACTAGGGATTCTTTTTTACATCAATAAGCTCAACGTCAAATAAAAGAGGTGTGAACCCCGGGATAGTGAAATAGCCGGAGGGTCCGTATGCCAGCGATGACGGGATCAGCATCTTGGATTTGCCTCCTTTCCTCATATAGGAAATACCCTCATCAAATCCCCGGATTACCTCGCCTTCAAGAAGCGGAAAACCCATTATATTTGATGTGCCGACGTTTGTTTCGAACACAAAGCCATCCAGGAATTTTCCGGTATATTTAATGAAGACACTATCGTGCACCACAGGTTGTACTCCGGTACCAGCAAGAACTTCAAGATAATATAATCCGCTTGGCTTTAATTCAAAGTCAAGAGTGGGATTATCCGACAGGTACTTCTGGATTGTTTCCTTTTCTTCCTTTTCATATTTTTTTGATACGTCGCACGAGTGAATGCCCGCAGATAACGCACAAACTGTTGCAATGAACAAAAGTTTTCTGTGATTACTTTTCATCTGATTCAGTATTATTTCAGTCCACCACTTTATCAAAAATCATTCCGTTATATTTCCATCGAGCACTTTAATATTGTAAACTATTGTCGATCTCGGTGGTATTTTTTTTCTGTCACCCAGCAATCCGTGAGCGAGAAACGGAGGTAAAATGAATATTGCCTCTGCGCCTGAGCTCAATAGCTTCAGACCTTCATTCAGCCCTGTCTCGATCTCGCTTCTGCCAAGAATAATAACTTTTGGTCCCTCCTTTTCTGAAGAATAACAAATGGTGCCATCTAAAAGAGAGCATTCATACTCAATAACTATCCTGTCATTTTCACGGAAAAGCTCCCCATCCCCTTCCCTCAGAACAGCGTACCACAACCCGGAAGGCAGCCCGGTCATTTTTAATTTTTTTCTTTCAATGTAATTCTGGATAATCTCGCGGTCTTTTTGAACGAAATACCTGTTAAGGTCTTCCATATCCCCGCTGCCGGGAGTTGAAGACTTCATTCCCGGATCTCTACTGCCCTGGCATGAAAAGCATACTGTTGCAATACACAGAATCAGGAAAACTGAAATATTCTGTGCTTTATTCATCGTCATTCACAGCGATCTTATTTTCTTTCAGTGCTTTCAAGAAATAACTTACAGTATTCTCAAGGGTATCGAAATACTCACCACCTGATGCATTAAGATGTCCGCCTCCTGCGAAATATCTGGAAGCGAACTCATTAACCGGAAAGCTGCCTTTTGAACGAAATGACAGCTTAATATGATTGCTCTTTTCAATAAAAAGCACTGAAAAAATAATACCCTTTATTGAAAGGGGCAGGTTTACAAATCCTTCCGTATCGCCCATCACATGATTGTACTCCCTGAGATCCTGTCTTGTCAGGCAGATAAATGCAGTTTTACTTTCAGGAATTACCGTCATTCTTTGATTCAGTGCCAGGCCAAGGAGTCTCATTCTGTCGGCTGAGTAGTTGTTGTATACCCGATCAAGTATACGCTCCTTTTCAATTCCAGTTTCCAACAAGCCGGCCACGATGCGCAATGTGTCTCCCGAATAGTTGCCATGCGAAAAATTGCCTGTATCCGTTACTATTCCGACATAAACAGCTTCTGAGAATGACTTATCATTAAAAGGTCCGCCGTTGATCCCTTCAACTAGTTTATAAATCAGCTCGGTTGTGGAACATTTGGAAGGGTCGGAAATAATTAAATCGGCTATATTCCGTGGCATTAGATGGTGATCAATAATGACTTTCTTTGATTTTGAGTTCATCACGTGTTTTTCGGCTTCCCCAAGCCGGTTTTGCTGGTTGAAATCAAGCAGTACGATAAGATCTGAATACTCGATCATTCTGATACATTTATTCCGGTCATCTGTAAATATGCTTATCTTTTCCACTGCGTCCATCCATTTCAAGAACTCCTGAAGCTTGTTCGGAGAAAGCATTTGCACATTCCGGCCTGCAGAATTAAGATAATGATAAAGTGCCAGTTGTGATCCAATTGCATCACCATCGGGATTTATATGACAGATCAAAAGGATATTATCTGATGACTTTAAAAGTTCAGATAATTGTTTTGTATATTTGGCCAGTTCCGACATTATTTAAAATGAAATGCTAAAGTAAGAAAATATTTGGGAAGACCGTTTTATAATAAAAATATCATGCCAAGTTACTTATGAGCGGAGACATAACCTTTTCAATTATCAAGCCCAATGCTGTCAGAACGGGCAAATCAGGGCCTATTCTGGCCATGATCTGTGAAGCCGGCTTTGAAATATCGGCCATTAAAATGGTACACTTTACCATAGTGCAGGCAGAAGAGTTTTATTCCATTCACAGGGGTAAGCCGTTTTTTGAGTCGCTCATCGAATTTATAACCTCAGGACCTGTCATAGTCATGATCCTTAAACATGATAATGCCGTAGAAGAGTTCAGAAAGCTTATTGGTTCAACCGATCCGTCCAAAGCAGAACAGGGAACCATAAGAAAGACCTATGCAGTATCGGTGCAGATGAATGCAGTTCATGGTTCTGACTCACCTGAAAATGCAGCAAGGGAAGCAGAATTTTTCTTTTCCCGCACAGAAAGGTTCTGATGTCACTCCTCTATCGACAAATTTTAAAATTTCAATTTAATGACCCGATTAAAAGAGATTGACTTTTCGGACCAGAAAACCCTCGAAAAATTCTCCTCTGCTTTTACTCTTTCCGATATGGAAATTTTTATTTTCCCCGAACTTTTTTACCCCCTGGTTCTGGCTAATATTATGTCGCCGATAATCTGGGACTGGAGGGATGATCCATGGTTCGGGGATATTGATACAAAGAGTTTCAACTATAAGGCTAACAGAATAAAACAATACATAATTCATAACTTCGTTTTTAACCTTGATCTTGCTACCTGGGGTTTAACGACAAAAAACAGGGAACTTGGCCGGTTCAGTAGCTTTTTTGACCCGGAATTACTAAGGCAATCGAACGCCCTTTTTGGATACGAAGGCGACAGTTATTATTTTGACATAGATATCCGGAAGCACTTCGGGCTTGACAAATTTGATTCTGATATCATTCCTTACTGGAAAACAGAAACTGTTGAAGCCATGGCTGCTTTCAGGCACAAAAAGAACTTTTCGAGAGGTGCCGGTGAATGTGTTTCCCTTTCAGCTCTGTATGCAGCTGCAATGTTCATTGTAGGAAGGATCCCCCTTGAGAAGATCTTTCTTATAGCCACACCTCTTCACTCTCAGAATTTCATCCCCGAAAGGGAAGGACTTATAACAAATAACCGGAGGATAGTAACAAAAAATATGTGGTTCAACGGTACTTCCCTGTCTGAAAAGGCAAGGCGAGCTCTTGAAAATGAACGTGTTACTATTGTGTCTCATATTTCCGGATATATCCATATTCTCTATGAAGAGGCCACTATTAGCAAAAAGTGCTATTTAATGTTCTCGGAAAAGCTGAAGCAGTTTCTGGTAACAGAACTGACTGATCTTGTTTTTATTAATTTCCTCAGATTCAAACCAAAGTACAAGACATTATTCCAGTACCGATGCCACTGTACGGGTGTAACAAGATATATCTCACTGGAAAAAATGTTTGAATATGAACATACCAGCAGATTCAACGTTTCACAGGAAAAGCGAGGATTGCTTGTCAGAGAGATTGAGGGTGATGAATTTCATCTTAGTCCTCTTCCCGGAAAGGCAATTCTCAACGATATTGAGAAAATCCTGAACGATGATAAAATAAAAAATACGGAAGAATTTGCAAAAGAGTTTTCAGATCATGCCCGGGGCATTCCTGCAACGACGGTTGATGAAATGATGAAAGACCTTGAGAGATTTATTTCAACGAAACCAAGACTTCCGGATGAAAACAAAATATTTATCAGAACAGCCTACCCGGAAATCACAATTAATGACGACAGAGAAAAAATCATATCTGCTGTCAAAAGAGCCGCCTCAAACGATGAATCGGCCTTACTCGCACTTTATGTCTACAGGCATATGGATGAAATTGACTGGGTTCCTTTCTTAAAGGCTGCAATAGAACGCAATCCGGTCTGTTTCGATGAGCTTGCCGGCAAACCCGATGAAGAGGTTTACAGAATTCTGACAGATTTTCCTGATGAATCTATATATGATAATAACAGGCTTGCACTCCCTGATGAAGTATGGAATTTCAGGCGTGGCGACGGAGTGGAAAAAGCTCTGCTGCTGGCCGATGTGATGATCTGCAATAATAATAAAACAGCTTTGACGATTGAAATAGATAATAAAAATGTTCTTCTGAAGTCGGGAGAATCGGAATTCAGATTTGTATCGAAAAAAAGTCTGACAAAAAAAATCTTAATTTCTGAAAATAAATACCGGGCAGAGCTTTTAAATTCAAACGGTTAATATTACCTGTGTCACCTGAGAACAATATCTTTGATCATCAAACTTCCCGCCCGTTCATTAAGTTTTTCTTTGAGGACCTCGCGTAACATCAAAAGCTCATTCCTGACAACAGATGAATTAAGATGTACATATAACACCTGATCTTTTATGTAAACTTTTGTAGTTCTGGATGATATCGCTTTTCCCACCAACTCCTCCCACGAGCTGACAAGATTTAACTCCGCCAGTTTTTTCTCAAGTTTCATTTCCCTGAGATAATCTTTCATGGCTTCGGCGATGGTTATAGTTTTGCTTCGCCTCATAGTCTTAGTTACCGTTTTGTATTATTTCTTCCACCCCTGTACTACCGATTCTGAACAGCCGGTAGTCCATACTGATCGAATCCAGTATATCCTGAAGCCTTCTTTGATGGGTGTCTGTAATAAATATCTGGCCAAATCTTCCGTTTCCTACAAGGTGAATTATCTGACGCACTCTTTCATCATCAAATTTGTCAAATATATCATCAAGCAGAAGCACCGGAGGAAAACCAGCCATTCTTTTTATATAATCAAACTTTGACAGCTTAAGCGCCACAAGATATGATTTCTGTTGTCCCTGAGAGCCCAGGGTTTTTACCGGGAACCCGTTCATCATGAAAGTAAGGTCGTCTTTATGTATACCTACCGTGGTATATTCAAGAAGCCGGTCCTTGTCAACCGACATGGCAAGAGCTTCACTGAATGACCCTTCATTAAGATGTGAACTGTAAAGAAGCTGAACTTCCTCCCTGTTATTTGACAGAAGTGAATAATACTCCCGGAATACAGGTATCAGCTCATCCACAAGTGAGCATCTTTCATGGTAAATATATTCACCGTATCTGACGAGTCTTGAATCCCAGGCTGAAAGCATATCCGCCTCATATCTTCCCGTAACTTTAAAATCCTTCAGCACTTTATTCCTTTGCTGCAACGCCTTGTTATAACTCAGAACAGAATCGAGATACTGGTTATCATACTGACTTACTATCTTATTCATAAACTTTCTCCTCTCTTCACTACCTTCAGTAATGATAGCACTGTCGGCGGGAGATATCATCACCACCGGAAATTTCCCCACATGGTCAGAAAGCTTCTGGTATTCTTTTCCGTTCCTTTTCAATACTTTATGCTTTTGTTTATGGAATGAGCATAAAACATTATTTTCTTCACCATTTTTGATAAAAATTCCCTGCAGGATAAAAAATTCCTCATCATGTTTAATATTGGCGGTGTCAATATTATTGAAAAAACTTTTCGATAACGAAAGATAATGGATGGCGTCAAGAATATTGGTTTTTCCAACTCCGTTATTACCCACAAAACAGTTTATATGCGGAGAAAATTCCAGTTCGGCCTGGGTGTAATTTTTAAAATTCGATAAGGATAATTTCTTTAAATACATTCTAAAAGGTTCAGGTCGTGTTTCCCGGCAGTATGTATTGATTCATCCTGAATAGCATTGCCCGGTATGGTAATGTTAATGATAATGCATACTAATTGCTGCTAAGTTAATAAAAGATTTGGGTGCTGTAAAAGATAAGTTTTTGATAACTGACATATAATAATATATCGCCCATACGCACATGCCTATTTTTTTTACTATTTATTTCTGTTTTATTTTAAAAGAAGTACTTTTGCGAAGTTAAATTTTACACCTTATAAGTCTGATCTGTAATGGCAAAAAAAAAGAAGAGAGATGAGAACCCGCAGGGATTAAAGAATGTTGAACAAACATTGACAAAAACTGAGCAATTCCTGGAAGAAAACTATAAAACCCTTCTTACTGCATTGGTTGTTATTATCGTTCTGGTCGGAATATTCTGGCTGGGCAGATTATATCTGATAAAAAGAAATGATGAAGCGCTGGCACAGATCTATCAGGCAGAAAGGTATCTGGAAATGGACTCAATAAGGCTTGCGCTCAATGGGGATGGTAACTATCTCGGATTTCTTGACATTGCCAGTGATTACAGGATGACAAACGCGGGCAATCTGGCACGCTATGGTGCCGGGATATGCTATCTTCACCTCGGTGAATATGAGGAAGCCATTAAATTTCTGGAAAAATACTCCAGGAAGGATAAAGTGATAGGCTCTCTTGCCATTGGTGCTACCGGTGATGCCTATGTCGAGCTTGGAGAATATAATAAAGGAATATCTAAGTACATAGAGGCTGCCGAGTATGCCAGCAATTCCTTCAACACTCCCCTGTACCTTATGAAAGCAGCTGAACTACACGAAGTTAATGGTAATTTCAATGAAGCCCTGAAAATATATCAGAGAATCAAGGAAGAGTATCCGGAAAGTACTGAGGGAAGCACGATAGATAAATACATTGCACGGGTAAAACTCCTGTTAAGCATATGAGCAGTGTTAATCTGTCCGAATATGATCCTGATACTGTTCCTGATGCAAAAGATATGCGTTTCGGAATTGTGGTGGCTGACTGGAACAGGCAGGTCACCTGGTCACTGCTTGACGGTGCAGTAAAGACCCTCAAAAAGCATGGCGCAGGCGAAGAAAATATATTGATCAGTCACGTTCCCGGAAGCTTCGAATTGACACTTGGAGCACAATTGCTGGCTGAAAAGCATGATCTTGATGCCATAATCTGCCTCGGATGTGTGATACAGGGTGAAACCCCACATTTTGCGTATATCTGCCAGGGTGTTACGCAGGGAATAGTCCGGTTGAATCTCGATTATAATATGCCTGTCATATTTGGCGTCCTGACAACATTAACCCTGGAGCAGGCCCTGGCAAGATCGGGCGGAATTCTTGGAAATAAAGGAGATGAAGCTGCAATTACAGCCATAAGGATGGCTGCTCTGCAGGCAGGCACTGCAAGCTGATCCGATACATAATCTGTTTACCTCATGCACAGCCCTCTGTATGGACAATATCTGCATTTATTTTCATTCCCGGTCATAATGAAAGGTTCATCGATACTGAAAATAAACTTCACAGTAGCGGTCAGTCCTTCCATAAATTCATTGCGGACTTTGGCGTAATCATCTATCAGCAGTTCAATGCCCCGCCCTGCTTTTAATTTAAGAGCATCTGCATTATCGGAGCCAGACAAACGCCTGACTTTGTATATCGATGGTTTTACAGTCGTGCCCGGATTCCGGGACAGAAATGCCTCGCAGTAAAGCAGAGTCTGCAACCATCCGTCAAGATCCTTATCACGGTCATCTGCAAAAAGGTCAAAAACAGAATTTATCTTTTCAGCAATATTGCCGGTTTTATAATCTACAACCCTCACCATTCCGGATTTCCAGTCAATTCTGTCGATATTGCCCCCTGTCCTGATCATTTTCACTTCATTGTCCATCGCACAAGACATTGTAAAAGCATAAGGTTCCTCAAGACCTCTTATCAAGAACGGAGCATAACTTCTGTCAGCTTCAAGAATTCTTATCAGGTATATCAGGAGAATGTCCTGAATAATTACCAGGTCACCGCTTCGTGAGGCTGAGGGGTACAATCCAAAAAACCGTCCAGCAGAGTCGTTTATTGCGGATGCAAGCAGTTGTTTTCCGGCTATGAGTGAATCAAGCAGACTGACTGATATTTCCTCCCCGATATGATCTTCATAGAGCTTTCTCATAACTTCGTGTAACAAACTTCCAAATACTGCTTGATCAATTTCCGAGGTGATCCTGTCAGGCTCTTTTATTCTGTTCACATACCTGTAAAAAAACCTCATCCTGCAATTTAACCATGTATTGACAGCGGTCGGTGACAATATCCCACCCTCTTTTTCAGATATAAACTGATTGTAAAGATGCTGTATATGTTCCGGCCTTTTTTCAAGCCTGTCAACAATAATTGCAGGTGTCTGTATTTCAAAATCCAGTGTAAAAAGTTCCGGATTGAAAATTTCCTCGTATCTCATTTGAAGAAGGAACCGACTCATTTCACCCGTTATGAGCCCGTCGGAATTCGAGTTATAAATAAATGTAACATTCTCAGCACGATGCAAAAGGCGATAGAAATGGTAAGCATACAAAGATTCCTGATGGTTAACTGAAGGAAGCCCGAATGCCTCCCTTATTGCATAGGGGATAAATGACGATCCCGATGATATGCCAGGCATAATATTCTCATTTACCGAAAGCATGATTATATTCCTGAAATCGAGTGTCCTGCTTTCCAGCAAACCCATTATCTGGATTCCCGAAAGTGGTTCACCGGTAAATGGTACCGACTGGCTTTTAAGAATATTGTCCAGTATCTTCAGATATGTTGAAGTGGTAAATTTAATTTCAGGATCATTTATCAGGTTATCAAGTCTTTTCAATGACAGAAGCGTTCTGAACACTAACTCACCGGTTATCCTTTCCCTCACCGGCTTATCATTATCCGGATGATCAGCTCCCTCCGCAGAGGGTTGTAATGACAAAAGAACCTGTTTAAAATAGTCTGACAGCTGTTCCGGATTATCTGCCTTCTTAAAAAACAGCCCTGATCTGTCTGTTTCCTCAAGCAGCGCATCCGGCACCTTTACAAGATTTAACTTTGTGATATAACCGGTCATTTTGCTGCTTTCAGTCAGAAGATGTTGTGCTAGAGAGTGCTTAAGTATGCTGTTTACATTTCTGTGATCAAAATACGTGACAGTATTTTCAACCATGAGGTTACGCTGAAGTTCTATCATGTTTTTCAGCAATGAATAAATATCTGATTGGCGCAAAGGGTAACCCATTGTAATATTTACATCTCCGACATCTTCCGGAAGACTTGTCAGAACAGGAATCAGGAGCTCTTCGTCAGCAAGAATTATTGCTGTGTGGTGATTGTTTCCCGGAGACAGATCCGGCAAGTTGTTGAGCAAATAAGGAATCAACTTTACCTGGGCTACATCGGAAGTGGTTTCAATTACTCTCCTTTTGACCAATGGCGCCGGGCTGGAAATAAAAGTGTCGTAACTCCAGTCATCCGGCATGTCGTCTCTGAACTGTTTGAGGTTCTTACGTAAAAAGAATCCTGCGGAGTTATATTTTTTTTCTTCAATATAAGAATTATCATAATCCCAGAAAAACCTGCCTTTTCTGTTTGTCTCAAGCCATTTCATAAGAACCTCTTCACATCTGTTTATTGCGTTGAATCCCATGAAATACACATTATCCCAGATCAATTGAATGTCATTTCCGGAGATAATTTTATCAGTAAGGTCTCTGAATATCATTCCCTCGTAAGCCAGACTATTTTCCCTGAGGTTTTTTCTGAAAAGATTGTAGAGATCTGGCAGAATTGACCATATGCTGATGAAGTTGTCCTTTTCCCTTGTTGGTTTATGGGGTTCGAAATTATTCCAGAACTGTCTGATTATTTCAGCCTGTTCCTCATCAAGACCGCCAAATTTGAAATCAATATCTTTCAGATCAAGCACATTTCGGAACAGTGTCTTAGCATCGGCAAGGTATTTATCAGTATCGTCAAAATCATTTATCAGCATTTCACCCCAGAAATAGAAATCATCGAAGCTTTCAGGAGTTTCTCTGAGTGTCCTGTAAGATTTGTAAAGCTCTGCCACAAGTATTTCTTTTTCCGGAATATGCAGTCCCGATAATGAAGCAAAAAATTCATTGATGGTCATTACAGCCGGAGCCCAGAGCGGTTTCACAGCCAGATCAGACAGATATCTGAGGAAATATACGCCTGCCCTTCTGCTTGGGAAAACGAGGCATTGTTTCCTCATTTCACCAGCATGGTTGTCGTACAGATATCTGGCTATTCTCTCGAGAAAATATTCCATACAGATGCTTTAATAATGTCACTTTTCAGGCTTGTACAACCTGCCCTGCCAGGTATCCAGTTCTTCCAGACGTTTTTCAATGAGACCTGTAACCTGGTCACTTCTTTTTTTGCCCCACATCTGCCTTGCTATAAGATCCGGCGGTGCCTCGCCAGAAAGGCGTTCCACAACTATCTGCGGATTAAACCGTTCAAGGAACGAAATAAAAAATTCACAATACTCGTCCCAGGAAAAAAGTTCAAAAGCACCAGGATCTGCATGGTATTCCTTTTCCATCTGTGTTCCTCTGATAATCTGGAGCTGGTGAAACTTGACGGTTGTCAAGGGAAGCCCTGATATGATCACTGCTTCATTCATCATATCTTCACGTGATTCGCCCGGAAGCCCAAAAATAAAGTGTGCCCCGGTATTAATGCCCCTTGAAGCTGTTGCCTCAAGTGCTGCGACTGCCTCTTCAAAAGTGTGACCGCGGTTTATCCTGAGTAATGTATCGTTATAACACGATTCCACACCGTATTCAACTGCAAGATAGCAGCCGGCAGATAATTGCTGAAGGAGATCGAGTATTTCGGAAGTTATGCAATCGGGTCTTGTACCAATTATCAATCCTGCCATACCCGGGTAATCCAATGCTTCCCGGTAAAGATTTTCAAGGATCTCCGGTGATGCATAAGTATTGCTGTATGCCTGAAAATATGCAAGATACTTAGACACCTTACGGTATCTTTTTTTGTGAAATTCAATCCCCTCCATTATCTGGCGGCTGACCGGCTTGTCCGAAGTGCAGTACGAAGGATTAAAAGCTTTATTGTTGCAAAAAGTGCAGCCACCTGTTCCTTTTGATCCATCTCGGTTGGGACAGGTAAAACCAGCGTCAATAGATACTTTCTGAACCCTTTCCCCGAAAATAGTTCTGAAATATTCAGAATACGCATTGAATCTGCGGGAATGTCCCCAGGTAAAAACTCTTCTGTTTTCATTTATGCCAGCCATCTATACTTCTTTTATTTTACCGGAATCGACATACCAGATAAATGCCTTAATCTCTTTATAACCCATGCCTGACAAGAGTCTGCAATATTCTCTTACCTGAGAGTAATATCGGGGATTTTCCTCACCAAATTTGAAGTCAACAATAATTACTTTTCCATCCTTTGTAATTATCCTGTCAGGACGACGCATTCCTGATCCGGGTAAGATTATCGATGCCTCGGTCATTACTTCATTTCCGTCTTCAAACCATGGACCTGAAACAGGATCTGACAACATCAGTTCAATTTTTTTCTCCAGACTTTCTGCCTTATCCTTCTCAATATGGCCTTCAAGTACAGAGGACGCAACGGCACCTTTGATGTCGCTTCTTACCACGATTTTTTCAAATATGCCATGCATGATTTTCCCGTAATTTATCCTTTTCTGAATTTCGCTGGTACCGGGGATAATATAATCCATACCATGAAATCTGAGCTGTAAGTTGTCTGAAATATCAACAACAGGATAGGTGTCTGGTATAAGGCTGACAGGCTTTTTATCCTCGGCAACATTCAGAGGTACGGACCCGAACTCAAAATGATTTTTGTCATGGTCATAGTAATCGCTAAGAACGATGCCTCCATTATGCTCCGCGGCTCCCTTAAAAACAAGTGCATCCCTGACAATACGGGCTGTTGCTGAAGCTGCTGACGGTTTTAAAGGTGCAAAACCACATATAGCATCTCTTGCTCTCGTGAATGCAACGTACAGCAGATTTATATTGTCGAGATAGGCAGAATATCTTTCCTCATAATAACTATCCTTAAAAACAGTGTCAGCAAGCTCCTTCTTGTATCTGACAGGCACTATGCCCAGCCTGTTAAACGGCTCTTTCCCGGGCCTGACCCAGAGAATATTCTTCTGAGCCGCCTTATGATCAAGGTTCCATGAAATGAAAGGCAATATCACAATTTTGAATTCAAGCCCCTTTGACTTATGTATTGTAAGAACCCTCATCGCCTCCTGGTCTTCCGGAAGGGTAAGCGACTTATTGCTGCCATCCGTTTCCCACCATTCAATAAATGAATGCAGTTCATTGTTTTTTCTTGCACAATAATGCAGCACCAGATCCTGAAACTGGCTCAGCCATGCGATATTATGTCTGTATTCACCAAGCCTGAAGAACCGGATCATCTCTTCTGTAATGTTCCACAGAGGTTTATATTTAACCGTCTCAAGAAACTCTGTGCATCCCTCCGGAAAATAAGACTCTGATGTTCTTTCAATCTCATCACTGTGAAGGGAAACATCAAATGCTCTTTCACTTTTGCCGGTCGCAAGCAGATAATGTCTTAACATAGCAGCCCGTGACAGCATATCTCTCCGGTCATTAAGCACAGCCAGAGCTGCCATAATGAAATTCAATACCGGTGAATTTGATAAAAGGAGAGAATCATTTGAAACAATATTATAATTATACTTACGCCGGTTATCCGTAATACCTGAAAGGTAGCCTATCATCTTTTTCATGACCCTTGCCCCTTCCTTATTATCCCTTACAAGAATACCAATATCGCCTGCACTGTACCCATAATCCTGGAAAGACTCCACAATGAAAGGCAATTTATCCAGGACTTTGTCGTGCCATTTCATTTCAGCATCATCTTCAACAAATTCAAGTCGTATGTATCCGTTCTCTTTCTGCCCGGGATCTTCCTGTACAGCTTCCGAGTAAAGTTCGGATAACAGAGGAAACGGACCCTTGCCAAGCTCTTCATCTGCAAGACGGGGAATCACTGAAAAAAGACTGTTATTGAATCTTATAATGTTCCTGCAGCTTCTCCGGTTCGTTTTTAAAGGTGTTGTCCTGATCCTCTGATCGCTTTCAATCTCTCTCAGCTCACCCAGAATCCGCCAGTCACCGTTTCTCCATCTGTAGATAGACTGTTTTACATCTCCAACCACCAGGTTATCATTACCTTCAGACATGCTGTTCTCAATGAGAGGCTTGAAATTTTTCCATTGCAGAACTGATGTGTCCTGAAATTCATCGATCATAAAAACTTCATATCTGTTCCCAACCCTCTCATATATAAAAGGAGCCTGATCTTTTTCAGTGATCATATGTATAAGCTCGCCCGCCTCGGACAGAAGAAACGTATTTTCATCCTTACCCAGAAGACGCACGTGTTTCAGGACGTCAGACAGAATACCGAGTGCATAAATATCATCAAGTATAACGCTGGCACTTTTATAGTTTTCAATTTCAGCATCATAAAACTGCAGCGCTTCTCTTACAGCATCTTCCAGGCCGATGGCCAAAGCACGCGCCAGAGCAGGGTTAACCGGGCCTGTTGTCCATCTTGGCGGATCTCTTTCAATTTCCCTTACATATGAATTGGGGGGCTTTATTACACCTTTGATCATCATGGCAATAAACCCGGGAATTCCCTGCTTTTTGCGATAAAACATGTCGTCTGTAAGATTATATTCATGACAGATCAAAGAGCACCTTCTTCCAATTTCGTTCCACCTGCTTTCAAAATTCCGCAAGATTACCTTCAGCTCGCTGATGTAACCGAGCAGGAAATCTTTGTCGCCAAGCTTTTCTCTCTCATCGAGTGACAACAACTTAAATTTCTCATTGAATAATTCGCCCCCAAGAGAGAAGATCTCTCTTTTTAGATCCCATGTTTTTTCATCTTCGATATTTGCCTTTGCATACTCAAGCAGCCATTTCCTTATTTGGCTGTCAGCGGAGGCAGAAGATATCATCCTGTTTACAGCTGACAAAAGCACCGCATTGTGGTCCAGTTCGGTGACAAAGCCGGAATAAAAGCCTATATCACGCGCAAATGCCCTGATTATCTTCTGAAAAAAACTGTCTATTGTGCTGACTGAAAACCGTGAGTAGTCATGCAAAAGAGAGTGAAGTATTGTCTTTGCCTCGTTCCTTATTTCCACCTCTTTCCTCCCGGTTTTTAACCTGAGGTTATCAAGATACCTGGAACTACGCCCTGATGCAAGGTTATGAAGCTCATCCAGGATCCTTCCCTTCATCTCTGCAGTAGCCTTGTTCGTAAAAGTAACAGCAAGGATTTTCCGGTAATAATGCCTCGATATGAATAGTTTTTCAAGATATATCCCGGTAAGCGTGAAAGTCTTACCCGATCCTGCGGAGGCACTGTATACAGTTAATGATCCGGGGCCCATAAGATTATAAAGTTACCTATTTTATGGTTTAAAGAATTTATTCGCAATCAATTTATTCTTCATTTCTATAACCAGATGCGGCCGGCAGACTATGATACAGAGTTTTCCCGCCCCTCTCCTGCACTTCACTTTTTATTATCTTTGTCCTGTGAGTAAAAAAGTTGTAATAGGGCTCTCCGGAGGGGTTGATTCAAGTGTGGCAGCCTGGCTGCTTGTCAGGCAGGGCTATGATGTATGCGGGCTGTTCATGCGTAACTGGCATGATAATACAGGACTTCTTCAGAGTGATTGCCACTGGGAAGATGATCTGATGTTTGCTGAAATGGCTGCGAAAAAAATCGGCATTCCGTTTCATGTTGTTGACCTGAGCACAGAATACAGAAAAAAAGTCATAGATTATATGTTTGCCGAGTATGAAAGAGGAAGGACTCCCAACCCTGATATATTGTGCAACAGGGAAATCAAATTTGATTCATTTGCCATCCGGGCAAAAGAGATGGGTGCTGACTACGTTGCCACCGGGCATTATTGCCGCAAAGCCACCGTCAGGCATAACGGCGTTGAAATATTCAGGCTTCTTGGAGGAAAAGACGGCAATAAAGACCAAAGTTACTTTCTTTGCCAGCTTACGCAGGAACAACTTGCCTTCTCGCTTTTCCCTGTCGGAGGAATGACAAAGCAGGAGGTCAGGAAACTTGCAGAAGAACTTAAGCTTCCGACAGCCAGAAGAAAAGATTCACAGGGTATATGTTTTGTCGGAAAAATTGATCTGCCGGCTTTTCTTCAGCAGAAACTGAAAGCCAGGGAAGGAGATATTATTGAAGTAAGGAGTATGGAGAGAGGTCATTCAGGACTGGAAGTTGCGGATGATGAATCCCTCAGCGATGACAGATTAAAACAGGCTGCAGAACCACATAATTTCCGGACCTCATCTGGATTTCTCATCGGGAAGCACAAAGGAGCTCATTTCTTTACTGTCGGACAGAGAAAAGGACTTAATATCGGAGGGTATAAGGAACCTCTCTTCGTACTTGCTACAGATACTGAAGAAAACATCATTTACGTCGGAGAGAGCCGGTCTCACACTGGTCTTTACAGAAAAGGACTGTTCATAAAAGATGAGGACATACACTGGATCAGAACGGATCTTGAAATGAACAATAATGAAGACAGGAATTATATGGTAAGGGTCAGGTATCGCCAGCCCCTTCAGAAAGCAAGATTATATAAAAGAAAAGAAGGAATTTATGTCATTTTTCACAAGCTCCAGAGAGGTATCACTCCCGGTCAGTTCGCAGCCTGGTATGACGGAGAGGAGCTGCAAGGTTCGGGAGTAATTGACAGGTAGCCAGGCGAATCAGCTTTCAGAAACAAACAGGTTATATGATAAAACCCGAAATACGTAAAGGAAGATACATGAAAAAAGTCAGCGTTGTAAGCGGAGGTTCTTCAGGACTGGGACTGGAGATTGCCGGTCATTTGGTAAAAAATGGTAAGAATACGATCATACTCGGACGCGACAGCAAAAGATTGTCGGAAGCAGTAAAGAGACTGAACAAAAACACCGGCGATAGTTTTATTGAATCATTCACCTGCAACATAGGAAATGAAGGTGACATAAGGCGGCTCGGCCAATATCTAAGTGATAACGGACTTGTACCGGAATATCTTTTCAATAATGCAGGAAGAGGTCTTTTCGCAAAGGCTGAATCATCCACATCAGAGATGACAGACTCTGTCTTTGAGGCAAACCTTAAAGGGATGATACTCCTCACTTCGCTGATGCTGAGGATTACACCGGCAGAGGAAAAACTGACAATAATCAACATAATGTCAACCTCAGCTATTACCGGCAGGGCGGAAGAAAGTATATATTGCGCTGCCAAGTGGGGTGCCCGTGGTTATACCGAAGCTCTCAGAGCTGAACTGAAGGGAACAAAAAGAGATATTATTGCCGTCTACCCCGGAGGAATGAAAACGGAATTCTGGAACCTGGCTGATAATCGCCGTGATATTTCCGGGTTCATGGATCCGTGTGAAGTGGCAGAAAAAATCTTCAATGCTGTATCTGGAAGCAGCAGGCTGCTTGTTTCCGACCTGACAATAAACCGGATTCAAAAATAATTGTTATTGTTAATCTTGTTTTATAGAATCATCTCACCTGATGTATCGGATACATCTGCAACATCATGATAACCGGTTCCGGTAATCTTCGTACCCGAACTTTCTGAACAATATGAAACGGCCGTCAGTTGTCCACATTCCGATTGATGGATGCTGCACACCGTTGAAGGTGGTTGTTTTTACCATTGTATAATGTATCATGTCGAGAAAAACTATCCTGTCGCCTGGTTTAAGTTCCCTCCCGAAATACCAGTCTCCCATGAAATCACCTGACAGGCATGAATTGCCTCCAAGTCTGTAGGCCGGCTTGTCACACCCTGCATCCCCAGCCCCGAGTATCTTTGGTTTGTATGGCATTTCAAGGCAGTCAGGCATATGCGCGGTAAATGAAACATCCAGGATCGCTGTTTTAATACCCTGGTTCGTAACAATGTCTTCCACCGTAGCCACCAGTTCACCAGTTTCCCAGGCAAATGCACTGCCTGGTTCAAGAATCACATGCAATCCGGTCTCATTCCTGAAGTTTTTTATCGTATTAACAAGATGGTCAATGTCATAGCCCTTTCTGGTCATCAGATGACCTCCTCCCATGTTTATCCACTTTATCCGGTTAAAAAACCTTCCAAATTTATTCTTTACTACTTCAAGTACTTTCTCAAGTGCATACGAATCTGATTCGAACAGAACGTGAAAATGCAGTCCTTCTACCCCATCCGGAAGCCCTGATGACAGATCAGCTGCAGTGATGCCAAATCTGGAGCCAGGGCTGCAAGGGTTGTAAATACCATGACTTACTTCACAGAATTCCGGATTTATTCTCAGTCCGGGTGAAATATTTTTCGAATATTTTTTTAATTTATTCGAATATTTATTATACTGTTGCAGAGAGTTGAAGGTCATGTGCGAGCTCAGGTCCAGAATTGCATGAAATTCTTCATCCTTGTAAACCGGGGAATATGTATGGGCAGGTCTTCCCAACTCTTCAAAGCAGAGCCTTGCTTCATACAGGGAACTTGCAGCAGCTCCGTTAATATATTCCCTGAGTATCGGGAATACGCCCCACATGGCAAAACCCTTGAAAGCAACAATGATTTCCGCACCTGATTCTGCAGCAACGCCACGTATGACTGACAGATTTCTTCTGAGCCGGGGCTCATCGATCACGTAGCATGGAGAGGGTATTATATTATAGTCGATATTCAATCTTTAAGGGTGTAAGGATGTCGTGCTGACTTTCATAGGTATACAGGTGTTATTAAATAATAGTGTTTTCAGTCTGTAGTCATTACATAGCACCTACAATTCAAGGTCAACATCATGCAGCTCCACCCATGGGAGGCCGAGCAGGTTCAGCTGTTCCATAAAAGGGTCAGGGTCAAATTCTTCAACATTGAATACACCCGGCCGTTTCCAGATATCTTTAAGATACATCATTGCTCCGATTACTGCAGGAACACCGGTAGTATAACTTACAGCCTGGGTGCCGGTCTCCCTGTATGCAGCTTCATGGCTCGAATTATTATATATATAATAAGTCTTTTCTTTTCCGTTCTTAATCCCTCTGATACGGCAGCCTATTGATGTCATGCCTTTGTAGTTTTCTCCGAGCTCTCCGGGATCCGGCAACACTGCTTTCAAAAATTTTATCGGCACAATTTCTCTTCCCTCAAACATTATCGGTTCTATACCGGCCATACCGATGTTCTGGATGACCCTGAGATGAGTGAGATATTCCTGTCCGAATGTCATCCAGAAACGGGCTCTTTTAATTGTCGGAAAGTTCTTTACCAGCGACTCAAGCTCTTCGTGATAGATAAGGTAAGATTCTCTCGGGCCTATATCGGGGTAGTTCAGCGGTTTATGGATTTCATGCGGTTCCGTCACTACCCATTCACCGTTTTTCCAGTATTTTCCTTTCTGAGTAACTTCCCTGATATTTATTTCTGGGTTAAAGTTGGTTGCAAAGGGTTTTCCGTGGTCACCTGCATTACAATCGACGATGTCAAGATAATGGATCTCGTCGAAGTGGTGCTTTGCAGCATATGCAGTAAATACGGAAGTTACGCCCGGATCGAATCCGCATCCGAGGATCGCCGTTATTCCTGCATTTTTATAATGCTCATCATATGCCCATTGCCAGCTGTACTCAAATTTTGCTTCCTCTGGCGGCTCATAGTTGGCCGTATCGAGATAAGCCACCTTTTCTGCAAGGCAGGCATCCATAATATGCAGATCCTGATAAGGTAATGCCACATTCACAACTATATCAGGACTGAAGGATCTTATCAGTTCTCTCAGTTCAGGTACATTGTCTGCATCAACCTGAGCAGTTTTCACCCGGTCATTACCTATTCTGGCAGCAATTGCATCGCACTTTGATTTTGTGCGGCTGGCCAGCATGATGTTCGCAAAGGAGTCCGGCATCGAGGCCATCTTATGAACCACAACTGTTCCCACTCCTCCTGCACCTATAACCAATACTTTTCCCATTGTTCTCAGGTTTTTAACAAGCCAGTCTCAAATATAATACTTTAATACGACCATTCAACATATATCGGTCACACATGGCTGATCTGTCTGAATGATATATAACGTTTCCGACAGAAACGTTATTCTGCTTATATTTGTTACCATCGTTTTCAATATCAGATCATGAAGCTGATTAATCCTCTCGTTGTCCTGCGAATCCTGAGCACGTTACTGCTTCTTGAAACTGTATCATATCTCATCTGCCTGCCGGTTGCCTTTATTTACGGAGAATCTTCTTTCCCCTTTGTTCTATCCTCATTAATTACCGGTACATTGGCTCTTGCTTTTTACCTGATCTCCGGAGACACAGGGTTTGATAAGATTACCAGCAGGGAGGGATTTTTATCAGTAGCGTTGGGGTGGCTGATATTTTCAGGATTAGGAGCTCTTCCATACGTTATCAGCGGGGCCATTCCTTCCTTCGTTGATGCTCTGTTTGAATCGACTTCAGGTGTAACCACCACAGGTGCCTCTGTAGTAGGAAACGTTGAGGCCCTGCCCTATTCTATCCTTTTTTGGCGAAGTCTTACGCACTGGATCGGAGGATTAGGAATAATTGTGCTGGTAATCATTATTCTGCCATCGCTAAAAATTACCAGGTTTCAGTTCCTCGGGCTTGAGTCATCACTAAAGGAAAAGATCCATCCAAAGACCAAGGCCGTCGGATTAAGACTTATGTATATTTATCTGACCATCACTATACTTGAAACCTTACTCCTGGCTGCAGGCGGAATGGATGTCTTTGACAGCATCTGTCACTCATTTGGAACAGTGGCAACAGGGGGATTTTCCACAAAGAACAGCGGCATTGCACATTATTCGGCTTATATTCAATATATTATTGCCCTGTTCATGTTTTTGTCAGGAGTAAGCTTTGTAATTTATTATTACGTCATAAAATTGAATTTCAATAAAGTAAAACATAATGAAGAATTATGGTTTTACCTTGCAGTAACTATTATTGCCGGTGCAACAGCCACTTCCCTCCTCTTTACAAAAACTTCCATGCCTTTTGAAGAGGCGTTCAGATATGGTTTTTTTCAGGTAATATCAATGATGACAACCACTGGTTATGCAAATAACGACTATCTTATATGGCCGTCTGCCGGGTTGTTTCTTATCTTCATTTTATTATTTGCCGGAGCGAGTACCGGATCAACAACAGGAAGTGTAAAGATGGCAAGGCACCTTGTTGTTATCAAAAGCATCAGAAACGCCTTTGTCAGGCTTATTCATCCGAATGCTGTTTCTCCGGTAAGGATAAATGATAAACCCCTGTCCGAAAAGAATACCATTACAATTTTATCTTTCGTAATTCTTTACATTTTCATCTTCATAATCGGTACAGTAGTGGTAATATCAACAGGTACGGACCCTTTAACTGGCGCCAGTGCGGTGGCAGCATCATTGGGAAATGTGGGTCCCGGACTGGAAAGTATCGGGCCGATGCTTAACTATTTTCATTTCTCAGATTTCAATAAATTGTTTATGAGCTTGTTAATGATAATAGGCCGGCTTGAGATATTCACCATATACATACTTTTTACCAGATCATTCTGGAGGCTGTGACACAGTACAGGTACAATTATTGACCGGAATAAAACAGTCTCCTGTATGTAAATTTTCCAGGAAACGCTAATACAGAGGTATTTTGTGAGGTCCTCACATAAACAGTCTCCGTGCTTTTTCGAGGCTTTCGGGAGTTCCGATGTCTATCCAGTACCCATCGTCGTGCCTGTATGTCCATATTTTACTGTCAGCGGCAAGGTCAAGGTAGAGCTTAACCATTGAATAGATACCATCATGCATAAAATCAAATATTTCAGGACTGACAATATGCACCGAGGAATTTGCTATCATCGACAGTTCTTCATCAGATTCTCCGGTAACTATTCTCTCGTTAGTTTCAGTATTGCACCAGCCGCGCAGACGGCCAGATCTGTCTGTCAGAAGAAATCTTTTTCCAGGCCTGTCACGGACGGCAACTACGGCAAGGCATTGAAGGGTGTTGTAATAATCCAGCATGCTTTTGAGATTCAGATCAGTGACAATATCTACGCAATAGAGAAGGAAAGGGTCATCGTTAAAAAATTCTCTGGCTTTATATAATCCGCCTCCGTTTTCAAGTAAAAGTTCACGTTCGTCCGAGATACTGACATGGTAGCCAAGACCGTTCAGGAGTTTAACTTCATCTTCAACCAGGTCAGCGAAATGGTGGATATTTACAATAATGTCATCAAATCCGAATGATGTGATATATTCAACAACCCTGTGCAAAGCACTTTTACCACCAATTTTCACGAGAGCCTTTGGCATGGTTTCAGTTATCTTCCCCAGCCGTTTTCCCAATCCGGCTGCAAATATCATGGCCTTCATTTTCTGTCAGATTAAATGTCTAAAGGGCACATTAACTTAAAGGTGATTTTCCGCCACCAGCATCCTGTATTTGCCGGTATCCGGCACGGCTCTGACGGCAGCATACATTTCGTCAAGACTAATAATCTCTTCTGCCCTTACTATTATCTTCTGCAATAGTTCCACCGCAGGAATTATGCTTTCGGTAAACGTAGGCTTCTGCTCGTACAATCCCCTGAATCCGAACGCGCCAAGAGCCTGCATCAGTCGTATCATACTGAATCCTGCAAAATATGCCCGGAATCTGCCGGTATCATTTCCGGTATGTGAACAGAAATTATTTATATAATATTCAAGAAGCTCTTCCCTGACTTCATCATTTATTCTGATCTTGGCGTCGTACAGAAATGAAGCCAAATCATACTGAGGAGCTCCTTTTCTTCCACCCTGATAGTCAATAAACCACGGATCTTCCTTCAGTATCATGAAATTTGCCGTCTGGAAATCGCGGTACAGAAAATAATCCTGGCCGGCCTCAAGCAGAAAATCAACCATATTCTCAAAGTCCTGTTCCAGGCGTCTTTCATTAAAAGGGGCTGCAACAAGTTTCAGAAACATATATTTAAAATAATTCAGATCCCACATCATTGACTGACGATCAAAGCTTTTATGCGGATAGCACAGGTCAAGGTCAAGTCCTTTTATACCTTCAGTCTGAAAAAGAACCAGCTTATCCAGTATCTTCCTGTACATGGTTTTTATCTCATCATCAAAATCAGGAGTGTACGACCTTTCATGAAGCCAGGTATAAAGATTTGAATCCCCAAGGTCCTGAAGAAAATATATCCGTTTTTCCGGTACGCTGTAATAAATTTCAGGCACCGGCAGATTTTTTGTCCGGAAATGATAAGTAAATCCAATAAATGCTTCATTTTCCTCCTTATCAGGATTGTAAGCGCCTATGATGCTCTCAGAACCACTCACAATCCTGAAATATCTTCTGTCTGAGCCCGACTTCGGGAGAGGTGTAATACCTGATATGGTTTTACCCGATACTCTTTTATATTCCCCGGCAACAATTTCTTTTACATCCATCTGAATGAACAACTTTATCTTTTTAAAATATCACAAGGCAATTTGCTCATCTGTCATAAAGCCTTTGTTTCTTTTATCTTTCGCACTCGTCCATTTGACCATCCGCATCCTGTGTTTTCCCAATTATCATGCTGCTATACTTTAATATAAATTCTTTTTCTGTAGAGAATAAGCACCAGTAACCATATCAGCATCATCTGTGTGAAGGCAAAAAGCAGGCTGCCGTTCATATTGCCTGCAACCGGAACACATACTTTTTCATAAAACCAGGTGGAAAGATTCATTTTTGTATCGCCGACCGGCACCTTGATCACATATATCATCATCTTGGTCCATATCCCCGCCATAAAATATGCAAACAATGCATTTGTTCCGAATACACGGAAAAAAGTCCCCCATTTCTGCCATTTCAACACATCGGCAACATAATAAATAACCGCCAGGGAAACCATAGCTATCCCTGCTGTATAAAGAACATATGAACTGGTCCATAAAGGTTTGTTGACAGGAAAAAATCTTCCCCAGAGAATACCCAGCCCAACAGAGGCTGTACCAACAAGAATAAGTTTGAGTGAAATCTTCGGACTGGTGTTTCTCCTGCCGATCATTTCACCTGTATAAAATCCAATTATCACAGTTACTATGGAAGGAACTGTACTCAGCAATCCTTCAGGCTCGAAAGGTATGCCAAATCCTTTGTAAAGGTGATTTCTTCCCAGTATTGCTTCATCAACTTTCAACACAAAATTACCTTCCAGGCTATATGGTGCAGTTCCGCCCAAAAAGGCAAGCAAGGCCCAATAGCCCAGCAGCATCATAGCAGCAACTATCCAGAGATAGTCTTTTCTGATGCTCATGCATATAACAGCACCGAGGCCATATGCAAGTGCTATCCTCTGGAGCACCCCCATTATTCTGAGCGTGGAATAGTCGCGGTCAAAATATGGAAATATGGTAAGAAACAGGCCAAGCGCGAAAATAAGAACGGTTCTGCGTAATATTCTGAATAAGGAGGCGCTGTTCAACTCGTGTCCGTATTTCTTCATTGAATACCACATGGAAACCCCTACAATGAACAGGAAGAAAGGATACACAAGATCTGTCGGGGTGCATCCGTGCCATTCGGCATGACGCAAAGGGGCATATACGTATTGCCAGCTCCCCGGAGTATTTACTATGATCATAAATGCTATTGTAAGTCCTCTGAATATATCCAGAGACAGTAGTCTTCCGCTGCTTTTTGCCATTCAAATAATGAGTTATGTTCTTTTATAAATTTAGTAAATATTTGGTGCCATCAATAATTATTCCGCGATATTAATGATCATATATTTGTTCAGTGCCGGGAGGATAGCTCAGCTATAATTTACCCTTGAACCTGAATTTTTTTGACATGCGATCCTCAGGGTATTTTTCCGAAAAGGTTTTCCAGTATTCGGAAATAGTGCTTTTTATTTCCCTTCTGAGAACCCATAAGCCGATGAGGTTGGGAAAAGCCATTAGCACGATTGTGATATATGATAAGGACCATATTATTGTAGTATCGGTGAAAGAAGCAACAAAAAAAGCCAGTACAAATATGATCCGGTAATATAGTACATATCCAGGTCCGGCCAGGTATGTAAGAGCCCTGTCCCCGTAGTATGACCACGATATGGCTGTGGAGAAAGCGAACAGCAACAATCCTATCGAAACAATATACTTGCCCCATTCACCCAGAATACTCTTTGTAAATGCATGTGTTGTCAACGGCGCGCTATGGATAAGTGATTTTCCCCATATATTCAGGGAAGCCGATCCCGGCAGCCATTTCCCCTCAACAACCGGTATTTTACCAGTGAACAGGTCTTTGTTATTGTAAAATGTAAAATCCTCGGCAATTGACCTTGAAGATATGAGAGAAACAGGTGTAACCAATTTACCGTCAACAATATCCAACTCGCCATTGAATAAAGGTAACGGCTTCTTATGCACAATAAAGTCAGTTACTGCCATCTTCTGCTCAGCGACGTTTTCATCATATTTCTGTGCCAGAAATATCATATCAGCTGTCTGGAACTGGTTTTCAACCTTTTCGGTCCAGACACCTGATGAGAGGATCACTAGCCCTGTAAGAGTACAAATGATTATGGTGTCAATGAAGGGTTCCAGTATGGCAACCATTCCTTCTGAAACCGGTTCCGGGGCACGTGCGGCTGAATGGGCTATCGGTGCCGAGCCCTGGCCTGATTCATTTGAAAAGAGCCCCCTGTTCACTCCACGGTTTATGGCAAATGCAACCGTGGCACCCAGAAAACCTCCTGTTGCGGCAGTACCTGTGAACACAGTCGAAAAAAGTGAAATTATGGATGGTATGATATTCTCATAGTTAGTAAATATTACAAGAAGTGCACCGACAAAATAAAATATTGCCATAGTGGGCACCAGCATTGAGGTTACTTTAGCAATTCTTCTGATCCCTCCTATAATGATAAGCGCCAGAAGAAATGACAGGATGGCACCGGTAATTATGTGCTTCACGCCGAACGTGGCGAAAATTGAATTGGAAATGCTGTTTATCTGCGGAAGGCTACCTGTTCCAAATGATGACAGCACGGTAGCGGCAGCAAAAAAAACACCCATTATCGCTCCTATCCTGATTACCTTGCCACTGCGTGTCCTTATATTAATTCTTTTCTTCATATAGTACATCGGACCCCCTGATATTGTACCGTCAGGCAGAATATCACGGTACTTATGAGATATGGTCACCTCTACAAGTTTTGTACACATACCTATTGCGGCTGTCACAAGCATCCAGAACAGAGCGGCAGGGCCTCCCAAATGAATAGCCAGAGCAACCCCTGCTATGTTCCCGGTTCCGACAGTACCGGAAAGTGCCGTTGAAAGAGCCTGAAAATGAGATGTGTCACCTACATCAAGATGATGATCATATTTGCCTTTTACAACATCAATGGCATGACGGAAGTAACGGAACTGGGGAAAGCGAAGATAAATCGTGAAAAAGATTCCGGTTCCCAGCAGTAAAATAACAAACCACGGATGCCCCCCAATATAAACATCAAGCATCACGAGAAAATCATTGATTTTTTGCATTAAAACGGATATTACAGATTCAAGAACAAGGTGTGTCAGCAAATGTAATAATTTAACTGAAAGTACAAAACCTGTTTTATAACCTTTGGGGGCTGTTTACAACAATATACCGGTTATCGCCTGTACAATAATTGCAGAGCTAAATCAAAAGGAAATAAAATATATTGGGAAATGAAGAAAAACAGTATTTTTGAGTACAACAGGCTTCAGGAAAAACCAGTTCATCAATATTATTTTATCATGCGTTATAAATTATTCATTTTCAGAACTCTTATAATCACATTCTTATTCATGGGCTGTAAACTTTCAGCTCAGGCTATTGATCCTCCATTTCTTAAATACATGAATCATCCATGGGTTGATTCTGTACTGACGACTTTGTCAGATGAACAGAAAATAGCTCAATGCATCTGGATTGCGGGTTATTCAAACCGTGATGTTTCACATGAAGTTGAGGTAAGTGACATAATCAGAAAATATGGCATCGGCGGGATAGTATTCTTCCAGGGAACTCCGGAAAAACAGTCGGAGCTCATAAATTATTACCAGAAGATCTCAAAAGTCCCTCTTCTGATCTCAATTGACGCAGAATGGGGCCTCGGCATGAGGCTTGATAACGTTGAAAAGTTTCCTTACCAGATGACCCTGGGAGCTCTCAGGAACGACTCCCTGGTCTACAGGATGGGAAAAGCTGTTGCTGATCAGTTCAGAAGAGCCGGCATTCATATTAATCTCGCTCCTGTAGCCGACATAAATAACAATCCGCATAATCCGGTGATCAACTACCGGTCGTTTGGAGAGAACCGGGAGAATGTCACCTCAAAGACCCTGATGTATACAATGGGTATGCAGGATAACGGGATACTGGCAACAATCAAACATTTCCCGGGTCATGGAGATACAGACACTGATTCTCATCTCGATCTTCCACTGATTACTCACTCACGGTCCAGGCTCGACAGCGTAGAACTTTTCCCCTTCCTTAACCTCGTTAACAAAGGAGCCGGAGCCATTATGACCGCCCATCTGAGCCTGCCCTCACTGGACACAACCTCAAACCTTCCGTCAACATTGTCCCCGGCAATAATTACGGGACTGCTGAAAAACGAGATGGGTTTCAAAGGACTGGTAATTACAGATGCAATGAACATGCAGGGTGTCACAAAGTATTTCGGACCCGGCGAAGCGGATGCCATGGCGCTGGTCGCCGGTAATGACATCATAGAATTTGTTACCGACGTCGATGCTGCTATTACGGAAACCCTGAACATGATAAAATCAAAAAAGCTCAGAAAGGAAGATATTGATCACAAGTGCAGGAAAATCCTTGCTATGAAATACTGGGCAGGATTGAACAGTTTCAGTCCTGTTGGCCTTAAAGATATTACAGCTGATCTAACAACGCCCTCAATAAAGGCTCTTATTAGAGAGCTCTACGCCGGGTCCCTGACAGTTATCAAAAATGATGATAACATTATACCTGTCAGAAAT
This sequence comes from uncultured Rikenellaceae bacterium, assembly GCA_964466705.1. GTDB lineage: Bacteria > Bacteroidota > Bacteroidia > Bacteroidales > VadinHA17 > LD21. The sequence continues at coordinate 39,924 of CAYXSM010000029.1, forward strand.
ATTCACACATTAAAAATCGCCTCACTGTCTATAAATAAAAATGAGATTACCAAATTTCAGAAGAGATTGTCTGATTATGTTCCTGTGACAAGTTTCTGTATAGATCCCTCAAATACCGATTCAATTCCCGGCCTGTTGAAAAAGCTGAATGAATTTGATCTGGTAATAGCAGGTATTTATAAAACTGATCAGCGGCCATATAATAATTACGGTATCACACCTGCTCTTACGGCTCTTCTTGATAAGCTTACCGGTTCAGGCAAAACTATCGTTGCTTACTTTGGCAATCCGTATGCGGTCGGACGTATAAATCCGCTTAAAAGATCGCAGGGACTGATCATCTCTTATCAGGAAAATGAATATACGGAAGACCTGTCGGCTCAGCTCATCTTCGGTGGAATAGGCGCCAGCGGTTTATTGCCGGTAACGATCAGCACTGAGTGGCCCTCGGGATATGGTATTATTACACCGGGCAACCTGAGGCTTCAGTATGGTTTGCCGGAAAGTGCCGGAATGTCATCTGAAAAACTGAACAGGAAGATTGATTCCATCGCCAGCCTGGGGCTTAGTGCCAGAGCATATCCCGGCTGCGAGGTCATTGCTGCCAGAAAAGGCATAGTTGTATTCCACAAAACATACGGGAGCCACACTTTCGATCAAAGGATTTCCGTAGATAAAGGTGACCTTTTTGACCTTGCCTCTGTAACAAAAGTGTCAGCATCGCTGCCAGGTCTCATGCTTCTTGACACTCAGGGAAAATTTTCTCCTTATGAAACACTGGGTCATTATCTTCCCTTTTTCAGGAATTCAGACAAATCAGACATCCTTATGAAAGACCTGCTAACACACCAGGGAGGTCTTACTCCGTTCATTATGTTCTGGAAATCAACCATTAGACATGACACAGTATTCAAAAAGAGAATTCTCAGATACGAAACGTCGAAAAGATTCCCGTACAAAATTGCCGATAAGCTATACATAAACAGGAACTACAAGCAGAAGATGTTTGAAGAGATAAAAAAGAGCCCTCTCGGAGAAAAAAAATATGTTTATTCTGACCTTACTTTCATAATAACGCCGGAAATAGTTGAAAACCTTGCGGGGGAGCGCTGGTACGATTATGTGACCAGGAATATTTATCACAAGATAGGTGCTCATGATATACTGTTCAACCCCTGGAAAAAGTACCCGCCCAGCAGGGTTGTGCCAACCGAGAATGACACTTTTTTCCGCAGGCAGCAACTACAGGGTACTGTCCATGATGAAGGCGCCGCAATGCTCGGAGGTATCTCAGGTCATGCCGGACTGTTTGCAACAGCCAATGATCTGCTGAAGCTGATGGAGATTTACAGGAGAATGGGTGAATACGGGGGGGAACAAATTATCGGCAGGGATGTTCTAAAGCGATACACAAGTGTCCAGTTTCCCGAAAACGACAACAGAAGAGGTCTGGGATTTGACAAGCCATTGCTCAATAATGCCGAACTGCCTCAAAAAGACACCTATCCTACAGGTGGAGCTTCTCCGGAAAGTTTCGGGCACTCCGGCTATACAGGAACATTTGTCTGGGTTGATCCCGTTAAGGAGATCAGCTATGTTTTTTTCAGCAACAGGGTCTACCCCACAAGATATAACAACAGGTTATCTGATCTCAATATACGGACGGAAATCCTGCAGGCCCTCTACGATTCGATTGAGAACGAATAGCAGCATTTAAAGCCAATGTATTGTTAAAAGGGATTTTTGTTTTCAAACAGGACAGATCCTTGT
>CAYXSM010000030.1:0-7421 GCA_964466705.1 uncultured Rikenellaceae bacterium
TTCAGACAATTATATTGTTAATAACTTGCTCTAATTCAACTCTTAATTCGCATTAATACTTATTTAGTTTAATGCATGTCGAAAATCAGCGAAATGAAAAAAATATTCCTGTACACTGTACTCTTTATCTTTTCAATGGCGAATCTCTGGAGCCAGGCGCCCTCTTTCAAAAAGGGATGGACAGTAATTAATCTCAGCGCGGGAATCAGGTCGACACTTTATTCCGGTACTTTTTATGACGGAAAGATACCACCCCTGACGGCATCACTGGAATATGGCATGGCTGACCATATTCTGGAAAAAGGAGTGGTGGGAGTCGGCCCTTATGCAGGATATTCAACCTTCAAATATGTATATGCAGGCGATGGATGGGATTACTCAAGCCTTCTTGTCGGCATAAAAGGAAATTTTCATTATCCTCTTTTTGAAGACCTTGATACATATACCGGATTAATACTGGGATATAATAAAATATCCCATAAGGAAATAGGTGAAGTTGAGGATAAGGATTCCTATATGAGAAGTAAAATAGCATGGTCATGGTTTATCGGAGCAAGATTTTATCTGACTGAAACGATAGCGGTAATGGGTGAGCTGGGATATGGGATCGCCTATATTAACCTCGGCCTCGCTGTCAGGTTTTACTGAATCTCGTCATTCATTCTATTCATGAGCGGTCTGGAAGTAAAGCCAGACTGCTTTTTGATTATATGTCCCTTTGAGCCCAGGCGACTGTTTCACTGGCAGGTTATACGGACCGGAGCTTCCGTTGCAGAGCTTTTGAAAAAATTATGGAAGGAACTATATAATTGAACCTGTATATGCTGAGACTCCTAACCCGGGTTATACCGGAAGGGAAGTATGCACAACGGGTGTGACGGTTGTCAGAACCACTTACTACGACATTGCCGCCTGGCCGGTAATAATCTACATCTACAGACCGGGATATACAGTATGGCGCTCTTCATGGCACTGGGGTCACTGGCCGGCATGGTGGTACGGATGGAGCCCCTGATACTGGCACTACTACTACGGATACCACTATAACTGGTTCGATCATTACTACACATACTACCGCCCATGGCACCAGTTGCGTTACACCAGATACAATGATTTCTACTACAGGAGCGTACGTCACCATTCTCCTTACATTACAGTGAGGGTTAATGCAGGATACTATAAGCCAACTTACAGTCGTCCGGAACTGAGGAAAGAAGGTGAGGCGCTATATGCAAGCATTCATTCCGGCCAGACCAGTGCAAAAAGGACTAATCATGCAGTGAGCAGCGACGGGAGAAGGTCGGTCTCAACCCATACTACCACTCAGCAGGTTTCTGAATCTGCAAGCTCAGGAACGACAAGGAGGGTTACCGGAACTGTAACCGGCAATGCCAGAACAAATAATAATGCAACCCAAGGTACATTTAACGACCGCAGATCATCTGCGACAGTAAACGAACAAAGAACAGCAGCTCCTGTTCCCCGGCAAAGTACTGAAGCTTCGAGGAGAACAGGCACTTCAGCCGGCCCGGCCGGCAGAAGCTCAAGCACCGGTACCACTTCCGGGACTGGCAACTCAGCAGACCAGAGAACAGGTAGTAAAGGAGAGACTGCCACCAGGAATACTTCCCGAAGGTAAGACAAACGACCGGATACCGCTGGAAGGAATGAAAATCCCGGGGATCAGGCATCCCCGGGATTTTTATTTCAATTGTCAGTCTCCGGCTCAGCCCTGCCCGGTAATTACTTCGCTCTTGCTTTCACCCTGAGTGTTACTTGTCTTTTCCAGCCATCTCTTTCTCAAAGTTTTTTTATGATTATGCTGTGGGCCCGGAGCTATTCCGGTGAGAAGTATTTTGGAAAGGAGAAATATTCCGGCAGTTTGCCAGAAATTAAGCTTCGGTCCGTCAAATAACTCGGGAATAAGCCAGTTCCACAGGGCCTGCACGCCAAATATGACCCCAATAACAAAGCCGATACCGAGTATTCCGAAACCAACGTACTTGACTGCATTCAATTTTTTCATATTAACTGTTTTTAAAAAGTTTATACAATTCGTTCAGTTCCTTCCTGAGGGTAATAACAGCATATCGCTTCCTGGAAATAAGAGTATTAATATTTACTCCTGTGCTTTCGGATATCTCTTTGAAGCTCTTATCCTCAAATTCATTTTCAATGAATACGCTTCGCTGTTCTTCAGGCAGATCTGACAGGGTTTCTTCAATAGTCACCCAGATCATTTCCTTTAATTCCTCATCACCGGGGTTTGAACCGATTGCCGGCAATATATCCGCCAGGGTAAGAGGTTCCTCTTCATCTTCACTTGTTTTTTCTGTGTAACTGAAAGTTACGGGTTTCTTCTTCCGGAAAAGATCGATAATACGGTTATTGGCTGACCTGTAGATCCATGCCGTCAGGTTTTCAATCCTCCTTATGTCATTGAACCCTACGGTGAGCTGATAAAAGACATCCTGCAGTATATCTTCAGCTTCCAAACTGTCGGGGATCCTGTTTCTTATATAACTGAGCAGGCGGTTACGCTCCTTTTTATAAGTAACAGTAATTTTTTCCGACTCTTTTGGGCTCATTTCAAAGGATCTTATATTACCATTGACGAAAAGGCACGGATTATATTTTAATAAAAAGCGATATTTATGTGGAGAGAGGTATACCAAGACTGTTACCGCACTTTTTACAGTAACGGGCATCATTGTCATGCTTGTCAAATAAACATTGCGAACAAACCTGGGTATTGATATTTGCAGGCAGTCTCATCATCTCTGTGGTTACAATTCCGGTCGGGACAGCGATGATTGCATATCCCATTATCATTATTATGCTTGCAAGGAACTGACCCAGTCCGGAAACAGGTGAGATGTCTCCGTAACCGACTGTGGTAAGAGTTACCACGGCCCAGTAAATACTAACCGGGATACTGCTAAATCCATTTTCTTCTCCTTCGATAAGATACATTAATGTTCCAAAAATCACCACCAGGGTCAGAATAACTGAAATGAACATGAATATTTTTTCCCGGCTGCGGTACAATGCCATGACAAGAGTACGGCCGGCCTGAGTATAGCGGCTCAGTTTGAAGATCCGGAATACCCTTAGCAATCTAATTGCCCGGATAACAATAAGGCTCTGGCCGCCTGAAAATATGAAAACAATATACCCGGGCAGTATCGCAAGAAGATCAATTATCCCGTAGAAACTAAAGATATATCCGGCTGGTTTTTTGACAACATAAATACGGATGATATATTCAACAGTGAATATCAGTGTAATAATCCATTCTGCCGTCCGTAATGGCAGTGCATGCTTTTTGTGAATATCGGGAATGCTGTCAAGCAAGACCAGAAAGACGCTTGCCAGAATCAGGATAATAAGAAAGACATCGAACAACTTGCCCTCCCTCGTATCAGCTTCAAAAATGATCTCATAAAGCTTTTTTCTGTTGACTTTCATTGCAAAAGATTTTTAATTTTAATCAAAATTAGTTTTTCTGTATCAGAAATGAGCATTATGATTGCCAAAGTCCATTTATGGTCAGGTTCTGTTACTTTTATACATTGAAATCTTAAAGCTGCTAAAATATTGAAATGATAGAGGTTTTCAGGGGAGATATTACAGGAATAAGAGCCGATGCGATCGTCAATGCCGCAAACAGCTTGCTTACGGGCGGAGGCGGTGTTGATGGTGCTATCCATTCTGCCGGCGGTCCGGAAATACTTGCTGAATGTAAAAAGATAATTGAGCGACAGGGTTGTTGCAAAACCGGGGAAGCAGTTATTACGACCGGCGGAAAACTCCCGGCCAGGTTTGTAATTCATACTGTAGGCCCCGTCTGGCGTGGCGGAAGCAAGGGGGAAGCAGTAAAGCTGTCCTCCTGTTACAGGAACTCGCTCAATTTAGCTGTTGAGAGCGGGTGCGAGACCATAGCTTTTCCGAATATCAGTACCGGTATTTACGGATATCCCAAAAACGAAGCAGCCAGGGTAGCGGTAAATACAGTTACAGATTTTCTGAGGCATACAAGTAAGATTAAAAAGGTTTTTTTTGTATGTTTTGACGGAGAAAATGAAAGACATACCAAAGAGTGGCTTCAACAGCTAACGCACCGGGAGTGAGAATTACTGCTGTATATATGGCATATAGCTGTTTTTTTTCCGGTTGATATGTTTTTTTATCCCGGGAGGCTCAGATTCTTATCCGCTGATAAACAGGCTTTTGCTTGAATATTGAGGATCGCAGGTAAGGTTCACTTTCAGTTTGCGCCAGCCTGCTTCATCTCCGGGGGTTGGGATATGTGTAAGGTGTACTTCGCAGTCACGCAGCAGCTTCAGGCTTTCAAGCGCCATTTTTGCAGCGGGATTGGATATGGCACTTATGGCAAGCACGATCAATGTCTCATCCACATCTAAGCTGACCATTTTTCCATCAAGAATATCTTTTTTCAAATGTGTCACCGAGTCAATTATGTTCTCAGGTAAAAGATACATCTTGTCAGGTAATCCTGCCAGATGTTTTGTTGCATTCAGAATCAGACTTGACGACGCCTGCATTAAAGGCGAATTTTTGCCTGTGATAATTGTTCCGTCATTCAGCTCAATGGAAGCTCCGCAATAGATACCAGCATTTCCTTTTCCGCATTTTTCAGCATCTTTTGCTGCTTTTCTCGCAGGCCCGACCACTTTACGGTCTTCAACGTGGGCACCTGTATTCTTCATGATTGAGATAATGCGGTCCAGTACTTCCCTGTCAACAAGCCCCATGGCATATTCCACGGCACACCTGAAATATCTCCTTATAATTTCCTGGCAGGAAGCTTCCCTTATCGTACCATCATTAACAATGCCGGCACTGGCACGGTTCACACCCATATCAGTCGGGGACTGGTACATTGACTCTCCTCCGGTAATTTTCTCTATTATTCTTTTCAGCAGATGGAATGCCTCTATGTCGCGGTTATAGTTTACTGTTTTGATATTATATGCTTTCAAATGAAGCTCATCTATCAGCACCCGGTCTTCCAGGTCAACAGTGGCGGCTTCATAGGCAAGATTTACCATATGATCGACAGGCAGGTCCCAGATCGGGAATGTTTCAAACTTGGCGTATCCTGCTTTAATACCGTTCCTGTATTCGTGGTACAGATTGCAGAGACATGTGGCAAGCTTGCCACTTCCTGGCCCCGGCCCGGTTACTATTACGATGGGTTTGGTGGTTTCAACATATTCATTTGCACCAAAGCCCTCATCGCTCACTATCAGGTCTACATCCGAAGGATAACCTGCTGTCGGATAATGTAAATATACCCTGATGCCACTGAGCTCAAGTTTGTTCTTAAAAGCTTTTGCGGGCTGCTGATTCTGATACCGGGTAATTACCACAGCTTTGACGTTTATTCCCCATTCCCTGAAATCGTCAATGGTTTTTAAAGCATCAACATCGTATGTGATTCCAAAATCAGCCCTGATCTTTTTTCTTTCAATGGCACCTGCATGTATACAGAGTATAACATCAATCTTATCCTTTAACATCTGGAGGAGACGCATCTTAACATTCGGATCAAAACCGGGAAGTACTCTTGCAGCATGATAGTCGTACAGTATCTTTCCTCCGAACTCGAGATAGAGCTTATGGTTAAACCGGTTTACCCTCTCAAGGATTGCAGATGTCTGCTCTTTAAGGTATTTTTCATTGTCAAATCCGATGCTGTAAACGGCTCCCATTTTGTTCCCCTCGAATGTTATAAAAGAAATATTGTAAGGATGCCAATATTATAAAAAAAAATCAGTACATAATGTTTCTGCGGCTATTTTATACGATCTGGCAGAGTGGAGATCTGTGGAACTACTGATTATTAATGGAATGAAGTATGAAAAATAAATAATGTCAGGAGACGATCAGCTTTTTACTGTTGATGGTTTGAACCATATGATCCATCCGCATTTATCTCATATAAAAATCCTTTTTCTGATACATTTATATTTAATACTCTGAGAACGATAAGATTCGCAAGTATTGTTTCGGCTCTATAGGAAGAGATCCTGGCGATCCTTTTGAATTTTGACAAAGTGATCGAGCCGTTTTTCACAAGGTAATTCATCAGTGAGTTTTCTGTCTTGCCAAACTTCACAAGTATACCCGATCTTTTTTCCTCCTTCCTCCAAACCTGAAGTAAAACCCTGTTCGCCACCAGGTTCTGATCCTGGTGCCTGAAATATGAAATCCATCTTCCGCTTTCATCCTTAACCTGGTACGGCCTTTTGTTTCCTTTCATCACCTCAACTTCAAGAACGGTTTTGCCACCGGAATTATGCTGCTTTATCTTGAAGGTTATCTCCGGCCGGCAATAAAGCTCCGCAGCTGTACTTACCATGTAATATTCTTCATCTGACTGAATGCCTGCAACGGAGCCGTTATCCCTTACACCTATCAGTATTCTCCCCCCGTCAGTGTTTGAAAAGGCCGACAGTGTGCGTGCGATCTTTCTGCTGTCAGAAATGCAGTATTTAAAGTCAAGCTGCTGATTTTCACCTTCGGCGATCAGCTTTTTCAGGTAACTGCCCATATATAAATCTTTATTACCTGCTTAATACCCTAAAATTATAATTCATTTCTGTAAAATCACAGATTGCTGGCTTAAACTTGTAAACCCTGACAGGCCGGATACGTAAATCCAGATACAATAGAATACGGGCAGGAACGTGCTTTGCTGTTTATAACAGGGCAGGAAAAGCACGAAATAAAAAAATCTTTCAGGAAGCCGAAGATTCTTCACTTGTTGCATGAGAGCCCGTGACACGGCTGATTCTGTTTTTTGGAACACTGTATAGAAAGCAGCTCTTTAACAGCTCCTGACATTGCTGAAAACAATCAGGAGTTCATATCATTTGATTTGGGTTTCATATATTGATTAAATTAGTAAAACCAAAATGCATAAAGACAAAATGAATCATTTACCTGACTGCGACTTTAAAAACTCCCAGCCGGAAAAACGGAAGGTGCCGGATAATAATACTGATAAGGATATCACATGCTTAAACATATTTATTTACAATTATATATTCTTTTCTCATAACCGGATTTAACTTACGTTAATATTATAAAATATGAAGAAAGTTGTTATTCTGGGCTCCGGCATGATCGGAAGGGCTATGGTCATGGATCTGTCAAAAAAATATCAGGTTGTTGCAGCCGACCTGGACGAAAAAGCACTGGATCTGTTACCTGACAATCCTGAAATACATAAAAGAATTCTGGATGTAGAAGACAAGGACGCATTAGACTCAGCAATAATGGATGCTGACCTGGTAATTTCAGCAGTCCCCGGGTTTCTTGGCCTTAAGACGATGAACCGGGTCATCATGGGGAAAAAAGATCTTGTTGACATAACCTTTATGCCCGAAGATGTT
>CAYXSM010000030.1:7431-39239 GCA_964466705.1 uncultured Rikenellaceae bacterium
TCTCGACTCACTTGCCAGGGAATGCAATGTTACTGTTGTCATGGATTGCGGTGTGGCTCCGGGAATGCCAAATTACATACTGGGTTATCACAGCACAGGGATGAACATAGAAGAGGCTGAGATCATGGTGGGAGGTCTTCCGAAAATCAGGACTTTGCCTTTTGAATATAAAGCACCTTTTTCTCCATGTGATGTGATTGAGGAATATATCCGTCCGGCCCGTTATGTTGAAAACGGCCATATAGTCATAAAGCCTGCAATGAGTGATGCGGAATATGTACACTTTGACGGAATTGGCACACTGGAGGCATTTAACACCGACGGTCTGAGATCTCTGATATTTACCATGCGACAAATTCCGTGCATGAAGGAGAAGACGCTCCGGTATCCCGGTCATATACAGCTTATTGGGGCTCTAAGAGATGCCGGATTTTTTGACAAGAACTCAATAAATGTGAATGGAGTGCCGGTAGTACCATTTGATCTTACTTCCCGGATATTGTTCAATGCATGGAAACCGGATGCCGAAGAACCTGAATTCACGGTAATGCGTGTAAAAATAAAAGGGAAAGAAGAAAATATTGCAAAGGAAATCCTCTACGAACTATACGATGAGTATGATCATAAGGAAAAGATGTCATCAATGGCGAGAACAACAGGATTCACTGCCTCGGCTACCGCTGAGATGATATTAGATGGCCTGTTTTCTGAAAAAGGAATATTTCCTCCCGAGCTGGTCGGAAAAAATCGGGCTTGTTTTGAATTTATCATCAGTTACCTTAAAGGAAGAAATGTTCATTTTAAGGTTACCTTGCAGAATATCTGAAAGAAACAATCAGGCAATGAATACAGTAAGACAGATCAGGTTTTTCACCTTAATTTTTGCCCTGTCCGTTATCAGTGGTCCTTTTTATAATTTTTTCAGCTGTAAAACTACCGGCTTAAAACAACATACCCATGATACAGGTTGAAGTTATCTGACAATACTTAAAGCAGGTTTACAGGTATTGAACAACTTTCCTGAAAGGTGCAGGGAGTGTATTCCAGGGAAGCTCCGAAAGGACCATCAATACAAGGATCTCAGGCTTGAAATAGGAAACTGCAAGCACTATTGCCAGCCCGTTATTCATATACGCTGCACCTATGGCTATTGAGATCCTGTTCTCTTTTCTGTCCTTAAGGCAGATCATGTATCCGATGGCATGGAGCATTATAAATACCAGGTAAAGTACGGCAGTTTTCCAGATCAACCCTTCCGGGTTGTTAATTATGACATCCCGCTGGGAGGATATTGCTACATACACAAATGAAAAAAGTACAAATACGTTTGCAGAGGTGAAGAAGTGCTTTGTTTTATCGATTACAGCAGGAAGATATCTTTTTACAAGCTGCGAGATTATCAGGGGAACGAAAACCAGGACAGCTATGTCTTTTAATAATACTAACTTATTAACCGAAAGCGAGCTGCTGTTAACCATCCAGAATAATAAAGGGACAGTGAATGGTGCTGCCAGCTGTGTTACTATTGCCAGGCTCATTGAGAGAGGGATATTACCTTTTACAATGTCGGCAAGCACCGGTGTTGATACCCCTGCAGGCATTGCTGTCAACAGAAGTATTCCAACCGCCAGCTCGGGATCGAAAATCCTTATCAGGAAAAAGAAAGAAAGAGGTATGATGAGCATATAGAATGATGCAACATAAAACATCAATCTGAAATTCCTTATGTTCTCAAGTATTTGCAGAGCGTCTATTTTCAAAAATACCAGAAACAGCATCATTCCAAGCAACAGCTTGGGCAGGAAAGGACTTATTTCAAACGGGGCAGGTTTCCACAATCCTATAATTATTCCTGCGAGAAGAACTATCCAGAAATGCTTCTCAATATATCTGTTAAATCTCATCAATATATGGTATCAATTTCCTGTTATACACAGATATCAATAAAACTGCGAAATATAATGCAAATTCCTTTATTTTGCCTTCGAAACAGACAGTCTGTAACCTGAATTCTAATAAATATGACCATAATGAAAATTGTAGTACTTGACGGATATGCTTTAAATCCCGGAGACCTTAGCTGGGATGGCTTTAAGAATCTTGGTGAGCTGACAGTATATGACAGAACTCCAACCTCACAGATCTTTGAGCGTTCGGCGGAAGCAGAAATCATTCTGACCAATAAAACACTCCTTGACAGTGATATGTTAAAATCGCTTCCAAAGCTTAAATATGCCGGTGTTCTTGCAACAGGATATAATGTTATTGATACTGAGGCCGCAGGCCGGCTGGGAATAACCGTGACGAATATACCTTCGTATAGTACGGATTCAGTTGCTCAGTTGACCTTTGCGTTAATACTGGAATTGTGTCACCATGTGCAGAAGCACAGTGACTCGGTGTTTGATGGAAAATGGTCGGATTCGGTCGATTTTACCTATCACGATTACCCGTTGATAGAACTTGCATCAAAAACACTTGGCATTATCGGGTTCGGCAACATTGGTAAAAAGGTATCTGAAATAGCTCTGGCATTTGGAATGAGGGTCATTGCATCTGACAAAACGCACCTGGGAAAGCATAAGCATACAGGAATCGCCAGAGCCGGGATGTATGAACTTTTATCCGATTCCGATATTGTAAGTATCCACTGTCCTCTTACTTCAGAAACAGCGGGAATGATCAATATGAATAACATCAGGCTGATGAAAAAGACGGCATTCCTGATAAATACATCCCGGGGTCAGATAATTGTCGATAAAGATCTTACGAAAGCATTAAATGAGGGAATAATTGCCGGTGCGGGACTTGATGTCCTTTCTGTTGAACCTCCGCCTCATGATAATCCTCTCCTTAAGGCCCGAAATTGTATCATTACTCCTCATATAGCATGGGCAACGCTGGAATCAAGGAAACGGTTAATGGACATGGCTGTCCGGAATGTCAGGGCCTTTTTGTCAGGGAAACCAGTTAATGTGGTCAGTCAGATAGTTCATTGATAAAAAGCATTTCATAATTCAGGACTGACCTGTATTTTATCTGTAACAGCCGGTAATGATAAAGTTGTTGGTATATCAGTTGTCCTGCCGGGATGACTTCATTCCTGATGTACTGAATCCCCGCGCGGTAATTTTAGGCAAATGGCTTCCAGGATCTTCAGTTTGCTGATTCTGTAGCCTGATCAGGATGAAATACAGCATCAGCTTACCATGTTCCGGCACTGGTTAAACCAGATCACAGGCTTCAGGTGGCATCCAGTGTGCATCCATACCTTCCCATTTAATGTTGCATCCTATCGGATTAGTAACAGGTATGGATATCTTTTTGCCGGATGTAAGTTCCCCGAGAGCGATTTCCAGATTATTGACAGTGATTCGGGAGGCATCTCTGGGACTGTCCACACCTCTGCCGGTATAAACCAGAATCCGGTTTTCATCGAAAACAAAGAAATGGGGCGTGCGCAGGGCTCCGTATGCCCTGGCCAGAGACTGATCCTTGTCATAAAGATAGATCCATGGAAACTTGTGTTTCTCCATTCTCCTTACCATATTGGAGAAGCTGTCTTCAGGATACGTGTTCTCACTGTTTGAGTTTATCGCAACGAACCCCACCCCTTTTATCAGAAAATTTTCTGCTGTCTTTCTGGTAATTTCATCAGAACCTGTTACATATGGACAATGGTTACAGGTAAAGAAGACGACAAGGTACCTGAATCTCTCAAAGTCCGCCAGCCTGTATCTTTTCCCGTCCGTGGCGGGAAGGTTAAATTCAATTACTTTTTCTCCGGGTTGCAGTGTATATGCCATTTTTCATTTTTTTTATCAGGATAAAATTACCAAGAAAACTTTAATATCTCTTCTTTTATATCTCAAAGATGTTGAGAGTGTAAATCAAAAGAAATGCATGCGAACTCATTATGTGTAAAGACTTCGCTATAAATCCATCTCTTTAAGCACTTGCGGCTGCCACAGCACATTAGCAGAGTAAATAATTGCCGGCAGCTTTAAATGAACCTTTGCTGGCGCTGATTCCCTGCGAGCTCTCTGAGCTGCCGGAATCAAAGGAAAAATCAAAGACTTATAAAAGTTGAAAAGCCTCAGGAGAAAACATAGCCTCTATCAATAGTAATTAACAGCTGGACGCTATTAATTCAATATCAGAGGAATTGAAGAAATCTACTATCGTGCCCGGGCCAAATGATTCCTTATAAAAGAACCCTGGATGGCCATACTATGAGTACAGGAAGGGCTCTGTATTACAGGAAAACTGTTACAAAATCTGCTGCTTTGACCTGGTTTTTATTTTTGATGGTCCTTTTTCCGTCGGAGAAGTTTGTTACCGCACATTGTTTATAAACTGAACAGTTACCGTGCTCATCGGGAGAGAATCCTCTGCATACCCTTATCACATCGGGTGATATTTCATCTATTATTACGATCCTGCCATCACCGTATTTCAACCGGCCCAGCTCGAACTTCCCGTCAATAACATGAAGATCCCTGGATGCAAATTCCCCGGTTACGATTTCCGCGATATTTTTAACCAGCTTAACGCTGTAATCAATTTCAGCTCTGGTCATTGCGCCCGTTTCCTCCAATGCTTCCAGTGTTATAAGTACATCGACATCTCCCTTTGTCCATGTTTCGACTACTTTGTGAATGTTCTTGCAGGGCTTTACAAATGGGTATCTTCTCCAGAAGCTGCCTGTTGCGTTGTTCCTCCAGGTGAATTCAAGATTTTGAAGTGGTGCCGAACCCTGAAACTCAGGTGATTCAACAGGCATGCCCAGCGGAGTGGCGGGTTCAACTATCATTTCATTATCACTGATTGTATCAATATAATGGGAAGGAATGCCCTTATCTTTGAGGAGTTTAAAAAAATGGGTTGCAAATCTGCAGGCTATGGCACCTTTCCCGGGGATCTCACCCACAACTGTATCGTACCCGGGGTCAAAAACAGGCTTCCCGTTTTCTATGTAACCGGTAGCTCCATCTTTAAAAACAAGTCTGTATTTGCCTGCATACCGGCCTTCGGTAATTTCATAGACATTTTTTGATTTTCCGCTGTAGATAAGGTTTCTTTCTTCCATGGGTTTTCTGATTTATTACATGTTACTTCGATTCAGTTAATTCACTCTTTGATACCGGCAGGTAAAATTCATGAATGCTGTATGTTAAATTCATTCCGGTTATCAATTGGTTTTCTAAACGATAAAAATAATCCAATTATTTAAAATTCATAATTCCGATAATGATTCATGAATGAACTGCCGGAAAGGTTCTTGAATCGCACAGATTATTTGTCATTTAGGAAGGAAAAAATTGATCTTGCCCTTTTGCTTAAAGTTGGTCCTAATAAAGGACATCTGTTTATTATACATTGTGCGCCGGATTTTCATGACCAGAAAGCAAAAAGATTGCCTGTTAGACCATATTGGCAAACCTGACGGGTTTTTATCTGACAGTCAAAGGAGAAAAACTGACAAAATAATACCAGTAAGGCGTTGGCGGCGGGCAGGCAATAAAAACAAGCGCCGGAGTTTTATACCTTTATGGAAAAATGTTTCTTCAGAAGCAACCATTATTTCAATGCGAATCAAGCTGTATCAGAAGAAATGTCAGCTTCATATAAATGATTTTTCAAAGTTGTATAATACAATCATTACCAACACAAAAAGCAGATTAATTCACCGGAATTATTATCTTTAAGAACTCTCTGTGAGACAAGTATTACAGTAATAATTAACTTCCTGATATGAGGATAGGTATTATAACTGATATTCATGAAAATGTTGTGGTGCTCACTGAAGCTCTCAGGCTGGCATCTGTTTATAAGTGTGACGAGATAGCCTGTCTGGGAGACATTGTCGGATTTGATTCCAGATTTTACTCGTTCAATCCCCACAATAGTGCAAGAGCATGCCTTGATCTGGTTAGGTCCAGTTGCCGCTGGATAGTTCCGGGCAATCATGATCTCTTTGCAGCAAAAAGGCTGCCGTCATATACCAATGGTTTTGAATACCCCGGCACCTGGTTCAGAATGGACCCGGGCGAAAGAAAAAGATTATCGCAGGGCAGGGTCTGGACTTATGAGGGCGAAGCCCCAAACGATCTTGATGAGGAAAGACTTTGCTTTATCAGCTCACTTCCTGACCATATAATTCTTCCTTTTGCTGATACAAACTGCCTGTTTTCACATTATATCTATCCTGATTTTACCGGCTCGACAACACAATATGTCGAACGTAACAAACACCTGGCACATCTCTGGGCTTTCATGGAGAATAACCGGGTACGATATTCCTTCTCGGGTCATTCGCACAATCATTTTGCCGGACTGGCTTACAGAGGAGGAAGGGCATTTTTAAAGGCAATCCATCCTGTCCCTTATCAGACAATCAATCTTGGCGAAGAAATGGTGATGATATCCCTTCCTCCACTTGCAGGAGAAAAAGGGAGGACCGGCTTTTCGATAATCGACTCAGATAATCTGAAGCTCGATATCATTGCAATAAATTTGGTTTAAGATACCCTGAAATGAAATAGCCATGATGAGAAAAACGGCAATCGGAATAAACGCGATCATTCTGGCTTATTCTACCGGAATGGCGTAACAGGCCGTCTGAACATTGAAAAAATAAAATATATAAAGATGAAAAAAACAACGGGGGAACGCCTGAAAAAGATCTTCATGCTGAAAGTAGATCTGCCTGCTCTTCTGGCGTTTGCTCTTTTTGCAGGGCTTATCTTTTTCTATCTTATTCCTGTTTTTGAAAATGTCATGATGGATCGCAAGAGGCATCTTATACACGAGATCACATCATCGGCTTACAGTCTTCTCAATTATTACCATTCCCGGGAAGTAAGAGGCGAGCTTGGGCAGGAAGAAGCAAAAGAACGGGCCAAAGCTGCAATAAGCACAATAAGGTATGGAGAAGCAGGTAAAGATTATTTCTGGATAACCGATATGTATCCCAGAATGATAGTCCATCCATACAGACCTGATCTGAACGGGACAGACCTGAGCAATTTTCATGACTCCAGAGGAAAGACCATATTTGTTGAGTTTGTAAAGGCGGTTCACACGACAGGAGAGAGCTATGTTGAATATATGTGGCAGTGGAATGATGATTCAACACGGATTGTCCCGAAATTATCGTATGTCAGGAAATTCGAGCCCTGGGACTGGATTATAGGGACCGGTATATATATTGAAGATGTTAAGGCTGAGATACGCCGGATGGAAAACAGGGCGCTTATTATATCGGGTGTAATTGGCGTTGTCATTGTTGCACTACTGACCGCTGTTTCAAGGCAAAGCCACAGGATTGAGGCAAAAAGGAGCAAAGCCGAGCAGGAGCTTCACAAATCGAGGGAATTATACCGTACACTGGCTGAGGCAGCTTCTGAAGGAGTTATGATCTGGTCGGGCAATAAGATACAGGCAAACAAGACACTGCTTTCGTGGATTGATTATAGGGAGGAAGAGCTTCTGGGCAAGCTGCCGGCAGATATCCTTATTTCTCCCGGAAGTACCGGATTAAACAATCCGGAGATTGCATACGACGAATTAAGTGCCAGAAGGAATGCCGAGTGTACGCTGAAGAAAAGGAACGGGAGTTACATTAAGGCTCATGCCAGTTTCTCCAGGATCCTCCTGGGGGGGATGAAAGCCGTACTTATTGTGTTAAGACCCGCTGAAAGCATTGTTCCCCGGGAAAGCTTTTCACCTCAGTCATCTTTGCTCGAAACAATAACCACAGGTTTTTTCCGGATAACATATGGCAGGAAAAATGTATTTCTGGACGCTACGCTCCCTGCTCTAAAGGCATTGGGATACAGCAATCTGCAGGATATTATCCCTCATAATGCTGAATCATTCTTTGTTGATCCTCTACAGTTCAAAGCCTTCAGATCGGCACTTGAATCGCGGGAGAAAATACTTGAAAGGGAGGTGCTGCTGCGTCGCAAAGGCGGAGATGAAATCTGGGTAACGGTGAATGCAGAAATTGTCGAATCTGATACTGGTGATATCTGGTGCGAAGGAACGATCGAGCCGTTGGCGGCCGGAAGATCTCATGATAACATTCCTGTGGCCGGCCTTGATGAATACGGGTCAACTTATATTTTCCAGGCACCGGTTTCAAGAATTTCAGTCCCTGTCGTGAAATGCCAGGAAAGCGTTAAGATCAGACATGCCATTTCATTGATGAAAGAGCATAATACACGTGTATTGGTTGTAACAAACAGGGATGGAGAACCACTGGGAATTGTCGATTCCGGCACTACCGGTTTTAAAGTGGCCGAAGGAGTATCTCCGGATACTGAGATCTTCAGGGTGATGAGTGCACCACCTGCCTTCGTAAGCCATGATACAAGAGTGGCTGAAGCTTTCAGATTGATAGGTGAAGCACCGGGGAAATCTCTTCTTGTCACATCCGGAGAAAGCAAATTATGCGGCATTATTACATATGAAGTGCTAACCGGTCTCTTTTCACAAACACCGGATCTTATAAATTCGGAAATAAGAAGTGCTGTTACGTCCCGTGCACTTGGAAGGATTTATCTTGAGTGCCGGAAAATTGCTGTTTCAATGCTTCTTGGGCATGCTGACCCTTACACGGTGTCGTTATTTATTTCGGGCGTTGCTGATTCGATATGCCAGAGAGTAATGGAAATAACTCTGGAAGAAGCCGGTGATCCTCCCTGCCGGTTTGCATTCATTCAGACAGGAAGTGCCGGAAGGAGGGAGCAGACATTCTCCACCGACCAGGATAATGCAATTATTTTTGAAAATGTTACAGGTGAGAGACTAAAGAATGCTGAAGTATATTTCCAGGCGCTGGGCAGAAAAGTGAACTACATGCTTGCAGAAGCAGGATTCAGGCTTTGCAGGGGAGAAAACATGGCAGGGAATCCAAAATGGTGTCAGCCTCTGGACAGGTGGAAAGATTATTTTTCAGCCTGGATAAAGGCACCAGGACCTGAAGAGCTGCTTGGTATAAGCATCTTTTTCGATTTCAGTTTCTGTTATGGAGAGCCTGACCTTTCTGATACGCTTCGCGAATACATAATAGATGACCTCAAAACCAATGATATATTTTTCCATCACATGACATTGGCCTGGAAGCATTTCACACCTTCCCCCCATTTTTTGTCATCAGGAAAAGCTGACATTAAACGGATCCTTATGCCCCTGACCGGCATAATCAGACTTTATTCACTGAAACATGGGATCAAGGGTCTTTCAACCATTGAGAGAATAATTGGCCTGCATGAGGGCAGAAGCCTCGACTCCGGACTTCTTTATGAGTCCATTAGGGCATGGAAGGACCTTACATCATTACGGCTCAATCATCAGGCAGAATGTATAAGAAAGGGCATTGAACCTGATAATATCATTGATTTTCAGGATATGAGCACCGGCATGTACTATATGGCAGAACGTGCTGTTGACTCTGTTAACAACCTGATGCTGAAAGCGGGAAGTGATTTCTATACTGAAACAATCTAGAACCTGTAGATGGCACTGAGGAGAATCCTTAAGTTACTGACATTCCTTGTATTTGTAACCTTTCCTGTATCATTCATGGTTCCATAAGTTGCTGTTGTATGCTCTATTTCCCCGGCAAAGCTCAGATGGCCCTCAGTAACCGTTATTCGTGGAGAAATCCTGAAAAGATGATCGATATTATTTCCTCTTCCATAGACATTACCGGTAATCGGATCGCCGGATCCAAGGTTCTTCGAAAATCCTGTAAACAGACCGGCTGAAACCTTCTTTCCGTTTGTGCTCATATCAGCCCAGAAACTTGTTGCGTTAAGGTTCGTATAGCTCTTATCCTCCTCATAAAGACCTGAGACCCCTGACACTGCATAACCCCCTAACATCATAACGTCACTGAGGTTCTGTCCGTAAACACCCATCATCAGCAAATTGACAGGCTCGGTTTTGATCTTAACATTGGCAAATACTGAAAAACTTCCTATAATTGTTTTTGCTTCAGCATTAGCCGCGCTTTTCAGCTCAGGACGAAGCCTTTTATAGTCTATTCCGGTCCAGGCTGTAAATCCATTCCCTGCCGGAACACGTATCTGAATATTCAACCCGGGAATCCCGCTGTTACGCAGATACCTGTTACTGTTTCCCTCAGGGCCGGGGGAGGTGAAATCGCGTTGCGAGTAAGCTGTCAGAGAGAAACTGACGCTTTCGGTTATTCCTGTAACCCTTATCTGAGGGTTACGGCTGAAAGGCGTGAAGGGAGCACCCGTATTAAAGCTTATCGTGCCCGGAAAACTTTCCGTAATGAACATCGGATGCCACGACTGCCCCATTGTCAAAGAGGCACCTGTCCAGTCCATTTTTACATAAGCATGCCTGAGCCTGAATCCGTTTATGTCACTTTCGCTGGTCCCAAAAAATTCAGCCTCAATAATTCCAGATGTTTTTGCGCCGAAAGCATCGGGTCCGCTTATGTCACCCTTAACACGTGTCTGAATATTAAGAATATGAAAGGAGGGATTGGCGTTCAGATCATTGCCCTGCAGATCATACAGGACATTATCGGGATACAGATAAAAGTGCCCTTCGCGTAATCCGTTTGAAGCACTCGATTGCCTTGTGTCATAGAATAAATCTGTTTTTACAAATCCCGAGAATTTTATCCCCCATCCCGGATCTTTTTCCTGCGACAGAATAACTGGCATTAATATTGTCAAACAGATAAATGTTACTGCGTTTCGTCTCATAATCATTCATTTATTTTGTACTAGTTCATTTTCCTGTATCTATACCAAAAGGAAAATAATTATCATATTCCGGTTTTTTTCCTGCTGGGCGGGAAAAGTGATTCAATCAGTTTAGGTTTGACCGGCTCTCCTCCCATTAGAACGTTAAGGTTACTTTTAGCCACCCTGTTATCTTCCCAGAGCTCAAGTGCCAGACTGTTATATGCAAGAGCAGAATCAGGCTGATTCATATGCCTGTAAATTGTTGCTTTGTTGGTATAACTGACCGATAAGCGCCTGGGTGTTTCATACTGAGAAGTGATAATATCCTTAATCCTTCTGTCAAAAATCTTCCTGAAGTTAAAACCCCTGTAAGCCGGATCGTTTTCGTCCATAAAAGGCTTCAGCTTACCGGCAATAGCTTCATATGAAAGGTGTTCCCAATCAGCGAGCCATCTCCTGTACAGCGTAATACTGCTGTCACAATATTTCATCGAACGGGCAAGAAGCCGGACTCTATCTTCTTCACCGATCTCACTGCTGTAAATTGCATTTATCAAAATGCTGCTGCATTTATTATTCAAAATCACACCTTTCTCAAATGAACAGATGTAATCAGGCAGGGCGCTGAATATGGCAGAGGCGCTGTCGAGAAGATGGAAAGATTCAATGCTGTTAATATTCCCGGTTATTTTTTCATACTCGGCCAGAAAATCTTTTGCTCTTACAATTCGTGGATCCTCGGATCTGTTTATTCCCCGGTAATGGAAAAATGCAAAAATAACGGCCAGTATTGACACCGATATGGTGATTGCCAGTATTTTTTTTGTCCCCTGCGATATTATGAATATCTCCTTCAGCTTCATCAGTTGTGAACCTGCTCTGCCAGGAATTTTTTGATCTCCGGAGGAGTTGGTGCTGTGAATTTGCTGACAATGATATTTACCAATACTGCCAGGGGTGCGCCAATCCATGCAAAGTACCATACATTAAGCCAGTAGGAAATAAATTCCTGCCCTGGCAGGGATCCTCCGCTTAATCCGACAATAAAATACGTTATTGATATTGTTGTGACAAGCACGCCTGCTGCAAGTCCTGCTTTAGCTCCGGCACGGTTCGATCCGCTCCACCATATTCCGAGCAGGAAAAGAGGAAATATAGTGCAGGCGGCCATCGAGAAGGCTACAGATACAAGCTGGGCTATCAGGCCAAGCCTGAGCAGTGCGACAATGGTAACAGCAAGAGCCATTATTATTGTACCTATCCTGGCAATTTTAAGTTGTTTTTTTGGTGTTGAATCAGGATTGATAACTCTCACATAGAGATCGTGTGAAAATGCTGATGCCCCTGCAACCAGCAGTCCGGAGACCGTAGAAAAGGCAGCGGAGATAGCTCCTGCCGCCAGCAACCCCACAATAAGAGAGTTTATGCCGGCAAGCTGGGCAGTATATACAACAATGGCATCTTTTGCAAGTACTCCTACCTCAGGGCTTGAAGAAAGAACTTTTCCGAATGCGGAATAAATGGGAGCTGTCCAGTAAACCAGAGAGATAAAGAATAATCCCCATACAACGGACCAGCGTGCGTCTGTAACTTTTGGCACAACATAAAATCTTTGTATGACATGGGGCAGTCCGGCTGTACCTACCATCAGAGAAAAACAAATCGCAACCCACTGAAAGAATGTTGTTCCGGTTGACGGATCCCAGGGCATGGCGTACTCCGGACTCGGGACAACTGAAAAATCGTGGCCGTAAGCATTAATAAGGGTTACTCCTGCAGAAATATTCGGGGCGGGTATTCCCTGCACAATATCAGTCACGACAGCACCATAGCCTATCTGTGGCAGGAGCCAGAAATAGTCAAATTTAAACGCCATAATAAATGTCGGAAGAAGGAAAGATGTAACAATTATCACATACTGTATCTGCATGTTCTTGGTAGCGCCTATCATACCTGAGATCAGGGTATACAGAAGTACAACCGAAGCTCCTATTATAACGGCCCATGCATAATTGAGCCCCATAATCCATTTGAACATAAGACCAATGCCCCCAAACTGTCCTACGCAATATGCGAATGATATCAGAATGGTGAAAACGGCACTGGCAATTCTCAGATCGCGCGAATAATACCGGTCTCCAATAAAATCGGGTGCAGTATACTTTCCGTATTTACGGATCTGGGCCGCCATCAAAATCAGGAGAAGTACGTACCCCCCTGTCCATCCCACAACATACGCAAGCCCATTATAGCCGAATCCATACATCATACCGGCCATTCCAAGAACTGAAGCTGCACTCATCCAGTTGGAAGCGATGGCCATCCCGGAACCAACCCTTGAAATCTTCCTTCCTGCAGCATAGTAGTCTGCAGGATCCTTGGCCCGGAAAAACACCCCTACAAGAACAAATATCACAAGGATGGCAATCAGAATAATAGCCGGACCGGTTTTAAAACTTCCCTCAAGTTGTGTGAGACTTTCAGCTTTCGCTGACAAAACACTCGAAAAAGTTAAAAGCAGAGATAAATATATTTTTTTCATATGTACCATGTAATTCTTTATTCAACAACTCCTTCTTTCTTCAGCCTCCATTCCACAAGCACATTATATACTATGCACAGTACAATGAAGAGTACCAGCAGAAACACCGCTGTGTAAAAGTAATGAAAAGGGAATCCAAGAAATTTCGTATCAGTCAGAACCGACTGATAATGTGTCAGATAGAATTTCATAACCCCGGGAAGCACGGTAAACGCGGCATCACTCAACGATGCCGGGTAAGTATCGTTGAGACTGGCTGCAAATATGGGAGCTTCAAGGGAGCCTTCCCTGAAACCTGACCAGGGCTCGGCCTGTTCCATAATGAGTCCGTACCTGGCCTTAATTCTTTCGGAAAGTTCAAGATAATCATTCCCCCCTGCTGTTATCAGCTGGGTTTTCATTGATTTTATCTCAGACACCCCGGACAGAAGAACGCTTCTGAGGGTATCAGGCATCGAACTAAAAACTGCACAGCTTATAGCGTCAGAAAGAAGTTCCTGGTCCTCCGGCTTTATCATGTTCTTTCCCTTAACCAGTACAAGGGAATTCAACAAAGACTTAAATTCAGATGAAGTCAGATCATTCGCAATCGCTTTTGGCCAGACCGATTCAAATATTTCCAGGGTCTTTTCGGGTACAGGTTTCTGAATGCCTTTGAGCAGGAACTGAAAACCAAATACAGCTAAAGCCCAGATCAACAGCATTGTGAAAATGACATTCCTGTTTTTCCTCCCATGCAGATTCCTCGGTCTGAAAATGCTGAAATTATATTGATCCGATGTTTCCATAAATTTTAAAGGTTTTATAGATTTTAAGGCAGTCTAAAATAGAGATTTTGTTACAGGTTGTATCTTATATATTCTTGCAATGTGACATTGATATATATCAATAAAATAAATCAATTATATTTGGTTATGACAAATGCAAACGATCCCGGTAGTCCTCCCGGAGGTAAAAACATCGGGATAGATATGTAACTGTTATTAATTTTAAAACCTGGTTGAATGAGAATTACAAGGAACATATCCTGTGAAGAATGTCATCAGAAATGCGACATATATGAAGCTGCACAACTTACAGGACGGTCATTTACAGGTTCAAACACCATTCAGGCCGTTTTTGGCAGGCGGGAAAAGATCTGTAAGCAGGGAGAAAATGTAAGCCATGCCATTTATCTGGTTGGAGGAACCGCAAAATTATTTATTGAAGGCATTAACGGACATAATATTATTCTTTACCTGATGAAGCCACCGGCATATATAGGTCTCCTTTCATTCTTTGAAAGCATTCACTATACCTATTCTGTAACGGCTATTGAAGATTCGAAAGTCTGTATGGTAGATCTCGATTTTCTGAAACAGCTTTACCTTGAAAACCACGAAGTGCTGCTCAAGCTAAACAAGGCTTTCGGAAAGTCAGTGGCGCTTATAATGAGAAAAATAATTTGCCTGAATCAGAAGAATATAAGAGGCAGGATAGCTGAGAGTCTCCTGTATCTGGCACAGTTTTACGGCGGGAATGAATATCAGCTCTCAGTAACCCGTAAAGAGCTTGGTGAGATGTCTGCCATCTCAGAGGAAAACACCGTAAGGCTTCTTACCGAACTAAAACAGGAGGGGATAATAAAAATTCAGGGCAAAGCTATATCAATTGTTGATGAAACCCTGCTAAGAAAAATCTCAGAGCTGGGTTAGATATTTTATATGCAGATTTCATAACTACTTTATCTAAAGCCTGGATAACAGTTCCTTCTCTAGGGTGGATCTCTTAAACATTCTGAAGAAAGCGAATTTCACTCCCGTATTATTGTTGTCAAGGATTTTGTGTGAAGTGATAGTCTTCTGATGCTGCTTGTTCCTCCAATTCCAGGGAGGCACCGGATTGGGTAACTTCCAGAGCCCTGATTTTTTCCTTCTGGCAGATTTTTCAGCAGCAACATATCTGGGATCTGAGGAGTATCTTTTGAAATGCCAGGCATACCCTCCTTTAACAGAAAGCAGATTAATATCTTTACCATCGACCATTAATACTCCTAATCTGCGGCCGTAACGATCGGTACCCTTTATTTTCATAATGGCATCCTTATACAAATATTGCTCGAGAAAAGCCATCGATTCTTTTGCAAATGGCTGATCCCGTTCAGGGGCATCTGTTCCGGACATCCTGACTGTGAAGGAGCCTTCTTCAGTCTGGAAAACATATGTGTCACCGTCAATCACCCTGATAATAGTTCCATTGTAGGTTTGGGAACACCCGAAGGATACATTTAAGAAGATGAAAAATATGAGAAGATTATATTTTAATCCGTGAAGGACCATGTAATTTATTTAATGACCGGATTACTTTGTGCAAACAGCCCAGGATATCTGTTTCCAAATTTAACCGTTATCTTTAAATTCGTGTCACATAAAGAATATATTGTTTGTAGATTTATGTTTTCAACTTTTATGAAGGCATGGAATTTTTGAAAGCAGGACAATGACCAGACAAAGGATTTTTATGTAAGTTATTTTAAATACATTACAAAGTTTATTAATCAATAAAAAGATACATTAACCGATCATTGGAAATATTGTGTTTCAGGAATCAATTTAGCAGGATAAATTATGAATGATACAAAAAGAAAAAAATCTTCAAGGCGTGATTTTATAAGACAAAATGCTGTAACCGGCATAGGATTTTTTACAATAGGAGGCACCACCATTGGCTGCCGGAGTGGTGACAATATGTCAGGGGGTAAGAAATCCTCCCGGGAAAAAATAAGAAGCATTGCAGGCATGACACTTGAAAAGCTTCTTGAGAAGTACAGGACGGAACTCTTTGCCAATTTTATCCCAAACATGGACAGGTATGCTGTTGATCATGAATTCGGAGGTGTGATGTGTTCTCTGGATGTAAGGTCGGGCAGGCTGGAAAACTACAACAAAACTGCCTGGTTCGTTGGCAGGGGAATGTGGTTGTATTCTTTTCTTTACAATAACCTTGAAAAGAACCCAGGTTATCTGGAGATTGCCCGCAAGTCAAAGGATCTGCTGCTTAAGATGCAACCTTCAGACGGCAGCTTCTGGCCCCGGAGCTTTGGCAGGGAAGGAGAGCCCTTAAGCGGTCCGGGTGATATTTACGGCAGCCTTTTCGTGGCAGAGGGCTTATTTGAATATGCAAAAGCGTCAGGAGAGAAGCAATACAGGGAAATTTCAAAGAAGATAATATTCGACTGTGTTGCGCGATATGACCAACCCGATTATATCTATGAAGTAAACTATCTCAGGAATGTGCCCCTGATTCAGGGAGTCAGGGTGTTAGGCCACTGGATGATACTTCTCAGTCTGTCAACCCAGATGCTTAAACACGGACCTGACGAGGAACTGGAAAAGTTATCCGGGCGTTGCGTAGATGCAATAATGAAGTATCACATCAATAAGGATTATGGTCTTACCAATGAGTTCATCAATCACGACTTCAGTCTGCCTGACAATGAATATGCACAGCTCTCTGTTATCGGTCACGGACTTGAAACAATAGCCTTTGTAATGTTTGAAGCTGCCCGCCGCAGGGATACAGAGTTGTTCCGCATGGCTGAACCCGTATTCAGGAAGCATGTTGACGTTGCCGCAGATCAGCTTTACGGAGGATATTTCCACACTCTCCGGCACGCAGACAGTTACACATGGAGTCTTGGGAAATCACTCTGGTGCCAGCAGGAAGTTCTGAACGGAGCCCTCTTCCTCATTGAGCACACCGGTGATGAATGGGGAAGGAAGCATTTTGAAAGGGCTCACACTTACATTTATGAGAAATTTTATAATCCCGCCAACAAATTCTGGCACTCAGGGGGTGACCGTAAGATGAACAATCCAAATGTGAACCTTATGGAGCATTATCACCACGGGCGCGAACTCATACTTGGCATTTTGTCTCTTGAACGGATGATAAAGAGGGGTGGAATTATTTCAGGTTTGTTCCTTTGAACAATCTGTGAATTGATTGTATATAATTGCTTGCAAAACAACAAGTAAAATCAGGCTTATTTTGCATGCTGATCTTCATTGATCTCTTCATTCTGATGGTATCTTTACAGCTTTAAAAACGGAAGGGAATCAATTATAGCATCCATCAACAAAAATGAGTGGTGGTATGTATTATGATCAGCTGTGGATAATAACCCGGGCCGGAATTCCTGAATCCGCTTACGGCATCAGTCGGATTTTATGGTTAAGATCGATTACGAATCAGGCTTTCAAGGGAGCATAAGTATAAATATTATTAGACTTACATCTGTTGTTCACCTTCATTTAATTAAAGGAGTTGGAGGAGGAGTTAAGACAAAATTATACCTGGCAAGATTCCTTTTATTCCTATGAAGGAGACGATTTTAAAAAAGCCCTCGCACTTGGCGCCGGGGCTTTTTCTTTTACGGCAAGAGGTTTGAAATATTTAACCTTCAGCTGATCATTGAATTAGTTTAGATGATTAAAAGTAAAGAAGTTTATTTGACTTGTGTGATCAGGTTTCGTAACTTTATCATTTTAAGCGGCTAAGATGGCAAGCCTGATACCCGGGTACGAATACGACGTCTTCATCAGTTACCGCCAGAAGGACAATAAAGGTGACAAGTGGGTCAGTAAGTTTGTTGATGCCCTGAAGACAGAACTTGAGTCTACATTCAAAGAAGAGATCTCCGTTTACTTCGACAATAGTCCTCACGACGGCCTTCTTGAAACACATGATGTTGATGAGTCACTGAAGGAGAAGCTGAAGTGCCTGGTTTTTATCCCGATAATATCACGTACTTATTGCGATCCGAAATCGTTCGCCTGGGAGCATGAATTCAGGGCATTTGTTGAACAGGCATCTCATGATCAGTTCGGGTTGAAGGTAATGTTGTCTGGCGGTAATGTGGCAAGCAGGGTTTTACCGGTTCTGATATATGATCTTGACAAGGCAGATATCAGGTTATGTGAATCTGTGTTGCAAGGAATGATCAGGGGGATTGACTTCATATATAAGGAACCGGGAGTGAACAGGCCTCTCCGGGCTAGTGAGGAAAATCCTCACGACAATCTGAATCATACCATTTACCGGAATCAGATCAACAAGGTTGCCAATGCAGTTAAAGAGATCATAACAGCAATCGGTCGGCAGGAAACATGGAAAAAAGAAGTATCAGAGGGAGTTTATAAACCGGAAAGACCTGTCAGAAAAGCCATTAAGTACCGGATAATCACAGGATCGTTGATTGCAATTGTTCTGATAACAGCCACTTTGCTTTTCATCCCGAAATTGTTCAGGCCGGAAAAACAGGAGGATAGATCTATCGCAGTGCTGCCTTTCAAGCTTCTCAGCGATGAACCCGACAAACAATATCTGGCCGACGGGATGATGGATGCAATAACGCTTCACCTCTCAAAAATCAGAGACCTGCGCGTTATGTCAGCCACATCGGTTGAACAGTACAGGGGTACTACCAAGACTACCCGTGTCATCGGAGAGGAACTTAATGTGGGATATTTACTGGAAGGAAGTTTTCAGAAATTCGGGGAAGAGACAAAACTGATCGTTCAGTTGATAAAGGCAGACGAGGGAAGCCATGTTTGGGCAGATGAATACAACAGCAAGTGGAATGATGTTTTTTCATTACAGAGCGAGGTGGCACGAAAGATAGCGTCAGAACTAATGATCGTGCTTACTCCGGAGGAATCAGAGATGATTAAAGAAAGGCCAACCGGTAACCTGGAAGCTTACCAGGCTTATCTGCGTGGCCGCTATTATGCCAGTCAGCCTCACTTTACCAACAAAAACTGGAATCTGGCTCTTCATAACTTCCGGGAGGCAGCTGAGCTGGATACAACGTTTGCACTGGCATATGCCGAACTGGCCCATGCCCATGCAAGGATGATATACCTGAGGCAGGACTTGTCAGATTCACGGTATGAACTGGCCGACCTTGCTGCAGAAAAGGCAATGAGACTGGGATCCGGCCAGGCACGGGTACATCTTGCACTGGGGTATTACTATTTGTATGCTTATAGGGATAGTCAACAGGCGCTCACACATCTGGAAAAAGCAGAAAAAGACCTTCCCGGAAATGTAGAAATAATGATAGAGAAGTCTCAGATAATTGTGACGCTGGGACGCTGGGAGGAATTTATCCGCTTGCTTGAGAGGGCCGAGAAGCTGAGCCCCAATGATGCAGGCATCCCTTCTGAACTGGCACTGGGCTACTGGTATACACGGAGGTACAGTAAAGCGATAGATGCCAGTAACAGGGCCATTGCTCTTTCTCCCAACAGCACATGGCCTTACCTGTATAAAATATTTACATACTGGAGCTGGAAAGGTCCGTGCAAAGAATCCCGGGAAGCCCTGCAATTCATTAATAAGGAAAATGAATGGTATCTGTTTACGTTATGCTGGCAGGTTGTGGGGGAGGGCAATTTTAGTGAAGTTCTTCAGGTTATGTCTGACACCACAAAGGTGTGGAACACCTTCACCAAGATGTGGGCCGTTCCTCGAACCATGTTCAATGCAGTTATTTATGATCACATGAATGAGCCTGAGCTGGCGCATGAGGGTTATAAAGCTGCTGCGGCATTGCTGGAAAAGAAGATCTCAGAGGTTCCTGCCGATCCCCGATACCACAGTTCCCTGGGTATTGTATATGCAGGATTGGGAAGGAAGGAAGAGGCGATCAGGGAAGGACTAAAGGCTGTGGAACTGCTGCCTGTATCAAAGGATGCTGTATACGCCATACCGTATTTACATGATCTGACAATAATTTATACGAAAACAGGTGAGTTAGGTCAGGCCCTTGAAACGCTGGAGCGACTTCTTTCAATTCCCTCATGGTTGTCTCCGGCCTGGATTGAGTGGGATTTCCGCCTGGCACCCCTGAAGGCACTACCGGAGCGTAAAAAGCTTATGGCAAAATACGCGATTGAAGAATGACCGGGGTTTATTAAACCAACACAATTATAAACCCAGTACCTCCCTGCCTTGCTTGAAGACTATATCAACAGGAATTCCTGCGGCATTGACCCTGTCGAGATCATGGCGAAGGCTCTCGGTCATCGTGCCGTCTCTTTCAACCCAGGATTTAGCTGTTTCATAGTCGCCGTCGCCCTGCACTGTCAGTATCTTGCCAAGCAGCGATTCAACCGCCTTTTTCATTTCCTCAAGATTCACCTTATAGTAGCCGTTATCCTGGTAGACAAATGCCCCATTATCTGCAAAGTATTTCAGGGAGAGCATATTAGCCTTTCCGTGTGCGCTTGAGGCACCAAACCGGCTTGATCGGAAGATGCCGGCAAAGAATGTTACATAGTTGTTCATCACCTCCCCGCTTGTGATTTCACCCATCTCATAAAGCTTTGTGACAAGGTAGAGGCCCATGATGTCAGCTTTGGCCTCCTCGAGTGAGGAATACTGTTCCTTCAATGCCTCCCGCACGGTGCCCTTGCCGTTGATTGTGTTCTTCACTCCCATGCCGTGAGATACCTCATGGAAGGTTGTATTCTCGAAGAAAGCATCAAATGTTATATACTGACGCTGGCTCTCATCTATGAGCATGCTGGCAATGGGCATAAGTATATTGTCAAATTTTGCCTTCATGGAGTTCTTGAGCTGAAGCTTGCGGCTGCCAACGGCAAGATGTATCTCAGGGTCATTGGGCAGGTTGATGGCTATAGTCTTGCTCCCGGCATTGCAGTCGCCTGCATAATAAATTGCATCATAAACATTCATGTCAGCATCAGTTCCGGGCTTTTCTGCCTTGTAGGCAGGATCGACAGGGAGGCCGGCCTGAAGACCCGGAAGCATGGCATTGAATTTCTCAAGCTGAGCACTCCAGACAGGGTCTTTCACTAAAACGAAGGCCTCATGGGCAGCTTTATAGCCAAATAGCTGATCTTCGTAGTTCTCTATTGGTCCCACAATAAAATCTATATTCGACTTTTTCATTTCCATCCATGCGAAATCACTTGGCTGGTACTGGTTGGTGAGCAATGCATCAGCCCGCAAGGCGAGATACTTTTTTAGTCCCGGATCTTCAGCCAGTTCAGCAGCCTTTAGTATCAGTCGGGCAGCCCTGGAGTGCTGCTCCTTAAACGCCTCCGAGTATGGTACGGTAGCGAGTTTGCCCTCATTGTCGCGCCTTACGATGGTATAAAGGCTGGTCTTTTCCGGGTCATCCCATGATTCAAATTCCTCCACAGTCATGTCTGCCGGATAGAACTGCGCACCGGGTAGCTTTTCCCCGAATCCCGTAATAAAGGGAACATTGTTGTTCAATCTGTCCCATGGTCCGTAATGGATCTTCACATATTCCCTGGCGTATTCATTGTTAATCTGATTAAATAGTTCTCCCTTGTTCCCGTATGCCTCCAGCCAGAATATTTCATCCATTATGGCTGCTGCTTCAATCATTATGCCGACAATTTCTCTTTCCTGGCTGCTGAGCCAGCTCAGGTCGGTTGTCAGCGTCACCTCTTTGAATCTTGCCAGATTAGCTTTCATATCTTCTGTCAGTTTCTTATCTGCGGAATTGCATCCGGTCAGCACTGCTGCCAGAATGATCACAATTGATATGATGATCTTTGTTTTCATGTGCCGGGTTTTTTTGTTTGGCAAGTTAGAAAAAACTTTTGATCCTGGTCAAAATAACTGTGACTGCGGTGCACACTTTGAGCTATCCCCTTCTCTCCACGCCATTCTCTTCGTTATAAAATGATAATTTTATTTGACTCACCTCATTCTCTTTCCCAACTTTATCTTTGAATTTAGCCCCTGAACCGGTAGCATGTCTAGCCTAATCTCCTGATATGCCTGCGACTTCTGCCTCATTGATGGTTCGGTGGAAGAGTATTCATCAGCTATTGACAGAAAGACAATAAAAGCGACAGGGGGTAGTGAGTTTGCAGAAGCAATGAAATATTCCGGCTAGGTTACCTGCTCTCTTTCAGATGAATACTTTGAGAAGAGCTTATCCTTAACGATATTTTTGATCTCCCTGACAGCCATAAATAAATCTGTGTAGGCAGTGTATAAAGGCGTAATCCCCAGGCGGATATTGTCGGGCTCTCTGAAATCCGGAATAACGACAGCATTTCCTGTATACGGATCGATCAGGGTTTTGCAGATACGGCAGGCTTCCGGATGGCGCAGCGATATGTGAGATCCACGCATTTCAGGATCCAGGGGAGATCCGGGCTGAAAGCCCAGGGGCCAGAGAAATTCCTCTGCAAGTCTTAAAACAAACTCAGACTGCGAAACACTTTTCCTACGGATCCTGTGCATACCAATCTCGTTCATCATATCGAGAGTGGGTTCTATAGCCTTCAGGGACAATATGGGTGGCGTGCCGGTAAGAAAACGTCTTATGCCTTCACCCGGACGATATTTCAATGCAAAATCGAAGGGATTCTTTTCTCCGAACCACCCCCATATGGGTGAAGAGAGTTTATCCTGGAGATCCTTTCGTACATAAAGAAACGCAGGTGAGCCCGGACCACCGTTCAGGTACTTGTAAGTGCATCCCGCTGCAAGGTCGGCATTCGATTCGTTTAATTCACCGGGGACCGCACCAATGCTGTGACTAAGGTCCCATAATATCATGGCTCCTCTCTCCCGGACAAGCGATGTGATCTCCTTCATGTTGTATCTGAAAGAGGATTTGAATGCCACATGCGAGAGTGATACCAGGGCAGTGTTGTCATCAAGGCTTTCCTCAAGATCCCCGGTATCGATCGTCATCCCATCCCCGGAAGGTACAACTATCAGTTCATATCCCTCTCCAAACTCCTTTACCAGACCCTGGAGAATATAAAGGTCGGAAGGGAAGTTCAGTTCATCCGTCACTACCCGGGTCCGGCCCTTTTTAAACTTAAGTGCTGCATGGGCCAGTTTGTAGAGGTTGACTGAAGTGGTATCGGTTATAACCATTTCGCCTGCGGAGGCTCCTGCAATCTGAGCAATTTTATCACCCAGTTCCGTATTTTTTGTGTACCAGTCCTCGTTCCAGCTTCGGATCAGTCTCTCACCCCACTCAATATTAACAGAACGTTCAAGTATGGCTTTGCTTTCAGCAGGCAATTTACCGAGTGAATTCCCGTCAAGATAGATCAGCTTTTCATCCCCTGAAATGAACTTTGATCTGTACCCGGAAAGCTCATCCAGTTTATCCAGGTCTATAGCCTCCTTATATGCCGATTCCATTTATGTTATTATTCTTCTTCCAGCAATTTTACGATCTCCGGGACAGCCACTCTGACCCACTCTGTGTACATTTTACCCGATGGGTGAAGACCATCAGAGGCAATGAGTGTTTCATCTTTCTCAGCCAGCCTTGATATGGCTGTTACATCTACCCAGATAATACCCTTAGACAGAGTTATTTCCTTGTTTATCGCATTGTACTGGTCAATCTCTCTGGTAATTTTCTCCCTGTCGGCACCAGATGCAAACGGGGTTGCTCCCCAGTCCGGAATAGAAAGAACAATGACCCGACCAGTGTCATTCCCTGCAAAAAAGATCGATTGATCTATCAATTCCCTGAATTCTGTCCGGTAAATATTGATATCCATGCCCCGGTACTGGTTGTTTACCCCGATCAGCAGGCTAACCAGATCATATGGACCCTGAGGATTGGCAGCTTTTATGCCAGTTTTCAGATCTGAGGTTGTCCAACCAGTAACTGCAATGATCTCGGGTGCTTCCATTAAGTATCCCCGTTTTTTCAGGGAATCTGCTATCTGAACGGGATAGCGCAGTCTTCTGGCAACACTCTCCCCGATAGTGTATGAGTCTCCCAGTGCGAGGTATTTCAACCTGTCTTGCTCTTGTTCCATTTTTTCACTGGTATCTCTGTTTGACGGAATCACTTGCTTCTTGTCCTCACTGCTGCAGTATAGAGAAGTGAGAAAAATCAATAAAGTTAATACATAGATTTTCATGGATCTTTGAATGAAACGTCAATATACTAATAATAAGAGTAAATGACGGCCTGGTAGTGCAACTTATTTTCCTGCATTTGGTATTTAAAGCTGTCTGTAAATTAAAAGAATAATCCGGTAAAAAGTAGTCGGTGCAACCTGATTTAATCCTTTGGTATGGATATAGCTGGATTGATAGATTAAAGAATATGATCAACAGCCTGGATTGCCTGTGATATTTTTAACAATTTAGTCGCAATTTCATAAGATTCCGGTTGCCTGTGCGGGTAAACGACTGAAATATCATTAGTTTAAAACCGCTAAGAGCCACATATTTATCAGATGCCATATAATCTGAAAAATCATTCCAGGTACCATGATCTTCCACTACTGCTCCCATATGAACAAATCCCATTTCACCAAAATTGAACTCGCAGCTTGTGGGTCCTTTTGCAAGTGATAATGAATATCCGTTCTTTTTTCCTCCTGACAGAAGCAGCTTTAATGCAGCATTGTATAATGGTACATCATTAATGTATGAGTCAATAGATTTCCAGTCACCATTGATCTCAACCTCGATCCAGGAATGCCCGCCGGCCACAGGAAGCAAAGGGAAGGCATAAGCTGGAAAAATTCCTCTCATGATGCTGAGGTCTATCAACCCTGCATGGATCCGGGAAGGAATTTCAGCAACTTTGCACAAAGCGTTAAAGAGAGTAGCCTTGGTGTTGCAGTATCCAATTCTATATCCGATTGTCTCAGAAGCCTTTACTTTATCCCATTTCGGTGGGAAGCCGAATTTGATTTCATCGCGCAGGTACATGAAAATTCTCTTTAAATTCTCCTCCCGGCTTGCTCCCGGCTTGATCAGTTCCCTGGCTTTAGCCTGTACCAAAGGGTGTTCGAAGTCTGACAATTTCATTTCTTCGTTCATTGTGGTGCAGTGTTTTAAAGACTCTAAGTTCAGCAATAATTATGCAGGTGTCAAATAAATTTGATGTGATTTTAATCAATAAGAAGAAAATTTTGCATATAGCCTGGCAATGGTTTAATTTTGATAATGAAATAAATAAGCCTCAAATGCCAAGCATTATTGAAGGTTATAATTACGATATCTTTATCAGCTACCGCCAGAAAGACAACAAAGGCGACAGGTGGGTGAGTGAGTTTGTTGAAACTCTGAAAACTGAACTTTAATCCACCTTCAAGGAAGAAATCAATGTCTATTTTGATATCAATCCCCATGATGGCCTGCTGGAAACGCATGATGTTGATGAATCACTAAAGGAGAAACTCAAGTGCCTCGTCTTTATCCCAATCATTTCTCGAACATATTGCGATCCAAAATCATTTGCGTGGGAGCATGAGTTCAGGGCATTTGTTAAGATGGCTTCTAATGACAAGTACAGGTTAAAAGTAAAACTCCCGAATGGAAATGTGGCAAGCAGGGTGCTGCCGGTTCGAATACATGACCTGGACAATGAAGATGTTAAGGAATGTGAGTCCATTCTGTGTGGTATAATGCGGGGTGTGGAATTTATTTATAAAGAGCCGGGTGTGGATAAGCCTCTTGCTCCGGGGGATAATGAAAGGAAAAACCAAAACAACACAGTTTACAGGATACAGATAATAAAAGTAGCTCATGCAGTAAAGGATATTATTCAGGGAATGAAGGCAGAGCCTGCCCCGGTGGCGAAAGAAAGGATTGAGGTTACTGTAGATTTAAATGGCGCAGACAAACATGACAAAAAGGATTTAAAGGGAAAACCTCCCGTGTTTAAGAAGGGCAGAATAATTGCGGCAGCAGCTGTGACTGTAGTCTTGCTTGCCGTTGCCGGAATATTATATTATTCCGGGATATTCAAACATATAAGGCTGAAAAAACTACAGGCAGAGGGAAAAGTATCCGTGGCAGTAGTGCCATTCCGGAACATGACCAGTGATACCGTATGGAATGTCTGGCAAGACGGCGTGCAGGACATACTGATGACCTCACTCTCAAATTCTGCGGAAGCTTATCGATATCTGATCTATGGAATGAATTCCTTCGCAAAAGTGGACTTTGTATCGGCAAGGAGTTTTTTCGAAAAGGCGCTGGCAACGGATTCTAATCTTTATGCTGCCATTGTTCATACTGCTGCTTCTTATGGAAATCAGGGATTTTATGATAAAGCGAAGGAATGGTGTCTGAAGGCATATGGAAAGAGGGACCTGATGACTCCGATTCAGAAACTTTATTCAGACTGGCAATATTCAAATTTCTTTGAGACATCTAATGAAGAGATTCGACATTTAAAGGATATTTTGAGAATTGATGATCAGTACACGGTGGCTTATTATCTTTTAGGCTTGGCTTATAGAGATTTGTTACAGTATGACAAGGCAATAAGTGAATATGAAAAGTCCCTGGAGATATTTAAAAAGCGCGGCATCAAACCTATGTGGGTGTTCAGCTATACCAGACTTGGCCTTGCATACAATAAAACCGGAGAGTACCGGAAAGAGAAGAGGCTATACAAGAAAGCAGAACAGGATTTTCCTGATGACCGCAGGCTTTTATACCGTCAGGCTGTTTTGGCATTATCAACGGGAAAAATAAAAGATTCAGATAAGTATATTGAGAAATACAGGTCAATCCTGATCGAAAATTCTGCTTCTGAGTCAGCCATGGCGTCAAATATTGGTAATATATACCTGGAAGCGGGCATTATCGATAAAGCAGAGGAATATTATCGCCGGGCGCTTTCTCTTGAACCTGAGAATGCTGGGGTGCTTAATTTTGAAGATGTATCTTTATCATACTCATAATAGCGGGAGATTTATTATTCTTTAACATCGATTACTTTCATTAAATGACTGGAGCCTGCAGAATAATCAATGACTTACCTAAGGGTGATCAGAAAGCGGTATAGCTGGCTGAATAGCCAGAGGCAGGATTAGTTGTTATAAAAAGAGGTGAAATCAGATGCTTTATTTTCACTTGAAAGGACAAAGTGAGAGATGGAATTATTATCTGAATTAAAATCAGAATATTATCCTCAGCAGTATCAATTCAATATAGATGTTAAGAAAAAGGAATTTGAAATTTGGGATCACAACAGGTTTGTGGAATAAGGGGTATGAAAATCAGGCATTTCAGCTTTCAAGGACCACTTTATTCTGAGGATCCCATTTGAGATATTTTCTCTTTCGGAACGACTCGACACCCATCATGCATGCTACCACACCATAAAAACCAAGATTATGATCGCATTTCAGGATTTCATTTTTCCTGATGGCAGCCTGTAGATTCCTGTGATGAAGTGTCACATCTTCCGCTCCGGTTTTATTATGTGTAAGAAGCCGGGCTCCTTTTACAACTTCACCTGTACTGCTGATGGTAGCCTGGTCAGTTTGCTCCTGAGGTGTTATTGTAAATCCTTCCCTGGTAAACTCCAGGGTTGCTTTGTGTCCTCTGATCAAATGCCTTATCGGAGTATCATTTGCCAGGGATGAAACAACCATAACGGTGGTTTTTTCCGGATAGTCGAGCATCATGTTAAAAGTATCGGGTATTTCGGCCACACTATTAATAAAATTCCATTTTCCCCCGGTTGCAACAACATAATCAGGATTCTTTAATCCTGCCGCTTTAATAATTCTGGTCAGCCTGTGAATAAACAGATCAGTAGCGATGCCTCCTGAGTAATCCCAGTAACGCCTCCATTGGAAATATCTTCTTGGATCCCAGGGGCGTTTTGGTGCCGGACCAAGCCAGGCGTCCCAGTCAAGGTTTACCCCGGGTCTGGCATCTGTATCGATTTCGTAGGCCCAGAAATCATCAGGATAATTCCTCGAATAGTCAATATGAGCCATTACAACTTTCCCGAGGATCCCTTCCTGAATCATTTTATGAGCAGTTTCATAGGAATCGTCTGACATGCCCTGAACTCCTACCTGCAATTTGATTTTCGAAGCTTCAATTTTTTCAGTTATGTCTTTAGCCTGTTCAATGGTATGTGTCATTGGCTTTTCAACATAAATATGTTTACCGGCGCTTATGGCATCCAGTGTCATTTGGTAATGCCAATGTTCAGGTGTGGCTATGAGTACGTAATCAATATCTTTTTTTTGCAGGAGCTCCTTATAATTCCTGAAAGCCTGAGCCCCGGTTAATTCTTTGGCTTTTTCCAGCCTTTTCGTGTAAATATCACAGACTGCGGTAATCCGAACATTATCTGATTGTTCCATTGCCAGCAAAGCCTCCATATGGGAATTTGCCATACCACCACAACCAATAACCCCGATATTGAGCTTTTCATTTGCTCCGATAATACTTGAATAACTCAGAGCCGACATACCCGGGGTACTGCCAAAAGCGGCAATCCCGGCAACGCTGCCTGCTAATCCTTTAACAAACTTCCTTCTTGAAATATCAGTACTTTCCATGTTTCTGTTATTTTAACAGTATGAAGATATGCAAAATTAAATTTCAGACCTAAAATCATTTTTTATCTTTTGATCAGGCTGAAGTTGTGCTTTCTCTTTGAAGTGGAGGGAGGATTATTAGCTTCGCTCATGATCCTCATGAGGGGAGCTTAACAAAGAAAAAGCCCTGCATACTCCTGTGTGATGTTAGGATTAAGCTTCACTGCGTTCGGCTTGATCCTCCTGGGTGAAGAGGATTGCTTGTCGCTCTGCTCCTCGCGATCCTCTGGGAGTGCTTAACAAGTCAAAAGCCTCTCCACGCTGCGCGTGGCTTTGGGCTTTTTTGTTTCCATTCCTCCGCCTCGCAAGCGGACGTCGGCTTGAAAACAAAAAAGCCCCGGTGCATTCGCACCGAGGCTTTTGACTTGTAGCGGAGGGAGGATTATGACGCACCTAATTCAGGATGTTAATATGCCTGTATATCAGTGTTTTTTTAATTAAAAAAAATTATCTTTACATAGATTTACATCTATTAATACACTGAATGAGACACTGGAAGTCATGAGTCATAGAGTTTATCTCAGAACAATTTTGAAAAATGTCAACGAAAAAAATGTTGGCTGTGTGAATATTGAGATTGCATTTACACATAAAGTTAATAAGAAGAAAACACGCAGATATGTAAATACGAACCAATACATCAATACAACTGACTTTGGTAAAAGAGGTATAAAAACAAACAGAGCAGACCTGATTTCTTTAAAGCATTTAATTGACAAGAAGAAGCAAGAGATTTCTGAATTTCTGCGAAACTTAGAAATGAAGAATGGTAAAATATCACCTGAAATATACGATGA
This sequence comes from uncultured Rikenellaceae bacterium, assembly GCA_964466705.1. Lineage (GTDB taxonomy): Bacteria > Bacteroidota > Bacteroidia > Bacteroidales > VadinHA17 > LD21. The sequence goes on from CAYXSM010000030.1 coordinate 36,893, forward strand.
TGAAATCAGGGTTAGTGAAGATGCCAAAAAGGACATTCTTCAATTATTTGAAATATTTCTGAAATTCAAAAAAAAGACCAAAACATATCGCACTTATCAGAAATTCAAGTCTATAAAAAATGCATTAGTGGAATTTATTGATAAAGAGCATATCAAAAATCTATATCCAGCAGATATTACAAAAAAATTCCTTACTGATTTTACAGTATTTCTCACGGAAACAAGAGGGTTGGGGATTGATACCCTGAACAAATACCAAAGCGGATTCAATACGTTTATGGATTATGTTACAATCGATTTGGGGATAGATAGCAACTTGGCTTATCGGGATTTCGAAAAAGTATCACGAAATAGAGAGTCAGACACTAAGGTTGTATTATTGAAAGAACATGTTCGGAAAATTAACAAATACAGACCTACTAACGAGCGATACCAGAAGGTAAAAGATTTGTTTCTTTTTCAGATTCTTACAGGGATTCGTTATTCGGACTTAATTAGGGTTAAAAAGTCATTTGTTCAGAATGAGCAACTTTCTTTTATAATGTATAAGACAAATAAGCGAGTAAATATTCCCTTACATAGAAAGGCAAAATCAATATTGCTCAAGTATAACTATAATATTGGGGAACATGCAAAATCATTAAAGAATTACAATATAGATTTAAAGACTCTTTGCCGTAAGGCGGGTCTTACCGATGAAGTATCAACACTTAAATTAAAACTTACTGAAAAAATCTCAGACGATACTCCATTATGTGAACTAATAAGTAGTCATGTAGGTAGAACTACCTTTATTACAAATTGCTTGATAAGCGGAATATCTCCATATATTGTAATGTCCTATAGTGGGCATAAAAAGATTGAAACATTAACATATTACATGAAATTGGCTGGAAATACCTCTCAAGATGCATTCATCAAATTTCAAGATTACTTTAATTTCAGATGATATACTTTAAGAATATTAATCTTGTTAACGGATTTCTTCAGAACGTTCTTATCAATAAGGAGAAATCCGAAAACATTAGCGGTTGGGGTGGACTACCATCAAAAATATATTTGAAAAACTCAACCAAATTGTATCAGAATACTCAAGAAATCATTGAGGAGTTGAAAGAAAGGGAGTTACTATTTGAAGTTATTGAATTTCAGGGTCCATTTTGTACTGAACCCAAGAGCCATGGATTTATTTTAAATGACACAAGACTAAATACGTTATTAAGCGCAGGAGAGGACATCATCAATTATCACACTTACAAAAATGCGTTATTAACGCTGAACCAAGCATGTGAACTCTTGAATATTTCCCGTCCAACATTATATAAACTAATGACTAACGGTGATTTGATTTACTTGGAAATATTTGGAAAAAAGAGAATTCAGGTTAATCAAATAATGAGATTTATATCAGAAAAGTCTCAAAAAAAGAATCCTTAGAATAACTGAAAATCACCAGATAAGACTGATAATGAGTTAGGTAGCGTTAAGAGTAAACTTACCACCCAATTATCAAAGAAAGACTCATCATTTCACCCAAACTTTTTTAAAAAAGTTTTCAAAGTCTCTTTGTCAAACCACTTTTAGTATTCCCAGATTTTTTTTGGGAATTTTTTTCAGGGCAGCAATTTTCAAGATTTTTGATATATACCAGATTTTCTTTTTAAATGCGGAAGTATTTATAGAGGAAGAAAAGTGATGTCAATGAAGCACCACGCTATCAGAACCCCACCCCCACATGGGACTCCCCCCAACGGGGGGTTACGGTGGGCATGCCTGATTATGTGTACATTATATAAATTGAAATGATTGTACGAATATGAGACTACAAGATTTTTTTCCATACGATACAGTGATACTTGGGTTACTTCAGGTTTACCACGGTGTTGGATTGGATTCTTTCTTCATCAACCAACCCTGCATAATGGTTAAAGACCGTATTGTTACTACTGGTGAGACTTATTTCCTATTTACCTATGACAGGGAAAGATTAGTTACAGCAAGGATGGTTAAACTGGTTGATACCTTTTATTATATTGACCATGTTTATTTACTGCTCAATGATTTGCTCACTGATGAAGTTTTGCTTCTTAATCATGCTTTGAATAAGGAACAACCAACATGTAAGTGGAAGTTAATTGATGTTGATACACTCCGTGATATTCTGTTTGCCAAAGATGAACTGAAATACTCTGAAAGAACCATCCATAACAATTGTGATGACCTGCTTGAATTCGATTATGAGTAACAAACCCTACATAAACGGTACTGGACATAAGGTGCTGGAATATCTTTCACCAGTCTCTATTATGCTTGATTTGCCACACATCCTGACACGTGATAAGATATT
>CAYXSM010000031.1:0-38071 GCA_964466705.1 uncultured Rikenellaceae bacterium
AAAAGGATCCCGGACAATGCACTGGTTGCCTTGACACTAATGATTGCCGTAAGCCAACCAAGTGAAAAGGAGACCATGATAAAGGTTATCGTCAACCTGATAAATAAAAAAATAAACGCAACATAACACGGACGGTATAATTAATAAGCTTGTCATGCCTGCCCTGCCTGCCTGCGGCAGTCAGGCAGGGCTCCTGCTCTCAAGACAAATTTGTAATGGTTCTTACACCCGGACACGCTCATCTGCCCTCAAGTGAAATACTACACCGTGATAAATTCCTGCCTTCGAGATAGTTTGTACCGCGACACGCGTAATGCTATATAAAATTTGTACCCGGACGGCAAAAAGTGCGCCATTCCGCACCTTGACAGATCGTACTTTAAAAAGAAAAATTCGAATCGGTGCGGAAACACAACCTCCCCATATTGCCGGGCCGTTAGCTTTAATTTAAACAGAAATACCCAATGAGAACAACATTGATTCTAATAATTGTATTGATTGCAAATACCACGATAGCGTTTTCTCAAGATATGCCTTACGCTCAAAGTTCCATTATTAAAGAAGTTGAGTTTGATTGGTCTACTCATATCAGTCTAGCCCCTGGTAGTGATAATTGGCCGATTACATGGGCTGATGATAACAATCTATATTCCGTCTGGGGAGATGGTGGTGGTTTTGGAGGAACCAATAATCTTGGACGGTCAAGTATTGGACTTGCACGCATAGAAGGTAATTGGGACAATTTTAAAGGCTTTAATGTATGGGGAGGACATAATAGCGAAAACGAACATGGATTAATTGCTAAAAGTTATGGCATAATTTGTATTGATAGAGTCCTTTATATGTGGTGCGGCATGTTTCAAACCAATAAAGACCAATTTAATCAAACTAAGATTGCATATTCAGATAATCACGGTGCGACTTGGGAATTTGCAAATTGGGCATTTACAAGAGAAGAAGGGATAATGATGCCAACTATATGTAATTATGACAAAAACTATGAGAATTCAAAAGATGATTTTGTCTATATGTATCTTATTCGTTTTCAATCTTATGAAGGGCCTGATGATTATGAAGACAAAGTAGATTGGTTAAATTGTCAAAAACCTGGTCTCATCGATTTAGCGCGAGTTCATAAAGACTCAGTCCTAATACAAGATGCATATTCATATTTCAGTGGTAATAAAAAAAATACGTCAATATGGGTAAAAACAATAAATGACCGACAACCAGTTTTTGAAAATCCAGATGGTGTTGGATGGTGCATCAATGTGAGCTATAACTCAAAACTTGAAAGATATTTTTTGACAACAGAGCATACTGAAACACATAGAGGGAACATTGGCATTTTTGATGCACCTGAACCTTGGGGGCCATGGACTACTGTACTTTATGAAAATTCTTGGGGAAAAGGATTTATACCTTTGAATACATTTTACTGGAATTTTGTAAATAAATGGCTCAGTAAAGATGGTAAGAGCTTCTCCTTGATTTTTACAGGACGAAAAGAAAATGATTCATTCAATGTAATTAGAGGTAAATTTAAGACTGAAGATTAGAAAAACTAAGGCTAACATTTTGTATAAGTAATGGCAGGCAGAGTATTATATATCAAGGTTTGTAGCCCGCTCAAACTGCGCAGCGGTTTGACGGGAAACTACCACGCGATCTGCCACTACTCATACAATTTACCGCTAGGTACAATTGATGGAGCTCCTGCAACATATTAAGTGACCTAGGAGAAATCTGCTTAATTTTTATAACTTTGTGATTAAATGAAAACTAGAGACCAAATACTGGCATTTCTTTCTCAGAATAAAAAATTATTCCGAGATAAGTATCATATTATCCGAATAGGATTATTTGGCTCGTATGCTCGTGGGGAACAAAATCCAGATAGCGATATTGATCTTCTGGTTGAATTTGAAGAAAACACTCAGGATCTCTATGAACTTAAAATACAGCTTAAAGATTTTTTCAGAATTCAACTTGGAATTGATGTCGACATCTGCCGTGAGAAATATATCAAACCAAGAATTAGAAGTTCCATCTTAAAAGAGACTGTCTATGCTGACTAAAGATCAACACTGCTTAGAATCAATTCTTGAAGCTACTGACAGGATTATCGAATACACGTCCGGGATTAAATCTGCTGATGACTTTAACGATGATTATCGAAACTTTGATGCGACAATGATGAATTTTGTCGTTATTGGGGAAATGGTCGACAAGCTATCAAACGAATTCAAAAAGAAACACTCCGAAATCGAATGGACAAAAATCAAAGGATTTAGAAACATTGTTGCTCACGATTATTTTGGGATTGACGCTGAAGAAGTTTGGCAGATTATAAAAAACAAAATTCCTGCTCTTAAATCTGACATCAAATCATTGTTATATTAAACACAACTGTACCTAACACGGACAATAAAATTAATAGGTTTGTCACATTTTTGCATTGTTTTCCAGGTACTTAGACAGCTTTTTAAAACACGACTAAGCCAACCGCACAATTGCTTCCTATAAAGTTTTGAGTACCTGGACTCACAACCTGCTCGCCCAAATACTTGTACCGCGACACGCGTAATGCTCAACCAGCTATGTACCTGGATGGCAAAACTTGCGCCATACCTTCCCTGCACAGTTACAAACTTCTGGCTAAAGTACCTGGATTGGTGACCGGTGCAGCGTCAGGTAACACCTACTAATTTTATTGCCGGGCCGTTATGTAAAATGCTCAGCCTCAAATGAAAAATCGTAAACGAATAGAAAGTAGAAGCTCAAAAAGTGCAGCCTACACTTGTACTTGCAGGGCATCATCATTTCTTGAAAAAAACTCCTATTTTAAATCTGATGATTATATCGCAGTTGAATTATTGCCGCGATTTGTAAAATATCTTCTAAAACTTAAGATCCTTAATTTTAAAGGGAAAATAGCTCCTAAAGGTATTTATCCTTATGTTATTGCCCGAACGAAATATATTGATGGTGTTTTTCTCCAAGCTAAGAATAATGGATTTGAACAAGTTGTGATCTTCGGTGCAGGATTCGATTCAAGAGCAATACGACTTCTTGACCCAAATAATAAAATAAAGGTCTTTGAAATTGACACATACCATACTCTTAATGCAAAAACAAAACAGTTTAAAAAAAGAAACATAACGAAACCTGATACAAATATTTACATACCCCTTGACTTTGATAAAGAAAAGATCAAACCAAAATTATATGATAATCAATTCGATACAAACAAGAAAACGCTTTCTATTCTTGAAGGCTTGACTATGTATTTATCTCCTGCAGCAGTTGCTGATACATTTGAACTTATTTACAATTATTCTGCCCCTGATAGCTTTGCTGTTTTCGACTATATATACGCTTCAGTATTAAGAAAAGAGTTAAAGTACTATGGAGAAAGTGCAATTTATAACAGAGTAAAAAAGGACAAAGAACAATGGACTTTTGGTCTTGAAGAGGGAGCTATTGAAAATTACCTTAACACCTTCAAATTCGATCTTATTGATCATTTGGATTCTAATAATATTGAGAAAAAATATTTTCTTAACAACTCAGATCAATCAATTATCAAGGTGAACGGGACTCACTGCATTGTCTTGGCAAAAATTAGAAAATAAAATAGCACTTTACCTAACACGGACGGTAAAATTCATAAGCTTAGCCTTCGCCAAGGCTTCGGCTAACAAAGTTGTCACGGTTTTTGCTTTTACTTCTACACCTTTGACAAATTTGTAATATCTTATACAGCGACCGCCCCAGTACCCGTAATAATACTTAGTGTACCTTGACTTGTTTCCTGCCACCGAATAACCTTGTACCCCCGACTTCGCTCCGCTTCGCCGGGGCGCGGCGCGACACTCGTAATGCATAATAAAACTTGTACCGTGACGGCAAAAAGTGCGCTCCCGATCTTCGGTACGGGGCACAGCATACCCTCCTTGCACTCCCGATTACGCTTCGCTCATACGGGGCACGGCGTGACAGTTTTTTGGCCCCGCTGACGCGGGGTACCAGGACCCTGCCCGGATGCTTCGTCGAGTAACGCTAACGAAATTATACCGCCGGGCCGTTAGCTTTAATTTATCACGTCACTGCCTAAAAGGACGATTTGTAAAAAAGTGGCGTTTCTGAAAAAAAACAAAAAACTGCAACCTAACACGAACAATGCGATTTTATCATATGGGAACCTATCCAGGAAAAATTTCAAATATTCAATTCTCCTTAACTTTATAAAAGTTATTAGCCAGACTCCCGTTAGGTTAAAGGCGAGGTCACTGCTTATCCGATGACCAAACATTAAATTTTGTATCTTTGTGAAAATATCTGCATCATGACAGTTTCTGATTTAAAGCTTAAAATATTCAGACAGATAGATTCACTTGAAAAAAGTCGACTTGAGGAATTTTACGGTCTTATGCTGAATTATCTTAACAGCAAAAAGGATATAACCGAGTGGGAAAAACTTTCAGATGCTCAGAAGAAAGGGCTTTTTGATGCAATTGATGAAATTGAATCGGGAAAAGGTAAATCCAATAAAGCTGTTTTAGACAGGTTCCGTAAGAAATATTCAAATGCCTAAGGAAATTATTTGGGCGCCTCTTGCCGAAAATGACCTCTCTGCCATTCTGGAATACCTGGATAAAAACTGGGATTCAAAAGTATCTGCCAACTTTATTGATATGACAGAAAATGTAATTGATCAAATTTCAATTAATCCCAGACAGTTTCCAATCATTTTTATAAGGAAACGGATTAGAAAATGTGTTCTCACAAAACATAATTCTCTTTTTTACCGCGAATCCAGATCTAAAGCAGAAATACTTAGAATCTATGACACAAGACAAGACCCTGATTCATTAACTTTTTAATAAGCCCAACAACCTATACACGCGATACAGTAAATTACCGATACAGTGCGTAATCGAGCGGCACTGCTCACATTAAAAGTAATTGTACTTGATACGGAAGTGCTTCGAAATCTGGCAACTAACCTACCGCCGAACGTTACAAGTTTTTTTAAAAGACGACGTGCATATTAACTTTCATAATAACAGACAATGGAGAAGATAGCAATGGTGCAAGAACAAATTGAGTCTATTTTCAGACAACAAGTTAACAGTGACAAAAAGCTTAAGAATGCGTATCTACTTGTGCATTCTGAAAAATTAAGAATTGACATTAATATTGCTGAAGGAAAAACTGACGGAATTCAGGCAAATCCAAAGCAAGCCAACCATCTTGCTTCCGTGGGTAAATTGTTTACCGCAACTGTTATAGCTATGCTGCACGACAAAGGTTTGCTGTATTTTGATGACAAAATTGTAAAATATATTGATAAAGACCTGACGCGTGGTTTGCATATCTATAAGGGCAAGGACTACTCCGGTGATATTAGCATCAAACATTTACTGACCCAAACATCAGGATTAAATGATGTCTTTTTCCCATTGTTAAAAAAGATGATAAAAAATCCCAATCTTAAAATGACAGTAAGAGAAACACTGGAATGGGGAAAAGCTAATCAAAAGCCTGTTGGAAAGCCTGGCCAAAAGCATTTTTATACAGATACAAATTATTATTTACTGGGTATAATTATCGAAAATATCACTAAAAAATCTTTTCATGAAGCGGTGAATGAAATGATTTTTCAGCCTTTGAGAATGGAAAATGCTTACATAAATGGTTTTTCTGAACCCAAAATAAAGAGTTATTATCCTCCTGCCCACATATATCTTTACAACATCAACTTCATAGACAATAAAAGAATTGCACAGATTGATTATGCCGGAGGCGGTGTTGTAGCACCTTTAAATGAATACCTTATATTTATGAAGGCCTTGGTAAATAACCAACTGGTAAAGAAGGAAACCTTAAAAAAAATGATTTATGACGATATAAAAATGGGGTTTCCTGCCATAGGATTTGACTATGGTTATTCAATCTGGAAACCTAAAGCCATTCCATTGTTTCTTCCCGGAAAATATTTTTGTTGGGGATGTGTAGGTATTACCGGTGCTTTTATGTTCTTTCATCCCCAAACTGAAACTTATGTTATAGGTACATTCAATGACAAATCATATACTTCTAAAGCATTGAGGTTTATGCTATTGAAAGTTATTAAACCTTTACTTAAAATTAAATAAACTCAAAATATTATAATATGACTGACTAAGTACATGACAAAAAATAATAACTAATTGATTGTTAATATTATATGATTCTATTGTTAATAAATACACGTTCTTTGATTAATATATAACCTTGATAATCTGTATGTTGAGATTGTAGGTCGATACAATTTATAACGATGAAAATCAAGGTTGAAAACAAAGTTACATTATTATCAGATACGTTGAAAGAATTCTTTGGAGACAAAATGAATCTGGCGCGTATTGCATAATACGGACGGTGCTATAAGTAGCCTCCAACCTGGAACTAAAAGCAAGTAATGACGATGAATTAACCTTTAAACATAATACAAATAAGAAGTCTCCTACCCTGCCCTCGTAGTGCCTGCCGTGGAGGCAAATACCGCGCTCCAGGCCTGCGGTCAGGGACAGAATTTGCACTCCTTTGTACGCCGTAGTTTTAACAAAGGCGTGTATAGCTGGCTAAAGTAACTGCTCCCTCCCCGGATGCTTCCATGCCTGTTGACAGACAGGATCGGGTAGCGCCCATTGCATCATCATCCGTAGCCTTGGTGAAATGTGGCTCACTTATTCAGCCGGGCCGCTGAATAAAATGCTTAAATTGCATAGCAATAAACACAAAACAACATGACTGTCCGGAAAATTTTGATTTGGGCTATCAGGTTAGTCATATTAACTATTCTTTACTTTCCTGTTTGGATCTTGGGTACACTGGCAATTGGAGGCATGATGCCCACTATTTCTTCAGAACCTGGTATAGTGAGTGACACATCCGGTATGCTTATTTTAGGCCTGATAAATACCGTTTTGATAATCGGGATTATTACTTCTTCCCGATGGTACGGATGGCGGCTTGCGTTATTAATAGCTTTGGCATATTACGGGGCATTTACTTTTATAACACAAGTTGAAACCTGGTATTTTCTTACCGATTTAACTGTTTCAGCAAAGTTACTTGCACGTTTATTTTTAATGGGTTTATCTATACCCCTTGTTTACATTCCCCTTGCCGTCCTGATTTGCAATAAGTGGAAAAAAAGAGATAATAAGTTTGGGGATAAAAAATTTTTGATGCCATTTAAGCAATTACTGTTAAAATTAGGTATTCTTGCTATTATTTACCTGGTAATATATTGGTTAGCCGGTTACTTTATAGCATGGCAGAATCCTGAACTCAGAGCATTCTACGGTAGCCCCGGAGAGATAAAACCTTTCATTGCACATACGTTTGATACCTTCAGCGAATCACCAGGCTTGATTTTACTGCAATTAGCCAGAGGAATACTGTTTGCTGTGATAGCAATGCCAATAATAATTGGTTCAGGAGTAAAGCCCTGGCTGACTGGATTGTTGGTTGCATTTCTTCTGGCAGTACCACACTTAGGTCATATTATGCCGAATCCATTGATGCCCGTAGCCAGCGTAAGGTTAAGCCACATGATTGAAACTGCGACTTCAACTTTCGTTTTTGGATTGATCATTGTCTGGTTGCTTCACCGCAGACATCACAATGTGAAAGATCTGATTTCTGAAAAACAAACAGGCATACCAGATGCAGACAGACAGAAAGTCAGCGGCCAGCCTGAGCACACCAACAATTAAATATTAACTAAAGATGAAAAAACAGAATAAAGAATGTTGTCCTGAATTTGAGATTGACAAATGGGACAAAAAAACGTTTGACTGGAAAAACAAACTTTTCATTAAAGAGACGATTTCTACTTTTTTTCATATCCCTTTGCCGCCCATGATTGGGAAAAAGGCTATGAAAATGCATGTATTGGCTCAAAAGTCCGGTGCAACTATTCCTGATAAGTCTGAGGCGTTGATTTTATTCAGAGATCCTTCAGCTTTTAAGTCAGAAATGTATTATTCAGTTACTAAAAAAGTTGATGGGGCAAATAATACAATGATTTCCGGATCTTTTGTTGCCAGAGTATTTGACGGACCTTACAACAATATTCCCAAATACATTAAAGAAATGGAAAAATACCTTGAAGAAAGTGATCAAACAGCCAAAGATTACTATGTGCATTATGCTTATTGTCCTAAATGTGCCAAAGAAAGCGGTCATAACTACATAGTTCTTTTTGCTCAGGTGTAAGACTCAAATTTAGGCTGTTAAGATTTTAATATATATACCGGCTGCTGAGACAGAAATTACTTTGCTTGCCGCTGCTCAAAGCGAAAAGGTTAAGGCAAATAATCATTAAACAGAGATAAGTATGGATCTGAAAATCATTTTACCAGGTACATGTTTGAGTTTCTCGGCTATTTCCTGCACAATCACTCCGCAGGCGAATATCGCAGAAAAGCCAAATATTATTTTCATAATGTCCGATGACCACGCATTTCAGGCAATAAGTGCGTACAATTCAGGTCTAGTTAAAACACCAAACATTGATAAGATTGCAGACCAGGGCATTAAATTTAACAAAGCCTTTGTAACCAATTCTATCAGCGCCCCGAGCCGGGCAGTTATTTTAACCGGGAAATTCTCTCATTTGAATGGTGTTACCGGCAACGACCAGGTGTTTGATGAAAATCAGCAGACATTTCCAAAAATTTTACAGCAAACTGGCTATCAGACTGCAATAATTGGAAAATGGCACCTGAAAAGCTATCCGACCGGATTCGGTCATTGGAACATATTGCCTGGTCAGGGTGACTATTACAATCCTGATTTTATCAGGCAGGGAAAGGATACAGCTTATAGCGGATACGTAACCGAGATTATTACTGACCTGTCTATTGACTGGTTAGAAAAGAGAGACAAAAACAGATCATTTTGTTTAATGATACACCATAAAGCACCTCATCGGAGTTGGATGCCGGCATTAAAGAATCTGGAATTATTTGATGAAAAGGAGTTTGACATGCCCGGAAATTTTTATGACGACTATACTGGTAAAGAAGCCCTTAAAGTGCAAATGCTAACAGTAAAAGATCACATGGATGTACGGATGGATTTCAAGGTCCCGTGTGATACCTGCGACACAAGTACGGTTAATACCTGGGCTCCGGGTGAGTATTGGCGCAGGCTTAACCGTCTGTCAACCAAAGAGCGACAGAAATGGGATGACGCCTACAAAAAGGAAGAAATTGAGTTTTGTAATGTAAAAAATGATGAATCAAAATATGATCGTTGGAAATTCAGGAGATATATGGAAGATTATTTGCGATGCATCGTTTCTGTTGACGAAAGTGTAGGGCAGATCCTGGATTATTTAAAAGAAAACAATCTGGATGAAAATACCGTTGTCGTGTATACTTCCGATCAGGGATTTTTCCTTGGAGAGCATGGCCTGTTCGACAAACGTTTTATGTATGAAGAGGCAATGAGGACACCTCTTCTGATCAGATATCCAAAGGAGATAAAAGAAAAATCACAGACAGAGAAGCTTACTCAGAATTTAGACATTGCTCCAACATTACTTGATCTGGCAGGAATTAATATTCCCGATGATATGCAGGGAGTGAGTTTACGAAAAATCTGGCTCAACGATGGTTCTGAGTGGAGGCAAGCTCTATATTATCATTACTATGAGAAAGGATTTGGAGCTGCTCCCCATTTTGGTGTCAGAACTGAGCGCTATAAATTAATTCGCTTTTATGATGTAGTTGATTCCTGGGAATTCTACGACCTGAAATCAGATCCGGGTGAAATGAAGAATTTATACATGGATCCTGATAGTGAACAAAAAATAAAGCTATTAAAAAACAAATTAATTGAATTGCAAAAAAAATATAAGGATCCTATTTAATGATTCAAGACAGATTCATATCAGATAAAAAAACACAAATCTTTGTTTAACAAGGCATAAACGACCGTGACAGTACCATCAAAAAGACCTTGCATAACCGGACCTGCAATCTGATCACTGAAATATTTGTACCCCGACACCCGCTTATGCACGGCAATTTGAGCCCGGAAGCTTGCCCGGCTTAACGCCAGTCATGCAGTCATTCGCTCAGCACCACCTGCTAATTTTATTGCCGTACCAATGAAATTAATCAAGGATTCTGATGCATTGAAAAGTTAAAAAGTTTGAACATATGGCAGGCTCTGCTGTTAAATAAAAATAAAATAAGTCCTTCCATAACATAAAAACTATGTCAGGCGTTGAAACAAAAAAGGGATTGTCACCGTTACAACGTGAAGAATTGCTCAGAACATTGGAACTTCGTTTTGGGAAAAACATAGCCCGTCATAAAGGTCTTGAATGGGCTGACGTAAAATCAAAACTGGAAGCTGATCCTGAAAAACTATGGTCACTCAATGAAATGGAAAGAACAGGCGGTGAACCAGATGTTGTTGGTTATGATGTAAAGACAGGCGAATACATTTTTTATGACTGTTCTGCCGAAAGCCCTAAAGGTCGTAGAAGCCTTTGTTATGACCGTGAAGCCCTGGAATCAAGAAATGAACTTAAACCAAAAAATACCGCGTTTGATATGGCAACGGCCTTGGGAATCGAGATTTTAACGGAAGATCAATATCGGGAATTACAGAAGATGGGAAATTTCGATATAAAAACATCCAGCTGGCTGAAAACACCTTCTCAAATCAGAAATCTCGGTGGTGCTATCTTTGGCGATCGTCGTTACAATCATGTCTTCGTTTATCACAATGGTGCATCCTCTTATTATGGTGCCAGGGGATTCCGCGGCTCATTAAGGGTATAAATGCAGACTCTGGATTTCACCTTTTCTTTGATCTTTTATCTGTATAAAGATACACCTCACATTATTTAAACTGAAAGCATGACAAATAATAAAATCCCTGTCTAAGAAGAAGTCTTATGCTTATCCGGTACAAACCTGCACCAGCGTTCTGCAACTTTGCCTGTCTTGAATGGTCAAATGTTCCTTTGTAACTTTTCCCTCGGCACGATCCCGCCATAGTGCCGGGTCGACATGTGTGACATGTACAAGGATTTCAAAGGAATAAAAATTCCTGTTGGTATAGAAGCAATATGGCACATGGATGACAAAAATTGCGAGTACTTTTAAGCACAAATTACAGATGTTCAATACAACTTGAAACAAAATGTTGCACGAACGCACAACATCGCATACAGCCATATTAGCTATCGTGTATTGAGAAACAGCAGAAAACATTTAAAAGAAAGATTGAGAAAATGATCAAAAGTAGATTCTTATTAGTATTCATCAGCCTGATTGGAATGGTCTCATCCATGGCTCAGACCCGAAAAATCTTGATTGATAATGATATACAATTGATTCATCTGCAAGACTCAATTTATATTCATTTGACCTGGCATAGTCTGGATAATTATGGACGGTTTCCATCAAATGGCCTGATTGTTATAAAGAAAGGACAGGCATTAATGATTGACACTCCAATGGACAATACTAAAACAGAGAGACTTACAAAATACTTAAGAGATACCCTGTCCGCAGATTTAACTAGATTGGTTATTGGTCATTTTCATGATGATTGCCTTGGTGGATTGGAATACCTGCAAAGTATTGGTATTGTGTCGATTGCAAATTCACTAACCATTGCAAAATGCAAAGAGGTTGGATTGCCGGTGCCATCTGTATCTTTCACCGATTCGCTGACTTTTGATTTTAACGGAGAACAAATTGACTGCCGATATTTTGGAGCCGGACATTCATTTGATAATATTACAGTCTGGATTCCGGGTAAAAAGATTCTCTTTGGTGGTTGCTTGATTAAGTCGAAAGATTCAAAAGGACTTGGTAGCTTGTCAGATGCCGTTGTGCCTGATTGGGATATAACAATCAGTAAGTTAATGAAAAGATATCCGGATATAAGAACAGTGATCCCTGGTCATGGAGATTTTGGAGGAACCGAATTATTGATGCATACGATTGATTTAGTTGAAAAAGAGAAAAATAAATAAACAACGGACACATAATGCGTGCGTCGTGCCTAACCAGGCACAGGTTTATTGCCGAAAATCAGGGCTTCTTCCACTCAAAGGCTTCAGTGCACTTAACAGGGAAGCAATCCTTAGTCAGGCGTGTTTCATTCCGCCGGCCGGCAAATTTGTCAGGAAGCTGTTTCACAGATCGGACTTACTTTTCTTATCCACGATTTTGCGGACTTCCCCTGACAATGGCAGAAATGCCGGTCCGGTCATAATATGTCCGTATCCATCGTACTAATAAAGTTCCCTGGTCCTGCCGGTAAGACCACTGAGTCTCAGCGATATTTTAAAATCCTTTCCTTCTGTCAAATCTTTGGTCAATAGACCTTCTTTTCATAATTTAGTAAAACCCTATTTTCATCAGCTATGAAAAGTATCTGTTTTCGGCTTGCAGGATCTTTTGCTCTGACAGGAATTGCAATGGGCAGCGTGGCATTCAGCTCCGATCCCTCCATCTCATCCCGGAGGAGCAATATCCTGTTCATTGCAGTTGACGATCTCAAACCGGCAACAGGCAGCTATGGACACAACCTGATCAAAACCCCGGAGATGGACAGATTAGCTGCAAAAGGGACCATTTTCATGCACAACTACTGCCAGCAGGCTGTTTCGGGCCCGTCAAGAGCCAGCCTGATGACTGGAAAACGTCCCGACTATACAAAAGTATGGGACCTTCAGACAAGGATGAGAGATGTAAATCCGGATATACTGGCTATCCCGCAATATTTTGCCCAACAGGGTTATACTACAGCAGGTATTGGTAAGATTTACGACTACCGGTGCGTGGACAAAGATACGGACAAGCCTTCATGGACCATTCCCTATTATACCATTCCGGCAAATTATTACCACAACAATCAGCCGGCAATGCTGGGTTATTACCAGAATCCTGCGACACGCAGTCTGGCCATAAAATATCAGGAAGAAGCCAGAGCCAGAGGGCTGGAAGGAAGTGAAGCCCGGGAGTATGTTATGAAATACGTCAGACCTTCGGTTGAGTGCATGGATCTTCCTGATAATGCCTATAATGACGGAGCGATGACCGATCGCGCCATAGAGATTCTTGATAGTCTTGCAGTTGAAAGTCAGCCATTTTTTTTAGCAGTCGGTTTTGCACGGCCCCACCTTCCGTTTGCTGCACCAAAAAAATACTGGGATCTGTACAGGCGGGATGAAATACCTCTGGCAGATTTCAGGGAGCATGCGGAAAACAGCCCGGAGATTGCTTATCACAGTTCAGGGGAACTGAGAACATATTCGGACATACCTCCCCTGGTAAGTTTTACCGACATTAAAAACAATCATATAAGATTGCCGGATGAAAAGCAGAAGGAATTAATACATGGATATTATGCCTCAGTATCTTATGTAGATGCTCAGGTCGGCAAGCTGCTTGGGGCACTTGATTCCCTTAACCTGACCGCTAACACAATTATCGTTCTGTGGGGAGATCACGGCTGGCATCTGGGTGATCACGGCCTGTGGTGCAAGCATACTAATTATGAACAGGCTGTCCGGTCCCCATTGCTGATCTCAGCCCCTGGAATTAAACCAGGCCGAACAAAGTCTGTAACTGAATTTGTTGATATATTCCCTACCCTGTGCGAGCTGTCAGGTATTGAAATTCCCGAAAACCTGGACGGTAAGAGCCTTGCTTCGATAATGAAGAATCCCCGGTCATCTGCCAAAAACTTTGCTGTAAGCCAGTATCCCCGCGGGGATAAAATGGGATATTCAATCCGGACCCGTCGCTACAGGTTAACCTGGTGGATGGGATCAGGATTCCGCTCCGGCATGCCCTTCAGTGATGATCTTGTTTACGAAACAGAGCTATACGACTACAAAAAAGATCCCGATGAAACTGTAAACCTGACAAAAAATAAGAGGTACAGGTCAGTAACTGCAAAGATGAATAAGAAGATAACTGCATTTTTTAATGAGCAGGCAGCTGCAAATTAGTCAATAAAAATCCGGCATAAAGATATTTACCAATGAAAAATGCAAGCATTGTCAATAACTGCATCGCTGCAGCTGTTCTAACAATAGTTTTATTATGTACCTCCAGTTGTAAAGATCAAAGGAACGGGATCAACGATCCTGTAACAGGTGTCCAGCTTGAGGAATTATTTAAAACACCACCCGATTCAGTGAAGCCATGGGTTTACTGGTACTGGATAAGTGAGAACAGCTCGATGGAAGGTATTACCCTGGACCTTGAAGCAATGTCAGAAGTCGGCATAGGCGAAGCCCTGATTGGCAATATCGGGAATGACGGTATGCCCAGTGGCGATGTGCGGATTCTGAGCGAGGAATGGTGGCAGCATATTGAGCATGCAATACGGGAAGGGAAAAGGTTGGGAATTGATATAGGATTGTTTAACTGCCCCGGCTGGAGTCAGTCGGGCGGTCCCTGGGTGAAATCATCAGAAGCGATGCGTTATATTGTTTACAGCGAAATTGAGGTTGAAGGCGATGCCGAAATAGTCCGCAGGCTTAAGCGGCCACAAAATTGCTTTGAGGATATAAAAACCATCGCTATCCCGCTTCCTGAATGTGATAAGATGTCCCTCACATTATACAATCCAAAGATCAGTGTGTCCCCCTACCTTGAGTTTCCTGAAAAGCTTTTTGACGGCGATACGGCAACAGTGTGTCTTTTTGCAGGGGCCGGAAATAAGGACACCATTACAATAGAACTGAACACGGATGAGCCTTTTACCATACGCAGCCTTGTTGTTCACAGCGCAGGAATTCCGTTTGCTGCTGACATCGAGCTTCTGGCGAATGATGGAAGATCGTACAGAACTGTCAGGACCTTTCGTTACGATCGCAGTAATCCTGCAGTGAATGTCGGCCCTGCAAGATTTGGTCCGTCGGCATTCAATATTCCTGAAATAACCGGAAAAAGTTTCAGGATAATTATGAGTAATTTCAACCTAAGCAATTATCTGACTAACAGGCCCAACAGAGCATCCGATGCAGGGCTTTCTGAAATTGAGTTATCCCCGGCACCCCGACTTGAAGCTTACGTTGAAAAGCAGCTTGGAAAGATGTGTCAGACTCCCTTTCCATTGTGGAATGAATATAAATGGGATAAACAGGAAGAATCCGGAAATGAAGCAATGAAAACAGATCCCCCGGAGGTCATTGATCTTACTTCCTGCCTTAGAGAAGACGGGACGCTGACATGGAATGCTCCTGCAGGAAGATGGCTTATTATCCGGTTCGGGGCCTCTCCTACCGGAGCCCTTAATGCTGTTTCTCCACCTCATGCTACAGGATATGAAGTCGACAAGATGAACAGCCGACATCTTGAAAATCATTTTAATGCCTACATCGGAAAACTTCTGGAGCGTATGCCTGCCGGAGACCGGTCCTCACTCAGGCACGTGGTGCTTGACAGCTATGAACAGGGATCACAGAACTGGACAGACGACCTTATTGAGGACTTTGTGACCAGATATGGCTATGACCCGGTACCATGGATGCCTGTTCTTACGGGAAGAATTGTAAATTCAGCTGACCAGTCTGACAGATTTCTGTGGGACCTGCGAAGAATAGTGGCTGACCGTATTGCATATGATTACGTGGGCGGGTTCCGTGAACTCTGCCAGAAGAATGGCCTGCGCATCTGGCTTGAAAATTACGGACACTGGGGCTTCCCCTCTGAATTCCTGATGTATGGAGGCCAAAGCCACGATGTTGCCGGAGAATTCTGGAACGAGGGAGATCTTGGGAATATTGAATGCAGGGCAGCATCTTCAGCGGCACATATTTACGGGAAAAGGAAAGTCTCAGCTGAATCTTATACCTGCGCCGGAATGGAATACCGCCGGCATCCTGCAACCTTAAAGAGACGTGGCGACTGGAGCTACACTGAAGGCATAAACCACGTGATAATACATTTGTATATCCATCAGCCATATGAGGAGAGATTTCCAGGAATTAATGCCTGGTTCGGAACTGAATTCAACAGGAAAAACACATGGTTCAGTCAGTCAAAAAAATGGATTGACTACCAGCGGCGGTGTATGTTTTTGCTCCAGAGAGGCCTTCCTGTAAATGATGTCTGCTATTTCATAGGAGAAGATGTGCCTAAAATGACTGGCACCAGAGTGCCCGAAATTCCGGCAGGTTACTCGTTCGATTATATTAATGCAGAGGTGATTATTAACAACCTGACGGTGAAAGACGGCAGGCTGACTTTGCCTGATGGTATGAGTTACAGAGTTATGGTGCTTCCCCCGCTTGAAACCATGAGGCCGGAGCTGCTTGGTAAAATAAGTGAGCTTGTCCGGCAGGGAGCAGTAATAATTGGCCCCCCTCCTGAAAGGTCACCAAGTCTGAAGAATTATCCTCAGGCTGATAAAGATGTTGAATCGCTGAGGGATAAGCTTTGGAGCAATTGTAATTTTAAGACAGGGAAAACATTTAATATCAGGAAAGGAAAGGTCCTGAACACCACAGACCTGAAGACAGTTCTCGAAATGTCGGGAACAGAACCCGATGTAACCCTTTCTGATGACGTTCCTTTGCTATGGACCCACAGAAAGCTGGGAGATACGGATATTTACTTTCTTACAAACCAGAGCAATGATAATATTGCTTTTGATGCAACATTCAGGGTATCACACAAAGCTCCCGAATTATGGGATGCGCTCGACGGTTCTTTACGTGATCTGCCTGCATTTGTACAAACCAAAAGAAGCACAACCGTACCTTTGGAGCTTGAAGGAAATGGCAGTGCATTTATTGTTTTCAGGAAAAACGGTAAACCAGTGTCAGATAGTCGTATTCTGAATTACCCCTGCCCGGATACTCTTGTCACTATAAACACTCCCTGGAATGTCACATTTACCAATCCTTTTGATAACTTTTACAATACAATGACTATGAATACATTACAGGATTGGTCGCACAGCACAGATGAAAGGATCAGATATTACTCCGGTTCAGCCGTTTACAGAAATGCATTTATTCTGAACGCAGAACACACCGGAAAGTCTGTTTATGTCTGCCTGGGTGAAGCTGGGGTCATGGCGGAAGTCAGAATTAACGGGCAGGATGCAGGCGGAGCGTGGACAGCACCATGGAGATGCGATATATCCGACCTGGTCAGGAAAGGAGAAAACACAATTGAAGTTGAAGTAGTAAACACATGGGTAAACCGTCTTATAGGCGAAAGCAGGCTCCCAATGAAAGATCGCAGTACCTGGTTGAATGTAAATCCCCTGAAAGCTGATGATCCCCTTCAGCCGTCAGGACTGGCAGGGCCTGTCAGCATAGTGTCATTCAGATACCTGAAATAACTGCAATGAATTTTGAGCTGTTCCGCTATTTGCTCAAAGCTGACTGAATCGATACTGCGGTCATGTCCAAGCTCAAGATGACCCAGCTCAAAGCCTGCCACAGCAGGGTAATCACCCGTAAAATCCTTTGTATCTGACCTGCCCTTCTCGTACCACCA
This sequence comes from uncultured Rikenellaceae bacterium, assembly GCA_964466705.1. GTDB lineage: Bacteria > Bacteroidota > Bacteroidia > Bacteroidales > VadinHA17 > LD21. Next base: position 17,553 of record CAYXSM010000031.1, read on the forward strand.
GCTCAAACCATACATGAGGTCATCCTGGTGGCCGTACATAACTCCCCTTTCCTGAAGTTCATACATGGATCGAAACAGATTAAGGGTTTCTCCAGTTGCATTCCTGTCAGCCGGAGAAAATCCTCTGTCACAGGATATAAAAACAATAATAGTAACAGAGAGCAAGAAATATTTAAATGGCTTCAGAATCATAATAGTTTAATTATAATATATAGACTCTAAAAACAGGATGAGTTGCTTCTGAAATATACAACATGCAAATATCCAGAAAAGAGGCTTTATAACTACCGTCTTGAGAAAAATCATTTTAAAAAGTACTTTATATAAATCCCATATCGTTGTCTTTCAGATCCTTATACCTATGATGAGGATGTCGTCTGTCTGATCTTCTCTATTTTCTTCTCTCCATGACTCTATCTCCTCAAACAGTTTGTCGCTTTGTTCCGGTAAAGTTAAATCTTGAATTTCAAGCAACAGGGGCTTAAATCTCCTGCTCAGGTATCTTTTATGGTTTTTACCTCCAAACTGATCGATATATCCATCGGAGCAGAGATAAATGGTATCGCCATGATTTAATACCACAATGTCTGAGGTGAAGAGGCATTCAACATGATCATCACGGTCTCCAATGATATTATTTGCCCTGAATTCAATCAGTTTTTTTTCTCTCACCAGATAAAGTGGATTATTAACCCCGGCATAGGTCAGATGATTTGATCGGATATCGAAAGAACAGAGAACAATGTCCATATCGTCCGATATTCCAACCCCTGCTTCATCACGACGGAGAAACCTGTGGATCCTGGAATAAAGATGTTGCAGAATTGCCTGCGGATCTTCAATCAGCAGTTGATTTACTGCCTGGTCAAGAATCCCATAACCCAGAGTACTGAGCAAGGCACCCGGTATTCCATGTCCTGTACAGTCAGCAGCAGCAAATATGATATGATTGGTTCGCTTGCTGAAGAAATAAAAGTCTCCGCTTACGATATCTTTTGGTTTGTATAAAATGAAGTTATCAGGAAAGCACTCTCTGACATACAGATCCTCTGGTAAAAATGCCGTCTGAATATGCCTGGCATAATTGTAACTATCCTCTATGTCCCTGATAGCCTCTTCAATCTTTTCATTTCTGAAATCAACCATGGCTTCAACTTCCGTTGAGAGGGATACCATGCCTCTGATCTGTTCATTCAGTTCCCTGGTCTCGCTTAAAATTCTGTGAATTCCGCCATGTGGTCTTATTGCGTATGAAAGGTTTTTTATACTGCCCGGGGTTACAGGATATACCTCATAATCAATGTCCTGTAAAAGCGCAGGTATAAGCCTTACCAGGTTACGGTCTTTCTCCTTTGCACTTTCCGGTAAATTTTCGTAAGCTGTCAGATCCGGATGCCGCTTTCGCTTAATATCTTTAGAAGCTCCCCACGTCCAGCCATGCAGACGCTTGTCCCAGCACCATCTTGTATGCTCCAGCCTTGCCATGGTTTCAACTTCTTCTTTACTCAGACGAAGGGCAAATGACTTATAACCTCTGGCTATGGGCCTGATCCTGTACCCGATGGCCAGAAGTTTTGTCGGGATATGATAAGCATTGCCAATATTGGAATATTTTGTTTCAGCATCAAGGTCCTCAAAATCCTGAATATATTTACTATAGAAAAAATCTGACTGTTCATTTAAATGACTGTATGAATTTTCATTAATCTCTGCCTCTTCTTTTCTCATTGCCTGCAAATACCTGGAGTGCACTGCCCTTGCAAGCTTTACGATTATCCGGTCATCCAGACCGGAAATCTCTTCCTTCCTGAAAATCTCAAATCCGTTGTTTTTAAGAAGCAAAGGAACCAGAAAATTCATTTCCAGATAAAATTTCTTTCGTTTTGGAGGCAGTCTCCGGTAGGGTAAAAGGAAGGGATCTGTCTTCAGTTTCCTGTCGTATTTGTTCCCAAATTTCCAGCCCTCTGAATTCAGCTTATTCCTGAATAACTCATGATCAGACATTGCGAGCTTTTCTATTTCCTTATCGGTAATAATACAGGTCAGGCAAAAATCTTTGTAAGGACGAAGGAACAGGTTAAGCTTTGCCAGTCCGGCTGGAATGTTTTTAATTTTTTCATACCAGAAATATTTTTCATCTGCCCTGATAATGCTGAAATCATTCTTCATTTCATACGGAGAAATGAAACTGCGGTTTATCCGGCGCATATGTTCATATAGAAAAGTCGCAGTACGGTTTATGAAAACTTGGTCAGAATCATACCCGTGAAATAAGTTTTCAACTCCCGGCAAATTAACAGGATCAAAGATAATATCCGACCACTTCACCAATTCGTTCTGCATCGTATGAAATGAAATGTAATGTAATTAGTTATGCTGTTACAACGGATCCTTGCGCATAAACTCAAAAGGAAGTTTCACAGTTTTGGACATAACCTGTCCCACTTCGAGCATATCACTGTCTCCTTTTTCATAAAACCACCTTATGCCGACTTTTGCACCTCTGGCGTGCATCCCGGAGATTTTTTTGCAGAAATCAAGTATATACTTGGCGGACGAAGAATTAAAGTATTCAAAATCGAGATCAACAATAAACTGCTCCAATGATGGTTCCGGCATCTTAAGAGAATAAGATTCGTAATCATTCAGCCATTTAAGAATTTCCCCGTAGAAATCTGCAACGTCAGGTGGTCTTGATTCACCTGAGATTTCAAATCTGTTGCTGGACGGATCAAGGACTACCCTGGGAGTACTTGAAGAAGGTTCAATAATCAGCTTTCTCATAGTGCTTATTAACAAATATTTCCAGTTCAAAATATAACAAATGGCCGCTAATTGTATTGAAATTGAAGTTGATATTGTTACCCGATCTTAGTTTTATTAACATAAAACCGAGACCTGCGCCGTTGTTTTTTGTCATTTCCTTATTTAATTCAGCTTCCCACAGTGCATCAAGGGCTGTCTTATCTGCACTGTTGATCAGTTCGAGCCGTGAAGTCAGCTTTTTTCTTTCAGATTCTGTAACATAGTTTCCCGATCTGATCCGGATTTTTTCATCCGAATCCCAGGCAGAAATATACGGTTGAAAATCAGACCCGCAAATGAAATCTTTTCTGGAATGCATGGCGATGTTTTCGAGACATTCCACAAGAATTGCATATACCCTCTTTGCAGTCAATCTGTCAAGTCTGTTGAACTCCAGACTCTTTTTGGCAATTTGCAGCAGTTCATCGATCTTTTCATGATCGACGGCACCCGAATAATGCAAAAAATTTCTCTGCAAGGCAAGAAATTATTATCTTGAGTATTTTAAACAAAGATAAGCTTAAAGATATTTAATTGGCTTCATTGAGTAGAATTCTTCGGACCTTTTTTATATAATCTGATTATATGAGCGAACCTATTCTGAAAGCGTTGATGCAGCTTTTCGCGCTGATCAGCGATTTAAACAATGAAACTGCTCTTAACGGCAGAGGAAAAGAGATTGTCAGGTTATTTCTGGGCCGTCATCTGAACAACGAGTCATTATCAAGGTACATGAAGATGTTCGAAGATTTCCTTGACCTGTATAATGCCGATGGGATAACCAGGGGAAGTTTAAAGGAAAAGAAGAGGATTACCCTGCATGCAGTAAGGATACTCGCCATTTGTGAGCAGATCAATGAAGAGCTTCATCAAAAACAAAAGATATACGTTCTTGTAAAACTGTTTGATTATCTGATGTCAGACCGCGACATCACAGATTACGAACTTGATGTTGTACAGACTGTTTCGAATGCATTCAACATACCTGAAATTGAATATCAGGAAATTAAAAATTTCAGGCTTGATCCGGTGAACAGCCTTAAAGGAAAAGACAGGGTTCTGGTTGTTGACAATGAAAAAAAAACTGGATCAGAGAACCTGAGACACATTTTTGAAAAAAACCTGAACGGATCTTTACTTTTTCTTCATATAATAAGCACAAACACTTACATCCTCAGGTACAAAGGGGAACAGGATCTTTATCTTAACGGGCAGAACATTCTCGCCGGGGAAACTTATGTTTTTGAAAGCGGATCCTCAATAAGAGGACCCGGTATTGATACAATCTACTATACGGAAGTGGTAAAACTGCTCGCTTTCCTGCCCCGGGGTAAAAAAATCAAACTTAATGCCTTTGATGTGTCATACCGGTTCAGCAGGAGCGAAAACGGCGTCCATAATCTTGGGATTAATGAGGAATCAGGCAGGCTTACCGGTATAATAGGCGGAAGCGGTGTTGGAAAATCGACCACATTGAGCATCCTGAGCGGCACACTTAAACCAGACTCCGGCAAAGTATTAATAAACGGATATGATCTTTATGATAAAAGTGACAGAATATCGCTTAACGGAGTAATTGGTTTTGTTCCTCAGGATGACCTTCTTATAGAAGAGCTTACCGTTTACCAGAATCTGTACTATAATGCCAGAATGTGCCTCAGTAATCTTACCGAACCGGAAACAGAAAAGGTTGTAAACAAAACACTGACTGATTTTGACCTGAACGATATAAGGGACCTAAAGGTAGGTAATCCTTTAAAAAAAGTGATCAGCGGAGGTCAGCGCAAAAGGGTAAATATTGCTCTTGAAATGCTCAGGGAGCCAACAATATTGTTTGTGGATGAGCCTACATCAGGCCTCTCTTCCGTTGATTCAGAAATGGTTATGAAGCTGCTGAAGGAACAGGCATACAACGGCAGACTGGTTATTGTGAATATACATCAGCCAGGATCTGAAATCTTTAAGATGTTCGACAGGATAATGGTGATTGACAGAGGTGGCTACCAGATATTCTATGGCAACCCTTCTGAAGCAATAGTCTATTTCAAAAAACACAGCAGCCATGTTAATCCGGAAGAAGATCAGTGCTCAAGATGCGGAAATGTTGATACTGACCAGATACTGCAGATAATTGAGGCAAAAGTAATCAATGAACATGGTAAAGCTACGGAGACAAGAAAGGTTACTCCTGAGGAATGGACTCAGCGATTCCGGAAATTTAAAAGGAGTATGGATGAGTCTCCTGTCAATGAAAAATTGGAACTGCCGGAAAATAGTTTCTCAATACCAGGATTGTTCAAACAGTCAAGCATCTTTCTTATGCGCGATCTGCTTTCAAAACTTTCGGATAAACAATACATTGTCATAAATATTTTTGGAGCCCCCCTTCTGGCCTTTCTGCTGGCTTATTTTACACGACATGCAGCCGGACCAGCATACAGGTTCAGTGAAAACGGGAATATCCCGGCATTTCTGTTTATGTGCGTAATAACATCGCTCTTCCTGGGGCTGATCATAAGCTCGGAAGAGATAATAAAAGACAGGAAAATACTTAAACGGGAATCTTTCCTTAACCTTAGCTGGTTCAGCTACATAAACTCAAAGATCATGATAATGTTCATGATATCGGCACTTCAATCTATACTGTTCATCATTGTTGGAACCCGGATACTGGAAATCAGGGGAATGATGTTCTCCTATTGGTTCGTCCTTTTTACCACTGCCTGCCTTGCCAATCTGATCGGCCTTAATATATCTTCTGCATTTAATTCAGTGATTGCTGTTTACATTATTATCCCATTTATAATTATACCTCAGCTTTTGTTCAGCGGAGTGCTGGTTAAATTTGATAAGCTTCATACTTCACCGGGTTATACCCAGGAGTTCGTTCCCCTTATTGGGGAACTTATGCCCGCCCGCTGGTCTTTTGAAGCATTGGCAGCGGAACAGTTCAGAAACAATGCTTTTGAAAAAAGATTCTTTAAATTTAAAATGGATGAAAGTGAAAACATGTATCTGGGAACTTTCCTTAATGACGAGCTCAAAAAACTGATCCGTGAATGTGTATATTTCAGGGACAGCACAGACTATCATGAAATCATTGCTGAGAATTTTTCAATAATTAATCACCATCTTGATGAGATGTCAGCAATGTCGGGAATTTATTCTGGAACCTTGAAGAATTCATTGAACCCGGAGGCCTTTACCCGTGAAAAAGAAAGAGAATTGTTTATACACATGGATTCCCTGAAACATTTTTTTCTTACTAAAAAGCACAGAGCAACGGCCCTTAAGGATTCGGTAAGTAATTCAATCGTATCACAATCGGGATTGAATGGGTATTTAAATCTCCGGCAACGCTACGACAATGAAAGTCTGAGAGAGATTGTCCTTGATGTCAACTCACTCCAAAAAACAGTACTGTCGAAAGAAAAGATCATAAGAAAATATGAACCAGGATACATGAAAGCCACTTCTGCGTGCGGAAGGGCTCATTTTTACGCTCCCTATAAAATGACAGGAAAGGCGGAGCATTCGACATACTGGTTCAATATGGCTGTCTTATGGCTCTTATCGCTGCTTTTATATGTGGCATTATATCTTAAGCTGCTTGGCAAAGGCATGTCAACAATTGCCAACATGCAATTAAAGCACATTGATTAGCAATAACTTAAATTAATCAATACCTGCTGAGCAGATATTGAAAAGTTTATTAACTTGCATCTCCCGAAAAACCTGAAACATGATAAAGATTAATGAATCCACACTGACTTTTTTGTCTGATCTTAAGAAAAATAACAACAAGGAGTGGTTTGCCGGAAACAGATCACGGTATATTGAAGCAAAAGAAAATTTTGAAGCGTTCATCCAGGCAGCTATTAACGGTATCGGCTCCTTTGATCCGTTCATCAGGGATCTCGAGGTAAGCAGCTGCACTTACCGGATTAACAGGGATATCAGGTTTTCGAGCGATAAGTCAATATACAAGACTCATCTTGGAGCTTTTATCGTCAGAGGAGGTAAAAAGAACGGCGACAGATATGCCGGCTATTACATTCACGTTGAGCCGGGAAACCTGAGCATGCTAGCCGGCGGCGCCTATATGCCACCTGCTGAGTGGCTCAGGGCGATCAGGGAGAAAATTGATGACCAGGGTGACGAACTTGTGAAAATCATTACAGATCCGGAATTCGGGAAATACTTCGGGGAGCTGGAAGGTGAAAAACTAAAAACAGCTCCCAAAGGTTATCCCGGGGACCATAAATACATTGATTTGCTTAAGCACAAAAGTTACCTGGTAACAAGCATGATTTCAGATGACAGGATCACGAGCAAAGGATGCCTTGAATATATAACCGGTGCGTCTGAGGCAATGAAGGATCTTAACAACTTTCTGAGCGAATATTAATAAAAACATTATAACTGCATGACCGGACTTGAGCGAACATTACGGTATATCGGGAACGACGAAGTGGATTTTCCTCCCTTCCATCCTATCATTATGAGATGGGCTGCAAAATATGCTGGTGTTAAATATGGCAGATTCTGTACAGATCCTTATGCAAAATCGTATGCGATGCTTAAATGTGCTGAGGATTTCGATCTCGACTGGGTAACTGTCATGTCGGATCCCTGGGCAGAGGCCTCTGCATTTGGAATAGAAGTGTATTATCCTGAAGACGATCTGCCTGTCGATAGAGGTGGGCATTTCCCTGATGCGGCGAGTGTGGCTGAATTAAAAAAATTCAAAACCGGTGAGAGCAGTCGTTGCCTGAACAGGATAACCGAGTTGAAGGAATTCAGAAAGAAGGCCGGCAATGATCTGTTTATAGTGGGCTGGGTTGAAGGGCCTGTTGCGGAATATGTTGATCTCAGAGGAGCTTCGAACGCATCACTTGATTTTCTTGTTGATCAGGATTCAGTAAGCCAGGCTATGGATACAATAGTTGAAAGCGCAATTGATTTTATTACACTTCAGGTTGAAGCAGGAGCGCATTGTATTGGTATAGGGGATGCATTCTCATCACAAATCGGTCCTGACCTTTATTACAAATTTGCATTCGACAGGGAAAAAAGGCTCGTTGAACACATACATTCCATGGGAGTTTTGGCCAAGCTGCACATCTGTGGAAATACTGAATCGATACTTGAGGGAATGATAAAAACCGGCGTCGATATCATTGATATTGATCACCTCGTCCCATCACTTGAACCATATGCCTCTCTTCTTGCTCCCGCCCAGGTTTTTTCAGGGAAAAGCGATCCGGTAACCGTGGTACAAAATGGCACAGACGACACTATAAAAAATTCTGTATCATCAGATTATATTGCTTCAGGGGGAAGATGCATAATTTCTGCCGGATGCGAGATCACCCCAGAAACATCGCCTGAGAATATGCTAAGCTTCAGAAATGCAAGGAAGTTTATATAATTCTTAAGTTAACCGCAGTTGGCTTACTTTATGAAGAGCATCTTCCGGGAATGGCTTCCCCACAGCATTTCATTCCCCGGTTACGGTTAAAAGTAATACTGCCAGTTTAAAGAAAACCATAAGGAGACAGAAAAGCTGACAGATTCATAACCGAACGAGCATTGAAAATCATATGTATTAAAAAATTCATATATTTCGTGAAATTTTAAAAATCATGATTATGAAAAAACTGATCTTCACTCTTTTATTTGTTTTTTTGGTCATCCCTGCCGTTTTTGCCCAGACCGGAAAACTGGAAGTCGGAATGAAAGCCCCTGAATGGAGCTTCCCTGATGCTGACAAAAATGAATTCACGATGAATTCGTGGCCCGGTAAAGTACTACAGCTCAACTATGTAGATCCGGATGAGTCTGATCTTAACGACCCTTTCAACGATGCTATAGACAAGGCAACAGACGTAGACAAAATAATTGACAGAGAACTTTTTAAAGGATTCGGGATAGTAGATACCAAGAGCACATGGAAGCCAAACGGACTGATAAGGCTTATTGCCGGCAACAAGGCAAAGAAATATGACACAACTATTCTTTTTGACTATAAGGGTACTCTTCAGGAATCATGGGGATTGCCCAGGGACAGTTACACAGTGGTAATTCTCGATAAAAACAGGATATGCAGGGCCATCTACAGCGGAAAGATTCCTGAATCGGAGAATGAAAAGATCATTCAGCTTATCATAAACCTCACAAAAGAATAGCAGAGAACTGAGAATCAAGTTTTTTGGCAACAGTATGGTTTTACAGGCACGGATTTACCATTCCGTGCCTTTTTGTTTACCTAAATTGCAGATTCTGCTGAACCGGGGCGGGGTTTAATTAAGTATTAAACTGATTTCTAAAATATTGCAAGTCACTAATTTTCTTCATCTATATCTGTGATGTCTCTTCCTAGTCTGGCCTTAATACGTTCCAGATCATTTTTTATCAGGGCCACCGCCTTGTAAAGCTGTTTCTCCGGCAGCACGGGGTCCGGAAGCTCGTTGCTGATGTAATTAACGAATCGCCAGATCTCCTTAACATCGTTTATATGAACCTCATAGGGTTCGTAGATAGGATTGAGCGAATACAGGATCAGTTTTCCGCTTTCTTTTATATTGTTCTCCAGAATTTTGAATACAATGCCGTCGTTAAGGGTGAAAACAATGTATGCTTTACCGCTGACAACCTGCATCCAGTCCTGCAGGAACTCACCTGTAACCCAGGAACCTTCGGGAATGGGAAGCATTGAGTCGCCCCTCAGCTGAAATGTTCTGTACTTTCTTTTTTCGGAAAGGAAAGGAAGGTTAAAAACCGGCAATTCACCGATATATTCAGGATCGGCATAACCGGTTCTGTAGCCAGCCTTAGCCTTTTCGGCAACAAGCTCGATGTTTTCCCTGTTGCCTGAATCCACAGTTGTCGCAAGCACCCTTAGGTTACTTCCTTTAATATAAGCATCATATCCCCTCTCAAGCTCTCCCAGCTGACTTTCTGACAACCGGGTCAGGTCCACCTTGAGCATTGTATCAATTGACATATTATAATATCCTGAAAATGATATAAGTATTTCAATTCCAGGTTGTGCGATTCCATTTTCATATCCACTGAGAGTCGAACGTTTGAGATTCAGGGCAGCAGCGACATCATCCTGTGTCCTGCATTTTCTTTTTCTTAAAAATTTTATGTTGGATGCGAAGTACATAATGAAAATATGATTATATTGTAGTCATAATATTGATTAATTTTTAATCAAAAATAGAATATATTTCTGAAATAACCAAATTTTTTAAAAACAATGCTGAGTGAGCTGAAATTGTTTTCATTTCAGGCATAAGCACTGCCGGCACAGAAGATACACACAAACGGTTATGTTTATTTCGAACTATACTGAGCGTTCTATTCTGCATCTCGATCTCGACACTTTTTTCGTGTCGGTTGAGAGGCTAAGGAACGGCAGGCTCAACGGCATGCCTGTCATAATCGGGGGCATGTCTGACCGCAGTGTTGTATCAAGCTGCAGCTATGAGGCGAGGAAATTTGGGGTAAGTGCTGCAATGCCGGTAAAAATGGCACGAATTCTGTGTCCCGACGCCATTGTCATAAGAGGTGACATGGAAGCGTACAGCAAGTACTCCGGAATGGTTACCGGTATAATTGCAGAAAGATCGCCGCTGTATGAAAAATCATCAATTGACGAGCATTATATTGATCTCACAGGAATGGATCGCTTCCACGGATGCAGCAAATGGTCACACGAACTGAGGAAGTGTATAATAAAAGAGACCGGTCTGCCTGTTTCCCTGGGGCTTTCAATAAATAAGACCGTCTCAAAAATTGCTGCAGGAGAAGCAAAACCAAACGGGGAAAAAGAGGTTAATAAGGAGATTGTCCTCCCCTTTCTCGATCCGCTTTCGATAAGCAAGATCCCCATGATAGGACAGAAGACCTGCCATATCCTTCGCTCGATGGGCATTTCTACAATATACACATTAAGGAACATACCAGCTGAAATGCTTGAGAAGCTGATGGGGAAAAATGGTATTGAAATATGGAAAAAAGCAAACGGGATAGACCTCTCCCCTGTCATAAGCTATTCGGAACAGAAATCGATCAGCACCGAACATACTTTCGAAAATGATACGACCGATATGGTCAGGCTGAGCCAGATACTGGCAGGTATGGTTGAAAAGATCGCATACGAGCTCAGGAAACAGGAAAAGCTTGCCTCATGCGTTACAGTTAAAATAAGATATTCGAATTTTGACACTCACACCCTGCAGAAACGGATACCGTACACCGCTTTCGACCATATTTTGTCCGATGTGGCAAAAGAGCTTTTTGTCAGGCTTTATCAGCGACGAATGCTGATAAGGCTCATCGGGGTCAGGTTCAGTCATCTGGTAAGAGGGGTCCAGCAGCTTGATATGTTTGATGACACCCCGGAAAAAGTAAGCCTTTACCTGTCAATCGATCGTCTCAGAAAGCGTTTCGGGCACAATGCGGTGCGAAAAGCTTCAGGTGTAATGACTATTGCAGAAAAACAGGAAAAAGCGCTTAAACAGCTTGAAAATGCTTTTAAAGAGCAAAAAATTATGGAGGAACGGATCAGGAAATACACCATGTACGGAAAGTAGTAAAAAAGAACTGACTTTACTGCAAAAATAACATGTACCTTAACTGCCACTCATATTACAGCCTGCGGTACGGAATGTTGTCCGTTGAGCAGCTTGTGTATAATGCATCCGCTGCAGGAGCCGGTGTAATGGCACTTACCGATATAAATAATTCGACGGGAATACCTGAATTTGCAGCAGAATGCACCAGAAACAACGTGAGGCCCCTGGCAGGAATGGAGTTCAGGAATGAAAATGAGCTGCAGTATGTGGGGCTGGCACGCAATAACAAAGGGTTAAGAGAACTGAATGAATTTCTTTCAGGATGCAATTTTGAAAAATGCCCCCTGCCCTTCCCTGCCCCGCGCTTTGATGAGTCATACATAATATACCCGCTGAAAAAAATACCCGCTCGTAAGTTATTTGAAAATGAACGCATTGGAATCAAACCTGATGAGCTTACCAGGCTTGTAACACTGTCTCCGTCGCACAACAGAAAATCGATGGTAATACTTCAGCCTGTAACGTTCGCCTCATCCGATGATGTGCAAATACACAGAAGTCTCAGGGCTGTGGAAAACAACATTCTCCTGAGTCATCTCAAACCATGGCAGTGTGCAGGTGAAAATGAGTTTTTCAAATCACCCCCGTTCTTTGCCGGACTGAAAGCAGACGGAAGAAAATGGCTGATTGATAACACTGATAATCTGATAAATGACTGTGAGCTTAATTTCGACTGCGAAAGCCTCAAGAACAAAAAATTCTTTTCTGCCAGCAGATATGACGACAGGCTTCTTCTTGAAAAACTTGCCTGGGACGGAATGCTTTACAGATATGGGAGCAACAACACCGAAGCAAAGAACAGAATAAAACATGAACTCGGAATAATTGATAAATTGGGATTTTCTGCCTATTTCCTCATTACATGGGATATTGTTAGATATTCAATGTCCAGAGGGTTTTATCATGTGGGAAGGGGCAGCGGGGCAAACTCCATTGTAGCTTATTGCCTGAAAATAACCAATGTTGACCCTATTGACCTTAATCTTTACTTCGAGAGGTTCATCAATCCAAAAAGGAGCTCGCCGCCTGACTTTGACATTGATTACTCATGGAAAGAAAGGGACGAGGTAATCGAATACATTTTCAGAAGGTACGGGCATAAACACACAGCACTCCTGGGAACAATAAACACATTCAGGGGAAAGTCTATCGTACGTGAACTTGGAAAAATTTATGGTCTGCCCAAAGAGGAAATCGACAATATTATTGATAATCCGTCATCGGAGGAAAACAGGAACGGGATCACCGATACAATCTTCAAAACGGGACTGAGAATTGCTGATTTTCCCAATATGAGAAGCATTCACGCCGGAGGCATGCTTATATCGGAAGAGCCCATAACTTGCTATACTGCCCTCGATATGCCGCCGAAAGGCTTCCCCGTAACCCAGTGGGATATGTACACTGCTGAAGAAATCGGCTTTGAAAAGCTCGATATACTGAGCCAGCGCGGCATAGGACACATCAGTGAAAGCGCGGAAATAATATTGAAAAACCGTTCCGTTGATGTTGACGTACATGCCATTCAGAGATTCAAAAGTGATCCTGAAATCAAAAAGAACCTGAGGACCGGAGAGACAAAGGGATGTTTTTATGTCGAGAGCCCTTCGATGAGAGGTCTCCTGCAAAAACTCAGATGCGATGATTATCCGACACTTGTTGCAGCAAGTTCGATCATAAGACCGGGTGTTGCCCGCTCGGGAATGATGAGAGAGTATATCTACAGGTTTCATAACCAAAACAGGTTCAATTATATACATCCGGTAATAAAAGAACAACTTGAGGAGACGTTCGGTGTTATGGTCTATCAGGAAGACGTATTGAAAGTATGCCATCACTTTGCAGGGCTTGACCTCTCTGAAGCAGATACCCTTCGCCGTGCCATGAGTGGCAAATACCGTTCAAAAAAAGAGATGCAGCGGATAGAAGACAAATTTTTCTCAAACTGCCGCAAAAAAGGGTACAGTGAAGAGATAACAAAAGAGGTGTGGCGACAGATAGAGTCCTTTGCAGGCTACTCTTTTTCCAAAGCACACTCAGCTTCATATGCGGTTGAAAGCTTTCAGAGCCTTTACCTGAAAACTCATTACCCCCTTGAATTCATGGTGGCTGTGATCAATAACTTCGGCGGATTCTACAGAACATGGGTCTATGTGCACGAGGCCAGGAGATACGGCGCCACCATACAGCCTCCATGCATCAACAAAAGTAATTACAAGACAAATATCGACGGAAAAATCATATATATCGGATTTATTCACATCAATAACCTCGAAGAGAAACTTGCAAAGTCAATTGAAGCTATAAGGGAATCAGAAGGTCCGTATCGCGATCTGAACGATTTCATTGAAAGAGTCTGCCCCGGGCTCGAACAGGTAATCCTCCTGATACGGACAGGAGCTTTCCGGTTCACAGGCAAAAAAAAGCCGCTCCTGCTCTGGGAGGCCCATATGATGATGAACAAAAATAAACATGAACATACCCGATCTCTTTTTCATCACCCCGTGAAAAACTTTACCCTCCCCGAACTTATTAACAACAAACTGGACGACGCTTATGACGAAATTGAACTTCTGGGATTCCCTGTAAGCGTAAGCTGGTTCGACATGCTTGAGACATCGTTCAGGGGCGACATTATGGCAAGGGAAATGGCACTGAACTCAGGTAAAAAAGTAAGAATGGTGGGGCACCTTGTTACCATAAAGTATATCAAAACAGTGAAAAATGAGTGGATGAACTTCGGTTGTTTTATCGATGCTGAAGGCAATTACTTCGATACAACCCATTTCTCACAGTCACTCAGAATCTATCCCTTTAAGGGAAGCGGGACATATCTTATTATGGGTAAAATTGTTGAAGAATTTGGCTTCCCTTCACTTGAGGCGGAAAAGCTGGCAAAATTACCTGTCAGACCTGATAAAAGATACTAAACCATAACCGGTAATAACCGTAAGAATATGAACAGGTCAGTAATGTTATTGTGTAAAAGACATCTTTTTATACAGATATTCGATGTTCTTAAACTGTTTATCGGGAAATAAATCTGTATTGCATATAACATACCTTAATAACCTGTCAATAAAGTCTTTAAAACAATTATAATATTTTCTTCTTATATTCTTCACGATGAAGACCGATGGGAGTGGCTGCCAATGCCGGGGAACCGGCAGAGCAAGAAATACTGCTCATCATCTGATATGTTTGTACGGAGAAAGGCCTGCTATTATGTGTTAAATAGCTTACTGCAGGGAATTTGCTGCCAAAAGCAGTTGCCAGGTTGTAAAGAAGCCATTTCCGGTTGTTCCCGGGTTTCATTCCGTCATCAGCCTGGAAGCCTTCAGAATACCTTTGATTGACTGTATCTTTCTTATAATTCCGTATAGCACATCATTATTGGGGACCATGAGATTAAGCGTCCCTTCGAATATCCCGTCATCCATGCTATAGTTGAATTTCCTTACAGTTGCGTTGTATCCTGATATAACATCCGCTATTCTGTTGACAATTCCCAGGTCTTCAATTCCTGTGATCCTGACCGTAGCGACGGAGGAAGTGCTGCTTTTTGATTTGGTCCAGCGTGCAGCCACGACCCTGTAAGGATATCTGCCAATCATATTGTGGGCATTTGGACAACTTGTGCGGTGAATTTTGATACCATCGGAAATTGTGACGAATCCAAATACCGGGTCTCCAAAGACAGGATTGCAGCACTTTGCCAGTTTGTAATCAAGGCCCTCCACCTTATCTTCTATAACCAGATAGTCAAAATACTGTGAATCTGAAGTCTCCTTTGTTGATTTATGAGCAACCGGAGGAGGAGTTGGAACAGGCTCTTCCTGCTCTTCAGTCAGAAGAACCTCCTTGATCTCAAGCAGATTTATTTTTTGGGATTCAATCAGAAAGTAAAGGTCCTGGGCACTTTTCAGCTCATACTTATTCAGTAGTTTTTGCACCACAGAATCGCCATATGGTATTTTCCAGTTCTTCAACCTGCGCATAAGGACATCCTTTCCCTCGGCGGCAGCCCTGGTTTTTTCTTCATTGAGCAACTGCCTGATCTTGGACTTTGCTTTCGATGTCACAACAAATGAAAGCCAGTCCTGTTTTGGCTTTTGGGTTCTGGACCTGATTATTGAAACATGATCGCCATTCTCAAGCACATATCTGATTGTAACATTTTTACCATTTACTTTTGCGCCTACACATGAGGCGCCTACGGCAGTGTGTATATCAAAAGCAAAGTCAAGCACCGTGGCACCTGCAGGAAGCTGACGGAGGTCTCCCCTGGGGGTAAAAGCAAAAACTTCATCTGTATAAAGCCCTGACCTTACCTGATCAAGAAATGCAGTTGCTTCTTTCTCAGGTGATTCAAGGATATCACGCATTTTGTTCAACCAGGTATCAAGGCCTCCTTCTCCTTTTATGCCTTTGTATTTGAAATGAGCTGCCAATCCTTTTTCTGCTATCTCGTCCATTCTTGTTGACCTGATCTGAACTTCGACCCATTTGCCCCGGGGACCGACAACGGTTGTATGGAGCGACTCATAACCGTTTGATTTCGGAACGGATATCCAGTCTCGTAAACGGCTTGGATTGGGTTGATAAAGGTCTGTGACAATAGAATATACTCTCCAGCAGTCAGATTTTTCATTTTCCGGGGTACTGTCGATAATTATCCTCACAGCGAAAAGATCATAAACTTCATCGAAATCCACTCCCTGCTTCTTCATTTTTAACATAATGGAATGAATTGATTTAGTTCGACTTTTAATAGTAAACTTAAAGTTATGCTTCACAAGTTGTTCATCCAGGGGAGCAGAGAATTCGCGGATGAGCCTGTTCCTTGAAGCCGTTGTCTGCTTGAGCCTGCTGTCAACAAATTTATACTTCTCCGGCTCGAGGTATTTGACTGCAAGGTCCTCCATTTCTGTTTTTATGTTGTAATACCCGAGACGGTGAGCCAGTGGTGCATATAGAAAATATGTCTCTGATGCCAGGGGAAGTCTTTCGCTTTCGGGAGCATTGTCCAGGTTCCTCATCAATTCAAGCCTCTCCACCAGTTTGATCAGAATAACCCTTACATCATCTGCAAGGCTTAGAAGAAGCTTCCTGAAATTTTCAGCCTGAAAGGCAGATTGCATCGAATTGATACCGGTGATTTTGTGAAACCCACGCAGTATCATTAAGACTTTTGTGCTGAATTCTTTCTCAAGCTCCTCATCAGTGATATCGAGCCGGCCATAAGAATCATGAAGAAGGGCGGTTATTATCGCGGTGGGTCCCAGTCCCATCTCTTCGGCAATGATAGCAGCCACCGAAAGAGCATGAATAATCTCAGGCTCACCTGTCAGCGTAACATTATCTCCACAAGCTTTAATTACCAGATCCAGAGCTTTCCGGATTCTGGGAATATCATCGGCTCCAATGCCGTTTCCGGCAGCTTTCAGGAGTGATCTGTATGCAATATTTATCCGATGTGTATCCACGTTTCCGCTTTCCTGTCACTAATATAAACAATTGAAAGTAAGTATAGGGAAAGCAGAATGGCAATTTTTATCTAGTCGTCTTTGCTATCAAGACCATCCAGTTCTTTAAGTTCGTCCATTCCGGTATTTTTCGATAGTTCTGAGATGGTTTTCAGATCGAGATTGCCCCGGATCGAAATAAGTGTGTTATCACCAGGACCACCAGCAACAACAAGGAGTTCAGAAATTATATCACCGTTTTGCTTAATGAGAAACCTGGTCATGTTACCTCCTTCTTTTACCGACATCAGTTCCTCATACTTGTTTAAGTTGACTTTTGAACTAAGCTCCCTGTAAAAATTTATGTTCCGGTTAAGCAATGTATCTTCGACAGTAAGGATCCTGATGGAATTCAAGCTTCTAAGAAGATCACCACTGTTGGTCTTATTTTGATCCTTATCTGTAAAAAGACTGAACATTTTTCCGGAGATAGTAACCACCGCAAATCCTTCCCTGCCGGAATATTTATTGAAAATATCATCTATCGCGCTTTCCTGAGCCTGCACAAGGGATGTCAGGAATAATCCAATAATAATTACTGCTGCTGATTTCATTTTATTTTTGTTTTTGTTTTTCTTTTTTTACCTGTTTCCATTTTAAAAGTCCTTCTTTATTACATGTCTTTACTTTTTATTTACACCCTCCCCTTCATTCAATTCCAGTAATCGCACAGTTATCTGATCAATGACATTTAATTTCTCTTCAAACATTGTAGCCGGTTTTGAAACAGACTGAATGGTTTTCACCGTAATTTCATTCAATTTCGACACTGGCTGCATCGCCTGCGTGGCACGATTCATGCGCGATGATACGTCGAAGAGGACATCCATGGCTGCAGCGTAGGCTGTTTCAGGGTCAGTAAATGTATCAGCAGGCTCCCTCATTTTCTGTGACAAAAAATTCACTCCAGCAATGATCAGAACACTGGCAGCAACGCCTGACAATGAAATAATTAAATTCCTTCTCCTTGTACCGGGAGAGGTCCTGCTGCCGGTCCGTAGATTTGAAATAATTCGTTCCTCAAATTTATTGTCAGGCATGGGTATATCTGAAGTGGCAGAAAAATAACCGAACATCTCTTTTTCAGCCTCATATCCCTGTATATCAGAATTATTCCGAAAATATTCTTTCAGGTCGGCTTCTTCATCAACGGTTGTTTCTGCACGGTAATATTTTTCAAGCAGATGTTTTATCTCATCTTTTCTCATGCTGATATTTATTCAATTCATTTCTGATAATTTTTCTGGCCCTCGAAAGATTAACTCTTATGGTACTGATATTCTGACCGGTCTTCAAAGCAATTTCTTCGTAGGAAAGACCCTCAATATCTCTTAGTTGAACCACGTCCCGATACATTCCGGACATTTTTCTCAATATCTCTTCCAGGATTGAATTGGTTTCATCTCCCACAATTATCTCATACGGTGAAGGGTAATCGGACTGCAGGGTTAGGAAAGTGCTTTCATAGTCTTTGTCCTGCTTGCTTTCCTTCCTTATCTGATCAATACAATAATTCCTGGTGATGGATGATGCCAAGGCTTCAATACTGTTATATTCACTTAAACGGTTATTCATATTCCAGAGTCTTATAAAAACCTCCTGGACAGCGTCTTCAGCCGCCTGACGATCCCTGAGGATATTGTATGACTGTAAATATAATTTCCTGCTTACCCTTCTGACAAAGTCATTAAAATCAGCCCTGGTCATTAACAGATATCTCTTTTAATGCAAAGATATTTACATGATCCGGATATTAGCGTTTCCGTTGGTCTGATTGATTCTAAAATCTTTGGTGACTCCCGACGAAAATCTTTTCGCATCTTTCCGTGTCATATTTCCTTTAACCTGTATCAGAACGTTCTTTTCACCTTTGCCTACAAGCAAAAATTCCCTGACAATGTCATCTTTAACCATGACCATAATCCTGAGATCCTGTTCCGATTCTGTAATCCTCATGAACTCTTCATAACCACGCAGATTTATATCATTTTCTAAAATATCAAGGAAGTTCATTTCTGATTTGCATTCATCATCCTGAACCAGAATTCGAATTTCAGTCAAATCATCCGGCCAGAAATTATTTTCCCCGGCTTCGGGCAGTGTAAATGATTTCAAAAGGTTACCCTTTATTTCAAGCTTAACAAATCCATCCATACCTGAATATTTGTCAAACAGGGTATCGATCGATTTTTGTCCGTAAGACAGGGAACAGAGAACTGTAAGTATCAGAACCATAAATAATTTCTTCATTGCAGATAAATTAAGTTTAATCATTGTTTATCTGTATGACGTACAAGCATTGTTTTTGCTACAGAAATCTTCGCAAAAATTTGAAAATAATCGTTGTGGTCCTGAGATAATGTTTAACGGATTACCTGACAGGTGATTTTGGTTCTCTGGACATCTCAATATAATATCCCCAGTCAACGACTTCAGGCACTATTCTCTGAAGAAGGGCAGTAAGCCGGCCGTCCCATGTCAGCAACTTGTTCCTCTTTTTCTTTTTAATGCCCTTAAGAATCCATTTTGCGACATGGCAGGGAGACATGAGCTTATCTTCATTTCTCGGTGATTCGCCCTGTTCTGTGCCATCAGCTGTGAGAGCATGATTCCGTATCTCGGTGGAAGTAAATCCCGGTGCAATTATCATCACATGAAGGCCTTTTTTGAGATTTTCTATCCGGAGAGTCTCCAGAAATCCATGCATTGCAAACTTTGAGGCTGAATAACCTGTGCGACCGGGAAGGCCGTGGAACCCGGCGACAGATGAAACCCCGACAACAGAACCCTTGTTTTCTACAATATATGGCAGGGCATATTTTGTACAATACACAGTGCCCCAGAAGTTTACATCCATCAGCCTGTGAAGAACCTTAAGATCAACATCATCGAATGATGCCCTCATCGAAATTCCTGCGTTGTTCACAAGTATATGTATGGTTCCATATCTTGATATTGTTGTCTCAATGAGCCTCCTGCAATCTTCTTCAATTGTAACATCAGTAACAGCGTAAGAAGCCTCTCCGTTATCCTTTTTTATTGAATCGACAATCGTAATCAGCTTCGATTCCGACCGTGCAGCCAGAACAACTTTGCTTCCATTTCTGGCAAATTCTCTGGCAGTAGCTTCTCCTATTCCGGAAGAAGCACCTGTTACTATAACGGTTTTACCTCTGAAGATATCACTCATCAGTTGATCATTTTGAGATCATATCAAATTGCAAAATAATGAATTTTGAGCTCAAAGAAATGTTTTTTCATTTTTACATGCAAAAAAAAATAAATATTTGAAATGATCAGTTTTTATTCTAAATTTGCACTCGCAAAAAAAGAGATGGTATCTGTCGTCCATGTTAACAGAGTACAGTGCCTCTGCGAATGATCTGTGGTTCTTTAAATGTTTGCGTATTGACTCACCAGCTCAGTTGGTAGAGCATTCCGCTGCGCGGAAGGGTTCTGGGTCCTTAAAGTTTTTATTGATTGATTCACTAGCTCAGTTGGTAGAGCATTCCGCTGCGCGGAAGGGTTCTGGGTTCTTTAAAGT
>CAYXSM010000032.1:0-37049 GCA_964466705.1 uncultured Rikenellaceae bacterium
GATCACGGAGACGGAGTAATGATGGTATTGGGGATGGACAGCAAGGAACCCCGGTTTTTCAGTCGTCATCTGATGTGTCCTGTGACCGGATTATCATATAATGAACCGGCACCACATACATTCTCTTTTAATTCACCGCAGGGAGCCTGTCCCCACTGCAACGGCCTGGGGGAAGTGTCAACAATAGATCTTGACAAGATTATGCCCGATCGTGATCTTAGCATCAGAAAAGGAGGTATTGAGCCATTGGGCAAGTACAGAAATGTCTGGATATTCTGGCAGATTGAGGCTATAGCCGAAAAAAACGGTTTTACTCTCGATACGCCCATCAGAGATATACCTGATGAGGCCCTGAACAAAGTACTATACGGATCGGATGAGGTGCTGAAGCTGTCGAATACACCTCTTGGGATGACTTCCAACTATTTTCTGACCTTTGAAGGTGTTGTTAATTATGTCGGGAATCTGGAAGCTGCAAATGGAAAAAAGAACGGATCACGGATCAAAGACCAGTATATCCAGTATAATCAATGCCCTGAATGCAACGGAACACGTCTGAAAAAGGAATCGTTGTTTTTCAGGATCGCAGATAAGAATATCGGGGAATTATCTTCGATGGATATAAGGGAGTTATCTCTGTTCCTTTCTGATGCAGAGGATAAAATGACCTCCAGACAGAGGTCAATAGCTGTGGAGATACTTAAAGAAATACGAATACGTCTTCGGTTTCTGGTAGAAGTAGGACTGGAGTATCTTTCCCTGAACAGAGGTGCCAGAACACTGTCGGGAGGCGAGAGCCAGAGGATCAGACTTGCAACCCAGATAGGCTCAAGACTGGTGAATGTGCTGTACATTCTCGATGAACCAAGCATTGGTCTTCATCAGCGGGACAACAGAAGGCTTATCGCTTCCCTGAAGCAGTTAAGAAATTCCAGCAACTCGGTCATAGTTGTGGAACATGACAGGGAAATGATCCTTTCAGCCGATCGGATAATTGATATGGGCCCGGGTGCAGGAATGCATGGAGGAAAAGTTGTGGCAACAGGAACCCCTGATGAGATCAAAAAAGCCGGGTCCATCACATCCCAATACCTGAATTATGAGAGGAAAATTGAAGTCCGTCATGAGAGAAGAAAAGGGAATGGCAACTGTCTTGTCTTAACAGGTGCTTCAGGTCATAACCTGAAAAATGTTAACGCCATTTTTCCTCTTGGGACATTCATTTGTGTTACCGGGGTATCTGGCAGCGGAAAATCTACTTTAATAAACCAGACATTGCATCCTGCTCTGGCAGGCAGGTATCATAACTCGGGTAAAGTGCCTCTTTCTTATAACGAAATAACCGGAGCACAGCATCTTGATAAAGTGATCGAAGTCAGTCAGTCGCCTATCGGCAAAACCCCGAGGTCAAATCCTGCTACCTATACGGGAGTTTTTACCGACATAAGAAAACTGTTTGAGCAGACCACGGAGGCTAAAATAAGGGGCTTCGGAGCCGGACGGTTCTCATTCAATGTGAAAGGAGGCCGCTGCGAGGGTTGTGAGGGTGCTGGCATGAAAACCATTGAAATGAATTTTTTACCCGATGTATATGTTCACTGCAGCGAATGCAACGGAAAACGTTATAACCGTGAAACACTGGAAGTAAAATACAAAGGGCAGTCAATAGGGGACGTCCTTGACATGACTGTAAATACAGCCGCCGGGTTTTTTGCCGGTGTGCCTTCAATATACCACAAGATCAAAACACTGCAGGATGTAGGACTCGGCTATATTCGCCTGGGGCAGCAATCGACTACACTTTCGGGAGGAGAGGCACAGAGAGTGAAGCTTGCGACTGAGCTTTCAAGGCGCGACACGGGCAAAACACTTTACATCCTTGATGAGCCGACAACAGGACTTCACTTTGAAGATGTCAGGGTACTCCTTGAAGTCCTTGACAAACTTGTTGACAGGGGAAATACTGTTATTGTCATAGAGCACAATATGGATGTTATTAAAGTAGCAGACTATATTATTGACCTTGGCAAAGAAGGAGGCAAAGAGGGAGGCGAGATCGTTTTTTCAGGAACCCCGGAAG
Organism: uncultured Rikenellaceae bacterium; assembly: GCA_964466705.1. Lineage (GTDB taxonomy): Bacteria > Bacteroidota > Bacteroidia > Bacteroidales > VadinHA17 > LD21. The sequence continues at coordinate 2,081 of CAYXSM010000032.1, forward strand.
ATCTTGTAAATTGCAGTGAAAGTTATACAGGATTGTATCTTAAACCTGAACTTGAAGTTGCTAATACTTATATTTGAACAAAAAAGAGTAAGAAATTACTATGGAGAAACCAGCAGATCTTATTAAAGATGCGTTTAAGCAGAAAACATGGCAGGAAATTCACATAACTGATTCTTGGAGAGTTTTTAAGATACTCTCTGAACTTGTGGAGGGATTTGAAAAGCTGGCCAGGATAGGCCCTTGTGTTTCAATTTTCGGTTCTGCCCGGACACATCACAATGATAAATACTACAGGCTTGCTGAAGATATTGCCTTTAAGCTTGTACAAAAAGGCTATGGAGTGATTACTGGAGGTGGTCCCGGCATAATGGAAGCTGCCAATAAAGGAGCAAAAAAAGGCAATGGGAAATCTGTAGGAATAAATATTGACCTGCCGTTTGAGCAAAGGCCAAACAGCTATATTGACTCCGATAAGCTTATTACCTTCGACCACTTTTTTGTAAGGAAAGTAATGTTTATGAAATACGCACAGGGTTTTATAGTACTTCCCGGAGGCTTTGGGACTTTTGATGAACTATTTGAGGCGCTGACACTTATCCAGACGCGGAAAATTGGAAAATTCCCCATCATCCTTGTGGGAAGAAAATACTGGGAAGGGCTTATCTCATGGATCAAATCGGAAATGCTTGCAGAAGAGAGGAATGTCTCTCCGGAAGACATAGACCTCTTCACCCTTGTCGATACTTCTGACGAGGCGGTGGAAAGTATTGTGCAATTTTATTCGAGGTATCTTCTCAGTCCTAATTTTTAAACCGGTCGATTTCACGGGCAGCGTCTTTACGCTTAAGCACTTCACGCTTGTCATATTCTTTCCTGCCTTTGGCAACAGCAATTTCTGCCTTGGCAAGGCCTCGTTCGTTTATGAAAACCTTTATCACTATTATTGTTAGCCCGGTCTCCTTTACTTTCCTTTCAATCTTTCTGAGCTCACGGGCAGTGAGCAGGAGCTTCCGTTCCCGCATCGGATCGTGGTTATTGAGGTTGCCCCAGAAGTATTCTCCGATATGCATCCCTTTGATAAAAAGTTCACGGTCGCGGAAAAAGCACCAGGAATCTGAAAGTGAAGCTTTCCCGTGGCGGATTGATTTTATTTCAGTGCCTGTAAGCTTAATGCCGGCAATAAACCTTTCAAGGAATTCGAAGTCGTGAGATGCTTTTTTGTTTCTTATGACAATATTGGTGTTATTACTTTTCATTCATAAGGAATTCAGAAAAATGAATTTTATAAGTGCCTCAAAATTATATAAATTTATGGTAAATTTCATTTTCGTTATTTCCCTCTTTCATCATGAAAGACGATAAGGATTACTGTTATGATATTCTGGCAATAACCGGACCGACAGCATCGGGAAAAACCCTGCTCGCCGCAACCGTTGCATCAAAATTGGGTGGGGAGATAATAAGCGCCGATTCAAGACAGGTTTACAGGAGAATGAATATTGGCACCGGCAAGGATTATTCTGACTATGTTGTTGACGGAAGGAAGATACCATGCCACCTTATCGATATTGTGGATCCGGGAGTCAGATATAATGTTTTTGAATACCAGAAAGATTTTATCAAAGCATATAACAATATAAAAAGAAGGAATGTCTTTCCTATTCTCTGCGGTGGTTCCGGTATGTATATCGACAGTATTATCACAGGTTACAGGATGTATGAAGTCCCTCCCGACAATAATCTGAGGGCAGCACTGGAGAAAAAGACGATGGTTGAACTGACGGCGATATTGTCGACATATAAGAAGCTTCATAACAAGACGGACCTTGACACAAAAAAAAGGATCATCCGGGCAATCGAAATAGAGCATTTCCAATCATCCGTGAAAAAAAAGCCGTCCTTGTTTCCGGCACTGAATATATTGATCACGGCAATAGATATTAGCCGGGATGCCAGGCGCATAAGAATTTCAAACAGGTTGACTGAACGACTTGCAGGGGGCATGATTGATGAAGTAAAACGTTTGCTTACTGAAGGTGTAACTTCTGAAACGCTGATATATTACGGGCTTGAGTACAAGTATATAACCCTTTACCTGATGGGAAAGCTTAATTATGAGGAGATGAAAGAAAGCCTTGAAACGGCTATACATCAGTACGCCAAACGGCAGATGACCTGGTTCAGGGGAATGGAGCGCAGGGGAGTTGTCATCCACTGGATTGATGGTCAGGTGCCGCTTGAAAGGCAGGTTGAGAATATTATGAGCTTACTTTAAATATAAATCGAGCCATTCGAAGAATTCCCTTTGCCATATCACGGCATTTTGGGGTTTAAGCACAAAATGAGTTTCATTCTCAAAGAACAGAAGACGGCTGGGGATTCTTTGCAGCTGTGCAGCCTGAAATGCCTCAAGGCTCTGCGTATATGGTATTCTAAAGTCGTTAGCCCCGGTAATGATCAATATCGGGGTATCCCAGTTGTCAACCCTGAGGTGGGGGGAAAAACTATAGCTTTTGGGTCTGTTCCAGTAAGGTCCTTCAATATCTTTGTTCGGGAACCACAGCTCTTCTGTTGTTCCATACCAGCTTGTAAAGTTGAACATGCCGCAGTGTGAGATGAAGGCTTTAAAACGGCCTCCGTGAATGCCTGCCAGATAAAATACAGAAAATCCCCCATAGCTTGCCCCAACAGCCCCAAGACGGCCGGCATCGACAAATGGCTCTTCAGCAATGGCATCTGTTGCGTCGAGGTAATCAAACATATTGGCACCGCCATAGTCGCCCGATATCTGTTCTTTCCATTCCTGACCAAATCCTGCATTTCCCCTTCTGTTTGGCGCTATCACAATGTATCCTCTGGCAGCCATCATCTGAAAATTCCATCGGTATGACCAGAACTGCCCGAGTGATGATTGAGGTCCTCCGTTGCAAAACAGAAGGACAGGATATTTCTTCGAAGGATCAAAATCCGGCGGGTATACCACCCACATCTGTAGATCCTGCATGTCCCTTGTCTTAATATAGCGCTCTTCCACCCTGCCCATCTTTATCGACTCGTATATGTCCTTATTGATAAAGCTTAGCTGTTTTATTTCACCTGTGTTTATATTTACAGCAGATATTTCAGGTGCCATCGACATTGAAACAAGCCCTGAGATAAGTGTTCCTGATTTAAGTTCAATCGGACCCATGTCATACATTTCATCCGTGATCTTGTCTATTCTGCTGTCGGATGTGCTTATACTGAATATTTGCGTGGTGCCGAGGTATGGGCATGTAAAATATATGTTCTGATCGTCAGCCCATCTTATGTTTCCGATGTCAAATTCCCATCCTTTTGATAACCAGGTCCGGTTGTTTCCTTTAATGTCATAAATAAACAACCGGTCGAGGTCAGATTCATACCCATCGCGGGCCATACTCTGAAAGGCAATTTTTGAACCGTCCGGAGAGAAGACCGGAGACCTGTCGTATCCCTTATTTCCTTCAGAAACATTTATTTCTTCACCGGAGTTGATATCGTAGAGGTAGATATCCGAATTTGTACTTAGAGCATCATCAATCCCTTTCAGCCTTTTGGTTGTACAGGCAATATAATTGCCATCGGGGCTCCATGATATCTCTGATTCATCGAAATACGGAGCCAGGGGTGACTCAAATCTCTGGCCCTCCATGATATCTTTTTCATCTGACACAGTTCTGCCGTTGAATGAGGCTACAAACAAATGGCTGTAGGAATAATCGCTCCATGAATTCCAGTGACGGTACATTAGATCATCAATGATCCTTACTTTCGAATTCGGCATGTTATGCTTTTCAGCAGCGGTCATGTCGAGTTTTACCCTTCGGGTAAAATATATCTTGTTGCCGGCAGGAGAGATACTGAATATTTCAAATTCACCGGTTCCTTCCACCTTGCTTTTCCCGGAGCCGTCATTGTTCATTGTATACAGCGATCCATTGTTTATGAATGCTATTTTCTCCCCTCCGGAGTACCACTGCGGTGAAGTACCTCCATCAGAGGTAAGTCTTACCGGAATGCCTCCCTCAGACGGTATTTTCCATATATCCGTTTTACTCTGCTCGCTCTGAAGATCAGTGTATGTTACAGTATAAAGGACTGACGATCCGTCGGGTGATAATGCAAAGGGACCGAGGCGTCCGAATTTCCACATGATCTCAGGGGTCATTACCCCTCCTTTTTTTTCTTCTTCTGTAAGGGTGACATCAATTACTGAAGCTGAATCAACATCAAGAGGTACCCTTTTTCTGCACGAAACAGGGATTATGATAAATATTATCAACAGAAGGGTGAGAAGTTTTTTCATGATATCGTTTAAGGAGGTCAGGGAACTATTTCTTCAATGCTTCCACGATCCTTGTTTTAAGCTCGTCGTATAATTCAGGGTTGTCTTTGATAATTTGTTTTACAGCATCTCGTCCCTGACCCAGCTTTGTGTCGCCGTAGCTGAACCATGAACCGCTCTTTTTGATAATGTTAAAATCAACTCCCAGATCAATAATTTCACCCAGCTGAGATATTCCTTCACCATAAAGTATATCAAAATCAGCTTTTTTGAATGGGGGAGCCAGCTTATTCTTCACAATCTTTACTCTTGTACGGTTTCCAATAACCTCTTCTCCCTCCTTTATCTGATTCGTTCTGCGTATGTCAACCCTGACTGAAGCATAGAATTTCAGGGCGTTTCCCCCGGTAGTAGTTTCAGGGTTGCCGAACATCACACCAATTTTATCCCTTAGCTGGTTTATAAAAACACAGGATGTATTCGTCTTACTGATATTTGCAGTAAGTTTTCGAAGAGCCTGGGACATAAGCCTGGCCTGGAGGCCCATTTTTGAATCACCCATTTCGCCTTCAATTTCCGCCTTTGGAGTCAGGGCTGCAACAGAGTCAATAACAATTATATCAAGAGCACCAGAACGGATTAGATTATCAGTGATTTCAAGCGCCTGCTCTCCATTGTCAGGCTGTGAAATAAGGAGATTCTCTATATCCACTCCCAGCTTTTCGGCATAATTTCTGTCGAATGTGTGTTCAGCATCAATAATGGCTGCAATACCTCCATTCTTCTGGGCTTCTGAAATAGCATGAATCGCCAGTGTTGTTTTACCTGAAGCTTCCGGTCCGTAGATCTCGATGACCCGACCACGCGGAAAGCCTCCTATACCAAGGGCAGAATCAAGGCCGATCGATCCTGTGGATATTACCTGTATGTTTTCAATAGCCTGATCGCCCAGTTTCATAATTGATCCCTTCCCGAAATCCTTCTCGATTTTTCCAAGGGTAACTTCAAGCGCTTTAAGCTTTTCTTTATTGATTTCTTTTCTTTCGTTGCTCATATTACTGGATTTTACTGGTATATTCTGAATATCTGTTCAGCATGCGTCTTCGTTTCAACTTTGGAAATGATCTTTTCAATAATTCCCTGCTCGTCAATAATAAATGTCGTTCTGACTATCCCAAGGAAGCTTTTTCCATACATTTTTTTCTCACGGTATACACCGTAATCCTCAAGGATTTTTCGTGAAATATCAGCAATCAGAGGAAATGGAAGGTTATACTTTTCAGCAAATGTTTTATGCGACTTTTCGCTGTCCATGCTTACACCTACAACTGCAAATCCCTGATCAAGCAGTGCCTGATGGTTATCACGAAGGTTGCAGGCTTCTGCTGTGCATCCCGGAGTGTTATCTTTAGGATAAAAATATAATACCAGTTTTTTACCGGAAAAGTCACTCAGTCTAATCACTTTCCCATTCTGATCAGTTCCTTCGAAATAGGGAGCCCTGTTCCCTTCTTTTAGTGACGCCATTTTAAGTGTGATTTTGTTATTAACGGTAAATTTACGAAGTTTGAGCTTTATTATGGTATAGATGTTTTTAAATGTTATTAACATGCTTTTAGGTGCAGTTCAAACGGATATGGATCTTAACTCACTGTAATATAGATGTATAATTCAGACAGGCAGGTGATGAGGTATATAATTAATCTTAGGTTGGGCTGGACGGTGATAATTACAGCAATGTTTATCATCTATTACCCCCTTCCTGCCCAGGAACCATCTCAGAAGGCTTCGCGGAACTCAGCCATGGATGCCTTTTCAAAGGGGGATTACGAAAAAGCGTACAATGATTTTGCTGAATTGCTGCGTTCTTATCCAAGGGATCCATTATACAAATATTATTCCGGAATATCTCTTATCAGGCTTCCCCGTGATCCCGACAAAGCCGTATCGCTTCTGAAAGATGCTGCAGAATGGCAGGCAGACATTAAACCGGTGCCGGCCGATGTTTGGTTTTATCTGGGCAGGGCCCAGCAGATGTCCGGAAATTACAGCGAAGCGGTAAAATCATTCAATATTTTCTCGGAAAAGGCAGGAAGAAAGATGTCGAAAAATTTCAATGTGGCAGAATATATTAAAGATTGCAGCGAGGGCAAGGGAGAACTGACAGGATATCATGTATTGAAGGCAGAGCTTGACCCGAAAACACAGGCTGAAACCTTTCCGCAGCCAGAAAAAAAAGAGGCAAAGAATGAAGCCAGGCCAAGGGAAGATCTTCCAGCTGATTTTGAGGATGCGCTTGCAAAGGCCGTAGATTATCAGGCTAAGGCTGACTCGCTGGAAGCATCGTCTGCAGCTTACAAGAAAGAACTTGAGGCAGTTCCGGAGACCAGCAAACCTGAAATACGGGAAAAAATCGCAGAAACCGAAAAGAAGGCTTCTGAATACCGAAAACGTTCAGACGAGTCCTTTAATTCAACCGGCATTGAGCTATCAACAAATGAGAGCATGAAGGAATCAAGTGCAAAAGATACCCCGGACGGGAAAACACCTGCGATGACAAATTCCATACGATCTGCAGTGTCTGCAGAAGGAATTGATCAGCCACAAAGCACAGCCCCGGAGACTCCGCAACAGGAAGAGGTTTTCTCATTGTTCGAAATAATTACAGATTCTGGCAGGGCATCAGAAATTAAGATCGAGATGGATCCGGAGCTGCCGGCCGGATTGATTTACCGTCTTCAGATAGCTGTTTTCAGCAAGCCTGTTGAAGCATCTGTATTTAAGGGAATTACTCCTGTGTCAGGTTTTACCGTAAACAATATGATCAGGTATTATGCCGGATTGTTCCGAAAAGCTTCTGATGCCGGTAAAGCTCTCCAGGCAATAAAGCAAACTGGTTTCAGGGATGCATTCCTTACAGCAGTCCTGGATGGTGCCCCGGTATCTCTGGACAGGGCTGCCCTCCTCGAAAAGGAATGGGGCAACAGACCACTGATGATGAAAGAGAAAAAGACCGGGACACCCCGGGAAATTGAACCTTTAACACTTACGTACAGGGTAGAGATCTCACGGTCTGATAAACCTGTAAGTGATGAAATGTATGAAAGTTTCAGGAAGGTGGCAGGTAACAGGGGCATGGAAATAATAAATAACGGTGATGGCAGGATTGTGTATCTGATAGGAAAATTTATTACTTTTGAAAGTGCAGCCGAATATGCTGATCTTCTGGTGCGGAACGGTTACCGGGAAGCGCGCGTTTCAGCATGGCTGGGTGAAAAAGAGATACCTTTAGACACTGCAAAGGAGCTTTTTAAGATACTAAAATGAAAGAAAAGATTTTACGCAAGAAAAACCAGCTGACACCGGATGTAAATAAACACACTCTCGTACTCTTTAATGATGACATTAATACTTTCAGCCACGTCATTAAGACACTGGTTGAGGTTTGTGGACATGACCCCGTACAGGCAGAGCAATGTGCCCTGATTGTCCATCACAAAGGGAGCTGCGAAATAAAATCAGGAATACGGGAAATTCTTACAGCTATGAGCCGGTCGCTAAATGCCAAAGGGCTCACTTCAAAAGTAATTTCTGTGAGTTGAACATGCTCAATAAGTCATCTGTCAGCAAAGTTCAATCCTTTATTTTATCTGTTTCCTGTCAGATATTCTTCCTGCTTTGTGAATATGTGTCCAGAGCCCTGTCAACGAGAACCAGAAAAGCCAGACTGACGATAAGCCAGGGAAACCATTCCGGAATGCCGGAATTGAATGCATAAGTTATTTTATCAACAAAGCGGGAGACAGAAATGTCAGGTATATAGTCAGAAAGTTCCCAGTGAAAGGAATAGACTGATTCAACATTTCTCAGAAGAAAAGCTGATGCAATAAGAACCAGAGTTACGATTACGGAAATCAGGGGGACCCTGCTTTTTGTCGTTAACCGGTCGGTATTCCCGGCTATTGCAATTTCAGCTGTTATTTTCGACATGATGCGCCCGGTGAAATTTTCCGGAGCTTTTTCAATTCTTTCAGGATCCAGGTATTTAAGGAGAGGATCCTTTTCTGAATCATATAATTTATTCATGGCACACAAGATTTTTCTTTTCAATACTCCTTATTATTCCTGCCAGGCGTTGCCTTGCCCTGAAAAGCTTCACTTTAATATTGTTTTTGCTGATACCGGTGATTTCTGATATCTCTTCAGTATTTAATTCTTCGTAATAGTAAAGACTTATCAAACCTCTTTCCTCTTCTGTGAGTTTCTTCATCGCAAATTTGACCAGGGATGATCTGTATTCATATTCTGATTCATTTATGCCGGTGTTATCAGGGTTGAACTCTATAAATTCCACTGGGAGATCCTCAATTGAGAGTTCATGTCGTTTTCTTGCCCTCACGAGAGAAATAGCTGTGTTATAAGTAATTCTGTAAAGCCATGTATTAAACCGGCTTTTTCTTCTGAATGACTTCAGCGCTCTGAAGGCTTTTAAAAAAGCATCCTGCGCAATTTCCTCGGCCTCTTCATGGTTGCCGCATATCCTGAAAGCAAGGTTAAATACACGATCCTTGTGTTTATCGACCAGATATGAATATGCGTTTATATTACCTTCAAGAATCTGACCGATACAGGATATGTCATCTGCGAATTCCATTCAGGTGTTTTGACGCATAAAGATAATATCAGGTTACCATTTGGAATTAAAAATCAGCATGTATTTACATATTTCTGTTAAAAACCAGGAGATCTCAAGCCATTTTTTTTGTTTTATGTAACCTGTCCGGGGATTTTGCAGTCTAACGGGTAAAAAGCAGTATTAATTAAAACTTTGAACCATGGAAGGAATAATTATTATGATAGCAGTTTGTGCTACAATTTTCGGTGCTGTTTATCTTTTCTACACAACCCGTAACAGGGAACGGCTGGCTCTTATCGATAAGGGAGCTGACGCAAGCCTCTTTAACACCGGTAAAGGTAAAGGGGACAGGAAGCCGGTGAACTGGGGTAAATTTGCACTTAAAACAGGAATGTTTTTTATTGGTATCGGTCTTGGAATCATCGCAGGGGCAATAATCGAGTCGCTGGAAATTATGCCTAAGGGAGCAGATTACACATCGATGATTTTTGTATTTGGAGGTCTTAGCCTTGTGCTCTTCTATCTGTTCGACAGAAAGATAAGCTGATTGAATCCCCGCGGGCGAATTGCCTTGCCGGGTCCGCAGGCCAGGCTGCCCGCAAATTAATGCGGCTTAAGCCGGCGTTAAAACAAAATACCATGTCGGGGATTTGCGATCATTTTCGCTTTGCCGGCCGTTTATTGTGGCATTGACAATAATGAGGCCGGCAATTCATATTGCATTACTCTTTCTCACGACTTTTATCAGGACTCTACCCTGAATGATCAAATTATGGTCACCTGATGTAAAACTCGATCATCTCCCTGATAGCCCTGCGGCATACTGCACAGAAGCCCTCAGACGTATAGCCCTTCATGCGGCAATCAATCTCCGGCCTGAAGATCCCTTTTGCTGAATATCCGCCACCCTCGAACAAGCCTGTGATACCTGTGAATTTGTCTTCGGCCGGTGTCGGGATTGGTATGTCGCTTCCTATCAGGTCTTTCCATTTTGAATCGAAATTCACCCGTGTTGTGATATTAGGCTCCCATGGTTCAACATCTAAGGGATAAAAATCTTCATAGGTAACTTCTGATGTGTAATATTCATCAGCAAGTCCGGCAAAACCGTGTCCGAACTCGTGAATAAAAACCCTGGCCGATAACGGATGATCAACGGTTGTGCCGCTGTAATAGTTGTAGACTCCTCCTCCGCCATACCTTGAACTGTTAATGAGCACTACAATATTATCATGCGGAACAGCCGCAGCATAATCATTTACTGTTTTGATATCCTGAGTGGTAAGGTACCTGTCGAGGTCGAACGTGTGGAACGAGGAATTGAGGACAGTACTGCAGTAAATACCTTCCCCGGGAATGTCTGTTCCACTTTCGGGTGAGACAGCTTCAACCGCCCAGATATTTATCTTATTTGTATATTCGTCAAAAGGTTTTTCATTGAAAAGTGCATCAGACATCCTTTTAACATCCTGCCTGAATTTTTCCATTTCATTCTTTGTATAACCTTCAGCAATGAAGACTATGTCAAGGCTGCCATCCGGGTCTCCTGCATCATTAATCCGCGTAACTGCCACTTCAAGAGGCTTTTCATCCCTGATGAAGTAATCAGCCGGATCAATTACTGTTTCAAACAGCTTCGCAAAATTGCCGTCTCTTTTTCTGATTTTCAGGACAAAACGAACTTCTGACAGGGGAAACGGCATTTTGGCAACTTCATAAAAGCTTCGTTCTGTCGTTTTTGCTTCGGCCGTGGTCTGCCATTCCTGGTACAGTGTGGAGAACCCACGGGAGTATATGAGCTTATTGTCCCCGGCACTATAAAGTTCATACTTAAAGTTTCCGTAATCAAAAGGGTCTAATAGAGTTTCAGCCGATCCTGCCCAATATGGCTCTTTTTTCATTGCTACAGGATAAACAACCGTTTTCTCATGATTCCCGGCCAGCATGAAATCAAACCTTAACACTTTATCGGTGAAATATTTGCCGTAATCTGTCTGATTAAAAGCAGAAAGCGAAATGCTGAGTAAAACTACCGTTATAATTCCACGCATAACATCAATGGTTTATTAATTAACGTCAAAGCTAAAAATAAACAAAGACATCGATTGATAATTTATATATTTTTGCGCATGAAAATAAACAGCATGGTAACCGTGTTTAAATTCAGAGACGGAAAGACTCACCTGTCGCTATACCTGCTGGTTAACTGATTTAAGGCTGAAATATCTTAAAAAATATAAGGACATGGCTGATCTGAATACAAGAATAAGTGATTTTGTCTGGAAAAATCTGAGCGAGAAGCGGATTGCCGGCAAAAAGGATCCATTCTGGGACTCGCTCAGGAATACAGGGACTGAGCTTTGGCTCGATACCGGCGATATAGAGGAAGCTGAAGCCAACTGGTCAGCTGAGATGGGGGCGCTGACGACAAACAATACACTGCTTAATAAGGAGATACAAAAAGGAATTTACGATATATTCATTTCCGAGGCCAAGGGCATTGTCAGAGAGCTGCCACTTGAAGAAAGGGTAAGGGAAATCGCCTTTGCCCTTAATGCAAGGCATGGGCTTCGTCTGGCTGCCAGGTTTGGGGGCTTTGTCAGTGTTGAGCTTCACACTGATACGGCCAATGATGTTAAGGCAATTGAATATTATGGCAAAAGATACCACGAGATCTGCCCCGAACAGTTCATAGTGAAGGTGCCTTTTACTCCAGAGGGTCTCATTGGAGCCGGACGTCTGAAGGAGGCCGGGGTGAGGATTAACTTTACCCTTGAATTCAGCGCACGGCAGAATGTAATTGTCACTATGGCAGCAAGACCAGATTATCTCAATGTATTTCTGGGCAGGATTGGAGCATTTATTATGGATAATAAACTGGGAGAACCGTCCGGAGCGGGCGAAAGGGCGGTTATAGCCTCTCAGAACTGGGTAACAGCCCTTTCATCGCGTAATCCTTGGCAGACAAAACTTATCGCAGCCAGTCTCAGGCATTACAGCCAGCTTGAACTGCTGGCCGGAACTGATGTTTTTACAATGCCTCCCGGGGTAGCTTCTTCGGGGAAGAAATCATTGCGTGGTAAATTCTCATCACGGATGCATGAGACTTACGATGTTGTCCTTTTCTCTTCGGCAGGAGATGCGCATATAGAGAAATTCTGGGAGGTTGATGACAAAATACTTAACCTGTCTGAACGACTTTCTTCAAACATCCCTTCTTCTGCAGCAGAGCTTGTGCATATTGCAAAGGAAGAAGGCTGTGAAGACGTGTTCCCCTCTCTTACCAGGGATGAAAAGAACATTATCGCTTCTGATGGCAAGATCCCGGTCTATTCAAGATGGGCTGAGAAAATCAGGCTTGGGAAAATTGCTCCCGACACCCTGCTGACACTTGCCGGAATTGCGTCGTTTACGGAAGATCAGAAAATGCTTGATGAGCGAATAAAGGGTATCATCAGTTAACATTCCGTGCTCGCTGGCGCTGAATCTCATAGAGTATGATGCCGGCAGCAACAGAGACATTGAGAGAACCTATCCTGCCCTTTACAGGGATCCTGACTTCATCGTCTGCAAGCTTCATAAGCTCACGACTTATCCCTTTGTCTTCCGATCCAAGCACGACTACCAAAGGCCCGGTCAGGGAAGATTCTGATATTATTGAGCCGGAATGTTCTGTAGCACATACTGCTTTCAGCCCTGATGCTTTCAGGTATTCTATGGAGCGGATTATACTTTTTTCACGGCATACCGGAAATGAATTCAAAGCACCGGCGGAAGCCTTTACGGCGTCGGCAGTTATTCTTGCAGAGCCTTTCTCAGGTATTATTATTGCATTTGCTCCAAAGCATTCCGCACTGCGCGTAATAGCTCCGAAGTTCCTTACATCAGATACGCCGTCAAGGGCCAGTATCAGAGGATCTTCTCCCGCTTCAAATATAGCAGGTAAGAGATTTTCGATCTTCTGAAATTCGATGGCAGACAGCCAGGCAAGGACACCCTGATGATTTTTCCGTGTAACGAGTTCAATTCTTTCAACAGGAACAAACTGGTATGCTATCTTGTGCTTTCTGATCTCAGACATAAGCTCATAATAGAGCCCCCCTTTGAGCCCCTGTCTTATCAAAAGACGGTCGATCTGTTTCCCTGCACGGACGGCTTCAATTACAGGTCTTAGTCCGTATATACAATCCTTTTCCTTCAACATGTGATTCAGAAATCATCAGGATTATCCAGCCGGAAAACAATACCTTTTCTCCAGCTGGCCACCGCCTGGTCCCACTGTGTGACAAGTGTTTCACCCCGGCTGATATAGAAATCATTATCAGAAAACATGCTTTTTCTGTTCCTGAAGTTGAAAAAAATGTAGTTTTCCCTTAGATGGTATCTCCCTCCCCAGGAAGATCTGATAACAGGCTTCCGGTAACCCCACTGTTCTCCTTCGGGTGATTTGTATACCTTATCGGGTGGTCCGTATATAATGTAGATCATTCCTCTTTCAGTCCTCCATCCCTCTTTGAAAGATGTAAAATAATAATTTGAATACAATACTCTTGTATAATAGATCCTTATAAGTTCTCTTGCCTTTTCAACGTTACCTCCGATCTTTATCCAGAAATCGTCAAGTGCGACTTTTGGTTTTGGTGACGACCTCAGGGCGGCCATTTCTTCATCAGTGGCAATGTATGCCAAAGGTTCCGTCATTGTTTCAGGGGAGGTGGAATGAGGGAATTCGTCGCCGAAATTGTAAAGGGTATATCCGTCTGTCAGCTCTCTTCCAAGCGAGAAGAAATAAACTCCTGGTTTTGGCAGCATAACAGGAAGTGTGTCTGAATAGGTAATGGCCACGACAGTATCAGGGTCGTAGTCTATAGTTTTTTCGGGGAGTATCATGGAAGGAGGATATGGAACATTCTTTAATGGCTGGTAATAAGTAATATATAGTGAGTCAATTGGGAAAGCCCTGTATATCAGATTAACATAGTCATCGGTCTTCAGGACAGGGTTATAAAGGGGGTTTTTGTTGAAATGCTCTACAGCCGAAAAATAATACCTGCTATTGTAAGAAAGAGTATTGAAAGGCACAAATGCCTGCACGACAATCTGTCTTAACCTGTCAAGTATCTTCACCTCGGCAACATATTCATTGCCGTTCTCAACTCTTAATGGGACGTGATAGGTGTATTCGGACTTTGATTCTTCTTTCCGGATCCTGAGGTTAAAGGCAGCTGTGTCGGCAATTAATCTTCCGCCTGAGATATTGTAAACTTTTACAGACATCAGTATCTGGGCCAGGGGAACACCTTCAGGATTGGCTTCAGAGAAAAAGAGATCTGACGGCAGGAATTTTACGGAAAGAACAGATCTGTCTTCCGATTCATTAAGGATCTTATATTGAGGACTTATAAAAGTCTTCGCCGGATTGTAAAGGTATGAAAGATCCTTGGAATCAACAGCTGTTTGTGTTGTGCGGCACGAGATCACAAGTGTGCTGAATATTGCCAGGTTTATTAGAATCCTTAAACCATGGTTAAAGATATTCCATAGATTCATCTTATAAACGATTTATTTTCATGTTCTTTCTTTCCATGCAATCTTAATACGGCACAGATCAGTGTTATCATCCTGCCTTTGAATGGTATAATCGCATGTGCAGTCACTCTCATCCGTCTCAGATCCCAGTACTAAAATCACATCATCAAGATATGATTCGGAAAGATAATTTATTTCAACGGAATAAGGAATTTTATTCATCACAAAACCAAGGCTATAACTGTCAACGATCCATTTGATGTATTTCACGTTATTGGTATGGAGGTTAACATCCAGGTCACTCATCCTGACCCTGAACCTTGAAAGTATGCGTCGGTTTTCATTCAGTGGCCTCAGTCTGGCTGCGTTCCTCGGAAGAGAGTCTCTTTTTAATAATTCCTTGTTATTTCCTGTAAGTGTTGTTTCAGGCCTGCATATCCGCCTTGTTCCCTGATCAAGGATAAGCCATGAAGAGGTTGCTGCAGCCATTATTCTGCCATCAGGTGTGCAAACCTCGTAGTCCCTCAGCGCAAACATCTTGTCCGTACCTTTTGGCCAGGTTTCAATGACAACTGTTTCACCCCATCGGGGAAAATCATTTATTATCGCATACATTCTCGAAAGTACCCAGAACCGGCGTGTTTTTACAAGATCTTCCCTGCCATAACCCAGTAATACTGCATGGTCTGAAGCAATATCCTGCAAGTAATCGAAAAGAGAAAAAAGAGTGAGCTTTTCATCCGGGCCTGTATCATAGACATGCACGCGATATTGTTTTTCAAGTTTATCAGGCACCATTTCCCCCCTGCTTTAAAAACTCTTCAAGATCGTGGGCATATAGTGTCCATTTGTTCATCTCTTCGTTCAGGCTATTCTTTAATTCATCATATTGCCTGAGAAGCTCTTTACCTTCTGCCTGAAAACACCCGGGATCCATCAGAGTGTCATTTAACAGGGCCAGTTCCTTTTCCATACTTTCTATCTTCTTTTCCGATTCCTCATGTCTTTTTTGGAGCTTTCTGAAAGTCCTTTCATATTCCTTCCTTTCGAGGTAACGCTGTTTGCCAGCTGTATCCTTTTTAACTTGTTGCTCAGCAGTATTCACCTTGTCCTGTTTTTCTATCTCCTTCAGACTTCCGATCTTCTTCTTCCTGAGAAAGTCATAAATGCCTCCGATATTTTCCCTGACTTTATTATTTCTGAACTCATAGATCTTTGATACAAGTCCGTCAAGGAAATCTCTGTCGTGGGAAACAACAATTAATGTGCCATCATATTTGGTGAGAGCCTGTTTGAGAATGTCTTTTGAATGCATGTCCAGATGATTTGTAGGCTCATCTAGGACAAGCAGATTAGATGGCTCGAGTAGAAGTTTTACAAGAGCAAGCCTGGACCGCTCTCCTCCCGAAAGGACTTTGACCTTTTTTTCGATATCTTCCCCGCTGAACAGGAAAGCTCCCAGCATATCACGGATCCTGGTTCTTATTTCACCCCTGGCAACATCGTCGATTGTCTGAAAGACAGTCTTATCCTCATCAAGCAGCTCGTCCTGGTTCTGTGCAAAATAACCTATATGAACATTATGGCCTTTTTTCAGCAGACCCTCATGGTCAAGATCCCCTGTGATGATCTTTGAGAAGGTCGTTTTGCCTTCGCCGTTACGGCCGACAAATGCTACTTTCTCACCCCTTGTGATCACTAATGAGACCTTACTCAGGACAACATTATTACCAAAGCTTTTTGACAGATTCTCTGCATGGATTACGACAGTGCCTGAACGGGGGGCAGGGGGAAACCTCACATTGATGGCCCTGAGATCTTCCTCGTCAACTTCAATACGATCGATCTTTTCAAGCATTTTGATCTTTGACTGGACCTGCACCGCTTTTGTTGCCTTATACCTGAAACGCTCAATGAACTTTTCAGTATCTTCTATCATTTTCTGCTGGTTCCTGTAAGCTGATATCTGCTGTTGTCTTCGTTCCTGTCTCAGGAGAACATATTTCGACCATGATGCTTTATAATCATAAATTTTTCCCATGGAAATTTCTATGGTCCTGTTAGTAATATTATCCAGAAAGGCCCTGTCGTGTGATACCATCATTATTCCTCCGGAACAGGAAGAAAGGTATGCCTCAAGCCATTGGATTGATTCAATATCAAGATGGTTTGTCGGTTCATCAAGGAGCAAAAGTGAGGGTTTTCCGAGGATCAGCTTTGCCAGTTCAACCCTCATGCGCCAACCGCCTGACAGCTCGCTGGTAAGCCTGCTAAAATCATCTCTCTCAAAACCAAGGCCGGCAAGAGTCTGTTCTGTCTCGGCTAAATAATTGTCACCACCATGCATCCTGTACCTTTCTTCAGCTTCAGCAAGAAGATCGCATAATTTAAGATAACCGGGAGAATTATAATCCTGCCTTCCGGCCAGTTCATTACTGTATCTTTGTATATCTTCACCAAGACTTTTAAGTCCGGAAAAAGCCTTCAATGCTTCATTCAGGACGGTAGTGGAGTCATCAACTTTCATCTGCTGCGGAAGATAACCAATTGTGACCTCTTTGGGTTTATCAACAATCCCACCGGCAGGACTTTGCAGTCCGGCAATCACCTTAAGCAAAGTAGATTTGCCGGCACCATTCTTTCCGGTCAGACCGATACGGTCCTGGTCATTAATAAGAAACGAAATATTTGTCAGCAAATCAAAACTGCCAAATGAGACCGAAATATCCTGAATAGAAACCATAAAGAAAAATATGTCCAAATATAGGAAAAGTGAGGTTGCTGAAAAAGCCCTTCGGATCCTTTCGTCATAAAGCCGGTGAGATGTGAATCTTGTTCCTGTCAGGCAGAGTTAAACATAAATCATTAACTGATAAAGTATTATTAAAACATTTATTCAGGACTTGATATTGACGGGACCGGTTCCGGGTAATTTATTGATTATCCTCGCCAGGAAACAATTATCTTTGCATAGTACCTTGATATCATCTAATGTCATTCTTCTTTAAAAAAAATTATGACAGAGCTATGAGACACAGAAACTATTCACTGAAATACCTGTTAATTTTTCTGCTGGCTGCGACATTGGGAACATCGTGCAGAAAAGAATCCACAGAACCCGGTTATACATATTTTGTTTCAAGAGAGCTGGCAATGTCATATACCAGGGAATATATTTTAAGTCTGCTTGATGCTGCATCAGCGGATTATCCCGAGGTCAATGAGATAAAAGGATCAGTTGCAGGCAGTGTTGATGTATATAAGCTTATTTACAGAACAACTGCGGGCGGGAATGAAATACTCGCATCTGGTCTCGTTTGCGTGCCATCCATTGCAAACGCATATCCGGTACTGTGTTTTCAGAATGGAACAAATACCCAGAATGCATATTCTCCAAGTGAGTTTGTTATAAACACAGGTTATCAGATGATTGAGTTTATCGCTTCAATGGGATATGTTGTGGTGATCCCGGATTATCCGGGATTTGGCGAATCTGCTGATATTCCCCATCCTTATCTGATAAAAGAACCTACTGTTAAATCAATAGCTGACATGCTTCTGGCTGTTAAAGAACTCAGGAACAACGAGCTGCCAGGAATATCGCTGTCGGGCGATTGTTATTTTCTTGGATATTCCCAGGGTGGATGGGCAACGCTGGCTATGCATAAAGCAATGGAACTTGAATATTCCGGCGATTTTAATCTAAGAGGCAGCGCCTGTGGGGCGGGGCCTTATGATCTCGGACTTCTTCTTGAAAGAATGACAGCACAGGAGACTTACCCTATGCCGGTATACATAGGCTATATAGTAAACGCCTATACTGAATACAAACAATTCTCAAATCCGGTTACTGATATACTCAACGAGCCTTATGCTTCTTTGCTTCCGGACCTTTACACAGGCGCGCTAAGCTTTGAGCAGATAAATGCACAGCTTACAACATCTGTGGCGGAACTACTTTCCGCGGACTTCCTCTCAGGGTTTGACAGCGGACAAAAATATGCATCCGTCAGGGAAGCATTTTCACGCAACAGCATTTCAGCATGGCGGACAGAAAAGCCTCTTTACCTGCTTCACGGAGGAAACGACACACAGGTTGACCCTGTTACAACTGAGGAAATGTACAATGATATGATGCAGGAAGGAACATCTCCTTTGTTGTGCATCAGAGAAATAGTACCCGGAGTGGATCACAGTGACGGAGTACTGCCATGTATGTTAAGAGGGCTGCTTTTTATCATGGCCCTGAACAGCAATTAAATTTAATACCGTTGTATCAAAAGCCCCGGAGTTGCACTTTATCCTGTAAGATGTGAGACGCAAAAGAGAAGTCCCAGTGATAGAGAATGTCAGGATCACCGATATAGGATCCGAAGGCAATGCAATAGCAAGGGTAGATAATATGGTGGTTTTTGTCCCTATGGTAATACCCGGAGACATTGTCGACATACAGGTCCGGAAGAAGAAAAAAAAATACCTTGAAGGTTCTGTTGTAAGGTTCAGGGAGTATTCGGCATCAAGAATAAAACCTGAATGCTCTCACTTCGGTGTGTGCGGAGGGTGCAAATGGCAGCACCTCCCATATGAAAAGCAGCTGTTCTATAAAGAAAAGCAGGTAAGAGACAGTCTTGAAAGGATCGGAAAGGTCGAGCTGAAGGGAATGATGCCTATCAGGGGATCTCCTGATATATATTATTACCGTAACAAGCTTGAATATGCTTTCGCCGACAGGCGATGGCTTACTGCCAAAGAGATAATGCTCGATATAGAATATGCCAGGGAGGAAGCGCTTGGGTTTCATATCCCGGGCAGGTTTGATAAGGTGCTTGACATAAGGGAATGCTATCTGCAACCCGAACCATCGGGGATGATCAGAAATGCTGTCAGGGATTATGCACAGAAAGACAGGATGATTTTCTTTAACCCTAAGGAACAGTCGGGATTTCTTCGGAACCTCATAATCCGTAATACCCTGGACGGGAATTTCATGGTGATTATTGTATTCTTTTACGATGATGAGAAGAGAAGGGAAGGGTTGCTTGATTATCTGGCCGGCAAATTTCCGCAAATATCCTCCCTTATGTATATAATAAATTCAAAAAGGAACGATTCTCTGTACGATCAGGTACCAGTGCTTTATCGTGGCACCGGTCACCTTGTCGAAGAAATTGACGGGCTCAAATTCAGGCTGGGACCTAAATCCTTTTTCCAGACAAACACAAGGCAGGCAGCTGAATTGTACAGAACAGCCCGGGAGTTTGCCGGTCTCACCGGAAAGGAACTGGTTTATGATCTTTATACAGGAGCCGGAACAATAGCCTGTTATGTTGCTGGTTCGGCTGATAAAGTCATTGGTATAGAATATGTTGAAGAAGCGGTCAGAGATGCCTGCGAGAATTCGGAAATCAACGGAATTAATAATACCAGATTCTTTTCAGGTGATATAAGATATGTTCTGACACCTTCATTTATATCGGAAAACGGGAAGCCGGATATTATAATCACCGACCCTCCCCGGGCAGGCATGCATGAAGGTGTTGTTAAATCTATAACAGAAGTCCGGCCCCGGAGAATTGTTTATATCAGCTGCAATCCGGCTACTCAGGCCCGTGATGTATTTCTGATGTCGGCCCACTACCGGGTTGCAAAGGTGCAGCCTTTTGATATGTTCCCGCAGACGCATCACGTTGAGAATGTAATACTTCTCGAGAGCTCATAGGCCGTGAGGAAAGAATTTCGTAAGTGCCGGGTTTGTGTTAATAAACCACGACAATTATTTTGAACTTAGAGCTTGATTTTCTACTTTTGTCGCCACAATCCTTCCAAGGGAAGGAGAGATGGGTGAGTGGCTGAAACCAGCAGTTTGCTAAACTGCCGTACGGGAAACTGTACCGGGGGTTCGAATCCCCCTCTCTCCGCAAAGCTTGCAGCAACCCCGCCTCAGCGGGGTTATTTGTTTTGATGAAGTTCCGTTGAAAGCTTACTTTGGTAAGGAACTGAGGGAAAATCAAATATTAACCCGGAGGGTTGTTGCAAGCTTTGCAGGGGTCCCACAAGGGATCACCTCAGGTAATCCCCCTCTCTCCGCGGCGACAAAATACGTTTTTTGCATCGACGAACCAGGCTTCTGCCCGGGCTGGGAAATGTGAACGATTCGGGAGTATATTCTTTACAGATTCACATCAGTATGCCGGCGAGGGAAGCGGAGACGTATGAGGCCATAGTACCGCAGATCATGGCTTTGAACCCAAGCCTGGCAAGGTCAGATTTGCGATGCGGGATCATTGCTCCTATTCCTCCGAGCTGAATGGCAATTGAACTGAAATTTGCAAATCCACAGAGGGCAAAACTGGCAATAACGATAGATTTTGCACTTAATGTTCCCTGATGGATCATGGGAGTAAGATCAGTATAAGCCACAAATTCGTTTATGACCATTTTTGTTCCCATGAGCGAGCCTACTGACATTGATTCAGACGGAGGCACGCCCATTATTATGGCAAAAAGTGAGAAAAAAGCACCAAAGACATCTTTCAGCCCCAGATTATCTACATCAAGGCCGATCGATTCAAGGGATATGCCTGTCCAGGCGAGGAAATGACCGAAATATCCCAGCAGAGCATCAACAAGCGCCACAAGGGCAATTACGCCGATGAGCATCGCGATCACATTAATGGATATCCTCATGCCGTCGGAAGCACCATGCGAAATGGCATCCATAATATTTGAGTGCTCTTTTTTTACTTCCAGTTTTACTTTTCCCTTTGTTTCGGATTCCTGGGTTTCAGGGAATACTATTTTAGAGATGACAAGAGCCCCGGGGGCGGCCATAAGACTGGCAGCCAGAAGATACGAAGCCGGCACTCCCATTGAAATATATACAGCCATTACTCCTCCGGCTATGCAGGCCATACTGCCTGTCATGGATGCCAGGAGTTCAGACATTGTCATTCCGGAAAGATACGGACGTATCATGATCTGGGCTTCAACCTGGCCGACAAAGGCGCTTGAAACATTAGACAGTGCCTCGCTTCCGCTAACCCTCATAGCCCAGTGGACGAATCTTGCAATAACAGCAATTATCCTTTGCATAATGCCTACATGGTAAGCCATGGCAACCAGAACACAAACGAAAATGATTGTGGGGAGAAGAATGAAGAGAAACACACCGTTGCTCACAATGGTTGCAGGCAATATCTCCGACACCTTTGTAAGGTCGCCGAAAACAAAAGAACCACCTTCCTGGGAAAAATCAAGTAATTTGTTGATGGCCCTGCCGAGCCAGTAGAATATCTGCTGCCCGAGAGGTACTTTAAGGATAAAGACTGCAAGACCCAACTGGAGACCAAGACCTGTGAGCACAAGCCTGTAGTTTATCGCCTTGCGGTTGTTTGACCATAAATATGCCAGTCCCAGAAGAACTATAATTCCAATGATGCCGGTAAAACGTGCCATGAGCTGCAGGATTTTTGCCTTGTCAGGCTCAAACCTACATTTTTTTTTGTTATGCAGGAAAAAATATAAGAAAAAAGACAGGCGGAGAAAAGGGAAAAAAGGAAGTTTCTGAATTTATCATCACCTGTTTTAAGAGGCTGTCAGCAGTGTGTTATTTGTGATCACCGGTAAACAGTGATCTGCCCTTTATCAGGCAGTGCCCTGTATATTATCTTTGCGTCAGCTCTGGGGATCCGTATTCGGATAGCTGGGTGATACTCAGGTACTTTGAACCTGACAATTCTTGCAAGCGAACGGGCGAAATACCTCATTCTGTCACTCAGGTTAAAGAAAAAGATCTTAAATCTGTTCCCCTTCGCAGGTTCTTCCTGGAATATATAAATATTGATACCTTTATCTGTCTTAAGGATAAAATTGACGGGTTTCGTATTGGAAGTGTCCGGTAGTATATCCGGCTGATATTCAGATGTATCTTTCGGTGCAATCCTGACCATAATAGGTTCTTTAGGAATTGTGGCATAATCCTTTACTATGTTCAATGGTTCAGAAAGCAATGATGATATAACATAATCGTTTCCTTTTATCAGCATTCTGCCTGCCCTTATATTACCTGTTTTCACAGAGTGCACAACAACACCGCTGATCTCAAGATTAATCATACTGTCGGGAATAATCAGGCTAAGGCATACTGAATCTGTTGCGGCCATTGCAGTTCCTGACTGTAAAAAACCCCTCTCCTTCAACAGATGAAGGTATGTCGAATCGGTGAATAACCTTGTGTCCGGTTGTTCCTTATCAGGATCCGATGTCATGAATTGTGCTTTAAGATCTGCCATTCTTTTCAACGGAGCAGCTGCTGACATTATCAGGTAATAAATCATGAATATCAGAGTGAATCCAATGACAAACCTGATCAGCTTTCCTGGGCGTTGGATGTTATTACCTGTGTTATTCATTCTTTAACGAAGCATATTTCAGGGACAGTTCAAAAGATATAGACATTTGAACCGACGCTTAATGTTTTATAGATTACTTCAAGATCCTCGTCATTCAGCCTTATACACCCATGGGTTACAGGCATCCCGAGCAAACGCTTGTATATTGTGCCATGTATAAGATAGCCATCGCCAATGCTGAGGGCATAATCGCCAAGGACCCCACGTTCATATCTTGAAGGATGCGTGGGGGAAGGCACCGGAAGCCCTTCTTCGACAAATGCCCAGTCTGGTTTTCTCCACACAGGAGAGGCAATCTTCCCCTGTATCCTGTATTTACCTTTAGGGGTTTTGAAGATCCATTTTCTTTCTCCATCGGCTTTCAGCATCACATAACTTCCGGAACTACATGATCCCTCCCTTATCAGCTTTCTGTTCCTGTAAAGATGAAATCTGTTGTCGGTTGTATTGATGACTATATAGGACTGTCCTGAAGTATAAGAGTTGTATTTCCGTGAAAGCTGCTGTATATCTCTTGTCAGTGAACTTATTTGCTGTTTGTAAAGTTTTTCCTGCTTCACTGCATCATCGTTTTTAATTACAGATCTTTTACCGGCGACAAGATCCTGGATGCCCGGAACAATGTAAAGAAAAAAGAGTATCAAGGACAGGACAATGAGAACAGTCAATATACTCCTCCGACCTTTGACAGCATACCGGTGGAGCCTCTTATCTGTCTTCAGGTTTTCGACGGTATTCCTGATCTCTGGAAGGATCTGGTTAACCAGCCTGCTTTTTAATTTGCTTGCTGCTGTCCGTAAATTTTTTACGAATTCAATTCCCCAGTCTGTTTTATTTATCATACTGATACTTGTTACCTGAGAATATCATCCAAATCAGCGAGTGAACCAACAATAGTTACTGGTGTGCCTACACGGGCGATTCTATATATGATATCCATGTCAGGATCGGTGAGGGCGACACAGCCTTCGGTCCAGTCTATTCCCCTTCCGCCGCTTCCGTGTATCTCAATCTGGCCCCCTATCTTTGCTGATGGAGGCAGGATTCCTTCCGCAACCTTTTTCCGGAACGTTTCACGGTCAGACGGATTAGGATAATCAAGCAGAAGAGCTTTATAGTATTTTGAATGACCTGCACCTATCTTTTTTATTATCTTATACATTCCTTCAGGAGTGGCCCTGTCGCCCCTGACGCTTTTATGACCAACCCAGTTATCTCCGAGTTCTATGTTGAATTCGTAACTCTTTATCCCATTATGGTAAATATGGCATTTCCTGGAAATTTTATCAACTATAACGGAATAATCCGAGTTTCGCTTTGATGCGCTTATTGTTTCATCAGCCCATTTCTTCCACAACCGGTAATCCCTGAAATAGTCAGTCATGTTTGATGACGCATGTTCCAGAGAGGATGTAAGGAGGTATTCAGAATCGATTATTTTCCTGTTGGCCTGAAGATATTGTCCTTTGTCAAATGCTATAAGGCTTTCTTTCAGCAGCAGCTTTCCCCTTGAAATTCTGTTGCGTATTTCAGAAGGAAGAGGCCAGGCAAGAAAAAGCCTGTCAAGGTCCGCAACAACCAGATCTAAACTGTCGATTTTATGTTTAAGCTTAAACTGAAGGTTTGATGAAGTAATTTTTGATTCCTGCATGGCTTGTTCAGCTTTCCCGGCTGATGACCTGGCATAGGAAGATACCTCATCATATTTACGGAACAAAATAAACCGTTTGTTTTCTTCCTTCCATTTTGTCATTGCAGAGTCATAAAGAGATCTTGCTTCATTAAATGACCTTCCTGAATATGAAGCTGCATTATTTCTTCCCGCTTCATAGATCAGCTCTCTTGCATATTCTACTTCGCCTGTTGGAGGTTTTGGTGCGAAAAGAGACAGGAGAACAATAATTATCCCAATAAAGCAGCAAAGGATTGTGATTGTGAATATTATTTTCCAAGATCTCTTTAGTCTCATTCCGGCTGTCTTAAAAAAAACCCGGGGAGATTCCCCGGGGATTCCTTTTCAAAAATAGTATAAATACTTTTATCTCCTGACTTTGGCAATAGCTTCCTTAAGTTCTGTATTAATACTGTTGGCGCTTTCCATAGCTGCCTTGAGCTTGTTTAAAGCATCCATGAAGGATCCGTTATCATTCAGGGTCTGAACTTCGGCGAGTGAAGACTCAATTGCAGCCATTTCAGATTTGATCTGCTCTAGAACAGCAGCTCCTTCTTTACCTCTGGGGGCTTTGGTTATGAGAGTCTTATTTTCCTCAATAACAGACCTGGCACTTTCCATCATGCTTCCGACCTCGGCTTTAACCTCTTCCTTTTTAGCAGCAACGCTTGAAGTAAGCTGGTTTGCCTGTGTGAGTGTTTCATCAAGCTTCAGTTTGGCATCACCAAATTTCTTGAATAATTTGCCTTTCTGTGTTTCGATGTCAGCCATGACAGCATTCATGGAATTCTGAAGAGCGGCAAATTCATCCGGAAGATAAACTGCTGCCTCAGCATTTTTTGCTTCTTCAATAGCGGCATTCACAGCATCAATCTGCGTCTGTGGAGCTTTTCCACAACCTGTAAGGATAGCAATCATCATGAGCGTTGCAAATCCCACGAGAACTTTGTTTTTCATTTTTCTAACCTTTTTTTGTACTTTGTTTTTGAGATTACCGGTTATTTTGAGTTAACCGTTTCATTATGAAAAAAATCGGAGCGAAGATATAACTATTTAGCGACATGGCAACGAAATATCAGAAATAATTTTTTAATCTTTATATTGCAAATAAGAGGTATGGGATTTATAAGGAAGCTTCTGCCGCCAGAAAAATGGACATTCCCTGTAATAATAACAGTGGCTGCTTTCACTGGCCTTGCATCTTATTCTTTTTATATCTCAAATGCTCCTTCCTATCTGGGGGACAAGCCTGAAACATGTGTCAACTGCCATATTATGGCTCCCCAGTACGCGACCTGGAGTCATAGTTCGCACCGTGAAACAACAAACTGCAACGATTGTCATGTTCCTCAGAACAATGTGTTCAGTAAATACTATTTCAAAGCCAAGGATGGCTTGCGGCATGCAACTGTTTTTACTCTCAGGAGGGAGCCTCAGGTTATTTTCATCAGGGAGGACGGAAAGGAAGTAGTTCACAGGAATTGCATCAGGTGCCATGAAAATCTTTTGACTGACAGCAGGCTGATGCTTTACAGCGACAAAATTGTAATGGACAGGAAAGACCGTAAATGCTGGGAATGCCATCGCGAAACACCCCATGGAAGGGTTAACAGCCTCTCCAGTGTACCTTACGCAAGAGTCCCGCTGCCAGAATCACCTGTGCCGGAGTGGCTTAAGAAGACAAGAGAAAAATAATTAATAAATTATCGACATGAAATCTGTTCAGGATATTGTTAAGGAGAAGCCATGGGTCGGCTGGCTGCTTTTCATGGTTACTGTTATTGTTGTTTTCCTTCTGGGTCTGCTCGCTTCATCCATAATAGAAAGGAGAGCCGAGGCTGTTTTTGCCTACAGCCCCAAAATAACTTTTTCCGATTTTGAGCCAAGGGATGCCAAATGGGGAGAGATATTCCCGCGTGAATATAGTTCCTATCTCAAAACATCGGAGACAAACTTTAAGAGTAAGCATGGCGGAAGTGCAATGATGGATGTTCTGGAGGTTTCTCCCGAACTGGTTGTCCTCTGGGCCGGTTATTCGTTCTCAAGGGATTATAATCAGGGCAGGGGCCATTACTATGCAATTGAAGATATCTGGAAAACTATTCGCACCGGTGCTCCCTCTGAACAGGTCCCGAGTCCTCAGCCTAATACCTGCTGGACTTGCAAAAGCCCGGATGTTCCAAGGCTGATGAACGAGATTGGTGTAGCGGAATTTTACAGAGGAACGTGGGATACAAAAGGTTCTGAGATAATCAATCCGGTTGGATGTGCAGACTGCCATGATTCACGGACCATGAATCTCAGGATCTCAAGGCCAGCCCTTCTTGAAGCTTTTGAGTCAATGGGAAAAGATATCACGAAGGCATCACACCAGGAGATGAGAAGCCTGGTATGTGCCCAGTGCCATGTTGAATACTATTTTAACGGTAACAAGGTGGAAGGAGTGCAATATCTGACTTTGCCGTGGAGTGAAGGCACCACTCTGGAGGAGATGGAGAAATATTATGATAATATTGAATTTGCCGACTGGATACATGGTCTTAGCAGGGCTCCGATGCTGAAGGCACAGCATCCTGATTATGAGGTTTACCTGACCGGAGTTCATGCCTCAAGAGGAGTTTCCTGTGCTGATTGCCACATGTCATTTATAAGTGAAGGAGGACAAAAATTTACCAGTCATCATATACAGAGCCCGCTCAACAATATAGCAAACTCATGCCAGGTGTGTCACCGGGAGGAGACTGCCAGACTTCTTGAGGATGTTTATATGCGTCAGGATAAGATACTGGAAAACAGGGCAATACTTGAGGAGTTGCTTGTCAGGTGCCATGTAGAAGCCAAAACAGCCTGGGAAAGGGGAGCAACAGAGACCGAGATGCAGCCTGTGCTTAATGATATCCGGAGAGCCCAGTGGCGATGGGATTTTACCGCTGCAGGCCATGGAAATTCATTTCATTCCCCTGTTGAAACGGGCAGGATCATAACCAGCGGAATAACACTGGCTCAGGAGGCACGTATAAAACTGAGCAGGATCCTCGTGTCATCAGGATATCAGGGAGAGGTACCCTATCCTGATATCTCCACGAAGGAGAAAGCTCAGGAATATATCGGTCTCGATATGGAGAGCCTGAGAAAAGCGAAAAATAACTTCCTCGAAGAAGTACTGCCAGAGTGGATAGAAGCCGGAAAACAGCGTGAAAGAAGTTATGATCTGACAGAATAAATCCTGAGTCCGGAAATCAGAAACGGTCGATCCATCTGAATCTTTTAAGCCTGTCACCGAATTTAAGAGCCATGGTAAGTTCGTGTGTACCATAAGTCACGCTCTGGATCTTGTTCAGGCTGAAATCGAATGAATATCCGAAATACATTGTTGTTAGCTTGACACGGCTGTTAAAATGCCTTAAGCCTATATTGGCAACAAGAGCGCTGCCCGTACGATATGATAAACCGGCCCAGAAACTCTGGTCATATGTATAGGTAAAGCCGAAATCA
This sequence comes from uncultured Rikenellaceae bacterium, assembly GCA_964466705.1. Taxonomy (GTDB): domain Bacteria; phylum Bacteroidota; class Bacteroidia; order Bacteroidales; family VadinHA17; genus LD21. The sequence goes on from CAYXSM010000032.1 coordinate 30,130, forward strand.
GCCTGAGGCCTGACCTGTTCGGACATTTTTACCAGTACCGAGGGCTTAAGTTCTGTTTTTGTACCAGTGTAGAAATTGTATGACCCAAACAGGTAGAAGTGCCTGTCCATCCAGTAATTCCTGTAGGCAACTTCACCAAGTTTGGCAGCAGCACCGAGCATCTGCTGGGCTGAGAAGCCGATTTCAAATTTTGGATCAAGAAGGTAGATCCCAAAATCAAAATCAGGTATGAACACCCCTTTTCTCAGGTTGTCGTTCAGCCATGGTTCGTTGGGATCCTCAAAACTTCTTTCGGTGGCATCTATCCTGAAGTGATAACCTGTCAGGGCAAGGCCCATAGATAACTGTGTGTAGTCATCGACCCACATATGGTATGTATATGCCTGCTGGAAACCGGTCCTTTGTACCAGACCGTTCCTGTCGCTGAATATGTAACCCCCATATCCTACCTTGCCCTCAGTTTTCGGCCTGTAAACAGTTTTGTTAAAGATATTCTTCCTGAGCTGGTATCCGCGTTTAAATATCCTGTTCTGCCAGCTGAAGGAATAAGTTCTTGGGGCCCCGGAATAACCAACCCATTGCTCCCGGGCTGTAATGTTGAAGCTTGTAAAGCCGTCACTGCCGGCAATCGCCGGATTGATGAGGAACCTGTTATAGAGGTACTGGCTGTATAACGGAAGCTGCTGGGCCAGGGCTGCAGGACCGGCAATAACAAATAATATTATGTAAACAAGCCTTTTCATAAATTACCCGCACTAATGCAAATTAAGAGTATTGTATTACTCTTGCAAACATTTCGGGGCCGGCAGTTAAAAATATCATTACAAACAGATATCCAACAAATATAGTCCTATATGAATTGATTTAAAATCAATAACATAAGTTTATGTCCACAGCTTCTGTCTGTTCGTCAAAAATTTCCGGATGTTTATCCCAGGAGCACTTTGGAAGTGATGTTTCGAAGTCTTAACAGCACGGATTCACTCACGGTTTTACCCGGTCGGTAACCTGACAAAAGGATTTATTGACTTCTGTTAATTAATTAACAGAAGAAGTAACTGCCATTGATGAGCGATCGAAAATGGCAGCTTTCTTTTCGCATGATTTATCTGACAATCGTTACATGCCCTACGATTGGCTTGATACCGTTGTTCAGATCGATTGCATAGTGATAGGAATCAACAGGAAGCATGATGTTTTCGCTCCTTCCGTCCCAAGGATGCGGGTAACCTCTTTCAGATGTCCACACGACCTGTCCCCATCTGTTGTATATGGTTATTACAACATCAGGGTAGAGTTCAATGTCCTCAATGTTCCAGACGTCATTGATGCCATCGCCATTTGGTGAGAATGCTTCCGGAATGATCAGGCAGTATTCGTTCATTGAACGAACCGTTGCCGATCCTGTTACCTGGCATAGGTTGAGATCGGTTACTGTTACATTATATAATCCTTCAACAATGTTCAGAATATCTCTTCCTGTTGTATTGTTTGACCACAGATATGAATAGTCATCGCCCGGCACGCCACCTGTTGCCGTGAGCCTTATCTCACCATCGGGTTTGCCCGGGCATGTTGAGTTGGTGACTTCAAAATTGAGCACAATCTGTTCGGGTTCTGTTAAGAAAACTGTCGACTCAGCCTGACAATTATTTGAGTCTGTAATTATCACTTTGTAAGGTCCGGCCGGTAGATTTTCACGCAGATGTCCTATTGCACCGTCGGCCCACATAAAATCAACCAGTCCTATATTATTGTGCGGAATGACATTGATATAGCCGGTTGTGCCTCCAAAACAGTTGATATTATAGTCGCCATAAGAGCTTTGTGACAGCTCAAGAGTCATGCTTATCGGATATTCTGGTTGCGTAAGGTCAACTGTGTCTGTCTCGGAACACATTGTTATAAGATCAGTTACAGTAAGTATATATTGTCCTGCTATAAGACCCGAGATATCTTTTTCTGATGATCTGAAGCCTGCAGGACCGGTCCAGTTGTATGTCATAGGAGGCGAGTCAGGTGTCGGGTTTACCACAACCGATCCTGTTGCATTTCCATAACAGTTGATGTTGTATCCGTTGTAATCAGAGAGTACTTTTTCATAGTAATTTTTTAGTGACGGATATACCTGTATGGTAATGGTCTGTGTTTCTCCCATGCACCTTTCACCTCCGTCTTCGGGTATGATATACGGAGTGAAGCGATAGATTATCCGGCTGATTTCCCTGTTACTGTTTGTAAGGGTCTCGGTGAGATTTGTCGGAGTTGTATAAGTACCGTTTTCCGTATATCCTCCTATTCCCGGATCAGGCTCAACAACAAGGTCATATGCCCACTGGCCTCTTACCTGACCGTTCAGATTGGCAACTGAGATCGTCGTACTGCCGAGGTTACAGATCAGATCATCCGATTGCCCGACACTGATCAGCGGTTCGGGATTTACCCATACAGTAGCCGATACTCTTTCAAGGTTGCACTGACCATACACTGTCGGGGTAATGTTGTAAATAACGTAGTGGGCCGATTCGTCTGAGTTGTGAAGAACCTGGTTGATGGTTGAGAGTGTACCTGAGTGGTCATCGGAGGCACCAGTTATGTCAGATGATGTTGTTACAGTCCAGGTCCAGGTCGTTGCAGGTATGGTGTTTGAAAGCACGAGGTCGGTTTGAGCTCCGTTGCATATTATATCACTGGCAGGAGTGACAACGGGCAGCGGATCAACTGCATAACGTACCGTTACCACAGAAATGCACCAGTCGGAGTTGCCCGATTCATCATAAACAGTAAGGATCACATCATTTGGCCCGAGGTTCGTGCAGTCGAACTGATCAAGATTGATTTCCATATAGTCAATGAAACCACTGTTATCATAGCTGCCTCCGTCAACATCCTGAGGGACAATGGTAGCGATACCTGTTACAAGGTCGAGATAAATGGTAATATTCTGACAAACTGCCACCGGAGGCGTTTCATCTGCCACCGTTACAGTAAAGCTGCAGCGGTCTGACAATCCAAATGCATCGGTCACCGTATAAGTAACTGTTGTAGTACCCTGATTGAAGGTATAGCTTGTCAGGTTGTTGATGCCTGTGGCAGGAGACTGAGCCACAGTGGCCCCTGTCATAACCCATGTAAGCGAAACAACATTATTGTTGGGGTCAGAATAATCAGCTGCAAGTCCTCCGGTGATAACAACGTCATTAGTCGAGGAGCTTGTGTTGGTATCAATATCTTCCGGACAATCTATAGCGGGAGGTAGATTGTTAAGGGATACGGTTTCAGTAGCTGAAGCAGGCCTCATTGGATTTCCGTCAGGCAGATCGCCGTTCACGGTCGCTGTATTTGAGTAACGACCGGTACCAAGGTCAGCAGGGTTGATTGTATGTTCGGCCGCATAGCTCCATATTTCGCCCGGATCAAGTACCCTGTTGCCATTGCTGTCGCCCGAGACATATCTTATGCTTCCGTTGTCGGCACCCGGGTCGGTCAGGGTGACATTGGAAACGGATACGTTACCGGTATTTCTCACAGTAATATTATAGTGAATGACATCTCCGATACGGCTGAAATTTCTTTCCCTTGCAGTTTTGTTCAAAGTCCAGGCGGCATTTTGACGCGCCCTAATGGTGACACTGTCCTCGGTCGTGTACTCTTCTCCTTCGTATGTGCAGGTTGCAGTAGCAGTATTAGTGATCATTCCTGAGTTGACATCTGGCTGGGTGACAGTATATGTAGTGGTAATTGTTGAACCGGCACCCGGGGCAAGTGTCGGTATTGTTCTGCTGACGCCTGTGCGCGGATCGGAGACTAAAATATTCGTAAGCGTGACATTCCCTGTGTTGGTTACCAGAATGGTATAATGAAGTGTTTCACCGGCTGAACTGTAACCTGATTCCTCAACTTGCTTCGACAATGAAATATCAGGTCCCCGGATACCATAGACAGTTTCACTGGCAGGCACGGAATAGGTTAGCCCGGCGAAAGTATAAACAGCTGTCGCAGTGTTGTCAATCCGGCCTCTGTTGATATCTTCCTGGGTAACTTCATAAGTTGTTGTAATGGTTTCTGATGCACCCGGATCGAGGCTGGAAATAGTTGTATTCAGTCCGGTAAGAGGATCGGAGACCACAATATTGCTAAGTGTTATATTACCGTTGTTCGTAACAACAATATTATAATTGATCTGTTCATCGACACTGCTGTAGCTTTGTTCCTGGGCATCTTTTGCTACAGAAAGATCATGATCCTGCGAAGCATAAACAATTACTTCCGCTCTTTCTTCGAAATAGTCATCATCGAAGGTGTAACCTGCAGTTGCTGAATTACTTACCTGACCTGAGTTTATGTCGCTCTGACCGACAGTATACTCAGCAGTGAGGGTAACGGATACGCCCGGCTCCAGACTTGTGATCATATGATTAAGACCTGTTAGCGGGTCAGATACTGTTACGTTTGTTAATGCAATTTCACCCGTGTTACTTACAACAATCGTGTAATGAATCACATCACCTTCATTTTCAAAGACGTCTTCTGTTGCTTCCTTCGTGATGGTAATGCCATGGTTACGGAGAGCGTCAACCCTCGCATATGCTGCTTCATCAAAGTCCTGGCCTGCAAATGTGTATGCAGCAATTGCAGTATTCTCTACATAACCGGTATTAACATCATCCAGGACTACAGTGTATGTCGTGGTGTATGTCTCTGAGCCTCCCGGAGAAAGTGACGCTATGATTTCGTCCATGCTTGTCAGCGGGTCGGAGACAGACACATCGGTCAATGTCACATTACCAGTGTTTGTTACCGTAATTGTATAGTGAATTATATCATCCTCAGCTGCAAAGCTGTTTTCTGTGGCAACTTTGGTTATTCTTATACCGTGTTCATTAGTTGCGTCAACGCGCTCCTCGGCTTCTGTTTCGTAATCTTCTCCTCCGTATGTATATGAGGCAGTTGCAATATTATCTACATGGCCGGCATCTATGTCACTTTGAGTTATTGTGTATACGGGGTTAAATGTTTCTGTCTGGCCTGGTCCAAATTCTGGTATGGTGACACTCAGATTTGTGAGCGGATCGGTTACCAGCACATCGGTAAGGGAGACAGTTCCTGTGTTGGTCACTGAGATGGTGTAATGAATTTCATCACCAGCTGCTGCATAACTATTTTCTGCAGCTTCCTTGGTTATTTCAATCAAGGAGCTTCCCTCAATTGGAGTAATTGCCGTATCCTGTGTCGGTCCGGGATATTCATTGGTGACTATGCTGATGGTGTTAACCAGATCGACACCTGCGTTGATATCGTATTGGGTCACAGGATAAGTTGCAATGTGAGTCCATGTTTCACTGACCTCAAGGATGCCGTCAGCATTCATGCTTTCAACAGGTTCGCTCAGGGTTCCTGCACCGTCACCCGGATATGTTTCAGTTGCCACTCCGCCTGTAAGGCTTATGTTTCCGGTATTGGTTACAATAATCTCGTATTCAATAACCTGGCCCGCAGTTGTAACAGTATCGGTGCTGGTCTGGTACTTTTCTACGGTAAGTGAAGGATTCTGATCAATAGTTGTTACAGCCTGAGCAGTAACAGGGGTGGTAACCTCATTGCTGACGACACTGGCAATATTTACAAGATCATCGCCCTGGTCGATCATAGCCTGGGTGACAGTATACTGACTGTTGTATATCCATGTTTCAGAAAGGTCGAGTTCTCCATCGTTGTCCGAATCACCTGACACCAATATCAATGGCTCGTCATTATTTGTAAGCGGGTCTGTTACAACTATACCGGTCTGGCTGACATTACCTGCGTTTGAAACTTCGATTGTGTAATTAAGCAGTGAAGGAGTATTTATCTCAGTAAGGTCTGCCACTTTGCTGATAACAAGAGCAGCACTGCGTTCAACAGTTGTTGTTACTGATGCTTCTTCAGGATCAGTGATCCCGGCAGCGACGGCATAGGCAGTATTGACAATCTGTTCGAGGCTGTTGATGTCGTCAAATGTAACATCGTAAGAAGTGTTAAAGATCCATGTTTCATTAACATCGAGCATTCCGTCGCCGTTATCATCACCTGATACCAGTATCAGTGGATCATTGTCGTTTGTCAGCGGATCTGTCACCACCACATCAGCAAGGTTCACATTGCCCTCGTTGGTTACAATAATAGTATAATTGAGAATTGTTGGCTCGCTTATCACTTCAAAGTCAACGACTTTTTCGACAGTAATTTCCGGTGTAACATTGATTGTAGTAGTGGCGTCATCCTGTTGTGGTTCTGTCTGGTCGGTATCGACAATGGCAGTGTTAACCAGGTCCAGACCGGCGTTGATGTCTGCCTGAGTTGCGTCATAATCAGCTGTGTATGTCCAGACCTCATCAACATCGAGGACATTATCACCGTCAGTATCACCTGACTGATAAGTTGCGCCACCTGCAAAGGCATCGGTAACGGTAACATTTGTCAGACCGACATTACCGGTGTTGGTTATTGTTATTGTGTAATTAAGAGTTCCGGGAGCATCAATTGCAGCCTGATCAACTACTTTGACGATATTTAGGGAATACAGCTGCTCGATAGTAACCGTCTCGGTATCCTCGACAGGCTCAGTCTCGTCGGAATCTCCGGCAGCTGTATTAATAATCTCTCCGGCATCGACATCTGTCTGTGTTACGGTATAAGTACCTGTCAGTATGCAAGTCTCACCCGGCAGCAGTGTTGCGCAGGTTGTTGAGCTTGGCGAGAGCATCGGGTCAGCTACGGTAACGTTGTTAAGCGTTGTGTTGCCTGTGTTTGTAACCGTTACGGTATAAGTAAGGAGGTCACCCAGGGTCACAGTACCGGAAGCGTCACCATCGGCATTGTCAGCAAGTTCCTTGTCTGTTGTGAGGGTATAAGTCCGCTCGATAACTACCGTCTCGGTA
>CAYXSM010000033.1:0-35823 GCA_964466705.1 uncultured Rikenellaceae bacterium
ATAGCATGCAGGCTTTAATATCTGTAAGGTACTCATCGTTCTCTGGAATAAGAGCTGTGATTTTTCTTACCATATCAAGGATCTCTTTTCCTTTCCGGTAAATAGGAAATTTTTCCGTCTTTACTATATCATTCTCATCATCTGAACTCATTTCCATGATAGTATTTATTGTGATTAAACAGAGACCAGATTAATTTAATGGTTTTGTGATCTCAGATGTTAACTTTGCAGAACTTATGGTATTTTCTGATATCCCATATAAGTTATAATTTCTCATATGCCCCGCATTTGAATTCTTTCTCATCTGCCTGGTCATTTCTGTTCAGATTACATAACAGTTCTTCTTCAAAGTCATCGCTGTTATATTTTATGCATGCTAAACAGAGTGGTTGCATTTTGATGATTTCCTGGCTGATCTCATATCCATTATCATCGAATATTCCGGCAATCTTCCGTGGATCCATCTCATCAACATGCCTCCTTCCGTACTTATCCCTCTTGTCAAGAGCTGAATCAATTTCATAATCACCTCGCGGATGATCTTTCCCTGTAATGCAGCTAAAACAACCAAAAGGGGCTGTATTCGAACCAACTATCCAGATATCATTTCCGCATCGGCATTTTATACCATTTTTATAGTAGTCCAGCGCAGCATCAATCCGCATTTTAAGTGTCTTTTCATTTTCATTCGGGCTTTTCTTCAAATGAATTTTTACATACTGATCAATTGAAATTGGTTTCCACATACTTTCTTAATTTTGGTAAATTAATAGTTCTGGCTCAATGGATATCACCATTAGTGATTTCCAATTCAGAAGTTAAATAGGATATTTCAATTAAACCCAGCGAGAGTTTCAATCCAAATTTACGAAGAATTAACGGAAAAGCCAAGAACTGTGTTATGCGACATAAATTAAAATATAGTTGTACTCTTTCGACATAGAAACTTGTTGATGTCGATTTTTCTTCTTATATTCGACATGAAATAAATCCTATGTCGAATGATAAAGTCAACAGAAATTACAAAGTTGAATTAACTGTTATTAATTGACACAATGACCTACAATAGAATAATTCCATATAATGATCTTCCTGATCTTCCTCCGGTATTTGATGTAGCTGCCCGTGAATTACTAATTAATCATGCCGTTAAAGCTGCCAGGAGCCTCGCAGAACTTAAGGGACTTTGTGAGACACTTCCCCGGGAATCACTTTATAATCTTCTGATAAATACAATTGTACTGCAGGAAAGTAAGGATAGTTCTGCAATAGAAAACATTGTCACTACCCAGGATGAACTTTACCGGGCTGCAGCTGAAGAAGCTGGAACAACTTCAGCAACTAAAGAGGTACTGGGATATCGGACAGCATTGTACGCAGGACTGAATTTTATGAAAGAGCAGAACAACATAATATCAACAAACCTTATGGTAAATGTTGTTCAAAAGATAACTCAGAATACAAGTGGCATCAGAAGGACTCTGGGGACCGCACTAAAAAACAATATCACTGGCGAAATTGTATATACTCCACCGTGCTGTGAAGATGTTTTAAGAGAGAAACTTAAACATCTTGAGCTATTTATAAACGATCCGGACTTTTGTAAACTTGATCCGATAATTAAACTGGCACTTCTCCATTATCAATTTGAATCGATTCACCCTTTTGGTGATGGTAATGGAAGAACAGGCAGAATATTAAACAGCCTTTACCTGGTACAACAAAATCTGTTGTCTCATCCTGTAATATACCTGAGTTCGTATATAATAGATAACAAGCAGGATTATTATCGATTATTGCGGGAAGTGACTGAGAAGCAAAATTGGCGTGATTGGATAATGTTTATGACTACGGCCGTAAATGAAACTGCAAATCTTACAATCCAAAAAATCCGAGGGATTATCCAATTAAAGAAGGAGATGGAGGAGAAAACAATGCAGGTTTTGGAAAAATTCAACAAAAGGCATGAACTATACGATTTAATGTTTACCATCCCCTATCTTAAAATAGAATTAGTCGTAAAGAAGGGTATCGCTCACCGTCAAACTGCTGCTGTTTATCTTAAAGAACTGACAGCTAATTCAATACTAAAACCCATAAAACTTGGTAAAACTACATATTATGTTAATTACAAACTGTTAGACCTAATTACAACACGATAATAAATGCTGCGATCGGTTTCGACCATACCAGGTCATAAAGTTCTTTGCGTGTCAGAGGGATTTTTTCAATGGCAACCTCTTTTATTAATTCCGGGACTTACCCAATAAATTAAAAAAAAACCCTTCACCAAATAAATGATGAAGGTGTTTTTTTACTCTTGATTTTGATGGCCGGGCGTTGCCCGACGAAACCCTCCGATAACAAAAAGCCTTTCTCGTCCCGCTGAAGCGCGACTACGGATTGCGTAATCGGGGTGAGAAGACTCCTCGCCTGATCGACTTCATTCGGGCAGGGAACTTCCTGCTTAAAGTGTTAGTTTGCACTCTGTCGGGGTGACTGGACTTGAACCAGCGGCCTCTACGTCCCGAACGTAGCGCGCTACCAACTGCGCCACACCCCGCGCTTGTTACAACAGCAAAAATAATAATTTTCCTCCAATCCTGTACTTTACCCTGAGGCTTTGAACCATAAATATACCGGTTTAACAAACCCAAATATGCAAATGGAGCCTGTTGTATTTCTCCTGGTTTTTTCCTCCCACTTCAGAAGAGGTCATTGAGGTGCCCCTTCCCAGGGCCCACCCCAGAAATTCATTTACAACCGCAGGAGCAACTAACTGAAGGCTGTGTCTGCCTAAAATACTGCGTTCAGCGGTATTTCTCATACCGCCTGTCCTTTTGTGGGTCCAGCCGGTCAGGTCTTACATGTCGCACAGCATATCTGAAATTAACACTTTTTTCGTCAGCCCGAATGTCTCGAACGATTTACCGTAATCGAGTGGCAGAGGAAAACTGATATAACCGGAATTTCGGATGTCGGATTTCAGCTTTTCATCAGGTTGTGAGTATACCAGAAAGCAGGAAAAAGCAAAAAAACACAGGCAAAAATAATCTTTTCATTTCAATAGTGCTTTGAGTTAAAACTATTCTATTGATGATAAAGTTATTAAATCGTCGTTTCAGTTTGAATTTTTAATATATTAAACTGTATCCATAATTTTACGGCCAAAATCCATGTATTCAGATCTTTTAAGGTTATAATATTCTTACATCCGTGGATTTTATTCATCTTTTCACGTAAATCGGGAATTAATACGCAGGGATTAGATAATATCAGATGGATAAACAGAGTATGTTACTCCGGTCCATGATGATGTACTTGTATATTTATTATTTCCAAAAGAAGCAGCCAGCCATGCATATTTGAAAGGTTTTTTTTAAATTGACGCCATTAACAGCACTTATATCATGGAAAAAAGCAGTCGTGTTCTTTCAATAGATATCATGCGAGGGCTTACTCTTGTCCTAATGTTGTTTGTAAATGATCTTTACATGCCGGGCGTACCCGTGTGGCTGGGTCATACGAAAGCTGATTTTGACGGGATGGGCCTGGCCGACTGGGTCTTCCCCGGATTTCTGTTCATGGTCGGAATGTCAATTCCTTATGCGATTGGCAAGAGACTGACAAGAGGTGAGAACAGGATCGATATTCTGAGTCACATACTGATAAGAACCGTAAGCCTTCTTATCATCGGTGTTCTTATGGCCAATTCGAGAAATGTCAATGGGGAATTTACAGGTATCAATAAAAATATCTGGTCATTCATTGTGTATTCAGGTGTTTTCCTCATCTGGAATGATTACAAAAAAACAGAAAAGAATAAATATCTGTTAAGCATTCTGCGCGTTGCAGGTGTTTTGATGATAATACCCATGGTCTGGATTTTCCGTTCCGGAGAGACAAGCGGTTTCAGGTTCAATTCCTGGGGTATCCTCGGAACAATAGGCTGGGGTTATCTGGCAGCCACTCTTGTATATATTGCCGCCAGAGACAATATCTCAAAAACAGCTGTCGCCCTGGTATCCTTCCTTGCCCTGAATGTGCTGTCAAAGCTTAACCTGCTGGATTTTATGAATCCCGTGAAGCCGGTCCTTGGCATATTAATCAATGGCAACGCTCCGTTCATTGTTCTTGCAGGCTTGTTCACAACCCTTATTCTGAAAAAATACTCAAAGGATAATGCCGGGAAAACCTTTATGATCATTGCCCTTCTCGGGATTCTGTTTATTGTTGCCGGCTTCATTTTCAGGAACTGGTTCATCATATCAAAAATCAGGTCTACTCCGAGCTGGGGATTAATATGCAACGGGATAAGCATGATACTTTTTGCCATACTCTTCCTTATTGTGGATATCAGGAAAAAAGTGAAATGGGGACACTTCTTGATGCCTGCAGGAAGAAATTCACTTACGGTATACCTCGTTCCTGATATGTTCTACTATATAATCTGGCAGTTCAGCCTGCCTTTCCTTTTTTATAAACAATCAGGTATACCACTGGTGGTGGTGGCCGGATCTGTTATATGGGCTCTTATTATGGGAGCAGGTCTTCCTGTCTTGCTTGAACGCATCAACTTCCGGCTCAGGCTTTAACAATAATAATCAATAACATCCATGGCTCAAAAGAACCGGATTTTCTCAATCGATATCATGAGGGGTCTTACTCTGCTTCTGATGCTGTTTGTAAACGACCTCAACATGAAAGTGGCACCCGCATGGCTCGGACATACAAAAGCAGATTTTGACGGCATGGGACTTGCCGACTGGGTTTTCCCCGGATTTCTCTTCATTGTGGGTATGGCAATACCTTTCGCATTTCATAAAAGGCTTTCAAAGGGAGAATCGCTCCCGGACATAAGCAAACATATCCTCCTGCGGACACTGAGCCTTCTGATCATAGGTGTGCTTATGTTTAACACGGGAAGAGTCGATCCCGGGCTTACAGGTATGAACAGGAACCTGTGGGCATTATTGATGTATGTTGCAGTATTCCTTTTCTGGAACGACTACAGGGATAAGGAGGAAAGAATATACACTGTTGCCGGATACAAGCTGATTGCACTTTTCATCTTTATTGTGCTGGTTTTCAAATTTGATTCAGGCAGGCCCGAGAATGGAGGTTCGCTGGTAACAGGATGGTGGGGGATTCTGGGCCTTATCGGTTGGGGATACCTTGTATCGGCCTTCACATATGTCCTTTGCCGCGACTCTGTCTTAAAGACTGCTCTGGCCGCTATGTTCTTCCTGGGCCTGAATATTCTGTCAGGCCTTGGACTGCTTGAATTTCTGAATCCTGCAAAACCCCTTCTGGGTGTTATAATTGAAGGGAACGTACCTTTTACGGTTATTTCCGGATTGATCGCAGGCCTTTTGATAAGAAAAATACCCGCATCTGAATACAGAAAGATAATCATGATCATGACGGGACTTGGTATTTTCTATCTGGCGGCAGGTTTCTTTCTTAGAAACTGGTTTATAATATCAAAGATCAGGGCTACACCAAGCTGGGGTATGATATGTGCAGGTATAAGCTTCCTGTTGTTTACAGTTATTTACTGGGTTGCCGACATAAAAAACCAGAAGAGATGGGCAGGTTTTGTAAAACCTGCCGGGGAACATTCGCTTACTACCTATCTTGCTCCTTCCATTCTTTATCATTCCTTCTGGTTGACGGGCCTGCCCGTACTGATATACAAGCAATCGACTGTTCCACTGGTGGTTGTTGCAGGATCGTTAATCTGGGCGCTGCTGATGGTCCAGCTGACAGCCCTGCTGGTTAAGCTGAATATCAAGCTTAAATTATAAATTTATCTTAAGTGTCAATACAGTTCAGTGCGCACTCGGGCGATGCCGCATTGCCCGACTGTGAGGACCCCATATCATTTCCGCGGACTATATAAGCCTTGGGGCAGATAAGGATTGGGCATGGAGACTTGTCATAGCCACGCATAACATCAATAACCCAACAAGCTTTTTCAAAATATGTTCTTTTGGTTTCAGTCGTTTCTGCTCATCGAAAATGGTGCGGCGGATGCTGCTGTTCCCCTTGATTTATTCGGAGTATCTGTCATCCTGAAATACAGCTTTCCTCCCCCCTGCAGTTCCCTGTGCCGTATAAAACACCTGTCCACAGGCTTTCTGTTCAGCCTCACATCGTCAATATATACATTACCTGACTTATTGTTTGAAGCCTCAATTACCAGCTTGTTGCCATTTTCAAAGGTTATGACCGCCTTTGGAAACAATGGCGAACCAAAAACATACTCATCGGTCCCTGGTGTGACCGGATAAAACCCGAGGGCTGAAAAGACATACCATGCCGATGTCTGGCCATTGTCTTCGTCGCCGCAATATCCATCCGGATTCGGGAAATAAAGCCTGTCCATAACTTCACGGATGCGGTACTGGGCTTTCCATGGTTCCCCGGCATAATTGTAAAGATATACCATGTGCTGCACCGGCTGATTACCGTGAGCATAATTTCCCATGTTCATTATCTGCATTTCACGGATCTCATGGATCACGAAGCCGTAATATGAACAGTCAAAAACAGGTGGTACCTCAAAGATCGAATCCAGCTTTGCTGTAAAAGCCTCCCTCCCTCCCATAAGATCAATAAGACCGTGGATATCCTGAAAAACACTCCATGTATAATGCCAGCTGTTTCCTTCAGTAAAGGCATCTCCCCATTTATACGGACTGAAAGGCGACTGGAATGTTCCGTCAATATTTCTTCCACGCATGAGTCTCCTTACAGGATCAAAAACATTTCTGTAATTCAAGGCCCTCTTTCTGAATCTGTTAATCTCCTCTTCAGGACGTCCGAGCGATTCAGCAAGCCTTGCAATGCAGAAGTCGGCATATGCATACTCCAGAGTCCTGGCTGTATTTTCCCTTATGCCGACATCGTACGGCACATAACCAAGATCGTTATAATAATCTGCCCCCAGCCGGCCCACAGAAGAAACAGGACCTTCGTATTCAGTGTTTTTCAGTATTGCTTCATAAAGAGTTTCTATATCATACCCTCTGATACCCTTGAGATAGGAATCAGCAATAATGGAAGCTGAATTGGAACCGATCATGCAGTCGCGGTGACCCGGGCTGGCCCATTCGGGCAGCCAGCCACTTTCAGTATATGTATTTACAAGACCCTCCATTATCTGGCTGTTGAGATCAGGATACATAAGGGTGAAGAATGGGAATACCGCCCTGAAGGTATCCCAGAACCCATTGTCGGTAAACATATATCCCGGAAGAACTTTCCCGTTATACGGACTGTAATGGACTATCTCCTTTCGGTCGTTGATTTCATAGAATTTTCTCGGGAAAAGTAAGGTCCGGTAAAGACATGAATAAAATGTCTTTAACTGATCAGTGCTTCCTCCTTCTATTTTTATACGGCTCAGCTCACGATTCCATATTTCTCTTGCTTCATCCCTGGCCTCATCAAAGCTTTTCCCTCCGGTTTCCGATTCAAGGTTCAGCAAGGCCTGCTGATGGCTTATAAATGATGATGAGACCCTCACGGTTATCTTTTCACCCCGCATGGTCCGGAAACCAAGTATAGATCCGACATGGTCTCCTTCCTCCTCAGTATCATTGATATTCAGCCTGCTTCCGTTAAAAGTGGCTGTCGAAATGAAGTCTTTGTCAAAAACAGCAACAAAGTAATTATGAAAATTATCAGGAACTCCTCCGTGGTTATTTCTGCAGTACCCTATAACTTTTCGTTCCGACGGAATAATTTTCACCATCGATCCCATATTAAAAGCATCAATGATGATAAATGAAGAATCAGTGGCAGGAAATGTGAACCGGAAGATAGCCGACCGGTCTGTCGGAGTTACTTCTGCCGTTACATCGTGATCAGCCAGATAAACACTGTAATAATGAGGGCTGGCCACTTCGGCCTTATGCGAAAACCACGATGCGCGTTCCTCTCCCCTGAAACGGAGATTACCGGTTACAGGCATAAGAGAGAAGGCTGCATAATCATTTATCCAGGGGCTTGGCTGGTGCGTTTGCTTGATACCCTGGATCTTATAATCATCGTAAGTATAAGCCCACCCATCGTTCATGTTCCCGGTCTGCGGAGTCCAGAAATTCATTCCCCACGGTAAAGCTATGGCAGGATATGTGTTCCCGTTTGAGAGAATGAACTCCGAGTCAGTACCCATTAACGGATTTACCATTTCAACAGGATCGTAATCAGCTGTAGGATCCTCCCCTGAACAGCCTGCCAGGAGAATATGCAAAAGCACTGTTAAAGAAATAACAATAAGGCCACGGCCAATATGAATAGTACCGGTATTGTTTGACCTGCATCCTCTTTTTTTCATATGTTCTGTTTGTAAGGTTTAAAATTACAATAGCTTCAGATCAGTAATCCTTTCATATACCATTTCCGGAGTAAGCCATTTCATGCATGCGTGGTCCTTTCTCTTGCATCTTCCTCTGCCATAAACGGTACATGGCCGGCATTCAAGACCGGAAGAAATGCTTACAGAATATTCATCCGGTTGCATCCAGGCACCAAAACCAGCTGCAGGGTCTGTTGCACCCCAAATTGAAATTACCCTTGTGCCTGTGAGTGCAGCCATATGCATATTGGCGGAATCCATGCTGATCATAAAGTCAAGCCGGGAAATAAGAGCCAGTTCCTCATCAAGACTTAATCCTCCCGAGAGATATTTTGATCCGGGTACTTTTTCATAAAACCAGGCGATTTTGTCAGAATCCTCTGCTCCTCCAAACAACCAGAATGTCACCGGGCGCCTTTCTGAGATCATTCCCGCAAGCTCAATCAGGTATTCTTCAGGCCATCTTTTAAGCTCATGCTTTGAAAACGGCGCCACACCTATATTCAAACCGGACGTAATTGCTGCCTTTTTCTCCACAGAGGCCATTGATTCTGCAGAAGGAATAATCCATGGGCCTGGTGAGAGAGTGATGGTAAAACCCGCATTGTAAAAAGCTTCTTTATACCTCTCAACAGTGTGAGTAAGCCTGGATCTCGTTTTCCCCTTTACCAGTGCTCTTTTGGCTTTTCGACCTTTGTCAATTACCGATACAGGGACTCCTGAAAGACGGAATAAGAACCTCAATAACCTGGATCTGGCAACATCATGAAGATCTATTAAACAGTCAATATCGCCTGATGCTTTTATCTCCCTGTACATCCGGAACAACCCTCTTATTCCACGGTGATTCCCGCTGAAGTCAGCTTCAAAAAGGATCAGCCCCTCCAAAGGAGAAAAGAAAGGAATGAAAGTTTTCCTTGTTACCATGGTTATCAGGGTATCAGGATACTGTTCCCGCATGGCTCTGATCACAGGGACTGTCAGGGCAACATCACCCATTGAGGAGGTTCGTATTACAACAATACGCTTTTCAGTATTTTTCATAAGATTTTTCCTCGATCAGCCCTGATGATGTGTTAATGTTAATCTGTCGCTTAATTTCCGATCTCAGGTCGTTTTTGATATATACTGACCGGGCCGTGGAGATAAATTCGTCACCAAAATCCTTATTCCTTTCAAGGTCCCTTATCCTGTCCTCAATATCCCACAATTCGCAATTAACCGTGTAAAGAGCTTCACACAACGGATCAGACTGACTCATTATCAAATCTGCGGCTTTGCTTAGTTCATCATACTCTTTCTGAAGATTACTCAGCTTTTCGCTGTCCTTTATTCTCTCAAGCTTTATCCGGACAATAGTAAGCTTGTCAATGATCTCACCATTTGATACCTCAATCTTCATCTGTAATGCTAATATAGATCAAAAATAATATCTTTTTAGCCATGAACAAACTGTCCGGTTTTCACCTGATTATCCTTCAGTTTATGATTAAAAAGGATCCGGAGATGATATCGGCAGCGACAATAACCCGTTTTTTGTGAAATCATGTACATAGCATGCTTCATGCATTAATAGGGATCAACATCAACAGATATTCTGAGGGTGGATGTCCCTTTCATCCTGGCAGTCCGAATTATAGCATTGCTGATTTGTTCTTTAGTCTTTGCAAGTGATTTTTCGCTGTCGGTTTTAATTATTATGGTTTTTATATACCATTGCTGAATCCTGGATACCAGCGGGTATTCCGGACCAAGTGCTCTTTTTCCGAAAAGCTTTTTCAGATCAGTTCCAAGAATTACGGCAAAGCTGTTCAAAACAGACCTGTCTTTGTGTTTAATGTTGATTTTGATCATTCTGCAGAATGGAGGATAGTTGAAAGCTTTTCGTTCTTCCATCTGCAACCTGAACATTGTATGGTAATCGTGATTAAGTACCAGTCTTATAATACGATGCGACGGATCAGCAGTTTGTATGATTACCTTTCCCTGTTTTTGCCGTCGGCCCGCCCTGCCGCTGACCTGTTCCATAAGGTGATAACTTCTTTCGTGTGCCCTGAAATCCGGAAAATTCAGCTGTGCGTCGGCATTCAGAATGCCGACAACTGTAAGATTCTCGAAATCAAGCCCCTTTGAAATCATCTGCGTGCCTGTAAGGATATCTATCCGGCCCTGTTCAAACGCTTTGATCAGCCTGTCGAATGCATTTTTTGTGGAAGTGGAATCATGGTCCATTCTGGCGACCCTTGCCGAAGGAAAAACTATCTTTATCTCATCCTCTATTTTTTCTGTTCCAAAACCCCTTGTTGCCATACCTGATGAGCGGCAACTTTCGCAATGTGACGGCACCGCGGTTGAATATCCGCAGTAATGACATAAAAGCCTGTTTAGTCCTTTGTGAAATGTAAGGCTTACCGCGCAATGGATGCATGTTGGTATCCAGCCGCATTCCTGACACTGGATGTATGGTGAAAAGCCCCTTCTGTTCTGAAAAAGTATTACCTGTTCATTATTACTCAGTGCTTCATCCATAGCTTCAAGAAGCTCGGGTGTAAAATGAGACACCATAAGTTTTTTTCTGTACGCTTCACGGGTATTGGCCAGTATTATCCCGGGCAGTTTAATTGAACCAAATCTTTCCTTAAGCTCGACCAGTCCGTATCTTCCCCTGAGTGCATTATGATAACTTTCAACTGAAGGAGAGGCCGAACCAAGAATTATTCTGGCATTGTGCAATTTACCCAGAACAACGGCTGAATCACGGGCATTATACCTTGGTGCCGGATCATGCTGTTTATATGAACCATCCTGTTCCTCATCAACAATAATCAGGCCCAGGTCCCTGAATGGCAGGAAAAGAGATGACCGTACCCCCAGAATAAGCTTGTACTCTTTGTTCTTATCGATCCCTGCCACCCTGTTCCAGATCTCAACTTTCTCCTGGTCGCTGAATCTTGAATGGAAAACACCGGTGAAGGGACCAAAGTGTTTCCTCAGCCTGATTATGATCTGGGCTGTAAGCGAAATCTCAGGCAGCAGATACAACACCTGCTTATCCTTCCGTAACTGCTCAGCGATAAGGTGTATGTATATTTCCGTTTTACCGCTCGATGTTACTCCATGCAAAAGAACCGTTCCCTTTTGTTCAAATATTTCATTAATACGATCAAAGGCTTCCGTTTGTGCCCTGCTCAAAAGTTTTAAAGGTTCCTGCCGCCTGTCGTCATCATCAAGCCTTCCTGTTTCAATCATAACCACCGACAAGATCCCCTTACGTATAAGAGCACCCAGAGCAGACATTGAAGAACCGCTTTCCTTTACCAGAATACCTTTGTTTACAGGATTAATTTCGGAGCCTTCGTAATAACCGCTGATCCTGATATAAGCCGACAGTATCTGAGATTGTTTCGGCGCTCCCGACAGTTTGTCAAGTATCCTGTTCAGATCGTCATCCTGATATTTTTTTGCCAGAATGACAAACGGGGTTTTTCTTGGCTTATATTTTTCTTTCACAGGGAGGGATTTAACGCCATCAAGACAGAATGCAGAAGGAAGGGCCGCTTTCATAACCTCTCCCATACTGCACATATAATATTCTGAGATCCACGTCCAGAATCTCAACTGCTTTTCATTAACAACAGGTACTTTGTCTGTTATTTCAATAATCTCCCTGATATTTCTTATAGCCGGCGTTTCATCATGGATACGATATACTATTCCCGAATAGAGTTTATTGTTGCCAAACTGAACCAATACCCTTGATCCGGGAATAATTTTTCCTTTCATCCCATCAGGAATATGGTATGTAAACCTCCCCCTGACTGCAAGAGGCAGTATTATATCAGCATAGCTTAAAGCCATAAACCAGAATGGTATGCAATGTAATAAGAAATATACAGAGAAGGAAATTGCTTCAGGAATTCCCGGATCATCCCGATTTAAGAAACGATGACATTACGGTAAGCAGATGGTCTTTTCTTATGGGTTTTATAAGACAGGCGTCGCATCCGGCTTCAAGAATGATGTCTTTGTCATCTTCAAAGATAAATGCTGTCTGTGCTATTATCGGAATATCGTTCCTTATTTTCCTGATCTCACGGGTGGCCTCAATACCGTTCATCTCAGGCATCTGCATATCCAGGAGCACGAGATCAATATCAGGTGTACTTTTAAGTATTTCAAGTGCCTCAATTCCCGACCGGGCACTGATCGTGTTTATTCCAGTATCAACAAGCACTCTGTTCAAATACAGCAATACGTCCTTGTTGTCATCAACAATAAGGCATTTCTTGCTCGTCCAGTTCAGGATAGCTTCCGGGAAATCTGGTCCGGATGTTTTACTCTTTAATCTGATGCTTGCCCCGGCGGGCCTGTAAGGTATGGAGAAACTAAATTCAGAGCCTACGCCCTTCTCAGATTGAACATATATCCTGCCGCCCATCCTTTCAACGACCTCCTTGGCCAGTGTCAGCCCTACTCCAAGCCCCTCAAAAGGCCTGTGGTGACCATTGATCTCCTGTCTGAACTCCTCAAAAATATGATCCAGATTCTCCTTGTTAATCCCTATACCCGTATCCTTAACCCTGAATACAAGGTTGTCATTTTCCTTTGCATAATACAGGGTTATTGAACCATCGAGGGTGAACTTAACTGCATTATCCATCAGATGGCTTAACACCCTTTTCAGCCATATCCTGTCTGTAAATATCAGATCGCCGGCATCGTCCAGATGATTTTGCACGTTCAGCATTATCGATTTCTCATTACGTCTGATAATCTTCTTTGTCTCTTCAACTATCTCATTTACAATGCTATTTATAGATGCCTCCTCATAGGTGATTTCAATCTGTGAGCTTTCAAGCCTTGAGAGGTCAATGATATCACCGATTATCTGAAGTAATTTTTCGCTGTTATGGTTAATATGCTCAATATATTCTGCCTTAACTTCATTTGTCAGATCATTTGAAAGGAGCAGATTTGAAAACCCTACAACACTGTTCAGGGGTGTCCTGATTTCATGAGATATGTTTGCCAGAAAACTCGATTTAAGTCTGTTACTGTTCTCTGCTTCAAGGTTGGCTTTTATCAGGTCTTCACGGACCTTACGGAATGAAGTGATATCTCTTGAAATAGTAAGTGAGCCTATTACTGCCCCGGCGTTGTCCCTGACCACTACCGACTTCGTGGAAAGGCTTACATAATCTCCATTGGCATGTCTGATCCTGAGTTCGCATTCATGGTAACCTTCTGAAGTAAGTGCCTCCGTCCTTCTTCTTTGGTAATCAATATCTTCAGGGTGAATAAGCGAATGGGGATCAGTGTTTTCATAGGTTTGTTTATCAAGGCCTATCACTGAATAAAATGCATCGTTTGCATATTTGAGATTCCATTCCCTGTCATAAAAAGAGATCCCGTCATCAGCCGACTGGAACAGCATACGGTAAAACTTTTCCGAATCGGAAGATTCACGTGTAATTACATCCTTCTGATTTGCAAGATCCACCCGTGTTATATCGAGATCGGCTTTCAGCTTTTCAATGACACCTTTGCTTATTTTAAGTTCGTTGTTCAATTTTTTCATCCTTCCATAAAACACAGCCACAAGGATGCCGGTAATAACAAAAAGGCCGAGCAGAGGAAATGTAATTACTGAAAGACCTGTGATCATCACCTGGTTACAAAACAACTGTGATACTCCGGCACACATGGTAAGGTCATTCGAAATACATGGAACGGCCGGAATGACAATCAGCATAATTGCCGGCAGAGTTAAATGAAAATGTCTTTTTTTCATTCCATTAAAGCTATTCCCAAACAGACTGACCATAGTTATCCGATAACAAACTTTTCAGTACCCTTCCGGGCATGCCTGAAAAGTAAAAACAGGTTCCATCATTAAAACTTTCCTGTAATAAATTTATTGCGTGATGAATATTAATCTTAATTTTATTAAGCTAAGAATGAATATATAAAGCGTAATTATAACTCTCGAGGCAAAGATATTGATTCGGCTGCTCATATACCCTGTTGCCGGATATAAATATTTTCACAAAAAACGCTAAATTGCAAACAAATAAACGGTTAATATGGAAACTGGAAAAAAATTCACAGGAGAAAGGAAATATAAAAACGATGACATAACCGTATACTGGAAGCCCGATGCATGTGTGCATGCTTCGTACTGTTACAGGGATCTTATTGAAGTTTTTGATCCGGGCCGAAGGCCATGGGTCGATATGAACGGAGCGCCTACGGAAAGGATAATTGAAGTTGTGAACACATGTCCTACCGAAGCGCTGACATGGAAATGGAATGACGAAGAAAAGAATAAAACGATTGGCCCTGAGCAGACCAACCATATTCTGTTCAGAAGACCTGAACTTTTGGATGACCTTAACTCAACTGATGAAGAAAACCGGGTTTCGGTGAAGATAATGGTTGACGGACCGGTTATTATCAAAGGAAATTTTACTCTGATTTACGGAGATCAAAAAAAGGATTTGAAGGACGGGATTATGTCTGTTTGCCGTTGCGGAGCCAGCAATCATATGCCTTTTTGCGACGGCCACCACAGGCAGACAGGATTTAAAGACAAATAACGGAGATGGAAAAAGACAACCAGAAACAGCCTCCGGCAGTTGCGGAGATCATTGATGAGGGACCTCTGAAAATCTCAGGCAATATCCATCTGAAGGATTTGAAAAGAAATATAAACCTGGCTGCAACTGAGGTTTTGATTTGCCGTTGCGGAAGATCAGGAAATAAACCTTTTTGCGACGGAACACACTGTAAATAATCCTACCCTCCGAGAGCCCTGCTGACCTTCAGGGCTGCATCACTGAAGGTCACAGCGTTAATGACCGGCAGCCCTGATCTTTCAATTATTTCCCTTGCCTCTTCTGCATTTGTACCCTGCAACCTGACAATAACAGGTATTTTAATCTCACCTATTGACCTGCATGCTTCAGTAATTCCTTCCGCTACCCTGTCGCACCTCACTATACCTCCGAAAATATTGACAAGTATTGCCTTCACTGATTCATCTTTCAGAATTATTCTGAAACCTGCTTCAACCGTCTTACTGTTTGCATTTCCTCCCACATCAAGAAAATTGGCAGGTGAACCGCCGGAAAGCTTGATCATATCCATCGTAGCCATAGCCAGTCCCGCACCGTTGACCATGCATCCGACATTACCATCGAGTTTAACATAATTCAGGCTGTTCCCGGCTGCTTCAACTTCCACCGGATCTTCCTCAGTAATATCTCTCATCGCAGCCAGCTCAGGATGACGGAAAAGAGCATTATCATCAAGTACGACTTTACAGTCAACAGCAATTATCCTGTTATCGCTTGTTTTGAGCACCGGATTAATTTCAATAAGTTGCGCATCAATGTCCGTAAAAGCCTCATATGTGCCTTTGAGGAACCTCATCATATTCTTCAGGGACTCTCCTGACAGACCAAGCCTGAATCCTATCAGGCGTGCCTGAAATGACTGCAGGCCTGTCAGAGGAGATATATCTTCAGTAAAAATAAGTTCCGGATTGTTCTCAGCTACTTCTTCAATATCCATACCTCCTTCCGGAGAATACATTATGACATATCTGCCCTTTTTCCTGTCGAGCAGAATGCTGATATAAAATTCCCTGATCTCATTTTCACCATTGTAAAATACATCCTGAGCTATCAGCACTTTATTGACTTTTTTCCCTGAAGGACCTGTCTGAGGCGTTACAAGTTTCATTCCGAGCATCTGCCCGGCTACAATGCCTGCCTCTTCAGGTGATTTGGCCAGCCTGACTCCTCCTCCTTTACCTCTTCCGCCGGCATGCACCTGGGCTTTCACCACAAATATTTCGGTTCCTGTTTTTTCCCTTAACCGGTGTGCAACCATCACTGCCTGGTCGACAGATTCAGCTATAAACCCATCCTGTATATCAACATTATATGCTTTAAGCAGTGATTTGCCCTGAAACTCATGAATATTCATTCTCCTCTGTTCTGTTTTATTAAATTAACAATCTCTTTATCATAAGGTTTATTGAAGAAATATAGAAAATTTAAATGGATATTTTGGTTATTTTAGCATAAAAAAGTATGCGGAAGCTTCGGAACAGTGAACTCGGAAGATTAACAGTCGAACAATATAAGAAGTCGGCAAAGTCTTCTGCTGTAATTGTACTTGACAATGTCAGGAGCCAACATAACGTCGGATCAGTGTTCCGGACAGCTGATGCCTTTGCAGTAAAAAAGATCTTTCTTTGCGGCATAACAGCCTGTCCTCCTGCAAGAGAGATTTTAAAGACCGCTCTCGGAGCAACCGAATCCGTCGAATGGAGTTATTACAGCTCCACACCTGAAGCAGTAACTGAACTGAAGAACCAGGGTTACACGTTGGCAGCAATTGAGCAGACAGCAGGTTCCATTGATCTGGGTGAATTCGTGCGGTTAAAGGGGAAAAAATACGCACTGATATTCGGACACGAGGTCAATGGTGTCGATCAGTCAGTTCTTGATATCTGCGATCTGTGCATTGAGATTCCCCAGTTCGGGACAAAGCATTCATTTAATATTGCAGTAAGTGCCGGAATAGTTTTGTGGGAGCTTGACAGGCAAAAAAGAGGGGGCATTTAATAAATGCCCCCGGATATTATCCTGTAAATTTCTTCCTGTTACTGAACGGCTGACCTGAAAGCATCATCAACAAAGAATTTGGCAAATTCAATGTCGTTCTTTGCATAGGCTTTCCATTCAGGATTGGCACTGATAGCGTCCCTGAGTCCTGCCAGCATATAAGCTTTGTCATCGAGACGGGCTCCAACAATGGCTTTCAGATAAGATGCCTTATCATTCTTGCCAGGGTCCTTCATACTGTCGAGGGTTGTCTTAGCCCTGTTTACGTCACCCTTAAGCAGCTGGGCAAGTGCAAGGTTATAGCAAGGTTCACTACCAAAATAATTAACAGCCTTGTCATATTCTCCCCTTGTCATGGCAACGACTCCGAGGCCCCACCTTGATTCAGGGCTGGTTGCGGTCATTGAGTTGAAATATTCCTCTGCCTTAACGATTTCACCTTTGACCAGACTAATAAGACCAAGGTTGTTCTTAACGACATCATTATTCTGAATAGCCTTTGCTTTCTCAAAAGATGCGAGAGCTTCATCAACATTACCCATTTCCAGAAGCATATAACCAACGTTATTGTGAGCACGGATACATTTAGGATGCTCATTTGCGGCTGCCTTGTAGAAAGAAAGCTGCTCATTTACATTGTTTGTCAGGGTAGGGGCATAAAGCATCTCCTCAAGGCTCAGGACTTTGGGATCTGATCTCATCTGTGAGAGGATCTGCTCATCGGTCCGGCCGATCTTGTCAACGTTTACAGTCATTTTTGATCTTCTCAGTTTAGGCAGGATGTCGGTTTTAAGGACTTCAAATGCAGATGACATGTTCCTGATCTCCCTTTCACGCACTTCAGGATCTGAATACATTGAAAGAACACGAAGAATAAGCTCCTTGTCCTGCATTGAGGAATTTTCCACTTCTGTCTTAAATCCTTCCCAGTCTTCTGCGGTTGTTTTTGAATCAAAGAAACCATCTGACTTGGCAGCCTCAATCTTGTTGAACTCTCTCTTGATTAACCTGTCAGCTGCGACACCTCTCCTGCCGGAAAGACTTTCGTTGAAATCATATTTCCCGTCAGGGGAAGCATATGAACTTACCACAGTCCCTTTGAGCTGACGGTCCGGATCAGTATCCACCTGTGAAATATATTCTCTTAACAATTTTATATCATCAGATCTCAGCTCTGAACTGCGGATATCGGCCCGGTTAATAAGATATCTGATGGAAGCGGTCTGTGATTCCGGAATAATTCGCTGAAATTTATCAGGCATTAGAACAGGCTTGCCTGCTTTCTCGACCAGGGTTGACGTTGCGATAACACCATCAGCCAGTTTCAGGGGGTCAAAATCAAGGGTTTTTGCACCCATTGTTGCAGTGGTCCTGAGAACCAGTTCTGAAAGTTTCATGGCTTCCTTGTAAGGGATAGTGCTGGTGTATGTGAAATCACCACCCGTATAGGAGATAACCTTGTTGTTGGCCATAACTTTCTCACCCTGAAGAACCTGAACTTTATCAAAAGCTGTTTCTCCGCCTGCATATGTCAGAACAGGAGTAAGTTCCAGAGTCGCTTTCTTGTTGAAATACTTCTCAGGGAATGTACCTTTAATTGTTACATTCACCATTCCACCATGTGCTTCAAGTACTTTGGGAGTAACTTCATACCTGATGTCTCCGGCTTCGTTTTTCATCTTATTCAGCCCGCTGCAACCTGACATCACAGCTGCTGCAAGAAAAAGGATAAAATAGCTTCTGATTTTTTTCATGATTAAATTTGTTATTTGTGTTTAAAATTTCAGATTAATATACAAATTTTTTTATAAAACGTATTGTTTCAAACTATTCGCAAATTTATAAATAAAACCAAAATATAAAGCGAAAATAGCAAAAAAGTTCATAAAACCAAGGTGTTCAGTCCACTTGTATAGTCGTTCCCGAAAATTTTACCGGTTATAATTTTGTAATGTTCATTGCTGACAACAAAATCCAGATTGTTAATATCAAGTATCAGATATTTATTCTCCGGATTCTGCCTGAAGAAAGTGAAATAATTTTCCTGGATAGTCCGGAGATATTCCCCTGTTATTGATTTTTCATATTCCCGTCCTCTTTTTTTTATGTTATCCAGTAATTTACAAGGGTCAACATGCAGGTAAACATATATGTCCGGTTTTGGAAGCTTGCCATAAATTATATGGAATATCTGCCGGTACAGATTATACTCATCTCCATTGAGAGTGGAGGCGGCAAATACCAGCGACTTCATGAAATAATAGTCTGCCACGGTAAAACTTTTGAAAAGATCCTGGTTTTCAAGTTCTTCCTTAAGCTGCTTGTACCGGCTTGCAAGAAAGGAAAGTTCAAGAGGAAATGAATATTTTTCAGGATCGCTATAGAACTTTGGCAGGAAGGGATTGTCAGCAAAACGTTCCAGTATTAAGCGTGCATTATACTCTTCGGCTATCCTGGAAGCAAGAGTCGTTTTCCCTGATCCTATATTTCCTTCTATTACAATATAATTGTACCTGACCTCCATACAGTGATTTTGTATATACCAAATTTATAAATTGGCAGGGATAAAACAAAAATTGCAGGGGGTTTTGCATTTCTGCAGCCCTGCAAAGTCAAAGGTTTAACGGCAAAATCTTCTAGTGTTTCCTGTCGGATTGATTTGAATGATCCCCTTCAGGCCTTGGTGGCCGGGGCAATAAAATTTTTCGTGACAATTTCAGTTTTCCGTTTTTGGGATCGATATCTATTACCTTAACTTCCACCTCGTCTCCTTCCCTTAGAACGTCTTCCACTTTGTTAACCTTTTTCCAGTCAATCTCCGAAATATGGAGCAGTCCGTCCTTGTTTGGAAGTATCTCCACAAAAGCTCCAAACTGAACAATGGTCTTTACCTTTCCTTTATAAACCTGTCCTATTTCCGGCACGGCAACAATTTTCCTGACCCATTCCAGAGCTGCTGTTATGGCATCCTTGTTCTCACCGAAGATATTCACATCACCATAGCCATTTATCTCTTCGACAATGATGGTGGTTCCGGTTTCACGCTGGATCTCCTGTATCACCTTGCCGCCCGGGCCGATAAGAGCTCCTATCATCTCCTTGGGAATAGACAGCATTTCTATTCTCGGGGCATGTGGTTTAAGCTCAGGCCGTGGTTCTGAGATCGTCTTCATCATGATATCGAGGACATGAAGACGCCCTTCTTTTGCCTGTTCAAGAGCTTTTGCCAAAATATCAAAAGACAGTCCCTCAACTTTTATATCCATTTGTGTTGCAGTTATCCCATCGCGGGTACCTGTAACTTTAAAATCCATATCGCCAAGGTGATCCTCGTCCCCAAGTATGTCGGACAGGACAGCATATTTTCCTGATTCCTGGTCACTTATCAACCCCATTGCAATGCCCGATACAGGCTTTTTGATCTTTATACCGGCATCCATAAGGGCTAGTGTTCCTGCACAAACGGTTGCCATTGAAGATGACCCGTTCGATTCGAGGATGTCGGACACAATACGGACGGCATAGGGATTCTCCTCTTCAGGTGGCATCATGTTTTTTAACGCCCTGTGCGCAAGGTTTCCGTGTCCTATTTCCCGCCTGCTCACACCTCTTGCGGGTCTGGCCTCACCTGTTGAGAATGGCGGGAAATTGTAATGAAGAGTAAACTTCTCCGTTCCCTGGTTCAGTACATCATCAATTATCTTTTCATCAAGTTTGGTTCCCAGAGTCACTGTTGTCAGCGACTGTGTTTCTCCCCTGGTAAACAGGGCGGATCCATGAGTGGCGGGAAGGGGATCAATTTCACATCTTATCGTCCGTATTTCATCGCTCTTCCGTCCGTCGAGGCGTATTTTCTCATCCAGCACAAGTCGCCTGGCTGCTTCTTTATGTACCTCGTGGAAATATTTTTTTACCAGTGCTTCATTAACCTCGTCTTCCTCGGTAAACCGGGAGAGAAATCCGTTAAGCACTTCCTCAAAAGCTTCCTCCCGCTTATGTTTATCGGAGATCAGACTCCTGGCAACATTATAGCATTTATCGTAAGTTTCCTCCCATATCGTCTTTTTAAGATCCTCATCACTCTCTTCGTGAGAATACTCACGTTTTGCACCCTTTCCTGTCTCGCTTGCAAACTCCGACTGGGCCCTGCACTGGATTTTTATTGAATCATGCGCCACCCTCAATGCTTCCAGCATCTCACTTTCCGTAACCTCTTTCATCTCTCCCTCAACCATCAGGATATTGTCATATGTTGCTCCAACCATCAGATCGATGTCAGCTTCTTTCAGCTGTGAGGCAGTAGGGTTGACAATGAACGAGTTATTGACTCTGGCCACTCTTACTTCCGACATCGGGCCATTGAATGGGATGTCAGAAACTGATAATGCAGCTGAAGCGGCAAGCCCCGCAAGTGCATCCGGAATGATCTCCCGGTCGGCTGAGATAAGGTTTATGGTAACAAATGTCTCAGCATGAAAATCATCAGGGAAAAGAGGCCTGAGGGCCCTGTCAACCAGCCGTGAAATGAGTATCTCATAGTCTGAAGGGCGGGCCTCCCTTTTCAGGAATCCGCCGGGAAAACGTCCTGAAGAGGCATACTTCTCTTTGTACTCAACAGAAAGAGGCATAAAATCAGTATCTTCTTTGGCCTCTTTTGCAGACACAACCGTGGCCAGCAACATGGTTTTGCCCATTTTCAGCAGAACGGCTCCGTCGGCCTGTCTGGCCATCCTGCCCGTTTCAAGTGTTATTACTTTCCCGTCACCGAGATCAATAGTCTTCTCTTTTATTGTAAACATTATTTTACTGTTAATTTAAATGGAATTAGCGTTACCCAGATAAACAATACAAGAAAAGGCAATTCAGAATTGCCTTTTCCTTATTTACTTTATTTACGTAATTTCAACGCTTTTATGATTTCACGATACCGGTCGATATCTTTTAGCTTAAGGTAGTCAAGCAGCCTCCTTCTCCGGCCTACAAGCTTTATAAGCGCCCTCTGCGTGCTGAAGTCTTTCTTGTTCTTTTTGAGATGCTCGGTTAAATGAGATATCCTGTAGGAAAACAGGGCGATCTGACCTTCAGCCGTGCCTGTATCAATCTCCGACGTTCCAAATTTTTTGAAAAACTCCTGCTTTTTTTCAGTAGTCAAGTACATATCTTTAACAAGTATATTATTTACCCAAATATAAATTGAGTCTCCAATTTTGGAACGCAAAAATAAGGCTTTTTTATGTAAATTATCAAACAATTGGATATTTTTTTGCCGGATTGAACAAATATTTATTTCCTGAATGTTAAATGACTAAACTTCACAGTACAATTCTTATGGTAAACAAAATTTTTATAAGAATGTTGAACAAAAACTGTTTAAAACTTCAACGAAAAATCTTATAAGTTATTGCCTTGTCTGCTTACTATAATGACGTAAAAATAATCCGGAAAGTTGCGTCCCTTTTTAATACATCAGCACATTTTATCAACAATCAATGCCAAATTGTTAAAAAGAAGGCTTCCTGAATTGCTATTGAATCATTTGATTACCATGCTGCAAGCTTTTGTTTAAGCTTACCAGCCTGTTTCCAACCAGGCATTCGAGGCATTTCCTTTTTTTACAGTAACAGTTGGTAAGGTGAATCAGACCCTGGGTAAAAAAAGCTGATTCCGGCCTGAAACCGACTGACTTCCATTCACTCACTATGATATTGTCCTCAGGCCTGATGTTATCAAGGAACATAAGGGCCCTTTCGCAAATTTCCTGCCGCCCTCTGAATCTGCCATAAACAAAGATCACAGGTATGACAGCATTTATAAGTAAAATTTCAGTTGCCTGGCTTCCGGTTTTTTTCCCGGCCCTCCTGCTTCTTTTGCCAAAAATATAATGCTCATCCCAATAGTCTGATGCAGAGGCTCCAAATAGTTTTTTCAGTTCCCCGATATCTCCGGCTTCTATGGTCTGTGAAAAAAGTCCGCCGGCAGCCTGCAGCATGGCTGATAGCTGTGATATTCTGATTGTCGGAAAATTAGACGGCCTCAGACGGCTGAACTTCCAGAGCCAGCCATGGATTGGTTTAAGAGAGTATTTGGAAGCAAGGATCCTGAATTCTTTTGACATCTCTCTGAAATAGCAATCGTTCACAGCATCCCTGAAAAGGTCCTCCTCAAGCATGCCGGCAGTTCCGAAGAGCAAGGATTCTATCTGGAACCTGTTATCGGAATGTTTGCGGATTATCCTGAAGGGCAATGCCCTGGCCAGCATTTCAAAAGGTTCTGTGTTGACCCTGAATCCAAAATATCTCGTAATTAACCTGTAGAATGTCTCCTCCCAGTCATTTCCGGTTTCAGAAAAGATTCTCATCACCTGAGAAGTCTTTTCCCTTAGCCTTTCTATTACAAGTGAACTTAACCAGTGCCGGAAAAGAAATCCTTCAATTTTCGCGGCTTCTTCACCACAGGCGATATTTCCCGGGTGATTTACCAGATCAATGTATTTATCATACAACGATCTGTCGTAGGTAATTCTGGCAGTAAGAAGTTCTTCACCCTTAGCATTAAATACTATTTTATCGTCATCATTTACAACATGTAGTATTACATTATCATAAGCATGATCTCTGTTATGGCCATGAACATCAAAATGGGAAGCTGAGATATGGATTTCAACATTCCCGGCCCATTCTGTGTCTGCTACCCGGATCCTTGCATTGAAAAAATCAGGACCGGCATCATGATTGTGTTCCCCGGGATTAAGCACAACGATTTTGTTCCCGTAACGGTCATGCAAATCATCTACATCATATAGCATGTTTTTCCACAGATAATGCAGAAATTCCTCCTTCATTACAGCACAGGTAAAAATATTTGCAGCGATACTATATTATTATAAAGATACAAAATTTTCAGTTATGGTTGTGCCTGAGAATAAAAAATTGCTGCCGTCTCCTGCCCTGCAATATCATGGTCCGTTCTTTGCCCGTGGAAAAACAAAAGAAAAGGTATTCAGTATCTGGCTGAATTTACAGGATGTCAAACAAATGTACCGGAAAATACCGCAGGCCGTTATAGGATCTGAGGATTCAGATAATACCTGCCCTGAAAAGATGTTGTTCCATCTCTTCCTGTAATTCCCTGGCTTTATTACCTGCTGTTTTGTCGAATTTTTCAGTACTGTCAGCAAAAATTATCCCCCGGGAGGAATTTACCAGAAGACCGCAATTGCTGTTAAGACCGTATCTGGCAACATCTTCAAGGCTTCCACCCTGAGCTCCCACGCCCGGAACAAGAAGAAAATGGTCAGGGACAATTTTACGGATATCCCCGAGCATTTCAGCACGTGTGGCTCCAACAACGTACATCATATTGTTAATTGTCCCCCATTTGCTGGAAACAGACAAAACTCTTTCAAAAAGCTTTACGCCGTCTTCACTGTGATATTGGAAATTTTCTGCTCCTTTGTTGGATGTAAGTGCAAGCAGGATCACCCATTTTCCGTGGTAAGACAGGAAAGGAGTTACAGAATCCTCACCCATATAAGGCGCCACTGTCACTGCATCAAAATCCATATTATCGAAAAAAGCCCTGGCATACATCTTTGAAGTATTGCCAATATCACCGCGCTTAGCGTCTGCGATTACAAAAATATCGGGATAGTTCTGTCTTATGTGTTTCAGAGTTGATTCAAGCGAACTCCACCCTCTCACTCCATTGCCTTCATAAAATGCAATATTGGGCTTGTACGCCACCGCATATCTGGCCGTTGAATCAATGATCCTTCTGTTAAACTCAAATACAGGATCCTTCATGCTGTTCAATGAGGATGGGAGTTTTTCAGTCTCCGGATCAAGACCTATGCACAGAAATGAGCGTTTTGTTGTGATATTCTTAAACAGCTGACGATAATCCATGGCTGAGGCTTAAATATTGTTTTCTTTCAGGCGTTCCGCATTCTCTGCCATCTGAAGCTTGTCAAGCACCTCCTGAATGTTCCCGTCAAGTATTGATGGCAGGTTATAAATTGTAAGGTTTATCCTGTGGTCGGTCATCCTCCCCTGCGGGTAATTGTAGGTTCTGATCTTTGCAGATCTGTCACCTGTCGAGACCATTGTTTTTCGCCGGTGCGATACTCCGTCAAGGTACTTCTGGTATTCCAGATTATAGAGCCTCGTCCTGAGTTCTTTCAGTGCTTTATCATAATTTTTTATCTGAGACTTTTCATCCTGGCATGTTACAACTATCCCGGTAGGGATGTGAGTGAGCCTTATAGCCGAATAGGTTGTATTTACCGACTGTCCTCCAGGTCCTGAAGAACAATAGGTATCCTTGCGGATATCTTCATTTTTTATTTCAACGTCGAATTCATCAGCTTCGGGAAGAACAACCACCGAAGCCGCTGAAGTATGTATACGCCCCTGTGTCTCGGTCTGGGGTACCCTCTGTACCCTGTGAACACCCGATTCATATTTGAGGATTCCGTAAACTCCATCGCCTGTCACCCTGAAAACGATTTCCTTGTAACCACCCGCCGTACCTTCAGAGTAGCTGTTTATTTCCGCCTTCCATCCCTTTTGTTCAAAGAACTTTATGTACATACGGAAAAGGTCACCTGCAAAAATACTGGCTTCATCACCTCCGGTTCCCGCCCTTATTTCCATTATCGCGTTTTTTTCATCCTCAGGATCTGACGGAATAAGTAACAGTTTAAGCTCTTCTTCCATTTCCGGTAACATGGAACCAAGGCTTTCAAGCTCCTCTTTTGCCATTTCCCGCATTTCCTCGTCCTTCTCGGTGGCAAGAAGCTTCTTGGTGTTGGCTATATTGGCCAGTGTAAGCTTATACTTTTCATACGATTCAATTATGGGCTGGAGATCCTTGTATTCCCTGTTAAGCTTGACATACCTTTCCATATCTGACAACACATCCTGACTTGCCAGAAGTTCACCGACCTCCAGAAACCTGGATTTAACGCCCTCAAGCTTATCCAGAATTATATTATTAGTCATATACGCCTAAATTTCAGGGTGCAAAGGTAATAAAAAAAGAGGTTATGGTGCAAGGGTTTAAGCGCTCAGGGCAGGGGAATATTTTTCACCTGCCCCCAAAGGGAAATACATCTGTATTCGTATGCATCAATTAATACTCAAACCTTCCGTCATCCGTGATGACAGAAAGCTTTTTCACGTCTGACCCCTCACAATGTCCTATTATTTTTGCCTCCAGATTGAATTCTGATGAAATGGAAATGATCTCTCCCGCATGCTTTTCATCGGTATAAATTTCAAACCGGTGACCCATGTTGAATACCCTGTACATTTCCTCCCAGTCCGATCCTGATTGTTCCTTGATAATACGGAAAAGAGGGGGCACAGGGAAAAGGTTATCCTTAACCACATGAATATCACTGATGAAACCAAGGATCTTTGTTTGTCCACCCCCGGAGCAATGTATCATGCCATGGATAGCTGAGCGCAACGATCCGAGTATTGCCCTGACAACGGGTGCATATGTTCTTGTCGGGCTGAGAACCAGCTTTCCCGCAGTCATATCCAATCCGCCGACACGATCATCCGGTTTAAGCGAGCCCGTATAAACAAGATCCTGAGGCAGCATTGGATCGTAGCTTTCGGGATATCTGGCTCCAACATATTTTCCAAAAATATCATGCCTGGCAGATGTGAGGCCATTACTTCCTATTCCGCTGTTATATTCCTTCTCATAGGTTGTCCGGCCCGATGATGCGAGTCCGACAATGACATCTCCCGGTCTGATCTTATGATTTGAAATTATATCATGTCTTTTAGCCCTTGCAATGACTGTTGAGTCTACAATTATTGTCCGGACAAGATCGCCGGTATCCGCTGTTTCACCTCCTGTCGAATAAATCCCTATCCCATGACTCCTGAGGTCTTCCAGCACTTCTTCAGTACCCTGGATTATGCCTCTGATGACCTCTCCGGGGATCAGGTACTTATTTCTTGCAATAGTCGATGAAATCAGTATGTTGTCATATACACCAACACACAGGAGATCATCAAGATTCATGACCACAGCATCCTGGGCAATACCCTTCCATACCGACATGTCGCCGGTTTCCTTCCAGTAAACATACGCAAGCGATGATTTGGTGCCTGCACCATCAGCATGCATTATGTTGCAGTAGTCCGGGTCCCCCCCCAGAATATCAGGTACAATTTTACAGAATGCCCCGGGAAACAAACCTTTATCAATCCCTCTCAAAGCTTCATGCACGTCTTCCTTTGATGAGGAGACCCCTCGCATGGCATATCTTGATCTAGAAGTCATTTTCAAATGATGTCCGGACAAAAATACGGAAAAAATTAAACCCCGGCAGACCTCCTTAAATTCTTCTTCTATCCTGACTCAATATAAGATCTGACCGGAAGAACATATTTGTACCTATGGCAAGACCCGATCTGACAAACAAATACGAACACTATCGTGTTACCCAGATAATTGCCTGTTTCAGCAGTTTCCTGTAGTTCGGGTTTTCAAATGTCGGAACATCATGGCCACTTTGAAACACAACGATCCGTGACTTTCCGTATTCCTTTGCCCAACCTATCACCTGTGCGCTTGATGGCTCGCTTGTTGTAAGCAGGGGAGTAACGTTTTCGTCAACATAATAACCCTTGTACGTTTCATCGAATATCTCAAAGTCACTGATTCCTTCCGTTACAGGATGG
Organism: uncultured Rikenellaceae bacterium; assembly: GCA_964466705.1. Lineage (GTDB taxonomy): Bacteria > Bacteroidota > Bacteroidia > Bacteroidales > VadinHA17 > LD21. The sequence continues at coordinate 27,699 of CAYXSM010000033.1, forward strand.
CCGGTCGGGGTAACCCTGACAGTAAAATGCACGTCGTGTAGGTATGAACATGGTTGATATTCCTTTCCTTTAAAGGAAGTCGTTTTATGAAAGTATTTCCCTCCTATGATGTTCCAGTATTCAGGCCAGTCATCAAATGCGCAGATACTGTGATGCAATGCGACCACGGGTTTTCCTCTCCTGATGCATCCGGCAAAAACCTTAGCCTGCTCTTCAGTGATGTCCTGCCACATATGATAAAAGACCAGCACATCATATTTGTTCCTGTTTTCAGGCAGGAACAGATCATAAGCCTCGGGAAACTCTGCTATCCTGTAAGATATATCAGGACCAAGACTGGTTAACATCTGGTTGAACTGAACAGTTGTGTAATCATGCCCCCCCGTAATCACAACAATCCTGACCGGTTCTTTATCCGGAGCCTCTGATGATGTTAAGGCTGATGAAAAAACATAAATCAGCAGCACTGAAAAGATTATCGTTTTCATGTTTCTTTTATCTTTAATTGCCTTTAATGGTAATTTCCGTTTAGATATAAGAATACGACTTAAAAAGATCTTCAAATATTATGATCCGGCTATTCATCTGTATATATACCAGACCATTGTGGTTGCCTGCTGTCATCGGGCCGGCACTAAAGGCTGATCAATCAGTTCTGCTCTGAATAATCGGTCCTCAACACCCTGAATTCAGTACGCCTGTTTATCTGATGAGCAGTTTCTTTCTGGGCGTCATCTGAAAGGCTGTTGATATACTGCTCTGTAAGTGCAGCACCCTGCCTCAGGAAATTATAGGTCTCAGCGAGTTCTTCGTCAACTACTTTAGGTGTTGATTCCCCGTAACCTTTTGGAGACAGTCTTTCCGGAGCGATACCTTTTTCAATCAGATACTCAACAACTGACTGTGCCCTTTTCTGTGAAAGATCAAGGTTATATTCTTCCGTATCACGCGAGTCGGTGTGGGACATAAGTTCAATGGTCACATTCGGATTATCATTCAGGGTTTCAACCAGTTTATCAAGTGAAACCATTGATTCCGGTCGAAGGTCCCACCTGCCAAAATCGTAGAAGATATTAGGAAGCTCTATAGGTGCGTCAATTGGAGTGAGCAGGATTGTTACCATGAAGTCGCGGCTTTTATCCTGGCCTTTTGTTGTTTCTCTTTCCTTCCCGTTAAGGTAGCCTCTTTTGGATGCGAGGAAAATATAATCGACGTCCTGTTTCAGAGCAAATCTGAATTCACCACCCGATCCGGTTTCAGCCTGGAGGTTTGACCCGTCACTCGCAATGAGCTGAATAACTGATCCTGCAATCGGTCCTCCTGTTTTTTCGTCTTTTACAAGGCCTGTAATATTGAATCGAAGTGGCGGCAGTTCAAATGAATAAAGATCATCATTGCTTCTCCCCTTTCTTGTTGAACTGAAAATGCCCTTTTCGTTTCCTTGTTCAAACACGATGCCGAAATCATCCGCAAAACTGTTTATCGGAGATTTCATATTTGTAACCACCCATGAGCCGTCAGGCTGGGGAACAGCCCTGAAGATGTCAAGGCCGCCCATACCTATATGGCCGTCGGAAGCGAAATAAAGTGAACCATCATCCCGCAGAAAGGGAAAAAGTTCATTACCGCCGGTATTTATATCAGGTCCGATATTTCTGGGAGAAGACCATGGGTCGCCCTCTGATGCCCGGGTCACATACCAGATATCTTTCATCCCATAACCGCCCTCGATATCCGACACAAAACAGAGAGTAAGTCCGTCATGTGAAATACTGGGATGAGCTGCCACGGCTGAATCCGGCAGAAGTCCGATGTTCTGAGGGCTATTCCATTTTCCGTCCGATTTTTTCGCATACATCACCGAGCATCCCTTTTTTTCTCTTTTCCCGGCTTCACACCTGGTAAAATATATCTCATTATAGTCAGATGTCAGGGAAGGTGTCCCGTCTTCAAATTCGCTGTTAAGTCCTTCGACGGGAACAGGCAGGCTCCATTTTGACTTTTTGTCAAGCCTGCTTTCAAAAATATCCGTAAATCCCTGGCCGGTTGCACCATGAGTCTTATTGCCTTTTGCATCCTGCCGTGAAGAAGTGAAGTAGACGATGCCGAAATCGTCGCGCGCGTAGGCAGGACTGAAGTCTGACTCCCTGGAATTAAGATCCCGTATTTCCTCAACATTGTAGGCTTCGGGATTTCTTTGCCATTCAAGTGCAAGTTCGATGGCGCGTATTTCCTGATCCGCCCGGGGATCGGAAGACGCTATCTGTTTGTATCTCAGCATCTCCTCCCTGGCCTGATCATATTTGCCATTCTTTTTCATCATCATTGCAAGCCAGTACAATGCTTCCGGCCTGGAAGTTGACGATCTTGCAGCGAGTCTGTACCAGGTCTCTGCACTCCTGGGATCATTAGTGATCCTGTAACACTCTGCTACCATAAAACCAAGCTCGGTACGCGAAGATCTGTCAGATCTGCTTGTTTTGGAGTATGAATCCTTGAACAGGTCAATGGCCTCGTAGTATTCGCCTGCGGCAAAAGATGAGTATGCTCTTTCGGCCTTCCGCTTCTGCGCTTCAGTGTTCTGCTGAAATGCTGCCAGCAATATTATTAACAGATATATAAATCGTTTCATTTTTCCCTTAGCTGATTTGACCATAAAAATAATCATTTAAATCAGACTGTCGTCAAAGTCATGCAAAGGGTGAATGCAAATATTTCAAACGGGGCCCGTGTTCAGAAAAATTTTCAATAATAATACCTGCCTGGCAGAGGCAATAACCTGCCCTACCTTGTAAAAAGAAGTTCCCTGTACTTGGGCAGAGGCCAGATCTCGTTATCGACGGTTAATTCCAGCTTGTCAATGTGGATTCTGATCTCGTTGAGATAAGGTTTGACATTCTTTTCATAGGCAATAGCCTTCTTATATGAGTCAGTAATCACATTAGCTTTCTTTCTCTCCTCTACCATTTCATCCACAAGCTTTACGATTGCCGAGATATGATCAGAAATATTCACGATCAGTTCCCTCCTTGATCCGGCAAGCTGCTCATAATGTTCATTCCTGAACACATTTCTCAGTCCTGTTACATTGTCCAGAAGCTGGGTCATGTACTGGATCGCTGTGGGTACAATATGGTTTATAGCCAGATCGCCAAGGACCCTGGCTTCAATCTGTACCTTCTTTGTGAATTTGTCATATTCAACTTCAACACGGCTTTCCAGTTCTTTTTCTGTGAAAACACCCGCTCCGATCAGCACTTTTTTTGATCCTGCCGTATTGTATGACCGGATTGACTCAGGAACGCTGGGATTATTTGACAGGCCTCTTCTGGCTGCCTCCTTGTGCCAGACAGGACTGTAGTTATCACCTTCAAAAAGAACTCCTTTTGATTCAATTATGTATTTTTTTAGAACCTGAAAAATGGCTTCATCTTTATTTCTGCCTTTGCTGATTATCCGGTCAACCTGTTTTTTAAATTCAATGAGCTGATAGGCAATCGCAGCATTCAGTACGATCATCGGAGCGCTGCAGTTGGCAGACGATCCGACTGCCCTGAACTCAAATCTGTTGCCGGTAAAAGCAAATGGAGAGGTACGGTTCCTGTCAGTGTTGTCAAGAAGTATTTCAGGTATTTTGCCAATACCAAGTTTTATTTCTGTCTTCTGCTCGGGCGTCATTTTTTCCTCTGATACTTTTTTGACAATATTGTTCAGCATACCATTAAGGTATGATCCAAGAAAAACAGAAATAATTGCCGGAGGCGCTTCATGACCACCCAGACGATATGAGTTTGATTCATTCATCACCGATGCCCTTATCAATTCATTGCTGTCATGAACAGCCTTGATCACGTTGACGAGAAATGCAAGGAACTGAAGGTTTGATTTTGGATTTTTCCCTGGAGAAAGAAGGTTAACCCCCGTGTTTGTTTCCAGGGACCAGTTATTATGCTTGCCTGATCCGTTAATGCCGGCAAACGGTTTCTCATGAAAAAGGACCCTGAATCTGTGCTTGCGGGCAATACGACGCATTACATCCATCAGCAGCTGGTTATGATCTATTGCCAGATTAACTTCTTCATGCAAAGGTGCGCATTCAAACTGATTTGGCGCCACTTCGTTGTGACGTGTCTTGACAGGTATTCCAAGTTTATGTGCTTCATACTCAAAATCTTTTATAAACCACATGACCCGCTCAGGTATAGATCCGAAATAGTGGTCGGAAAGCTGCTGGTCCTTTGATGACTGATGGCCCATAAGTGTTCTGTCGGCGAGCACAAGATCAGGTCTGGCATAAAAAAGCGCTTCGTCAATAAGAAAATATTCCTGTTCTATCCCCAATGTGGCAAATACTTTATTCACATCCTTGTCAAAATACTGACAGACGTCCACGGCTGCCCTGTCAAGAACAGAAAGGGTTTTTAGCAAGGGGGCTTTGTAATCAAGCGCCTCTCCGGTATATGATACAAAAATGGTAGGTATACATAATGTCGTGCCGACAATAAAAACGGGTGATGAAACATCCCAGGCCGTATAGCCCCTGGCCTCAAAAGTATTCCTTATTCCCCCGCTTGGAAAACTCGAAGCATCGGGTTCAGACTGAACAAGCACTGCTCCCGAAAAATTTTCCACCAGATGACCGTTATCGCCCATTTCAATAAATCCGTCATGTTTTTCGGCCGTCCCATCGGTCAGCGGATGAAACCAGTGAGTAAAATGGGTTGTACCTCTTTCCAGCGCCCAGGCTTTAAGCCCTATAGCTACCTGATCTGCTTCCTGATGTGTAAGTGATTTTCCCTCTTCGATGGCCCGCTTCACTACCCTGAAAGCTTCTTTTGAAAGATAATGCTCCATCTTATGAAGGTTGAATACGTTCTCCCCGTAATACCGGGAAATCATCTTTGAAGAGGTTTCAAATTTAACAGGCTCCCTGTTAAATACTTCTCTCAATGCACTAAATCTAAGTTCTGCCATATTTTTAAAATTTAATGCGTAAAAATATATTATATTTTTATTATACCCCCTATATTTTAATATTTTTTCAATATTTTTATTATATTTATAATATCTACCCCCTTTTAAAGAGGGGGTATAACAATTTTTTATATCTTTTTCTATACATCACCCCTTTCAGCCTGTAGTCGCATATTGTGAATCCGAACCAGTCAGAATTTGGAACATCCCATAACTTAATCACTGGTGTCATTCACCAATCAGAGAAAAAATTTATCCGGATATCGGAAATGAGAACAGTTGAAAAGGGTTCTCTTCCACTGAGCTGTTGCAATAACCTTCCGGCAGGATATTCCGGAAAAGCGTGATTCAGTTTACGCATTTTCACGGCAGTCCTCATTGCCCTGCACTTAAGATTATTTAAGCTGTAACCATTGCCTGGGTCCCGCATCCGGCAGTTTGCCGGGAGGTGACTCCCCATAAATCTATAATCAGGTAAAGGAGTTTTTGTGCCGGGCATCATGTAATTGTCAAATCATGAAGATTGCGGTCAGTACATCTGATTATCCTGCTCAATCACAATTTTTTCAGGTCACATGTCAGCAAAATTACGCTCACAGGCAGGAGTTAAAGATGAATACTGTTGACCGGTCAGAAGGCCGGATGAAAAATATGCAGATAAAAAACCGATTGGAAAATTCAGCCTGCTGGATTTAATATATCATTGATATACTTTAAATTACAAATTAAGCACAATTTAAGTCAATGCCATTATTTAACAGGAAATTTCTTATATTTGTCGCCTGTATAAAAACCGGAAATAACTAACTAAACTATATCATTTTAATGTCAACAATTCAATTCTTAAGGGAAAAAGCCGGAGTTCTGGTAGCTGTAGTAATCGGTTTCTCACTTCTTTTATTCGTTATAAGTGATTTTTTCGGAAGCGGAAGCGGACAACGCAGACAGGCAAAGAAGTATTATGAAATGGGACAGATTGGCAAAGAGATAATATTGTATCAGGATTTTGAGCAGAAAGTACAGAACCTCACTGAAATTTATAAGTTGTCTGGAAATACAAATCTTGATGAAGCAACTCTCGAGTCGATACGTGAACAGACCTGGCAGCAAATGATCCGGGAAACCATTCTTGACAAGCAGTATAAGAAACTGGGTATCGGAGTAAGCGCTGAAGAGGTTGATGACCTTGTGCTGGGCAACAATCCTCATCCGATTGTCTTTCAGCTTTTTAGCGACCCACAAACAGGCATGCTGAATAAATCATTTCTGGTTAATTTCCTCAAGCAGACCGAGATTGATGAAACAGCAAAAAGATACTGGTTGTTCTTTGAGGATGAAATCGTAAATGACCGGATGAATTCAAAATACAATACCCTGGTAGCTAAAGGTATGTTCGTTACTTCCAGACAGGTTGAATTTGACAGGGATCTTACAGGAACATCTGTTGATTTCAGTTATATCATGAAAAATTATGCCACTGTGGCTGACTCGCTCGTTTCGGTAAGCAGAGGTGAGATTGAGGCGTACTACAATAAAAACAAGGAGACATTTAAAAGAAATTCCCTCAGGGATATTGAATACGTGACTTTTGAAATCAAGCCGTCGGAAGAGGATATTAAACAGGCGGAAGAGTGGATAAACAAGACAAAAGAAGAGTTTGCCGGGGCTGCCGACGCGGTTCAGTTCATAAACCTTACTGCCGACACAAGGCATGCCGGATTTTTCGTTCCTCTTTCAGAAGTCCCCTCTTATCTTGCGGATTTTGCAAAAAAAGAAGATCTGAACGAGGTTTTTGGCCCTTACAATGATGAAGGAACACTGAAGATTGCCAGGCTTATTGAAGTTTCCAACCGTCCCGATTCAGTACATGCCAGGCATATTCTGTTATCGCCCGGACAGGGTTCTTCGGCTGAGCAGTTGAGACAGAAGGCCGACAGCCTGATCAGGCTTCTCAAATCCGGAACCAGATTTGAGGTTCTTGCCATGTCAAACTCCGATGATCAGGGATCGGCCCAGCTGGGGGGTGACCTCGGATGGTTTCCTGAAGGAAGGATGGTTATACCCTTCAACAATGCATGTTTTACTGCAAAAAAAGGAAGCATTGTTACAGCTGAAACAAATTTCGGAATTCACATCATCGAGATCCTTGACCAGTCAAGAGCCAGCAGGAAATATAATATAGGTATAGTTGACAGGAAAATTACTCCGGGATCAATGACCAATCAGAGGATCTACAGTGAGGCAAGTCAGTTTGCCGGGATGAATAACACTTATGAAAAGTTTGCCAAAACAATTGCTGACAAAGGACTCACAAAAAGGATTGCCAGCGATATCACACCGCAGCAAAAAACTCTGCCGGGCCTTGAGAATCCACGAAGCCTGATTATCGCACTCTTTCAGACGGAAGATGGCAAGATAGTACTCGACAACAATCAGCAGGCAGTATTTGAAATAGGAGACAAATATGTTGTGGCATATTGCACAAAAGCCCAGGATGAAGGCATTGCCCCACTGAAAGATGTTGAGAATGAAATAAGGTTTAATCTTCTCAAGGATAAAAAAGCTGAGATACTTTCAGCCGAGTTCCTCAGGAACGGTGGGGAAGGTAAATCACTTGAAGATATTGCAGGAGCTATGGGACTTGCAGTTAATGAGGCAACCCAGGTTAACTTCAGGTCATATACTTTACCCGGTGCAGGCAGTGAGCCGGCTCTTATAGCTGCTGCCTCGGCTGCTGAAACCGGCGTTGTTTCAGGACCCGTGAAAGGAGACAATGGCGTATTTATGCTGACAGTTAACAATGCCTCCACCTCAGATGATGTTGATATTGAATCGCTCAGGCAAAGACTTCTGATAACCTACCAGATGAGGGGCACCTATGAGGCATATGAAGCGTTGCGCCGCGATGCCAGTATAGTAGACAAGAGGTATAAATTTTATTAACAGCAGATATTCCTGCAACTTATTCTTTATTTGCACCAGGCAGATCCGGTTCAGCATATCAGAACAAATCCTGTTTCTAAAGGGGGTGACATTCTACGGATGGCCACCCCCTCACGGGCTGATTTGCATACCTGCTCCCGTAACGTTTTTAACAAAGTCGGCGACTATCCCGTCACTCCCTGAGGTCGTCCGGGACTTAGCTCTCTGA
>CAYXSM010000034.1:0-26493 GCA_964466705.1 uncultured Rikenellaceae bacterium
CGTTCCTAATTATGGCAGGCGTAATCCTGATTCGTGGTAATCCCCGGTAAATATACTACTTCAGTCAGAAAGTGGATACATTGGCACGGGCAAAGGATAATTATCATCGCTGAAAATTTTATACAGGACCGGATCTGTAAGAATATCCGTAAGCAGCATCGGCTTTCCGTCAACAAGAACCTGATTGTTTACAAGCCTTATACCATGACTGTAGTCGACATACCACCAGATATGGCCGCTATAGACAGGCTGTATGGGAATTGAATCAGGCTTATGCCAACCGTAAACAACCACCCTGTCAGGCCTGGCGGTAATTTCCGGAGAGAGGATGATATCTTTTTTGATCCCTGCAACCAGCTGGCCATTTTTACTTCCAGCCTCTTTAAGCTGGTTTTCGATCTGGTCGTTATGTTCCCTGAATTTTAAAACGGTCTCATTGGCGTTGCCAAGAGGCACATAATTGAAGGGTTTCAGCTTTGTTTCAGCCATTTTGTAAATGTGATCGCTCAGCTTTGAAGTAAGAAGCGATGCCCCGAAAAGAATTGCCAGCCTTTGCGCTGTGCGGGGATTCATTGGTATACGGCAGTAATCATCGTCAGTTCCTACAGAAAGGTAATCGGGCATCGCTTCATATACAACACTGTGAACCTTTCCTTCCGAATCATGAAAATTTCCTTTTAATGTCACAGTATTCCTGAGGAAATCCGGAATATTGCCTGAAGCTATTGCTTTAAAAATTTCTTCTTCCCTTTTATTAATATCAAGTGACTCTATTCTTTCGATGAACGAGGATCCGGATTCTCTTTCATTACTGGCCGTAGGTATGTTAAACCTTCTGACAGGAACCGGTATTGAATCGCCAATCCATTCTGAATAAATTCCGGGGCCGAAATATGAATATCCTTTCTGATCATAATGTGTACCGCTCAGCATACTATGAATAAATCCGTTCTTTTCCACCTGGAGCGTGTGAAATATCTCACCTTGCGGATTTTTTCTGAATATGAACTCAATCTTATTATCCCGTGATCTAAAATATTCCATTGAATCATTTGGATATTTCCTGAAACGGAAATCCTTTGAAAGGAAATTCAGCATCATTCTGCTCCTGTACCAGGTACCGCCTGTCGGAGACACAAGAGGTTTTCCGTTATAGATTACAACACTGTCGTTATAGGCCAGCGTACACAGATGGCGGTTTCTGCCCGATCTTATCCATTTTACGAGCTTTGAGCCGTGGATGGTATCCTCATACCCATAGTTGCTGTCGAGAAAAGCAATTCTGGCAACATCAGATGGGATTTCATCCACATTCTCGATGTAACTAAAAATAAAACGACCGCCTCCACTGTGTCCGTTTAATACAATAACAGGATCCCACCGGGCAAATATTTCCTTCACTTTATTTATGATCGTATCTGTTTTTTCACCATATCCGGGTGTCGAAGCTTTCCATGCCGGCCAGCTTCTTTGCGAGGTTTCAAGATATGCAACAACTATTGTTTGATTGCCGGCGATATTTCTGAGAAAGCGTACCTGGGCTCCGATATGCTGGATATTATACCTCCAGTCGTCTCCCTTTCCAGGATTTTTACCGATTGTCTGTTCAATTGTACTCCCATTGGGCAGAGCATAGAAAATCAGCGTGACCCTGCCGGTGCTGTCAAATCCCTCAAGCGGTGCATTGATAAGGATCCTGGTGCCTTCCGGAGAATTTTCAATGACCATTTGCTGCTCATTGAAGCAACCCGAAATTTTAAATCCCGGAAGATGCTGGGCATATGTCACTGAGAGCTGCAGGATCAACAGCACCGGAAATAATATATATTTCATTAGCACCCTGTGAAATACGTAAATATACCTTAAGCACTAAAAATAAATCCAGTATCCTTTAAGTTCTCCTTTGGAATTATATTCAAGTGCCGGGAATGGCAGCTTAACGAATACCAGCATCTTGCACAAGGCATTTACAAATCCTGATCTGGTTTTTATCCGCGGCCAGTCAACATCGAGAGAAAGCAAATACTGCCTGTACCTTTGTGTTTCAGGAATTGGAACAGAGTTATATGATTCAATATTTTCAAACGCACCGAACATGCCATTGGCACTGTAGCCCAGTGCAATGTTAATCCATGGGGGAATTTTATTCCTCATTATAAGCCTGTTTGCATTTATGCTTAGCCAGTAAGTATGGCCATTGTAATCATTAAAATAGCCGTCAAAGTAGTTTCTTCCAAGATATCCGTTAGCCTGCTCTGCATAATCCGACCGTGAATAACTGAATTTACTTTTTACGATCTGGTCTTTGAAAACAAGCTCCTGTCCGATAAAAAGAGCTGAACCTGCAAAATTTGCAGCAAAATCAAACGGAGAAAAACCCGTATTCGCTGAAAAGCCATCAACAATCTCTTTTGGTGAGGCAAGCAGAAAACCGAGAGGCCCGCCAAAAAGTAATGCTTTTTCTTCGCTTACTCCCGCACATCTCAGGAAGTGGTAGCCAGTATAGCTTGCAGCGTATGTTATAAAAGCATGCTGGAACTTATCCATCTGGATGAAGCTTTTACTGTCATTGAAAAAATGAAAGGCCACACTCTGGTTATCTGTGAAGCCCGAGTGATACAAATATGCTGATGCTCCTGCGTATGCAAGGCTGCCCGTAACCAATCCTGCAGCAAGCAGCTTTTTATTGACCATTGGTGAAGTTGCTCCTTCGTTAATTCCCAGGCTGTCCTGTGCTGTCAGATGCCACGGATATATGTATAGAAAAAGCAATAGAAAAGTCCCTGTTCTGATCCGGTTCATATTAATTGGAATTAAAACTTTTATGATAAAGGTAAACGTAAATAGTGTATCCTGTTACTGCCTGCAATAAAAAATATTGTTATATACCGTCATGTACTGAAATCTTTCAGGAATATGAGCTTCTGGCTGCTATCCCTGGTAAATGTCTGCCAGCGAATTGGCATCTCCCGGAAGTCGAAAATCCTGTCCTCAGCAAATTGCTGAGTGGAATCTTCGATCAACCGGAATATAATATCTGATCATTATGCCATACAATGCCATATTCATTTAATACTATTTTGTATAAAAAAATGATCATCTTTGAGAAATAAAGAAGAACACAGATGCAGGGAAAAATAATAATTTTACAAGTAGCTATTATCCTGTTGGTTACAGGATGCCGTGACCGGGATCCGCTGCCGGAAGTTACCAGTTTGTTATGTGAAAATCTCGAAAATCCTGTGGGTATAGGAACAACTTCTCCGTGTTTAAGCTGGAAGATTATCTCGTCAGTTAGCGGAACCTCACAGACCAGTTATCAGATTATTGCTGCAACATCATTGGATTTACTGGATGAAGAAAAATGTGATCTCTGGAATTCAGACAGGGTTCCTTCGGCAGAAAGTGTGCTTGTTCCTTACCAGGGAAAACCACTTTCTTCCAGGTCTGTATGTTACTGGAAGGTCAGGATCTGGGACGATAAGGGTAATATCTCAAGATGGAGCGATACGGCATTTTTCAGCATCGGGCTTAAAGAAAGGGATGATTGGAAGGCTGATCCTATAGTCATGCCTGATGATTTTGAAGATGGTGTGAGCCCTCAGATGTGGCAGACTTTTGAGATTGGGGGTATAGGAGAAAGAATTTTTCTGTATGTCAATTCTTTTGGTTACCACGAAGTATATCTTAATGGTGAAAAAGTCGGTTGTGATGTGCTTTCTCCTTCAGTATCTCAATTTGATAAAAGGTCCCAGGTTTTAACTTATGATCTGACCTCAATCATCAATGACGGGAAAAATGATATCATAATATGGGCTGGCAGAGGCTGGTACAGTCAGGGGCTTCCCGGCGTTAAAGGCAGGGGTCCGATTGTAAAAGCCCAGATGGAGCAGTTTGATAACGGCCGCTGGAATGTTATTTTAAAAACAGACACTTCGTGGAGATGCAGAAGAAGCGGCTATTACACAACAGGTAATTTCAGACCCGGGCAGTTTGGCGGAGAGCGGGTTATTGGAGAACTTCTTGTTGATGATCTGTCACCGGCATCCCTCAATTCGGTTTCATGGAACAGGGTTAAAACAGCACAGGAACCTGCCGGGATTGCAACACCCCAGATGACAGAACCAAACAGAATTACTGATACAATCTGTCCCCTGTCAGTTCAGCAGATCAGGGATGGCGAGTGGCTGGCAGACATGGGAACAACACTAACCGGGTGGACCAGAATAAAATTTCCTCTCCTTCAACGGGGACAGGAAATAATCATGGAATTCTGTGATCATCTCGACAAGGATGGGATGGTAGTTGATCAGGGACAGACAGATTACTACATTGCTGCCGGCACTGAGGGTGAATCTTTCTGCAATAAATTCAATTATCATGGTTTCAGATATATTAAAATTTCAAATCTCCCGCAAAAGCCCGCGGCCTCAGATATAACCGGCTTCCTTATTCAAACAGGTTTCAGGCAGGCATCATCTTTTAAGTGCAGCGATCCGGATCTTAACAGCATTCACGATATGATAAGCTATACTCTCAGATGCCTCAGTCTGGGAGGATATCTGGTTGACTGCCCTCAGATTGAAAGGCTTGGCTATGGAGGCGACGGTAATGCCTCTACGGAAACCGCCCAGATAATGTATAACCTTGCCCCTCTTTACTCGAACTGGCTCCAGGCATGGGCTGATTGCATCCGCGATGACGGAAGCATGCCGCACACCGCTCCTAATCCGTACTCTGCCGGTGGAGGCCCCTACTGGTGCGGTTTTATTATCACTGCATCATGGAGGACATATCAGAATTACGGTGATATAAGGTTTCTTGAACGTTATTACCCTGAAATGAAAAAATGGCTTTCGTTTGTAGAAAAACATTCCCCTGACGGACTTCTCCGAAAATGGCCGGAAACGGATTACCGCACATGGTATCTGGGCGACTGGGCCAGTCCTGAAGGAACAGATCATACAAATCCCCGGTCAATTGATGTTGTAAACAACTGTTTTATAGTTATTTGTTACGAAACCATGGTCAAAATCGCTCAGGTGCTTGGCAGAGAATATGATGCAGAAAAATTTAATCAGAAGAAAGATGATCTGAGGTCTTTGATCCATAAAGAATTTTATAGCCCTGATACGTTCACCTATGGCAGCGGTACCCAGATTGACCTTACCTATCCACTTCTGGCAGGAGTCGTTCCGGATTCTCTTTACAGCCAGGTCAGAAATAATCTGTATAACCTGGTGACCCGCGAAAAAGGAGGGCATATAGCGACAGGTCTGGTAGGAGTGCCTGTTTTTACTGAATGGGCGGTGAAAAACCGGGAAGCGGGCTTTATGTATTCTATCCTTAAAAAAAGGAGTTATCCCGGCTATCTTTATATGATTGACAATGGCGCTGCCACAACCTGGGAACACTGGAACGGAGCAAGAAGCAGGATACATAATTGTTACAACGGTATAGGATCCTGGTTTTACCATGCACCAGGAGGTATCTATCCGGATGAGCATTCGCCAGGATACAGGCATTTCTTCATTGAACCTCAGATTCCGGACAGCCTTACATGGGCAGAAATAAAAAAAGAAACTCCCTACGGTGAAATTGCCCTTGGTTGGAAACTGAGAAAAGGAAAGCTGCAGATGGAAATAAAGATCCCACCGGGCTGTACAGCAACACTTAATATTCCGGAATACAGCAGGAGCTACAGATTAAATGGGGAAAAATTCAAAACAGGGCCATCAGCTGTTGAACTTGAAAGCGGACACCACCTCTTTCGTCTTCTTTGAAGGGTCCTGTTAAACAAATAACAGACAATTGTAAAAAATTCAAAAACTTCTGATCACATGTTAAAAGAAATTACTTCTCAGGAACTGGATCCCGGTTGGTTCATCAATAAGAAGACTGAGGATTTAAGAAATACCGTCGGAAACGGAAAAGCCATAAATGCCCTTTCGGGAGGTGTCGATTCTTCAGTTGTTACCCTTCTTGGTCACAAGGCCCTGGGGAAAAAACTCCGCACAATCTTTGTAGAGAATGGTCTGATGCGCGAAGGAGAATCTGAACAGGTGGTGAAAATGTTTGCCGAATTTGATGTTGAGGTTGAAGTAATTGATGCACGCAAAGAGTTTTTTGCTGCACTCAAAGGAATTAAAAACCCTGAAGAAAAGCGAGAAGCCATAACACAGACTTTCTATAAAGACATATTCGGAAAGGCCGTAATTGAAAGTGGTGCAAAATTTCTTTTGCAGGGCACAATTCTTACTGATGTCGACGAGACAGTTGCCGGTATCAAAAGGCAGCACAATGTCTTTGAACAGCTTGGCATAGATCCTGAAAAAACTTTCGGCTACAGGATAATCGAGCCTCTCATTCAATTAAGGAAAGATGGTGTAAGAAAAGTCGGAAAAGCACTTGGATTACCGCCAGAGCTGTTTGAAAGGATCCCGTTTCCGGGGCCGGCTTTAGCTGCCAGAGTTATTGGCGAAGCAACACCCGAAAGGATTGAGACTGTTCGTAAAGCCACCGTAATAGCAGAGGATATTCTTAAACCGAGCGGAGCGTTTCAGTACCTGGCAATCCTTCATGAGGACCGGGTTACAGGAATACGCGACGGAAGGCGCGATTTCGGACAGCAGATTGAAGTGCGCTGCTGGAACAGTACAGATGCAAGGACAGCTGCACCGACCGAATTATCTTTCAGGCTCCTTCGAAATTTAGCCGATAATATCATTGCCGGAGTTCCGGGGGTGGTCAGTGTGACATATAATATTACGACAAAACCACCTTCGACAATCGAGGCTGTATGAACAGTCTCCGGACAACTTGCCTTGCATCCTGATCCCTCAGGGCAGGGCAAAGCTTGAATACCAATAAGTCATAAAACCATTGATGACTCAGGATAAACATTATACACTGGTAAGCAAGATAAAACCTGCAAGGATAATTATTCCAATAATTATCGGCCTTGGTATAGTATTGTGGTTTTTAATTCATGAAATAAATACAGAGGCAATCGGAAGCCTGAATTATACATGGAAATCGGCTTTCTGGATCTTTGTTGCATGGTGCTTTATGATTGGCCGGGACCTGGGTTATATTATACGGATCAGGATTATTTCCGAAAAAGACCTGAGCTGGATGCAGGCATTCAGAATTATCATGCTCTGGGAATTTGCCTCTGCTATAACTCCATCAACTATAGGAGGTACTGCAATTGCTGTGGTTTTTATCCACAAGGAAGGTATCAGTGTTGGAAGAAGTACTGCTATAGTATTGGCAACTTCTTTTCTTGATGAGCTGTATTTTGTGATAATGTTTCCTCTTATCCTGATTCTTGCCGGATGGGATACCCTGTTCGTAACCTCGCTCCAGGGAACAGGCATTGCCCTGCTTAACAACCTTACATTTGTTGCAATAGCCGGGTATTCCATTATTCTTGCCTGGGTTTTGTTTATCGGATATGGTCTTTTTATTGATCCTGATAAAATAAGGATGACCCTGGATTATATTTTCAGGTTTCCCTTTCTCAGAAGATGGAAAGACTCTGCCGCCAGAGCAGGTGACGATATTGTCAACAGCTCACAGGAGCTGAAAAAGCAGTCATTTATGTTTTGGATAAAAGCATTTGTCGCAACTATTCTGTCCTGGACATCAAGGTACTGGGTCATCAATGCAATTCTGGTGGCGTTTTTCTTAGTTGAAGACCATTTGCTGATATTTGCCAGACAGCTGGTGACATGGATCATGATGATAATAAGCCCTACTCCTGGAGGGAGTGGTTTTGCTGAACTGATACTGGGACGATACATTACAGATGCTATCCCCGGAAATAACCTCAACGCCGGCGGAATAGCCATGGCCATGATCATCCTGTGGCGTATAATTAGTTATTATCCCTACCTGATTATCGGAGCATCCATACTGCCAGGCTGGATTCAGAAAAAGTTTTCAAAACATAAACAATTAAAAGCATAGCGCTCTTCAGCAAGACAGAGGATTCACAAAAAAGAAAACAAGATTATGCAAAGATCCCTGCCAGTTGAACAACGACAGTTAAAATTAAAAGAAACATAAAAATCATTTTGGGCAGCACACTTTTTCCGGCATGTGCAAAGAAATATGAAAGGAAGTAACCTGAAGGGATTGCCGCAATCCAGATTAGACCGGCTGAAACAGATCGACAAATCAGACAGAGTGCTATTGATAAAAAGAAAATCCAGAACAGTAATACAAAAGTATTTCTTGCCCTGATCTTTTGCGTATTCATATGTCTTACAAGGTAAGCAATACTTATGAACAGAATCAGCAATACAGCTCCTGAGGCCAGTGTCTCATAAAGTTTAAATTCATAAATAGCGGTGTCACGAAACAAAGAATATACTATTCCCCCTGAAAGTGCATCCAGGTTACTGTCAGAAAGGTAGAGAATACTTAATGTTATAAACCATGGCGCTGCCAGTCCGGCCAATGAGATAATAATTTCTTTAAAATTCCCTTTATGCAGTTTAGCCATGCCTGCGAACAACAATATGCCGTACCATAGCAATCCGGCATAAAAAAGGCTGCCGGTACCAATAAAAAGGGCCGCGTCAAAGAAAGTGTAAGCAGTACCCTGAGTTTTATATGCATTCATTATGTGTTTAAGGGCAAGAACCAGAAACGGTGCTGAAACCAGTACCGGATTAAGGATCCGGAGATCAGGCAGCAGGCTTGTAATTAAAATATAAAATAGTGCGGGCATAAATGTTCTCTGTCCAATGAACATATCAGAGGTGTTAAAATCTACCATAAGATATGATATCAGCAGGACGGTAAGGAAAGAGATAATTATGCCAGTTCTGGCATTGTTGCCTGTCAGGTTTTCCAGCACCGCATACAGAGGCATATTGATCACTGATTCATCTGGAACAGCAACTGGAGCGGGATTAAGAAAAGATATAAGCCAGATCGCTGATGCAATAATAATAATAAGGATAAAAATATCCGGACCTGTCTTATTGAATTTTTGCAGAACCATTTTCACAAATCAAATCCAATGTCTTTACGGTAGTACATTCCTTCAAATGATATCCGTCCGGCATTCGAGTATGATCCCCTGAGGGCTTCTTCAAGTGTATGTCCCCAGGAACTGACCGCCAGGACTCTTCCACCGGAAGTCAAGGTCCTGGTACCTTCTTTTCCGGTCCCGGCATGAAACACAACGCAACCTTCTGTCTTTTCAATCCCTGATATTTCCATGCCCTTTGAATAATTGCCCGGATAACCTCCGGAGACAAGCATTACAGTGCTTACGTATCTTTCATCTATCTCAATAGTTCTTTCTGCCAGATCTTCCATGGCCACTCCTTCAAGAAGCTCAAAAAGGTCCGATTTTATTCTGGGTATTATTGCTTCGGATTCAGGATCACCCAGACGCGCGTTATATTCAATGACAAACGGATCTCCGTTCACATTTATAAGACCAAAAAAGATAAATCCTTTATAAACTATGCCCTCCGATGCCAATCCTCCAAGGGTGGGTTCAATGATCCTTTTCTTTACCTTGTTCATAAAATAAGCGTCGGCAAAGGGTACCGGAGATATGGCTCCCATTCCTCCAGTATTCAGCCCCTTGTCTCCTTCTTCCGCGCGTTTATAATCTTTTGCTGACGGAAGAAGCTTATATGACCTGCCATCTGTAATGATGAACACCGATAATTCTATTCCCTTCAGAAATTTCTCTATTATCACCTTTTCCCCTGCCCTGCCAAATTTACCGTTGAACATGGCTTCCAGATCCTTTGCCGCATCATCATAACTGCTGTGTATAACTACTCCCTTGCCGGCAGCCAGTCCGTCAGCCTTTAAAACATAGGGAGGTTTAAGTGTTCTGATGTATTCAAGGGCTTTATGATAATCTGTTTTTCCAAAGCTTCTGTATTCAGCTGTAGGTATTCCATGACGTGTCATAAAGCTTTTTGCAAAATCCTTGCTCCCCTCAAGCTGTGCTGCCGATTTCACAGGCCCGATTACCGGTATCCGCTTTAATTGACTTTCTCCAAGAAAAAAATCGTGTATCCCGCCTGCCAGAGGAGCTTCAGGCCCGACAACCACCATGTCAATGTTGTTCTCTGTCACAGCTTTTCTGACATCTTCAAAGTTATCCGGATCAATCTTAATATTGGTCCCCGTATCAGCAGTACCGGCATTCCCCGGACCTATGAATATGTGGCTTATCTTTTTGCTTTGCGAAAGCTTCCATGCAATTGCATGTTCGCGACCACCCGAACCCAGAATAAGTACATTCATTTACTAAAAGCTTAAATATTTCAAAAGTAGTATTTCATTCCTATTTATAATACGGTAAAATGATTCATGACTGCTCTGTTACTCTGCTGTATCGTGAAAATGTCTGCATCACATTATCGGCATATGTTCTGGATACAGGAATGTCAATTGCAGACGGAAAATCCAGTCCCAGTTTAAGACCATCATTGTCTTTTCTTATTACTTTAACCTTCTCAAAATTTACCATATACGATCTGTGACAACGAATAATCTCCGTTCCCGCAAAGTTCTCCTCCATCTTCTTGAGGGTATCCCTCAGGAGATATTTTGCCATCTTACCTTTGTTAATATAACATATACTTACGTAGTTCTCGGCTGATTCAATATAGAGAAGGCTTTCTTTTTGCACTGAAAACTTAAGAACTGACTTATCATCGTAAAAGGGAATCATTTCCCTTGGATTTCCCGAAAAGGACTTAATTTCTGACATTCTTTCTATCTGCTCCTTTTTATCATGCCACGAGAAATAAAGCCAGAGCAAAGAATAAGGTAAAAGCAGGACGAGAGCGGTATTCCTTGCTGATATTTCTACCAGCTCCGAAAGTAATCTCATGTCTTTAAGTACAAATTTTTGGAAAAGTGCATAAAAAAGAGCCATGAACAATATTTCAACTGCAATCCATGACAGGTATTGCCACAGGTTAATTATGTTTTTCCTGCAGTAGTAATACATTATGATCCTGCTGATCACAACAACCAGAACGCCTGTCAATATCACAAGACTTGAATATGTGAAGAATTCGAATCTGGTCAGCTGAAACCACCTGTCAGCTCCAAAGGGTGAGTAGATATTGATGAAAAGAAGTGCAAAAACAGAAGTGAAAAGAATCAGCTTTGTTATATTCTTTTTTTCTACAAGGTACGGAGATACAGGTTTTTGAAAATCAACCATCGGGCTTTTGATAATAAAAATACAAAATTAACTTTTTTTACTTCTGCCATTAAAGTGTTGTAATATTACTTCAAATCAGTCTTTTTGATTTCATCCCTCCGAGGAGGATTTTGTCACAAATTTTAAATTTCCATCCCTCCGCTGCCTGGTACGGCACATAAATTTTTTTCTTCGTTCCCGCATAAGTTCCTTTGTAAAAAATCATTTCCCTTATGAAATATACGGAAAGGTATCTTGAGATGAGATCCGTTTTCGATCCCGGAATTACGTTTACCGATCTTAATAATACGGGCAGTAAAATAATCAACATTCCCTTTACATCAGAAAATGTGGCCTCAGGGCTGATTAACAATGAAGACATCAGGGTAAATGAAAATATCTCTTTTTCATACCCGGTATTCATACCGCCGGGGAATAAAAGCAGAAAAGCAATACTACTTATGCATGGATTAAATGAAAGAAACTGGACCAAATATCTTGCCTGGGCCTATACTTTGTCAGTTGAGACCGGAAGCTATGTAATTCTCTTTCCTCTTTCCTTTCATATAAACAGAACCCCTGAATCGTGGAAAGATCCAAGAGTTATGAATCTTCTGGTGAATGAAAGAAAGAGCGTTTTTGGAGAAGTCATGATGTCAAATTTTGCAAATATTGCGTTGAGCCACCGGCTTACCGAGGATCCTAAAAGGTTTTTCTGTTCGGGGTATCAGACTGCCTGTGATATTGTTAATCTGATGAAACAGATACGGGATGGCCGGCATAAAGTTATCCCGGGAGGCAGCAGGGTAAATATTTTCGCCTATTCGATTGGAGCTTTCCTCGCACAGATCATGATGATGGGCAATCCGGAAGGCCTTTTTTCAGAATCGAAGCTTTTCATCTTTTGCGGTGGATCAGTATTCAGCAATATGCAGGGAACATCAAGGCTTATCATGGACAGCCTGGCTTATCAAAAGGTACATAGTTTCTACATGAATGATTTTGAGGCAGAAATAAACTCAAACAGCACACTGGCTGCTCCTGCCGGAACCAGCCAGGTAGTGCTGGCGTTCAGATCTATGATCGATTTGAAAAGGCTCAGGGATTACAGGGAAAGCACTCTGTTCCGGTTAAAAGAGCAGATATGCTCCATAGCTTTGTCAGGCGATTCAGTAATACCTGCACGCGGAATACTGTCTACCATGGGTACTATTTTCCGCAAGAAGAACAAGGCAGTGGAGGTTTGGGATTTTCCCTATCCATACAGTCATGAAAATCCTTTCCCTGTTTTCAGGAATGGCCTCAGCAGTCTGGTGGATGTCAGTTTCGAGAAAGTCTTTGCAAAAGCCAGGTCATTTTTTGCATGAGACATCGGGTAATTTGAAAATATATCCCCGGACAATTGAATTATCAATAAAATCAGCCAGGATCGAAGAACACAGAGAATCAGCTCTGTCATGAAGGACAATGACCGAGCCCGGCCTCCGTTTTTTCTCCAGCGCCATCAGCGATCTTTCTCTTCCAAATTTAATATCAAAATCGTAAGGCATTATATCCCAGAAAAATATGATGTAATTTGCAGCAAGATTCTTATATTGTGAATATCTGATTCTGCCGTATGGTGGGCGGAAAAGTGTGTCTGAGGTGTAGTATGAAGCCTTGGATATGTCGTCCAGATATTTTTGAGTGCCTGTGGTCCACCCGTCAAGGTGATCATACCCATGGTTGCCAATCATATGTCCTGCCGTTTTGATATTATTCATCAGCAAGGGGTATCTTTCAGCCCGTTGGCCGTTACAAAAGAACAGAGCATTTATATTTCGGGCAGCAAGAATTTTTAAGACTTCCGGTGTTGACTCCGGATCAGGTCCGTCATCAAAAGTCAGATAAAGTGCATTTTGCTTTTCAGGGACCCTGAATACTGCATCGTTAAAAACAATACGTCCGAAAAATCCTGGCCTGAATTGCCGCATATGAATTCATTTTCCTGAATAAAGCAGGCTGTAGTAACTGCTGACCAGGGGTTCCATCTCAATCAACAGTTCATTCATCTCAAGATCTCCGGCCATGTAGTAAATATCAAGAAGCGCCTGCATGTTAATACCAATAGGATACTCAAGTCCGAATCTTAAATCGGGCTGGATGGCAACGGCATAGTCAAGATACTCCTTTGAATAATTTATCACATCCCTGATGATCTTCATTCCCTCTTCCTTCTCTCCGGCTTTGATCAGGGTTCTGGCAGGCCCCACTGTGAAGAAATCATAAGGAAGCTTTTCTGCCGGAACTATTTCAAGACCTCTCCGGACAGCCTGAACAGCCCTTGCTGTATCTCCATTGATGAGCAAAGATTCTCCAAGATTTCCAAAGAGCCTTCTGAAATTGGAAAACATACGTTTGTTATTCTCATCGAGATATACCGAACTGGCTGATGCATTGCCCCATTTGAATTTATTCATCATATTGTCATACATGAGATCGTGGTCTATTAATCCAAATTCCGGTCTGTCTTCTCTTTCAGTCCTTACGGGGGATACCCGGTATGCAAGTCCTTCCTGAATAAAATAATTCTCTAGTCCTTTATACTGGCTCGATGGAACAGTAGTTGAATAATAGATCGGCCTTTCCCAGTTGTTGGTCGCAAGCAGGTCCATAATTGCCAGATCACCTTTGAGAGCATCTTTCTCAGTGTATTCCCATATCATGGGCGAAACCATTAAATCCCTGAAATATTCCTTTACCGTCCCGTTAGCGAGTACTTTGGCAGTATCGACATTTATAATGAACTTATTGGCAGGCAGATAATTCATGTAATCACCTCTTCCACTGATGTCGATCATATATCTTCTGTCGTCAGTTCCGGCAAATTCAACCACCTGAGCGAGGTCAACAGGTTTGTCAATACGGGTGTTTACAGGAAGCTGTGTCCTTATTCCGTCCATATATTTTTCCTGAGGCAGGCTTAAAGGCATCGGGTCTGATTCGAATGCTTTCTGCCTCATCATGTCAATATACCATCCGGCCTGGATATAACTGAGATTCGCAACCCTAACATCAGTTCTAACTAATTCAACATCCTGTATGTACCACAACGGAAAAGAATCATTATCGCCATAAGTGAAAAGTATGCTGTTCGGGGCACAGGAATTAAGGTAATTTGCTCCTATGTCTCTGGCTGTGTATCTGCCTGATCTGTCATGATCATCCCAGTTCTGAACAGCCATAAGGACAGGACATGCAAGCAGAAGCAGCACAAATACAGCAACCGGAGCTGTTTTACCAGCATTAAGTTCCTTTAAGAGCTGGTGAAAAAACATGAATCCCATGCCTATCCAGATGGCAAAAGCATAAAAGGATCCTGCGTAAGCATAGTCTCGTTCACGTGGCTGATTGGGATATTGGTTCAGATAAGCTATTATAGCCAGACCTGTCATCAGAAAAAACACCATTACGGCCCAGAATCCTTTCCTGTCATTCCTGTAATGCCATAGAACTCCCAAAATACCTAAAATCAAAGGAATAAAGTAGTATATATTTCTGCCCGGATTTGTTTTAAGCTCGGAAGGAAGACTGTCCTGATCCCCCAGTCTTGCCTTGTCAATGAATTTTATGCCGCTGATCCAGTTTCCGTGAATGCTGTTTCCGTTCCCCTGAATGTCGTTCTGCCTGCCTGCAAAATTCCACATGAAATATCTCAGGTACATGAAACCTGTCTGATACCTTATAAAATAACGAAGATTCTCCGCAAAAGTAGGACAGACTATTGTTTCTCGTTCCGAACCGGAACTAACTGTATAATTCCGTCCTTTTATCTTTCCCCAGTATTCATATGCATTCACATGCTCTGTATCGGAACTGTACATGCGCGGAAAAATGGTCATAAAATCTTTATGATACACATATTCAGGCCTGTGATAAGGTTTGTATTTGCCTTCAGTTTTATTGTAACCTGCAATAACCGTTTTGACGTCAATCACCGGGGCACTGTAATAATTTCCATACATTTTCGGAGTGCTCCCATACTGTTCCATATTAATATAATATGAAAGAGAGAATATGTCTGAAGGATTATTCTGGTTCATGGGAGGTTTGGCCGATGATCTTATCATTATCATGGCGTATGATGAATATCCTATCATGATAACTGTAAGTACCGTAAATACGTAATTCAATATCAGTTTTTTCTTTGCCAGAGAATATCTTATTCCTCCTGTAAGAACGGTTGCGACAAGAATCACAAAAAATAGCAATCCGCTGTTGTAGGGCAATCCGAGAACATTTACAAAGAATAATTCGAACCAGCCAGCTATTTTTGGCACTCCTGGTATAAGCACAAATACAATAATCCACAAAATGAAAGCTGACAGCAGGATTGTTCTGATCACACCTTTCATGGTTACATCATACTTCCGGAAATAGAAGACAAGGATCAATGCAGGAATGACCAGCAGATTAAGTCTGTGAATGCCTAGCCCCAATCCCATAATATAGGCTATAAGAACGATCCATCTTCCGGAATACGGTTTATCCGCTTCTTCCTCCCATTTGAGCATTCCCCAGAAAACCAGGCCTGTGACGAGGGATGAGAGAGCATAGAGTTCTCCCTCTACAGCTGAAAACCAGAAAGTATCTGAGAAAGTATAGGCCAGTGCACCTAAAATGCCGCTTGCCAGAATTGCTGCTGACTGATCCGGAGAAGGTTCTGAATCCTTTGCAATAACCCTTCTCACAAGGTGGGTTATTGTCCAGAAAAGGAACATAATGGCAAATCCGCTGCATACTGCTGAAAGCATGTTCATCATCAATGCCACCTTTGAAGTATCTCCTAAAGCAAAAAGTGTTGCAATGCGCCCTATAATAATAAACAAGGGAGCACCCGGAGGATGGCCGACCTGTACTCTGAAAGCGGACAGAATGAACTCTCCGCAATCCCAAAAACTCACCGTTGGTTCGACGGTTAATGTATAGACCCCTGTCGACAGGATAAAGAGTAACCATCCGAAATAAGTATTAATCCGATGGTAACGGCCCCGTACCGAATCCATAATTAAATGTTTTGATCAGGAAGCAAAGAACGTAAAAAATTATTATATGATCATTACCAGCCACCGATTTAACAACATTTTAACCTGCTGTAATTTTATTACTTTTGTCATAATCACAGACTGTAATGAGACTTCTGTTCATATCCTGCTTGTTGCTTGCACACACCGTTTTCCTCAAACCGGCCACTATCCCCTCAGGGAATGTCGATCAGAGATCCGGCGATCTGTATATTAGTCTGAAGAGTTTAAACTTTTTCAAAAACAACGAATATTCGAACCCGATAACAGAAGGCTATACACTTACAGGTTATTTTTTCCAGCCTGAACTGCTCTTCATGCCTTCAGATAAAACAGAGCTCCGTTTTGGAGTACATCTCCTGGGTTATTCCGGCACCAACAAATACTCCGCTGCCAGACCTTTATTTTCTGTAGCCTGGAAAATGACTGAAAGATCCGTATTTACGATGGGTTCCCTGAGGGGAAGTGATACCCATCAAATGCTTGATCCGCATTTCAACAAGGAAAGGAAGTATAACCAGTATTCAGAAGATGGTTTCGGATTTACCTATAAAGGCAAAAGGATTTTCAGTGATTTATGGCTCAGCTGGGAAAACTATATTTTCAGGAATGATAATGAGAGGGAAATTTTCACTGCAGGAGAATCATTCAGGTACACATCACCTCTGATATCCGGAAGGTTTATTCTTGAGATTCCGCTGCAAATTCAGGTCAGGCATCTGGGAGGACAGATCAGTAATTACCCCGAACCGGTGGAAACTTATCTTAATTCAGCAGCAGGGGCATCATTTTCAGCACTGGTAAACCATGAAAAGAATTACCGTGCAGGTTTCGAATACCTGCATTTCACGGGAAGCGAACTGAGTGGCAGGGCAATGACCGGTATTAAATCAGGGCACGGTGAATGGTTTATATTCTCATTCAACTATGGGAGTGCTGAACTTGAAGCCGGTTACTGGCTGGGACGGAATTATTTTGCGCCAAACGGAAATTTTATCTTCGGATCTGTCTCCGATCACCGTGCCAACACCATCATATCAGACAGAAATTTAATAACTCTCTCTGCAAATATTTCTCTGTTGCCTGAAAGTTTCGTGGAGTTTTACATTGGTTTCGACGGATATTATGACACTATATCTGAAAGGTTCGATAATTCCGTAACCCTGCATCTAAAGCTCGATAATCTTATCAGAATAACATCTCTTAAGTTTCACAGGTAAAATCTCCAGGGTCGTGTTTTCCAGTACTCACCTGCATAATCAATACCGATTCTGGCGCCTGTCTTTATCTCGGGCATAATCCCGGAATCCTCAAACCATATCCTGTCGGATGTTGTCAGATCCTCTCCATAAAATGAACGATCAATGCCCAGTATTCTGGCAACCCGTCCCGGCCCCGGACAATTTTCCAAACCTCTTATCAGGACTGCCTGCGGATCGTTTTCCCTCCCTGTCACAACATTTAACATCCAGTGCATGCCATAAACAAGGTAAACATACAATCTGCCTCCTTCATGGAACATTACCTCAGTTCTCGGTGTTCTTCCCCTGCAGGCATGGCATGCAAGATCCTCGGATCCTTTGTATGCCTCGGTTTCTGAAACATGATACTTATACAAATTACCTTCTGCCTTTCTTACAACCAGTATTTTTGATAAAAGACCAGGGGCTACATCCAGTACATCTCTGTTAAAAAAGTCACTTTTCAGACGTTTGTTTCCGGACATAAATTCAATAAGGTGTTTTGTTGTCAAGCTGTGACCAGTTTTGAAAAACCTCAGCGGCTTCAGGATCATCGATCTGAAAAAAAGCCACAGTCCGCTCAGCTGGTTTAAGTAACAGTTCAGCATAAATATTTGCATCTGCGAACCCGGCTCTGGCCGCAGCATCTCTGTCGGAAGAATAATATACCGTTCTGATGCCTGACCAGTAAACAGCACCAAGGCACATTGGACAGGGTTCACAGGAGGTAAACAAAATGCATCCCCTCAGGTCATGCGATCCAAGAGAAGCTGAAGCTTTTCTGATAGCAAGAATTTCGGCGTGGGCTGTGGGATCATTAAGCGGGATAACACTGTTACAGGCCTCTGATATAATCAATCCATCCTTTACTATCAATGCTCCAAATGGTCCGCCTCCGTTTCTGATGCTCTCTTTCGCAAGCTCAACCGTCCTTCTTATTAATGTTCTTACATTATCCATCACACTTGTCTGTATCTGCTGCAGATTTGGCTATTCTTTCGCACGGATTGACTGTGGTTTGTGTGCTGCAGGCATTCCGTCAATTTCTGTCAAAAATAACTTTTGTTTTTTAAGCTTAATAAAATCTGTTTAATAATTCTTTTTTATTATGAAATATGTTGTATTTTTGCAAACCCAAAACAAGGGGATTTTATACAAAACATCAATTATTTCAATTTAAAATTACGTAATCAGTGAATACGTTAAGCTATAAGACAATATCGGCAAACAAGGCAACTGTTAACAAGGAATGGGTACTTATTGATGCTGAAAATGCGGTTTTAGGTCGTCTTGCCACTACGGTAGCCTCAATGCTCAGGGGAAAGCATAAGACTGATTTTACCCCTCATGTTGACTGCGGCGATAATGTAGTAATAATAAATGCAGAAAAGGTGTCCTTGTCCGGAAACAAATGGTCCGGAAAAGAATATGTCAGGCATACAGGTTATCCCGGCGGGCAGAGGATCACCACCGCTGAGGAGCTGCTGAAGAAAAATCCCATCAAACTGGTTGAGAATGCAGTAAGGGGAATGCTTCCGAAAAACAGGCTGGGAAGGGCACTATTCAGGAACATGCATGTTTATGCAGGCACTCAGCATCCACATGAAGCACAGAAACCCAGAAAAGTTCAACTTTAAAAAAATCAAGCCACATATATGGAACCAATAAACGCTATTGGAAGAAGAAAAGCAGCTGTTGCCAGAGTATATCTGAGGGATGGCAAGGGAAATATTACCGTAAATGACCGGGACTACAAGGAATACTTCGGTGCTGAAACACTTCAGTATGTTGTTACCCAGCCTCTGGTACTTCTTAACTCGGCCGACAAGTACGATATAACTGCCAAGCTTGAAGGAGGAGGAGTAAAAGGGCAGGCTGAAGCGTTACGTCTCGGGATCACAAGAGCACTTGTCATGATTGATACTGAAAGCAAGTCTGTGCTGAAAGCCAATGGTTTCATCACACGTGATCCGCGAGAAGTTGAGAGAAAAAAGCCGGGCCGGCCGAAAGCCCGAAAGAGATTCCAGTTCAGCAAACGATAGGATCTTAAGTTCCTTTTCACTTAATGCAAGTTTAGTATCTAAATCGCATCGACTTCCCGGAACGGGAACTACCCTGCGGTTGATAAAAACGAATGTAAACTTAAAAAGAATAAAATGCCAAGAACAAATTTTCAGGAACTGCTTGATGCCGGGGTACACTTCGGGCATCTAAAAAGAAAATGGAACCCTGCCATGGCGCCATATATATTTATGGAGCGAAATGGCATTCATATCATCGACCTTGAGAAAACTGCCGCTAAACTTGACGAAGCCGCGTCAGCAATGAAGCAGATAGCCCGGTCAGGTAAAAAAGTATTGTTTGTAGCTACCAAAAAACAGGCAAAGGAAATTGTTTCAGATAAAGTGAAACATGTCGGGATGCCGTATGTTACGGAAAGATGGCCGGGAGGAATGTTGACAAATTTTCCCACAATAAGGAAAGCGGTTAAGAAGATGGGGTCAATAGATAAGATGGCTACCGACGGAACATTCAATAATCTTTCCAAACGCGAAAGACTGCAGGTCACCAGACAAAGGGCCAAGCTCGAGAAAAACCTGGGGAGTATTGCCGACCTTACAAGACTTCCTTCTGCCCTCTTTGTGGTCGACGTATGCAAAGAGCATATAGCAGTAAGAGAAGCCAAAAGACTTGGTATTCCTGTTTTCGCAATGGTCGATACCAATTCTGATCCGACGGAGATAGAGTTTCCGATCCCCGCAAATGACGATGCATCAAAATCAATTTCTTTGATAGTAGGTTTACTCTGTCAGGCTATTGAGGAAGGACTGAACGAAAGAAAGATGGAAAAAGATAAGGAGCCGGCACAAAAAGAGAAAAAAGCTTCCGGCAAAGAGATTGAAATCATGTATCAGTCACCAAAGCCTGAAGAAGAAGCGGAGGAAGACGAGGCAGAAGAAGATGGCACAGATGATGATCCGGAAGAGGAAGAAGAGGATGTTGAAGAGACGGTTGATGACATCGAAGAAGATTAACCGATAACTGATAACCAATATTTAAATTAATACAATGGCTACAATTAGTGCTGCAGATGTTGCAAGGCTCAGGAAAGTCACACTTGCCGGTATGATGGATTGTAAAAAGGCGCTTGAAGAAGCAGGTGGAGACTTTGAAAAAGCAATAGAGATAATAAGAAAAAAGGGGCAGGCAGTTGCCAGTAAGCGAGCCGACAAAGAAGCTACTGAGGGTGTAGTCCTGTCAAAGGTATCATCTGACGGAACACTCGGAGCCTTAATAGTGCTTAACAGTGAAACAGATTTTGTCGCAAAAAATGCTGAGTTTATTGCTCTGGCAAATAAAATCCTTGAAATTGCACTGGCAGAAAATCCTGCTTCTCTGGAAAATCTCAAAAACCTCCCCATGGAAGATTCAACAGTTGGAGAAAAGGTCATTGAATATATGGGCATTATAGGAGAAAAACTCGATCTGGCAAATTATGAAAAAGTTGTTGCCCCGCATGTTCAGGCATATATACATCCAGGCAACCGGCTTGCTACACTGACCGGATTTTCAAAAGCCGGCCTCGATATTCAGGTTTACAAGGACGTTGCCATGCAGGTGGCAGCCATGAATCCAGTCGCGATTGACAAAGAAGATGTCCCTGGGAATATAATTGCCCAGGAGATAGAAATTGGCAAAGAGCAGGCCCGCCGTGAAGGCAAGCCCGAAAACATGCTTGAGAAAATTGCCCAGGGAAAGCTTGCAAAGTTTTTTAAAGACAATACTCTGCTGAATCAGGATTTTATTAAAGACAGCAAGATAACCATACGGCAGTACCTCAGTTCAGTCGATAAAGATTTGACGGTAACTGAATTCAAGAGATATACTCTTAACATCTGATAAGCGGTTCATAATTCAATATATGGAGTGGCATCCTCAGGGATGCCACTCTTTTTTAACTTTATCCATTTTTATGTGTGTCTTTTGCGGATGTCATTTCCATAAGAGTCAACATGTCGGTAGCGTTTTATGTAATGAATGTATTTATTTGCAAGTGAGGATTTACTGACTTTCAATAAATTTTTGCCGGCCTTCCCTTCATGATTCGGGATTATATTATAGATAAGTTTACAATATTGCCGTGTTTTATTAATTTAGCTTTTTGGTACTGTTGATCATACAGACAACAGATATAAATGCATGGCCATAAAGAAATCACTGACATGAAATACTCAAGAATTTTACTGAAACTAAGCGGGGAATCCCTTTCGGGAAGCGCTAACCATGGAATTGATGAAGCTGTCCTTGAAGAATTTTCCATGGAAATCAAAGACTCTGTCATGATGGGATGTGAGATTGCAGTTGTAATGGGAGGAGGAAATATTTTCCGTGGCCTGAAAGGTACCGAATCGGGTTTTGACAGGGTCAGGGGAGATCAAATGGGCATGCTTGCAACGGTCATCAACAGTCTTGCCCTCGAAAGTTCAATAAAAAGACGGGGAGTTAAAGCTAAAGTATTCACCTCAATCAGGATGGAACCTGTGGGGGAATATTACTGCAGGGATAAAGCTGTTGAAGCTCTGCAAAAGAAAGTGGTTTGCATTATAGCCGGGGGTACCGGAAACCCTTTCTTCACTACTGATACTGCTGCAGCATTACGTGCTGTTGAAACCGGAGCTGACGTTCTTTTAAAGGGCACAAGAGTTGACGGAGTATATACTTCGGACCCGGAAAAAGATGCAAATGCCGTAAAATTCAATAAGATCTCCTTTGAGGAAGTCATAAAAAGAAAATTGAAGGTGATGGATTCCACAGCCTTTACAATGTGCAGCGAAAATAATATGCCCATAGTGGTTTTTAACATGAATGAGCCGGGGAATCTGATAAAAGTCCTGAAAGGGGAAGAAACAGGCACTCTTGTCTCCCACCAACAAGAACTTTTGTAAATTACTCTATTTTATTATTTTTGCTTATGCTTCTCCGATTTTTTAAAGATAATAACCCAAATCCTGTCATATGAACGAAGATGTAGAACTCATAATTGAAGAAACAAAAGACAGAATGGAAAAGGCTCTTGAACATCTGGAACATGAGCTTGCTAGACTTAGAGCAGGAAGAGCTACTCCGGTGCTTCTCGATGGTATAACAGTCGATTATTACGGAGTTAATTCACCTCTATCGCAGGTTTCAAATATTAACACGCCTGATCCAAAAACCATTCTCATCCAGCCATGGGAAAAAAATATGATCGGACCGATAGAAAAAGCGATAATGGCCGCGAATATCGGACTTACTCCTGTAAACAACGGAGAAGTAATAAGGATAAATATTCCTCCGCTCACTGAGGAAAGGAGGCATCAGCTTGTTAAACAGGTGCGCAACGAGGGGGAAACAGCAAAAATAAGCATCAGAAATGCCCGTAAGTGGGCCAATGATGAACTGAAGGCAATGCTTAAAGAAGGCCTTCCCGAAGACATTGAGAAAAAATCTGCAGAAACCATCCAGGAATTAACAGGCAACTATACCTCCAGGATTGATAAGGTGATGGCTGCCAAGGAAAAGGATGTTATGACAGTATAAAATCTGAAACTGTTCAGTAATGCACCCCTTTCAACCCTGAGGTGCAGTTCCTGCATATATCCACAGAATTCCGGTCGGTTATAATTCTTCTTCTGAATTCTTTATATCTGTCACTGCTCCAAATTGTCCTGAAATCATCCTGCTTAAGATCGCCCATAACATAATGGGCATCCTTATCAAAACAACATGGAACGACAAGTCCATCCCATGTTATCACAGGATTGAACCATAATCTTGCACACCTGTTTGGCAATCTGTTTTTTAAACGATATTCACCACCCCGGCTGATATATCTCCGGAATTTCAACAAAGTCGGCTGCCAGGTTTCAATGTCTTCACTTTTTATGATCTGCATTGACTTGAGACGAAGTGAAGCCCCGGTATCATGAGCCAATTTCCTGACATCACGGATCTGATGTTCATTCTGCTTATTTACCAGGAACTGAATAACGAGTCTGAGGCGTGAGGAGTAACGTTTTTTTGCCAGCGATACGTTCTTTATCCCGCTTATCACTTTTATCAGCTCCCCTTTCCTGCGATATGCGCTGTATGCCTTCTGATCCATCCCGTCAAGCGAGACTATAAGCACGTCAATGTCAGACTGTACTATTCTGACAGCATTTTCCGGAGTAAGGAAATGTCCGTTGGTAGACACAATAATCCTGTAACTGCCCTCTTTAACCAGGAATGAAAAAAAATCAGGGTGCATCATTGGCTCTCCCTGAAAATAAAGATTAAGGGAGTATATATAGGGAGAAAGCTCTGAAATGATTCTCTGATAAAGATTGTAATCCATGAAACCGCGTTCGCGTTTCATTTTTCCTGACCCCGAAAGACATTCGGGGCACCTCAGATTGCAATAATTGGTTAGCTCAGCTGATAAGAACAGAGGCATGGGAGGATCATATATGTTTCCGGTAAAAGAACTTCGCAAATACGATAATCCTGCTTTAAGTGAGTTGGCCGGTTTAACAAATATGCTGGTCATATGTTATAAAGTAACTGTCAGGAATAAACTGAAAATATTGTATCAGGGTATAGGGTATAACGCCCTGTAACGGTCTTAAGTATGAAAAGCAGATCCATCAGTATTAAAATATCGGAAAAATTGTTAACTTAATAATTTTATGCCATGAAAAACACATACAGAATTTCAATAATCTTCTTCTTTATTGTTGCAGGCTTTGCAGCACAGGAGATATTAGCAGTAGCAGCTCCGGGAAGAAAAAAAAGCGACCAGCAGAATATCCTTACCATAAGGGGAAAGGTTGTTGACAGCGAAACCGGCACTCCGCTCATTTTTGCATCTGTTGCAGTTAAGGAGACCAATGTGGCTACTGTTACAAATATAGACGGTGAATTCCTTATCAAGATCAGCGAAACAGATATTTCGCGAAATCTGGAGATCACTTATCTTGGCTATAAGAACAAGATAATTCCTCTTACCGATTTGAGGGAAGAAGGATACAAGAACGCTATCGAGCTGTCACCGGCTCCTATTCCCATCAGGGAGATAATCGTAAGACCGCTCGATCCTGAGGAAATAGTAAAAACAGCCATTAGCAGGATAAGTAAAAATTATACAGACATCCCTAACCTCATGACCGCCTTTTACAGGGAAACAATTAGAAAGAACAGGAATTATGTATCAATCGGCGAAGCTGTGGTGGAAATATTTAAAGCTCCGTACAATAACGATCTTCGTTTTGACGGCGCGCGCCTGTACAAAGGACGGAAAAGTTCGGATGTTGACAGAATGGACACAATCCTTTTTAAGCTCCAGGGAGGGCCGGTCAGTGTGCTTCAGCTTGACATTGCCAAAAATACCGAAGCAATTCTTACAATTGACGCAATGAAATATTATGACTACAGGCTTTCAGGAGTTCTTGAAATAGATGAAAAGCCTCATTATATAATCGATTTCAAGCAGAAACCTCACGTTGATATCCCCCTGTTTATGGGAAGCTTCTTTATAGAAATAGATACATATGCTCTTACAGAAGCTGAATTCGGCTTTAATCTTGAAGATAAAGATGCAGCTGCCTCTATATTTATAAGGAAAAAGCCCCTGGGAATGAATGTAACTCCTGAAATAGCAACTTACAGAACCAAATATCGTGCACAGGATGGCAAAATGTACTTTGCATATTCAAGGGCAGAGGTGAGGTTCAAAGTTAACTGGAAGAAGAAACTGTTCAACACCAATTATACTACCATGTCGGAAATAGCTGTAACCGACCGTACCACTGAAGAAGTAATAAAGATCCCGAGAGAGGAAAAGATCAGGTACTCTGATGTCTTTTCCGAAAAGGTCGGAGATTTTGTCGACCCTGAATTCTGGGGTGACTATAATGTCATAGAGCCTGATCAGAGTATCGAGTCGGCAATAAGAAGGCTGAGCAGGAGGCTTAAATTCAGTGACAGGGAATGATGAAACCGTGATAATACCCTGTAAAATTATATGATGAAGGATGCTGAAATAATAAAGAGGATCCGAAAAGGTGATGTAAAGCAGTTTGAATTACTTTTCAGATCCTCTTATGTGTCCCTTGTCAGATATGCGAAAACCCTTGTCAGAGATCATGATTCAGCAGAAGAGATCGTACAGGAGTTGTTTTTCAGATTATGGCAGGAGAGAGAAAAAATCAAAATACTCAGTTCGCTGAATGGTTATCTTTTCCGGGCTGTCCATAACAGGTGCCTCCACTACATCGATCATTGCAGGGTTGTGGATAAATATGCACGGGAGCTGGCAATAGAACCAGAGGAGATTACCGTCAGCCCATCTGAAATTATGAACTATAAGGAGCTGCAGGAAAAGATAGCGGAAGTGCTTGAAAGGCTTCCTGAAAAATGTGGAAAAATTTTCTGCATGAGCAGGTTTGAAGGACTTAAATATTCTGAAATTGCTGAAAGGCTTTCCATTTCTGTGAAAACTGTTGAAGCCAATATGGGCAGAGCTCTTAAAGAATTCAGAAAAGTTCTGGCAGAACAATGAACCAAATGAAGAAGAAAAGAAAAATAAGAAAATACCAGGGCGGTGAAATGTTGAACATAACATCCCGTCTGCCGGAAGAAAATAATGCTGCAGGGAATAACCAAAAGCGCCTTTTTTCTGGTGAGAGCCCTGATGCTGATAAATACTGGAAGAAGTTAATTAATATGGATAACAAGGAAATAAATGTTGACAGAGCCTGGGATAAGCTCTTTTCGAGATTGCACGATAACGGTCTTTTAATTGAAGCCCGTCATGAGAAACGTACAATCAGAAAAATGATGATTCTGAAAATCGCTGCTGCAGCATTAATAATCATAGGAGTAGGTGCAGGAATTGCTTATCTGGGAAACAAGGGACTGTTTGACCGCCGGAACTTGATTGCCACAAATGAAAATCAAAAGAACCTCCAGGTCACTC
>CAYXSM010000034.1:26503-33132 GCA_964466705.1 uncultured Rikenellaceae bacterium
CCAGTTTAAGATACAAAAACAGTTTCGGAAGGCACCAAAGAAATGTAACGCTTTCAGGAGAAGCCTTTTTCGAGATATTTACTGACCCTGAAAGGCCTTTTATAGTTGATGCCGGCAGGGCAAAAGTGCTGGTCACAGGTACTTCATTCAACATCATTACCAAGAATCAGAATGAAGCTGTTGAAGTATTCGTAAAATCAGGAAAAGTTTTACTTTCGTCCGAAAGAGGTAATCAGAATATTGAACTCGATCCCGGATATATCGGCATCATTGACTCAGGGCGTTCTGTAAAAACAGCAAACACCGATCCTAATTATCTTGCCTGGAATACAGGCAGCCTTGTTTATGACGGCCAAACTCTTGATGTTGTATTCAGGGATCTTAAGAGAGTGTATAATATGGAAATAATAGCAGACGATACCTCAATACTTAAGAATACCTGGACATCGCCAATAAATAATCAGCCTCAGGAAACAATTATTCGATTAATTTGTGCCAGTTTCAATCTTAGTTATATTAAAGACGGAAATATTTATCATCTTGCCGAAAACTAATTTGACAACAGGATAATGCTGTTTTCCAATGGCAAAATATTACCAGATATTCCTGCCATTGCATTGTTGATATTACTGACTTTTCGACTGGACGCAGAATGCCAGGAAACAATTCTGGATTCCCTGTTCACTTTCAGGTCAGGCACTGTTAAAACAGGCAATGCTCTCAGTATTATTTCCCGGCAGACAGGATATAATTTCACATACGACAGCCGTCTGATTAATTCTGAAGAAAAAACAAAGCTTGATTTCACGGACACCAGGCTCAGAAATATTCTTGATTCTGTACTTAAGAATGATTCACTGGCATATACAGTAATTGACCAATATATAATTATCTCAAGGAGTATCAGTTCCCGGCAGCATTCTCCGAATACACCTGATCCACTTACCCTGCCGGGGTCCATTTCAGGTATTATTGTTGATGAAGAGTCAAAGGAACCTTTGCCTGCTGCAACAATCGGACTTAAAAGAAAAGGCAGGGGAACAGTGACTAACAACAACGGTGAATTTACCCTCAGAATTACACCTGATTGTCTGAATGACACCCTGGTAATTTCGTATCTGGGCTTCCTTGCACGGGAAATTCCATTAAACCAATCCATTACAAATACCTATACGATTGCACTGAAAAGAGAATTTATCTCTATCCCGGAAATAATTATTAAAAATCAGATCCCCCAGGAAATAATCTTTAAGACTGTAGCCTCTATTGCAGACAACTATGGGAACACCCCGGCATACCTTACCGGTTTCTATCGTGAAGGAGTTTTGAAAAAGAATGAGCTGCAATCGTATTCCGAGGCAGTGCTTCACATATTCAAGAGCCCATATACAGGGTCTTTGCAGAGGGACCAGATAAAAGTCTACAAAAGCAGAAAAGTTGAGAACCTAAGTTCGGATGATACAATGACCGTCAGGCTTAAAGCCGGCCTCAGCACTATCCTTGAGCTTGACGGAATAAGGAACACTTTTAATTTCATCTCCAGGGAGAATGTTGACAACTATGTCTACAGGATAACTGATATTGTATCATATGACGAAGATGCCGCCTATCTTATAGAATTTGCCAGAAGAGCAGAGGATGATGTAACAATTTTCACAGGAACATTATAT
Source organism: uncultured Rikenellaceae bacterium (assembly GCA_964466705.1). GTDB lineage: Bacteria > Bacteroidota > Bacteroidia > Bacteroidales > VadinHA17 > LD21. The sequence goes on from CAYXSM010000034.1 coordinate 28,174, forward strand.
ATTAACACTGACGACCATGCCCTCCTTCGTGCCGACTTTGAAATCAGCCCCGAAAGCCTTCGCAGAATGAAAACCAGTTTCATTTCAGTTCCCTTAAAAGAATTTATTACATGGCCGGTGTCTGTTAACTATTCCGTAAGTTACAGAAAGGTATTCGGAAGGTATTTCCTTAACCATGTCAGGGGCGATCTTGTTTTTGCTTCAAGGCAAAAGAAAAAAATCTTCAGAACACAGTTCAGGGTATTTCTTGAACTGGCTGTGACTGATATTAATACAAAAAATGTAAAAAGGTTTGACAGGGAAGATCTTGCCCCTATACATTCTGTTTTTTCAAAAACAATAAATTCATACGACCCTGACTTCTGGGACAATCTCGATTTTCTGAAACCGGAGGATGATCTTCTTCAGGCATTGAAGAACATAAATGTGCGAATGCATGAATATTCGGGTGAATCCCTTTAATATTCATTCAGGAGCTCATAAAGAGACTCCAGATCAGGAGTAAGTATTATCTCCGTGCGTCTGTTCATCTGTCTGGCTTCCGTAGTATTACTGCTGTTAACAGGAATGTATTCGCTCCTGCCCGAAGCTGTAAGTCTTTTGGGATCGATCTTTGAACCAGCCAGAAGGACCCTGATTACTGTTGTTGCCCTTTTCACACTGAGATCCCAGTTATCAACCAGCTGTCCGCTACCAGGGTTATACGGAACATTATCTGTATGACCTTCGATCGTAACCTGGATGCCTGGATTTCGTTCCAGAACCCCTGATAGTTTTTTCAAGGCGTTCCTTCCCGTCGCATCAATGTCCCACTTTGCCGATTTAAAAAGAAGCTCTTCTTCAAGTGATACATACACTTTCCCGTTTTTCAAAGTTACAGTCAGTCCGTTGTTCTCGAAACCCAGAAGAGCTTCCGAGACCTTCGCCTTAAGGTCTTCAACTATCTTTTTCTGGGCATCAAGGATCTTTTCAAGCTCCGCAAGGCGGGCATTTCTTCTGTCAAGCTCATATGTAAGCTCATCGAGAGAAGCTTTCTTGGAATCGAGTGACATCTCAAGCCGGCGGAGAATATCCTCCTTTTGTCTCAGGTTCTCCTGAGCATTATTGAGCTCTCCAAGGAGTCTCTTTGTCTCTGCGTCACTTCCCCTGATAAGCTCCTCCTGTGCTTTCTGCAAATCAATGTACCTGTTCTCAATTATATTGAGTTCCTCTCTTGCCCTTTTTCTTTCTGCCTCTGCCCCGGCCATTTCCTGCCTTATAGCTTTTGCTTCATCTTCGAGCTCTTTCATATTTCTCTCAAGCTCCCTGTTCCTCATGGAAAGAGTCAGGTTTTCAGCTTTGAAATTATCACGTTCGATCATGAATTCTCTTCCCGCAATCTGTGCCTCCCTTAACTTGCTTAACGGAGCACAGGAAACTGCTGCGAGGAAAAAAGATATCATCAATAACCTGGCAACTAATGATTTCCTCATAACATTTCTTTATTGGTTTTAATACCAGAAGAATCAGGGTTCAGACAAAAATAAGAAAATCATGCTGAAGCTGCATCAAACATAAGGGAATAATAATTGTTATATTTGCACAAGAAAATCTAAAGGAGATTTTTAAGATGGAAATGGAGGAGGGCCTTCTCTTTAAAATCAAATCCCCTGAGGAGCTGAGAAAGCTCAACCCTGAAGACCTTGTGAAGGTTAGTGCGGAGCTCCGTCAGTACATTATTGATATGGTCAGTGCTAATCCGGGACATTTGGGAGCCAGTCTCGGAGTGGTAGAAATGACTGTTGCTCTGCATTATGTCTTTAATACTCCATCCGATAAAATCATATGGGATGTAGGACATCAGGCATACGGGCATAAGATCCTCACAGGAAGAAGAGATAATTTTTCAACAAACCGCAAATACAAAGGGATAAGCGGATTTCCAAAAATGTCGGAAAGTGAATATGATGCATTTGGTACCGGTCATTCGTCAACTTCTATTTCGGCTGCTCTTGGAATGGCAATAGCTTCTGACTACAAAGGTGAAAAAAGGCATGTTGTTGCAGTGATAGGTGATGGAGCAATGACAGCCGGACAGGCATTTGAGGGACTCAACAATGCAGGAATTGCCAAGTCTGACATTCTGGTGATCCTTAATGATAATAACATTGCCATTGATCCCAATGTCGGAGCTTTGAAGGAATATCTTCTCGATATCACCACAAGCCGTATGTATAACCGTTTCAGGAACAAGGTGTGGAATGCCCTTGGCCGATTCGGCAAGATAGGTCCGAATGCAAGAACTCTGGCAAAACAGCTTGAGGCAGGATTTAAAAGCACCATACTCGACAGGAGTAATCTTTTTGAGGGAATGAATTTCAGGTATTTCGGACCAATTGACGGTCATGATGTGATGCATCTGGCAAATGTGCTGCAGGACCTGAAGCGTATTCCCGGACCAAAATTGCTCCATTGCCTGACAGTAAAAGGAAAAGGATTCAGGCAGGCCGAAGAGAACCAGACAGCTTACCATGCACCGGGCCGGTTTGATAAGAAAACCGGGACTATCTTGAAATCCCATGATAAAGATATACCTGCCACATATCAGGAGGTTTTCGGCAAAAGCCTGCTGGAGCTTGCCAAAAACAATGAAAAGATCACCGGAATCACTCCTGCCATGACAACCGGATGCTCATTATGCATAATGCAGAAAGAACTTCCGGAAAGGACTTTTGATGTTGGCATTGCTGAACAGCATGCTGTGACCTTTTCTGCGGGCCTTGCCACACAGGGGCTAATCCCCTATTGCAATATATACTCTTCATTCCTGCAGAGGGCTTACGACCAGGTAATACACGACGTTGCCCTTCAGAATCTGCATGTGGTTTTCTGCATCGACAGGGGCGGACTTGTTGGTACTGATGGTGCCACACACCATGGCTTCTTTGACCTTGCTTATATGCGCAGTATCCCAAACATGATAGTTTCTGCCCCTATGAATGGTCACGAACTGAGAAATCTGTTGTATACGGCCCAGCTTGAAAAAAATAATACTCCTTTTTCAATAAGGTACCCTAAGGGTAACGGCATGATATCTGACTGGCAAAAACCCTTCAGTGAAGTAGAGATCGGAAGGGCCAGGCTCGTTAGTGAAGGAGATGATCTGGCGGTACTTAGCATTGGTCATGCCGGAAATTTTGTCGTTGAAGCTTCCCGCGAACTGGAATTTTATAATATCAGAATTACTCACTATGATATGCGCTTTGTAGCTCCTCTCGATACCAGAGCCCTCCATTCAGTGTTTCGCAAATTTGACAGGATTATTACAATTGAGGACGGTATACTGAAAGGAGGTTTCGGCAGTGCCATCATTGAATTCATGTGCGATAACAGATATCGTGCCGAGATCAGACGCCTGGGCATCCCTGATTATTTCGTGGAACATGGAACACAGGAAGAGCTTATAAGGGAATGCGGCTTTGATGCAGCAAACATTGCAAAGGTCATAAGGGAAATGGTAAAAAAGGGCGTAACAGCCTGATTAAATAACATTGACCTCCCAGACTTGTACTTTCACTTGTCCTCCTGATGATTGCTAATGAGAAGGAGAAATTATACAGTCGGAGTGCTCAAAAAAGTTGATTTTTAATACGAATCTTAAAGACTTATTTTTATGAATAAAATTCTGATTTTACTGACAATTCTGTTATTGACACTATCCTGCGGAAACAGGACAAAAAGCACTGCCAAAGAAAACTGGATACAGCTTTTTAATGGCAGCGACCTGACCGGCTGGGATATAAAGATCAGCGGATATGAACTCAACAATAATTATAAAAATATCTTCAGGGTGGAAGATGGTATGCTTAAGGTTCGTTATGATGGATTTGATACATTCAGAAATGAATTCGGACACATTTTTTACAACAAGCCTTACAGCCATTACAAACTGCGGATCGAATATCGCTTTGTCGGCGATCAGGTCCCCGGCGGACCTGAGTGGGCATTCAGAAACAGTGGCGTTATGCTTCATTCCCAACCGGCAGAATCAATGCTGATCGATCAGGATTTCCCCGTATCGGTAGAGGCGCAGTTCCTTGGAGGCAATGGTGTTGATGAACGTTCGACACTGAATGTATGCACGCCCGGTACCCACATCGTCATGAACGGGGAACTTGTTACAACCCACTGCATTCCCTCAGGTTCAAAAACCTACCATGGTGATGTGTGGGTTACTGCTGAATTTGTCGTTATTGGCAGTGAAGTAATTCACCATATTATCGACGGAGATACAGTTCTTACCTATTACAAACCCCAGGTTGGCGGAGCGCATGAAGGTTACAATGTGCCTGAAGGCACTCTTATTGAAGAGGGCTATATCTGCCTGCAGGCAGAAAGTCATCCGGTTGAATTCCGGAAAGTGGAGCTTCTGGAGTTATCAAAAGATAATAGATAAAAGTAAAAAGATAAAAGTTTTTTCTAATTTCGCTGATCGATCGACTCCAAAACCTCAAAAATGCATAGGAGCCAGACTGCAGGGGTGGCCAATTCCGCCATCCTTTACGAATAAAGCGATCTTTGTAATTAATTGCGAAATAACGATAACTATCATAATTAATAAACTGCCCGGATGGCGGAATTGGTAGACGCGCTGGTCTCAAACACCAGTGGCAGAAATGCTGTGCCGGTTCGATCCCGGCTCCGGGTACTTCTATCGGTTCCCTGCCCGACTGTTGACGTAGTCAGTCAGGCGGGGATCCCGGCTCCGGGTACTTCTATCGGTTCCCTGCCCGACTGTTGACGTAGTCAGTCAGGCGGGGATCCCGGCTCCGGGTACTGTAAAAGAGTGAGTGTGTGAACGAGACCGAGCACGTTCCGCTATGCGGACTGTAATAACGGTATTTCCTCAATTCCGTTCTAAAATGTACCACAATGTCTTGTATTGTGCATCAATACTGAAAGATAATCTTTTTCCTTTCT
>CAYXSM010000035.1:0-31761 GCA_964466705.1 uncultured Rikenellaceae bacterium
CTGAACATAATAAGGTCCCGTTTCGATAAATTCTTCCTCCAGTTTTCTCAGGGTGGGGTACAGATTATATTTAAGATCCTTTGTCCGCTGGTTCAGTTCATCAACATTTTTTATCACCTTTTTCATTTTTTTCCGGTCTTCCCTGATAAGGTTAAGGATGCTTGAAAAGTATAGTTTCTGAACTGATACCACAACATCCATTATCGAAGTGTTGCACTTTTGAAGTATGTTCTGGCCGTTTAGTGTAATCTTCTCATCGAATTCGTCTTTTCTCAAAAGCTTAAATGTCCTCTTTCTATGGATATAAGCTGATCTGATAACAAAGAAAAGTGCCACGGCAAGCCCTGCCAATGCCGCAATGATTCCTCCCCAGTGAATGACAAGAGCAATCAGGAAAGAGACGGTAAAAGCTGTTATGGCTGTAAAGAACCATCCTCCGATCACGGCAATAACCCCCGTTATACGATAAACGGCACTTTCTCTTCCCCATGCCCTGTCGGCAAGTGATGTGCCCATTGCAACCATGAAAGTGACATATGTGGTCGAAAGGGGAAGTTTCAGGGATGTACCAAATGCAATCAGAATACTTGCAACGAACATATTGACTGACCCTCTCAGAAGATCAAAGGATGAAACGTCTCCGGGATCATTGAGTTGCTTTTTATAGGAGATGAAGTCAAATCTTTTATCAATGAAGCTGGTTACTTTTTCAGGAATTATATGATCCATGAATTTTGAGAACCCCACTGTACCCCTTACGACAGATCTTGACAGCCGTGATGAAGAAAATCTTTCTGAACCTGAATCCTGCCTTGCAAGATTGATCTCAGTCTGAGATACAGTCCTTGCTTTTTTGGACATGAAGAGTGTGACAACCATTATCAATCCGGCAGCAAGAAGAAAGAGAGTGGGGGTTTTTACGGGTTCGCTCAGGGAACCCATTAAAAATGTATCAGGATCAAATGAAGGATCACCAATGAACTCCCTGTAAGACTCGAATCCAGCCAGTGGTACACCGATGAAATTTACAAGGTCGTTGCCGGCAAATGCCATTGCAAGGGAAAAGGTACCTATCAGAACAATAATACTGAGGATATTAACATTGAAAAATGAAATCAGGAACTGGAGCAGAATCGTGAATCCTATAAAAGAGTAAAGAAGAACGTTGAAGGTATTATCACTAAGCCATTCAAGTTTTTCAGGTGTCATGAACGATGCTCCCCTGGCTCCTTTTACCAGCATGAAATACACAATGGCTGTGATAGCAATGCCTCCCCAGATCGCTCCGAAATATTTCATGTACCTTTTGTAGTCAAAAGAGAAAATAAGGCGCGTAACAAACTGGATCACTGTTCCGAAAACAAATGCGATCACTACTGAGAAAAGTATACCGAAGATAATGGCCAGAGCTTTGGTCGTATTAATATAATCGCCAATATCTGCCAGGGTATCGGTGGAATTGAAGATCTTGATAATGGAAACGGCCACTGCTGCCCCCAGTAATTCAAAAACAATTGAAACCGTAGTGGAAGTGGGAAAACCGAATGTGTTGAATGTATCGAGCAGGATTATGTCCGTTATCATTACCGCAAGGAAAATGATCATGATCTCTGAGAAAAAGAACTGCCCGGGGTGAAAAATTCCAGATCTTGCAATCTCCATCATGCCGCTCGAAAATGTAGCGCCAACAATAACCCCCAGCCCGGCAATTAGTAAAATGACCTTTAAGGGTGCGGCTTTGGAACCAACAGACGAATTAATGAAATTTGCGGCATCATTGGTAATGCCGACAATCAGGTCCGAAACAGCCAGAATAAACAGTACGATTACAATAACTAAATAAATATTCACTGAATTCAGTATTAACAACAATTTACCGATGAATGGAACGGCTTTCCGGTTTTATTAGGTAAAACATCAATATATTGTTAATTATCAAGTATTTAAGTTATGGTTTTTATTTTAGCAGTCCCGAAATTAATACAATTGTCAGGAAGATCAAAGAATTATTACTGTTAAGTTTTTGTTACAATTTAATAAACTGAATGGAAATACCGTCTCACTGGGAAAAGAATTATAAGGAAATTATGTAAAAGAGATCCGGTCAGGGTCAATTTTTTTTGTCATTTAATTGTGTTAACTTTATTATTTAAACAGATATCTATTACAAAACCTCTTCAAATAAAATTTTATGAGCGAAATCCTTAAACTAGAACCGGAACATGTGTGGAACTATTTCCATGAGATCACGCAGATACCACGTCCTTCCAAAAAAGAAGCCAGGATCATCGAATATATGAGGCAATTTGGCAAAAAGCACGGACTCGAGACCATTGTTGATGAAACCGGCAACGTCGTAATTCGAAAGCCGGCCACCAGGGGAATGGAGAACCGTAAAGGCGTGATTCTTCAGTCGCATCTTGATATGGTACCGCAGAAGAACAGTGATATAAAACACGACTTTGAAAGGGATCCTATCGGGACGGTGGTAGACGGTGAATGGGTAAAAGCCAAAGGAACAACGCTTGGGGCAGATAACGGCATCGGAGTTGCTTCAACCATGTCGATCCTTGCTTCGGAAAAGATTGAACACGGGCCGCTGGAAGGACTGTTTACAGTTGATGAGGAAACGGGGATGACCGGGGCTTTCGGACTGAAGAAAGGTCTTCTGAAAGGAGACATACTGATAAACCTTGATTCTGAGGATGAAGGTGAACTTTATGTGGGATGTGCAGGAGGAATTGATGTAAGCATCAGGAAAAGATACAGGCAGGAAAAGACTCCTGACGGAATGACCGCATTCAGGGTTGACCTGAAAGGACTGAAGGGAGGTCATTCAGGCATCGACATAGCACTTGGCAAAGCAAACTCGAACAAGCTGATGTTCCGTTTCCTGATGCAGGCTGAGTCTGATTTTGATATACGCCTGGCTGAGGCGGGAGGCGGGGACCTTCGCAACGCTATTCCACGGGAATCATATGCTGTTATAACAGTAGCAGGCGACAAAGTTTCTGCTTTCAAGAAGTTTACGGACAATTATGAGGCTATGTACAGGGCCGAATTTGCTGAAACTGATCCGGATCTGTCTTTTACTGCAAAGATTACCGATTTACCCGCAAAGGTGATGAAAAAGTCTGATCAGTTCAAAATAATCCGGGCTGTTTTTTCATGCCCTCACGGGGTTCAGCGTATGAGTGCATCGATGAAAGGACTGGTTGAAACTTCCAATAACCTGTCTATCGTCAGATGCTCAAAGGGAACCCTGGAGGTCTTTTGTCTAACACGCAGTTCTGTTGAGTCATCAAAGGAAGCGACTGCATGGAAAATCGCTGCAATATTCCATCTCATAGGTGCCGAAATAAAACTTTCCGGCAGTTATCAGGGCTGGAAGCCTAACCTCGACTCACCGATACTTAAAACCATGAGCGCGGTGTATCATAAGAAGTATGGAATTATCCCTGAAATAAGGGCAATACATGCAGGTCTTGAATGTGGCATTATCGGGGGTGTATACCCTGAACTGGATATGATATCCCTGGGCCCGACGATAAGGTTCCCTCATTCTCCCGACGAAAAAGTGAACATTCCGACAGTTGGTAAATTCTTTGATTTCCTTTGTGAAACACTGAAAGCGATACCGGAGAGGTAACTTCTAGTGCACAGGGACCCGGACGCTGAGGATCTTCAGACACTGATTAAATTTTCTCACCGGGCATGGGTTCCTGTGTCTTTATCATCCCATCTTGATCTCCACTATTACATCATCCTTCATGATGTTTGAGCCTGCTTTTACAGAAACGTGCGTTATTTTTCCGTTAACAGGTGACTGTATCTCATTCTGCATTTTCATGGCTTCAAGAATTACCAGTGGTTCTCCCTGGAGAACATCTGATCCCTCTCTCACAAGAACATCCACGATCTTTCCCGGCATGGGCGCCACTACTGATTCCTTGTCCGGCCTGCCTTTTGCCGCTTTCAGGACTTTCATCCTTTTTAGCGAGAAGGGTGTTTCGACCGTGAAAGTATAACTGATATCATTGAAAAGTATCTCGTACTTATTCTGTCTCGACCTGACAATTTCAACAGGATATTTCCGGTTCTTCCACAATATGTATGTCCCGTACTTTTCGTCATGCTTGAATTTTACCTCATATTCCCTTTTGCCTATCCTTATAGAATGTTTCAGAGGCTGAGGAAAACAAAATCTCCTGTTTTCAGAAGAAAGCGCATAAAGTTTTTTGATGGCAGGTTTTTCTCCGGGCATTTTTGCAGATTTACTGTTAAAACTGATTTATCCTTTTGTTCAGGAGCCACGGACTCATTTCCTTACCGTTCTCGTAATCAACGCTGATGCTGTTATCCTGAAGGTTTTCCTCAACAAATAAGGATGTTGCGAGCCATGCGGCAAGCATTTCTTCGTATTCGCTGCTCTGATAATATTTGTCAAGGTCTTTTTCAATGAAGGTAGTTGTATAATCACCTTTCAGGAATTTCTGGTTCCTCACCAGCATCCTGAAAAAGGGAAGCGTGGTCTTAGTGCCTTTTATCCAGACTTTGTCAAGAGCCATTTTACAGTTTCTTATTGCATCTTTTCTGTCTGTTCCCGATACGATAAGCTTTGCAATCATTGAGTCGTAGCTTGCAACGATAACAGAGCCGGCCTGAACACCTGTGTCAATCCTTACATATGAGTCAGAAGGCAGGTTCATTTTGATTATTTTTCCGGGATCAGGGGCAAATCCGGCCTGGACATCTTCGGCATTTATCCTGCACTCAATTGCCCATCCGGTCAGTTTAATGTCCTGCTGTATGTATTTCAGTGATTCCCCGTTTGCTATCCTGATTTGTTGTTCGATAAGATCTATGCCGGTAATGATCTCTGTTACGGGGTGCTCAACCTGAATTCTTGTATTCATCTCCATGAAATAGAAATTCCTGTTCGAATCAAGAAGGAATTCCACGGTTCCCGCTGAATAGTAGCCGACTGTCTTTGCGATATCAGTGGCTGTTTTTCCCATCCTGGAGCGAAGGTTTTCATCCAGTGCGGATGACGGTGCTTCCTCTATCAGCTTTTGATGCTTCCTCTGTATGGAACATTCTCTTTCCCCAAGATGTATTACATTTCCATTTTTGTCGGCGAGAATTTGAAATTCGATATGCTTGGGATTCTCGATATATTTCTCTATAAATACTGAGGGATCATTGAATGCCTTTTCAGCTTCCTTGCTGGCGATAATGAACATTTTTTCCATTTCATCAGGGCTTCTCACTATGCGCATCCCGCGTCCTCCTCCTCCCGATTCGGCCTTAATTATTACGGGATAACCTATCTTGCCGGCAATTGACACAGCTTCTTCTTCGTCTGATATTTTTCCGTCGCTTCCCAGAGCCATAGGAATACCGGCTGCCAGGGCTATTTTTCTGGCGATGGTCTTATTCCCCATTTTATAAATGGCATCTGGAGGGGGCCCGATAAAAACTATTTCGTTATCGATACATTTCTGGGCAAAATAGGCATTTTCAGCGAGGAATCCGTATCCGGGATGAACTGCATCAGCTTTGGTTTTTATGGCAATGGTAATCAGTTTTTCAATGTTAAGGAAAACCGGAATCTCCGAGTCATCATCAGTATCATCGAAAACTACATCGGCAAGGGACAGATACATGGCATTCGGCTCGGAGGCGGTTTTGACAGCAACAGTTTCAATCTTCATTTTACGGGCAGTTTTCATGATCCGGACTGCAATTTCGCCCCTGTTGGCTATAAGTATACGTCTGATTTTCATATATAGGATGATCTGTTTTATAATCACTGCAACGGCCCGGCCGTACTCATTTACGCTGTATGTTTTTGCTTTATGTTTATTTTAACTCTGTATGTCTTCATCTTTATCAATTATGCCTCAGTTTTTATAACCCTGCGTCCGGAGCCCCGTGTCCTGTGCCTTATAACGGCATATTCCCATGTTTCCTTGCCGGTACTTTTACCCATTTGTTGCCAAGGGCTGCAAGTGCCGAAAGGATCTTTTTTCTTGTAACCGCCGGATCTATAACTTCGTCAATATAGCCCTGTTCGTCAGCTATGAACGGATTTGCGACTTTATCACGGTACTTCTGGACAAGTTCTCTTTTCAATGCCACAGGATCTTTTGCCCCGGCAAGTTCCCGTCTGTAAAGAATAGCCACTGCGCCATCGGGTCCCATAACGGCAATTTCTGCTGACGGCCAGGCATAATTGAAATCGCCTCCGAGACTTTTGCTGTTCATCACGATAAAAGCTCCCCCGTATGCTTTGCGCAGGATAACCGTGATCTTTGGTACAGTTGCTTCACTATAGGCAAAAAGCAGCTTGGCTCCATGGCGTATTATACCAGAGTGCTCCTGATTCAGTCCGGGGAGAAATCCTGGGACATCTTCAAGTGTTAGGATCGGAATGTTAAAGGCATCACAAAACCTTATAAATCTTGCTCCTTTTGTTGATGAATCTATATCAAGAACTCCTGCAAGGACTTTAGGCTGGTTGGCAACGACACCGATGGTCCTGCCTTTCATTCTGGCAAAGCCTGTGATAATGCTCTGGGCATACAGCTCCGAGATTTCAAGAAAGCTGTTCCGATCAACAATCTGGGCTATTACGTCCCTGACGTCATAGGCTTTATTGGGATCATCAGGAATAATATCCCTGAGCTTGGGGTTTATTTCAGGCACGGATCCGTCATCAGCAACTACAGGAGGATTCTCAACATTGTTGGAAGGAAGATACGAGAGAAATTTCTTCAATGCAAGAATTGTATTTTCCTCGTCATCGTATATCATATGAGCTACACCGCTTTTTCTTGCATGAACGTCAGCCCCTCCAAGCTGTTCGAAAGTAACATCCTCGTTCAAAACTTCCTTAACGACATTGGGGCCGGTAACAAACATATAGCTTGTGTGATTTGTCATGAATACGAAATCGGTCAGGGCAGGGGAGTAGACGGCACCTCCGGCTGCGGGTCCCATTATTACCGATATCTGGGGAATGATACCTGAAGACTGAATGATATTATGAAAAATTGATGCGTATCCGCTCAGGCTTGCAACACCTTCCTGTATTCTGGCACCTCCTGAATCAATAAGCCCTATAATGGGCGAACCCATCTTTAGTGCCATTTCCTGAATTTTAGCAATCTTTTTTGCGTGGACGATCCCCAGGGAACCCCCCATCACTGTAAAATCCTGAGCATAAGCAAATATAAGCCTTCCGTTCACTTTTCCATGACCTACAATGACACCGTCGCCAAAGGACCTTTCCACTTTGCCGAATTCCACCGGCTGACCAGCAGGTGTCATGAATGCATCTATTTCCTCAAAAGTGCCGGAATCGAATAGAAGTGAGATCCTTTCGTGAGCTGTAAGCTTGCCTTTGGAATGCTGTTTTTCAGCCTGCTTCGGACCATATTGTTTTTTTATTGCTTCCTGACGTTCCAGAAAAGTCCTGTATTGCTTGCCCGTTAATTCCATTGAGTTCTTATTAAATTAAATAACAGTCTGCCTTTGCGCTCCCTGTTTTGTCTTTTTAACAATCCATCCTGCAATGTTCATGTTCCGGGTTGCCTGCTGATTTGAACCAATTGGCAGACCATAAGTAACTGACAATCTCTGCTGTAAAGCCTGCAAAATTAAAAACCGCAACCTCAAATGAGAGGCCTCAAAAATAGTTCTTTTAAGGATAATTGCAAAAAATCTTTCGACCGGTTTTGTATTATTAATTATATTGTGCTGTAATTCAAATTGGTAATACTGTAAATATTTCGAATCACAATAACCGGGATTTAAGTATCTGGGCCAACAGGGCTTTACGGTAATCTTCCGATGATATTTCGAGCGGGTCAATGCTGATATAAACTCTGGCCATCGGAAATAGTCCAGATTAATACACTTTGAAACCTTTTTAGAACAGGACCGCTGGTTATTGTCTGAGTGGCAGCCCTGAAAGACTGGTGTCTTTAACCGGGTTTATACAATCCTTTTTCGACTGCTCCAAGAAGACCGGCCTTGAGCATTGATTCGCTGACTGGTCTGAGTTTTCCGATCATTTTGTCATTAACCACGGGAAAGTGGCACAGCGATTCTATTTTATTTCCGATATATTCAAGATCATTGTCTGTTGTAGGCCAGTCTTTATGTTTGAGAGTTGAAAGGTCGAAAGGCAATGAATACGATCTGAGCGATTTTTCACCTTTGGTGTTGAAAAAGAAATCAAAATATGACATTATCAGCTCCCTTATCGACCTGTATACAGGCTCCCTGTACCTGAGAGTCGTAAAATTTGATTTTGCCACGGCACCCCAGTAACCATCTTCCTTAAAAACAGCTATGACATGGTCATCGTCGTTGTAAGCTGTCATGTCGACAATAAGCGGCCTGTAACCAAGAAATTGAAGGGCTGCGGCAGCAAACAGCGCTCCTTCAAAACAGTGGGCCGATCTTTTTCTGATCACCCATCTTGGGGATCTGCAAACATAATCAGAATTATACTCTATCTCATCAAGGAATGTCTGAATAGAGTATGGATCCCTGAAACTTTCCAGGAATTTTTTTTCGTTTTCGCTCCAGCTCATGTCGGGTTTCACAAAAAAGCTTATCAATATTCAAATGTTTCTCAGGCCTCAGATGTAAAAAGACTCTGAAGCTGTTGGCCGTATTGTACCTATATATGTGTCACCCGGCGGCAATTGTCCTGATTTATGTCAGGTTTCCTATTATCTTCTGCATGTCAGAATATTGCTCCTCCATGCTTTCAACAAGCCTGAACTGAGCCTTTGCCCTCTGCAGGTTATGATGTTCGTGGTGGATCTTAAAATAATTGTCCCCGTCAAGATAATCGGTAAGGAACCTGACTGCAATTGTATAGGTTATTAAGCGGGGGGCAAAGGCAAGGTATTCTTTTTCCACAACATTAAGTGTATCCCTTGTTTCGGAAAGATATCCCCTTGCATAGGATTCAAACAGGACAATGTCCATTTTAACTTTCGACAGTTCTTTTTCATCCTCAGCAGCGATATTTGCCGCCGTCCTAATGGCATCTCCAAAATCGTAATGGACATACCCCGGCATCACGGTGTCGAGGTCTATAACGCACAGAGCCTTGTCGTTTTCGTCCAGGAGGATATTATTGAACTTTGTGTCATTGTGTGTTATCCGGACCGGGATTTTTCCTTCCCTTCCCAGCTTCAGAATGATTTTCATCTCTTCAGCCCTGGCAAGAACGAAGTCGATTTCTCTCATTGCCCTGCCTGCCCGGTTCACCGGGTCTTCCTTTACGATCCTGTTGAAAGTTTCGAGTCGTTTCTCAATATCGTGAAAAAAAGGTATAGTATCATGCAGTGGTTCTCCCGGCAGGTCAGCCAGCATTGCCTGGAACCTGCCTATTGCCTTGCCACCCTCGAAAGCCTTGTCGGGGCTGTCGACAATGTTATAAGACCGGTGGTTTGAAATAAAAATATACATTCTCCAGAAAGCGCCATTATCATCGACGATCCAGCTTTTGCCATCTTTTGCAGGGATCAGCGTCAGGCATTCCCTTTTTACATCCGATCCCGGAATCGCACTGTATTTGAGGTTCAGGTGGCTTGTGACCCTCTCAATGTTTTGCTGAAGAACGGGAATGTTTTTAAAAACCCTGTTGTTGAGTCTCTGGAGAATATAGTCATCCCCGCCATCTTCAGAGGTGATCACCCTGAAAGTGTCATGGATATGACCACTTCCGAAGGGACCAGCTTCAGCAAAGGTGCCGCCGGCATTGAACTGGTGAAATATTTCCTTCAGGTTATGATCCATATTTTACTGACCGGCTTTGTATCCTATAAAGGCGTAATACATAATTACAAGGTATGAAGGAACGCAAATCCAGTAAGCCGCCTGTGTTGAGAATACATCGGCCATTTTTCCATATACCAGCGGAAGCAGTGCACCGCCGGCTATAGCCATAATCAACATTGCAGACCCGGTTTTGGTGAATCTGCCCAGTCCGTTAATGGCAAGCGGCCACATTGCGGGCCAGACAAGAGCATTAGCCAGCCCCATGAGTGCAACGAAAAGAACCGTTACGGGCAGAACAAGCTCAAGCGGCTTAAAAGTCACAAGATCAACAAATGGCATTGTAAAAGCAATATGGGCTGGCGTCAGAATGGCTCCGAAGGAAAAAATCAATCCGAAAATTGTACATAGCTTCAGAGCATTACCCTGGGTAATGTATTTGGGTATGAAAATGATACCTAAAAGATACCCCAGAATCATTGCCACCAGGGTCAGCGAGGTATAATATTTTGCTGAATCCATTGCAATATTGAGTGATTGTCCGTAACGTATAATGGTATCTCCGGCAATGACCTCCACACCGACATAAAAGAAAAGAGCCACAACTCCGAGTAAAAGGTGTGGAAACTGCCATATGCTTGTTTTTTTGGTATTTGCAACACCGACAGCTTCCTCTTCAAAATCTGTATCAACTTCAGGAAGGTGAGCAAATCTCAGAAGCATTCCGAGAAGAACAAGGATAATACTCATCACGATGTACGGCATGATCACACGGTGAGCCATTTCATCAAGGATCACTGCCCTGGACAGTGCATCGGCAGCCTCAGCCAGCCTCTGGTCAAGGATATGAGAGTCTTTCAATATTATGCTGGCAAGTATTATAGGGGCAATAGCTCCTGCAAACTTGTTGGCAATCCCCATTATACTTATTCTTTTTGCTGCGCTTTCACGTGGACCGATGATAGTGATATAGGGATTTGAAGCAGTCTGAAGAAGCGCAAGCCCCGTACCCATTACGAAAAGTCCCGTAAGGAAAAGTGCATAGTTCCTTGCAAGTGCTGCGGGAATGAAAACCAGGGCACCTATAGCCATTACCCACAAGCCTATCGACATTCCGTTCTTGAAACCGGTCTTTTTAAGGACTGTTGAGGATGGCAAAGCCATTACCAGATAGGAAATGTAAAATGCAAATGTTACAAAATATGCCTGGAAATCATTGAGCTCACATGCTGTTTTCAGAAAGGGGATAAGTATTCCATTCAGCCATGTTACAAATCCGAAAATGAAGAAGAAGATTCCGATGATGGTTATTGAAAACACATAATCTTTTCTGCTGATACCGTTAGAATTGGTGCTGTTTGACATAATTTCAGTATTATGAATAATTAAATTCCGGGAAAGGCTCAAAACTAATCTTTTTCTTGATCTGTGCAAAAAAAAAATAAATGAATTGAGATTCTGTATATCACCCGTTAAAATCAGTTTCTTCTGCCGTCTGCCGGAGAAAACAGCTTGGCCGGCCGGCAAAGCCATAGCTTGAAAATGCTTTTTATTGTGCATTAAGAACCTAAAGGGAGAAAATCCGGGTTTTACTGAGGACTGTTGATAAACCTGTATCCGGAACATGCAGGACGACAGCAGGTATTTTGCCGATACGATAAGATTATTTAGGCAACCCTGAGGGATCTTGAGGATAAAGCGTATTTTCCCTTGATTTCAATCCAAGATATCCTCCATGATGCCTTTTTGAATACTCTCCGGCAGTAAAACCTATCTTTTCCATCATCAGTACGACAAGTGCGTCTCCGATGACCGTGAAAACCGTTGTTGATGTTGTGGGGGTAAGACCAAGAGGGCATACTTCCGGAGGAGAGCCTGTCTCAATTGTATATGCTGCTTTTTCTCCCAGCGGACTGTTAATATTTCCGGTTATGACAATTACTGGTATTTCCGGGTACAGGTTGTTCTTGAGGTCGATCAGTTCCAGTATTTCACGCGTTTTTCCCGAGTTTGATATTACCAGAAGCACATCATTTTCCTGGAGAACACCCAGGTCACCATGCTGAGCCTCACTGGGATGAAGGAACACTGCCGGAGTGCCTGTTGAGCTGAACGTTGTGGCTATATTATTTGCTATCTGCCCCGCCTTGCCCATCCCGCTGGTTATGACTTTGCCATTTTTTTTATGAACTTTTGAGTATATAAGTTCAATGATCTTTTCATAATTGTCCGTAACAGGTATGCCGGTAACGGCGGCGGCTTCGACAGAAAAAATTTCCCTGATTCTTTGTTTCATGCATTATTTGCGTTTGACCTGAAAAGGTAAAGTTATTAAAAAAACAATGTCAACGGATTCGTTAAATCTATTAAGGTTTTTGACGAATGAATCAGGATCATCTGTCAACAGATCTTAAATGTTGACAAGCGGCATGTTCTAAGGTATTAAAGGGGAAGGAATCTTTTTTTGTTTTGGTATTCATGGAAAAGAAGTCTTGCCCATGCGGTATGAAATTCATACATTTGGATGGGTCATAATTGTATATAACCTGTAAAGCTTTTATTGTGATGCGCTTACCAGGCAAAAGGCCCGGCTCTTTTATCAGATCAGCCATTTCTGATATTAATCATCAGGCAGGAATTTTTCTTTTTTGTCGCTGGTGGCAGAATATCAAAAAATCAAAAATGGTATTGTGACTGATGATGCGAATGCTTTTTGTATGATATGCTGTTTATTATTTTGCTTTCGCATTACAGTATTGTACATTTGCTATCACTTATAATTATTTTATCAGATGAAAAGTAACAGATTTACTGAGTTGGTAATATTTTCACTTATATCGATAATGCTGGCGTCGTGTGTTACACGCAGGAAACTGACATATCTTCAGTTCAGGGGCAGAGATGAGGGAGTCATTACCACTGTTACGCCTTCTGCATACAAGGTACAGCCATATGACAACCTTTTTATAAGGGTGGTGACACCGGATCCGCAGTGGTCTGCAATGTTCAATACCATGGCTGCATCAGCATACAGCTACAGTGTCTCTGAACAGGGGGCAGATCTGGTCAGTTATACGGTCGATGACAACGGGGAAATATTGCTTCCCTATGCCGGCAAAATCATGGTGGCCGGAAAAACCCTCGCAACGATAACCGACGAGCTGGAAAAGATCCTGACTGCCTATGTGGCAGACGCTGCAGTGACGGTAAAAGTAATAAACAATTATGTAAGCCTGCTTGGGGAAGTTCAAAGACCGGGCCGCTATCCCATATATAAGGAACGAATGAATATCTTCCAGGCTCTTTCAATGGCAGGGGACCTTACTGATTATGGAAACAGGCAGAAAATTCAGATAATCCGGCAGACTCCTTCCGGCAATCTGATTAAGAATTTTACTCTGAGGGACAGGAGTATCATGACCTCTGAGTTTTTTTATGTGATGCCAAATGATGTGATCTATGCCGAACCCATGAGGGGTAAGTTCTTTAATATGGCTTCCTTTCCCTATTCTGTAATCCTGAGCTCTGTAACAACTTTCCTTCTCGTATTAAACTACTTTAAATAATTCACAATTGAATATTATGCCCGGCGACAAAATATATGACATTGAAATGCAAAAGGAAGTCACAAGGATCGAGGAAAACGATGATCTTAAGAAAATCTTTCGTCTGACAAGATTTTACTGGCCGTATTTTGTTTTCTCTCTTTTCATTTTCCTTCTACTGGCCTATGGCTATAATAAATATACAATCCCTTCATTCAGGGTTGAATCTACGGTCCTTCTTGATAACAAGGACGAAGGTCCCAATATTGGAAACGAGCAGATACTTGAAGGCTTTATTCTGAGCACCGGAACGAGAAATCTTGAAAACCAGATTATGTTGCTTTCTTCAAGAACTCTTATCGACAGGGCGCTCGATGAATTATCGGTCGATCTTGATTTTTTCCGGCGGGGCCTCTTTAGCAGGCTGTCATTTTATCCGGAATCACCGATAATACTTGTTTATGAAAGCGAAGAAAAGATTCCTGTGGATACAGAGTTTAAATTCAGGTACATGGGTGCAGATAATTTTAAACTCAGGGCACGATCAAAGGAAAGTGAACTTAATACGCGTACTAAATTTGGAAAATCTGTCAAATTTGAGAACTGTGTATTTCACATTGAACTAGCTGAGAATTCATTTCGTGAAAAGTGGCTTTCTGAAGGAAAAAGCAAAATTAGTTTTGTGTTGCATTCAAGAAAAAAGCTGGTTGAAAATTATGCCAAACGACTGAAAGTGAATCCGGAATCCAAAGCGGGCACTATTGTCAGGTTAAGTATAAGTGGTACAAACAGTCAGCTGAATACGGATTTTCTTGGAAGGCTGATTAATATTTTTCTTGACAATTCATTGGACAAGAAAAACAAAGTAGCAGACAGGACCATACAATTCATTGACGAACAGTTAATTGGGATATCTGATTCGTTGGTTATTGCAGAGAATAAACTGCAGCAATTCCGTTCAAGAAACAGGGTGATGGATCTCTCTGCTCAGGGCCAGGCCATTATCGAACAGGCCATGAGTCTTGAGAATCAAAAGGCCAGGCTTGATATTGAAGCCAACTATTACAGCTATTTATCACAATATCTTGCAAAAGATTCTCTAGGCGAAGCACCCATAGCTCCTGCTACAATGGGGATTACCGACCCGGGTCTTACCAGGCTGGTCACTGATCTTGCAGATTTGCAGGGGCAATTGTTCGGAAGAAGTCTTGGTGAAAAAAATCCGCTTCAAAGTCAGATAGAGCAGCGTATTTTCAATACAAAGAGTGCGCTGAGGGAAACACTTAATGGTGTTGTCAGGGCAAACAACCTTGCGAGAAGCGAGATTCAGAGCCAGATCCGGACAGTGAACGCTCAGGCCGCCGCATTACCTGTAACTGAAAGGCAGCTTCTTGGAATTCAGCGAAAGTTCAGACTGAATGATGAACTCTACAATTTTTTACTTGAAAAACGCACTGTGGCCCAGATTCAGAAAGCATCAAACATGCCTGACAATGAAATCATTGATCCTCCGGAAGCCGGAGTTCTGCCTGTTAAACCCAAAAAAGCCTTAATATATATTTTAGCTTTATTGTCAGGATTGGGTATTCCTTTTTTTACAATCGTCGCATTTGATTCGTTTAATAATAAGGTGCGCGAAGTTGATGATATAAAGAGAATTACAAGTGTTCCCATCATTGGTCATATACCACACAGTCTGATCCCCAAAAACACAGCTGTGTTTATTGAAAAGGAATCACATACTGCAGAAGCATTCAGGCTGATACGATCAAAAATTCAGTCTCTTACTCACAATGCCGCGAGTCCTGTTATTCTGATTACCTCATCAATACCCGGGGAAGGAAAAACATTTGCAGCAACAAATCTTGCTTCAGTGATCAGCATGTCCGGCAAAAAGACGATAATTGCGGGATTTGACCTGAGAAAGCCGAAAATTCATAAAAGTGTTGACAGTGATGAAGGCGTTTCATCATGGCTCATGGGCAACCACGATCTGGATAATGTCATTAAAAGTACCAACTACAAGAACCTGTATGTAATACCTTCTGGCCAGGTGCCACAGAATCCCTCGGAACTTGTTGGTTCTGACAAGACCGAAATACTGCTCAGGTTGCTCAGGGAAAGATTTGAATATATAATTATTGATTCCTCTCCTGTTGGAACAGTTTCAGATTCATTTCATTTAGCTGAACTGGCCGATATAACAATTCTGATGGTCCGTAAAAATGTAACCCCAAAAAACCTCCTTGAGAATACAGCCAAAGAGCTTATTGCCACAAATTCGAAAAGACTGAGCATCGTTGTGAATGATCTGGGATCTGAGTATAAAAGGTACAGATATGGAGGAAAATATGGTTATTATAACACATAAAAATATTGATAAGCTCAATTAAGTTTACGGGAATAATAGATATGATAACTGAAGGGCTAAATGGCAGATTGTCCTGTTTTGAGAAAGGAAAGTTGCAATGGTTTTGCTAAATTTGATTAGATCTCCTTTTGCTTGAAAAACAATGGAATACGGTAATTTTTCTAAAAACTTTAATGATTTTTTGTTATTGCTAACACTGTTTTAATCAAAAACATATCGCTTGTATTTTAATATGTTCTATATTATCATAATACAGGCTTCTGATTGCGGGAAAGTTAAATATAGGATAAGTCAATTAATCACAACACCCAGGAATCCTTAGATATAATCATCTTCAGTCAAGCATTTGGAATCCAGAAAAACAAATCTGATTATTGCTTCAGCCATTCATCATATATTATGAAATTCAGCGCTGTTACTAAGGGCGGTTCCTGAATTGTACGGGAGAGACCAGTATTCCTGATTTTCACCAGTCGTCATGAAAATAATCGTATGATCACTTTCCGCATCACTTAAAGACAAAATGTTTAAACAAAAGCTTAATTCAATATTAAGAAAAAACGCATTGGAAAGTGATTTTTTCAGAAACACTTTTACGCTTACAATCGGAACAACCGTTGCCCAGGCATTCCCAATGATTTTCTATCCGGTTCTCAGCCGCATCTATCTCCCGGAAGAATTTGGTTTATTGGCGACACTGACATCCATAACATCAATCCTGGTGGTGTTGGCAACAGGGAAGTATGAAAACAGTATTCTGATTACAAATACAAAAAAGGATGCCGCCAACATTATTATGATGGTATTGGCTTTAAGCATGGTATTTTTGCTGCTGACATTCATTGTTTTCTGCTTCCTTACAGAAGAATTCAGCATATGGTTCAATGAACCTGGTTTAAAGGTATGGTTGTACATATGTCCGCTAACTGCATTTTCCATTATAATATTCAATTGTTACAACGAATGGTGCGTCCGTAATAAATACTTTGCTACCCTTTCAGGTAACAAGATTATGAATTCAGCTTCTACCTCATTGTCTAAGCTGTTATTTGGATTTGTAAAGATTTCCAGCAATGGGTTGGTAATAGGTGATTTGGTTGGCAGGATAATAACGGCGGTTCACTGCATTTTCCGATCCCTGCACCGTGATGGAAAGTTCTTTTTTGCAATTTCCCGGAAGAGAATGCTTGTTCTGGCAAGACGCTATAAAGAGTTTCCCAGATATTCACTTCCTGATCAGTTGATAGATACGTTGAATTCTCAGCTGCCAACTTTAATGATCGCATATACATTTTTATCAACGAAGGTTGGATACTATGCCATGGCTGGTAATGTATTGTCGGTACCGGTAAATGTCATTTCAGTGGCCGTCAGGGATGTTTTTCGCCAGAGAGCCAATGAAGAATGGGCAAAAGTTGGCAACTGCAGAAACATTTATGTAAAAGTAGTCAGAATGTTGTTTATAATTATTGTCCCGTCAAGTATCCTGTTAATGATTATTTTACCGGACTTTTTTTCAATTCTGCTCGGAAAGAACTGGCGCACCGCAGGAGAATATGCCAGGATTCTGATGCCTCATGTAGCTATTTTGTTTATGTTCAGGGTCGTTTCAGCTGTATTTATTATTGCCAACAAACTTCGGGCATCATTTATCTGGCAGTTTTATTCCATATCGCTGACCATAATTTCACTAAGTATAGGATGTTTTGTCCTGAGAGATATGAAAAAAACATTGATTTGCTATGTTATTGCACGATGCATAGCGAACCTGACCCGTTTTTACATGACA
This sequence comes from uncultured Rikenellaceae bacterium, assembly GCA_964466705.1. Taxonomy (GTDB): domain Bacteria; phylum Bacteroidota; class Bacteroidia; order Bacteroidales; family VadinHA17; genus LD21. Next base: position 17,507 of record CAYXSM010000035.1, read on the forward strand.
TATAATTATTCCAAAGGAAAGTTGATCACCTGAAAACCAGAAAAACATTATGTAAAAATTAAATGCTGTTTTTGGTGTTAAATATTTCACAATGAGAAGCAATTGGCTGTCTTAGACTTAGTTGGTACATTATTATATTATCAGGTAACATTTACACCCTGTATTATAGGATATATAATGATAAGATTACACGTAATTAAATTAGTGACATATCCTAATTTGATATCATGTGAATTTAAGATATGCCATATTTTCAGTTATATGTGAGGAAATACTCTTAAAATGGAATTCACAGGAAATACAAAACGGAATGAATCTGTTAAAAACATATAATTCCTTTAAGGGCATTCTGAAGATAACAATCCTGGTAATTAACAGAAAAATGCTGTACAAAATACAGTATTTTCACTGCAGAGGTCATCTGCCTGACCTTGTAACTCCCAAAAATCTGTCTGAGCTTGTATTAGCTGAAATGCTTGAGCCTTCATTTGGTGAAAAATATGCAGATTATGCTGATAAAGTAAAAGTAAGAGAATACATAAAAGAAAGAGGATTTGAGGAAATACTTCTTAAGCATTATGGCGTCTGGCGTGATGCCAGACAAATAGATTTTAACAAGCTGCCGAAAAAATTTGTTTTAAAAACCAATAATGGCTGCGGCGGATACGTTTTTTGCAGAGATAAATCAATGCTTGATATTGGGAAAGCCGTGACCCAAATCAATAAGACTCTTCGTCTGCCTTATATTTTTAATAAAGAACCTCAGTATAAAGCGATTGATCCTTTAATATTTTGTGAAGAATTAATAGACACGGGATCGGAAAACACACCTGCTGACTATAAATTCCTTTGCATCAATGGAAAGCCGGTATTTGTTTTAGTCTATACCGGAAGGAATATCAGAAAAAGGACATGCTTGTTTGACATGAACTGGAAAGTGCAGGCAAGTATGATTATTTCTGAACGCAAGCCGGAGCAAATTCCGGAACGACCAGATGGTTTTGACAAGATGATTCAAATTGCAGAAACCTTATCAGAAGGATTTAGATTTGTCCGCGTTGATTTATATTTCCATCAAAAGAAGATATATTTTGGAGAGCTGACATTTACTCCGTCAGGTGGCATATTTCGTTCCCTGACTGATGAAGCATTAATAGAGCTCGGGCAGTTATATAGAAACAGTTGATATATATATAGTCATATGTTTACCGTTTTTGTTTCAGACATGTAATTATGCAAGCAGGTATTAAATCTTATTTAATTACTTTTTTTGTTTTCCTGAGTTTTCTGTTTGTTTTGTTTGGATATCTGCCGGTTGTTATCAACAACTCCGGCTTGTACGATTTCTTCAGAACTGTTAATTATGTTTTGTTCAGCTTTCTATTGATACTTCTGGCAAAATTCGGACAAATTTTTCATTCCAGGGTGCTGTTTACATATTTTATGGTGCTCTTTATATTTCTCCTGGAGACGTTGATATTCATAAGCTTTGATCTGATCACAGGCGCTGAAGATTTGCTTGAGATTTCAATACCTTTTGCTGCCATCCTTATTGGCTATAATATTAACTTTTCTGTGCCTTGGTATCACAAACTGCTCAGAATTTACTGTATATCTGCCCTGGTATTGGGTTTGTATTCAGTTGTATACTACATAGGAAGTTTTACGATACTCGATCGATATCTTGTGGAACATAAGAATTCATTGGGCGCTATATTATCAAACAGCGCCGCAATATTGTTATGTATGGTTTTTGTGAAAGATATCGGTAAATTCAGAAAGATCCGTCTGATTTCATACTGCGTGCTTTTTTTTGTCTGTATTCTGGTACTGAGAGCAAGGTCTGCCTTTGTGGCATTATTTGTTTTCATTGTAATAATAACCTGGGTAACTTTAAAAATGCGTTACAAATATGTGATAGCATGGATATTATGTGTTGGGGTAATTATTATGTTTCTTCTTCCGGAACTTACGTTTCCAACGTTTCTGCAAAATTTCTTTTTTGGCGGTAAAGATATTACTGATTTAAACATGATAAGTTCGGGCAGAATTGAAAGAAATATTGTTGCACTTGAACAAATTGCCGACTATCCCTTATTTGGCCAGCTGTCATCTCAGGCCAGTCTGGAAATGGTCCATAATTATTTTTTATTGAAAGTGTCACAATATGGAATAGTAGGTTCTTTTCCACTGATTTTTTTATACATGTTTCTTTTTTGGACTGTCATTGTGAGAATACTAAATATAAGGGAAGTTAAAACTGAGAATTTCGGCTATCTTGTCATGATTGTTCCGTTTACCATCAGTTTATTGGAGCCTTCATTTCCATATGGTCCGGGCTCTGTTCAGGTTCTGATTTACTTTATGTTTGGCTACTCTTTGCAGCATTCTGAAACCTGAAATAAATAATATCTGTTTTGAAAATACTTCACATCTGTCCCGGATTTTTTCAGAGAAAATTATACGATCAACTATTTCTTGCATTGAAGTCCGAAGGTGTCTTAAATGAGGTTTTTACATTATCATACGATAAGGCTGATAATGCAGATGACAAACAGTATACTGTTAAGATCCTGCATAAGAAATTTAATCTGCTTGACCGGCTAATTTTTTTTGGCAAACAATTTATTATTATCAAGGAAATTTCCAGGTCCTTCTTACTCAATGACATTTGTGTGGTTCACGCACACACATTATTTTCATCAGGATTTGCAGCTTATATTCTTAATAAGAAATATGGACTTCCATATATTGTAGCAGTCAGGAGTACGGATCTGAACCTTTTTCTCAGATACATGCTCCATCTCAGAATAATTGGATCCGGGATAATAAGAAATGCCCAAAATGTTATTTTCCTGTCTCCTGCGTATCAAAGATCTTTTATCGAAACTCATGTCAAAAGATCCGACAGGCATAAAATTTATGAAAAATCAGTTGTTATTCCAAACGGGATTGATGATTTCTTTCTTGAAAATATATTTGAATCCAGGAAAACAGATTTGAGTAATACAATTAAACTGATTTTTATTGGTGAAATATCGGACAGAAAGAACATTTTAACGACTCTTAGGGCTTGTAATATATTGATAGACAAGGGTTTTAATATCCGGTTTACTGTTGTTGGGGACCTTGCAGAAAAGAAATACAGAAAAATAATATCTGATAATGCATTTATTGTCCACCATAAAAGATGCCAAAGAGAAGAAGTCCTGATGCATTTGCGCAACTCTGACATTTTCGTAATGCCCTCCTTCTATGAAACTTTTGGTATTGCATACGCAGAAGCACTAAGCCAGGGTCTGCCGCTCATCTATTCAAAAGGACAGGGTTTCGACGGCCATTTTGAAGACGGATCTGTCGGATTCGCAGTAAAGTCTGATGACCATGTCGAAATTGCTCAGAAAATAGTACATATTCATCAAAACTATAAAGCATTTTCTGAACGATGTATTTCAGTTGCCAGGAAGTTCGACTGGAAAATAATAGCTTCTGCTTATATCAGATTGTACAAAGAGGTATAAATTAAATTTAATTTTATGACGCCTGTAATGCGTTATATTATAAAGAATAAAATAGCATACCGCAGGAAACATATTCATATGATGCAGATTACTTTGCATTTGATTTACATACTGATAAATGCCACATTTTCTGAAGAGGTTTTTAAAACTTGTGTTAAAAATTTTGAGCTGGTTGGTTCGCAGAAAATGATTCTTATAACCAGATATTAATACATTGTTGTGCATATACTTTTAGTTCATCAGGATTTCATGGAAGATGGTGATTCGGGTGGGTCCAGGTTCAATGAGATGACCAGGATGTGGTCTGAGAAAGGCCATGAGGTAACTGTACTAGCGGGTATGATACATGGCTTTGAATCAAAAAAAATGCCGGAATATAAAGGCAAATATTTTGTATGCAAGCAACAGGGTAATGTGTCTGTTTGGCGCTGTTATATGCCGGAGACATACAACACAAATTTCAGATCAAGGTTCTTTGGCTATTTGAGTTTTGCTTCTTTTTCTGTTATGGCAGGAATATTCAAAGCCAAAAGCAAATACGATCTTTTACTGGTAAGCTCGCCTCCATTGTTTACAGGTATAACAGCTTATGTGCTTTCTGTCTTAAAAAAAATCCCATTTGTTTTTGAGATACGTGATTTATGGCCTGAATCAGCTATAGATACTGGGGTGGTAAGAAACAAATTCGCAATTAATCTGGCTTTAAAATTTGAAAAGTTTGTATATAAAAAAGCTTCGGGAATCAATGTTTTAACTCCGGCATTTCGTGATACCTTGGTAAATAGGAAAAATGTTCCCGGCGACAAAATAGTCTGTATACCAAATGCTGCAGATTTCAGATTCTCAGATGAATATCTGGAAAATATAAATGTCCGGATCTTGAGGGAATCAATGGGTTATAATGATAAGTTCGTTATTACTTATGTCGGAGCTCACGGCATTGCCAATCATTTGATCCAATTGCTGGATGCTGCAGATTTGCTAAGAAATACTAATGTTCTTTTTGTTTTAATAGGAGATGGGATGCAAAAGCCAATGCTTGTGGAAGAAGCGGCTCGAAGAAATTTGAAAAATGTGGTTTTTCTGGCGCCATTGCCCAAGGGAGAGATTTTCAAATATATAATTGCTTCTGACATGGGCGTTTCAGTTCTTAAGCGGCTGGACACATTTAAAACAATTTACAGCAACAAAACATTTGACTATATGGCCTGCAAAAAGCCTGTGCTGATGATAATTGATGGCATTTCACGCGACCTGATAGAAAAAGCTGAATGTGGTATTTTTGCAGAACCGGAAAAACCAGATGACATTGCTGAGAAAATTTTGCAGTGCATGAGTAAACCGGATATGCTTCTTGCCATGGGAGAAAATGGGTATAATTATGCTAAAAAGCATTTTGACCGTTCCAATCTTGCCAACAAGTACATTGATTATCTGCATGATATTAAACATAAATGAGTCATTTCTATTGTAACATAGGCAAACCGGTACTGGATTATGTGATAAGTGTTTTCATTCTTGTATTGGTTCTGCCATTGATAATTTTAATATCAGGATTACTTTCAATTGTTAATTCCGGAGTTCCATTTTTTATTCAGGAACGGGCGGGAAAAAATGGTCGGGCCTTTAAACTTATCAAGTTCAAGACAATGACTGACGAAAAAGATGATTCAGGTAATTTGAGACCTGATTCTTACAGATTGACACGGATCGGCAAATTGCTACGGGATACATCAACTGATGAGATACCTCAGCTCTTAAACGTAATCAAAGGGGAAATGAGTCTGATAGGTCCTCGCCCGTTGGGAACAGACTATCTGCCATTATATAACGACTTTCAGAAAAGAAGGCACGAGGTTAAACCCGGATTGACAGGGTGGGCACAAATAAAAGGCCGAAATGCTTTAAACTGGGATGAAAAATTCAAATTGGATATATGGTATGTTGATAACTTGTCGTTTTTAGTAGATATCAGGATTTTCTTTGTGACCATAAAAAAAGTACTTAAAAGGGAAGGAATAGGACTGGCCGGAGCTCAAATTGATTCAGTAGCTCTTGAGGATTTCAAGGGCTCAGTAAACAATTTGGATTATAATTAACAAATTAATTGTTCCTTATATCTGTTGTTGTAACTAAAACTATGTTTAAAGAAATTGGTGGAAATTTTTGGTTGGAAAGAGAAGTGTCTGAAGATGGAATTCCGTCAGATTTATTGTTGACAAATTTTCCGGAAAATGAAAATGTGGTTTATTCATCTACAGGAAGAGGGGCTCTGTCTTTAATTCTCAGAAATATAAATATTCCAAAAAAGAGGGTTCTGATCCCTTCGTATATTTGTGAGTCTGTAATTAAATCATTTGAATGCCATAATTATGATATTGATTTTTATGAAATTGATCTGGATCTGACAATTGATATTGATACCTTTTCCAGACTGGTAGAAGAGTTTGATTCGGGTATCATATTTTTGTCATCTTATTATGGTTTGGACACACTTAAAAACCTCAGGAGTAAATTTTGCTCTTTTAAAAACAGAGGCATTATTATTATTGAGGATTTGACGCATCTCTTTTTTGGAGATACAGGTATAAGTCAGGCAGATTACAGAATAGCCAGTCTGAGAAAATGGCTGCCCCTTCCTGACGGTGGTGTTGCAATTTCAAAAAATAAAGCATTTAAGATATGCAGCCACCAGGTCCATCATTCCTTTGTTGATATGAATCTGAAAGCCATGCGTGCTAAAAGAGAGTATGTAAAATACCTTGATATCAAACTCAAAAACGAATACAGGAGCCTTTACGCTGCATCTGAAAATGTGCTTGATTTTGAAAATGATTTTCACGAAATGAGCAAAATATCAAGGCTCATTCTCAATGAAACTGATTTTTTAAGTATGCGAAAATCACGAAGAAATAACTACAGACACCTGGATGAATTTCTCAAAACCATTTCCTGGCTTCGCCCTGTTTTTGATTTTCTGCCTGAAAATGTTGTTCCTCTGTTCTTTCCCGTCTATATCAGCCGGAAAAGGGATGATGTGCAAAAATATTTGATTGAAAATGAAATATACTCACCAATTCACTGGCCGGTTCCTACACATTTACGGTCAAAAATGACAGAAAAAACTTCATATATCTATAATAATATCCTGTCATTACCATGTGATCAGCGTTATTCAGATCCGGAGATGGACAGGATCTGCCATGTGTTGAAGGAATTTAATAATGTTTAAATATTAACAAGTAGTGATTAATCTTCCTGATGTTTATTTTTTGCCTGAATGGGGTAACGCTTATCAGGACCTTGAACATGGGGAGGCAAAGATTTTTGAATTCACTCACGAGACAGGACACATTTATTATCAGTTTATTAAGCGAGAGATCCCTGATAAACTTGGATTTCCGGGCTATTTTGATATCATAACTCCCTATGGGTTCAGTGGCCCTCTGGTAGTTGGTACGAGCTCCAGGGATAAAGCCTGCCTTCTCGAACTCTATTTCGATGCTTTCAGGGATTATTGCTTAAGAGAAAATATAGTATCGGAATATGTCAGGTTCAATCCCTGGCTGAAGAATCATCTTGATTTCGGTAAATTTTATGATCTTAACTATAATAACTTCACATTATATACTGACTTAACTGTATCAGACTTCTTTTTAGACGAATATGATTCAAAAATAAGGACTAAAATCCGGAAAGCAATAAAATCCGGGGTTCATCTTGAATATGATTTTAATGGATCAAGTTTAAATGAATTTTGTCGCTTATATAAAAATACTCTTAAAAAGAACGATATTCCGGATTATTATCATTTTGAGCATGATTTTTTGGTAAGAACATTTAAGCGGCTTGATAATATTCAGTTTATTATTAATGCTTTGTATGACGGGCATTGCATTACTTCAGCTATATTTTTAACTTTTGGAGATTATCTCCATTATCATCTGGTTTCCAATGATTATCAGTATTATTCTCTAAATGCAAATAGCCTTATCTTATATGAAGCAGCCAAATGGGGGCAAAGGAGAGGCAAGAAGCAAATGCATTTAGGTGGAGCTCCTACCAAAGAGCTATTAGCATTTAAGAAAAATTTTACCAAAACCGGAGTATGTGACTTTTACATTGGCAGAAAGATATGGAATGAAGATATTTATGGCAAACTTGTGACTAACAGGCTGGCCAAAAATGAAATTAATGACAACCGGTATTTTCCTCTTTACAGAGGTTGATAATGTGTTCTAAAGCGACTTTGCAATTTATACTATCAGGTTCTAAAATCATTTTCGGGGGTATGGTTCATCACAATGTAATATTTTAGGTTATCATCGATAACAAGGCTAATGTTGCTTTAACTTGTTTTGGAAATTTAAATTTCAAGAAAATAGTGGTATATGTCTTTTTAATTGAGAAAGCTGATTATTTTTGTGATGAAATTATGATTACCAGAGTTGTGCATAAAAGCTTGTGAAAGAAATACATTGATATTCTGGCCACGCGACCGTTTATTGTTAATTTCCATGAAAATAAAATTAAACCAACGGAGTTTTCTTGAATGAAAAGATTTGAAATCATAAAAGTTGATGATCCTAAATGGTCAAGACTTATATTTTCTTCAAATCAATATGATTTTTATCACACCCGTGCATATTCCTCGCTGGAACTCAGTAATAAAAATGAACCGCTGTTGTGTGTGGCTTACTGGGACAACGAATTTATAGCTTTACCCATTGTTATCAGAAAAATTGAAGGTACTGATTTATTTGATTGCACGTCAGTATATGGATATTGTGGTCCTGTCAGCAGTGTTCCGCCTGAAGATATTTCAGGTGAACATATAATGTATTTTCAGAGCCGGATCTTGAACTTTTTCAGAGAAAGAAAAATTGTTAGTGCATTTTCGCGATTACATCCTATTTTAGATCAATCCTTATTCTTTTCTGGTTTCGGTACAATTAAGGATGTAAACAATACCGTTGCTATAGATCTTCGATTAACTCCTGATGAACAGGCGCGACAATACAGAAAATCTCACAGATATGAAATTAAGCAGTTATATAGTCGGGGATTTAAGGTCGTTGAAGCATGTGAAAAATCAGAGATAGATCTGTTTATTCAGATATATCGTGAAGCCATGAAAAGCAAAAATGCCGATCCTTACTATTATTTCCCGAAAGAATATTTCTACCTGTTGCTAAAAAATTCTTGTTTTAAGTCAAAACTACTTCTAATAAAATATGAGAAAAAAATAGCGGCCGGGGCTATTTTTACGTTGACTAAAGACTTTATGCAATACCACCTTGCAGTATCGAATCAGGGATACCGCAAGTATGCACCGATGAAATTATTACTCGATAACGCTCGTTTTATTGGTATTGAGAACAAGATTAAGTTTTTACACCTTGGCGGAGGTATTAACGGAAATTCAGATGATTCCCTTTACAGATTTAAGGCTGGTTTTTCTGATCTCAGGTTTATGTTTAAGATATGGCAGTTAATTGTTGATGAAAAACTTTATTACTATCTTCTTGATTCATTAGGGAATAAAATACAGAACACTGATACTTATTTTCCTGCATACAGGGCTAAATAATATTGCATAGAATTCTTAATGATTATTTCGATTTTCTGGCAAGAAGCTGAATGCGCTGATTTTAGAGGTAAAAAATGAAAAGAATCTGGCTTTCACCCCCGCATATGAGCGGTTGTGAACTAAAATATATTAACGATGCCTTTGATACTAATTGGATTGCTCCTTATGGACCTAATATAGATTCATTTGAACATTCAATAGCCAAGTATATCGGAATAAAGAATGTGACTGTTGTCAATTCTGGTACATCAGCCATACACCTTGCACTTATTCTGCTGGGTGTTAAGCATGGAGATGAGGTAATTATTTCGACCTTTACTTTTTCAGGCTCAGTGAATCCTGTTATGTATCAGGGTGCTACTCCGATATTTGTTGATAGTGAGAAAGAAACCTGGAATATTTGCCCAGACCTGTTGGAATCAGTAATAAAGAAAAGGCTGGTAAAAGGGAAAAAACCAAAAGCTATAATATTGGTACATTTATACGGGATGCCTGCAAATTTGGACAGAATCATGGAGATTGCAGATAACTTCAATATCCCGGTAATTGAGGATGCAGCAGAAGCTTTGGGAAGCAGATTCAACAATAAATTTGTAGGAACCTTCGGTAAACTGGGTGTGTTTTCATTTAACGGTAATAAAATAATAACAACCTCAGGTGGAGGGGCTTTGGTATCCAATAACACTATATATACAAACAAAGCAAGGTTCTTGGCTACACAGGCAAGAGACAAGGCCCCACATTATCAGCATAGTCAAATAGGATACAATTACAGAATGAGCAATATTTTGGCGGGTATTGGACTTGGTCAGATGGAAGTGTTAAACGAGAGGATCAGGCAAAGAAGAAGTAATTTTTTTTATTATCTTGAAAGACTTGGGGATATTTCAGGGATTGAGTTTTCTGTTGAGCCTAACAATAAATACTTTTCGAACAGATGGCTGACAACAATTATTATTGATCCTTCGGTTGCAGGAGCAACCAGAAATGATCTGCATTCATTTATGGAAAAAAGGAATATTGAAACCCGTCCTCTGTGGAAACCCATGCACATGCAGCCTGTGTTTTCTGATTGCCCTGCATACCTCAACGGTGTATCTGAAGAACTGTTCGAAAAAGGGCTATGTATTCCTTCAGGGTCAAATCTGTCTGAAGGAGATCTGGAAAGAGTGGTCAGCGGAATACATGCCTGCCTTCAGTTGTAATTATTTTCTTGTTTCTTTGGCCTAATCGAACAGAAAATAGCTATAACATTTCATCCATCTAAATGTTAATCAGTAATTTAGTGTAGTTGCAGTGAGTCTTCTGGAAGGTGATTTTTAATAACCTGATGTCGGTAAATATTTACGTGCCATGTAACATTTTTTGCAAATAATCGTTTTCTTTGCAATATGTGGATTGACTTTATTCTAAGTATTTATTAAGAGAATATCTGTTTAGTTTTGATGAGAAAGCTTTTTTTCGTCTGTTTTTTAACTATTAATACTACTCTATTTGCCACAGGTTATTATGTGAAGAACGGAGGAAACGACTCAAATTCAGGGCTCGATGATGCAAATGCATGGGCACATCACCCCTGGATGAGCAACTGGTCAGGCAATGTTGTTCTGTCGCCAGGGGATACTGTATATATGAAACGGGATAACTCATGGACAATCAGCAATCCAAGAGTTCCCTATATGACAGTCAGGCAAAGCGGAAACAGAGGTAATTTTATTGTAACAACTGCATATGGCAATGGACAAAAGCCAGTTATAAGAATTGCTACTGCCTCGAATGTTCCTGTAGTTTATGCATCTGGACAATCTTATCTTGTGTTTGATAACCTTCATATTCAACATCATAGCAGTAATTATGCGCTTGATCGAGAAGGATTTAAATTAGTACAGGTATGCCATCATATTGTATTCACTAATAATGAAATAAACAACATTCCTTCGATTGCTATATGGGGAAGGGGCGATTGCCATGATATTGTTGTTGGTGACATAACGGCAACTTCAACAGCTACTCAAACTGAATACAGTAATCACATACATAATTTTGGATATGCAGGTGTCGGATTGGTCGGCGTTAATCCAGAAAACAATGAATCAAACTTTCATGTTTACTATAATTATATTCATGATGCCAGTCCTACTATTGCAGGAGAAATGGCTTATGGAATTTACTTCAGCGGTTCTGAAAGCTCTTCTTCCTGGCCCAAATATGCTTATGCACGATATAACAGGATAGAAAATATCAAATCGTGGGAATGTCTGGATATGCATGGAGGCTCCCATATCTATTTTCAGGACAATTATCTTAGAAATTTCGGTAAATTTGGAATAATGGCCGGTGGATCTACTAATTACGGGCTTCCAAATATTTTTGATCACGTTTACATAGAACGTAATGTTATTGAACAAACACCTGGAGAGTGGGCCAGGGGCGACGAAGGCTCATTTATTACTGCCTATCAATCATGTGATGAAAATTGGGGAACCAATATTTTTATTCGCGACAATACTCTTTTGTATACCACAAAACCATCAAATAGTCTGTATATAGGTATTTCTACCAGAAACCTCGACGGTGTCATCATAAGCGGAAACAAATTACTCAATGGCTCTGAAGTTGTAGGCGGGGATGAAGGTATTGCTCTTCCATTTGCCGGCACCCTTGGAATAAAGAATGCGGTAATTGAGAAAAACTTTGTATATAAATGGGGATCAGGAATTGTAATGAACGGGGGCCTTGTTACCGGCATGGTCAGGATAAATAACAATATTGTATATAATCCGTCTGATTATTATGGCTGCGTACGAATTAGAACCTCAGACATTCCTTATAATGCTGATCTGCAAATTTATAACAATACTCTTATATCTGAATCAGGCGGATATGGTATAAGATCATCTCAGAACATAAGCCGAGGAGGTAAGGTGGCCATAAAAAACAACATTATAGGTTTCAGCTCTCCCGGCAATTATTATATCTCATGGGAGGGAGAAGTTACCGGCAATCTGGAATGTGACTACAATGCTTATTGGAACAGCTCGTATCAGAAGCCTTTCAGATTTGAAGGCTCAGCCAATGACTGGAATGAGTGGACGTCGAAAGGTTTCGATAAGAACAGCATTTATGACGCAAATATCTTGCTGTCAAATTCCACCGGATCCTTCTCCCGGGATATTGATTTCAAAATTCAAAGCAATTCACCGGCAGTAAATGCAGGGACTAATGTCGGATTGACAACTGACTATGCCGGAAATCCAATCTCCGGTAATCCCGACATCGGAGCGTTTGAAGTTCAGCAATCCTCAACACCTCCTGCCGCTCCTGTGTATGTGAGTTCTGTGGTGGAGAACTCGTCTCCCTCACGCCTGGAGATGACCTACAGCCTCTCTCTTGCTGATATTGTTCCTGCCGCGTCCGCATTTTCCGTGCGGGTAAATTCCTCATCGCGTACGGTCAGCTCCGTAGCCGTTTCAGGTACAAAGGTTCTTCTGACACTTTCCGGTCCCGTGGCTTACGGCGATGTTGTCACCGTTGCATATACCAGGCCATCGACCAATCCATTGCAGACACCTGCCGGAGGGCAGGCTGCGACGATTTCCGCCCAGCCGGTTACAAACAGGGTTTCTGCTGCTGCTCCGGCACCGGTACCCGTTTTCGTCAGTGCAGCTGTTGAGAATGCGGCGCCATCGCGCCTGGAGATGACCTACAGCCTCTCTCTTGCCGATATTGTTCCTGCCGCGTCCGCATTTTCCGTGCGGGTAAATTCCTCATCGCGTACGGTCAGCTCCGTAGCCGTTTCAGGTACAAAGGTTCTTCTGACACTTTCCGGTCCCGTGGCTTACGGCGATGTTGTCACCGTCGCATATACCAGGCCATCGACCAATCCCCTGCAGACCTCTGCCGGGGGTCAGGCTGCGACAATAAGTGCACAGAGTGTAACCAACAGGGTATCCGCTCCGGCCGTTCCGGTCTTTGTCAGCGCAGCTGTTGAGAATGCGGCGCCATCGCGCCTGGAGATGACCTACAGCCTCTCTCTTGCCGATATTGTTCCTGCCGCGTCCGCATTTTCCGTGCGGGTAAATTCCTCATCGCGTACGGTCAGCTCCGTAGCCGTTTCAGGTACAAAGGTTCTTCTGACACTTTCCGGTCCCGTGGCTTACGGTGATGTTGTCACCGTTGCATATACCAGGCCATCGACCAACCCTTTGCAGACCTCTGCCGGGGGCCGGGCTGCGACGATTTCCGCTCAGCCGGTTACGAACAGGGTGGCTGTTGCCAATATTGCCCCCGTGGTTGTAGTGACATCGCCTCAGAGCACTCACTCGGGATTTGTCGGTGAGTTAAGCGCCTGGGGAAGCTATGATGCCAACAGGGATGATCTCACATTTACCTGGTCATCGTCTTCAAGTGTGCCTTTGTCTTCAACATCAGGGCCGGTGGTAAAGTATCTGGCGCCGGTTGTCAGCGAGCCCACCACCGTTGATTTCACGGTGAGGGTCAGCGACGGAAAGACGAGCCGTTCAAAGGTCATACCTGTGGAGATACTTCCATACAAGCCTGAACTGGAGGCGGCCGAAGTGCTGAGCATTGAGGCAAGCAGTTATTATTCTCATAATTATCCCCACAACGTCATTGACGGAAATATCGGGACCATGTGGTCGGCCGATGGTATTGACCAGTGGCTTGTCATTGAGCTCAGGGAGCTTTTCAGCATATCGCATGTGAAGCTTGCTTTTCAGCCCGGTCAGAAAAGGGAGTCATATTTTGATGTTCTCGGATCAAATGACAGGGAGAACTGGGAGCCGATACTCATCAAATCGGCCTCATGCAATTTCTCGGGAAATCTGCAGGTCTTCGATTTCCCTCCCTCAAAGGCAGAAAGGGAGTACAGGTACGTCAAGCTGGCAGGTCAGGGAAGTCTTACCGACACTTGGAATCATATCTCGGAGCTGAAGATATTTGGTTACCGGCATCGCAATCCGCAGCATTATGAGAATCTCCCTGTCAAACTGTATCCTAACCCGGCGAGCGAGATGTTTAACATAAGGATTGACGAGCCTTCACTTGCTCTTGATTTCGTAAGGATAGTCCACCTGTCGGGGAAAACGGTATATGCCGATAAAGTGAATCCGGGAGAAAGGGAA
>CAYXSM010000036.1:0-31421 GCA_964466705.1 uncultured Rikenellaceae bacterium
AGACGACCCCTTGCACCCCATGCAAGTGCGCTAGCCAACTGCGCCACACCCCGATTTGCTCATCCTGAATCCTGTAAAAGGCGGACTATGCAAAATTAATCAACATTTCCTAATCTCCAAATCGCACGAATCACCGGATGAGATGATAAACCTCTTATGCCTTGTATTTTCCGGCCTATCTCAACTCAGGCTGATACAGTAATAATTTTTATATTTTTGCTGAAAATCTGAAATGACATACAATGGAACTGTTTAAGCCTTTAAACCTCGGGAATGAAGCTCAGAGCAATGACCCGGCAGATACTGAAAGAACTGAAAAAGTAAAATGCCTCATAATAGGATCTGGTCCGGCCGGGTATACGGCAGCTATTTATGCTTCACGTGCCAACCTGAAACCTGTCCTTTACACGGGCCTTCAAATGGGAGGACAACTGACGACGACAACCGAGGTGGATAATTTCCCCGGCTATCCGGATGGTGTTAAAGGTCCTGAAATGATGGAGGATATGAAAAAACAGGCTGAACGCTTCGGGACAGAAGTCCGCTTCGGCATTGCTACAGATGTGGATTTTTCTGGCACCGTTCACTCTGTTATCATTGATGAAAATAAAAAAATTGAGGCCGACACTGTCATAATTGCTACAGGAGCCACAGCAAAATACCTGGGACTTGATGCCGAAAAAAAATATGCAGGAATGGGCGTTTCAGCCTGTGCTACATGCGACGGTTTCTTCTACAAGGGAAAAGATGTGGCAGTCGTTGGAGGTGGTGATACTGCCGCTGAAGAGGCAACTTACCTTGCCGGACTTTGCCGCAAAGTTTACATGATCGTCAGAAGAAATGTATTAAGAGCTTCCAGGGCCATGCAGGAAAGAGTGATGAACACACCAAATATAGAAATTTTGTGGGAGCACCAGGCAATCGACCTTTATGGAGAAAATGGTGTTGAGGGAGTTGTTCTTGTAAAGAAAAAGGGAACACCGGAAGAAGAAATTGTCAAAGTGAAAATTGACGGATTTTTTCTGGCTATTGGCCATACTCCAAATTCGGATGTATTTAAAAAATTTGTTGAAACCAATCAGACGGGATACATCAAAACCCTGCCGGGAACTACCAAGACAAATGTCCCGGGAGTTTTTGCGGCCGGGGACGTTCAGGACCCGCACTACAGACAGGCTGTAACTGCTGCAGGTACCGGTTGCATGGCTGCCATCGATGCTGAACGATATCTGGCAGAGAAACATTGATGTTTATAAAAAAAATATTCGGCGATTTTTGGTGTCCTTTCTCAGAAAATAAACATTGGCATAATAAAAAGAACATCATGGCCAGCCATGAAGACTAACTAAAATTAAAATCAGGCGGATATGAAAAATTTCAGAAAAAAATTCAGGGTAAACGCTGATCCTTCTGATGTATATTCGGCCCTTACCAATCCGCATATAATAGAACTTTGGTCGGGTTACCCGGCGGAAATGTCATGTGTTCCCGGTTCGGAATTTTCACTTTGGGAAGGTGATATAACGGGCAGAAATCTTAGTTTCGAGGAGAACAGGAAGGTTATACAGGAGTGGTATTTTGGTGACCAGGCAGAGAGTTCAATAGTCACAATAACCATTGAGAAAGTCAATGATGGCACCGTTGTGACGGTTGATCATTCAAATATCCCTGATGCCGATTTTGCAGATATAGCGGAAGGATGGCGGGAGTATTACATTGGCGCTATTAACAGTTTCTTCAATCCTAACTTTTGATCCGGGATCTGAAAGTGTTTTTTCAGACGCACCTCATGTTACAGTATGTAAAAAAGATCTTCTGTGCAGGCATAGATAAGTGACGAAATACCTTTATAGCATAGTGTTTCGGCATTTAACTGCATCTTCTCATTCCATTCCGGTATCCACGAAAGGATGTGTGCCGTTATGAACCTTCTTATCTCTTTTCCCATTTCTGACTGGCAGGCCTTGTCGTCCAGCTTTGTATATTTGTCAATAAGCAGTGAAAGAAATAGCAGCTTTGTACCAAGATGAACATCGGGCAATTTGTAGCTTGATCCGGGTTTCCAACCGTATGATTCATAGAAGGCGGTAACATTGACGTCATACCTGGATTTACCTGTAGGATTGTTTTTGTTGTATTCTGTTGAAACTGGGGAGGCAAGAGGCTTAACAGGATCCAGGAATAACCTCCTGTAATCTTTCCTTAATCTGTTTAAACAATCTGGTTTCTCTGAACAGGATTCTCTCAGCTGCGAAGCTGCCAGAACAAATCTTGGATTTGAGCTCGATACCGGCAGAGTTTTTATGATGCCATCTGACCAGAAATCTGTAACACATTCATCGGTTGGTTCATATGATATCATACTGCCTGCAAAGTTCAGCAGCATGTTGTAGCCCTTGAGAATGGATTTAATACGCTTTTCGTTGTTTATTTGCATACTCTGATGATCGGGGAATTCTTTGCAATGGGGAGTGTCCTTATATATTATGACATAACCTTATGGTTAAGCATAAAACGCCCGGAAATGAATTTTGTTCAGGAAGCAGTAAAAATTTTTCCGGGCCGGTGGTTGGCTGGATTACAAAAAACGAACATAGCACAGACATGGAATGAGTGGCAGTTAATGACATCTACAGCAAAGCAGAAGGATCCGGAAAGCGTTACCTGGAAAAATCAGCCAGTTCATCAGGATAAAGATCGTTGTCAGTTTTTCTCTTTATCTCTTTGAAGGCCTGAATGGTGTATTCCACATCTTCCAGACTGTGCACGGCAGTGGGAATCAGGCGAAGCATTACCACGTCGCGCGGAACCACAGGGTATATTACTACCGAACAGAATATATTGAAGTTCTCCCGGAGATCATAAATGAGCTGGGTTGTCTGGGTGATACCACCGTGAAGAAACACTGGAGTTACAGGCGATTCGGTTTTCCCCAGGTCGAGCCCTTCTTTCCTTAATCCTTCCTGAAGAGCCCTTACAATGGTCCACAAATTCTCCCGGTATTCAGGATGTGCCTGTATAAGCTCAAGCCTTTTTATTGCGCCAAGCGTCATGGCCATGGGCAATGCTTTGGCATATATTTGTGACCTCAGATTGTACCTGAGGTAGTTAATGACCTCTTTTGTGCTCGCTACAAAACCTCCAATCCCGGCCATCGCTTTTGCAAATGTTGCAAAATACACATCTATCTGATCCTGAACTCCGAAATGTTCGCCGGTTCCTCTTCCGTTTGCTCCCATTGTTCCAAATCCATGAGCATCATCAACCAGGAATCTGAAATTGTATTTCTTTTTCAGTTCTGCGATCTTGTCAAGTTTACCAAGATCTCCTGCCATTCCGAAAACGCCTTCGGTAATGAGGAGTATTCCTCCACCTGTATCGGCTGTGATTTTTGCAGCACGCTGAAGCTGTTTTTCGCAACTGTTTATGTCATTATGAGGATAAACAAATCTTTTGCCGAAATGAAGCCTCAGACCGTCCATGATGCAGGCATGGGATTCTGAATCATATACTATCACATCATGACGGTCAACCAGAGCATCTATTATTGAAACCATTCCCTGGTATCCGTAATTCAGCAGAAAAGCATCTTCTTTCTGCTCGAATTCAGCAGCCATTCTTTCAAACCTTTCATGATTTGTGGTTTGTCCCGACATCATTCTCGCACCCATGGGATATGCCAGTCCGTACTGGCTTGCATATAAAGCATCAGCCTTCCTGACCTCTGGATTATTAGCCAGACCCAGATAATTGTTAAGGCTCCAGGTTAATACTTCTTTTCCCATGAATTTCATTCTCGGAGCAATTTCTCCCTCCAGCTTGGGAAATGTGAAATATCCGTGTGCTACATCTGAATACTGACCCAGAGCTCCTTTGTTTAATTTTATCTTGTCAAAAATGTCCATGCTGAATGCTTTTTAGAATTTGCACAAAATTACTACTTATGAAACAGATCCGGATACCTATTTATACCTAATTTGAACTGTTTGTGTATTCAGTAATGCGGATAATTATCTTGTTCCTGTTTATCAAATGAAAAAAAAGAGTAATTTTGCGAAACATTTTTTATGAGAGCCAGACTATATATTATACTTGTCATTACATTGGTGATTAGCTCATGTGGTGAATACACTAAGCTTTTGAAAAGCACTGATTATGATTTAAAAAAAGTAAAGGCGAAGGAATACTACAATGCCGGCAAATACGTAAAAGCTTCTGAGCTTTTAAGCCAGATACTTCATCGCTACCGGGCCACTGAAGAAGCTGAAGAGCTTAACTGGATAAATGCTCAGAGTTCCTACAAGATGAAGGATTATGTTATGGCAGGTGCATATTTCAAATCCCTTGTTGAACAATATCCTTATGGACAATATGCGGAAGAAGCATCCTTCCTCAGTGCCAAATGTGATTATTTCCTGTCCCCCAGAGCCAGTCTGGACCAGCAAAACACCCGGAATGCAATTGAAGGATTCAATCTGTTCATCACACGCTACTCGGTCAGCCCCCTTGTGGAGGAGTGCAAGATCCTGCTCGTTGAGCTGCAGGAGAGGCTGGTTGAAAAATCCTATCTCAATGCCAAGCTCTATTACGACATGGGCCAGTACAAAGCAGCAATTACAGCCCTTACAAACAGCCTTAAGGAGCATTCCGACTCACGATACAGGGAGGAAATGATGTATCTTAAACTGAACTCGCTCTTTCTGTATGCAGAAAAAAGCCTTGCATACAGACAGAAGGAAAGGTATCAGGATACACTTGATGATTATTATTCTTTTATGGAAGAATTTCCTGAAAGCAGGTATTCAAAAGAAGTTAAACGGATATATGATTCAACAACAGGATATCTGAAAGTTGAAATCGACAATACACGGATAAACAGCCAATAATTATATGGATTACAGAAAATCACAAGCCCCGCTGACAACTGTTACACGAAACCTGGATATGATGACCAGGGAAACCGGAAATATTTACGAAACAGTTATCATCGTTTCAAGAAGATCAAATCAGATTTCAGTCGAGATGAAACAGGAACTCAATAAAAAACTTGAGGAATTTGCTTCATACACTGATAATCTTGAAGAAGTTTTCGAAAACCGCGAGCAGATAGAAATTTCGAAATTCTATGAGCGTTTGCCAAAGCCAACCCTCATTGCTCTGCAGGAACTGGAAGAAGGCAAGATCTTTTACAGGAATCCTGAAACAACAGGAACAAAAAGTAAAAATCAGGTTCTTAATGCTGAAGGGTAAAAAAATACTTATCGGAGTAACCGGAGGTATTGCTGCTTACAAAACAGCCATGTTAATCCGGATGCTCGTAAAGGAAAAAGCTGAGGTCAAAGTGATAATGACGGAGCATGCAAAAGACTTCATTACTCCCCTCACACTTTCTGCCCTTTCAGGAAATCCTGTCCTGTCAGAATTTTTTAATACCGGAAATGGTGCCTGGAACAGCCATATTGAACTGGGTTTATGGGCTGACCTCTTTGTTATAGCGCCCGCCACAGCAAATTCAATAGCAAAAATGGCAGGAGGCATGGCCGATAACCTTCTGCTCACAACATATCTGTCCTCGCGCTGCCCTGTGTTTATTGCTCCGTCAATGGATGCAGATATGTTAAACCATCCGTCAACCAGAGATAACCTCAAGATACTGCAGTCGGCCGGTAATTTTATTCTGGATGCTCCTGAAGGTGATCTGGCCAGCGGACTTACCGGCAGGGGCAGAATGGCTGAACCTGAAGACATAATGGATCAGATAAAAGAGTTCTTTAAAAAAAAAACTATAAGCCTCTGAAAGGCAAAAGGATTCTGATAACTGCAGGTCCGACTCATGAATCTCTGGACCCGGTAAGATACATAACAAACCGCTCTTCAGGCAAAATGGGCATTGCTCTTGCCGATAAGGCTTCAGAATATGGAGCCAGGGTAGAACTGGTACTCGGCCCTGTCAGCCTGAGACCGAAACGAACAACCATCAAAATAATTAATGTGACAACCGCTGCTTCAATGGCTGAAGCCTGCATTTCCAGATTCCCTCATTGTGACATTGCCATAATGGCAGCAGCAGTTGCAGACTTTTCACCCGCAATCGTGGAAGAAAGAAAAGTCAAAAGAACAGATAATGAATTAAACATAAGACTGATACCGACACAGGATATCGCTGAAACCCTTGGAAACGCCAAAAAGACCTCACAGATTTTAGCAGGATTTGCCCTGGAAACTCACGACGAAATTAACAATGCCGTAAGGAAACTGCACAGGAAAAATATGGATCTTATTGTTCTTAATTCGTTGCAGGACAAAGGAGCAGGATTTGAACACGATACAAACAAAATCACTTTGATTGACAATAACAATAATATTGATAATTTTGAGTTGAAACCAAAAGAGAAGGTGGCGGAAGATATTTTAAAAAAGATTGTGTCGCTGATTAATTTGAAAGCCCGATGATCCGATTTCAAAATATTTTAAAACCGGTTCTGGTCATTACATTTTTCCTGCTCTCAACATCTGTCGGATCGCAGGAACTTAACTGCAATGTCCAGATAACGGCCCAGAAAATTCAGGGATCAAATCGTCAGGTCTTTGAAACGATGCAACGGGAGATATACGAGTTCATGAACAACACTGTGTGGACAAACCACGTCTTTAGCTATGCTGAGAGAATAGACTGCAACATACTTATTAACCTTACAGAGCAGATTTCCGCTGACGAATTCAGAGGTACCTTACAGGTTCAACTGCGCCGACCCGTATTTAATACCACCTATAACTCAACCATGCTGAACTTTGTAGATAATAATTTTCAGTTCAGATATGTAGAATTTCAGCCACTCGAATTCGATCCGAATTCTTTCAGGTCCAACCTCGTTTCAGTTCTGGCATATTATGCTTATATTATAATCGGATTCGATTATGATTCATTCTCTCCAGAAGGAGGCACGGAATTCTTCCAGATTGCCGAAAAAATTGTTACCAATGCCCAGAACGCACCAGAACCCGGATGGAAACCTTATGATGGATCAAGGAACCGAAACAGATACTGGCTGGTGAAGAATATACTTGATTCGGAATATAAGGGCGTGAGACGATTTATTTATGAATACGATATAAACGGGCTTGATAAAATGGAATCAAGAATTACTGAAGCCAGAACAAATATAGTTGAAAGCCTGAGACTTATTCAGGAAGTATACAGGCAAAAGCCCGATCCCTTTATGTACTATCTCCAGATCGTTATCGATTCCAAGTCTGATGAACTTGTAAATATCTTTGCGGAGGCTTTTCCCGAAGAGAAGAGTCGGGTATTGCAGATACTCAATGAAATCGATCCTGCAAACAAGTCGAAATATGAGAAGATAAACTGAGGAATGCCGCCTTAACCGTAACATTCTATGCTTACAAAACTTACTGTCCGGAATTACGCCCTGATAAAGGAGCTGGACCTTGAATTTGATAGCGGACTGACAATAATAACCGGAGAGACCGGATCGGGAAAAACGATCCTTCTTGGAGCTCTCTCCCTTATCCTCGGCAACAGGGCTGACACATCCGTACTTCTGGAACCCGGATCAAAATGTGTTGTTGAAGGTACCTTTAAACTGGACATGTATGACCTGCAGGACTTTTTCACTGATAATGACCTTGATTTTGATCCGGTTACAATTATCAGGAGAGAGATTAATCCGGCTGGTAAATCAAGGGCTTTTATAAATGACACTCCCGTAACTGTTTCACTTCTGAAAGAACTTGGAACCAGGCTGATAGATATACATTCACAGCATCAGTCACTTATGCTTAATGAAAATTCTTTTCAGCTAAGTATTATCGATTCATTTGCAGGAACAAGTGAACTGCTGAAAGAATACAGGGAAGCCTACACCGGGTTCAGAACACTTCAGAAAGAGCTGTCTGAACTCAGATCAAAAGAAGACAGAAACAAAGCGGATCTTGAATATTATCAGTACCAGTTAGATCAGCTGGAAGAAGCTAAACTGAAAGAACATGAGCAGGAGGAGCTGGAAAGGGAGCAGGAAATTCTGGATCATGCAGAAGAAATAGCAGGAGCATTGGGCAGGTCTTCAGCCTTGTTGCTGTCAGATGAAATTTCGGTCCTTTCAATGTTGAAGGAAATAAAAAGCAATATCGACAGGATCGTTGAATTCCTTCCGGAAGCAGCAGAGCTGACATCCAGGTTTGATTCAACCTATATCGAGCTTGGTGACCTGACGAATGAGATAGAAAAGCTTTCAGAGAGGATTGAAGCTGATCCACAGCGACTGGTTTATATAAATGACAGGTTAAGTCATATATATTCACTTTTACAAAAACACAGGGTTCAAAGTCTTGAGGGACTCCTGATGAGGAAAGAGGAGATAAAAAACATCATTTCATCAATCGGGGCCAGCGATATAAGACTGAACCAGATTGAAGGTGAACTGGAAGAAAAACAGGAAATATTATCAATCCTTGCAATGAAGATATCCTCAATGCGGAAAGAAGTACTGCCCGGGATTGAAGATACAATAAAAGATTTGCTTTTTCAGCTCGGGATACCCAATGCACGGTTCATGATAAAGCCCACACAAACAGCAGATTTCACTGCCTCCGGAATCGACAATGTTGATTTCCTTTTCTCGGCCAATAAACAAATGCATCCGGAAGAACTTTCCAGAATTGCTTCAGGAGGAGAATTGTCGAGAGTGATGCTTAGCCTTAAATCACTGATTGCAAAGAATATCAATCTGCCTACCATAATTTTTGACGAGATAGATTCAGGTGTTTCAGGGGAGGTGGCAGACAGGGTTGGCCAGATACTGTCCTCAATGGGCCGGCGTATGCAGGTGGTTAACATTACCCATCTCCCGCAGGTTGCATCAAGGGGCACAAGACATTTCCATATTTTCAAAGAAGATACGGACGATTCAACAATTACCAGGGTTAAATTGTTATCTGACACTGAAAGGATAATTGAAGTGGCAAGGCTGCTGAGCGGAAGCGAGATAAGCGATGTTGCGATAGAAAACGCTAAGGAGCTTCTTAAATCTGCTGCCAGTTAAACCTGTTCGTTGATTTTGCATTTAAAGAACATAAATACGAAGTATGGAAGCATTACTTTTAAAGGATAAGAAGGGAATAATCTTTGGGGCACTTAACGATAAATCCATCGCCTGGCAGGTAGCTTTAAAAACGTGGCAGAACGGAGCCCGTCTCATTCTGACTAATTCACCCGTGGCTGTACGTATGGGATCCATCAGCGAACTGGCTTCAATTACCGGAAGTAAGATCATAGAAGCCGATGCGACAAAAATGGAAGATATTGACAGCCTTATTACTGAAAGCTTGAATTATTTCGGAGGGAAATTTGACTTTATTCTTCATTCCATCGGAATGTCTCCCAATGTCAGAAAAAATATTCCCTATGAACAGACAAATTATGAATATATGCTGAAGACTCTGGATATATCTGCGTTGAGCTTTCACCGGGTCCTTCAGACAGCATACAGGTACGATGCGATAAATGAATGGGGCTCCGTGGTTGCCCTGTCATACGTGGCAGCTCAACGAACCCTTTCCGGCTATAATGATATGGGTGATGCAAAAGCACTTCTTGAGTCTGTGGCAAGGTCGTTCGGATACATTTACGGACGGGACAGGAAAGTACGGATCAACACCATTTCCCAGTCTCCGACACCCACCACAGCAGGTACCAGCATCCATGGATTTGACTCACTTGTCGATTTCTCGGAAAGAATGTCGCCCCTTGGTAATGCTACGGCAGAAGAATGTGCAGATTATTGCGTTTGCCTTTTTTCAGATCTTACACGGAAGGTAACAATGCAGAACCTTTATCACGATGGGGGATTTTCTAGCATGGGAATGAGTCTGAAAGCAATAGAGCAGTATAGGAAAAGCTTCGAGGAGTGCGATTAAAGCTTAATAATAAATAAGCATAAAAACTTATTTTACAGGCAGTTCATTTGCCGGATGGATCGCTTTTTCTATTTTTGGTTAGGACGTAAACCAAAACAAATGATCAGGATAATTATTCTTGTTCTTTTCTATTTCACTTTTCCCCTTGTAATAATATGGATGTGCAGACGATGGACCTTCTTTAAGAAGCTGGGAACAATTGTGCTGGCCTATGGCTTTGGTCTGATTTTAGGAACAGCAGGCATTCTTCCGCAGGGGAGTGAGGAGTACCGGGCAGCACTGAAAGGTGAAAAATTTCTTCCCAGAGAGGAAGCTGAGGCATTATGCACTTCAGGGACAATAAATGATCAGGATCTGATCGTGAACAATATTGCTACCACACAGGATAGCCTGGTTGCAATAGGGGTGCTTGCTTTTCCTTTGCTGCTCTTTTCATTGAACGTTCGCCGGTGGATGAAATATGCTAAGGAGGGTTTCATTTCGATGGCCCTTGCCTTGGTGTCGATTATTGTCATTATTGTGACCGGATTTCTGATCTTCCGGGACATTGTTCCCGACTGCTGGAAAGTAGGAGGGATGCTGGTCGGGGTCTATACCGGGGGAACCCCTAACCTTGTTTCACTTAAACTGGCTCTGGATGTAGACCCGAATATTTTTATCATGACGAATACCTATGATATAGTGGTGGGTGCCGCAACAATAATTTTTTTCATAACGGCAGGACCTCGTGTATTCAGGGCAATACTTAGACCTTTCAAAAAGATCGGGGAGAGCCATGAGGCTGCAGAGGACATTATGGGAGCTGAAAGCTTTGAAGATTATTCAGGAATGTTCGGCAAAGGAGTACTTCCAAGGTTGCTTCAGGCACTTGGTATCGCAATTATAATTCTGGGGCTGTCAGTAGGAATAAGTATCCTTCTTTTTGGTAAATTGCTTGATCCCATAATCATTTTGTCAATTACCACACTCTCCATTATTGCTTCACTGTTCAAATGGATCAACAGGATTGAAAAAACTTTCCAGCTGGGAATGTATTTTGTTCTTATCTTTTCACTTACCGTTGCATCGATGGCAGATCTGAAATCAATTTTCAGCCTGAGTATGCTGGGACTTCTAGGATTTGTGTCCTGGTGTTATTTCGGCTCATTGCTGCTACATCTTCTGCTCTCAAAGATTTTTAAGGTAGATGCCGACAATTACCTCATAACAACGGCCGCATTCGTCTATTCCCCGCCCTTTGTGCCAGTGGTGGCAGCCGCTCTTAAAAACAAGGATGTTATTATAACAGGTATAACAGTCGGTATAATCGGATACGTTGTTGGCAACTATCTTGGGGTAGCCCTTGGATATTTTATGAAGGGCATTTAAAATGACTAAGTTGTGGTTCCTGAATAATTTTCTAGAACAGGTAATTCAAGTTGACAGAAAAACCGATATTGCCGTCCTGTGAATTGAATGCTTTACCGATGTCTACGGCGACGACAAAATTCTGACCCCATACCGGCATTATGCTAATTCCTGCACAATGATGAGGCTTCTCTGCCCCCGGATTAAAGAAATCCTGATAGTTGTATCCCGTCATTCGGCTGTTGAAAGTTGACTGAAGGTTGTCAGGCAACTCAATGGGTTTAATGGCCATCCCAAAGTCATAGAACAGGTTAAGGCCGATGTAACTATCCTGATTGAAAAGTCTGAAATGGACGGGCTTCCAGCGAAGCTCAAAATTGCCCAAAACAAAAGCATCGCCAATTACGCGGTTCTGCAAAATTCCTCTTAATGTGCTTGAACCGCCAAGTCCTTCACTTGAGTACCCCGTAAGTCTTGAAGTGATTACCTGTGACTGATAAAAGAAAGGGACTTCTCCGGATAATGTGGTTTGATAGCCAAGACGATAAACAAATGAAAGATCATTTTCAACCAGGGTGAAATACTGCCTGTGTGTAATGTAAAATTTCGTAAATCCCCAGTCACTGCCAAGAAAACCCGGTGAGATTTCAACACCAAGTTCAGTCCATATACCTCTCATCGGATTGGGTCTGTTATCCCTGCTGTCCCATGAAACACCCGCCTTGATGGTATTTACCCAGCCACCGTCAGCCTCGTTGGCCGAAATCAATCCGAGCGAATCGCGGTAAAGTTCAAATAGTCCGGGTTCCTCAGTAACCGACGGCAAAAGATTTTCATCTTTGCCTTTGTTCAATTTATCAATGTCAACTGACCGAATTGTAAAATTATTAATTGCGAACCCCGCATTCCATTTTATATTATCACCTGAGAGATTTCCCTGGAAATCACTCTTAATCCTGAACTGATTCCTTTCAAAACGATAGAACATTTGAGTTTTGTAATCACCTGACTTATCATCCATCCAGCTTGTATTAAAAACTGACTCATATCCATTGAAACCGTAAAAATGGTTTGCCAGATCAGGAAGGTAACTGAGATCAATTATCCAGTCCACGCCAGGAATGATCCGGTTTGATTCAAACATGAACCTGTAAATGCCGCTTCCTTTTGTAAAACGGGATACTTCTGTATATGTGTGTTCATAATATTCAGGATAAATACTTGGATCTCCATAGTTAAAGAATTCAAAAAGAGCTCCATACTGGAATCCGAGGTTGGAGTCAAAGGAAACAGCCGGAAGTGCTCCTCCAAATTTCCATCCCGTTCTTGGGTTATCTTCCTGTCCATAAACTGGATATAAAAACACAATGGCAAAGAGTTGTAAAAAGATCTTTTTCATAGGTTATGAGTTTGGATTACAGCGCTAAAGATAAAGAAAAATGGAAATCATGGTCAGTTTTTGCATAAATTGCTACCTTAGACCATGCAATTTTCACCGTAATATTTATATGAACCTGCTTCTCAATAACATAAAAGGACTGATCCAGGCGGGAGATAACAGAAAGATCAGGGTTGGCGGCAAGGAAATGTCTCACCTTGATATCATTTATGACGCCTACCTCCTGATTGAAAACGGCCTGATAAGCGATTATGGAAAAATGGATGAAATTGATATGACACATCTTCTTCGGGCGAAAGATTACGATGTTCAGATCATTGATGCTGCGGGCAAATTCGTTTTTCCTTCATTCTGTGATCCCCATACACATTTAGTATATGCCGGAAGCCGCGAATCCGAATTTGCCGACAGAATACGCGGGCTGTCTTATGAGGAAATTGCAAGACGAGGAGGGGGTATCCTGAATTCCTCGAAAACCCTGCATGGTGCTTCTGAAGATGACCTTTACGGACAATCAATGAAAAGGATTGAAGAAATAATTGAATTCGGAACAGGAGCTGTTGAGATCAAGAGCGGCTACGGTCTTACAACAGTTGATGAGATAAAGATGCTCAGGGTTATAAAGCGCATAAAAATGAATGCTCCCCTCGAGGTTAAGTCAACTTTCCTTGGGGCACACAGTATACCCTTGGAATACAGAAACAACAGGGAAGGTTATATTGATATCCTGATAAACGAAATGATACCTTTGGTTGCATCAGAAGACCTTGCAGAATATATCGATGTGTTTTGTGACGATGGATTTTTTACCCCGGATGAGACCGAGAGGATCCTGATGGCAGGACTGAAATATGGCATGGTCCCCAAATTGCATGCAAACGAGATAGGTAATTCAGGAGGAGTGCAGGTTGGAGTGAAATATAACGCTCTTTCTGCAGACCACCTTGAACGCATTGATGATAAGGAAATTGAAGCTCTTCTGGGATCTGATACAATGCCGACTCTCCTGCCGGGTTCAGCATTTTTTCTCGGTCTGCCCTATCCTCCTGCAAGAAGAATGATCGATTCTGGCCTTCCCGTTGCCCTGGCCTCGGATTATAATCCCGGGTCATCACCTTCAGGTAATATGAAGCTTATTATGTCACTGGGATGCATTCTTCTTAAAATGCTGCCTGAAGAGGTTATTAATGCCGTTACCATAAATGCTGCATATGCTATGGGATTGTCCGAAACACACGGAACAATTTCAAGAGGAAAAACAGCCAGCGTTTTTATCACAAAAGAGATCCCTTCATATGAATATTTGCCTTACGCTTTTGGAAGCAACCTGATAGATACTGCTATACTGAAAGGTAAAGTCATATGGAATTGCTGTAACGAATACAAATAAGTGAATTGTTGAAAGCAGCGTATTTACGTTATTATTGTTGTAATCCCTGTATGCCAGAATCAGATTAAAGTTGTTGAATATAACCGGAAAGCACAGAAAAGTATTATAAAACAGTACTGTATGAAAAATCAGATAATAGAATGCGTGCCTAATTTCAGTGAAGGACGGGACATGAATGTGGTAAATCAGATAACCGCAGCCATTGAATCAGTTGAAGGTGTCAGACTTCTCGGCGTTGACCCCGGGAGGGATACAAACAGGACAGTTGTAACATTTGCAGGTGAACCGGCACCGGTAACTGAAGCTGCGTTCCGGGCAGTAAAAAAAGCAGCAGAACTTATAGATATGTCAAAACATAAAGGTGAACACCCCCGGATGGGCGCCACCGATGTCTGTCCCCTGATTCCGGTGTCAGGAATAACAATGGATGAAACTGTTGAGTATGCACGCTTACTGGGTGAACGGATTGGCAAAGAACTTGGAATTCCTGTTTTTTGTTACGAACATGCTGCATTCATCGAAAAAAGAAGGAGCCTGGCAAATTGCAGGGAAGGGGAATATGAAGGTTTGAAACGGAAACTGGCCCACCCTGACTGGAAACCCGATTATGGGCCGGCAGAATTCAATGTACGATCGGGAGTGACGGCAGTGGGGGCAAGAGATTTTCTTGTTGCTTTCAATGTTAATCTGAATACAACCTCTGTACGCAGGGCAAATGCCATAGCATTCGATATACGGGAAAAGGGGAGACCAAAAAGGGAAGGTGATCCATTAACGGGCAAAATCATTACAGACAACGACGGAGCACCAATAATGATTCCCGGATCTTTAAAGTCCGTCAGGGCAATCGGCTGGTTCATAAGGGAATATGGGATCACCCAGATCTCAATGAACCTTACGGACATATCAGTAACTCCCGTTCATGTTGCTTTTGATGAGGCCTGCAGAAAAGCGGACGCAAGAGGTGTAAGGGTTACAGGTTCGGAACTGGTTGGTCTGATCCCGCTTAAAGCAATGCTTGATGCCGGACATTATTTTCTTGACAAACAACAGAGGTCTTCAGGCATTCCTGACAGGGATATTATAAATATTGCTGTTAAATCGATGGGGCTTGACGAACTTCACCCGTTCGACCCCGACAAAAAGATAATAGAATACGTCCTTGCCGAAAAAACTGAAGAACAGCTGATATACGAGGATCTTGAATCATTCATGAATCTGACTGCATCTGAAGTGCCTGTGCCGGGAGGTGGATCAGTATCCGCATATATAGGTTCGCTTGGTGTGGCACTTGGGACAATGGTAGCAAACCTTTCAGCACATAAAAGAGGCTGGGACAGCAGATGGAAAGAGTTTTCCGATATGGCCTGCAAAGGCAAGGATATCCAAAACAGACTTTTAAAGCTTGTTGACGAAGATACCAATGCCTATAATAAGCTGCTTGAGGCTTTCAGCCTTCCCCGGAGAACCGAAAACGAAAAAAGAGCCAGGAGACAGGCTGTCCAGGAAGCAACAAAAGAAGCTTCATTGGTGCCATTCAGGGTGATGCAGAAAGCATTTTCAGGTTTTGGTCTTATTAAAGAAATGGTTGAAAAAGGCAATCCGAATTCTGTGACAGACGCTGCTGTCGGAGCACTGGCCCTGCGTTCCTGTATAAAAGGTGCCTGCCTTAATGTCAGGATTAATTCTCTGAGCCTTGAAGACCGTGAATTTGCCGGCGAGATAACCGGTAAGGCACTGATTATTGAGAAAGATGCTGAAACTGAGGAGAAAAATATTCTCGATAAAGTTGAAATTATTTTGCGGACCCGGGAAGTATGATCCTTTTTATTACTCTTAATCTGTGAGAATACCCTTTGATTTCATGCTTATAGATTCCCTGGTGGTCGATTGTGTCGATCCTTACTCTTCCCGATGCATGAATTATCAGTCCCTGAGAAATGATCATTCCTACATGTGATATCCTGCCCTTTTCATCATCAAAGAAGGCGAGATCTCCGGGTAAGGACTCTCCGAGAAAACTGACCGTTTCACCTGTATCGGCTTGTTCTTTGCTGTCCCGGGGGATATTATATCCGTGTATTTTATAAACCAGCTGGGTAAACCCCGAACAGTCAATCCCTGAAGGAATACGCCCCCCCCAGATATAGGGGCTGTTTATGAACTTCATTGCAGTATCCGCAATTGTCCCGGAACTCCTGATATATGTTTCACTTAAATCATCAGCAGCTCTGTAAACATTTGTGCCCGTTGTGAAAGTCTTGTTATTAAAATCAGGATTGTATACCTCGCATCCGGCTTCGAGATTGAGCTTAGTTCCATCATTCTTGTAACATAATATTGAACGGTTCAGAACATGCCCTGACTGATCCTCCGTGTTTGCTGACTGCATAAGATGATTTTTGTCTATCCATCCGGAATACCGGTCAAAAAATGTCTCAATTTTCAGCCAGTGGCCAGCCTTATCTGTAATGGAATATTTTTCCCCGAACAGGATCTGACTGACCATTTCAGATCTGTGAGACGGCCCTGATCTCAGTGGAACGAAAACGTTCTCGCATATATAGGTTTCCATTATGCCTGTTTTTGCAAAATTACAAATAATAAGGATTTGATGACTCCGGACAAGACGCATTAATATAATGATTCAGGGCGAAGATTGAAGTCATGCAAAGGATCAGACAATTCTGTCATACTCTTTTTGAACGGAGCATAAATGGTTCATTTAACAAAATTATCCCTATTTTTGTTTGACTATCAGATTTGTCTAATTAGCACGGTCAGCGAATGGCTATCTTTAAAGTTACATTGAAATCAGGCAGGATGCATATCTTCCATCTGGTTTTTTTTCTGGTTAGCATCCTGATAGTGGTTTTGATCTCACCTCGCGAGGGAAAATTCAGATATGAATTTCAGAAAGGCAAGCCATGGTTGCGGCCTGCACTTATAGCTCCATGGGATTTCCCGATACTTAAATCAGAAGAGAGGATTACCCGTGAGCGGGACAGCATTATGAGGAATTTTTTCCCCTATTTTCGTCTGGATGCTGATGTGGAAACAAGTCAGCTGAGACAGTTTGACAACTACCTCGAAGGACTGAAGAATTCTTTTGAAAGAGATAACAAGCCTCTGCCCCCCCAGGGATTCAACAAACTAAAGCTTGATCTGAAATCCATTCTTTCGGGCATTTATCAGAAGGGAATACTGGAGGTCAATGAGGTTGCGGGCAATTCCGGTCTGAATTCGGAAAAGATAACTGTAGTGGAGGGCAGAGTAGCCGGGCAAAGATCATTGAGTGCTGTTTTTCTGCATAAGTCAGCTTATCAGTATTCTGAAGAAAAAAAAGCTGAATTGATATCAAATATTACAGGAAGCTCAGCCGGTGATCTTAAGGAGCTTCTTGCACAGGTGACATTTTATAACTACATCAAGCCCAATATCTTATATGACGAGGAAACGAGTACCACCATCAGGGACCGCCTGATAAGGGAGATTAGTTCGAGTCACGGACTGGTACAGGAAGGTGAACTAATCATCTCCAGGGGTGAAATTGTCACAGACTCAAAATATATGATTCTCCAGTCTATGAAGAAAGAATATGAGCGCAGACTGGGCAAATATGACAAATGGCTTATCCTGGTAGGCAGGCTTCTTTTGGTATCTGCATGTTATCTGGGATTATACCTCTTCATGTTTCATTTCAGGTTCGATATCCTTAATTCAACTCATAAAACCTTTTTTATAATACTCCTGATTCTTCTTTTTCTCCTTATAACAAGGCTGGTCACCCTTTTACCGGGCGACTACATCTTTTTTATTCCCTTTGCAATAATACCAATTGTTGTCAGGACATTTTATGATTCAAGGCTGGCTCTTTTTGTCTATCTGATAGCCATAATGCTCGCAGGATTCTTTGTTCCGAATTCTTTCGAATTTGTTTTCGTCAGCTACATTGTTGGTATTATTGTGATATTTTCGCTGACAAATGTTTACAGACGGGCTAAATTATTTACTGCGGCCCTTATGGTATTTATTACATACTCGGTTGTTTACCTGGGAATAGGACTGACTCAGGAGGGTGACCTGTCTACCATGAACTGGAAGAACTATTTCTGGTTCGCCGGAAACGGAGTACTGGTGCTACTTAGTTATCCCCTGATATTCGTTTTTGAAAAAACCTTCAGATTTGTTTCAGATGCAACCTTGTTCGAATTATCCGATACCAATCAACCTTTGCTGAGGAAGTTATCGGAAGATGCTCCGGGTTCCTTCCAGCATTCTCTGCAGGTCGCCAATCTTGCTGGTGAAGCAGCTGTCAGAGTAGGAGCTGATCATCTTCTTACAAGGGCAGGAGCCCTCTATCACGACATAGGAAAAACCAGAAATCCGGAATATTTCATTGAGAATCAGTCGGAAGGATTCAGTCCGCACGACCACCTTGATCCGCTTAAAAGCTCAGGCATAATAATCAATCATGTGGCAGAAGGTGTTGAACTCGGTCGTAAATTCAAGCTTCCTTCTCCGATAATTGATTTTATTCAAACCCATCATGGAACGGGATTAGCGTATTTCTTTTACAAAAAGTATCTTGATCAGAATCCGAAAAACAGTTCAATGGAAAAAAGTTTTGCTTACCCGGGTCCGAAACCTTTCTCAAAGGAGACAGCAATTCTTATGATGGCCGACGCTGTTGAAGCTGCCTCGAGAAGTTTACCGGGCTATTCAGAGGAAAACATTAAAGATCTTGTTGAACGGATAATTTATTTGCAGGAGCAGGATGGGCAGTTCTCTGAAGCACCACTAACGTACAAAGATATAAGTGATATTAAGAGTGTGTTTATTAAAAGGCTTCTGAACATTTACCATGCACGGATCGCGTACCCCAGCCGCGATAGATCTGATGCTAACGCAGATCAATAACTTCTGTGTCCCTGAATTTTTCAGGATCGAATGTAAAAGATGACTTATCAGGAACTTTTTTCAGGTCGAATTCCCTGACTTTTATGGTTATGGTAAGACCGTTCTTATTCTTGTATTCAACAGATTTAAGGTCGGGGAAGGTCTTGCCTAATGAAAGTCTTATCCTTATATATTCACTTTCAAGGTCCTCAGGATAGAGATCAATAACATATCTGTCAGTATCTTCATCTATCAGTCTTACCTTAAAACCCTCCTTGTACATACTGAAAATCTCAGAAGGGCGGCTTTGAAATGAAAAATCGTCATCTGATGGCTCGGTAATTGTCACTTCTTTTTCGGCAGGAAGATAGTTCCATAATATTTTGCCGTTGTACCAGATTATGTTGTCACCCAGATCGAGACTGTACATATCCTTGCAAATTATCACCGTTCCGGGGACCTCGTTGTTAAATCCCTCAATCTTATCATCGGTAATAAGGTCAAAACTCATCGATATGGATGGCGCTGCAAGGGCTGAAGACGAGAACCTGTCAAGAATTTTCATCGCTTCAGGATCAGTTTGTGATTTTGTGACTGCCGAAACAGAAAATATAAGAACAAAAAGGATCGATATGCCCCGCATAATTGTTTTTTTATTCAAGACTCTTCAAAATCTGTTCCAAACGCATATAATCGGTGCAGAGTACGTCTCTTGCCTTACTGCCTTCAAAAGGTCCGACAATGCCGGCAGCTTCCAGCTGGTCAATAATTCTGCCTGCTCTGTTGTAACCGATTGAAAGTTTTCTTTGTATAAGTGATGTGGATCCCTGCTGATGCTGTACCACGAGCCGGGCGGCTTCTTCGAACATCGGATCTCGTTTATGAAGGTCCACCTCAAAAGTTCCTGATTCGCTATCGTCAATATATTCAGGAAGGTGCAAGGCGTCGGGGTAGCCCTGCTGGGAACCTATGTACTCAGTAAGTTCCTCTATCTCTGATGTGTCGATAAACGCACATTGAACCCTTACAGGCTCAGCTCCAGAAGATACCAGCATGTCACCACGCCCGACAAGCCTGTCTGCTCCGGTGGCGTCAATGATCGTTCTGGAATCAATTGATGAGAATACCCTGAATGCAATCCTGGTAGGAAAATTTGCTTTTATGAATCCGGTGATAATATTCGTTGTTGGCCTCTGGGTCGATATGATCAGATGGATTCCCGTGGCCCTGGCAAGCTGTGCAAGCCTGCCGATGGGAGGTTCTATTTCCTTTCCTGCCGTCATTATAAGATCGGCAAATTCATCAATAATAAGGATTATATAGGGCAGGAACCTGTGCCCTTTTTCAGGACTAAGCCTTCTTGAAATGAATTTTTCATTGTACTCTTTGATATTCCTTGACTGGGCATCCTTAAGAAGCTCCAGCCTGTTATCCATTTCAATGGTTAAGGAATTCAAAGTGTTTATGACTTTTCTGGTGTCTGTGATAATTGCATCTTCCTCACCGGGGAGCTTAGCCAGAAAATGGCGTTCAATCTTTGAATATAACGGCAGCTCAACCCTCTTTGGATCGATAAGGATAAACTTGACCTCGGAAGGGTGCTTTTTGTAAAGGACAGATGTGATAATGGCATTAATGCCAACCGACTTTCCCTGCCCGGTAGCACCTGCGACAAGAAGGTGCGGCATCCGCGTCAGGTCAACTATGTAAGGATCGTTGGTAATGGTGCGTCCCAGGGCAAGGGCCAGATCAAATTTAGTTTCCTGAAAACTCTTTGAGGTTATCAGCGACCTCATGGATACAATCTCCGGATTTTTGTTTGGCACTTCAATACCTACTGTTCCGCGGCCGGGTATCGGAGCAATTATTCTTATTCCCAGCGCTGAGAGATTCAGGGCTATATCATTTTCGAGCGATTTTATTCTGGCAAGCCTTATACCCCTTTCCGGAACGATTTCGTACAATGTTACTGTGGGCCCGACAGTCGCAGAAATGTGTTTTATGCTTATCTTATGGTCGCCCAGTGTTTTAATTATATTCTCTTTGTTTTCAAATACTTCATTATTATCAAAATCATTATCTGATTTATGATCTTTCAGGATGGAAACAGGAGGGAACCGGTAATGGGAAAGATCGAGCCTGGGATCATAATTCCCCATGATCTTTTCAACTTCGTGATCAGGAAGTATGTCCGCAGCTTCCGGTTTATTTATTTCAATGCTTACCTTTCTGCCTGACCAGTCTCCGTGCTCGCTTTTGTCCACTTCATGAATTATAGGTCCGCCGTGATTTGAGCCTGATGAGGTCCCTTCATGTCCCGGGCGTTTTACAACAAACTCAACATCTTCATTTCCCGTAAAGTCATATTCATCTTCACCTTCTCCATCACCATAATGGCCTTCCCGTGCATGATCTGACGAAAACGATGATCCGTCAGAGCTCTCTGACCTGAAAGGAGGTATGATTTCTTTTATGGCAGAAGGAATTGCCGTTGTGAATGATTCAGGCTTAAACCTGAGCGCAAAGATAAGATATGAAACAGTGGCAAATATCAGCAGGATGCCGGTGCCAATCTTCCCCATGAAAGAGTTGAGCCATCTTGTTATTTCATAACCCTGAGCACCGCCCGGACCGCTATAGAGATATCCATCCATCTTGCCGAAGATGAATCCCAGCAATAATGAAACAAGAATAGTGGCTAATGTGAATTTTGCAACCAGTTTCCACAGGTTTATTCTGGGGAAGTTCAGGAGATATAATCCAAATGAACCGATAATCAGGGGGATGAAAAAAGCTCCGAAGCCAAATCCCTTTCCTACAATAATACTGGCAAGCAGGTGGCCACTCTTTCCGGACCAGTTTCTGGCGCTTGTCTCCGCCCCGGAAAGGGTGTCTGAGACTGAAAGACTCAGGTCAGCCTTCCACCATATAAGATATGAAATGCAGGCAAGAAGCAGATAAAATGCAAAACCTGTGATCAGAATTCCAAAAACAAAACTGACTCTTTCGTCGGTAAAGAAAGATTTTGATCTGGCTGTACCCTTTTTCTTCCTGCCTGAATCCTCCTTGTCTTTTTTCATTTCACCTGTAATTTCTGCTGAATACCTGTATGTCCAACCATACGGGGATTTGTTCATGCATTCTGTTAAGAACCCTCAAAGGTAATAATTTTGCAAAACTCCTGTATTTATGGTTAAAACTTTAAAAAACCGTATGGAGAACAGGACCTTTATAACAAAATAATTTCACATGGCTGTTATGAGAATGGAATCAGGCATCGGAACTACAGATTGACAATTTTGCCTATGAACTTATTCATATCTTCTTTTGATACCCTGACATATTTTTCTTTCCTGTCGAATGTTTCATCCGGTAATTCTGTTTTATATACATTTTCCGCATGAAAATGAATCTCCGAGTTGCCTATAACAAAGAAAAAACTCATCAGTACTCCTTCAATCTGTTTATAAGGTGTGGAAGCATTAGGATTTTTAACAGCTATCTCATCAGTATACCAGACATCATATACTTTGTTCCTGTCAGAAGGCAGGGTGACTTCAGCATTTTTACAATTAAAACCGCAGATTGTACTTGACTTTGAAGTCCTTTTAATTTCGATCCCTTCCATTGCATCGAATCCAGGATAGCATTCTCCGGGCTCAAGTGAGTAAAAATACTTAATGGTGAACATGCTGAGGTATGTATCGTAGATCTCTTTTGACGGATTAGCAAGATTTATGATCCCTGAGTTTCCGAAAGGGGAGATCAGTTTATACATGATATTGTCGTCCTTGAACGCGACAACCAGATTTTTAGGCATGAATTCCAACGGCATCTGGCTGATCTTTCCTGCGTATTCCACAGAATAATGAATTTCTCCCTGTCCGGGAAAATCTCTGCCGTTTTCTTTGCAGGAGCTTCCTGCAAATTCATATATGACTGCTACTAGTAGTAGTGTATAACTTATTCTCACAAAGAGTGACCAGAATTATTGGCGTTAAATGTAATGATTTTTTTTCTTTATCGAAGTAAATTTCAAAATATGTAGCATGGCAGATTTTTATGAGCTTTTCTTTTTAAACAGATTCAGAGTACGGGAAGAATGGATTTATAAATTTAATTTTCATAGATTTGCCTGCTTATTATGCAATTGTCTCTTCAGTAAAGTATAAATCATTCTTAAAGGAAATATGAATAACAAACTGGCACTTGTGGCCCTCGGGGGAAATGCTCTTCTCAGGGGAGACCAGGTCGGAACAATTGAGGAGCAGGAGGATAATACATACCGCACCCTGGAAAATATTGTTTTTCTGATCAGGGAAGGATATGATATCGTTCTGACCCATGGTAATGGCCCTCAGGTTGGCAATATACTGATGAGAAATGATGCCGGTGAGCAGATCTATGGCATAGCTCAGATGCCTGTTGATATTTGTGTGGCTGACAGTCAGGGCGGAATAGGTTATATGATTGAACGAATGTTCAGAAATGTTTTGAACAAATTCGGGATCAGAAAAAACGTTATCTGTTTAGTAACCCAGATTATTGTTGACAGGGAAGACCCTGCTTTCAGTGATCCGCAGAAACGGATAGGAAAGATCTATACTGAAGAGCAGGCAAAGCAGCTTTCTGCTGTCAAAGGATGGGCTTTTAAGGATGATATCAAAAAACCAGGTGGATATCGCCGGGTTGTGCCTTCTCCTTCTCCTGTCAGAATCATGAATGACAATATAGTACGGGAACTTGCCATCAGGGGCAACATTGTTATAGCAGCCGGAGGAGGGGGCATTCCTGTCTATATTGATGAAAAAGGTGATGTGAGACCGGCTGAAGCTGTTATCGACAAGGATCTTGCTTCTTCATTGCTGGCTTCTTCAATAGGTGCTGATGAATTCTATATACTTACGGATGTTCCTTATATTTATATTAATTACAGGAAGCCTGGTCAGGAAATAAAGGAGTTTCTAAATTACCGGGATGCAATGAAATATCTTGAGGAAGGTCACTTTGCCAGGGGCAGCATGGAGCCAAAAATCAGGGCTTGTCTTAATTTCCTCAGAGAAGGGGGAAAGATGAGCGTTATTACAGAAGCTTTTAAACTGGCTGATAAAAAATACGGCTCAAAAATCACGATGGAATACGAAAACTGACTGTCCGGCAATACATTTAATTCATTATCCTGCCGCAAAGGCAATCCAATGCCAGAATAATATGGCAAAATACAGACTCCACAGGAAATAGCAGTTTTATGTCTGATGAAACTAAAGAAGCTTCTGTAATTCACAAGCATTTTACATTTTTCCTTCTCGTGTCTTCCCATGGCAGATTTTTATATGCTTTATTTCAAAGAAAAATTCAGGGGATCAGGTACCTGTCAGTAATCTCACTTATTCAAATCTCAGGTTCATCCCCCGGGTTCTTAGAGAAATATCGGTCAAACAACCGGTTTTTTAAACAGGTCTTATTCTGAACATATCAAAACTAATCACTTCATACTTTTGAGATTTACCTAATAACTGCTTATTTTTGCCTTTTCGATATGTAACTTACTTTACTCTTTAAATCAATGTCATTCAATCTGCGGAACAAAAGCTTTCTTAAACTCCTGGATTTTTCTCCTGAGGAAATAAGGTATCTGCTCGACCTCTCTTTTTCACTGAAAAAAGCAAAATATTCCGGTACGGAGCAGCCCCGTTTGTACGGAAAAAATATTGCACTGATTTTCGAAAAATCGTCAACCAGAACAAGGTGTGCCTTTGAAGTTGCAGCTCTGGATCAGGGGGCTCACGTTACTTATATCGGACCTTCTGGTTCCCAGATCGGGCATAAGGAATCGATGAAAGACACAGCACGGGTGCTTGGAAGACTATATGACGGAATAGAATACAGGGGATTTGGCCAGGCGATTGTTGAAGAACTTGCTGCATATGCCGGAGTTCCTGTATGGAACGGGCTCACCAATGAATTTCATCCCACACAGGTGCTTGCCGATCTGATGACAATGATGGAACATTCTGAGAAGCCGCTTAACAAGATCGCATTTTGCTATCTTGGTGACGGCCGCTATAATAT
Source organism: uncultured Rikenellaceae bacterium (assembly GCA_964466705.1). Classification (GTDB taxonomy): domain Bacteria; phylum Bacteroidota; class Bacteroidia; order Bacteroidales; family VadinHA17; genus LD21. The sequence continues at coordinate 25,044 of CAYXSM010000036.1, forward strand.
GGGAAACTCACTTATGGTTGGTGCAGCAAAAATGGGAATGGATTTCAGAACAGCCGCACCGGCCGCCTTTCAACAGGGTAAAGAGCTTACAAATACCTGCAGGAAAATAGCATCCGATACGGGAGCAAAAATTACACTCACTGAAGATGTTGAAGAAGCCGTCTCAGGAGTTGACTTTCTGTATACCGATGTATGGGTATCAATGGGAGAGCCTGATTCCGCCTGGGAAGAACGGATAAATCTGATGAAACCCTACCAGGTAAATATGTCTGTCGTTAACAGAACAGGCAATCCTGATGTCAAATTCCTGCACTGCCTGCCTGCATTTCACAACAGGGAGACAATCATAGGAGAGGAAATTTTCCGGAAATTTGGACTGGATGGGCTTGAAGTGACGGATGATGTGTTTGAATCGAAGCACTCAATCGTTTTTGATGAAGCGGAAAACAGATTGCACACGATTAAGGCAGTGATGGTTGCAACACTGGGTTCATGATTTCATGTCCCGAACGCCGGTGTCATTATCTTAGCTTAGCCACTCTTTTACAAAATAGAACGTCATAACAAATGATGCAGCCAGTTTAAGGCCTATTCCGGTAAGAAATCCGAGAAGGCTTCCAAAACCGGCTTTGAGCGCATATCTGATGTCGTCTTTAAAAATCAGCTCTCCCACAAATGCTCCTATGAAAGGCCCCACAATAATCCCGGCCGGACCGAGAAACAGGCCTATGATTAACCCGACTGTGGCGCCTCTTATCCCATACTTTGACCCTCCGAACTGCTTGGTGCCCCATACAGGTACGATGTAATCAATCAATGTAACCACCAGAGCCAGAGCTCCCAGTGTTATAAGCATCGTGGAAGAGAAATGAGCAAACCTGGTAACATGAAGCAGCAGAACCCCAATATAGCTTATCGGCGGTCCCGGCAGAACAGGAACCAGGCAGCCTATTATGCCAAGCAGCATAAGTACCACAGCAAATGAAGCTAAAATATAATCAGACATCCAGACAGATCCTCATTATTTTTTCCCCAGGTCGTCGAAATCAATATTTGTGAATTCTGCTGAGGAAAGGTCATTGTCATCCTGGTTTGTACCTTCCGATACTGATGAGGCCGGAGCCGGAGCCGGAGCTGTTCTCAATTCACCCTTTCCGTCTCCTATATAATCAACTGCATCTTTTAAGCCATCCACAAATTTTTCAAAGTCTTCTTTGTAAAGAAAGATCTTATGCTTTTCGTAAAATATCTTTCCTTCTTTCCCAAGTCGTTTTTTACTTTCTGTGATCGTTAGGTAGTAATCTTCTTTCCTGGTGGCTTTAACATCAAAAAAATAGGTCCTCTTTCCGGCTCTGACTACTCTTGTGAAAATCTCTTCCTTCAGGTTTTTTTCATCATGACCCTCTGGAACTTCTTTGGTTCCGGTTTCTTCTTCCATTATCGGCTCATTTAGGTTAGGGTACTCTTTTGATTGTCAAATGTAAGAATATTTTTTCAAAACAATACCCTGCGTCATGATTGTGCTGAAAATTACCCGGTTCTTTTGAGGGTAAGGGAAAAAGAGTAATTTTGCAGCGGAATACGAGGTTCTCTAACAATGATTAGCAGAAGACTATTACGCATAAAAGCTTTGATGACACTTTATGCTTTTAACCGGAGGAGAGATGATGACCTTCCCCGTGGCGAAGCAGAACTTATGCACAGCATTAACAAAACTTATGATCTGTACCATCTTTTGATTCAATTGCTGATTGAAATATCGGACATTGCCTCAGAAAGAATAGATCAGGCATTACAGAAAAAAATGCCCACTCCCGAAGACCTTAATCCAGTCCGCAGGTTCGTGGATAACCTGCTGATAGCTCAGCTCAGGATTAACAGATCATTCAATGAGTATAAAAACTCAAAAAAGCTCTCCTGGACACTTTATAACCATATACCAAGGCTGATTTACAACAAGATGACATCATGGAATGAATATATGTCATATATGAAATCAGAGACACAGGATTATCAGGCTGATAAAAAATTCGTAATCAGACTTGTCACTGATTTTTTGCTTTCATCTGAAGATCTTATGTCAAACCTTGAAGAACAATCTATATACTGGAATGATGATGTTGAATATGTGGTTGTTATGGTGGTAAAAACGCTTAAGAAATTCAAGGAAGCTTCAGAGGAAAATACTAAGCTGATCTCTCTTTTTAAAAACACTGAGGACGAAGAGTTTGTGAAAACTCTTTTCAGAAAATCCGTTCTCCGTTCAAAGGAGTGTTCTGAGCTTATTGACAATAATACCGAAAACTGGGAGGTTGAGCGTATAGCCCTGATGGATATTCTAGTGATGCAGCTTGCAATAACCGAGATAATTGAATTCCCTGAGATTCCGGTAAAGGTTACTCTTAATGAGTATATTGAAATAGCCAAATATTATTGTACACCAAAAAGCAGTACATTTGTTAATGGTATCCTTGATAACATTGTCAGGGAAATGAGAAAGAAAAGACTCTTTGCCAAATATGGCAGGGGCCTTGTGGGGGAAGATGTTGAATATAATTGACAAAATAACATAAAGTGTTTATTAAGACCTTAAGGATATTACTGTTTATTGTATCCGGAACTCTGGCAGCTTCGTGTAAAACAGGAGCAGACAGGATCAATGAAGAAGCCTGCATGGCAGACATGGAACAGGGTAAAGCTGAAATAAGCTTCAGCGAATATGAGCATAATTTCGGCAAGGTCACACAGGGAGAAAAAATCGGCTGTGTTTTTAACTTCCGTAACACGGGTACCGGAAATCTTGTGATCGCTTCAGCATCAACCAGCTGTGGCTGTACGGTGCCTCGTTACGATGCCAGACCAATACCCCCGGGAGATGCCGGAACACTTGAAGTGATATTCGATACTTCGGGGAGAAATGGCTTGCAAACCAAGACGATATCCGTCAAAACAAATGCCGTTACTCCGGTTACGGTTCTTAAAATAACAGCAGAAATTTTAAAGACTAACAACAAATAATAATTTTAAGATGACAAACTTTTATTTTCTAATTCTGATGGCCCAACCGTCAGGATCTTCCGGCCAGGGAAACCCGATGATGACTTTTCTTCCCCTGCTTCTTGTCTTTGTGGTTTTTTACTTCTTCATGATCAGACCCCAGATGAGAAAACAGAAAGAACTCTCTAACTACAGAAACTCGCTGAAAAAGGGTGACAAAGTTGTTACCACGGGCGGAATATACGGAAGGGTATCTGAGGTTAAGGATAACTATGTTATGCTTGAGGTGGGCGGAGACCTTAAACTTAAGGTTGACAAGAACGCTCTTATTAAAGATCCGACAGATATCGAACAAAAGAAATAATCCGTGATCAGATACCCTGAGTGAAAGGGCAGCGCTCAATACTGTTTGGAAACCTTTTTGAGAAACGAAAAAAAGGAATTAACAAAGACATGATGATCTTTACCTTTTTCCTTTTCCTCTCGTTCATATTCTGGTTTCTTAATTCTCTTGAGAAAGAAATTCAGGCCGAAGTCAGATACCCGGTAAGGTATGTTAATCTTCCCGAAAACAGGGTTCTGTCAGAAGATATTCCTTCAAAATTAACACTGTTACTGGAAGGGTCAGGCTATTCCATCCTCAAGATAAAGCTTTACGGGAGCAGAACCCCTGTTGCACTTGATGTTTCTGATGTAAACTACCGAAGAGTTCGCGGAAGCAGCGATCTCAACTATTATATAATTACCTCGGGGCTTGTTCAGAAACTGACAAATCAATTGAGATCAGAATGCAGGATAACATCTGTTCAGCCTGACACTCTCTTCTTTTCTCTTGACAGAATCATATCCAGGACCGTGCCGGTTTTCGCTGATATTGAATTGACTACTGATAAGCAGTTCTTTGTTAAAGGTGATATAATCATCGAGCCTGACAGTGTTACCATTACGGGTCCCAAAAAAATAATTGATACCACCAGTTCAGTAAGCACAAGAAAAAGAAAACTCACCGGCTTGAGCGAAACGGTGAAAAAGAACTATCCGCTTTCAGTTAACAACAGGTTCAGCATATCTGAAAAGAAAGTTGCCATAACGATTCCTGTTGAACAGTTTACCGAAGCCGGTGTAACGGTTCCTGTTAAAATCATTAATACTCCCGATTCCATCGATATTAAAATATTCCCTGATGAAGTCAGTGTGAAATGTCTAGTTGCAATAAGCGACTATAAGAAAATAAATGATATGCCATTTGAAATTGTTCTGGACATCGGCAAAGCTGATCTGAATTCATCTGAAAAGTTACCGGTGGAAATAATTAATGTGCCGCCTTTCGTCAAATCTTTAAGATTCACACCTGAGAGCGTTGATTTTCTGATAGAACGGATACAAAGATGAAAAAAGATACAGTACCAAGGTTGATACTTGGCGTTACAGGCGGGATAGGAAGCGGTAAATCTTCCGTATGCAAGATCTTCAATGTACTTGGAATTCCCGTATTTTACGCTGACCCTGAGGCAAAAGAAATTATGAATACCGATGAGAAAGTGAAATCGGAGCTGAACAATATTGCCGGGAAAGATCTTTTTGACGGGGGATCCCTCAACCGGGCTGAACTGGCCAGTCTCATTTTCAATGATGCAATTCTTCTCGAAAAAGTAAATTCGCTGATACATCCCCTTGTTTTCCGGAATTTCCGGGAATGGGTTGAACAGCAGAGATCACCATACGTTATCATGGAGGCAGCTATCCTGTTCGAAAGCGGGGCTTCAAAACTGGTAGACAGGGTCCTTACAGTAGTTGCACCTGTGGAACAAAGAGTTGAAAGGGTTGTCCGCGGAGATAAGCTAACAAGGCAGCAGGTCATGGAAAGAATGAAAAACCAGCTGGATGATGAATCAAAAATAAGGAACTCGGATTATGCCATATATAACTCGGAAGATGATCTTATCATTCCTGCTGTCCTGAGAATCCATGATGATCTGTTAAGACAGATACAAATTAACGGCTGAAATATGGGAAATTTTGGTAAATGGATCGGCGGAGGCCTCGGGTGGGTTATGGGCGGGCCTATTGGTGCGCTGCTGGGATTTGTTGTTGGCTCTATGATAGATAGTACAACAGTCTATACAGGAACATCCCGACCTGGTGTCGAGAGAACAACACAGGGCGATTTTGGAATGAGCCTGCTTGTTTTAGTAGCCGCAATGATGAAAGCCGATGGTAAAGTCGTCAAATCCGAGCTGGACTATGTTAAGCAGTTTTTTGTAAGACAATTCGGAACAGCCGCTGCAAAAGAAGCAATTTTGATGCTTAAGGATATTCTGAGGCAAAACATTCCGGTCAGGGATGTCTGTAACCAGATAGCCAGACAAATGGATTACTCATCACGCCTTCAGCTTGTTCATCTTCTTTTTAATATATCCCTGGCTGACGGCAACGTACACCCCTCAGAGGTTGATATTATCGAAAAAATGGCTGGTTATATGAGGATCTCTTCACCTGATTACCAGTCAATAAGGAATATGTTCATTCCGGAAACAGACTCTTCATATAAAATCCTTGAAATTGAACCATCTGCTTCAGATGAGGAAGTAAAAAAAGCTTACAGAAAAATGGCTATGAAATATCATCCGGATAAAGTAAACCATCTTGGAGATGAATTCAGAAAGATCGCCGATGAAAAGTTCAAAAAGGTGAATGAAGCTTATGAAAAAATAAAAAAGGAACGCCATCTGGTTTAGTTTCTATGTATTGACTCTGAAAATATATCACAGCTTATAACTATTTCTGAAATCAAGAATTAAATTTGTATTCAAAAACATGGTTCTAAAAGATATCCTCGCCATTTCCGGTCAACCGGGCCTGTTCAGGTTCATTGCCCAGGGTAAAAATGCAATAATCGTTGAACAACTTGAGACGGGTAAACGAAGTAGTGTCTTCACTTCATCAAAAGTAAGCTCACTCGAGGACATTACGGTATTTACTGATAATGAAGACCTTTCACTGGGAACAATTTTTGACCGCATTTACGACAGGGAAGAAGGCAGTCAGGCACCAGATGCGGTGAAAGATACAATCCTGCTTAAGAAATACTTCGAGGAAGTAGTTCCCGAGTATTCAAGGGAGAGAGTGTATACCAGCCATATGCGCAAAATAATCCATTGGTATAACATTCTGCAGAAACTTAATATGCTGATCAGGGATGTGCCGGAAATTCCCTCAGATAAGGAAAAACATGAGGAGATTTCAGATCAGGATAATACTTCACCGGCAGTAGAAGAAAAAAAATCCGGAGTCAAAACCAAAAAAAGGAAAGAAGCTTCCGCCGGACCATCCGGCACAAAATAATCATTCCAAAACCGATATCATGAATTTTGGTGGCAG
>CAYXSM010000037.1:0-31127 GCA_964466705.1 uncultured Rikenellaceae bacterium
CATCATGGAACCAGTTGCCGCCATTCGATCGCTCACCTGAGAATGGATTCAGGTGCATCAGATACATTGATGAGGCAATAATACCTGAGACAGCTTTCAGGCTGATCGATCTCGGCTCAGGAAACCGGGATTATACTGAAGAAGTGCCAGTATCTGGAGAGGTCTTTAGGATATACAGGAACCAGTTCCTGTACGACAGTACTGCTCTTCATGCTGAAATTGAAGAAAGAGATAAAAGCGCTGAAGACTGGATTATTGAAAAAATAACCTTTGACGCGGCATACGGAAATGAAAGAATGGTAGCTTACCTCTATCTGCCGTCGAACGCGTTACCTCCCTTCCAGACAGTTATTTTTTTCCCGGGATCTTATGCGGTTTATGAAAAAGACCTAAAAAACAGCTCAAATTCAAAATATTTTATCGATTTCGTTCTGAAAAACGGCCGGGCAGTCATGTATCCTGTTTATTTCAGAACCTATGAGAGAAATGACGGTGAGACCCTGCATGGGGCCCGTCAAAGCCATCAGTATACTGAACTGTTGATTAAATGGGTCAAAGACTTCAGCAGGTCAATAGACTATCTTGAGACGAGGAAAGATATTGATATAGATAAACTGGCCTTCGCCGGCCATAGCTGGGGAGGTGTATTAGGCGGGATAATTCCGGCTATTGAAGATCGTCTTGCTGTAAACATCCTTATTGTAGGGGGATTTTCGGGCAGAGCTTTTCCTGAGGCTGATGCGATAAATTATGTTTCAAGAGTAAGAATTCCGACCCTGATGTTAAATGGCAGATACGATTACAGATTCCCTGAAAAGACTAATCTTTTACCTTTTTTTAATCTTCTGGGAACACCTGAGCAAGACAAACGTCTCTGTATTTATGAAACAGATCATTATGTGGCTAAAAGCGATATGATCAGAGAAGTATTGGGCTGGCTCGATAAATATTTTGGTCCTGTAGAAAATCTGCAGAAACCGAACGAACCAGGAAATGATTAGTCTTATCCCGGAATACGAGTATGATATATTCATCAGCTACCGCCAGAAAGACAATAAGCATGATCGCTGGATAACTGAATTTGTGGATAACCTCAAGGGGGAGCTTGAATCAATGTTCAAAGACAAGGTATAATTTGAATATTAGAACTTTAAAGGATAATTTAAAATATTCAAAAGCTATAATTGTGAATATAAGAATGGATTATGAAGAAATTCCTGGCTTTATTCTTAATTGGGAATATTTTAATTGTCAGCAATGGACTAACCCAAATTGATCTTACGAAAGATACACCTGGTTCACTGAAAGTTGCTAAAATATCCGGGAACATTAATTTTGATGGCATCCCGGATGAAGATATGTGGCAAGCGGTTCAGAACTTGCCTTTGACGACATTTATCCCTGTCTTTGGGAACAAACCGACTGATTCATCTGTAGTAAAAATAGCTTACAACGATGAGTATTTCTTTGTAAGCGCATGGTTGTATTGCCAGAAACCTGATGATATACGGGCAATCAGTAAAAAAAGAGACTATAGTTCAGCTTTCTCCGATTTTTTTGGATTTATCCTGGATACTTATAACGACAGGGAAAATGCAATATCATTCCATACCAATCCAAACGGGCTCCGGACAGACGCAACTGTAAAAAATGATGCTCTGGCCATGAACTCAGATGTTAACTTCAGCTGGAATACTTTCTGGGATATTAAAACTGCAACAACAGAAACCGGATGGTCGGCTGAATTCCGGATTCCTTTTTCCAGCCTCCGGTTTCAGACAATCGGGGGTAAAACGGTTATGGGACTTCTTATTATGAGATACAGTGCTGCTAAATATGAATGTTCGACATGGCCCGTGAGTTCACCTGAATTCCCCGCTCCATACTGGAAGCCTTCATTATGCGCACGCGTCGAATTTGAAGGACTTAAGCCAAGAAAACCTGTATATGTAGCTCCATATATAACTGCAGGTGTTGGACAGATAAACGAACTTAACACAGAAGAAACTGCATATGAGATGCATTCAACACCAAAATTCGATGCGGGACTCGATATTAAGTACAGCCTGACCCCAAACCTGACCGCCGATATCACTATGAATACCGATTTTGCCCAGGTGGAGGCTGACGACCAGAAAATAAATCTTACCCGCTATTCTCTGTATTTTCCCGAGAAAAGGATCTTTTTCCTTGAAAAATCTGATGTATTTGATTTCTCATTCCTGGGTGGCAACAATTTGTTTTACAGCCGCCGTATAGGCCTGTACGACGGAAATCCTATCCGGAGTTACGGAGGATTAAGATTGACAGGAAGGGTGGGTAAGTGGGATATTGGTTTACTCGACATGCAAACAGAATCAATTGAGGAAAATCCGGCAGAAAATTATGGAGTTGTAAGGACTAAAAGAAAGGTATTTAACGAATACCCATATTTTGGTGGTATGCTGACAACCAGGCTTGGCACAAATGGAAAATACAATATTAACTACGGCATTGACGGCCAGTTCAGGGTAACAGGGGATGAATATTTTACAATCAGATGGGCCCAGACTTTCGAAACTGATTCTTTGAATAATCTCATCGATATGGCCCCTTCAAGGTTTCTTGTCGAATGGCAGCGCAGAAAACGGACAGGATTTGCATATGATTTTGTATATACCTGGTCAGGAAAAAGGTTTAATCCGGGAATTGGATTCGAGGCAAAAGAGAACTATCATGGACCAAGAATAATTATGAGTTATGGATGGTTACCGGGTGAAAATCATTTCTTACAAAATCATAATGTATCATTAACGGGTTATAATTTTATTAACACAGTAACTAATTTGCACGAAACCACCATTGGGATGTTACAGTGGGATTTTGAGGCGAAAAAAGGATTCTCGGGAAATATTGCAGCCAACTGGTATCTTGAGAATATTCAGGAGGAACTGACACTGGGAAATGATCAGGCAACTGTTCCTCCGGGAAAATACTCATTTTTATATCTCAGTGCTCTTTATGCTACTGCTTATATGAATGCGTTTTCTGCAAATTTCACAGGTGAAGCAGGAAAGTTCTACGATGGTTGGAAGTTCTCATTATTTGCAAATCCGCATATTAATTTTGGAGCAGGTGTAAACATTGGACTTACCTATCAATGGGACCATGTCAACTTTTCAATACGATCGGTTAAATTCACTAATCATATAGCCGGTATTAAAGCCTTCTGACATTGACAACCAAAACCTATTTATCGGCTTTCATACAGTACAATACGGCTGTCAACAGGGTGATTTCAAACATCAGGTTCAGGTATAATCCATCGGAAGGCAATGATTTCTATCTTGTCTGCGATGAAACTCAAAATACGAATTTAACCAGGGAATTTCCAGTTCTTCCGCATTGTTATGGAAGGACACTTCTCATGAAATATACATATACATTCACATGGTAAGTTATTGTCCTTCCTACAACTGGTTGCCAAAAAGACAAATAAAACACTAATAAGAAATAGTTGAAATTCAATTAACGGTTTCTTTATTAAAGTGAGCAGAGATTGCAGGTAGGTAAATATTGAATACATAAGCAATTACCTCAGATGTTTCGTTCAAGCAATTGCATCTGATTTAATAAAACAGAATACATTAGGAAAATATCATGCAGAACGAATACATACATCATGGTGTAGTTACAGATAATGCTGTTGTCGAGGATCAGAGCATTCACCTGGACCCGGTATCGTTTATTCCTGAAGAATTTTATCATCCGCCCTGGCAACTGGGGAACATGGAAATATGGTATGCAGATGTTTATGATAAGTCGACCAATTCCGTATTTGTTGTACAGTTTACCTGCGGTCCGGATCCACTGAAGAAAGAGAATGTGATAGTTGTCAGTATATATATTTACACCCCCGAGAAGGGTGTTACCTCCCTGACACGCCACATCCCGCCTGAAGAATTTGTAATCAGTGAAGAGCCTTACAGTATAACAATTGGAAAAAGCACGATCAGAGGCTATAAGAATCTTTGCTCTCACAAAGCAGAATATCACCTTCAGGTGAATATTGAACATATTCTTCTTGATTTAGATATTGAACCTGTTATCACTTCCTGGCTGCCCTTCGGTGCAAAGGTTACTTTTTATGACAGGAAACGAAAAGGGATTTTTTCCTGGATTCCTGCGATCCCGAAAGGTAAGGTGAACGGTTCTGTGACAATAGGGCAGTCTACATTAAAGATTTTTAATGCTCATGGATATTACGACCATACATTCTGGGAAACGGGTTTAAATCCTCCTTTCAATGCAAATCTGCTGTTCTGGGACGACATATTGGTTAGCTGGATGTGGCTGAAAATCATTCAAGAAGACATAAAGATTGCCATTAATGAATTCCGCTTCAGGCCCTGGCTGAGCAATCGGAATATCTTTACCCTTATGGTGTGCAGAGGTGACTCAATCTTGTTTAGCCAAAACCATATGGCTCAGTTAAATCGAACACCATTAACACATGATCAACCAAAAAGAAAAGCAGGTGAATTAAACCTCTCCTTAACAATCAACGACATGGATCTTAAGCTGAATATAACACCTACCATTCTGCTGAGATATCAGGATATGCTTGAATACGTAAATCCACTTTCTCGTTCGCTGATAAGGATGATTTTTGGCAGCCCAACTGCTTTCTATACCCTGGCCCTGGCAGATGTTTATCTGACCTGCCCGACAGAAACAATAGTCCTTACTAAAGCCATGGCCTTTTATGAATCCATGGTGCTTTCTGCCCGTCCCTCCCGTTTTGAGGACAGGATCAGGAAATTTGTTTCTCGTAAGATCAGTGGGTGGACATTCCGGTCACACGATGCACCTCATTTCCGGATCAACTGACTAAGCGATTCCGGAATAAATTGAGCTGTAAAAGCTGGAAGCGTTGACCTCTTCTGGCCGATCTGATGTTCAAAAATATAAGCTGCATAATAACAAATATATAGAATCGGCGGCAGGTCGTCACTTAACTCCGGCAGAGAGTGGTCAGGGCTACCGGCTCATGCTCTTTGATATCAGGATAATTTAAAGAAAATAATGAAATTTATAGATTAAGGTCGGTTGCCGTTAATACCACTCCTATCACATCCAAACCATGACTCTCTCACAAACTGAAAGAAAATTGACTTTGGTTTAAACAAACTGTAACTTTGATAGTGAATAAATAATCCTCTGATGTCAAGCATCATTGAAGGATACAACTACGACATCTTCATCTCCTGCCGCCAGAAAGACAACAAGCATGACGGGTGGGTGACTGAGTTTGTGAATCAGTTAAAGGGAGAACTTGGATCTGCATTTAAAGAAGATATCAGTGTTTATTTTGACATCAATCCACATGACGGACTGCTGGAAACACACGATGTGGATGAATCACTGAAGGAGAAACTCAAATGTCTGGTATTTATTCCTATTATTTCACGTACCTATTGTGATCCAAAATCCTTTGTCTGGGAGCATGAATTCCGGGCATTTATTGAACTGGCTTCAAAGGACCTGTTCGGGCTAAAGGTGAAGCTTCCCAACGGGAATGTTGCCGGCAGAGTGTTGCCGGTTCGAATCTACGAACTTGATGACAATGATATCAGGCTGTGTGAATCCGTCCTTGATACAGTGCTTCGCGGAATTGAATTTATTTATAAGGAACCCGGAGTTAACAGACCTCTTAAACCCGATGATGATGAAAAAACAAACCTGAACAGAACAAAATACCGGAACCAGATCAATAAAACAGCCAATGCTGTCAAAGACGTAATTAAAGCCTTAAAAAAATATGAACATGAACCTGTGACAGTTGCAAACTGCAAAAGCCGTTGCCCCTGACCACTTGGCGCCGGATTAGATTGGCCATCTGACGCCGATATTAATCCTTTGATAAATAAACAAGTACTAAATTGTTGTAATTACCGGCTGAATGTGGTCAAGGCTTCCGGTTTTTCCAGATAATCCATAAAAAGTTTTTAAACGTATCAATTAATTCTTAAAAATTTAACAGGAAGGAAATATGTTGAATAAACAACTAGCTGGCATGGCCGGCACGGCCTTTACAGCTCTTTTTCTGATAACAGTCTGTAATGATCAGGGGGTTCTGAAGAAATCCGGCGGCAAATCACGGGGAGCATTTGCCGGGAAAGAAGCCGTATTTAAGATGAACGAATGACTGAGCAGTTAACCAGTGTAAGTTTTCAAACCAAAGTGCACCAAATCAATTCAATATTTAATATGTGATTGTATAAAGTAATCCTAAACCTTTAATTATCAATTAATCATGAAACTATGGCCGTCATTTAACGAAACCCGGGAAAACTCCAGGAAACAAATCTTCTTCCTTTTACTTTCCCTCACAGCAATACTTCTTAATAATACTATTTTTGCCAGACAGGTTGAAGATATTGGATCAAATCGCGGAGATAAAGAGACTGCCAGATCTGCTGTGGCTTTAAAACCAGTCGGCAAAAGCAATCTTCAGAATAATACACCTGTATATAAAAATCCGGCCTATCCTGTGGGTCAAAGGGTTGAGGACCTTCTTTCACGAATGACACTGGAGGAAAAAATCGGGCAAATTAATATGCCATGTGTTTATGTGGATAAAATGGGTAAAAATATTGAAGAAAAATCCGCAAACTGTAAAAAACTTACTGAGGGTACATTTATAAAGGGTATTGGACCCTTCGGAGGTTTCTTTACGCTTGCAAACACCATATTGCATAAGGGACCCCTTCAGCAGGCAGAGTTCTTCAATGAACTTCAGAAAATCGCTGTTGAAAAAACAAGACTGGGGATCCCCCTTCTCCAGACTGAAGAGGGGACACACGGACTTATGTGTTCGGGAGGGACCATCTTTCCTGAAGGACCCGCACTGGGGAGCATGTGGAACATGGATCTGGTCAAAGATATTTACACTGTGGCAGCTAAGGAAGGGAGAGCAGTCGGTATTCACCAGCTTTTCACCCTGGTTGTCGAACCTATCAGGGATCCGAGACTTGGTAGAAATGAAGAAGCTTACAGTGAAGACCCGTATTTTTGTTCACGTATGGCTGAAACCATTGTAAAAGCTGTTCAGGGAAATGATGTTTCTGATAACGATAAGACAGTCGCCGGCCTTTGCCACTATCCAGGGCAAAGCGAACCTGTAAGCGGTATGGAAAGAGGCGCAATGGAGATATCTGAAAGAAAATTAAGAGAAGTGTTCCTGCCTCCGTGGGTTGCAGGAATAAAAAAAGCAGGTGCGTTAGGAGTAATGGCAACATACCCTTCAATTGACGGGGTCCCGGTACATGCCAATGAATTTGTTTTAACCGATATCCTTCGAAATGAACTTGGATTCAAGGGCCTTGTACTCGGTGAAGGAGGTGGCTTATCTACAATTGTTTACGAGAATCTCGCCACAGATCAGAAAGAGGCGGGTCCCCTGGCACTTAAAGCAGGAGTCGACGTGGGAATTTCATATGAAGATGCATATCTGCAACCAATGATTGACAACCTGAAAGAGGGCAAGGTGTCTATTGATCTGATTGACAGGGCTGTCCGAAGAATTCTGGAAATTAAATTCAAGCTGGGATTATTTGAAGATCCTTATGTTGATCCTCCTCGTGCTTTAAAGGTCAGTCATACCGAAGAGAGTCAGAAACTTGCGTTGGAAGCAGCAAGGGAAGGAATAGTGTTACTGAAGAATGAAAATAACATTCTTCCTCTTAAGAATAGCCTGAAAAGTATTGCTGTGATCGGGCCGAATGCTGATAACGAACTGAATCAGCTTGGTGATTATACAGCGAAAGTCGTTTTGCAGGAAATTACAACAGTATTGGACGGTATTAAGGAAAAAGTCTCCAGGAATACCAAAGTTGAATATGTAATGGGGTGCAAGGTTATCGGAACAGAAGTCAATCAGATAGCCAAAGCTGCCAGCATCGCGAAAAGAGCTGATGTCGCCATTGTTGTCCTGGGTGAAAATGAGTGGGGTGCCCCCAATAAGGAAGGTACAAGCGGCGAAGGATATGATGTTGCCAATCTGGAGCTGACAGGCCTTCAGGAAGACCTGTTAAAAGCAATCCATAAAACCGGCACACCAACAATTCTGGTATTGATCAACGGCAGACCCCTTTCCATTCCCTGGGCTGCAGAAAATGTTCCGGTAATAGTTGAGGCATGGATCCCCGGGGAAAAAGGAGGTACAGCTGTAGCCGATATCCTCTTTGGTGATTATAACCCTTCAGGAAAGCTGCCGGTAACAGTCCCACGTCATTCAGGACAGCTTCCTGTTTACTATAATTATATGCCTTCAAAACAGGAATGGCTGGATAATCATTGGGGTGCAGCCTATGCCGATATGCCCGCCACACCATTATGGGAATTTGGTTTCGGACTCAGCTACACAACTTTCGAATACACCAATCTTAAAATTACTCCCGGTAATACAGGACATTATGGTGAAATAAGAATAAACTGTGATGTCAGAAACAATGGAAAGGTAAAAGGCAGTGAGGTTGTTCAGTTATATATCAGGGATGTAAAAACTACCGTTACAAGACCTGTCAAAGAACTTAAAGGATTTGATAAAATACTACTTGAACCCGGGGAAAAGAAGACTGTTGAGTTCGTCTTAAACCACGAAGGTTTAGGTTATTATAACAGACACCTGGATTTCGTGGTTGAACCGGGTATTTTTAAAGTAATGGTTGGCAGTTCTTCTCAGGATATAAGGTTAGATGGCGAGTTTGAAATAGTCGACTGATAATAAAGATACTATAAACGGTTGTATGACCACCGGTTTGTACCGGGGGCTGAATAAAATGACACATAACGGCTCTGAAAGAGGAATATGGGAAACCACCACATTCTTCCGGCAGATTATTAACAATTGTTCAATAAATTCCTTATCAACCTTACTGATATCTTCTCTAAAGAATGAACAACCATATCAGCTTTACTCAATTCCTGATCACCTGAATTAGGGTTGATGTAACCAATACATTTCATTTTGGCATTCTTCGCGGCTGTCACACCATTGAATGAGTCTTCAATTACTAAACATGATCCGGGATTAATTCCGGCCATTCCGGCAACTTTCAGGAATATTTCAGGATAGGGCTTACCTTTATCAACATCTTCCCCGCTTATTATTGAATGAACAAGATGTTTGATGTCAAGCCCTTTCAGAATAAAATCTATTTGCGACCACATTGTTTCATGTGTTGTTCCAACATATGAATGATGTTCTTCATCAGAGACGGATATCCCCAGCATACGGAATATTTTCTTTTCACAAGCTTTATGGAAGGGTTCACTGTCAATTATAACACCGTCCATATCAAAAATAACGCACTGCTTCATCAGTTACGGTTTTTCTATCATAAGGAACGGTCATAATCCTGAATCTGTATGGCAGCTATTCCTGGGCAAGAGATATTTCTTCCAGAGTCCTGCCTTTGGTCTCATTAACATACCGGAACACAAAAATAAAAGCCACTATTCCGAATATGGCATAAACACCATATGAAAATCCCAGGCCAAGATTTGTAAGCATGACAGGGAACGTCATAGCAACTATAAAGTTTGCCGACCAGTTAGACATCCCTGCAACAGCCAGAGCAGAACCTCTGAATTTGTTCGGGAACATTTCACCCAACATGACCCACATCACCGGCCCCCATGTTAATGCAAAAAATGCAATAAACCCTATTGCTGCAGCTAATGCCATAATACCGACAGTACCCGTCATTTCAATACCCTCAGCCGCATCTTCCGAACTCATAGTAAATATAACAGCCATCAGCCCGAGCATTACTGCCTGTCCAAGTCCCCCGATCATCAGAAGCGGCTTTCTTCCGACACGGTCTACAAGAAACATGGCTAAAACGGTAAAACCTATATTCACAGCCCCAACAATGACATTGGTCAACAGGGCATCTCCCTCTGTAAAACCTGCCGCCTGCCATAATACCGCACCATAATAAAAAACTACATCTATGCCGGTAAATGTTTGTAATGCTGCCAATCCGATACCTACCCAGATGACAGGGTAAATTTTCTTTGTCTTTTTGTTGACAATATCCAGGAATCCGGGCTTTCTTTCATGAAGTACAGTAACATTAATTTCTTCTACCTGTTTCCTTGCATTTTCAAGGTTCGTTATACCTGCCAGTACTTTTAATGCCTTTTCAGGTTTATTAATGGCCACCAGATATCTTGGTGATTCGGGAATAAACAACAGACATAAAAAAAAGATCGATGCCGGAATGAGTTCAACCCAGAACATCCACCGCCATGCAGAAAATCCCCACCAAAACTCAGATGACGTACCTCCGGCAGAAGAAGCAATATTGTAATTACTGAAAAACGCAAAAAACAGTCCCAGCACGATTGCCAACTGTTGTAACGATGTTAACCGTCCCCGAATATTCGGAGGTGCAATCTCACTGATATAGGCAGGTGAAAGAATGCTGGCAGCGCCAACAGCCAATCCGCCCAGTAAACGATATACAACGAATTCTGAAGAACTGGAAGCTATTCCCGATCCCCAGGCACTGACGATGAATGCAATTGAAGCTCCGGTAAGGACATACTTTCGTCCAAATTTATCAGCAAGATTCCCTGCGAAGAACGCGCCAATTGCGCATCCTAATAAAACAGAAGCCACATTGAACCCCGTTCCGATAGCATCTGAATTAAAAGCCAGCTGGAGAGCATCTACAGTTCCGTTAATCACTCCGCTGTCAAAGCCAAAAAGAAATCCGCCAAGCGCGGCTACTGTCGAAAGCATAAGAATACGTGACAGATTATTTTCGCCTTTTCTATGCATCAATGAACTGTCTAGCTGCTGCTTCAATCTCGCTTTCTGTTGAATTAATGTTTATTCCCCAGCCTGCACCGAGCCCCCCGTCAACAACACCTATACTTATATTCATAGCCCTGCTTAAAATATCATCGGTTCTCGGATAAGAGCCTCTGGTATGTGGTTGCCCTGCTTTTTTCAGATGACTCAGAACATGTTCCATGTTTGCATAAACGTGCCATCCGCTCTGATCAACGGTTTTTGATCCCAACGCTTTTGAAACCTTCACTGCTTCTTCTCTGGTATCGAAGATAACCGTACAAATAGATGCTACATCACCTCCATCCGGGTCATTCAGTATCCTGAATTTAAAACTCTTAGATCCGGAGATTAATTTTTTGAACCTGCTCCTCTTTTCACGGAGAGTAGCTGTAATACTGTCAAGCTTTCTTAACTGGGCAAGGCTGACAGCCCCTGTAATTTCATTCATCCTGAAATTCATGCCAAGAATGTTCCTCGAACCGACCTCAACACCAAAACGGTTTGGCTTGTGACCCTGATCATGGACCGCAAATGCTGCTTCATATAGTTCCCGATTATTGGTAACTACCAATCCGCCGTCGCCGCTGTTTATTGTCTTGAATATATTCAGCGAAAAGGCTCCGATATGGCCGATCGTACCAACTTTTTTACCTTTATAACTGGCACCTGCAGCCTGGCAACTATCTTCAAGGATAAACAGATCGTGTTTATCCGCGATCTTTTTGATCCTGTCCATATCACACGGATTACCAAGCATATGCACCGGTATTATTGCTCTCGTACGCGGAGTGATCCGATGTTCAATATCATAAGGATCAAGCGAAAGACTTTCGTCAATCTCGGCCAATACAGGAACCAATCCGGCAAAAATGCAGGCAGAATAAGTGGCAACGAAAGTATAGGCAGGAACAATGACTTCATCGCCCGGTTTCAATCCCAAAGCAATCAGCGAAACGAGTATTGATGATGTGCCTGACGACGTCGCCAAAGCATGGTTTGTGCCGCTGTAACGGGCAAACTCTTTTTCCAATGTTGAGACCTTATGCAGAAATTTAGGGTCATCCTCTCTTCCGTATCGGAAGAGATATCCGCTCTGCATAACTTCCATTACTTCATCCATTTCTTCCTTTCCAAACCAATAAGCACCTGGACCCGGCATAATAACCTCCTTTTTTATCTGGTTTTTTATAAATATAAGCAATATTAAACATCTTCTACACTTTTGTCAATGTCAGAAAACGCAGATGTCATGTCTGAAGTTGAAAATCCGGCGTGTATGAGTATTCTATTCCGTATGAAGTGAGCAGGTTATGGATAAATAAAATCAAAAGAAGGTTTGCATTGATATTAAACTTGTTTACATTCCGGTTTATGGTGCCCGATCATTTCCGGGATCGTTTGCTCAGCTGATCCGGAATATGGTTCTTTGTGTGACCGGAATTTCCGTAGTTGCATCTGTAAGGAAGCAACCACCCTTTTTATTAACCATCTGACTCCGCCGTTTATCCTTTGATAAATAAACCAGTACTAAATTGTTATTATTACCGGCTGTATGTGTTCAAAGTTTCCGGATTTCGCATTCAATAGAAAAATGACTCCTCCTTTAGTGACTGGAATTATCTGCACATATACTTCGGGATATGAACAACGGTAACACAACCGTTTTCAGATAATAAGCATATAGTCAGGATTTTGTTCTACAATGTATTGAAATAACTGTTCACAGCCGTATCTTTATACTTGCATGGATTTCAAGGACAGACTCATAGAATACTACGGATTCAGTGAAAAAGACTGGAATGAGACTCTTGGAAGGTTCATATCCGAGACCCTTCCTGCCAGAACTCTTTTCCTGGAAAAGGGGAAGGTAGCCACGAGGCTCGCCTACCTCAGATCAGGACTGATGCGTTCATTTATCTATGATGACCAGGCAAATGACATCACCACCCATTTCTTCAAACAAGGATCAGTAGTGATATCAATGAAAAGCTTCAATGACCAGGTGCCATCAAGAGAAAATATTGTATCAATTGAAAATTGTCAGATCGACGTGATCACTTATGAACGGATGAAGGAGCTGATGAACGTAGTGCCGGCATGGCAAAAAATAGCGAAGGACGTTGATGAATTCAAGTTCAATGATCTCATGAACCGGTCAATCCAGCTTCAGACTCTGACAGCATCAGAGAGATACGAACTTTTTATCAAAAAACACCCGGACATCCTTCAGAGAGTTGCTCTCCGGCATATTGCCTCATACCTTGGGATAGATATAGCCACCCTGAGCAGGATAAGAAAATCCATCTGAGAATTTTTTTTGACTTTTATCAAACAATCCCCCCATAATTACCTGATAATTTTGCTGTATCAATAATTCAAACCATTTGAAATGAAAGTAACAGCATTTGTTGGAAGCGCAAGAAAGAAACACACTTACCTGGCTGTACAGAGTTTCCTCGAAAAGCTTAAACTGCAGGTTGATATCGAATACGAGATTGTTGTAATCAGCAACTACAACCTGAAGATCTGTAAGGGATGTAAACTCTGTATCGACAACGGTGAAGAACTGTGCCCCTTGAAAGATGACAGGGATATACTAATGAAAAAAATAATGGAATCAGATGGTGTGGTGTTTGCATCACCAAAC
The DNA here is from genome assembly GCA_964466705.1 of uncultured Rikenellaceae bacterium. Taxonomy (GTDB): domain Bacteria; phylum Bacteroidota; class Bacteroidia; order Bacteroidales; family VadinHA17; genus LD21. The sequence continues at coordinate 13,494 of CAYXSM010000037.1, forward strand.
TACTCTTTCCAGGTGTCGGGACAGATGAAAGTGTTCCTTGACCGCTTCGGTTACCTGTTACACCGCCCTCAGTTTTTCGGAAAGACATTCACCTGTATTGTTACCCAGGGTATTTACGGAGGAAAAGATATCGTGAAATATCTCGATTTTGTTGGCCGCAGCCTGGGATTTAATGTGGTAAAGGGTTTGGTTATCAAAACACTTGAACCCATCTCCGAAGCAGTTCGTATAAAAGCAAACGAGACTCTTGAAAATCAAAGCCGGAAATTCTTCAGGCAGCTGGTTAAAAAGAAATACCCAAGCCCATCGCTTTTAAAGTTGATGCTTTTCAGGCTGAGCCGGACCAGCATTAAAATGATCCTGAATGACGACTTCAGAGATTTCAGATATTTCAGTGAACATGGATGGTTCAATAACGATTACTATTATCCCGTAAGACTAAATCTTTTCAAGAAAACGATGGGCAGACTGTTCGACCATGTTGCTGGAAGGATAGCAGTGTGACACCTGTCAAATTATTTAATATTAATAAAATATATCTAAATCAATTATGGGAAAGATGAAAATACTTGTTATCGGTGCGAGCGGATTGCTGGCCGGTCCGGTTATAAGGAAACTGGACGAAAAAGGATTTGAATTGAGGTTATTTTCACGCACTGTCAATCCTTCGATGTTCATCAATGATTATGACATTATACGTGGTGACCTCTTTAATCCTGATGACCTCGAAAGGGTAATGAGCGGGTGTGATGGAGTTCATATATCAATATCAACCACCGACGATGTCAGAGCAGTAGCTCTCATCACTGAAATGGCTAAAAAGAAAGGTGTGAAACTTATAAGCCTGATCTCAGGGTGTACCGTTTCAGAGTCAAACCGTTGGTTTAAGTTTATCGATGATAAGCTCAAAACCGAGAAGATGATCATAGAAAGCGGCATCCCCTGGTTTATTTTCAGGCCAACGTGGTTCTTTGAGTCACTCGGAATGTTTGTAAGGAACGGAAAGGCTTCTGTACCTGGTCACCAGACCGCGTTATATCACTGGGTAGCGGCTGAGGATCTGGGACGTATGGTAGCAAATGCATATAATACGAAAGGATCTGAAAACTCTATCTGTTATGTATATGGTCCGGAGAAATACGGTATGAAGGAATTGATTGAGAAATATTGCAAGAGGCTCTACCCGGAAATTAAAACTGTGTCAGAAACACCCATCTTCTTTCTGAGATTATTTTCTTTCATAACGGGGAACAGGAACCTGAAGTTCGCCGCATCACTATTTAGCTATTTCGAGAAAGTCAGAGAGCCTGAGATAGCTGAAGCTGATCTTGCCAGGTTAGGTAAGCCTGAGATCGATTTTAATACATGGATCAACTCAAAATGTTAAAAAACATGAAAAAAGGATACACTTCAGAAAAGATAAGTTTCAACAGAAAAATGGTAGCTGCCTCCGCAGCGGTAACCGGCTCCAATAGCACTATTCATTCACTTGCTGAAGTAGATATAACAGTGCCACGCAGGATCATAAAGGAGCATTTTGAAGATACAGGAGAAAAGATCTCTTTCACGGCATACATCGTAAATTGCCTCGCGCAGGTTGTGAAACAGCACCCTCATCTTAATGCTTTCAGAAAAAGGAACAGGATCATAACCCTTGATGATATCACAATCAGTGTACTTGTGGAGAGAGAGCTTAAGGGAGAAAAGATTCCTGAGCCTATGGCCATTGAGTCGGCACAGGACCTTACCTTCCGGGATATCAACAACAAGATCAGGTCAGCAAAGACCAGGAATGATTCTTCACTGGGTGGACTTAGCGGGATGACCTGGATTCGCTTTATACCCGGATTCCTTTTGAAAACTTTTGTACGTATATGTGACCGGAATATTGTTTTGGCAAAGCGCTACGGCAAGATTGCAGTAACAGCGGTGGGTATGTTTAACCGTGAAGCGGTGTGGTTCATTCCACATGGCAGCGGAACAGTGCTTATTACAGTTGGAAGCATAGAACAGAGGAACGTTTTTACGGGCGACAGTCATGAGGTAAGGGAGTTCCTGTGTCTGACCGGCTCTTTCGATCATGACATCATTGACGGAGCCCCTGCAGCAAGATTCATGAACCAGTTCATTGAAACACTTAAAAGTGGTTTCTGTCTTAAGAGTATTAAAAATTAGTGCTTTGTGCATAAGCCGCAAAGGTTGACTACACACGGCCTTTCATCATATAAAAAGCCAGTGACCTTGAACACTACACGCCGGACTTGATTTACCATATTCAGCCAGCTGTAAATTTCTGTTATTATGTAATTTGTTTTTTGAAATATATCTATCCTTTGCACTAGCAACCCCCTGGGTGTTTTTGGACCGGCCTGTGCCGTGTACCCAGGTTAAATTGACTTCTTCAATAACTGCAACAGGAGTCCCGACTGCTGAAAGTGTGATAGTTGTTATGCCTTATCAACAAAAAGTTGCTTAAAAGTTTGTTTTTATCTCAGAAAAAGTACTTTTAATACAGACCTGACATAAAACGTGCAAGCACATTTACTTTTCAGGATGTGCCACGAAGTTTTAACCGGGGGCGAAAAATTATGAATGCCGTTATGTAATGAAAAGTTATTATTTCAGGTTCTTTATGTAATCCATATAATCATTCCTTAGCATGGCAGCAGAATCGCCGCCGCGACCCGACGGGCTCATATTGCTGTAATACTGGAACGAGACTGCCCTGGTGATCCCAGGCACCGACATCTCAGCCTCAAGTTGCTTTCTTATTCTGCCAATCGTGACCGGACCCTGTGGCTTAAAGCTGAAAGTCTCGAGATCGGTCCAGAATTCACCCTTATAGTTTGTATTTTCAAATAAACCCTGGCTTGCCGCAGTATAATATTCGACCAAGCGATCGAGTGTCACGTGATTCACTCCCACTCCGTCCTGAAGCATAATGATTTGCAGGTTTGCCCTGCTCAATTCAGCCATGAAATCCTTAAGTTGTAACGGTGATGTCAGTTCTGAATTGAAAAATGCCGCTATAGATACAGGTTTATCGTCAAAGCTGTGAAGCTTGTCGGAGATCCTGTTTACAAGATTTTCATTGAATGAAGCTGTCAGTTCCTTAGAATTATATGCATTGGGCTCAGGTTCATGAGGGATATACCAGCCTTTAAAGGCAGGATCATTTCCGAACCGGGCATTAATCTCTTCGGCAATATAAATGCATCTGTCGGCATGCAGACGCAGCCATTCGACATTGGTTTGATTCTTCCAGTAATCTTCATGGAAATAAAGCCCTATGTGAACATCCATCTGCTTGTTATTTGCAGCAGCCAGGAAAGTGGGGAGGGCATCAGGGTATTTTTTCCCGGTAAAATCGTTCGACGAGTTGAACCAGGTAATATCGCCGTATGAAATGAACTGTATAATGGCGATATTCATTCCGATATCTTTCATTTCCTGAAACTGATCCTCCCAGTTCTGCTGTGTCCAGGTTTCCTTCCTGAAAAAATCGACAAAACTGCCTGTAAGGGCTTTCTTAGAAAAAGGCACTCCCTTTTCTTCCTGACCCAATTCCTTCCTGCCTGAATAATTGCATGATATAAATGCAATCAGGATTACTGTCATAATAGAATTAATCAGAGTCTTTTTCATCTTTTTAATAATTAACAGTCTGATTTATAAAAGCAATGTATGAAAAAAAACAAGATTCTGAAAGCCTGCTGCACAAGCCGTAAGCGGTAAAACCATCTCCGGCCGTTCTGAAGTTCAAAAATATAAGTTACATGACAACATATATATAAAACCGACGGGAGGTGGTCAGGCCACCGGCTCATGCAGGTTATAACACAGTTCTCAGGAACGGTCTCAGCGGTGAAACTGATCTTTCTTCCGTCGATCTGTATGCCGTCCACGTTTTCCTCGTCGGTGAGGCTTACTTTCAGTTCTGCACTATTGTGTCCTGAAGTGATAGTCCTTCCGAAGCCGGGCAGAAGAACAATTATAAAGCTTTGAGAGAAATGCTTACGTCTTCGTTACCTGGTCTGGATGTGAACCGGAGCATACCTCCGCTGTCAGATTTTATTTCCCTTGTTTTACCCGGACTGCTTTCCACTTTGTAAATACGGGATGGTTCGAGATCATAAATCTCATACGACACCCTGCTCTTTCCTGCACTCTTTTCAATCCAGGATCTTTCCTCATTGGTCCACTTTCCGATCTTCATATTGCATTCATCCCTGCATGTAACCTTCATTGACCTGTTTTCGCCGCTGCCGTGAAAATACAGAAGGCTGTTCATATCTGTTGCCACAGCAAATGGCGATGAAGATGCGGCAGTATAGTTCTTCACCTTTGCAGAATAGCTCCCTTCATCAAGGGATATGAGATAATCCAAGCCCCTGAGACTGTATTTCAATTGTGTTCCATACAGATCGGGAGTTAAACGGGGCTCAATATAGAGCCTGTTGAACTTTGGCCTTATCCCGTAAAGGTTCCTGTACAGGCCTGTCAGCGCCATCACGTTATTGGAAAGTATATCATCCCCGGCACCGCTCATGTCAATCCTGGTATATCTCTGGTAAGAAAGTCCGTCAGTTTCATACTGCTTCATAACATTCCGTATGTACTTCAGGGCAATCTCAGGTTTATACCGTGCATAGCAACGGGTGCCAAGCTCAGCCCATGCAAGGAACATGTCACCGTTCTCGTAATTTGGCCATGGATAGTTTACGTGCAGTCCAAATCCTTCAGGATAAGGATAGAAACAGGAAGGCCATATGAAAAGCTTTTCCAGCTGCATCAGTTCTTCTGTACGGTCGAGTACGGCTCTGATCCTTAGTGAATCATCGCACAATCCATATCCTATGGCCAGGAAATTAACAACGGTATTGAGATTATTCCCGTAACTCTTCCCGTCAGCTTCACGCCAGTGGACATAACATTCCTTTTGACTATCCCAGAACCCTCCCTCTTCTGTTGTCCGGTTATAGCTATCTTTCAGCCTGGAGGCCAGAATGCGGTACTTTTCAGCTTTTTCATCCTCTCCCATCAGTTTTTCAAGTTCCGACCACCTTACCAGCGCCATGTACATCAATGCATTGATTGTCGATACCTCGTGGGCAACCCATATCACATCGAGCCAGTCGGCTCCCTTTGCTTCCTTCCATGATTCCTGCACAACCTCGGTGAGACCGTCATTATCCTTATCCCTCGCAATCATATACTCCAACACATGTTCACACACTGGTTTAAGGCGTTTCAGCCATACGGTGTCGCCCGTAAGATCGAACTGTTCGGCAACATTTATCACGAAGGCGGGCTGTGAGTCAAGCATGTATCCCCACTGGCATTCATAGAAGCCGTTTTCAAGGTAGGTTCCGGGCATTGCATCTGTGGCATCATGATGCCATCGGGGCAGCACTCTTCCGTCAGGAAGGACAGCTTTATCTGCAGCATGATCAATAGCCCCGGCAAATCCCTTTATGAATTCGGGGAAATTATTGCCCAGACCGTATAATGCAAGCCATGGCTCCTGGAGAACGACCCATCCTGTCCTCCATCCGTTCGACCCGTAAAGGTTCCTGTCGACAACACCATATCTTCCTATGGTATTAAACATTTCGATCACCGAATTTTCATCGACACCCTTCAGTTCGCCCCTGTCATACTCCTGGTCATAAAATGCAGAACTCAGGACAAAATCAACAGTAACCGATGATCTCTCTACCTCAAAAGGGGCAAAAACCTTCTTATTCCCTGTGAGAAAACGGAACAATCCATAACGTGTGTCAATATCTCCGGCCGCTACGGATCTGACCACCGCACAGGTTCCCCCCGGCTGATGCCGGAAAGTGATCACGCCTGTGTGATCCTTGCTCACCAATGTCCTTACCTTCAGGCACCTGTTATCTTTCCGGTGCCAGAGAGTGAAAGAATCGGAATGTGTTCCGAATGATTCTCCCTCGTTCGACAGAAACCTGTTCCATGCAACACCTCCGTTGTCCAGCAGTGCTCCATCCCACATATCCATTGAGCTGAACTGAAAGCACGGTAAGAAATTATCGTCAACAGTTCCTTCTTTCTGATAATTCCTTTTTATGGTCCAAAAAAGGCTGTCACCTTCCACTGTTAATTCCCAGCTCTCCGAAACAGGAAACCCGGCCGGCCCATAGTTTATAGAATCGATGATCACCCTGTTTCGCAAAATCTTTACTACCGGACTGCAATCCTTTGAAGAATACAGCTTCCCCTGATAAATGAAACCCGAAAAAACAGGTGAGTTGCTGCCGCAGACACAGGTTCCGTTCACCTTTATCAGATCGATAACACACTGGCCTGAGTAATTCAGTCGTACGGCCAGGTTCCCGTTTTTAAGTGACATGACAACCGTTTCTTCAGTTTCGTTGTGTGAAATAGCCGGGATATCTTTTATCTCTTTAGTAAGCCCGGGATATTTCTTTCCGATAATCTTCATCATCTCCTCACCTGCAACGTTGAGTGGTACAGGTTTATCCTGCTGCCGGGTCTGCTTCTGATTTATTTCGCCCATAAGGCTCCAGTTCCTTGTTGAACCTGATTCAGGCTCCGATACCGGAATATCATACCTTGTAAAATCGATGATCCACTTCCCGCCGGCCTTATCCTTTTCCGACAGGAGTGCAAGCCTGAATGCAGGGTTCATGAACCACCTGATCTTCTTTTCAGCATCTGAGCCTCCTATCCCTGAACCGGTCTGCTCGAACCGGTAATCAAAATCATTCCTCCTATAATGTGCCCGCCATATCTCTCCGAACTCGCCCTGTGTTATGAAGCGTGTATCCGGCCATCTTTCTTTTATTCCGCTCAGCCATTCCCTGAGCCCTTTTATGTCGTTATATTCCATGAGGCAAAGCTCCCAGCAATTGGTTACCCAGGCAAAGCCGTTCAGATCAAAGCCCCTGTCGAAGTGCGCGGCGGTGGTGTGCATCATCTGACTGATCCCTTTCTCCAGCCCGTGAGCCATAACCGTTTCGATCGGCCCCACCCCCATCCTGCTGTTGAACCCGTCTCTGAATCCTTCGCGCCTTGCAGCGATGAAATCCATTGTCCAACCGTCGAGATTGACACAGTCGATAAAATCACTCTTACCCTGTGCAGGCTTACAAAAATGTTCCTTTGACGGATAATAAGGATAGCTCACCGACCCTTCACCGTCCTGGTTGTCTATTGCATACTGGCTCCAGATATTACCCTGGCAGACATGGATATCCTCCTCTTCAGCGAGGTATTGCTGGTTCTTTGCCGACAGAAATCCGGATACAATGCTTCTTGGACGGTACCCGTTCCCGACTATTCCGGATATCAGTTCCAGGGCATCATGAATATCCCGGTTGACCTGTTCGGTTGAATTGTAGGCATTGGCGAAATACCCCCCGGGGATAAAAGTCATTTCATCCCCGTATTCAGATATGTAACCCTTTACAAGCTCTCTTATCTGCCGGTAAGCAACAGTTGTGTCATGAAGAGCCAGCCAGCTGAATGCCCAGGTGATCCTTGAGCCGGGAAAGGCCTCTTCGATTGCGTCCCTGAATCTTACGACTCTTTCGGGGGTGTGCATGTGATGTTCATCAAATCCCTCGTTCCTGTCGCGTGACACCTCTATCTGGTTTACGCGGATCACGGTGTTGAAAGTAAGAAAACGATTGCCCATAAGTCCATCCTGTTTCTTTCCACAGGCTGAGATAATTAGCATACCAGTTATTATCAAACAGGCTGATCTGAGAAATAAGCTTATGCTGTGAATCATATATTATATTTATTGGTTTCCTGCGGTGTATAACAACCTGAAAGGTTCCATCAATCCGTAATCATCGAGTGCATTCCTGAATCCTTACAACTGCCCGGAACCCTGCTCTCTCAGCTGCCTGTCTCATAAACTCTGTTCATGGGCAAAACGGGAAAATCACCGGTAATGTAAACAGGTATAAGCTCTGCAAAGATATTCATTCTTTTTTGGGGGGAGTACTATTGTATTCACTCCGCTGATCAGGTAAGGGCGGATTTCATAAACGCTGAAATCCCTGTCTGGCCACTATCCTACCGGCAAAGTGGAAAGCCTGCTTGTGTTGGTATGTATAGTCCACAATTCGGGAATTTCGACAATAGCACTTATTTTCACGGCCTCGCCACCGGTAAGTATGCAAAAGCCGGCAGCATCGACTACTTGGGGCCGGTCTGAAGTACAAGAATATAAGCTGCATGATAACAGGTATAAAACCGGCGGGTAATGATCAAGGCCAGCGGTTTTTGCAGTTATGTTACAGATATGCTTAAGTAAAATTCATTTTTCGCTTCATAATTAATGAATAGAATAAATGTAATCGATGTAAGGTTACAAAATGTGTATTTCCCTAAGTATCAAAGAATAATTATGGCAATAAATAGTTAGTTTGTTTAACCCGGATGTGGTTGATTTAAATTGCTTTACAAGATTATTGCATCTCGTGATGATTGAGGAGGTTCTCAACCTCCTGGAGATTGAATCTGCTTAGTTTTGTTATTTTTGTATTCCTCCTGTAATAGGAAGGCACAATCTGGAGAGCTTCTTCCTTACTGTCAACATCTATAATGAACCAGGCTTTGTGTTCTCCATCAAGACAACCCCAATCCGCGTGCGTAAGAAAATGAGACCCCGAGCTTAAAAAGATCTGAATTGTATGAAGACATTCAATCTTATCAGGACTATGAGAAACTTCTACAAGATATTTTTCCATGATTTTTGTTGTTAAGGTTGGTTTAACTATTATTTCCGATATGCATCCCTCAATGATTCTAGTTCATACATGTATATTTAGTTTTCCTGAAAATCATATATAAAAACAAACAATTTATCATCCTTAAATGTTCATGGATTTTGCAGTTTCAGTATTTTTTTGATCATCCCCTGCAGGAGTTAAATCATTGTTGTTTATAAATCTATATTAAGTGCTTTCAGACAGATTTTAATTTCTCCTCCCGGGTTGGTATGCCCGTCTCTGTCAAACATTTTTAAGTTCCGGTTGTTATTATTTCATTAATGAATCTACATGTTGGTATGGCTGTTCAAATCTGTAATAAGTACGAATCATGAAAAAGGTTGCAGTCTTAGGAACAGGAAGTGTTGGCCAGGCTTCCGCTTCAAAATTCATTACTCTTGGATATGATGTAATGCTTGGCACGCGTAATATACCCGAAAAGTTAACTGTTACTGTAAAAGATGGTTATGGAAACCCTCCTTTTAGTGAGTAGTATTACTAAAATAAATCTGTTAAGGCGGGAAAAATTTAAAATGCTGCCTTCTTTGGAAAAATAATACTGAATGCCACAATGGGAGCAGATTCAATTAACACCTTAAAAATGGCAGATGTAAAGAACTTAAATGGAAAGATTTTGACTGATGTTACCAATCCCCTTGATTTTAGCGGAGGCAGACCACCAGTTTTGTTGCCTGAACTGTCAAATACAAACTAATTGGGTGAAGAAATTCAAAGAACCTTTCCTGACGTCAGCGTTGTGAAGACACTTAATACAATATGGGATGGACTTATGGAAAACCCCGCGATGTTAAATGAAGGCGATCATTCAGCCTCCATTTGCAGAAACAGTTCATAAGCAAAAGAGAAAGTGAAATAAATCTTTATAACATTTGGATGGCCAGATTATAATATTCTTGATCTGGGCGGTATCAGTTCAGCCAGAAGAATGGAAATGTACCTGACGTTTTGGCTGAGAATTTTCGAAGCAACCAACAATGGAGCGTTTAATATTAAAATTGTAAGCTTGAAATGACCTGTCAGCTTTTTGTAAGAATATCTGATTTTTTTCTGAATGATTCAACCGGGGTGGTCGAAGTAATAATAAAAGAATGGAACAGAATTTTCATTTTACAAATCTGATGGCATCCACTGACCGGCAACTGCCAGATGCATATTCCTCAACAGTTACAGGTGTGGTGAAGAAAGCTGCACAGTCTTTTGTGTATCTTAAAGTGCTAAAGAAAATTCAGGAACCCCGTACAAAACAGATTGTCGGGCAATATGCCTTGGATTCGGGATTTGTAATTTCCAGCGATGGCTATATAATTACCAGCCATCATGTAATTGAAAATACGGATTCTGTAACTGTGATCTTTGGTGACGGAACGGAACATAATGCCACACTTGCAGGTAAAGATCCTTCAAGTGATATTGCAGTTATCAAAGTCTATAATGAAGAATTGTATACATTACAGTTTTTTGATTCCGGATTGCTTGAACCCGGGCAAATTGCAATAGCTATTGGTAATCCGGTCTCCACTGTGGATAATCTGCATAAGCTCCTGAACGAAAGTGTAATCGGGGTGAAAATATTCCTGGGTATTCTGAGAGGATTACGCAGGCAAATCACTACAGTAATTCCGGGAGAGTTTAAATGAAAATCTTTAACGCTCCACCCGGTTTGGGTAATTAATACTTTAAATTGTTACAGGATGGCTGATTTTCATTATAATGTTGTACCGACATTTTCGCTTCTTACTGGAGTTGGTGTTAGTAGTATGGAACAACAAATCTTGTGCGCAAGCAAAAAAATCCCGATAGGTGTTTTGATTCCTGCGCTTTTCCGTGATCTTTCCGGTGATGCCATGAAAAACATCATTGAAGTCCTTGCGGAAACAGAATATGTAAAACGTGTTTATATAGCCCTCGATCAGGCTAACGAAGAGGAATATCGAAAGGCAAAAGAAATCGTTGCACCTCTTAAGGATAAAGCTTCCCTGATCTGGAATGACAGCCCTGAATTAAAACAGGTTATTGCTATGATTGAGGAGCAATTGCCATTAGGTCCACGAGGAAAAGGACGTGCAGTCTGGACTGCTTTGGGCTACATCACAGGTAAGAACGAAGTGGCTGCAATTGCTTTTCACGATGCCGATATTATTACCTATAATAAAGCTTTACTTACACGGCTCATTTTTCCAGTAATGAATCTGGGATTTCAATTTTCCAAAGGATATTACATCCGCTATAAGACAAAGTTTTATGGTCGGGTAACCAGGTTATTCTACTTTCCTTTAATCCGAACTTTAAAGGATATCTTAGGTACAACCGACTTCCTCGATTATCTCGGTGATTTCAGGTATCCGCTTTCCGGTGAATTTGCTACCCTCGTTTCCCAGGCCAGGCGCCTAAGGTATCCATCCGATTGGGGTGTTGAAGTTGGATTGCTGAGCGAAATATACCGTATAGTGCGTGTTTCGCAGGTATGCCAGGTTGAACTGGTAGAACGCTACGATCATAAACATCAGGAGGTTGGCACAGAACCAGATAAAGGTCTTAATAAGATGGCTACTGATATTGCCAGGACTTTTTTTTCACATCTTTCGAGTAATGGAGTCATTTTGACTCATGATATGTTGTCAACTATCCGGCTTACATATTTAAGACATGCCAGGGAAAGTGTAGGGATATATGAAGCTTATGCCAAGATTTACAGGAATGCTATTTCTTTTGATTTTCATGAGGAACTTTCTATAGTTGAATCATTCGCGCGGATAATCGAAACGGCTTCCATCGATTTTTATCAACATATATATGGTTCTCCCATGATCCCCGCATGGAAGCGTGTTAGAGCCGCCATTGATGGGATTAGTGAAAAACTCATTCTTGCAGTTGAAACTTATTGAAATGTATATAATCTTCACAGATCTTGATGGTACTTTGCTTGATTCTGACACTTATTCATTTGAAGGGGCAGGTGAAGTCCTGGCCTGTATCCGCGAACAAAATTTACCACTTGTGACAGTTACGAGTAAAACTGCTGAAGAAGTTAAACATATTATCAGGGAAATAAATATTTCGCATCCTTTTGTTGTAGAAAATGGCGGTGGTATTTTTTTCCCGGACACTTATCCGGGCGAATTTCCCCGGACACAACCAGACAATGGTTATTACGTGGTACATATTGCCAGGTCCGGTATACAACCTCAGGATGTGCTTAAAGAAATGAGCAGTCTTATTGGAATCCGGTTACGGGGATTCAGCAATCTTTCTGTTGAAGAAATTATGTCATATACCGGGCTTTCAGCTGAGAAAGCAGGAAAAGCTCAGCAACGCCAATTTTCAGAACCTTTTGTTTTACCTCCCGGCAAATCCGTCCTTAAAAAAATTATCAGGCTCTCACATTCTTATAATTATAAAATTGTTATGGGAGGCCGATTTGCCCATTTAATCCCAATAGATTCAGGTAAGGGTAATGCGGTTAAATACCTTTTAGATTTTTACCAGAAACAGTTCCCGGATGGTCAGGTTATTTCAATTGGTTTGGGAGACAGCTACAATGATTTTGACTTTCTCTCAATAACTGATATCTCAATCATAATTCGTAATAAAGGGCGAATTCTGAAATCTGTTAAAAAAAACTGGATAATAAGTCAAAAACAGGGTGTTGAGGGTTGGGCTGAAGAAGTCAAAAAAATCATATGCCCTTAAAAGGTATTCAAGGGGCCCGGCTTCTCTGATCTGACAGCCCTGCTTTCGCACATTATTAATGTTAGTTTGTTATTCTTTATAACAACATTCCAGGAGTATGAATTACAGGACTGAAAAAGATACAATGGGCGAGATACTTGTACCTGCCGATAAGTACTGGGGAGCTCAGACTCAACGATCGGTATTGAACTTTTCAATTGGCCCTCCGGCATCCATGCCAATAGAAATTATTCACGCATTTGGTTACCTGAAAAAAGCAGCTGCTTTAACCAACAATAAATTCGGATTGTTGTCTGATGAAAAAATGAGGATCATATGCCGGGTATGTGATGAAATTACGGATGGCAGGCTTGATGAGCATTTTCCACTGGTTATCTGGCAGACGGGTTCCGGAACTCACACCAATATGAATTGCAATGAGGTTATTTCAAACCGCTCCCATGTACTGCTTGGCAATATATCAGGATCAGGTGAACGGCTTATTCATCCTAACGACGATGTGAATAAATCACAGTCATCCAATGATACTTTTCCAACAGCAATGCATATTGCAGCATACAAGAAAATAGTCGAATATACTATGCCGGAGTTGGAAAGGCTCTCTGAGACTTTCTCGAAAAAGTCCTCAGCAATGGCCGGAATAGTCAAAATAGGCCGTACCCATTTAATGGATGCAACCCCTTTAACCCTGGAACAGGAATTTTCCGGATATGTATCCCAGCTGAATCATGGGATAAAAGCATTAAGAAATACATTACCACATCTTTCTGAGTTGGCTATTGGAGGTACTGCTGTTGGTACCGGACTGAACACTCCGGAAGGTTATGATAAAGAGGTTTCTGCCACAATTGCCCGGTTGACGAATCTGCCTTTCATGGCTGCTGAAAACAAATTCGAATCTCTTGCAGCGAATGATGCAATTGTTGAAACTCATGGAGCAATTAAACAATTGGCCGTCAGCTTAATGAAAATAGCCAATGATATCAGGTTGCTGGCATCAGGACCGCGATCGGGCATTGGGGAGATTACTATCCCGGCAAATGAACCTGGTTCCTCCATCATGCCCGGTAAAGTAAATCCGACCCAGACAGAGGCAATGACGATGGTCTGTGCACAAATCATGGGAAATGACACAACTATTACCGTCGCAGGATCAAACGGTCATTTTGAGCTGAATGTCTTTAAACCGGTAATGATAAGTGCCTTATTGCAGTCGGTAACATTGATCGCAGATACCTGCAGAGCATTCAATGATCATTGTGCTGCCGGAATAGAACCAAATCAGAAACGAATCACAGAAAACCTTAAAAATTCATTGATGCTTGTAACTGCATTAAATAATCATATAGGTTATGAAAATGCTGCACGGATTGCCAATGAAGCCTTTACAAATAATTTGACTCTGAAGGAAGCAGCATTAAAACTAAGGCTTTTAACGGAAAAACAGTTTGATGAATGGGTTATTCCTGAAGAAATGACACATCCCACGAAGAAAATTAAATAAGGAATTGAAATTGATGTTCAAAAAAATGAGTTGGAAATATTCCTCGTACTAAGGGTGAACCATTTCACAAACAGTGACTAAGTTTTTTATTGTTTAAAGCCATTGTTTGCATTTTTTCAAAATAAATTTTATCCACATTGTCTGAAAATCTTTCATTCGACTTACCTGTTCAATTCCAGATGATATATTCCATTCCTGAATGATGTGCATAAGCCGGTAGCACTGACCACATTCCGCCGGCAAGATTAACATCTCTGTATTTATCTGTCGTTCATGAGATTAAATCCGGATTTAAATGGTCAACTTTTCCGGAGAGAGACACACCACCAAAAACCCGAAGTCAAATAAATATAAGTCGCCATTAAAATCTTTCATCTTCAGATTTTGAGATTCTGTTGCAGTTTCACAAAATGAAGGAAAATTGACTTTGGCTTAAATAAGGTTTAAATTTGATAGTGAAATATATAAAGCCTTCATGCCAAGCCTGATCCCGGGATATGAATACGACATCTTCATCAGCTACCGCCAAAAGGACAATAAAGGCGACAGGTGGGTTAGTGAGTTTGTTGATTCTTTGAAGACTGAACTTGAATCAACCTTCAAGGAAGAAATAAGTGTTTATTTCGACATCAATCCTCATGACGGTCTTTTAGAGACTCATGATGTGCATGCTTCACTTAAAGATAAACTCAGGTGCCTGGTTTTTATTCCGATCATTTCCCGCACATATTGTGATCCGAAATCATTTGCCTGGGAACACGAGTTCAAGTCATTTATTGAAATTGCTTCAAAAGATCAGTTTGGATTGAAAGTCAAACTCCCTGGCGGCAATACCGCAAGCAGGGTATTGCCGGTCCGGATCCATGATCTTGATGCAGATGATAAGAAGCTGGTAGAAACTGTACTGGGAGGATTTCTGAGAGGAATTGAGTTCATTTACAAAGAGCCGGGAGTAAACAGACCCCTCCGTTATAATGAAGAAAATCCTCATGATAATCTGAATCATACTATCTATCGTAACCAGATAAATAAAGTTGCCCTGGCAATCAAAGAAATCATTGAAAGCATAAGATTACATGTTCCTTCAGTCCGATCAGGACAAGAAAAAAAGGAAGTAGAGGGTAGTAAGCGGAAAAATAAAATTAAAGAACCGGTTGGGAAAGATAAAATTGAAACAAAGAAGAGGATTCAACCAAAAGAAAATGAACCAGAAGAAAGGAGAAAGATTCCCTTTATAAGGAAATCTCGTATATTGATCCCCGGCATCTTGTTGACTATAGTAATTTCCGTTGTATTAGTCTTTTCCCTGATTCGCTATTCCGGAACAAAATGGGCGAAAGAAAAAACACTGACAGAAATTGAACAATTGACAGACAAAGGAGAGTTTTCTGCAGCTTATGATTTAGTGCAAAAAGCAGAAAAGTACCTTGCAAAAGAACCAAAATTTCGTGAGCTGTCATTATTGGTTACGTCTCATTTAACCATTCTTACTGATCCCCCCGGTGCGGATGTGTATATCAGAGAGTATACCGATACAGAAGGGGAGTGGAAAAAACTGGGCCGGACTCCTGTTGATAGTATAAAAATACCTGGTTCATCCTGGCCACCATCATTTTATCAGGTTAAGACAGTGAGTCCGGGATACGAAGACGTGCTTGCAGTAACAGTTACCAGGGAAGATACTTTGTTCAGAAAATTATTCAGGAAAAACACAATACCAACGGATATGGTATATGTGGAAGGGTATCCGGGAGAGGTTACAGGAAAATCCAATGAAGAAAAGCAAGGTTTCTATATTGACCGGTATGAAGTAACCAACAGGCAGTATAAAGAATTTATAGATAAAGGCGGATACAGTAATCCGGATTATTGGAAGAATGAATTCAAAAAAGATGGAAAGATTATCAGCATGGATGAGGCGATGACTTTATTCGTTGATAACACTGGCAGGCCCGGGCCATCTACATGGGATGCCGGGCATCATCCCGAAGGACAGGAAAATTATCCGGTATCGGGTTTAAGCTGGTATGAAGCAGCTGCATATGCTGAATATGCAGATAAAAGTCTGCCTTCATCAATTCATTGGGAGAATGCAACAGGAGGATCCTATTTTCTCGACTATTTATTTTTTTCCAGAATAATATTTAAAAGCAACTTTGATAATAAAGGTCCCGAACCGGTGGGAAAGCGACAGGGAATAACCTGGTGCGGTGCCTTTGATATGGCGGGAAATGTCAGGGAGTGGTGCTGGAATGAAACACCTGCAGGCCATGCTATCAGGGGTGGTGCATGGGATGATCCGAGTTATTCATTCTTCGAATTGAATCAGGCACCTTCTTTTGACCGTTCACCCAGGAACGGATTTCGCTGTGTTAAATATATTGATAAAGAGAAAATTGCTGAAAGTGCATTTCAACCCATAGAATTCAGGAAAAAAAGAAACTTCTCCGAAGAAAAACCTGTCAGCGATGATATTTTCACTGTTTATAGGAATCAGTTCCTTTATGACAGTACTGACCTGAAAGCGGTTATTGAAGTAAGGGATACAAGCAATAACGACTGGATAATTGAGAAAATCACCTTTAATTCTGCTTATGGCATGGAAAGAGTGATCGCATACCTTTTTTTACCCAAAAATACAACTCCTCCTTTTCAGACCCTGATATACTGGCATGGAATGAATGCTGTTTTTGAAAAAGAACTCCTCAAGACCGGATGGAAGGCATATTTTGATTTTCTTCTGAAAAATGGCCGTGCAATAATGTTCCCGGTATATAAAGGAACCTTTGAAAGGTTTGATGAGGAAGAACTACCCGTCTTATCAGGACATCAGTACACAGAATGGGTGATCAAAATGGCAAAAGACTTCAGGCGCTCAGTTGATTATCTTGAGACACGCATGGATATTGACAACAGTAAACTTGGATACTACGGAGCCAGTTGGGGAGGAATGATGGGTGCTATAGTTCCGGCTGTTGAGGATCGCCTAAAAGTAAATATTTTAGTCATTCCGGGATTGCTGGGAAGAGCTCTGCCTGAGGCTGATGAATTAAACTACCTTCCAAGAGTAAAAATCCCAACGCTTATGCTGAATGGCATATATGATTACAGGTTTCCTTTGGAAAATAGTATAAAACCTTTCTATAACCTTTTGGGTACTCCGGAAAAGGACAAGAAACTCATTCTTTATGAAACAGATCATTATGTGCCAAGAAATGAGCTGATTAAAGAAGTACTGGCCTGGTGTGACGAGTATCTTGGCCCGGTCAGATATAGAAGCCAATGATTTTCTTGCTTCTGGTAATCGGACTTAAGTCCACCACCGATGCCCAAACCATTCTGGCAAGCCCGGACTAACGATCATCAGAAAAACGGATCTGTGGACCGCGAAAATGGCAATGTTGCCCGGGAAAGGGAATATGCTGACACGTAATATGGATATACTGAGGGAGTAAGTGGGATATGTTGACCGGTATTATGGCAATGTTTATCGCGCAAGAGCTCCAATGGGTGAAGAAATACGCCCGGATGACCAGGAAATGCGTCCGATATAGCGAGAAATACCGCCGATGTGTGAAGAAATGCGTTCAATTACCATGGTATAATACTACCCTGAATTAAGACCACTGGTTAAGGTTAAATTTGATAACTTTA
>CAYXSM010000038.1:0-30023 GCA_964466705.1 uncultured Rikenellaceae bacterium
CGGTAATGAGGCTTGGCGGGGAGATGGGCATGATACCGGTGGCTGCCACCGAAGAAAGGTATGGGTTTCTGAGGAAACAGATAGTTGGTAATTGATGGAGTAAGGAAAAACTGGGCCTCCTTGGTCAAGACTAATGAGGCCGAAGGAAGAGGAGAGGAGGTGATGAGGAGAAAGAGTTCCTGCGTTCCGAATGAAATTCAGATTTTGTACTATGCTTTTGAGTGACGAGATAGCTTATGACTCTTTGCATAACTTTTGGATATTAGATAAAAGCAAAAAAGTTTGAATTATCTTAAGCCTGAATCTTAATAGTTTTTTATGTAAGTTTGTTAAATAGGGTGCAGTATCCTGATTATTCATGATACTGCAGCTTTTCCTGACATTCTATCCATAACCTTAGTTGCCATGAGTATACCTGCCATAGATATTTCAGACCTGACCAAATACTACGGGAAAGAAAGGGGAATAGAACATGTTGATCTCAAAATAGAAGAGGGGGAAATTTTCGGTTTTATCGGGCCGAACGGTGCCGGCAAATCGACAACAATACGCATCTTAATGAATCTCATATTCCCGACTGAAGGAAGTGCCAGGATAATGGGGATGGATGTCGTAAGGGAAACTAAGAGGATCAAAAGAATGGTAGGCTATATTCCTTCAGATGCTAACATTTATGCCTCAATGGATGTAAATGAATTTCTTTGCTATTGTTTGCGATTCTACAATGTCCGGAACGGCCGGCAAAAAATGGTCAGGCTTGCAAAGATGTTCGAACTGGATTTAACCCGAAAGGTCTCAACGCTCTCCCTGGGAAACAAAAAAAAGGTTTCCATCATACAAAGCCTTCTGCACGAACCCACTCTTCTGATTCTGGATGAGCCAACAACAGGACTTGATCCACTAATGCAGACACTTTTCTTTGAACTTTTGCGGGAGGAGAACCGCAGAGGTATGACAATCTTTTTTTCGTCGCATGTACTTAATGAAGTTCAGTTGCTCTGCAGACGTGTAGCTATAATAAAAGAAGGGAGAATCATACAATTGAAAGAAGTTGAATCACTGAGAAGAAATCATCTTAAAAAGGTTCAGGTTAAACTTGGTGATAAGTTGACCGAGGAAAAAATGGCCATCCCGGGGATTGAAAACATGTTGATACAATCGGGCAATGTCTTTTCTTTCACTTATTCGGGAGATATAAATGAGCTAATTGCCATCTTAGCTGCCAGGAAGGTGGTTAGTCTAATAATTGAAGAACCATCCCTAAAGGACGTTTTCATGAGCTACTATTCATAACGGCATAAAAAATATGAATAGGAATCTTTTTGTCAAGGAAATGAAAAGAAACGCACCAGCGCTGATCATCTGGATTATAGTTATTTCGATCCTGGTATCATTTGCCATGTCTTTATATCCGTTAGTTATTGAAAACCAAATAAAGATATTTAAGATGCTGAACCTTGTTCCGGATGAGGCCTATAAACTTATCGGTATCCAGGATTTCCGGAATGAGCTGAAAGCAATTGAATTTTATGCTGTCAATAATGTTATTTATATGATGGTACTTGGAAGTATCTATGCTATTGTAATGTCTTCAAATATCCTTCTTGGTGAAGAATACAACAAAACCGCAGAATATCTCCTTTCAAGGCCACTTACCCGTAGCGATATATTCATAACCAAGATGGTGGTACTCATTCTTTTTGTCTTAATACTCAATGCCGTAGTGGCCTTTTCGGGATTTATTACCATGAAACTTGTACAGGATGAGCCTGTTAATATCAGGGCATTTATTATACTGTCAGCATATACCCTGTTGCTCAATACTCAATTCGCTGCTATAGGTTTGACATTGGCCACTCTGGTTAAAAGACCTAAACCAATTACAACCTTTTCAGTGGGATTAGTAATGGTTCTTTACTTCATTCATACCATCTCAAAAATGACCGATGGTGTAACAAAAATAGGATATTTGAGTCCGTTCAGTTATGTTAATCTGAATACAAACGATGCCGCGTACAGACTAGAAAGCTGGCATCTGGTTTTTTTTCTCACCATAATATTGCTACTGACCAGTATCTCTTTTAAACTTTACCAGCGTAGAGACATTTATAACTGAATTTTGATTTATTGTATAAATGGAATTAATGTTTTAATAACTGTTAATTAATTAGCATGAAGCTGCATCAAAATGTTTGGAAAACAAATGAACTCATTCTATATTGCAGTAGCAATTAAAAGAAAGCTGATAATTTGTTACATGAACGCGCAAATATGCTAAAGCGCAATAAATCCCATTCTGTTTATAAATTGTTATCGTATGCATCTTCTGGTGATGTTCCCGTACTTTATATTAAGCCTTTTTCTATTTCTTATACTTACCGTAGGTTGGAAAAGTATTCCTGTCAGATTTAAGCGTTCGGTTTGTATAAGTGCTATATTGTCTGCTCCAATCTCACTTGCATCTTATGCTTTTGTGCCGGCTTACTGGGACCCCATAAGAATTGTGCCCTATCAAATCGGACCTGAAGATGTAATTTTTTCATTTTCAACCGGTGGAATTATATGGGTATTTGTAATACTAATTCTAAGTAGAAAATACAACGTAATACATAACGAAATGATTGTATTCAAACAATATGCCGGTCTTCTATTCTTTGGTATAATTATGTTTTTTTTGATGTGGTTAGCACGAATTAATGTTATGTTAGCCACATTGATCATTATCTTCATGATTGGTATATGGATCCTGATACGCAAACCTGATTATATGATCCTAAGTATAACCGGAGCGCTTGCTTTTACTTTATTTTATTTTTGCATCCTGAAGGGAGCGTTTGTTCTATTTCCAGAATTCGCAGGACAATGGAATACAAATGGATTAATTGGAATTAAGGTACATGGAATACCAGCTGAGGAATTAATGTGGGCATTTGCAACGGGTGCAGTCTGGCCTTTAATTGTAGCCTATTTATTGAATGTACAGCTGGAAAGAAAAATACTGCCACAGTCAAAATTATAATAAACCTTATGTAGTATTATGCTTTGTTCCTATTAATGTCCGACAGGCACAAAGAGGCAGTTTAAAACTATTTATCCTTTGTTTGCTGAATATATAAAAATTATCTGGTTAATAAGATTCAGCCATTCATCAATACAACCTAATCCCCTGTTTGCGCCTGGCGTTATTCATTTACAACAGCTTGCACGGCTTATTGATGATGCAACAGATCAATAATTAAAGGTATTACGGCTTCCCGGTACAAAATTGACTTCCCGGCTTCCTACAAGCAGCCTGATGCGACCGGCAACAAACTTGTCCACACTGCACAGCTCAATCCATACTTCTCCGAACAACTACTGGAAATAAAACTCAGTGACGAGACCATTATCGATAATATTGTCAGGCGAAGAGCGTGGATCTACGGCATCGCCTCCCAACTGCTGAAAATTGCTATGTTTCTTGGTGTAGTGCTGATATTAAGGGATATAGCAAGGGAAAAGCATCTTGCTCGTCTGAGGGCTGACTTCATCTCCGATGTGACCCATGAGCTGAAAACACCCCTGACATCAATACGCATGTATGCAGAATCACTGATCCTGGGACGGGTTAAATCTCCTGAAGAGCAGAAGGAATATTTGTCAATTATGGTCAATGAGAAGGACCGGCTGAAGGGCATGATAAACAATATCCTTGAGTTCTCGAAAACAACAAAGAAGAAACAGAATTATCACCTTGAAGAGACCAGACTGGCAGATATTCTTCAGGAGTCTGTAAATGACATGAATTACTGGCTTGAGGAAAAGGGATTTTAACTGTTGACTGATATTGACAAGGACATCATAGTGCAGGTTGATCCGAAAAAGTTCCGCCAGGTATACACCAACCTTCTCAGCAATGCCTTCAAGTACCGGGGCGACTCAAGAAAAATAAGAATACGGTTATGCAGGAAATCAGATGAGGTCATTATAGAGGTTGAGGATGAAGGAATAGGCATCGCCAGGGATGACCTGACAAGAATATTTGAAGAGTTCTATCGCGTTGACCAACAGGGATCAGGCAACATTGCCGGGCCCGGACTTGGTCTGACCGTTGCCAGGGAGATTGTTGAGGGACATGGTGG
Source organism: uncultured Rikenellaceae bacterium (assembly GCA_964466705.1). Classification (GTDB taxonomy): domain Bacteria; phylum Bacteroidota; class Bacteroidia; order Bacteroidales; family VadinHA17; genus LD21. The sequence goes on from CAYXSM010000038.1 coordinate 4,122, forward strand.
AAAAATAATGGTAGAAAGTGAGATTGGTAAAGGAAGCAGGATTTCCGTAATTTTGTACCAGCTATAACAGGATGGAGACAATTCTGATCATAGAAGACGATGCCAGTATTCTCAGGGGACTGAAAGATAACCTTGATTTTGAAGGTTACAGGGTGGTTACCGAGTCGAACGGAAAACGCGGGCTCGATCTGGCTCTCGAAAGGAAGATTGATCTTTTACTGCTCGATCTGATGTTACCTGGCATGAACGGGTATGAAATATGCCGGAGAATTAAAAAGGGAAAACCCGCACTTCCAGTGATAATGCTGACCGCCAGGGGCTCGGAGATGGACAAGGTTTCCGGTCTCGATACCGGAGTGGATGACTACATCACAAAGCCGTTCAGCATACCAGAACTGCTGGCCCGCATAAGGGCCGCACTGAGAAAAACCGTTCAGTCACCAACAGTACCAGATCAATATTCTTTCGACAATGTGAGACTTGATTTTAAGAAGCACCAGGCTTTCAGGAATGATGCTGAGATAAAGCTCTCACAGAAGGAGTTTGAGATCATGAAGTACTTCATTGCACACGAAGGTGAAGCTGTTCACCGGCATGATCTTCTCAATGCAGTGTGGGGCTATGAATCCATGCCCACCACCCGCACAGTCGATAACTTCATCCTTGACCTGCGTAAAAAACTGGAAGATAATCCTTCCAGACCGGTGCATATAATCAGCATCAGAGACGTAGGCTATAGATTTACTCCCTGAAAGCATAACTACCCTGAGAAACCCATTCATAATCTCTGCCTGAGCAGTCAGATCAGATGTATCTTGCAATCTTGTCGTAGCGAAGATTCCAACTGAATAGTCGGGACATTCTGGATTTCAGGTTTAATGTGGAAAGGGGAACTAAGTTGTCCATCCGGACAAGCCCTAATAACAGTGATTTTTATAAAACGGGATTTGTAAAGATTAAAATTCAGTCTGCCAGATGACCCAACATATATCTCAGATTTAAATGGAAAAAATTTGCAACTATCCAGTCACTGTACTTTTCTGGTACCTTAATGGTGTCAATAACGTCAGGAGTTATGCCGGCATTTATCAACTCTTCTGCTATTCTTTCCATATCTTCAATATATTCCCTGGTTGATCTGATTGTTTCCACTCCTCCAGGATCTCCGTGTCCGGGAACCACAATCCGTGGTTCCATTAATTCCAGTTCAGTCAACCTGGCTTTCAAATCTTCTGTAAACCCATACCCCAGATACGGGTGAGCTTTGTTGAAAACCAGGTCCCCGGCAAACAATATCTTCTCATCAGGCAGATACATGATCAGGTCGCTCTCTGTATGACCCTTTCCTTTATCAATGAGTGTGACTTTCCTTTTGCTGCCATCAAGTATTGTTTCATTCATCACATAGGTGTCGGGCAGCCTTGTCCTGATTTTCACATGACTTAGCGACAGCTCTTCAAAATACGGTTTCATCAGTTTTATCGTCAAATATTCAGATGAAGCTGTGTCTCCCCTAAATGCACGATCGAGGGAATCAAAGTATTCGAATTGTTTTTTCGCATAAATCTTTTCCGCGGCTATTGCCTTTGGTTCTTCTTCCGCAATTAATTCGGCCGTTCGCTTTGTTGACAATATTTTTACTTCAGCCTGGAACGACTGATTCCCTCTTACATGGTCATTGTCAAAATGGCTGTTGATTACATATTTTACCGGAGACAGCTTCATTTCCTGAACGAGGCTGATCAGTTCCTCTGCCGCGTCAGGCGATAAGAAAGTATCAAAGATTATTGTTGCCTCGCCGTTGTCAACTATCCCCGAGTTGCTAATTGCCTTTCCCCCGGGCTTATTTATACAGGCATAGACACCTTCACTTAACTTTGTAACGGTGAAATTTGATGCCGGGTAGTGCTTTTCGCTGTTTTTAAAACAACCTGTTTCCAGCAGTAACAGCAGTAAAAGAAATTTCAGGGCTTTCATGTCTTTGTGTTTTCAGGTATGACAATTATAGTTGTGCAGATGAAACCTTAATACCTTTCCGGCTGAAAATGAACTTTATAATTAAATATGCTCCTGAATTTGTAGCAATTCACATAGCCAAAACAAATTTAAGATATAATAATTGGATCACCTATGAATTCCAGGATGCTTTTTATAATGATAATTTTAAAGCAGGCAAACGACCATTGCTGAGGAATGATTAAATTTACACGTGTAGCAATAATATTTATCAAAAACAAACTTGTGTCATGAATAAATATGTGTTTCTGTTTGTGTGTTTTATTATCTGTCTCAAAGGAAATCCAGTATCTGCCCAGGAGTTTGTCGCCAACTACGATGAATCGAAGGTGCCTCATTACACTCTCCCCGATCCGCTAGTCTTTGATAACGGGGATAAGGTACTGAATGAAAAAGATTGGGAAAGACGGCGTGCTGAGATTTTAAAAACATTCCAGGATGTGGTTTATGGCATAAGCCAGGCATGGAAGGGCGAAATAATCCCGTTTGTTCTGTCATCAAAAACAGATGCCCTTGATGGGATTGCTATCCGTAAGGAGATCCGGCTTACCCTGAAGCACGGCCCACGCGAACTTTCAATGGTGATGCTGCTCTACCTCCCAAAGTCATCAGACCCGGTCCCTCTTTTCCTTGGATATAATTTCGGGGGTAATCACAGTGTGACCCATGAACCAGACATCCTGGTCACATCATCATGGATGAGGAACAATGCAGAAAATGGGGTTACCGGTAACAGGGCCTCGGAATCCGGAAGGGGGAAAGCTGCCTCTGCCTGGCAGGTTAAAGAGTTGATCTCGAAGGGATACGGACTGGCTACCATTTATTACGGGGATGTTGATCCTGACTTCGATGACGGATTTAAAAACGGCGTTCACGGATTATTTGACCAGCGACCCGATGGTTCTTCCTGGGGATCAATAGCGGGATGGGCATGGGGATTGTCGCGTGCCATGGACTATATTGAAACTGTCCCGGCTGTTGATCGGAAAAAGGTAATTGTCACGGGGCATTCACGGCTTGGGAAGACAGCCCTCTGGGCAGGGGCAACTGATGAAAGGTTCGCGATTGTAATATCAAATAACTCAGGATGCGGCGGAGCAGCTCTTTCAAGGAGAGCATTCGGGGAGACTGTCGAAAGGATTAATACCTCATTTCCCCACTGGTTTTGCGATAATTTCAATAAGTATAACGGGAAGGAGGAAACACTTCCGGTTGACCAGCACCAGCTCCTTTCGCTTATCGCTCCCAGACCGGTATATGTGGCAAGTGCCGAAGAGGATTTGTGGGCTGACCCGAAAGGGGAATTCCTCTCATGTGTTGCGGCATCACCTGTTTACAAACTTCTCGGTACCGAAGGGCTTCCTGGTGTTAATATGCCGGAAGTCAACTCACCTCTTGCCGGAACGATTGGTTATCATATCAGGACCGGTGGTCATGCCGTTACCCTTTACGACTGGATACAATACCTCGATTTTGCCGACAGGCATCTGAAGAAATAAAACCAGAGTGATATCAGCTCAGAGATCCTTATTACAGGGATCATGCCGGGAGTCCCGGCCGGCATCAAAACAGCCTTCTAATTTGAAGTTACCCTTATCATTTTAAGGTTAGTCGCGAGACCGTCGAGGTAGATGAGAGTCCATGACAGAGTGTTATCAGCGAATTCCCGGAAAGACCTGTTCTCTTCACCCTCTGCAGGTTCTTCAAGAATGAATAAAGCTGGGGCAGCATCGGCCAGCTCTTTAAAGGCCGGGATATTTTTCATTTCCGCTATAACCGATCTCAGACTCCTGTAAAGCCTGCCGCCTCCGCTTTCTTCTCCTGCTTTCAACAATATCTGAACTGCTCTTCCCCTCGATTCCGGTCTTGACAATATACCTGCCCCGGATTCCCATTCTTCCTTTGTCAGTCCCTCGGAATTCAGTATTATCTCCTGGTAATCATTGATGATCTGCAATACCTCATCAATTTTAAGATTCAGGTCTGTGTACCGGTTCCCTTCGGGAATAAGGTCAATTAAGACCCCGGCATTATTGTAGTTTTGCGAAAGATAATAACTGTCGGCTATCCTGTTTTTGGAAACATTTAAGGCAAGCAATGCGGAAAAGACCGAGATGAATACCAGGAGCATAAGGATAAAAACAGTGTTGTAAATATTGAAATTACTGATTTTTGAAGTTACGGCCAGGTATACGGGGAGGAAGACCACATAAGGCAAGGGAAGGGATACAATCAGCAAAATACCTGCACCGGGCCAGTGCATTATTTTGAAAAGCATTGAGGTTAACACGATCAGGGAAGTCAGGTAAGTCACAATGTAAAGAGGCAGGTTGATCCGGTTTCCTTCAGCTTTAAAATGATCTGTCAGCGCAAGCGGCAGAAAAACAAGCACGAATGTGATCATGCCTGCGGATATCAGTATCCCTGCTGCAGGCCAGTGATTGATCTTGAATATCAGTCCTGTTAATACTACCAGGAGAGTTATTAATCCGAGGATATATATTTTTTGTTTCATAATAATTCATTTTTCAGAGAATTACCTGTTTGACATTAGAATGTTCAGTATGTTTGCCTCGACTGACATCAGGCTGTTTTTCAGGACTTCAAGCGTGTGCAGTCCGGACATAAGTGAAGGGCTGGTGTTTTCTGAAAAATCAGATGGCAGAATTCCTGCCGGGTCAGGGATGTTTGATTTATCCCAGCCGGGCAATTCTGTAACCATACCGGATATGAGATTCCTGTAGTCAAGGATGGCTCTATCAAGTTCCAGGCGATCAGGGGATCCCGGCTTAAGAAAACTGATCACCGGCCCAGGATGAAATGGCCGGGAAAGAAGCCTGTACTGAATATCTGTATCCTTATTGCCCCGGAGAAGTTTATCAGTGGCGGCAGCAGGGTCAACGGCTGAGCCTTCCGCCTCTTTGACCATCTTTACCTGAATTGCCTCAACAAGCATAATAAGGTTGATTGTAGCTGAATGCAGTTCTTCAATCTGCTGATTGTTAAGAGAGTCCGAGTAACTGACAACCAGATTGCTGTTGTTGTTGAGTAAATGCCTGAATAGTACCTTTTGCTGTTCCTGGTGCTGGTAGAATCCTTCTTCGTATGAATACTGAAGATTCAGATTAAGCAGTGTTGCAGGGATCATCACCGCCAGGGAGCCGATAGCAATGTAGAGGTATGCGGAACTGATGTGTTCCTCATCTTTCCATGTGAGCCATGTATACCATGGAAATGCAACGATGAAGATCAAAGGGACTCCTGTCGCCATAAGGATCGTTGCCAATGGCCAGTGCATCATTTTAAAGAATAATCCTGCGATCAGGAATGTTATTCCCAGCGCTCCGATTACATAAACAGGTCTTTTCTGTTTATTCTCCTCATATCTGAACCTGTTCAGTAACAGGGAAGGTACAAAGAAGAATATGGCAAAAAAGGCTGCCAGGGTCAGCATGAGTCCTGCTGTCGGCCAGTGCTGGACTTTGAACAATGTACCCAATATGAAGAACCCTCCTGCAAGAAACGCCGAAATGAAAAGAATAAGCCTGTTCCCGCTGCGTGTTTCCTTCCAGAGAACCCCAAGGGCCGAAGGCATGAATACAAACGCCAGTATCAGGGCACCTAGTGTGAGCATGATACCTGCTGCCGGCCAGTGCTGTATTTTGAACAGCGCTGCGAAACCTAAAAGAATTGTACCGGCTATACCGGTAATTTTCATTGTGTTTTTCATGTTCCTGTATTTAGTGTCAACTGCATAAAGTGTTTCTTCCTGGATTTCCTTCAGCCTCCTCGTTCCCATTTTCAGCCACACCTTTCTGTACGCCTCGATAAATGTCAGCCCATTTCCCATTTCGGATTCGACATCACAGCAGAGATGATCGATGAGTTCATCAGCGAGATGGGAAAATATGATTTCCTGTTTCCTTACGTCGCGGGAGATCCGGTCAATATGTTTCAGGGTTAGTTCAGGCATAGTTTAGTCCGGCTTGGGGTTCAGTTATCTTCTGCAACGATTCGATGAATTCCTTCAGTTCCCTGATCTTTTGTGCGGCGACAGAATGACCTTTTGGTGTCAGTGAGTAGTATACTCTCACACGGTTATTACATATCTCCCTGGCAGTAACTACAGCTTTGTCTTTTTTGAGTTTATGAAGGATTGGATAGAGGGCACCATAAGTAAGTTTTATTTTACCCTCCGTAATTTTTTCTACTCTCTGTGTTAAAGCATAGCCATGCATAGGTCCTTCTTCTTTTAGGAGTTTCATCACTATGGTCTTAAGGGACCCGCTGTAAAGTTGGTTTGTTATCATGATTTTTATATATAAGTATTTTATATATAACAAATTTAATATATAATTATTATATTATATGTATTATTTTTATTATTTTCATAACAAACTGATAATGAATATTAACCTCCCCCTTGCAATTCCTGAAAAATACGGTTTCATCACGGTTAAGCATACTTAAAAGCACAATATTCAGATCATACGGTCCTTAGAGCAATTGTTTGAAAACTTTCTATTCGCCCATGACAGAGAGGAGAAACATCCACAATATTGCAATGCCATTCTTGATTGAGTATTATCAGTAATATAAAAAATTCTGATCCCCAGAATTATAAAAGATCCTTAAGACCAATTTAATGATACGAAATGGTATGGTAAAAAAGGATATTATCTCAATTTTATAAAAAATAAGAATGTCGCTATAGCTTATTAATCTACAACGTAATCTATATCTAATCAACCGGGATTAATCCGTACCCTTGCACTGAAGTTCCTGCTTAAGTGCACGAAGCTATCCAAAAACGGTTGCCCTTCCCTATCCTGTTAAAACTGGATCCTGAGGGCGGAGTCGCAGAGAGAAAATAATTTTTCAAGCAGTGGATAAGTCTAAGAAAGTGCCCATTTTAAAATATACCAGAAATACTTGCCTACAATAGATCTATTTTGCAAAATGGTTATTCACAATTCTTTGCTCACACGATAATAATATTTTCAATCCATTTGCAGTCTGATCCGGAAGTAATGAAGGAGAAAACAAGTTTCTAGTTTTTCCTCCATTTTTGGCTGCCTGTCTATATATCTGACTGTCTTAAAAGTTTAGCCAAGTGGGATTCTGTTTAATTCTTGAAGCCAGATAATGTGTATCGGCAATAGTTCCATCAAATCCAAGAACAGCATATTTTATATGCCCCGTAAATTCAGAAAATCGTCAGACCTAAAAATTATATTTCATTAAAAACATGAACATATCGTAATCATTGAAGCTTGAGAACATATTATCGCCTTTACCGCTAAAAACAGCTAATGATAATGATATTTCGATATCATCCGTGGCTTTATATGAAATCTGTGGAACGTAAACAATAGTCGAATTATCTTTAACCTTCTTCCAGTTACTCACAATAAATGCCCCCCCTACAGGTGCTATCATGAGTTTTTCATTGAGAAACTTCTTTTCGTATCGTATAAAAAAGTAATCATTCAGATTCTCCTTTCCCCTTTCGTGAAAAAATCCATGGAGATATTGAATGTTGACGTAGGATCCGTCCCTGAAGTTGTAATCACCGCCCAGTATGAACTTTACATACGGCTTGTCCACGATCGTCGCATCAACGATCACAGGTGCGGGTGACAAAGGATACAAAGCTGATAAATCGTTAGTCATTATAACTTTTTTATCAGGCACATACAGCGCAGCTTCTCCCCAAAATCCGGCACCTGAAATACTTGTTGCAAAATCAGCACCAAGGATATGAGTACGTATAAAAGATAGCCGGGAATTAATATCAATACCACCCGTAAGATCAACGGGGATAAAAGTGTTCCGTGTTGAGACAGGCAATCCGTCATATCCCCACACATAACTCAAAGACACGTCAATTCCTTTGGTATAACCTTTGATTCTGACTCCGGCGGAAGAACTCTCTCTTATATTGAACCTGGGCATCAGCAATGTGTCGGAGATACTTTTCAGGGTCAGGCCTTCAGGCAGGTCAGTCACCGGAGCAAGGGCATTGGCAAACAGACCAACCGGCATATTAGCCGGCTGAAAGTAAGGAATATATACGCCCTGCAGAAAGAAATCACTGTTTAAATAATAACTCGCGGTGATTGCATCAGATCCTCTGTGGCGGCCGAAATCCAAAATATCCTCCAGATCAAAAGGATTAAGATTGTCAGTCGGATTAATTTTGTCGGCGGTACCCCAGGCAATACGCTGACGCCCTATTTTTATATCGAGGTTCCTTGTCAGGAATTCATAAATCTGAACATTTGCCTCCCTGATCTCCATGCTGAAGGGATCAACTATTCCTTTATTGAATAAATCGGATGATCCGATAATGTCAGGCAAACCTGAATTTCGCACCCATATTTCACTGTTAAACTTTGATTTGCCTGTGATTCTCCGGTCGAATTTCAAAGTGAAACGATTTTCATTCCATGCCCAGTCCTGTTTGTCACCGATAAGAAACCTTTCATCGGCGATCAGTTCTCCCGATATTTTAAGTCTGTTTTCCTCAATATCCTGTCCATTGATTATATCGGAGACCGTCACAAGTATAATTATCAGTAAATATTTCCGCTTCATGATCATACAGTCTTATTGCTTCAATTTCCTTATCGTGAAATCTTCATCTGTCAAACCAGTATCGTATCTGATATCTGACATTTGCATATTAGTCTTACGGCCTGTTCTGAGGTTAGTCATTAAAACATCTGATGCGTTCCAGTAATTGCCGATCTTCTGAAAAGTATATTTTGCTGTCTTGATTTTGTTGTTAGCCCTGTCATAGAATTCCATTGACTCAGGGTAAAATTCCTTGATATTTATCTTTACCACTATTCTGGAATAATCGGAAACTGCTTTGGGTGTTAATTCGATGACATGGAAATCGTTATCGGTGTTTAGAAGTATGGGAGTGTATTTTGAATAATAGGATTTCGATTCCATGTCATCATAAGAAAAATCTGTGCCGGCAAAATTCTGGTTCTTTGCGCTCGTGGCAATTCTTCTTTCTCTGGCATAAGCAGGAAGGTAAAGATACATGACATCATCAGGGAGGGACAGAACAGCTATTCCCGCCTGCGATGGTGGTGAAGTAAACCGGAAAAGTCGCATTTCAGTTCCTTTCTGGAGAATTGTTGCTTCACGTATTTCCTGCTTTTCATTTTTATCGGTCATCACCACCTTCATTCTCCCCGTCATATCTTCAGGGGAAAACATAACTTCGTCCATTTTCTTCAGAATATCGCCTGCATCCTGAGCAAGTGATGACATGACGCATGCCGTTAATACCAGCGCGATACAAAGCCTTTTTTTAATTATTGTTTCCATGACATTATTTTTTTTTATTGGTTATACCATGACAGTCCCGCGCTTCCTGTTCGTCAGCACTAAGAGAGCAGGCAACAAGGTAAGAGCGGCAATACCTGAACCAAACATGCTTATCGATACCAACAGGCCAAAATGCCTGAATGGTGCCATCTGTGAAAAGATCAATATTATAAAACCGGCTGCTACGGATGCCGCGTTAATGATCACTGCCTTACCACTTACCAATAATGTACTGTTAACTGCACTTTCGGCATTTCCGCCTCCCTTCAGATGCCTGTTAAAACCAGAGATCACATGTATGGAATAATCCACTCCGATACCTAGTGCAATACTTCCGACAAGAACCGTTGCTATATCCAATGGTATGCCGGCAAATCCCATGAAGCTTGATAATATGATGATAGTTGTTATTATTGGTACTGCCGCAAATACCCCGTTTAACAAAGACCTCAATATCATTCCGACAATTATCAGAACCAAAACTACAGCCAGAATCAGACTGCTGTACTGACTCCTGATCAGACTTTCGTTAAGTCTATAATATATGGAGGGTATTCCGGTAAATTCAACCCTGAAGTTCTCATTGGAATTTTCACTGAAAAACTGGTTCATTTTTAAAGTAAAGGACTCTATCTCTTTCGTTTCAATCGATGCAAACTTTGACTGAATGACTGCCATATTCAGCTCATCTGAAACTAGTTGAGGCATTACATCCTGACCGTCGAGCAGAAACCATAACTGTTCTATCTTGGCCTTCTCATCCGGAATACGATTCCCTTCACCCATAGCATCATTCATCTGTGCAACAAGATCTGCTACCGACTGGCTTACAGATACATTTGGATCTTCTTTCATGTACTTTTCGGTCCTGACCATCATTTTCAGAAGATCAGGTGATTGTACATCTCCTTCAAAGACCACATAGACCGGCAAAGAACCTCCGAATTTTTTCTGCATCAGATTTTCAGTCACTCTTGTAGGATTGTCCTCCCTGAAGTAAGATGTAATATTTACGCTGGTCCTTATTAAAAATACTCCCCCGATACTGATCAGTAACAAGATCCCCCATATCGCAATTGTATTTCCGGGATGTCTGACTATAAACCTTATCAAAGGTTTAAGAATAAAGCGATCGAGAATAGTGTTTTGCTCTTTGATCCTGTTTCCGGATTGCCGCCCTTTCACTGATAAAACCGAGATAATTGCGGGAATAAGAAAGATCGATAGAACCAACGCGAATGCTGTACCTGTTGCGGTAAAAATACCGAATTCCCTGGTCATTTCGAGATATGATCCGAAGATGAATGAAATAAAACCTATTATTGTCGTCACGGCAGCAAGAAATACGGGAATGAAAATGTATGTTAGAGTATCTGTTAATGCCTGTTTCCTGTTTGTTAACCTGTTAAGCTCAAAGCTGTTCACAACATGAATTGTATACGCGGTGCCAATAGCCAGCAATACAACCGGAATATAGCTTGATGTAAGGGTCAGTTTATATCCTGATAATACCATTAATCCAATAGTCCAGATAACACTAATGCCGGCAGAGATTAAAGGCAGCAATACCCCCTTGCCAGATCTGAAACTTATCAGAAGCAACAATGCAATTGCAATAAAAGTAAAAGGCAGCAGCCTGGTTATGTCTGATATCATTAAATCCGTAACATCATTAAGCAAAAAAGGTAATCCACCGTAATACAGGTTCTCAGGCAGATTCATATTTTCGATCCTGTTCTTTATTTCTCTTGCAACCTTTTGCTTGTCTGCATCATGAAAAAGGTTAAAGACGATCACCGTTGCAGTGCAATCTTCAGATACCACAACTCCTCTGTACATATCCTTTGAAAGAACATAGCTTTTAAGATTGATAAGATCAGCTTCTTCTGTTGGGAGATTGTACTCATCGAGAAGCTTCCCTATTTCAATACCCCATTCAGAACTACTGATATCGAGAATATTTGTGATACTTGTCACCGTTGATACACCACCTGTAAATCTAAGGCTGTCTGTAATCTGTTTTACATGACCGATAACATCTGCCGTGAATATATCTTCGGCCTCTAACACAATCATCCCTATTTCATTCCCGCCAAACCTGATTCCAACATTTTTATATAATTGTGCAACAGCATCTTCATCATTTAAGGAATTGATTACATCTGAATCGATTGAGATATTTCTGATCTGATAACCAAAGAAAATTGTCAACCCCGTTACAGCTGTAATTATTAACCATTTGAATCTGATAATTCCGCGGGCAAGTCGTTCCATATAATAAGATAACTATTGACTATTATTGTTTTTCAGTCAATACAAAGAAAAAAAATAATATTTGCCCAAACAAGTTTTATGGTCATAGTTTTAAAGATTTTAACTGCTCCTGCAGGTTTTTAAACTGTTTAATACCATTGTTGCCAGTTCGTCCAAAGTATCTTCAAATTCAGTGAATCTATTCTGAAGGAACAATGGAAATTCAATACTGTTGAGAAGCATTATTGTGATATTTACGTTGGAAGTAACATTCTTAATATCAAGATATCCTTCTTTCTTACCTTTTAGAATAATATTCGTTAACTGAATCCTTTCAAACTCCGTAAAATCTTCTCTAACATCTTTTACGAAGTCATACTTTTCAAAGAAATCGGCCTTGAGTGTTTCGTGATAATTGATGGCAGTGCTCAATAACTTTAAGCGTGTAAGGATATATTTTTTCAGGATTGTGAGAGAATCTTCTACGCCGGAAGTGATTTTGCTTAATTCAGTTTTTACCTGATCCAGTTCCTGTCGAAGGACTTCATTAAAAAGTTCCTCCTTGCTTTTAAAATAATAATAGAGAACTCCCTTGGCCTTATGTATGTGTCTGGCAATCTCATCCATGGTTGTTTTATGAAAACCATACTTTGAGAAATGCTTTGTAGCTGATTTTACAATAAGTTCTCTGACATTATCTCCGGACATAACACCTGACTATTATCGTTTGAAAGTCAAATTTATAAAAATTTTGATTCGATAAGGAAAAGGATCGGGGATTTTATATTCACCTTGATAGACTTCCGGGCTTGATAATCATAACGATATGTATATTTTCAGCCATGAGGGTCAAGCTGTGCAATAAACAAGCACATTTAAGAAGGAATCAATATTTTATTCTCCTGAAAGAATTCCTGAATAAGTAACGGTTTTTCGCTTCTTCGATATCTGCCCCGGGAGCTATGTATATTTTTGTCCGGTGGTCAATTACAACTTCCTTTAATTTTGAAAGATCAGGCGATTTAAATACATTTGGTTTCTTTTCGAACATAATTCCCCCCATTTTTGAATAATCTGATAAGAAGATTGGTTTTATTACTGAGTGCAATGTACGTTTAATTACCTTAATAAAATATTAATTTTCAATAAATTATATTTATTATGCAGCCCGAAGGCTTTTTGCCGGATATTTGACTACCTTTGCGCGCATATTAACAAAGTGATTTCCACGTAGCGTTTTCACGTATTTAATCCAGTCTGCATTTGAGTACATTTCAGCCGGGATAAAAAATAGACCGCTCCCGGAGCCACGATATATAAACATTTGATGATAGAATTTGAAGAGATGGGATTTGCTCCCGGCATCCTGAAAGCAATTCAGGAACTGGGATTTGAAAAGCCCATGCCGGTACAGAAAAAAGTAATTCCCCTTATGCTGGGAAATGAGAGAGATATTATTGCTCTTGCTCAAACAGGAACAGGTAAAACGGCTGCTTTTGGCCTGCCCCTTGTAGAGACTGTCAATACAGAAATACAAAACACACAGGCGCTTATCCTATGTCCAACCCGCGAATTATGTATCCAGATCACAGAGGCTCTGAATGATTATGGACGTTATACGGGAAAGTTGAAAATACTTGCAGTATATGGAGGCTCAAGCATTGAGAATCAGATGCGTGAACTTAAAAAAGGCGTTCAGATAATAGTATCCACGCCCGGAAGACTTATCGATCTTATAGGCCGCAAAGCTGCAAATCTTGGTTACGTTAACACGGTGGTTCTCGATGAGGCAGACGAGATGCTTAACATGGGTTTTCTTGAGAGTATAGATGAGATTCTGGAAGAGATTCCTCAGGAAAGAAGAACTCTGTTGTTCTCAGCAACCATGTCGGCTGAGATTGCATCAATCGCAAAAAAATATATGAACAGCCCGGTTGAAATTACGGTTGGAACGAAAAACTCATCTGCTGAAAATGTAAGCCATATCTATTATCTTGTCCCCTCAAAGGATAAGTACAAAGTACTGAAACGTATTGCCGATTTTGAGCCCGATATATACGCAATCTTATTTTGCCGCACCAGAAAGGAAACACAGGAAATTGCATCCAGGCTGATAAACGACGGTTATAATGCTGATGCCCTCCATGGAGATCTGTCTCAGGCGCAACGCGATGCGGTAATGCAAAAATTCAGGTCGCGAAACCTTCAAATGCTTGTGGCAACAGATGTTGCAGCACGTGGTCTTGATGTTGATAATCTTACTCATGTAATCAATTTCAGCCTGCCTGATGATACAGAGGTTTATACTCACAGGTGTGGCCGTACAGGCAGAGCTGGTAAAACAGGAATATCTGTTTCCCTGGTTCATCTGAGAGAGAAACAGAATCTTCAGAGAATTGAAAGGTTTGTAAAAAAGCCATTCAGGGCAGCATCCATTCCGACCGGGAGTGAGATATGCGGGAAACAGCTTTTTAACTGGGTAAGAAAACTTGAAACTGTAACAACCGATCACCAGGAGATCAAAAAATTTCTGCCTGATATAAATCTGAAACTTGAAAATCTTGACAGGGAAGAGCTTTTGAAGAGGGTGGTTTCACTTGAATTTGACAGATTTCTGGATGATTACCGCAGCGGAGAAGATCTGGTTGGTCCTGTCCCTGACAAAGGCAGCAGATTTGGAAAAGAGGTATGGAAAAATTCAAGAGAACACTATTCCGGAAAATACAAAAGACTCTTCATTAATCTTGGAAAGTCAGATGGTTTTTATCCTGAACAACTGCTTGAGCTCGTAAATTTCAATGTAAAAGGTGAAAAAATCCGGATCGGAAAAATTGATCTTTTAAAATCCTTTTCGTTTTTCGAAATTGAAGCAGATCGTGTCAATGATCTTATCAGGGCATTAAATAAGACAAAATATCTTAACCGGGAAGTAGTGGTGGAAGTTGCCCTGGAAAGAAATTTGAATCCGGGCAAGTATGAAAATCATGAAAAAAGATCAAGAAAGATTCCCGGCAAACGGCACAAAAAAATTAGAAGCACTGAGGCAGAAAGACCTCTAAGGTTATATTGATCAGAGTTTCAAAACTTCTGTTTAATACCAAAAAATGAAATCACTGAAAATAGGCAATCTTTCTGTTAACATCCCGGTGATTCAGGGAGGCATGGGTGTTGGAATTTCTCTTTCCGGACTTGCAGCAGCCGTCGCTAATGAAGGTGGTATCGGAGTTATTTCAAGTGCCGGACTGGGTCTTTTATACAAAGATTTCTCTGAAAATTTTCTTTCTGCGAGCATATACGGACTAAAGGAAGAAATCCGTAAGGCCAGAGAGAAAACACGAGGCATCATTGGCGTTAATGTAATGGTTGCAATGACGAACTTTGCAGACATGATAAAAACTTCCATAGCCGAAAAAGTTGATATAATTATTGCCGGAGCCGGTCTTCCTCTCGATCTTCCTTCATATTTAAAAAAGGGAAGCCTCACAAAACTCATTCCAATCGTCTCATCAGCCAGAGCAACAAGAATTATATGCGAAAAATGGAAGTCTGATTATAATTACCTCCCGGATGCAGTTATTGTAGAAGGACCAGAGGCAGGAGGTCATCTTGGATTTAAGGAAGAGCAGATCTCGGATAAAGATTATGTTCTTGAAAAACTTGTTCCTGAAATCGTCGATGAATTGAAAGTTCTTGAAAATAAATACAATATACTTATACCGCTTTTTGCAGCCGGAGGAATTTATACAGGTGCCGATATTAATAATATAATGAAACTGGGAGCATCAGGAGTCCAGATGGGAACCAGATTTGTGACCACGTATGAATGTGATGCCCCTCAGGCATTTAAACAGGCCTATATTGATGCCGGTAAAATGGATATTGAAATAATAAAGAGTCCCGTAGGATTGCCCGGAAGAGCTATTATTTCAAATTTCATCCGGAAAGTAAAGGATGGAAAAAGACAACCGCATAAGTGTCCGTTTAAATGCATCAAAACCTGCGATATCACTAAAAGTCCTTATTGCATCATCTTAGCACTCATAAGTGCACTCAGGGGAAATTTTGAGAATGGCTTTGCTTTTGCCGGAAGCAATGCCTTCAGGGCAACCAAGATATCTTCAGTTAAAGAGATCTTTCAATCCCTGATAACCGAGTACATGCAAGCAGTACGGCAGACCAAACTGTAAAAAGCGGTCAGACTGACTTCCTGATGCCGAACTAAACTGCCGATCAAAAATGGGCAATTCCCATGTCTAAAAAGTAAGCTGTAATCTTTGTTGTTGTTCTAATTATTAACAGCAGGATTGTGACCAATGAAAAACAACATGAGCAAGCCGGAAGAAATACCAAAACACTGCTCACGGGGTGAAAAAATAAAGAATAGGGAGTTAAAGGATTTATTGCACAATATATTAAAATTATCTGATAATTCCTAAGCGTTTAGGGCTGTCACTTAAGGATATTAATGCTATCAGCGATTATCACCTTGGCCAGCTTTTGGAACATAATCTTCTGCCATTGCCAGGGGAAAAATTCAAAACACCCGAGGCTGTCCTGAGTCAAAACAAGATAGACCTTATCTTATTCTGTGAACACACTCTTGCTTCTTATAATTTGGTTATCAGGGCCATAGTACCTGATGATCCAAATAGTACTGTGTCAGAAACTTCTCTTCATGAACCATCTCTCAGCCATACCTTTGAGAACTTTGCACTTCATTACAGTACTGCTGTACTGCTCTCACGTTCCGATAAACCGAAAGACAAATCGTTGGATGAAGGGAATCATAAGGTCACACAACAAATCCTTATCTTCTGGCAAGCACATACAGGTGCCGGATAGAATGTAATCCTGGTAGAATTATTAACCGGGCAGAACAATTCATTTTACAGCTAAAGTATTTTTCACACGATTTGTAAACAGCAAAGTAAATCCTTAACAGGCTTATAAAGATTATCAGGATGCTTTAGGCTATTAGCTGGAAGTTGGAAGGAAAAGGCTGAAAGATCATATCTTATAGAAAGGCAGTATTTACTCGTTATTGATGATTTTGACTTTCTTCCCATTGATGCTCAGAATCGTTCAATGTTGATGAAAAAAGTTAAAAACAGATACAAAATGGCTACAATATAAAAAAATTTTAGCTCGGCGTTAACTGCCTGCATATTTAGTCTAAAACCATATAAATCTATCAAACCTATTCAGAAAATGAACGAATATTCATTGAAACAGATTAAAATCTGATTAAAAGAAATAAAATCATATTGAATATTGAGAATATTCTCACTATCTTTATATTAAATAAACAATAATATGCCACGACAAAGGCAATTAAGAAGAATTTTTGCGCCGCCAAAATTTTCGGGATTTAAACCCTATGGCTGTGCTAAAGGATGTAAAGGTTCTGTTGAATTGTTCTATGAAGAATATGAGGCAATTAAAATGGCTGACTATGATCATTTAAATTATGAGGAAGCTGCTGTTTTAATGGGTGTTTCAAGGGCTACCTTTGCAAGGATCTGCGAAAGTGCAAGGTGCAAGATAGCAAGAGCACTGGTTGACGGGAAAGAAATTAAAGCAGTATACGGTAATGCTTACCTTGAAAAGGAATGGTTTTTATGTGGCGATTGTAATACAAAATTTGATATCCAGGCAATAATGGTTGAAAATAATTGTCCTGTATGTCAGTCTCTAAATGTTAATTCCTTAAATGTTCATAAGTGAAATACAGAGAATAGAAATTATAATTACAATAAGAGAACCTTTTGAAACATGAAGATAGCTATCCGCCAGAATAATTATGTATTTAATATTCAATAACCAGAGTAGTAGAGGAAGTATCTGTTATGAAAAATTTTATTAATTTATTCGATGACTCAGGGTGGGAGAATGCAAAGGACTATCCTGACGGCACACTGATGAAAAACCTCAGGGACTCAAATGATGGCCGGACTATCCTGCTTAAATGCGCCAAAGGCTTTAAGATTGAATCTCATTCTCACGTTGTTACAGAACAACATCTTGTTTTGAAAGGTTCTTACACTAGTGACGGGAAAACCTTCTCTGAAGGATCTTATCAGATGTTTGGTCCGCACGAGGAGCACGGTCCGTTTGAATCACAGGATGGGGCATTGATACTGGTTGTCTGGGATCCAATAAAAACAATCTGATTGCGGTTTGTAATTTAAGGTTGTTTATGTTTACCAGAATTTACAATTCCGGGATTACATCGTTGTATACAATAAAATGAAATCCTGACTATGGCAAAAACACAGCCTTTTGATGAACATCTCAGGGAATACGAACAGTGGTTTTCAGTTAATCATTATGCATTTGAATCAGAGCTTGAAGCTATCCGCAAGGTAATGCCCGGAAAAGGAAAAGGGATTGAGATTGGAATAGGAAGTGGGGTATTTGCTGGACCTCTTGGTATTACTGAGGGAATTGAACCATCCAAGACAATGAGAGAAAAAGCGCAAGAGAGAGGATTGCATGTAATTGACGGAGTGGCAGAGAATCTGCCCGTGGCCGACAATAGTTTTGATTTTGCCCTGATGGTTACGACAATATGTTTTGTTGATGATATCGGCAGGTCCTTTTCTGAAGCTCACCGAATATTAAAAGATAACGGTGTGCTTATTTTAGGCTTTGTGGATAAAACCAGTCCTGTAGGTGAATTATACCTGAGTTTAAAGGAGAAGAGCATTTTTTACAAGGATGCTAATTTTTACAGTACCGAAGAAGTTTATACAAATTTATGGGAAAATGATTTTACCATTATCACCACATTCCAAACTGTTTTTGGTCTGCTTGAAGAGGTTAACGGGATCCAAAAACCTGAAAAAGGATACGGTCAGGGGAGTTTTGTTGTGATAAAAGCAAAAAAGATTTAAGGCAAGCCTGTATATGAAACCTGAGAAATATCAGTACACAACTACAGATCATACTGAATTATTACTCCGTCGTCTCTGGCGAAATTGACTTCCTGATTTTTATAATTCATTAACCATCCGGTTGTTAATATCGCCCTGATTCATCGCATCACTGATTGCTTATAATAGATTTTAGTCTGAAAAATAATTAAATTGAAATAATAACTGCAAAATTTATTGTTGGTGCTAAAAGTCAAAATTATCGGTAATAACAATATTTAGATAATCAGCAACAGAGATCGGATGATTCACATCTGAGATGTAAGGCAGAATCTATTCTGCTGACAAATAGTACAGGCATTGGTGCGCTTTAATTTCTGAAATCAAATGAATTTGAAGTCAGAACTAACCAGGTAATAAAAGATTCGCGATTTAAGAAACTATTAATACTGTATGAAATCTCAACAGAGTTTCAATAAACATAAATTTCATAAAACACACCTGTGAATATAAATATTGAACGAAGGGTATTTGGTCCGGTACCTTCACGAAGGCTTGGCAGAAGCCTGGGAGTAAATAATATCCCTCACAAGATCTGCACCTATTCGTGCCTTTATTGTCAGATAGGGAAAGCTATCAGAATGCAGGTTGACAGACAAGAATTTTATAAACCCGGGGATCTGGTAGAAGAAGTAAAAATTTTACTGGATAAAATTAAAACCGATACTGAATATCCTGATTATATAACTATTGTACCGGATGGGGAACCTGCACTCGATATTAATCTGGGTAAACTAATTGATCAGCTCAAAGCCAATAATTTACCTGTTGCAGTAATATCAAATGCGTCATTAATTAATCTCCCTGATGTCAAAGAGGATATAATGAAAGCCAATTATGTATCAATAAAAGCCGATACCTTTAATATTGAAAAATGGCGGAAGATCAATAAACCTCATAAAAGACTGGACCTGGATGAAATTATTAAAGGTATAAGATCATTTTCGGATGAATATACAGGCAAACTTGTTACAGAAACAATGCTTTTAAAGGGGATTAACGATTCCGGCGATGAACTGGAAAATACGGCTCAGGTTGTTGCAAGCTTTCATCCCGAAGCAGCTTATGTTGCAATCCCGACACGGCCACCTGCATACAAAGAAGCAATACCGGCTGACGAAGCGGATGTAACACTAGCATATCATGTTCTCAGGGAATATATCAGCAAAGTTGAATTACTGACAGGTTATGAGGGTAACGCTTTTTCTTCAACAGGCAGTTTCACTGAAGATTTACTCAGCATCACTGCAGTACATCCGATGCGTGAGGATGCCGTTATGGAGCTGTTGCAGAAGACAGGTGGAAAATATGACTTACTGAACGGACTAGTGGAAAATAATCATATCGAGAGACTAAAGTACGGTGGCAGCATATATTACCTCAGAAAATTCAAAAGGTGACATTAACTGAATTAGTCAAGACTTAATCCCTAACTGTCAGATTAAGTCTTGACTAATTCACATGATCATATCATCAGAAAAATATTACTGGTATAAATATACAGGATAAGAAGTCCTTTCATGATCTTCAATAAATGATCTTATAGTTTCAAATACATCTGTCACTCCTTTGATTCATTACTAATGTATTTAAATGCCTCAATGTAACTGATGTACCAATTCTTCAGCTCATCCACAACTTGTTCACTCATAGAACATTCATCTTCCTCTCCCTTTGCCGAAGACCTTCCCTGCTGTTCTGCTTCTGCCCATGCCTCTTCCCTTCCCGGAACCCCGTAACTGTACCATTCCTTTAATTGACCCTTTCCCCCGTCCGCCAAAGTTGTAACCTGTTTTACGCGCTGAATGAATACTCTCTTTTAATGTTGGCTCTTTTAATTCCGGAATATCTCCGTTCATAACCTTTTTTATTGCTTCAGGAACCGGCATATTACGGCATAAATATACTTTGCAACCATAAGCTGTTATTTCATTATACAACGCAGGACCAATGTTCCCGACAATAACTTTTATAATATCCGTCCCCATTAAGGTACTAATTGTCTGATCCTCATAATTGCTTACACCTATGGAAGCCTCATATTCCATAGTCGTTGGATCCACTTTAAGATAGTAACCCGAATGACCGAATCTCCCTGATACTTTTGAATCAATAGTATCTCCTGATGATGCTACAAGATATTTTTCCATAAGTATATTTCTTTTTTTGACAAAACTTGATAACCAATCATAAATATAATGAGATTATTCTCATTATTCAAATTTATTCAAACCTATTTTTAATCAGCCTTACAGAAAACTTAAAGTTTCCCTGAGGTATTTTAAAACCAATAAACTTAATAATTCATTAAAAAATCAACCAGGTATCTTACGAAAGATTTCAAATCGCTTATACAAAATTGATATACGCACTTTTTCGGAGGTTTACAACTTTACCCGCACCCCTCCTTCAACATATTTCCCGGGATACAATGCCTTTATTTCGGGCATTTTTGTCTTTCGTGTTATTTCTGCAATCTCTTTTATTTCTCTAAGCATTTCTTCCGGTATCGGCACCTCTCTTTCTTTCCCTGAAAATCCAACTTTTTTCATCCTTTCGATTTTCAGGAAAAGTTTCATGGGGTTTCCCATTCGCGTAAGCACAAGATTGTCAGCCGCATTTTCCAATATCTTTATTTCATCCGCAAATGTGCTGTTACTCAGGGCAAAAGCATAGGTGCGGCTTTTGTCATTTTGCAGGGCATCCTTTATTTTATTTAACATGCTCACCTTATATGTTTTGGAAAAGAGCAGGAGATTTAATGCCGATCCGAAAATCATGGTGCCAGGGCTTGTTTTATCGAGCATGCTTTCGGCCAGATTAATTGTCTGATCCCAGACTTCAGGTTTCAGTAAATTCGCGCTCAATGTATTACTACTGGTTTTTACACAATCTCCGGTATTAATATCAAACTGAACATAAACTATTTTCCTGTGGTAATCAGTGAGATCCACATTATACAGTTTTTTCATGGCCGTTATCAAAAGTTCGCCTCCGGGGTATTGCAGAGGAATGCTGATTAAAGAACCGCCTGCTTTAAGCCATGCAGCAACAAATGCAAATGCCACCAGCGGTTTCCCGGTTCCTCCCGGTCCGCTTATCAGAGTTGATGAAGGGATCAATAAGCCTTCCGGCATCAGCTCATCAAGCCATTTAACATTTATTTTCAAGTTTGTCATGTCTCCTTAATTCTGAAATTTGAATATCTGACCAGATGATTATCTTTCAGCTGTCATTTCACTTCCCTGTCAGAATAATTCCAGGATGGCCATTAATTTTGTTCAATTAAATCTCTCCCCAAATAACAAGGTCCCGATACGTACTATATTTGCGCCTTCTTCAATGGCAATTTTGTAGCTGTTACTCATGCCCATTGACAAATATTTCATTTCGATACCTTCTATTCTGCTTTCTTTAATATGCTCAAATATTGATCTGGTAATCTTAAAATACGGCCTGGCATCCTCAGGATTTCCAAAACGCGGCCCCATTGTCATCAATCCCTTAATTCTCACGTTTGAAAGATGGTTTATTTTCAAAATCAGACTTTCAACATCCACGGGAAAAACACCGGTCTTATTAGATTCCTTTCCGCTGTTTATTTCAATAAGTACGGGCATTATTTTATCATCATCAATGCAATACTTATTGACCATGTCAGCAAGTTTCTCTGAATCAATTGTTTCGATCACATCAAAAAGCCTCACGGCCATTTTTACTTTATTTCGCTGCAAATGTCCGATCATATGCCATTGAACCGGATTATTAATAATTTGCCGCATCCGTTCAGCTTCCTGTACATAATTGTAGCCTATGATACTGATTCCTCCATCAATAGCTGATTTTACTTCATCTGGAGACCTGGTTTTCGCAGCGGCTACAAGTATGACTCCCGACGGAAGCGAATGAAGAATATCAGATGCCTTTTCTTTGATAGCGTATAAATACTTTTTATCCATTTATTGACAGGTATGTTTTATTCACCATGAATCCGTTTTTTCTTTTCTAGCAATTCTTCATTACTCTCACGGTGATCAGGATCAGGGACTATCACATCCACAGGGCAAACCTTGACACATTGGGGTTCATTAAAAAATCCCACACTCTCAGTGCATAGAGCAGGATTAATAACATATACGGGATCTCCCTCTGAGATTGCTTGATTAGGACACTCTTCCACGCATAGTCCGCATGAAATACATTCATCAGTTATGATTAAAGACATAATAAACCTCCATTATAAAATAAATTATTACATGTATCTTAACAATCTGTATCAAATTAACTTTCTGCTTACTCTTCAGGTTTCTGATAAATTTCTTTTAAAGGAATCAGTGTGATACAATAATTACCTGAAACTGATATAAAGTTAATGAGAATATTCTCATTATACAAATTTATTTAGAGTAATTCTAAATATACTTTTTGTTTTAATCTGAATTATCACAACTTCCTGACATCATAATTGCAAAAACCATTATGTAACCTGTTGCCAACACCTTAGGTATATCGATCTCTTTATTTATTTTTCTGAAGATGAAAAAAGAGGAAATTATATTGAGAAATATTCCTGTCTGATTTTGGCATGGCTATTCAATATTTTATTAATTGATCATCTGACGGAATCAAAAGGTAAGGGATTCTTAACCGATATTCTGACAAGAATCATACTTATCTTTTCAAATCTCTGTAGTTTTTGTAATTCGAGAATTAGTAAAAAAGTATCTATCTTGATCTGGTCTTTAAGTTGAACACTGTCTCCTGCTGAGTTATCTCAGTGTAATTCTGTGTAATCCAAAACCTGCAAAGTGTAAATCTAGGAGGCATTGTTACCATCGGGACACAGTTAATAAAAGAGATTTAAAAGCCGTAGTATGAAAAGATCATTAATCCTTATTCTTTTTGTTACAATTCTTTATTCCTGCATAGGTACGGGCAATGACCCTGATGATTTCTGGAAGCTTGCCAATGAGAGGAAAAAGACATTGCAGCTAAGTACCTATGTAACTGCCCATACCGTAGAACAGATGTTCCGTACAGAAGAGGGCAGGAGAGAAATGCTCTCTCTTCTCAGATGTTATGGTATAACAAAAGTCTACCTTGAAGTCTACAGGAGCGGCCTTGTAATTCCACCCGAGCTTCTTGAGTCGGGTGTCAGGTTTCTGAAGGAAAACAGGTTTGAAGTTGCAGGAGGCATCGCTACAGTCCCGGGTAATGATTTCGGAGTTAAGCAGGACGGACCTCTCGGCTGGTTTAACTGGCAGAATCCCAAAACACAGAATGATCTCATAAAGGTGATGGAAGATTCAGCTCCATTCTTCGATACGTTCATTGTTGACGATTTTATATGCACATCCGACACAAGCCTTGAATCAAAAGCAGCCAAAGGTGAAAGAAGCTGGTCGGAATACAGGAGATCTCTTCTGACGGATCTGTCAAAAGCGATATTTATTGATCCTGCAAAAGAAAAGAATCCCGGTATCAAAATGATTATCAAGTACCCGCAGTGGTATGACCGTTTTCATATTTTCGGTTATGATCCTGCTGCCATGACAGACCTTTTTGATGGCATATGGATCGGTACAGAAACTCGCAATCAATATACCCGGAGGTTTGGTTTCGTCCAGCCATATGAAGGATTTGTGAACATGCGGTGGTTAAATTCCATTGCGGGCAATAAATCGGGCAATTCATGGTTCGATCACGAGGATTGCAGTGCCAGGGATTTTATCGAGCAGGCTTATCAGAGCGTCCTTGCCGGTTCAAAGGAACTGATCATCTTCAGCTTCGATAGTTTTATAAACGGACATCCCGGACATCATCACCTCATGCAGGATTACGAGAAACTGGCAGACCTGGCTGAAGTGGTTGCATCGGCTCCTGTCGAAGGTCCTGCAGGTTATAAGCCTGCCAACAGCGATGCAGAAGGGGATCTCTATATTTTTGATTATATTGGTATGCTTGGTGTTTCTTTGGTCCCGGAATCATCTTATCCTTCTGAGAATAGTGTAATTTTTCTTCCGACACAGGCTGCTTCAGATGAAAAGATCCTTTCAGAAATAGCTGAATCACTGGATAACGGAGCCAGGATCATAATCACAACCGGATTCCTTGCAAAACTGAAAGACGGGGAAAAGCTTGCCCGGAAAGCCCAGATAAAATGGCCCCTGCAGAATATAAAAGAGAGTATTGAATCAATAGAAACACCCGGATCCGTTCTAAAGCTTCCATTCCCCTTAAAAACAGATTTCAGGATTATCCCGGATGGAGCTGATGTATTGCTTACGCCCTGCTCTGAAAGCATAAATCCTTTCCTTGTGCTCAACAAAGAAAAGAATATCTATGTGATAAATACCCACACCTTTTCGCAGGAGGATTTTGCAGCTGTGGGAGAGCATCTGCTGGCACCGGGGCAGATCGGGCTTGTTGAATTGCCACAGCTCTGGGCCAATGAAATAAGATCAGCTTTCAGCCGGGAGAGCGATCCGTTGATAGATGCAGCGGCGAGAGTTACTGTACAAAACCTTGGTGACGGTAGTATGGTAATACATAACTATAACCCGGTACCAGTAGATCTTGTAGTTACATTTCCAGACCCTGGTGATTATTCAGATCAATTCACGGGAGAATCTTTCGCTTCAGATACCAGGCAGGTTAAAATCTCCATGAAAGCCAGAAGTAATATATGGCTCACAAAAGATTGCACTGGAACTCGCTTCACCCGGTAAGGGCGGACTACCAGGAAATGGGCCTGAAAGAAAGATATTTAAGTGTGAGTGCAGGTGTGAGCATGAGTGTAAGAAAACAGAGATTGAGAGTGCTCTGTCCCGCTGAAGCGAGACTACGGAGTGCGTAATCGGGGTGAGGAGCCAAGTAATTTATTAATTATCTGTATTTCATGACTATATGTCTTGGAGCTTAGTAATTTTTTTTTGGGAGATAGGTAGACTGACATCTATTCATCATTTTCTCCTTTTAAACCAAAAAATGGTATATCATCATCAGGGTCTTTATCAAAAGGGCCGACGCCAGGTGGATTAAAAAGACCCCAGCGATCAATTACATAATCCCATTTATTAAACCCTGCAACCCAGTCAATAAACAGGAACCGGTATTCATCAATAAGCTCTCTTACAATTTGATAATATTCTACATATTCAAATCCGAACGAATCGAGTGAATGCTTTGCTACCATCAGGTCTCTTGCTGCTTTCCTTATTATGGCAGCATTCTCCATTTTGAGGTCATATAAGCCAGCTGCCTCAGCACCGGCTACTTTTACAGTCAGAAGTGCTGCATCACATAGCATGCAGGCTTTAATATCTGTAAGGTACTCATCGTTCTCTGGAATAAGAGC
>CAYXSM010000039.1:0-28142 GCA_964466705.1 uncultured Rikenellaceae bacterium
TGAAACTAGCGCGTCTACCAATTCCGCCATCTGGGCATGAATCAGGCTGGCCGGTTCAATATTACAACGGCCTGCAAACCTGAAAGTTCACTGCAATAATTTAAGAGAACGCCAATAATTTAACATTTAACGCGGGTGCAAAAATAATAAAAAATTAATCAATTGATTACTCTGTATTAATTAAAAGTATATTTTTGATGCCTGAAATTTTAATATGAAACTTAATACAAAGAAAATACTATTCCTGATAATGCTTATGTAACAACAGGTCTGCATAATCAGTGATGGATATATAGTTTAAACCCAGACAGACCTGCAGAGTTATGCAGGTTTTTTTATGACATTATAACTGGCAGGGAAATATGAAAATTATGAAATTCGGGGGAACTTCAGTGGGTACTCCCGGCAGGATGAGATCAGTGGTTTCGCTTATTACAGGAAGTGAAAGGAAGATAGTTGTATTATCTGCTCTTTCAGGTACTACAAACAGTCTCGTTGAAATATCCGAACTTTTGTATGCCGGAAATCCGGAAGCCGCATCGGGCAGGGTTGAAGCACTCAGATCAGTATATCACAAGGTCATTAGTGATCTTTACAGCACAGGTGATGGTCGCAAAGCCGGCCTGGAGCTTATTGATTCTCACTTTGATTATCTGATTAACATCGCACATGGTAATTTTTCGAAGCTCCATGAAAAAGCAATCCTTGCCGAAGGAGAACTGATATCCACATCGCTTTTTCATTTGCTTCTTCAGGAAATGAACATCAGATCGGTCCTTCTCCCTGCATTGAATTTTATGCGTATTGACAAGGAAGGTGAACCCGATTCATTCTATATAACCGAGAATCTTGTAAGAGAGCTTGACAAATATCCTGATGATAACATAATTATTACACAGGGATTTATATGCAGGAATGCTTATGGAGAAATTGACAATCTTAAGCGGGGAGGCAGCGATTATACGGCATCCCTTCTGGGAGCTGCCCTGAAGGCCTCTGAGATACAAATTTGGACAGATATCAACGGTTTTCATAACAATGATCCACGTTTTGTGGATAATACAAGTGTGATAAGGGAATTATCATTTGACGAAGCTGCGGAGCTTGCCTATTTTGGCGCCAAAATTCTGCACCCGGCAAGTGTTAATCCTGCAAGAGAAAAGAACATCCCCGTAAGGCTGAAAAACACCATGGACCCGGAGGATGAGGGAACACTTATCACATCTGCCACGAAACTAATGGATTACAAAGCTGTTGCTGCCAAGGACGGGATATCCGTCATAAGGATCAGATCGTACCGGATGCTGATGGCATACGGCTTCCTCAGAAAGGTGTTCGAGATCTTTGAAGCTTATAAAACCCCGATTGATATGATTGCAACATCCGAAGTCTCAGTCGCCCTTACAATTGATGATTCGGGTAATCTGAAACAGATAGCAAATGACCTTAAAGAGCTGGGCCATGTGGAGATTGAAGAGGATCAGACAATTGTATGCGTCGTCGGAGATTTCAGACCCGAACGTACAGGATCGGCACCAGAGATCTTTGAGGCTCTCGATTCAATAAAGCTTAAGATGATATCCTATGGAGGAAGCCCATACAGCCTTTCACTTCTCATTAACTCAGCAGACAAGAAAGAGGCTCTGAGGCTCCTCAACAAACATCTTTTTAACAACAGAAATGATTGATCAGGCGACCATTGGCAGATTCAAAGGCTTAACTACTCCTTTCTACTATTATGATACCACAGTGCTTAAAGAGGCCTGTGAAAGGGTAAAAGAGGCCTCGGAGCGATACAGTTACAAGGTTCATTATGCTGTTAAAGCAAATGCAAACCACAGGATACTTAAGATTATAGCATCATTCGGGTTTGGAGCCGATTGTGTGAGCTGGAATGAAATTGAAAGAGCCCTGTCATGCGGTTTTCCTGCTTCTGAAATTGTATTTGCGGGTGTCGGCAAAACTGACAGTGAAATAGAAAAAGCCTTAAGAGCAGATATTTTCTGTTTTAACTGTGAATCGCTTATGGAGCTGGAGATTATCAACTCCTGTGCTTCGCAACTGGGAAAAACAGCTACCTTAGCGTTGCGAATAAATCCATACGTCGAAGCATTCACTCATAAATACATTACAACGGGCATTGAAGAAAGCAAGTTCGGTATCAGCACATGTGAACTTGATGAAGTGCTTCATAGTCTGTCCGGGTTTAAAAATATTGATCTGAAAGGCATCCATCTGCATATTGGCTCGCAAATAACCCGGATGTCGGTTTTTAAAAGCCTGTGTTCACGGATCAATGAACTGATGGAATATTTTGCATCGCATGACATCAACCTCAGAATGATCAATGTGGGTGGCGGGCTTGGAATAGATTACAAGCATCCTGATAATCAGGCAGGATTTCAGGAGTATTTCTCGGTGATAAATAAATTTGTCAGACGATATCCTGACCAGGTTGTTCACATTGAGCCGGGGCGTTCAATAGTGGGCCAGTGTGGTACGCTTATTTCCAGAGTTCTTTATATAAAGAAAGGAAGCAAAACAACATTTGCGGTTATTGATGCCGGAATGAACGATCTTATAAGACCTGCCCTGTATCAGGCCTGTCACAGAATTGAAAATCTGACATCGCTGGGCCAACCCCGGAAATATGATGTTGTCGGACCGGTCTGCGAATCATCAGATACGTTTGCTAAATTTGCAGAACTTCCTGAAACAAGAAGAGGGGACATCATTGCGATCCGTTCTGCAGGGGCATACGGGGAATCGATGGCTTCCAGATACAACCTCAGGGATCTTCCCGGGGCTGTTTTTTCTGATGAATTATAGGGAAGGTTACGTAAAACAGCGGCCGGTTACATTTCAAAATTTCAATATTCCAAGACTGTAGAGAAATACCATGGCAATGGCGACCGGGGCAATAAACCGGACAATAAAGAGGAAGAACGGAATATATGTACTTTTCAGCTTACCGTCATTCGTAAGTTCTTTTCTTGTGAGTTCAGGGCTGAAATACCACCCGATAAAGAGGACAATGAACAAACCTCCGAGAGGAAGCATTATGTTTGAGGTAAGATACTCCAGAAGACCGAAGATGTTTCTGTCGAATATAACAAGACTGCCGAGTTTTCCCAGCGAGAGCACTGTGACTATTCCAAGTACGGAAACTGACAGGGTTGCAGCGATTGTGGCCTTTCGTCTTGTCATCCGAAGTTCTTCAGTAAGATAGGCAACAATCACCTCAAGCACTGAAATTGTTGATGTAAGGGCGGCCACTGCCAGCAAAATGAAAAATAATGTTGAAAAAATCTCCCCCAGCGGCATTTTCTGAAAAATTCCCGGAATTACAATAAATACCAGTCCCGATCCCGACGAGGGTGACCCGCCCAGTGCAAAAACTGCCGGAAAAATAGCAATTCCTGCTATCACCGCAATGGATGTATCTGCAATCGTGACAAGAGTTGCTGACGAAGTCAGTTTTTCATCCTTCCTGATGTACGAACCGTATGTTATCAGTGTCCCCATTCCAATGCTCAGTGAAAAGAACGACTGGCCAAGAGCTTCCAGGATGATCTTGGGCGTTATTTTGGTAATGTCAGGCTTGAAAAGGAACAGCAAACCTGCTTTTGAACCTTCCAGTGTAAGAGATCTTATACACAAAACAATAAGCAGAACAAATAATACAGGCATCAGTATTTTTGTGTATTTCTCAATACCTTTCTTTACTCCCGAAATAATTATCAAAGCCGTGAATGACATAAATATAAGGAACCACAGCAATGGACGGAAGGAACTTTGCTGAAAAACATTGAACATAGCCGTTAGCTCGGTGTCGGTTTTGCCGGAAAGATTGCCGGTTACTGACTGATAAAAATACTCCAGGGTCCAGCCTGCAACAGTTGTATAAAAAGCCAGGATCATGAAAGCAGCCGCAACCCCGACGAGACCTATAATACACCAAGGTGAACCTGGAGCCAGGGTTTTAAATGCACCATACGGATTTCTCTGTGCGGCCCGGCCGATAATGAATTCTGATGTCATGACCGGTATGCCGATGGCAATAACAAATAGCAGATATACTATCAGAAATGCTCCTCCTCCGTTTTCCCCTGCCACATAAGGAAATCTCCAAATATTTCCTAATCCGATTGCAGAGCCCGCAACAGCGGCAACAACTGCAAATCTGCCGGAAAAACTGTCTCTGGTGGTTTCTGGGAAATTTGCCATAGTGAGTAATCTTAAGACCGGTCCAAATGTGAATTACGTTATGAATGTTATATTTGTAAAAATAAATGCCGAAAGATAATAAAGGAAATCTTTTATACGGTATATATATAAACTTTTAGTTCATGACATCCCTTTGAAAAGATCAAACAAAGAACAGATATGAAAAGATATTTAATTCTGCTAATCATTCTTTCAATTCTGTCCTGTTCACCACTGAGGGTGTACAGGGAAGATCCGGAAGTAAAAGCATGGGAACCTGAAATAGCCAAATTTGAACAGCTTGATATTGACAAATCATATCCTTCCGATGCGATCCTTTTTGCTGGCAGTTCGAGTATAAGACTATGGTCAACAATCGGAAAAGACATGCTGCCATACAATGTTATCCAGAGAGGTTATGGTGGTGCCAAACTAAGTGATTTTGCGGTTTATGCCGACAGGATAATATATCCACACCCCTCAAGTGCCATTGTTTTGTTCATCGCAAACGACATTTCAGGCAGTGACAAGGACAAAAGCCCGCTCGAGGTTTCACAGCTGTTCCGGAAAACATTATACATTATCCGGAGAAAATATTCAGATACACCTGTATTCTGGATTGGCATAACCCCCACGGCCGCAAGGTGGCATGTCTGGCCGGAAATCAAGGAAGCCAACCAGATGATAAGCAGAATATGTCAGAATCACAGGAATACGTACTACGTAGATACAGAAAAAGCATTTCTTACATCAAGCGGACTTCCAGACAATAACCTTTTCCTTGACGACAGAATTCACCTCAACGATGATGGATACCGTGTCTGGGCAGCTATCATTAAGAACGAGCTTTACAAGGTACTTGGCAAATAATTATTGCATTGTAAATGATAAGATCCATCTTTAAAAGGTCACCAGCTCTAATAATTAACCTTACCTCAGATTATCACAGTCAAAATATTTTATCCATGATTAATAAATTATCAACATTAATACTACTTCTCGTGATAAAATTTACTGCGAACGCCCAGGTTGAAATTATTGCTCACCGGGGTGCATCATATCTCGCCCCCGAAAATACCGTTGCTGCTTCGAAACTTGCGTGGAAACTTAACGCAGACGCTGTAGAGGTTGACATCTGCCTCTCCAGAGACAACAAAATAATGTGCATACATGATGCTGACACCAAAAGAACATCCGGAGAGGATTATAAGATAAAAGATACGGATTCAAAGATTTTGAGACGGCTCGATGTCGGTTCCTTTAAAGATGTTAAATATAAAGGTGAAAAGATCCCGTTCCTGAAGGAGATCATAAAGGTTGTTCCGGAAGGAAAAGAGCTTGTTGTCGAACTTAAATGCGGAAGCGAGGTCCTTCCATTCCTCAAAAAGGAAATAGATAAATACGGAAAAAACAGGAATTTTGTATTTATATGCTTCAATCTGCAAACTATAGCCGACACAAAAAAAGTATTTCCTTCAAATTCCTGTTACTGGCTTTGCAGCAACGCAGCCCTGTTTGATATAACCCTTGAAAAAATTCCGGAGCTTGGACTTGAAGGGGTCAGTCTGGCATATAACATTATTACCGAAGATTTGGCAAAACGTGTAAGAGATCTCAACCTGGAATTTTACACATGGACTGTTGATGATCCTGACGAAGCCAGGCGTCTGATTGCTCTTGCTGTTAGAGGAATAACAACCAATCGCCCGGGATGGCTGTCAGAGCAGCTTTTCTAAAGCTCAAGCGATAAGATTTTATATTTTACACTTGATTGCCACAATCATAACACACCTCGTTCTCAAGTTTTCTGCCTGAAAAGAAGTCATCTATATTCTTCAGGGTTGTAGCGGCTATATTATAAAGTGCTTCGTGAGTGAAAAATCCCTGATGAGATGTTATAATAACATTGTTGAATGTCAGCAGACGTGCCAGAACATCGTCGCTGAGGACCCTGTCACTGAGATCCTCGAAAAAGAAGTGACTTTCTTCCTCATAAACATCGAGTCCGGCTGATCCTACATGTCCGCTCTTAAGACCATCAATGAGGTCGGAAGTCTTTATAAGCCTGCCCCTTCCGGTATTAATAATCATTACACCTTTTTTCATTACTGAAATGGAATCAGAATTGATCATGTATTCGGTTTCACTTGTAAGCGGACAGTTAAGGGATATTACATCAGAATTTTTATAAACTTCGTAAAGGTCTGCATATTTTATGCCTGTTTCACCGGCAAAGCTCATGTCCGGAAATTTATCATAAGCCAATATTTTCATTCCGAACCCTGCGAGTATTCTCACAAGGGCTTTACCAATTTTTCCTGTACCTATAACTCCGGCTGTTTTCCCGTGCATGTCAAATCCCAGCAGGCCATTAAGGGCAAAATTTGAATCGCGGGTCCGGAAATATGCCCGGTGTATTTTCCTGTTAAGTGAAAGCATCAGTGCAACTGTATGCTCTGCAATTGCATGCGGTGAGTATGCAGGGACTCTGACAACCCTTATCCTGCCAAACGCTGCACGCAGATCAACATTGTTGAAACCTGAAGAACGCAGAGCTATCAGCCTTACACCCAACTCTTTGAGTCTTGAAATCATGGAAGCATCTATCGTGTCGTTTACAAAAATCACGACTACATCGAATCCCTGAGCCACCACAATATTATCAGGATTCAGGTGATACTTAAAGTATTTTATTTGAAATCCATACTTCTTATTAAGCTCATTAAATGACTCGATATCATAAGGTTTAGCATCAAAGAATGCCACCCTGGCGACATTGTTTTTCATCGGACAACTTTGTTTTCAATAAAATAACAATGCCTTTCCTTAAATGTTCGGTAAGCGTCATGAATTCCTACAAATTGATTCAGAGAGATATAATACGGACCTTGTTAACATCTGTCGTATGTATGATCATTTTTGTTTTCAGCCACGTGGCTGAAAACTTCTTACAGACTCGGCAGCATGATGCTGTAAATGACAGTATCCGCTAAAATCCATGAAGAAATATTAGCATACCTGCATAAATCCGGGTTAGATTCTGTAAATTTGAATATAGTAATGCTAACTGCATTAATGCAGCCATAAGGTCATCATAAATAATGACAATGAGTGTCATACGCACAATAATAGTCGATGATGAAAAGCATGCATGCGAAAGGCTCAAAAGACTGCTTGCACCTTATCCTCAACTGGAGGTTCTTGGTCATTTCACAGACTCCGAAAAGGCTCATGATTATATTCTAAAAAACAAACCGGATCTGCTGTTCCTCGATGTGGAGCTGGATAAAAATACTTCAGCTTTTGATCTTATTGAGAAACTCCGTGAGAACCTTCATCCGCCAAATATTATTCTTGTCACCGCACATGCTCATTATTCTATCAAAGCAATCAAGCACGAAGTCTTTGACTATCTGCTTAAGCCAGTGGATGTAGATGAGCTTGAGGACACACTGGAACGTCTTATCCGCCACTTTTCACTTGAACCACACAAAACCCGTAGAAATTTCGACATGCTTAGCGGAAGGGAGAAAAGCATACTTAATTATGTGATTGCTGGCAAAAGCAGCAGAGAGATAGCAAAGCTTCTTTTTATAAGCATTAATACAGTGAACACACACAGAAGAAATATCCTGAAAAAAACTGGTGCCAGATCTTTCATAGAACTTATGAGACCAAAAAATGTGCCGTATGAATAATGGTAGAATAAAGGAATCACTGGCACACCCGGCGTTCATAGCCCTTATACTTTCTGCTGTTGTTATTTTGCTTATTAACCCGGTATTTTCAAAATACCGGGTGAAAGACATTACTGTGAAAAATAATAATCCCTGGACAAAACTGATTTTCTCCGACCTGGATAATGATGGCAACAGCGAAAAACTCATTTTTGACCTGAATGATGATTTACAGACAAAGATAGTGGTAAGCACATTGGATGACAGAGTGATTAACCAGTATAACCTGAAATACCACACTGGTTACCATAAATTTGCATTCATCGATGATATTAATAACGACGGATACAAAGAGTGTTTTGTGTTTACCATGAGCAGGGATTCTATCTTTCTTAACCTTATAGATCCTGTTAAATCTCACAAGATAGTGTTCAGAAACAAGTTTGTTGACATTTACAGCAGGCACTCAAACAGTGATGATGCTCCTCAGGTTTTTACTGTTGGCCTGATTGATACAGGTACAGATACAAAAGATTTCTTATTTTTCATTAGCGCCGGTTACAGTCTTCAGCCCCGGAGACTTTACCGCTATTCTCCTGCTCATGACTCAATATTCAGGTCACCCGTAAGCGGGGCCGTTATCGACCATTGCATATTTACAGATATATCCAATCATCCGGGACCTGTGATGTTGCTGCATACATCTGCTTATGGGAATCTTGAAGAAAATTTCCCCTATACAGACCGGTTTTCATGGCTGATGGTTTTGAATAAAGATCTGGATTTTGCCTTTCCCCCCGTTCCTTTTCATGAAAACCCGTCAAGGTTAAAGGTGCTTCCCTGCATGCTGAAAGAAGGACCGGGGATGATTGTTTATAGCTTCTACTTTGGCGACAAGGATATCAAACCTGCATTGTATCTTTTTGACGCCGGAGGAAATAAAACAAAGGAAAAAATACTGGACCATCATGAGAATTTACATTCAAATATCTTCCCTGGCAACATTGACGGGAATCCCTACTTCTTCATTCTCCGGCCCGACAAATCAGAAGTAGTTGCAATTGATACTTCACTCAGCATTTTAAAAAGAATTCCAATACCGGAGATTTGTACAGGTATAGTTGCCGAATATGGTTTTGATGCTGATCTTGATGGAAGTCCAGAGTATGTCATCAAAGGTGATGATAATAAATCTCTGATATTTTTTCAAAAGGATTTCAGAAATCCTGTGATCTGGACCGATGAAAAAGGTCCTGGTATAACGCCGGTAATGTCTCATGTACTGATTAAGGGAGAAAAGCCGGCAATATATCTCCAATCTGCCGATCATGGAAGTTATATCAGATTTGAGAAAAGTATGCTCTACCTTCTCAGATATCCGTTATATATTTCAGTATATCTTGCTTTTTTGGGTTTCCTTACTTTAATTTATCATATTCAGAAATACAGGCTGAACCTGAAACAACAGACAGAACGAAAAATAGTTGAACTGCAGATTAAAGCAATAAAGAATCAGATCGATCCCCATTTTACTCTTAACATGCTAAATGCCATCGGCAGTCTTTATGCCACAGAAGGAAACAGGGGTAAAGCTGATTATCTGTTCGGTAAATACGCAAAACTTATACGCCAGACCGTTGTCAATTCCGATAACATTATTATTTCTCTTGATGAGGAAATGGGTTTTGTCACAAACTATATTGAGCTGGAGCAGTTCAGAAATAATTATTCATTCGGCTATACTGTTGATGTTGATGAGGACATTGACAGTCAGATAAATATCCCCCGAATGCTTATCCTGATTTTTGTGGAAAATTCAATTAAATACGGACTAAGAAAAAGAAATGATGGTGGCATGTTGGGGATAATTATCCGTAAAAGCGGCAATAAATGCCGGATCATTATTGAGGATAATGGTCCCGGGATGCCTGACAATATAAAATCAAATGAAGGAACAGGCAAGGGCCTGGTTATCCTTGATGAGCTTATTGAACTGTATTCCAAACTTAAAGGGTCCAGAATAACATATGCGCTTGAGAACATTAAGGGCTCCGGGAGGACTATTGAAGGCCTAAGGGCAACAATTGAACTTACCTGTTGAAATATAAAAAAAATGCTACCGGTCCGCTGTGTCTGGAGAAAGAATTTTGGGGAAAATCCTGAGTATTGGTCCTGATTCCAATCATGCTTCTGTTTACATCAACGGAAGCCGGTAGCTTTGAAACACCGGATGGGGTCCGGTGTATTGATTTTAAACTGTAATACATTATCAAAAGTCAGGAAATAAATTCTTCATTCCTATAATCATCAGTAATGATTTTTAATACTCATTTGTAAGTATTGCACCTCATTCTTTCCGATATGCATTATGTTTTTCAGTCAGGTTTTCAACAGACCGGTTGTTAAATTATTGCTTATATCTTTGGCAGAAGATAATACAATTAAGAAGGACTATATATTAAATTCATCGTAAAATCTAAATGATATGTCAGTGATGAAAAACAGAATGACAAGACGCAGTTTTTTCTGGAAGACCGCTGGATTGAGCTCCACTGCCATCACATTCCCTTTTTCAGGGACCATTGCAGCAAAAAGAGCCGGCAGTGTTACCCCGATTATTGTGACCAGTCATGTAAACAGAACCGGACAAGAGGCATTGAAAGACGGCTGGGCCATTCTTCAGGCAGGAGGCAGTGCGGTTGATGCCGTTGAAAAAGCCGCCAATATAATTGAGCTTGACCCCGAAGATACCAGTGTCGGGTATGGTGGTCTGCCCAATGAGAAAGGTGTAGTGCAGCTGGATGCTTCGTTCATGGATGGCAGGACCTATTCAGCCGGGGCCGTGGCATGCCTGGAAAACATCAAAACTCCCTCTTCCGTGGCAAAGCTTGTAATGCAGCGCACTGATCATGTGCTGCTCAGCGGGGCCGGCGCACTGGAATTTGCCAGGGCCTGGGGGTTCAAAGAAGAAAACCTGCTTACTGAAAAAGCCAGGAAGATATGGTTAAGGTGGAAAGAAGAGCTGAGCCCTTATGACGACTGGGGGGGACCGGAACACCTGGTAAATATGAATGAAAAAGACGCATACATAAGGGATTTTCCTGCCCGTGAACAACACTATGGCACTACCAATGTTCTTGCTGTCGATATCGGTGGCAATATCGCCGGTTGCACAACAACAAGCGGATTAAGCTTCAAGATGAACGGACGGGTGGGTGACTCACCCATAATCGGGGCAGGATTGTATGTGGATAACGATACAGGAGCTGCAGCAGCCACAGGCCGTGGGGAAGATGTTCTGAAATCATGTGCTTCCTTCTATATGGTAATGAGGATGAAAGAGGGGAAGTCTCCACAGGAGGCATGCGAGGATGCCTTGCATATGATCGCAGGAAAGTACAGGAATGTCAATCCAATGTATTACCCAAGTGAAAAGTTCGTGGCAATAAACAAATCCGGAGAAACAGGCTGTGCTTCAATGAAAGGCAGCAGGGATCCCCGGATGTCAGTGATGACAAAAGCCGGTTACAGTATTTTCGAAGGCATCGTCGCATACCCGGAAGCAAAATAGCTTATACGAAGAAAACTGGGTGCAGGAAGCGGATAATAATCCTGATCTTGCAAGCTGTAAACTGCTCAGTCATAAACACAATTATTATCAGATAATTACGTTAAGAGTAGAAGCAGCACAAAGAAACAAGAGACCTTGTTATAATAACAAACTGAAATGAAGAAACTTGCATATTTATGTCTTGCTCTGCTGGCATCCTGTGCAACAACACAGCAATCATCGGTACGGGAAAACCAGCTTCTTCTTACCAGAAAATATGTGGGTAATTTCGTCGAATACAGGCAACATGTACCAGAAAAATTTGGAGAGCCTCACCTGATATGGATAAAGACAACCATGGACAGCACCTATGGTAAAATATCCGCTTACGGCCAGAAATGTGAGTTCAGGGAAGGAGACAGATTATATGTCAGAAGGACACTGTATTCTCCGGGCAGTACTTCCGGCTACTGGCTCTATCAAATTGAATCGGATGACAACAAAGCTTTTTATCGCCTTAGCGATTTTCAGCACGACCGGCAGATTCTTGTACAGAACTGGTTCTGAAAAAATTTAATTCCCCATCCTGGATAATATAAAGTCCGCTAATATCTGAATCAAGGAATTTTTTATCTAGTCCCCGGAATCAAATGTAGTAATCGGTTGCGATGATCATTTACTTTTGACTCTTCTGTTGTAAAGAGACTCCCAACCGTCCTCAGAATATGGTTCAGGCTGTTCCCTGTCAGTAAATTTCCTCTCAATTTTTTTTATCACCGCATTTAAACCTCGCCGTTCATCACCCTTTGAGTGTTCAACAAAGTCAACATAGGCAATAAATCTGTTTATCTTATTCGGCATGATCTCAGGGGTTCTGATGAAGCCTATATCCTCACCGGCAAGGGTGTAGTTGTCATGGTCTTTTTCCCATACATCAACATAATGAACGTAATTGCCCAGATCACAAAATACAACCTTGCCGTCTGCATCGGTAAATCCTTCATTGATCATATTTGTTTCATTATCCCAATCAGTCAGTGTGGGATATAGTATTACGCTTGCACCTTCAACAGGATATTCATCGTAATACTCAAGAACCTCTATTTCAAGAAGGGTAGGTATCTTTACATCAATGGCAAGAGATGCCTCATCGGATAATCCATTACGTGACCAGGCCTTCAGTATGACCAGGTATGATCCGGATGCAGTATATCTGTGAACAGGGTCCGGTTCATCGGAGATGTACCCGTCGCCAAAGTCCCATTCAAAACTTGAAGCATTGCCCGATTCATTAGTAAACCAGATCTCCTCCCCCACAACAGGATCGCCAGGTGTGGCTGAAAAATATGCTTCAGGTGACATTTCACATGAGAGCAGAATAACGGGGAGAGTCAGCGTCAGATATATTATCTTTTTCATTGTGGTGATTATTAATTGTTCAATTCATGAAGTTCAAATTATGTGCCACTGTATTAAAGTCTGGATTATTTTCTGAGCACAGTATAAAAAATCATTAACTTTGCGCACCGGAAATAAGAATACAAAATATGATAAACATAACATTCCCCGATGGATCAGCAAAGCAATATGAAAAGGGCATAACAAGCCTTAAGATAGCCGAGTCTGTCAGCCACAGTCTTGCAAAAGAGGTTTATGCTGCCACTGTCAACGGAGAGGTTGTTGACCTTACCCACCCGGTAAACGGCGATGCGACCCTGAAGCTTCATAAATGGGAAGATGAACCTGCCAGGATAGCATTCTGGCACTCATCTGCTCATCTTATGGCTGAAGCCCTTGAGTCGCTTTATCCGGGTATTAAATTTGGTATTGGTCCGGCAATTGAAAACGGATTTTATTATGATGTTGATCCGGGTGAAGGCAGGGTAATATCAGAAGAAGATCTGAAGGCTGTCGAAGACAGGATGAAAGAGCTTGCCTCAAGGAAAGAAAAAATAACCAGAAAAGAAGTCAGCAAAAGAGAAGCCCTTGAGCTTTTTAAAAACAAAGGTGACGAGTATAAAACCGAACTTATAGGGGAATTGGAGGATGGCTCAATCACTCTGTATTCACAGGGTAATTTTGTGGATCTTTGCCGCGGGCCTCACCTTCCCTCAACAGAACCGATAAAAGCCATAAAGTTGCTGAGCATAGCCGGCGCCTACTGGAGAGGTGATGAAAAGAGAAAAATGCTCACCAGGGTATACGGAATTACTTTTCCCAAACAAAAGATGCTTGATGATTATCTGGCATTTCTTGAAGAAGCCAAAAAGAGGGATCACAGGCGTATCGGCAAAGACCTGGAGCTTTTCACTTTTTCTCCCAGAGTGGGAATGGGATTGCCTCTATGGATGCCGAAGGGATCCGACGTCAGACAGAATCTGATAAATTTCCTTACAGGAGTTCTCCGTAAAAGGGGGTACAAGATCGTCACAACACCACATATCGGCAATGTAAACCTGTACAAAACGTCGGGCCATTATGAGAAGTACGGTGCTGATTCTTTCCGTCCAATCTCAACACCTCAGGAAGGTGAGTATTTCATGCTTAAACCCATGAACTGCCCTCATCATTGTGAAATATACAACGCTACTCCTCACTCTTACAAAGATCTGCCTTTTCGCATGGCAGAATTCGGAACTGTATACAGATATGAACAGAGCGGAGAGCTTCACGGACTGACAAGGGTAAGGAGCTTTACGCAGGATGATGCCCATCATTTCTGCAGGCCCGATCAGCTGAGGGAAGAATTCAAAAATATTATTGATCTTGTTCTTTATGTCTTCCGAACCCTTAATTTCAATGAGTTTACTGCCCAGATCTCGTTAAGGGATCCTGACAACAAGCAAAAATACATAGGTACTGACGAGAACTGGGAAAAAGCCGAACAGGATATTATTGTGGCAGCACGGGAAAAAAATCTTGAAACAGTTGTTGTCCCGGGAGAAGCTGCTTTTTATGGTCCGAAGCTTGACTTCATCGTCAAAGATGCCATTGGCAGAAAATGGCAGCTTGGAACAATCCAGGTAGATTATAATCTGCCTGAGAGATTCGATCTGACATACAACGGCAGCGACAACCAGAAACATCGTCCGGTTATGATTCACAGGGCGATATTCGGGTCGCTTGAACGATTTGTGGCTGTGCTCCTTGAAACCACAGCAGGAAAATTACCTCTCTGGCTCGCACCCGAAAAAGCCGTTATCCTGCCAATCAGTGAAAAATTCAATGATTATGCTTTAAAAATTTTGGAAATTCTAAATAATTCCGATATTTGCACACTGATTGACGACAGGAATGAAAAGATCGGTAAGAAGATCAGGGATAATGAATTAAAGAGAATCCCATATCTGTTGATAATAGGAGAAAAAGAGACCAGGGAAGGAACAATCTCAGTTCGTAAACAGGGAGAAGGAGATAAGGGAGGCATGACGGTCGAAGAATTTGAAGATCTGATTAGATCGGAAATAGCCGGCGAGCTTCAGTACTGACCTGATCAGGTAATTAAATTACAGAGTGTTAACAAAATATAGGAGGAAAGAACTATAGCCGTACCAATAAGGAGAAGTCCTGCCAGACCATATCAGCAGGCTCACAAGATTAACAACAGGATCACTGCAAAAGTGGTCAGGGTTGTCGGTGAAGAAATCGAAACAGCTGTAATGAGTATCCAGGATGCCCTCAGGCTGGCAGACGAAATGGAACTCGATCTTGTGGAAATTTCACCAAATGCGGATCCGCCGGTTTGTAAAATCGTTGATTATCAAAAGTTTCTGTATCAACAGAAGAAGAAACAGAAAGAGATCAAAGCCAAGACTGCAAAAGTGGTGGTAAAGGAGATAAGGTTCGGCCCCAACACCGATGATCACGATTATAATTTTAAGCTCCGGCATGCAATAAAGTTCCTTGAAGATGGGGCTAAAGTCAGAGCTTATGTGTTCTTTAAGGGAAGATCAATATTGTTCAAGGAACAGGGTGAAGTTCTCCTGCTTCGTTTTGCAAATGATCTTGAGGATTACGGGAAGGTTGAACAACTTCCCAGACTGGAGGGCAAAAGGATGATAATTACATTCTCTCCCAAGAAAAAGAAGTAGTAATATATACATTATATTGAGTTCACAAGATGCCAAAAATGAAAACTAACTCCGGGGCAAAAAAGAGATTTTCTTTTACCGGAACAGGAAAAATCAAACGGAAGCATGCATATAAAAGCCATATTCTGACAAAAAAATCAACCAAGCGTAAAAGGAACCTTACATATTTCGGACAGGTTCACAAAGCCGATGAAAAAAATGTCAGGCTCCTGCTTGCAGGCAAATAGCATTGCCAAAGTTTGAAATTACTTTACATATTATAATAACAGATTGCATAGCAGAAAAGTGTCTGTAAGGGACCGCTTGCAACCAAAAACAGAAAGCCATGCCAAGATCAGTAAATGCAGTAGCTTCAAGAGCCCGCAGAAAAAAGGTGCTCAAACAGACCAAAGGAAATTTTGGATCAAGAAAAAACGTTTTCACAGTAGCTAAAAACACGCTCGAAAAGGGTCTTACCTACGCATATCGCGACAGAAAGAAAAAGAAGGGAGCTTTCAGGTCCCTTTGGATACAGAGAATCAATGCAGGTGTGCGTCAGTACGATATGAGTTATTCCGAATTCATCGGAAAACTTGAGAAGAAGGGAATAGAACTGAACAGGAAAACGCTAGCCGACCTTGCGATGAATCATCCTGAGGCATTCAGGGCCGTTGTGGAAAAGGTCAGGTAAACAACCATAACATAATTATTAAAGCAGGCTTACAATTTAAGCCTGCTTTTTTATTACCGTTCGTCCGGAAAGGGAAGCAGCCGGCAATAAGTTATAAGGTAATTACCTGATACCCATAAACATCCTTCTGAGCCTGATCTTCTTCAATCCTGAAGCTTCCTTATTGACAGATAGCCATATAAGCTTAGGCTTTCCTACAATGTGGTCTTCCGGGACAAATCCCCAGTATCGTGAGTCGGCTGAATTATGACGGTTATCACCCATCATCCAGTAATAGTCCATTTTAAATGTATAGCTGTCTGCAGGTTTTCCGTTTATGAATATAACACTACCCTCAGTTCTTAGATCGTTATCCTCATATACGTCAATGATTCTTTCGTAAAGGCATAAATTCGAGGTATCAATACTTACAGACGATCCCTTTGCAGGGATCCATAAAGGGCCAAAATTATCTTCATTCCATGAAAAAGATTTCCTGTGAGGGAATATATGCGCAGCATATTCACCAGCTTCTGCATATAAAGGAGTTACTTCAGTTACATTGGTGAATTTTGAAATAGTCTCAGCGTTGGACTTTGTCAGGGGAAGTATGTATGCAGAACCTGTCACCATAGTCTGGTCCGATCTTGAAATGCCAAGGCGTTCAAAGGCTTTTGGATTGATTGTTGTCCCGTTTGTGGTTACAACGTAGGAGGTTTGCTGGGTTCCATTCTCCGGAAGAGGCCTGCCGTTGATATAAACCTCACCCCGTCTTATAAACACAGTGTCGCCCGGTATGCCGATACAACGTTTGACATAGTTGTCTCTTCTGTCAACCGGCCGGTATATGATCTGAAACTTTTCCCTGATCTCTTTCCTGGCTGCATCTGTGTAGTATTCATCAGGATAAGGTGATGTGGCACCATAGGAATCCCTTTGCTTCATTTCACGTGCAGTTCTTCTGACAATCTCATAATATGAAGTAGCCTGTTCTTCCAGAACAACCGTGTCTCCAGCCGGAAAATTGAATACAATCGCGTCATTGTTCTTCACTTTGCCAGTCCCTGCCAGTCTTTTGTACGGCCAGTGTATGACATCAGACCAGGATTTTCCTCTTGTGACAGGCATGGTGTGCTGAGTGAAAGGAAATGCAACCGGAGTATTGGGCATCCTGGGCCCATATGCCAGCTTACTGACGAACAAATGATCGCCGATAAGAAGAGATTTCTCCATGGAGCCGGTGGGTATACGGTAATTCTGAAAGAGAAAAATGTTTATCAGAGTAACAGCTATTACTGCAAATATTAGGGCGTCAAGCCATTCAATAAAAGCACTGTTTTTTCCGTTCCTTTTTTTCCAGAATGTCCAGTTGATCTTTTCCGATATATAAATATCATAGATAATGGCCAGTCCGGCCAGTAACCAGTAGTTGCCGATCCATATAACCACAAGGATATAAATGATGGCAACAATTGCAAAAGTGATATTTTTCCTGGTCAATAATTCAGTCATGACAATTTTATTAAAAGAAGGGGTAAAAATAAAAATAATAATCAGAATCCGAGCACGTCACCCATTGTGAAAACTCCTTTTCGGGCAGATATGAATTCGGCTGCCATTACTGCACCGAGCGCTAATCCTCTGCGGCTCTTTGCCTCATGCCTGAGGCTTAATGTATCAACCCCGGAGTCCCATGTTACCATATGAGTACCGGGCACAAATCCTTCGCGAATTGATCGGATTGGAATAAAATCATCACCCTCATCATCAGAAAACCTCCATCCTTTGTATCTGCCAACCAGTCTGGAAATATCTCCGGCAAGAGTAATTGCGGTACCGCTTGGGGCATCAATTTTTTTTACATGATGTCTCTCTTCAATCGCAGGTGAATAAGCAGTGTATTTTCCTACATACTCTGCCATTAACATATTCAGCCTGAAAAGAATATTCACTCCGATACTGAAATTTGTAGAATGAATGAACGATGTTCCATGTTCAAGACAGGCTTGCTCAGCCTTATCCAGATCCTTCATCCAGCCTCCTGTAGTGCCCGACACCACAGGTATTCCAAGCCTGAGGCATTTTATTATATTTTCAAATGCTGAATCAGGTAAGGTAAATTCTATGACGGCATCTATTTCTCCGTTATCTAATTTATCGATATCTGATGTGTTATCCTTATCGATAACCATCACTATGTTATGACCTCTTTCCAAGGCTGCAGATTCAATCTCGTGCCCCATGCGACCATAGCCTATAAGACAAATATTCATTTTGTATTTATTGTTTTGAAATCACTGCAATAAAATTTTTCTTTCCGTCAATCTCAACAACCTGACCCCCGGCAATGACCGCACTGTTTTCCCACTCTCCATATACTGCATTAATCCACTGCAGGATATAAGAGTCAGTAAATTTCTTGAAATCGAGATTTACCTTTTCATGTCCGGTGAAAAAAATCACATAATACTCCCCTTCCTTTGCTGCAATATAAACCTCAGTGCTGAAATCTCCATTCAGTAAATGCATAGCAGGTTCAATCTCCCAAAGCCTGACTGTTTTTTCAATCATCCTGATCGTCCTTAAACATGCGGAGGAAGTATCGCTTAAACCCAAGCCTGAAGGAGGTCTGTGAAACCTTGACGATGCAAAAC
Source organism: uncultured Rikenellaceae bacterium (assembly GCA_964466705.1). Classification (GTDB taxonomy): domain Bacteria; phylum Bacteroidota; class Bacteroidia; order Bacteroidales; family VadinHA17; genus LD21. The sequence goes on from CAYXSM010000039.1 coordinate 18,828, forward strand.
CACCAATAATATTACGAAAAAAAGTATTTACAGCATGTTCAGTGGTAATTCCGCGGTCGAGCCATTGCCCCCTGTCGCTGCCATAGATTTTTGTGCTGTTTACAGGCCTCCTGTGTTCCTTTATGTAATCCATAACATATTGTGCATTTTGCCAGTTATCACGGCCAGGGATCTGGCTGTTCTGCGAGATGTCAACAAAGCCATAAAGATCAGGCTGGTCAAGAGTGCGTTTATGGGTTTCTGATTTAACATCCCAGTCATCCCACATCTCCGTTATATAAATATCCCTGCTCCCGCAACCGGATTTCAGGTATTGAGCCCAGTAGGCTGCCCACTCGTTATCACCGCTGGTTTCATTATCAATACAATAAAGTACATTGTCATATTTAAGTGATATTGAAAGCATTTTATCAACAAACAGCTGCTGATATGCAAGAAGCACCTTGTTGTTGTCCAGCTGAGGAACTGTATAAAAGAAGGGCTGAGCATTACGGCCCGGATGTAACGGATATATGCTGTCAAGTCCTGTTTCTTCAATAGAATAGTTAATATTGTTTGCCGGATTAAACGGATCTCCTTTCCATGGATCGCGTGAATGGTCAAAACGGTCCCATACTTCAATCTGGACAATTATTTCTCTTTCCCAGGCTGCTTCAAGCAGACTTTCAAAACGGTTCCAGTATTCATCATTCCACCTGTTCAGGTCGTATTTGCCTTCCGTATTACGGTAATATGCCCGTAAATCGCCCGGGTCCCTGTCGCTCATCGTATTCCGGATATAATTGCCACCGGCAACTTTCAGACTGTCCAGATGGGAGACCATGTTCTCACTTTGAAAAAGATTGTCATTATCTGTTGCACCCAGCAGAAGGATCGGCCTTTCAAGGTATTGCCAGTATGATCTGTTCTCTGCCCAGGGCTGGATATGCCCGTTCCCTGTCCAGGGTACCCTGCTGTCTGTGGAACACCCTCCTGCTACCAGAAGTGAAAAAGCTAAAAAAAGTGCAGATGCTCTCATAAGAAATTAAATAAATGGCCCGGTTTTTAATCCAGTGCCGAAATTATAATTTTTCGGGTAAATAAAATGAAATGTTCAACATAAAAGCCAGATCGGACGAATATTATCCCATATCCGCCTTTTAGCCGAGCTTTCAACTGCATGCTGTAACATGAATAAGATAAAATTTATTAATATATTTCCGGTTTGAAATTATTTCATTATGAAAAACATATTAGCCTTACTATCAATGACATTTATGATTTTTTCAGGTTCATGCACAGGCGATGAAAAAGCTGATCTGGTCATTATCAATGGAAAAGTTCACACTGTCGATAAAGAAAATCCATCAGCTGAAGCTGTTGCTATAAAAGGGGAGAACATAGTTGCAGTAGGTTCGAACAGAAAGATAAAAGCTCTCATCAGGGAAGGGATGACTAAAGTAATTGATGCGGAGGGACAGCTGGTGATTCCCGGTTTCAATGATGCCCATGTCCACTTTGGGCCGCTTAATCCCGATTATGTTGAACTGCGTTACGTAACTGATCCTGAAATTATTACACAAAGAGTAAAAGCACAGGTTGACCGGTCAAAACCCGGTGAGCTGGTCAGAGGAGGGCACTGGAATCATGAAATTTTTACGGTAAAAGAATGGCCGTCGAAAGAGCTCCTCGATAAGGTTTCACCATCAAATCCGGTTAAACTGACGCGTGTTGATGGTCATTCTGTTCTTGTAAACAGCTATATACTGAAGAAATCAGGAATCACAAAAAATACTCCGGATCCTTTCGGCGGAGAGATTCAGAGGGATCCGTTAACAGGAGAGCCTACAGGCATACTTAAAGAGACAGCAATGAATCTTATAACTACCGGTGCAGTTGAACATGTCAGAACCCCCGACGAGGAAAAGGAAAGAATCTGGCAGGGATATCTGCTTGCATTAAAAGAAGCACGTGAACTGGGAGTAACAAGCCTTCAAATCCCCGGAAGTGCTGATTTTGAAATGTATGAGCAACTCTATAATGAAGGATTTCTGACAAGCAGGGTTGATATAGGCAAATCGCTGACCGGAGAAACAACCCTTCTGGCAAACTACATTGAACTATCCGGCAAATACCCTCTTTCGGACAACTGGATAAGGTTCGGATACCTTAAAGCATTTATCGACGGCAGCATCGGGTCCGGCACTGCGCTTATGTTCGAACCTTATGATGATAATCCTCAGACGTCGGGCCTTGCAATGATGTCCTATGAAGAATTTGAAAATATGGTAGTGACTGCTGACAGGTACGGACTTCAGATAGGGGTTCATTCCATAGGCGACAAAGGCAATAACTGGACACTTAATGCATTTGAAAAAGCTATTGAGGTTAACGGCCGCCGTGACAGCAGGCACCGCAACGAACATTCCCAGACAATCCGGCTGTCAGACATACCCCGTTTCGGAGAACTGGGTGTCATTGCATCCATGCAGCCAACACACTGTATTTCTGACAAGAAATTTTATGAAAAACGTGTTGGCTTTGAACGATGCAAGGGTGTATATGCCTGGAGAAGTCTGCTGAATGCAGGAGCCAAACTGGCTTTTGGCACCGATTATCAGGTTGAGCCTCTTAATCCTATGGAAGGATTATATGCTGCGGTTACCAGGAAAGACAGGCTTGGTGAAGAAGGAGACGGATGGTTCCCGGAGCAGAAACTTACCATGGAGGAAGCAATTAAATACTATACCCTGGGTTCAGCTTACGCCCAGTTCATGGATGATCGCAAGGGCATGATCAAAACAGGCTATCTGGCTGATATTGTCATAACCGACAAGGATCTTCTTACCATACCTGAAGATGAGATCATGAAGACAAAGGTTGTTTATACGATCACAGGCGGAAGGGTCGTTTATGAAAGAGTATATTAAGTTCATAGCTCGTGGCTCGTGGCTTTTATTTAATCTATTATAAGCGATTATTGAGGAATTTGGGTTTAAGGAATTGAAAGTCTGGAAAAAGGCAGTTGAATTTGCAGTTAAGGTAATACGCGAACTGGATAATATACAATCGGAGAGAAAACATTTCAGGATTATCGAACAGACAGAAGCTGCGGTAACGTCAATAAGTGCAAACATAGCTGAGGGAAAAGGGAGATATTCAAAAAAGGAGTTCAGACAATTTCTATATATTGCCAGAGGATCTGTTTACGAAACAGTTTCCTTTTTAAATATTCTCCTGGAAATGAAATGGATCCCGACAGATAAGACACAAGAACTTGAATCCGAGGCTCTTTCGCTTAATAAAATGCTTAATGCTTTAATAAACTCAATCAATTAAAGAACCACGAGCTATGAGCTATGAGCCACGAGCTAAAGCTCCAATTCAGACATTATCTTCATCGCTTCTTCCCTCGAATTCCCGCAAAACTCGGGTTCAGCCATAAAATCAGCACATACCCTGGGCCTGGAAGGGTCACCATATAATGCGCATTTGTAATCATCAGTCAGATGAATGCATCTAATCCCTGACGGTTTGCCTGCAGGCATCCCAGGTATGGGCGAAGATATCGACAGTGCTATGCAACAGGCTCCGCATTTTTCCCGGCATTCCATAGTACTGATATCAGGTTATGTAAAGAAAATAAATCACCTTTCTTAACAAAAATATTGGTTTTCAAGGAATAATGACTCCGTTTGCAGATCTATTTTGTCTTTCGTCGGATCATACCGCCCCCGGACGAATATATTTTCCTCTTAACAATTGCATCTTTACCTTTGTGGATATACCGGTTAATATATTAATGGAAGCCCGGAGGCGGGACTCGCATCAGCGAAGCTTTTTTTGAATCAAAATTCAGCAATTTTCAGATGACAGGAAGTGAATATAAATGGCATGTGGTTTATACCATGTCGCGTCATGAAAAAAGAGTGAAGGATGATTTCCGGAAACTTGGCATCGAAACTTATCTTCCTCTTGTTAAATCTTTCAGGATCTGGTCGGACAGGAAGAAAATTATAGATATGCCTCTTTTTCCGAACTACCTGTTTGTAAGAATCAGTAACCGGGAGTACCACAAAATAACAGATCATCCGTCCCTGATCGGATTCGTTAAATCAGGTAATGAGCTTTCAGTTATCAGGGATGATGTCTTTGATGCAATGGTAAAGATTGTGGATGAAAGGATGGATTTTACCCTGTGGCGTAATGCTGTGTTGCCCGGAGTTCCTGTTCAGGTTATCTCCGGACCTCTCAGCGGATTGAAAGGGGTTGTTACAAGGATAGAGGGGAAATCCTGTCTGACTGTTGAAATAAGACCCGTGAATCAAATCTTTCTTGTCAGGATACAGGAGGATCATGTTGTCCCTTTGAAAGGATTTGCGGGAGCCAGAGCATGAAATACAAATCTGAATAATTCCTGATTTCCACGATCCTATTTATTGTTAAATTTGATAATGAAAATGACAATATTGAAGTTTGATATTAAATCTTTATTGTTAAAGCAGCCTGGGTTCTGGTTTTTTCAGGTCACCGGCTGGCTTTTTTTCGCTGTGGCAATGAAGCTCTATTTCTCCGACAGGGGCGTCGCTGATCTGCTTATGGTCTATCAGTTTTTCAATTTCTATCTGATTGGATTTTTACTTACATCAGGATTAAGACTTGTATATAAGCGGATCTTCAGAAAAGACAAACCCGTTTTGCTGATCATAGTAACTATAATAATCTCCTCAGCAATATTAATGCTCCTCCTGGCCTTTTTTGACGGCCTGGCCAACTATCCCTTCTGGGACGATGCCAACCGGGACAAGTTCATCAAAACATGGCAATATTTCGATCTGGCCAGGTTCTACCATAACAACATATTCTGGTTTATTTTATTAATTCTCTGGAGTGTTCTGTATTTTGGTATAAAGGCGTGGATTGATCTGAGGATTACAAAGGAAAGAAGTGAAAAAGCACTGCTCCTCGCACAGCAATCGCAGTTACAGATGCTGCGCTACCAGCTTAATCCGCATTTCCTCTTCAATTCCTTAAATTCCATTCAGGCACTGATATATGAGGATCCGGAATGCGCTGACAGGATGTTAATAAAACTTTCAGAATTCCTCAGATATACCCTGAGAAACCAGGAGAGACTTCTGATACCTCTTGCGGAGGAAGTAAAAATTGTTGAAGAGTATCTCTCCCTCGAACGGGTAAGATTCCCTGACCGGCTCAGGTATTCAATAAACGTATCAGATGAAGCTGCAGAAAGGGAAGTTGTTGCTTTTATCCTTCAGCCTTTTATTGAAAATGCCATCAGGCATGGAATGAAATCGTCCCCGGAGTTTCTTGAAATAACCGTTAATGCCTCTATAACCAACAGAAAACTGACAATTGAAATAAAGAATAATGGGGAGTGGATTGATTCTGAAGATGAAGGTATTGGCATCAGGAATGTTTTTGAGAGGCTTCAGAATGCTTTCCCCGGTCAGTATTCCCTTAATATCTCAAAAGACAAAGGCTTTGTCTGCGTAAATATTACAATCGGTCAGCAAAAAACTCCCTCATATATAGTGGCATGAAATCATACACAGGATATATCGTAGACGATGAACCCCTGGCAATCAGGTCGTTAAGAAAGAAGCTTGAAAAGTTCCCCGAAATTGAGATAATCGGGGAAGCAACAAGGCTGCAGAAGGCTTTAAATGATATCAGTGAAATGAATCCCGAAGTTCTTTTTCTTGACATACAGCTTACTGAATGCACGGGTTTCGACCTCCTGAACAAAATAAACTATAACGGAAAAGTAATCTTTGTTACTGCATTTGATGAATACGCACTCAGGGCATTTGAAATAAATGCCGTTGCTTACCTGCTTAAACCTGTTTCATCTGAACGACTGGCATCTGCAATTGAAAGAGTTAAGTCAGATGAGTATTACAGGGCCTCCGACGGCAAGTCTGTAAGTCTGAAGTTCAGATATTCTGACAGGATTCTTGTCGTTGAGAGAGACCAGATCAGGTTCATTCTGCTTGAGGCAATAACCGTAATATCTGCAGCAAGGGACTATACAATGATTGAGACCCTCGACGGAAAGAAAAGCATAATGATGAGATCGATGGCAGAATGGATGAACAGGCTTCTTTCTGAACACTTTATCAGGATACACCGGTCGTACATAGTGAATATCAACCATATAGAAAAGATTATCCGGAACTCAACAAATAGCGCCAGGGTATATATCAAAAATCACACTGAGCCCGTTTCGTTAAGCCGCACTTATTATTCCATTCTGAAGGAAAAATATCTTTAATCGATATCATACACTAAATCTGTTAATTACAGAACTGTTTATACAAAAAACCTAAAAAAATGAAACCATTCAGAATTCTTCTGTTATTATCATTCATTTTTTTAACGGCTATGGCAGGATCCCAGAATCTTGTACCTCCGCCCCCTCCTCCTCCCCCGCCCTCTGCTGCATCGGTCCCGACGAGCAAAGCAGACAGCCTTTTCCTGGCCGGAAGTATTAAAGCTGCTGTTGCTGAGTACAGAAAAATGTACGCTCATAACAAAAATAACAGAGATATAATCTATAATTATGCCTGTGCCCTCTCCAGGGCCGGGGAGACAGACAGTTCGCTGGTGTATCTGAGAAAAGCCATGCAAATTGATCCTGCAATTTCCGCTCTCACTGACCCTGACCTGCTTGCAGTAAGAGAATCAAAGGGCTGGGAGAAATTTGAGAACGACCTGATTTCCGCTGTAAATATTAAAACCGGCAACACCATAAAGGATGTGGCCTACGCAAAGTCGTTATGGAGGCTGTTGTGTCAAGAAGAGTCGGGATTTTATGAAGTGGGGATTGCGGTCCGGAATCTCGGTCCGGACTCCCCTTTGGTAACCGCGCTGAGAAGACTGCAATCCTGGCAGAATGAAAAAAACCTTGCAGAGATGGAGGCGTTGCTTGATTCAAAGGGTTGGCCCGAAAGAAGCCAGGTGGGAAGTTCGGCAGCCAGTGCCCCGTTTTTTGTCATTCAGCATTCCAATGCTGCAGCCCAGGAGAAGTATATTAAAATGTTCGGGACGGCCTGCCGGAAAGGTGAAGGAAGCTGGAATCAGTATGCACTGATGTTCGACCGGATGAGGATGAACCAGGATAAACCGCAGAGGTATGGTACACATGCATATCTTGATCCTTCAAAAGGAAGAACAGATGAGCTTTATCTTCTCGAGGATGAGTCAAAGGTTGATGAATGGAGGAAAGAGATTGGACTTGAACCGTTGAAAGAATATCTGGCCAGGACCGGAATTAAATATACGCCTTCTGCTGCAACGGCAAAATGACGATATGTGGCATTCTCAATTATTCCGAAATGAATAAAGCAGTGTTTATCTCAAGACTCAGGGTAATCTCAGCAGCCGGACTCTTCCTCATGTTTTATTTATGCTCCTGTGCTCAGGATCTTTCCAAAAAAACTGAGAGGGATAATTTCGTATACTCCGAGGCTGAGCTTGAACAGATTATGACCAAACCCGCCGCGATGGGTGAATACCAGCCTTCACAGGCCGGACCTTTAAGAAAACCGGATGGAACAGGGGGATTCACACACGATAGTACTTTCACTGTTGAAAAGATCAGTATCATAAGCGAAGGTTTTCTACTGACAGGATGGCTCTATCTTCCCCCGGGGGATAAGAAGTGCCCGCTAATAATACTTACAAACGGCGGCGGGAATATTGTCAGGGCAATACGTTCATTCTCCGACTTCATGGCTCCGGTACTCGCCCACTGTGGATATGCCGCATTCGTTCACGATAAAAGGGGAACAGGAGAGTCAGAAGGTGATTATGTCAGGACAACCTATGACGATTACATAACAGATGCGGGTAATTGTGCCATCTCCCTTTCAAAACACAAAAGGATCGACCCCGGAAAGATTGGTGTAATGGGTGCAAGCGAAGGCGGCAGGGTGGCAGTGATTGCAGCCAGCCGGTTCCCGGTCTTCAGTTTCGTCATCAGCCAGGCCGGGACAGTAGTAAGCGCCATCGATGACAGGATGAATGCACAGATAAACGGGATGATCGATAACGGAACAATAAATGATTCAATTGCCGAACTTGTAAAACCGGTTTGGAGAAAGTCCTTCGAGGCATGGGCCAGTAACGATCCTGAAGAGCATGCAAAAGTTGATGAAGAGATCCGGCAACTAAGAGAAAAATATCCCCGAAGCTACATCCCTTTCACAAAAAATGAAATGGATAGCATCCCCGGATTTGCACTGATACTTCCTACCTGGAACTCGCTTGGTGCTGATTATATGACGGAGATGGAGCATTTTACAAAAAAATGGCTTGCCATATTCGGTGCAAAAGACAGGATTGTCCCGACAGACGAAAGCGTATGTAACATCAAACACTTTATGAAGCTGAGCGGAAATGAAAACTGCAGTATTGCGGTAATTCCAGGGATGGGGCATGTACCTGTTGATATTGAGACAAAAAGACGCATCAATTTCGATTACCTTATCATCAACTGGCTTAACGAGAATGTTAAAGAATAGAGTTTCCTTAATTTACTGTGAAAAATCAACAACATGAAAAAAACACTGATAATCATAGTTCTGCTCGGTGCCTCTCTTAAAAGCGGCCTGGGGCAAAACGCTTCTGTTGAAATTGATTCAGGTTATATCGAAGTCGATGGCGGGAGACTGTTCTACGAGACCGGAGGTGAGGGCGAAAATATCGTATTGTTGCACGATGGGATGGTCAGCCATGAGATCTGGGATTACCAGTTCCCGCTTCTGGCAAAATACTACAAAGTGATAAGGTACGACCGCAGAGGTTACGGTAAATCATCTGATCCTGAGGCTACTTACTCCGATATTGAAGATCTTAATGAGTTGTTCCTGAAGCTTGGCATTGAAAAAGCCATTCTCTTCGGAATGTCATCGGGAGGTGGTCGTGTTATAGATTTCACACTGAAGTATCCCGAAAAGGTCAGATCTGTCATCCTTGTAGGTGCAGTTGTCGGAGGATACGGATACACATCCCACATGACATACAGGGGCGGGCATCTGAAATCACCTCAAGATATGGCCGACCCTGAAAAGGCAGCCAACTACTTTGTATGGGAAGATCCCTATGAGATATATTCAGAGAATATTGCAGCAAAACAAAAAGTGGCGGAAATTCTTCAGAAGAATATTCATCGCCCCTTTAATCCGCAGTATTACAAGCCCTCTGAAAGGATCGCGGCCCGCTTTCTTAACGAGATAAAAGTGCCTGCTCTTGTCCTTGTGGGAGAATATGATATTCCTGATGTCCATTCTCATGCCGGAGTAATACAATTCG
>CAYXSM010000040.1:0-26512 GCA_964466705.1 uncultured Rikenellaceae bacterium
CATTTCACCAGGATTTTTTTTGATCCAGTTTTTCAGCGTTATTTTATATAGTAAAGGAATATTCCTTTCCGGTGCGAAACCTGCAAGTTTCTTGAATAAAAGTGATGATATTCTGTTTTTCAGAAAGAAGTTGTAAATGGAAGGGAAGGCAGACCCAATCCTGTTAAAAGTGGAGATATAGGCTATAAGCCTTGACCTGAATGGAATGCCATGTTTGTCATACCAGTGCTGTAGAAATTCTGACTTAAGCTTTGCAATGTCCACTCCTGAAGGGCATTCAGACTTGCATCCTTTGCATGACAGGCATAAATCAAGTATCTCATAAATTTCCCTGTGATCCCATGGATTGATATTTCTTTTGCTCAGAAATTCCCTGAGAATATTGGCTCGCGCCCTGGTACTGTTTTTTTCTTCTCCGGTAGCCATGAAGCTGGGGCACATTAATCCGCCAATTTTGTATGATTTCCTGCAATCTGCAGTACCATTGCACTTTTCTGTAGCCCGTATTATCCCGCCGGCATCAGAGAAATCAAAGATTGTTTCAATATGAGGGGTCTGAATACCCGGAGAATATCTCAGTGAGGTGTTCATCAATGGAGTATCGATGACTTTGCCCGGATTCATTATGTAATGCGGATCCCAGCAATTCTTAATCATTTTCAGCAGTTCATAATTATGGTTTCCCAGCATAAAAGGAATAAATTCACCTCTCAGCCTTCCGTCACCATGCTCACCACTGAGCGATCCGTGGTATTTCTTTACAATTCTGGCAGCCTCCCAGCCGATCCTCCTGAACAGATCAACATCATTAGGATCCTTTAAATCAAGAACAGGCCTGATATGCAGCTCTCCCGTGCCAATGTGGGCATGGTAAACCGAATCCTTTCCGTATGATGCCAGCATTTCTGAAAGCTCCTGCACATATGAATGAAGATCCTCTACCCTTACCGCAGTGTCTTCTATCAATGAGACAGGTCTCGCATCACCCTTCATGTTGCCGAGTATTCCCAGCCCCGCTTTTCTGAGGGCCCAGACCCTGTTGATATCTGTACCTTTTACCACGGGGTATGAATATCCTATGCCTGCGTTTTTAAGAGACTCTATCATCTGCCCGGCCACAGCTTCAACTTCTTCCTGTGATTCCCCCGCAAATTCTACAATTGTCACGGCACCGGGATCACCATCAAGGAAGAATCTGTTACCTTTCTGACTTATATTGTTTTTTGTAAGTTCAAGAATCCTGTTGTCTGTCATTTCAACTGCTGCCGGTTTAAACCTGAGCGCAACAAGATTGGCACTGAAAGCTTCATCCCTTTCCCTGTGATGGATGCACACGAGAGCCTTGTGTGAGGGAGGTAGTTTAACCAGACTGAGTTTTGCTTCAGTAATTACAGCAAGAGTTCCTTCTGAGCCCGAGAGAAGCTTACAGAAATTGAATTGATTGAGAGAGTTTTTATCAAAAACCATTGAATCAAGGAGAAGATCAAGAGCATATCCGTTATTGCGCCTGGTAATTGACGGATCAGGAAATTCCCTGATAATGCTTTCCCTGTTAACAGGTTCCGCAAGTATCTCCTTTATGTTTCTGTAAATAGTCCCTTCCAGGTCTTCCTGAAGGCATTTATTTTCAAAGGCCTGCACACTTAACGGTCCGAAAACTGCTTCTGAGCCATCGCTTAATATTGTTTTCAGTTCCAGGGTGTGTTCACGCGTTGATCCGTATACCAGTGAATGTGAACCACATGAGTTGTTACCTATCATTCCTCCTATATTGCACCTGCTGGAAGTGGATGTTTCCGGTCCAAAGAACAAACCGTAAGGTTTAATGAACATATTCAGTTCATCCAGAACAACACCAGGTTCAACTCTTACCCACATCTTCTCTTTGTTCACTTCAAGAATCCTGTTCATGTATCTGGATATGTCCACTATTATTCCTGAACTGACTACCTGTCCTGCAAGTGATGTGCCGGCAGCCCTGAGAGTAATGCCTGTCTTCTCTTCCACAGCAAATGCCAGTATTTTCTTTATATCTGTTGCATTCTTTGGCCAGGCAACAGCCCGGGGGAGTTCTTTGTAATCAGAAGCATCGGTGGAATATATGGTCCTTGTTATGATATCATATTCAAGGTCACCCTCCAGTCGGGATTTCAGATTCTCCAGACTTTTATAAAATGGATCCATCTGACGAATTTTTTCAGGCACTAAAATAGAAATGATTTAAAAACTATTGGAATTAATCACTCACCTTAACGAATTATTTTTAAAAAACAAAAAGACTGACAATAATCATGATAACTAAAATTGTTTAATAGGACTTTTTTTTTGTACATTTAGATCGAAATAAAGAATATATTAAATTATTGATACACAATGGAATTATTAGATCGCATCAAAACAAATGCCAAAAAACAAAGTATGCGTATTGTTCTTCCTGAAGGTTATGAGGAAAGGACGTTAAAAGCAGCAGACATTGCTGTCGAAGAAGGACTTGCGCGTATAATATTATTGGGGAATCCGAAGGAAATATCCTCACATGCAGCAGAACTTGGATTAAAGAATCTTGGAAAAGCACGGGTAATAGACCCTGAAAGCCATGATAACAAATCACGGTACATTGATTTGATGACAGAGCTGCGAAAAAGTAAGGGAATGACCAGGGAAGAGGCTTCAAAACTCATCGAGGATCCGCTTTACCTCGGCGTGATGATGATAAAAAACGGAGATGCGGATGGAGAGGTTGCCGGGGCTGATCATTCAACAGGTGACGTGCTGCGCCCTGCATTTCAGTATGTTAAAACCGCTCCTGGTATTTCAGTCGTCTCGGGGGCTTTTATAATGATACTCCCGGAAAAAACTTACGGTGAAGAAGGAATTTTGATATTCGCGGATGGAGCAGTGCATCCTGATCCCACAGACAGGGAACTTGCCGAGATTGCTGTTGCTTCGGCGTCAACAGCAAGAAGTATCGGTGGTTTTGAACCAAGAATTGCCCTGTTGAGCTTTTCAACAAAAGGGAGCGCGAGACATCCGATGGTTGACAAGGTGGTTTCTGCAACCAGAATAGCCAGGGAGATGGCTCCGGAACTGATGATCGACGGAGAATTGCAGGCTGATGCGGCACTTGTGGAAGCAATAGGCCGGAAAAAAGCTCCCGGAAGCACTATAGCAGGAAAAGCAAATGTCCTTGTATTTCCAAATCTCGAAAGCGGCAATATCGCATATAAACTTGTTCAGCGCCTGGCTGATGCAGAGGCTATCGGCCCGATCCTTCAGGGAATGGCTGCTCCTATAAATGATCTTTCTCGCGGATGCTCCGTTTCGGACATTGTAAGTATGATTGCAATCACTGCCAATCAGGCAGCCGGAAATAAAAATTAATTCAATTTAATTTATTTATATATGATAATTTTAGTTTTAAACTGCGGAAGTTCATCAATAAAATACCAGCTGTTTAACCTGAACAACGGATATGAAATGCTCGCTAAAGGACTTCTTGAGCGAATAGGATTGAATGACAGTATCCTTACCCATAAACCGACAGGCAGGGAGCCATATCGTGTTATTAGCGATATCCCTGACCATACGACTGCGATAAACCAGGTGATGAACGTCCTCACTGACCCCAGGCACGGAGTGATAAAGGACATAACTGACATTAAAGCCGTAGGACACAGGGTGGTTAACGGCGGTGAACATTATAAAGAAAGTGTATTGATTGACAACGAAGTGAAGCGTCAGATAGAGTTGAACAGTGAACTTGCCCCCCTTCATAATCCGGCCAATCTGAAAGGAATTCTGTCGGTCGAAAAACTCATACCCGGCGTCCCGCAGGTTGCGGTGTTTGACACTTCATTTCATCAGACAATGCCTGATTATGCATACATGTACGCACTTCCATATGAGTACTATGAGAAATATAAAATAAGAAAATACGGTTACCACGGAACAAGCCATAAATTTGTCGCTTCCAAAGCAGCAAAAATCCTTGACCGTGATCTGGGAAAAATGAAGGTCATTACCTGCCACCTGGGAAACGGAGCATCGATAACCGCAATTCAAAACGGCCGCTCGATAGATACTTCAATGGGTTTTACCCCGGTCGACGGACTTATTATGGGTACCCGTACAGGGGAAATTGATCCGGGAGTACTTATTTACATAGCCGACAAAGAACATCTGAATGTAAAAGGGGTGAACAACCTGATAAATAAAAAAAGCGGCGTTGCAGGAATATCACAGCTCTCATCCGATATGCGGGACCTAGAGATCGCCGCATCAGAGGGAAATGAAAAAGCCTTGCTGGCGTTGAATATGTACGCCTATAAAGTAAAAAAATTCATTGGCTCATATATTGCCGTGCTCAACGGGCTTGACCTGCTGATCTTTACAGGTGGAGTGGGAGAGAACGACTTTAAAATGAGGGCAATGATATGTTCGGATATGGAAAACCTCGGTATACAATTTGACTTTCAGAAAAACAACGGCATAAAAGGTCAGGATATCCTTATTTCCAAGCCCGAATCAAAAGTCGTCGTTATGGCAATTACAACTGATGAAGAATTCGTTATTGCGTCGGATACTCGAATGATCGTTGAAAAACACACCGTTTAGTTAAATCCTAATTGGAATATCTATGGTATTAAAGAACATGTCGGATCTCAGGAACATCGTTGAAGGAAAACCGAAAAAAAAACTTGTTCTTGCCGCAGCCCAGGATCAGCATTCCCTCGGGGCTGTAATAAAAGCGTGGAAGGATAATATCATTGATCCTATACTTATCGGAGACAAGGAAGAAATCCAGAATATAAGCTACGAAAATGGGTATAATCTTGATGGCTTGAGAATTATTCATGAATCAGATACGCTTATTTCTGTTGAAATGGCTGTTAAAATGCTGAGCGCCAAACATGCTGATATACTCATGAAAGGCAAGGTTGGAACATCCATTCTTCTTAAATGCGTCCTGAACAAGGAGTATGGCCTAAGAACCGGAAACCTGCTGTCACACATAGCTTTTTTCGAGGTAGAGACCTATCATAAGCTTATTGCAGTGACCGACGTGGCAATGAATATTGCCCCAAACCTTAAGGACAAAATTGCCATTGTCAATAATTCGGTCTCATTTCTCCATAAGCTGGGTTATCAGGCTCCGAAGGTAGCAGTTCTGGGTGCGGTGGAAATGGTTAACGAGAATATGGAAGCCACTCTCGATGCGGCATTGTTATCCAAAATGAACCAGCGAGACCAGATAAAGAACTGTATTATTGACGGACCTCTGGCATTTGACAATGCAGTTAGCCTCGAGAGTGCAAGACATAAAGGGATAAAAAGTGAAGTGGCCGGAGATACTGATCTGCTGCTTATGCCCGACATTGAAGTAGGAAATGTCCTTTACAAATCGCTGGTATTCTTTGCGAAGGCAAAAGTCGCCTCGGTTATCCTGGGAGCTTCGGTACCCATAGTGCTTACTTCCCGTTCCGATTCAGAGCAGGCAAAGTATGACAGCATACTCCTGGCTGCGGCTGCAAGCAACTGATACCAGAATGTATGATCCGGACACTTGACCAGATGGTTCAGCAGGTGCTTTCCCTGAAGAGGAAGCAAAGAATAGCAGTGGCCTGGGCTCACGACAAAAACAGTGCTGCTGCAGTTACAAAGGCAGCTCTCTCCGGATTGGCAGAACCGGTTTTGATAGGTAAGCCGGATATTATTGCTAAAACTTTTAAAGAAGAAGGCTGTAGCGTCCCCGATTTGAATATCCTGGAAGCGGACAATGAATATCAGGCTTCAGTAAAAGCAGTCAGCCTGGTCGTATCGGGCCAGGCTGATATAGTTATGAAAGGTCTGGCAGGAACTGACAAATTCCTGAGGGCGGTAATGGACAAGGAACAGGGAATAATGGTTCCGGGAGCTGTTTTAAGTTATGTATGCGCCATGGAATTGCCCTCAATTAACAGACTTTTGTTCATTACCGATCCGGCAGTAATTCCTTTTCCTGATCTTGATCAGAAAATTGCCATGGCCCGTTATTCCATATCTGTGGCTAAACGCTTTGGCATCGAAAAACCACGGATAGCACTGATCGGACCAGCCGAAAAGATGAGCCGTCACTTTCAGAGTTCATCCGATTATGCCATAATGTGCAAGATGGTTGACCGCGGACAGATAGCAGACTGTATAATGGATGGCCCCCTTGATATTTTTCTGGCCTGCGATAGAGACAGCGTGGGGATAAAAGGAGTCTCAACTCCTGTAAACGGAGAAGCCGATGTCCTGCTTTTTCCTTCTCTGGAGTCAAGTAATCCTTTCTATAAAGGACTTGTACTGTTTGCCGGAGCGGAAATAGCCGGGATCCTTCAGGGAACAAAGAAGCCTGTAGTTATGATGTCAAGGAGTGAAAGTGAGAAATCAAAATTCTACTGTATGGCCCTGGCGTGTCTTATGGCCTGAAAAGTGTTCAGAAAATATTTTTGGTACTGAAATCAGCTTACACAGATGAAAAGACTCATTCTGGCAATTAATCCTGGTTCAACATCAACAAAGTTTGCTTTGTACGAAGAGGATAACATGGTTTTTGAAAAAACTCTCAGACATTCATCTGAAGATCTTGCTCCCTTTGAGACTATAGCAGATCAGTTCCACTTCAGGAAGAACCTCATAATTAGCGAAATAAAACAACAGAATATAGACGTTTCACGTATCGCGGTCGTGGTGGGCAGGGGAGGCCTTGTGAACCCGATTGAATCGGGAATCTATGAGGTAAATGAAAAAATGAAAAAGGACCTGCTGAATGCAGACAGGGGAGAGCATGCAAGTAATCTTGGAGGATTGATAGCTGATGAAATTGCCTCGTTACTTCCCGGAGCCAGGGCTTATATTGTTGATCCGGTCGTGGTGGATGAGCTTCAACCGCTTGCGAGAATTTCAGGGCACCCTGCCATAGAGAGGATTTCAATATTTCATGCCTTGAACCAGAAAGCTGTTGCCCGTAAGTTTGCCGCATCTGCAGGACGTAAATATGAAGATCTGAAGCTTATCATTGCACATATGGGAGGAGGAATCAGTGTGGGAGCACATTCAGGAGGAAGGGTTATTGATGTCAACAATGCACTGAATGGCGATGGCCCCCTTTCACCGGAACGGTCAGGAGGACTTCCCTCCGGTCAGCTGATAGACCTGTGCTTCAGCGGGAAATATTCACTAAATGAGGTGAAATCAATGATAACAGGCAGAGGGGGCATGGTAGCATACCTTGGGACAAACAGTTTCATTGCTGTATGTGAAATGGCAGATAAGGGAGACAGAAAAGCTGTACTTGTCCGTGACGCAATTGCATACCAGGTGAGCAAGGAGATCGGCTCACTGGCTGCCGTGCTTGAAGGTAATGTTGATGCAATAATACTGACAGGTGGACTGGCATATCAGCGATCACATGTTGAAAAAATCAGAAAAATGGTGGGATTTATCGCAAGGGTAGAGGTTTACCCCGGGGAAGATGAAATTGAAGCTCTTGCTTATAACGGGCTGCTTGCCCTTGATGGAAAAATAGAGGCCAGGATCTATTAGCGAATGATAATCTCAATCTTAAAATTTAATGTTTTTTATTCAGAAGATGTCCGGCCTCATAATGTTCACGGATTTTTTACGGCAACAGGTAGAATTTTCCCGTTAAAGTATTTTTTTCCGTTCACGGCGAAATTAACAATGAATTCTGCCATTTCACGGGGATTTACCGGCGCCGTTGCACCAGGAAAAGCGCTCTCAAACATCTCTGTCTGAACAGATCCAAGCGCAAGACAATTAACAATTATTCCTGAATCCTGAAATTCTTCCGACAAACACTCTGTAAGACATGCCAGCGCTGCTTTGGAAGCGCTGTAATATGAAAGTCCCCTGTATTTTGAGCTTCCCTGGAAACCTCCCATACTTGCAATGTTGATAATATGTGTCCCAATACCCATCAGGGGAAAAAGCAGCCTGATAACCGAAGCCGGACCAAAGAAATTTGTCTCCATCATGGCACGGGCCTCTTCATTGCTTGTTTCAACGAAATCTCTTACTGCCAGATTGCCGGCGCTGTTTATCAGAACGTCCAGTCTGCTGAACCTGTTAAATACCTCTTCTCTGAATGATTTCGCCTGCTCATCGAAAGAAGACAGATCAATCTGAACAGATGAAATATTTCCATGTCTGCAGCTTCTGACAAGTTCTCTGAGTACATCTGCGTTTCTTCCTGCAACCATTATCTGATTGTTTTTGTCTTCCGACATAAGGATCACTATCTCTTTACCAATGCCTCTTGTCCCTCCGATTACTAATATATTCATTTGCCTGTGGAATGAATTTTGAGTATTTTTTTTGTTTATTTGTGATGACTAAATGTAAAATTACAAAATTGCCGCTATGATCAACCATGTCATTACATCTGTTTTGAAAAAGTTAATTGACAGACTAATATTGGGATCATTTCTGATATGTATCTTTACATTAGCAGGTTATGGCCAAAAGATAAGGGAAGAGGCTCCTCCTTTGAGGGAAAGGCTCTTTTTTGGCGGCAACTTCGGGCTACAATTCGGGACGATAACCGATATCCAGTTTTCTCCGGTAATAGGATTATGGTTGCTTCCAAGGCTTGCTGTTGCTGCCGGACCAAATTTCCGCTACTATAAGGATCCCTATGACCGTACTACAATCTATGGAGGACGATCATACATACAGTTCAATTTCATTCAGGATCTCAACAATTTAATACCGGTAGGAATTCATGCAGGATTGTTCATTCATGGCGAATATGAAGCTCTCAGCCTTGAATCATCTGCATTCAAAATGCCTCCTTATGACTCCGATCGCTTTATGACCCATACCCTGCTGGCAGGCGGAGGGTTCAGCCAGCAGATAGGCCGGCGTTCATCGCTGAATATTATGTTTCTTTGGGCACTTAATGATGCAGGTTATGGGATTTACAGCAATCCTGAGATTCGGGTGGGATTCTCATTCTGAAGCGCTTGCATATTTAGTTATCAATAAGATATAAAGATTAGGATCTATATGTTCAGCTTTTCCCCTTCCGATCTGGCAACAATCACAGATATACAGGTGTCTCCGTAAACGTTGATGGTCGTTCTGAACATATCAAGAATACGATCAACCGCCAGCACCAGTCCAATCCCTTCAAGAGGAAGCCCAACCGCTTTAAGGACCACTGCCATCATTACGAGACCGGCCATGGGTATGCCTGCTGCCCCTATTGATGCAAGCATCGCTGTCGCCACTACAATGACCTGCTGCGTCATACTAAGATCAATACCATAGGCCTGTGAAATGAACATTACAGCAACGCATTCATATAATGCAGTCCCGTCCATGTTTATTGTGGCGCCCAGAGGAAGAGTGAAGCTGGCTATCTTGTTTGAAACCCCGTCGTTTTTTTCAACCGCTTCCATGGTCAGTGGCAGAGTTGCATTGGATGAGGAGGTTGAAAATGCCGTAAGAAGAGGTGTGGCCATATTCCTCAGGTGTTTGAACGGATTTGATTTACCCAGTATCCTGACAGCTGTCGGAAGGGTTATCATCCCGTGAATCAGGAGTCCTGCAAGAACAGTGACAAAGTAAAGTCCCAGCCTGCTGATAACCATACTTATATCATTACCACTCTGGATCTGCTGAGCAATGACTTTTGCTGTGATGCTGAAGATGCCCAAAGGGGTGAATTTGATAATGAACAGGGTTATCTCCATAATAACGCTCAATGTCGCATCAAAAACATTGATAAGAAGAATCCGTGACCTTGCCTTTACCCTGGTTATAAAAAAACCGAAAAGAATTGCGAAGAAAATTATTGAAAGCATTTTCCCCTGCATCATGGCTTCAAATATATTGGTCGGTATGATCTTTATCAGGGTCTGACCAAAACTGTCAGAAAGAGCTGAAATATCCTCTACCGGGACACTCAGGCCCAGATCTGCACCCACTCCCGGTCGTATTGCATTGACAAGAATCAAACCGGTTAATATTGCAGCAAAACTTGACAGAAAATATAATCCGATTGTCTTCAGGCCCAGTCTGCCCAGGTTACCGCCGCTGCCTACGCTGGCAACACCGGTGGTTATGGAGCATATGATCAGCGGAACAATAATCATGTTCAGGGCGCGAAGAAATACTTCGCCCATCCAGTTTGTATACTCCGTTGCATCTGTAAAAAAGTAGCCAAACAAGCCTCCTGCAATGAGAGCAATCAAAATCTGAAAGTGCATTGGTATTGAGAACAATCGAAACCGGGTCATTATCATAAAGGGATTTGCTCCATAAAGAAATATAATATGGATGATAAAACAATTTAATTCAGAATAATTTTTTATACGTCAACGCCGCGAGAACTTAGTATTTGAAAAATAAATGACCATCGCATTGAAAAATTAATAAATCAGGCATGATATAATCGGAAAGAACAAAACAAGCTTAAAGATTAGATTTTCACCAGCGTAAATACATATAAATTCACATATGTAACCTATTTACAAGTGTCAACACAGAATAAAAGGCAGAAAAAATCTATTTTTTATAAATGTTTATAATGGTAATAGTTACAAACGTAATTTAAATATAAGATATTGATATTAATATTATATATTACATATAATCAGTGCATTAATGTAGTAATCTATAGCTATTATTGCAGTGATTCTGTAAATCACTGGTAAATTCATTAGAAATGAATCATTAATAGAATATATATAACTGAATACCAGAATAAAAAATATCTAAACTCTATTATTGCTGCAAATGGAACGCATTTGTAAGACGCAGTACTACAATTAATTTCTTCTTTTACTAATAACAGCATAAACCGTCATATTACTCATGGTTACAAATGTAAACCAAATAATATTACACATGTGAACTTAAATATAATTACATTTGTGAAACAGTGCAGATACCGTATGAAAGACAGAATCCAACAGTTTTTATTAAAAGAAAACAAATCTTCGGCTCAGCTAGCTGAAGAGATTGGTGTCCAGCCTTCCGGAATTTCTCATATCCTTTCCGGGCGCAACAAACCAAGCCTTGATTTTGTTATCAAAATGCTTGATCGCTACCCCTATTTGTCCATCGAATGGCTTTTATTTGGAAGAGGTCCCATGTACAAAGAAAAAACAATGCCAACCCTTTTCGATGAAATGCAGGCTTATACAGGTCCATCTGATGTATACCCGGAAGAAGACAAAAGAGATTCTAAAAAGATCGAAAGAGATGATCTGGCAGGCAATCATGAGCATAGTGAAGAAAACACTCCGGCAGATGAGCCTCATGGAATAATCTTCTTTTATGACGATGGTACGTTCAGGTCTTTCAGAAAAAGGAGTTTGTGATATGTTTCCTTAAATTGCCCAATAAAGCTATATTTGCAGGAAAGAGTCCTTCTTTATGACAAAACGCATAGAAGATTTTGTGGTTACCTGTAACAGAAGGCTTAACGGTGATTTGTTCGTTCTGGAGCTGGAGTGCTCGGCAAATCTTCCGGATATAAGGCCAGGCCAGTTTGTTCAGGTAAAAATCGATGGCAGTCCTGATACTTTTCTTCGCAGGCCAATATCAATACATGATGTTGATTATGAGAAGAACAGGATAAATCTCCTGATACAGGTAGCAGGCAGCGGAACCAGGAAGCTGGGCTCCATGAAATGCGGAGAGAGGCTTAATCTGATTTATCCTCTCGGTAATTCATTCAGTATCCCTGACAGCAGTAAAAAAATCCTGCTCGCCGGAGGAGGTTGTGGCGTGGCCCCACTGCTTTTTCTTTCAAAATATCTTCGTTCAGGTGGTTTCAAACCTGAAATTTTGTTAGGTTTCAGGAGTGCTGACAGAATTGTTGAATTGGATGAATATGAAAAAGCCGGAACAGTATACATAGCTACGGAAGACGGATCAAAAGGCGAAAAAGGATTCATTACAGAACATACGATTTTGAGCGGAAACAGTTTTGACGGTATTTACTGTTGCGGTCCCGAGCCTATGATGAAAGCAATAGCGGCATATTGCTATGAAAAAGAAATTTTTTGTGAAGTATCTCTTGAGAATATGATGGCCTGCGGATTTGGGGTATGTCTGTGTTGTGTCGTGGATTCAGTGAGAGGTAACGTCTGCACGTGCACGGAAGGTCCCGTATTCAATATCAATGACTTAAAATGGCGGATTTAAGTTTAACAATTGGAGGGATAAGGTTTAAAAATCCTGTCCTGGCAGCCTCCGGAACCTTCGGCTATGGTTCGGAATATGATGATTTTATTGATGTATCACAACTCGGCGGTATCGTACTGAAAGGAACCACCTATGAACCCAGGCAGGGAAATCCTTATCCGCGTATGGCAGAAACCCCTTGCGGTATGCTTAACGCGGTCGGTTTGCAGAATAACGGAATTGATTATTTCGAAAAACATATATATCCAGTTGTATCACGGTACGATACAAACGTTATTATGAATGTCAACGGAAGCACTGTGGAAGACTATGTGGCTCTGGCATCAAGAATTAACAAGCTTGAAAAAATACCTGCAATAGAATTGAATATTTCCTGCCCGAATGTAAAGCTCGGAGGTATGGCTTTTGGCACAAACAGTGTTTCGGCAAGAGAGGTGATCAGAGCTGTAAGGGAAGCTTATTCCAGAGTACTGATTGTTAAACTTTCCCCAAACGTTACCGATATTACTGAATTTGCACGAATATCGGAAGAAGAAGGTGCTGATTCTGTGTCACTTATCAACACACTTCTTGGTATGTCAGTTGATATTGAAAGTATAAGACCCTCTCTTTCAACGGTAACGGGGGGACTTTCGGGGCCTGCTATTAAACCGGTCGCGTTGAGAATGGTCTGGCAGGCGGCAAAAGCTGTAAAAATACCCGTAATTGGAATAGGCGGAATCATGTCAGCTTCAGATGCTGTTGAATTTATTCTGGCGGGAGCTGCAGCCATACAGGTTGGAACGGCATCTTTCATCAATCCTGCAATTACGGTTTCATTAATAGAAGGCATTAAAGAATATATGAATGCCAGGGGATTTAACGATATAAATGATTTTACCGGCCTGATAAACAAAATATTATAGCTGAAAAGTAAAGACGGATTACAGCATTTCCAAGAAGAAATCAAATTCGAACCTTCCGGGAATGCATTAAAATTGTAAAACCAAAAGATTCTAAATTCTAATCTTTATATTTGTTTTTCCATTAAATTTGTAACAATTTAAAACCTAAACCTGCGATTGATTTACTAAAAAAACCTATAATGGCCGAGAATATACAAATAGACAATCTTGACAGGAAAATTCTGGACATAATAACCCAGAATGCAAGGATTCCTTATCTTGAAGTTGCACGCGAGTGCAACGTCTCAGGAGCTGCAATACATCAGAGAGTTCAGAGGCTGATAAGAACCGGGGTAATAAAAGGTTCAGAATTCAAAGTCGATCCGGTTCTGGTAGGATTCAAAACCTGCGCTTATATTGGAATTTTTCTTGATCATCCGGGGCATTACAGGGAAGTGATCAAGGAATTCAGGGACATACCTGAAATAATTGAATGCCATTATACGACCGGTAACTATTCCCTTTTTATTAAAGTATATACACGTGATAATGAGCATCTGAGAGACATTCTCACGGATAAGATCCAGACCATTCCGGGGGTTGTCAGGACAGAAACCCTGATCTCACTGGAAGAATCCATAAACAGACAGATTCCTGTACTTTCTGAGTAACATTTCCCGGGTCTTTTTTACTTGTATATAAATTTATTTTCTAATTAACGTATTTTAAATCAACAGGGTAACATTAATTTTTCATGAAGAGGAATATGTTGTTATCTGCTGCGCTGCTTTTTTGTGCATTGGTTTATTCACAGGTTCCTGATTTCACAGGAAGCTGGAAATTAAATAATTCCAAAAGCAGGCTACACTATGAGTTCACCATGGCGCCAGGTGAGATAATCATTGTTCAGAATGGAAACGGGATGACTGTTGAAAAACATTCTGAATTTCAGGGCGAGAAATTTGTTTTCAACGACAAATTCACTCTTGATGGTAAAGAATGCATTAACAGAGGGTGGCAGGATACTGAAAAGAAATCAACAGCGACCTGGTCAGATGATAAAAAAACTTTAAGCATTTCAACCAGTATTATTATGGAGGACGGAGGCGAGATCAGGATTATTGAGCTGTACAGTATGAAAGAAAAGAATATGGTGATCGATTTCAATTCATCATCTCCGTTTGGCGATATTTCGGAAACAATGGTGTATGACAGGCAAATTATAAATTAACAGTTCAGAAAAACATTCAGACGGTTATTCTGTAACATTAACCAAATAACATGAACAGATTAATGAAGATGTTGAGTCAGAGTTCCGGTGGTAAATTTATTATTTTCCAGGGAGTCCTCCTGTTTGCTCTGTTAATGACAATCAGGATTTCATATGGCCAGTCAGAGGTGATGGCCTGGGGTAATATGACTGGCATCAGGGTGGATGGACAGCTGATGGAGTTTGAATCAAGCCTCAGGGTTGTTGGAAAGGGATGGGATCATTACACTGCCACAGCCAGGGAAAGGCAAAGGCCAAAATACAACCGTGAGGAGCAAAAGCAGATAATAACCACCGAAATACGGGGAATAAAATTTACCGAGAAAATTGAAGAATGTGGAAGAGGCTGTGCTGTCATAAATATAGACAGCTATGCAGAGATTGACACTTTGGTGGAAGGAGTATTCCTGTGTTTCGAGCTCCCCGGAAGATACTATTCCAATGCGAATGTAAGCTTTGGAGGCAGACAATCTGGAGGCAAACAAATAAGTGTTGCAGGTATTGAAACATCTGCCAGTTCTTATTTATTTAATACCAGGTCGAATTCAGTGATCGCAGAATCAGAAGAAAGGAAACTTGAAATCAGTATGTCACGCGCAATGCCGGTTTACGTCAGAAAAGAAACGGATGGTCAGGGAGTTCAGATATATATAGAGCTTATGGGTCAGAGAATCAGAAAAGGTTCAAAATCTGAAAGAGCTTTCACCGTTAAGGCAAGCGGCAGGATAGATGACTCCCCGGTTGAAGTGATCATTGATCCGAACTCTCCCGGAAGAATATTTGAAGGTTTGGGAGGAAACTTCCGGTTGCAGAACCCCTCTACTGATCCCCAGGTTATCGATTATTGCCTCAACAATCTGCGTGTCGCGTGGGGCAGGGTGGAAGTGCCATGGAATTTCTGGCATCCCGATGAAAATATTAGCCCCATTGAGGCAGCAAGGTCAGGCAATCTTAATCCCAGGGTTGATGCGGCCATGAAGATGGCTCAGAGACTTACCGCAATGGGTATGCCTGTGATCATAAGTGCCTGGTCGGCACCAGCATGGGCGATTCTCGGTGATCCCCGCGATGCTTTCAGGTTAAGAGCGAAAGGAATTTACGGATATCAGCTCAATCCCGACAAAACAGAAAAGATATACAGTTCAATTGGTGATTATGTTGAATATCTGAAAAATGCCTATGGAGTGGAGGCAGTGGCCTTTTCCTTTAATGAGTCGGATCTTGGGATTAATGTAAGGCATACCGGGGAGGAGCATGCAGAGTTCATCAAGGGTCTCGGAGCTCATCTGGCTGAACGGGGTCTGGCAACAAAACTTCTGCTTGGAGATAATTCCGATGCCACAACATTTGATTTTATTGTTCCGGCAATGAATGATCCGGGTACACATAAATATATCCTGGCGGTCTCTTTTCACTCCTGGCGGGGTTGTGATAACGAAACACTAAAAAAATGGGCAGGTGCTGCAAAGAAGTTAAATCTGCCTTTAATTGTCGGCGAAGGGAGCACTGATGCAGCCGCATGGAATTATCCTCAAGTCTTCTCCGAACAGTCTTTTGCACTTCACGAGATCAACCTTTATAACCGGATATGTGCTATCTGTCAGCCAATTTCCATCCTGCAGTGGCAGCTGACAGCTGACTACTCGGTTTTGACCGGTAATGGCGTATTTGGCACAAAAGGCCCGCTGACTCCCACACAACGGTTCTGGAACCTAAAGCAGCTTGCTTCAACACCGGAACAGGCATTTGCAATCCCCTTTACCTGCAGCAAGGAGTTGGTGAACTTTACCTGTTTTGCCAATATAAGCAGGGATGAATATGCATTCCATCTGGTCAATAATGGTGTACAATGCAAGGCTGTAATAAGGGGTATTCCTGAAGGTGTTAAAAATCTTGAGATTTTTGTGACAGATAATAAAAGAGATATGGAGAAGACGGGTGAAGTAAACGTAATTGAAGGTAAAGCTGAGTTCATACTCTCTCCGGCCGGATTTACAACACTGATCAGCAGAAAATAGGTGACTTTTCCGCCAGTCTTAGCGAACAAGATCTGTACTTCATGGCTTACTTTCCTATAGATCAGGATGACAGATAAAGCAGACAATAATCCACAGGTGCCGGTTAATGAAATACTTTTCTGATCAGTTAATGATTCCAGGTTTTTAAAGTTTGAAGTCTCTTGCAAGGTTGAGGGACACACCGTATTTTGTCCCCAGCTGGATGCCTGTAAAGTGCTGATATAAAGGAATATCAAACATCACTGAAACATTCCATTTTTCCCTGATGAAATGATTTATCTGCGGGGAAAAGTAAAAAATTGAACTGCCTGATGATTCTTTCCACCCGGTGGCAGTTTTATCCCTGCAGCGTATTTCGTTTCTTATCTGAAAAATGGTTGTCCAGTCTCCTTTAAGCCACGAAAACATAAGGTGCTTTGAATAGAAGACAGATGTAAAGACAGATGTACCTGATTTGTAATCCTGTTTATTGGGCAAACTTGATTCCAGCCTGCTTGTGACGAAATATCGTGTTCCTGAAGAAGGCTTCTCTTTTACCAGATGAAGCTGGAACACCCCCCCGAAAGCTCCTATGGTAGGCTGAACTTCAACGGGTAATTCGACTCCTCCCCGGCTTATTGGTTTTGTTGAAAAAGGGATCTTTGCACCTACGCTTGAAGAGAGAAAAAATCTTCTGGAATTGTCTTTAATAAGGCTGTATTTGGTTGATAAAACGATGTTTGAAAAACCGCTTCCCCTTAAATAATATGCAGGTTCAATATTGTAATGTTGCGTTTTGTTAAAGAAGTATCCCAATTCTGTTTCCAGAGTTATTTTATCATTTATACCGTATCCGATTATGCTTCCGGCATAATTGTAATTAGCACTTTTTATCAGGTTGAAATCTGATTTATCGTTTCCTTCAAAATACTGGTTACCATAATTATACCTGTAAAATGTGATTATCCTGAGCGATTTTTTCTCAAGGGTCAAAAGATTATTTGATCCCCCCACCGGATTTACAGATGAAAGGCATTGTGAATCTGCAAATTCAGTACACAATCCGGAGACAACCACCAGGGCTGTTATTAATCTATTCAACGACAATGAATATCTCTTTAGTGAGTGATGCATTATTGCCATCCCGGACAGTGCAGGTGATCTTATTCTTCCCCACCTGGCAGGGAGATACTGCGTAAACAACAACGCTGCCGGTTCCGAGAATATCTCCGGCAGATGCTGCCCAGTTGTAAGTGATTCTGTACCCTGAAGCTTTTGCAGATACCTTCGTCGATTCACCTGAAGCTATTGTATCTCTTTCGGCCTCTAGAGATGCGAAAATAAGCGGCTGGTTGGGATCTCCTTGATCTCCGCTTTCATCCTTGGAGCACGAAAATAACAACAGGAACAGCGTCGCTAATATTAATTGTTTCATTTTCAGCGCTTATTAATCCTTTACACAACGTATGGAAAATGCATACGTTTTTGGAAAACTATCATACCTTCCAACTGTGCTTACTCCTGACTCAAGACATCTGCGCCAGGCATAAGAGCCCGATTCCGTGGAGGTCCAGATATATTCATAGTCGTTGATTAAGCTGTAAGTGCCACCACTGTGACGTCTTCCGCAATAAAGGGCATCATATCCCGATTCACCCCCGGTTCCCAGTTTGGTGCCAACTCCAATCCCACGCCATGTATTTGACCGGTCAGCTTCCTGTTGTGTCATACCCAGGTACATCTCAAGGATTTTCCACTCCCCGTCTGAAGGAATATGCCAGCCGGTCGGGCAGATTCCCTGCGCGCTCTCTGCAGTTGAGCCATTCATTGCATCATACCATGTATAAAGCCTGCCGTAGATCTCTTCATTTTGGGGATTATCCCCGTATATATAACTGGTTATTTCTGTGCTGTCGGGAGCGACAGACACTCTGAGATTTTGCTGCATCCATACCTGATCTCCAATCTTGACAGTAGTGTAGACATTTCCTTCAATATCGACAATTGCATTTTCTGGTATTGGCTGTTTTATCATTGCACTGGCAGTTGCAGTGGAATCAACACCGTCCGTTACCGTAACCGAGTACTTCCCGGCCGGCAGATTCTCAATGTCTTTTGTCTTTTCACCATTTGACCAGTTATAAGCGTATGGAGGAATACCACCTGTTACGTTTAGAATTATATATCCGTCTGTTCCCTGGAATGTAGTTACGTCATGTGTTACCAGCTCAACAGAAAGTGTTTCCGGAATATCTGCTTCCTTTTCCCCGGTACAGCTGACCAGTAATAGTGTAAAACATATAAAAAAGATGCTGTTTCTTACTTTATAGCTCACTTTAATCTTATTTTACCGGTTATGTTACTTTTTCTTGATAACACTGCCCTTTATTCTAAGCTCCACAGCAGAATTTTCTGCATTTGACAGAACAGTGATACTCTTGTTAAATGCGCCTTTGATTTT
Organism: uncultured Rikenellaceae bacterium; assembly: GCA_964466705.1. Lineage (GTDB taxonomy): Bacteria > Bacteroidota > Bacteroidia > Bacteroidales > VadinHA17 > LD21. The sequence continues at coordinate 18,814 of CAYXSM010000040.1, forward strand.
TGTATTATATTCAACTCTCAGCGAGTCTTTTGTTCCGCCGGTGAGAGGTGTCTTCGGCCATTGAGGTACAGTACATCCGCACGAACTGCGGACATTTGTAATTACAAGAGGCGATTTACCTGTGTTGGAAAACACAAAGTAATGAACCGCGTTGGCACCCGGTTCAATTACACCAAAATCATATTCTGTTTCTGTAAAACTGATCCTTGGCACATCAGACAGATCCTTTTTAAATGGTTTATTTTCAGCCCTTGCGATAAAAGATAGTACAATTAACAATAAAAAAGCCGGAATTAATATCTTTATTTTCATGATATCAGAAATAAGTAATGGTGATGTTTTCAAATATTGTTTATGTATAATGTTATATCAGTAATTAATGCCTGTTCACAGATCACCAAATTTATGAATTTCAGCAAAGAAAGTCAAAGCCGCTTCATATTCTCATAACTTCAAAGAATATCCGATCAGCTTTTTTTCTGTATTACTTCGGAGGTATTCTTTCCCATAACATTATCGAAGACGTAAATACTCGTTTTAGGGACATATGGTTATCATCATCAATAATCACAATGTAGTCTCCTGTTAATTCTAATACCCCTTTCCTGACATTACGCAGGATTTTCCAGTGTTAGTTTCAATTCTTCATCAGTACCAATATAATCACCACCTTCACATGTAAAGAACCACTCCATCCTCTCTCATTTTCAAAGAAATTTTCACAATCAGACAGTTTTATTTTGTTCTTATAATAATGATCAAAAATTGATTCTGTTTCATATCAATGCTCAATCTGATTTTGCATCGGTTTGTTCCTTTTACTGTACTGTGATATACCTTTGAACGACGTAGCACAGGTTTTATTTTTCCTTATGGTAACAAATAAATATTGACCGATCTGAAAACCTTTTCAGACCGGCAAATTTTTTTTATTGCAATACACGATTTTTATCATGAATGTTTTCCGGAATATTCTCAAAGTGCTTTACTCACCCATATCGTTGTGGTGCAGCCCAGTCAGGCAAACGGGGCTATCAGACGGAAGTATCAAGGAACTAAATATAAACCGGCGATGCTCATGTAAAAATTATTAAAAGATTAAACTGAGTTCCGATTTTTATGTAACTTACTTAGTTTTCACATGATTAACTAACAGTGGAGGTAATATGGCACACGGAAACTTAACTGCTGTTTACAGAAAGCTCGGTAAAAAAATTGATGCTGCCCCTACAAGGGCACCATGGAACAAAGCATTGTATGAAATCCTGAAGGAGCTCTATACTCCCAGGGAGGCAGAAATTCTTATCAGGATGCCTTATGGGCTTTCAACGGCAGAGAGAATAGTCAAAACCGTAAAAATCGACAAAGAGGAATTGCTGCCCATACTTGAAGCCCTTTGTGAAAAGGGTCTCGTTTTTGATATGATGCTGAATGGAAAATACCACTACATTTTAGCTCCAATGGCGGTTGGTATATTTGAGATGACAATGATGCGTACCCGGGGTAAGCTTGACTATGCCAGGTGGGCTCAGCTGTTCAATGAATACCTTCACGGGAGCAGTGATTTTTACAGGGTAAATTGCAAACCTGAGAAAAAGATCTCGGTAATGAGGGTCCTTCCTCACGAAGATACTATTGATGAGGTTCATAAAGTAGAGATACTTGACTACGAGAAAGCCACATCTATTATCAGGGACAGCAATAAATTCGGAATCGGGTTATGTTCATGCCGTCACGAAAAGCTTCACATTGGCAAAAAAATGTGTGATACACCACTTGAGACCTGTCTTTCACTGGGGATGAGTGCAGATTACCTTATCAGGCACGGATTCGCAAGAGAAGCCACCAGGTCGGAAGTGTTGGATAGTATCGCTGTTTCAAAGGAATACAAGCTTGTCCTGACAGCTGATGACGTAAAGAAAGGAGTAGGTTTTATATGCCAGTGCTGCGGGTGCTGCTGCAATCTGCTTCTGGGGATCAGTAAACACGGATTTCCTGATACTGTGGTGACCTCTTCCTACATAGCCCGGATCGATCACAATAAATGCACAGGGTGCGAAAAATGTTCCGGGGCTTGTCCGATTCAGGCAATAAAAATGACTGACCTGGCAAGACCGGCAGAAAAGAAAACGAAAAGTCCGGAAGTGGATGAAACAATATGCCTTGGTTGCGGTGTTTGTGCACTGAGCTGTAATAAAGGTGCCATACAGCTGGAAAAAAGGGAGCAGCGTGTACTCTGTCCGGAATCAACTTTTGAGCGTGTTATCCTTGGAAGCCTTGAGCGGGGGACACTTCAATATCAGCTTTTCGATGAGCCTCAGAAAATCAGCCATAAGTTCCTCAGGGGATTTGTTGGCGGATTTCTTCGTCTGCCGCTGATAAAACAGGCATTAATGAGTGAAAGATTGAGGTCGAGGTTTTTGACAGCCTTACAGGAAGCAGCAAGGAAACGTGCACCAGCCTGACCCTAAACTGAAAACAAAAAGCCCGTATAATAACAACCTTAACCCCTTTACATAAATATTACAGAATGAAAGAAGTCTTCAATGATGCTGACCGTGCCCACCTTGAGGGACAAATCAGGGAGGCAGAACAGCAAACCGGTTCACAGATAGTGATGGCTGTTATAAAACGATGTGATAATTATCCTGAGATCCCCTGGAAAGCCTTCGCCCTTGGCGCATCAGCTACAAGTCTGGTTGTTCTGCTTCTGGATCTGTTTTTCCCTGCATGGATAACCAATACTAATATTATTTTATCTGTTTCTGCAATCCTTTTAGCCGGGGCTTTTCTCTCACTTGCGACAATTATATTACCCGGATTTGCAGGGCGGTTTCCTGCCGGAAGCCGGAGGGAGACAGAACCTCTCCAATATGCTCAATCTCTGTTCCTTGCCCGTGAGCTGTTCGCTACAGAAGGCCGCAGAGGCGTATTGCTCCTCGTAAGCCTTTTCGAACGACAGGTAGTAATTCTCCCTGACACAGGTATCAGGAACCGTCTGGGCGAGGATAACATAATAAATATTATTTCAGGGATGAAACCGCACCTGAAAAAGGGCAGCCTTAGAGAAGCCATGGAAAAAGGATTGGAAGGAATTGTTACAGCCCTCTCTCCTCCAGGATCCGAAATGCCTGATAAAAATGAACTGTCAGACGAAATCATTCAGGAGGAGGGAGTATGAAAAATATTTGTTTCTATCTGCTGATGCTTGCATTAATTGCAGCATCACAGGCATCACCGGGTGCAGAGATCCCTTATCTTACAGGCAGGGTAAATGACAACGCACAGATCCTCTCAAATGACACACGCCAATTATTAAGTGAAATTCTTAAGGAATATGAAATGAGGACGACGAACCAGGTGGTTCTCCTCACAATACCTTCACTTGAAGGAGAGAGCATCGAAGATTTTTCTTACAAGGTGTTTAACGATTGGAAGCTTGGCCAGAAGGACAAGGACAATGGTATACTTATAGTAGTCGTACCCAATGAGAGACGCATGCGTATCGAAGTAGGTTATGGACTTGAGGGTACATTGCCCGATATACTTGCAGGTCGGATAATTCAGAACATAATGGCACCCAGGTTCAGGGAAGGGGATTTTGACGGAGGAATAACTGGTGGGGTCAAAGCCGTTATTGCAGTAATTGATGGGGAACAGTTAAATGAAACCGGCCAGAATGACGTAAAGTTTGAACTGGTGGAAGTATCAGGGATCTCCGGTTTTGAGGATCCTGATATGCCTCTGGGATTCAGAATACTGTTAGGAGCGTTTATTTTTGGAATAATAGGGCTATTCACGGTCTTAGGTATTGTGACGCCAGGATTCGGATGGTTCCTTTATCTTTTTCTAATTCCCTTCTGGGCCATGTTCCCGATTATTGTGGTTGGAACAAAAGGTGCCCTGATGTGCTTCATAAGCTATCTTGTTCTTTATCCTGCCGCAAAGATTTATTTGAAGAGCACCGACTGGTATAAAAAGGCTAAGGATGATCTAAAGACTAAAGGAACAGCATCTATCGGCGGATTCAGGCTCTCGTCAGGCGGTTCCGGCGGATCATGGAGTTCAGGTAGCTCCGGCGGCGGCTTCAGCGGAGGCGGAGGATCATCGGGAGGCGGTGGCGCATCCGGAGGATGGTAGACAGAAAAAATTACCGGGCTTTCAGATTCTTATCTCTTTTTACCATAAAGCTGCCTGTGGTTGTTTTTGTATTTTCTGAAGGCTATCTTTTTTGCTTTTTTATTGTGCCTGGAGTAATATGGTTTGTTCCTGGCAAGCTGTTTATTATCGAGAAGCATAAGCCCTTTTAACTCACCAATGTTTTTTTTGCTTGTGGCACAGTTTGTCAGGGTAAATGCAAACAGCAGCAGAAAAAGCGTGTATACAGTTAATCTTTTCATTCTTATCCGGTATGAGCTTAAACACGAAAAGAACCCATTAACCAATCGCACAAGTATTTTTACGAAATATTTGAGAAAATGTTTCTTCTCATTGTTGCGACAGGGAGATTTAGTGTGCAAAGAAATAATTTCCTAAATTATAATCTGTTTTAAGCCTGGATAATCATGAAAAGATAATTTGTATTTATCACAATTATGTTAATTTCTCTACAAACATGTGAGAAATGTACACACGATCTTTGTGAAGAATCACCTGATGATAACCGCGTCAAAAATGAAACTATGTAATCTGTATCCTCCAAATAAGGATCATTATCTGTTGTAATACGTTCAAACAAATCAGCAGTTACGAGAAATCCCGTAATGAAATAGTGAGTTTGAGAGTTAGAATGAAGTTAGTAACTTATTATAAGTCATAAACAAACAATTTCCTGATCTAAACGATTTATTCACTCGTTTTCTCAGTCTCAAAAACCTGAATTTCTGACATTCCCAGTCTCTGACCGGGTTCAATTTTAGTTGTTTTGGTAATATCGGCAATCCCATCGGTAATGGTGAATTTCACCCAACGGACTTTTCTGGGTTCAAAATTGATCTCGGCAGGGGTTTGGGCACTGTTGGAGGGAGCGCCGTACATCCACTCCATGGTGCCGTCGCTGAAAACAAAATAACCTTCTTTCAGCCAGCGATCCGGAGCCGGACTGTCGTAAACCCTTATCCTGTCAATGACACGTGGAGTCTCCCACTCCAGCTTCAGGGCAGCCCCGCGTCCTTCCTGGCTGATCCACTCGTTTTTCAGACTATGCCCTTCGGTGTCCACCTTCCCGTTGATCACATTCTCCGGTTTGCTGACCGGCGGTTCCCACGAAGTGGCCGTAACCGTGGCCTCCGGGGCAATATTTTTCCGGTGGGCAGGGAGTTCAGGGAGTTTCATGCCTCTCACATCAAAAAGAATTTCGTGCATGGAAGCCGCATACCGGCACTGGTGGGGATCGATGTTCTGAACACTGTAGTTGCAGGCCACTGTCATCCAGCCACTGCGCCCGTCTTTGTTTATGTGCTGTGAAGGAATATTCGGGAAGTAGGCCTGCTGTCCCCAGTCACGCATGTAATGGACAATCTTGTATGGGCCTGTAATGTTATCTGCTTCCCAGAAAGTCGTGGCGTTGTAAGGCAAATTATCTTCTTCCTCTTTGAGACGACAGCTCATGAGGATAAATTTTTGCAGTTCCGGGAACCAGGTAATGCTTTCGCTACCCAGATGATTGGGCCAGTCAAGAACCGGCCGGGCATTCTCAACCTCTTTTTTCCAGATTGGATCGCCCGAGGTAGTATGACCGCTGAAAAACTCCCATGCCTCCGGATTCGTTATCGCCTCCGGACGGGCATCGGCACGGCAAAGGTAAATGGCATCGCCCTTGTCCCAGTTATTCATTCCCTTGCCCGAACTGTAGCCATGAGCCGATAGGTAGACTTTCCCGTCCAGGGCCTTATTATTCTCTGCAAAGTTCACAGCATGAGGAGTCCTGAATTTGGCTTTCCCCTGTTCATTGAAAAAATTCCCGTCCGGGTCGATGGCATTCGTCCAGTAAGGATTTTTCCAGCCAGGCTCGGTATTTGCGGTAAAATGATCCCAGTCGGATGAGTACCTGAATCCGTTAAAATACCCCTCATGGTTGAAAGCATTGTAGGTTCCGATGTAAAAAATCCCGTCGACAATCAGACTAACACATGGATAATAGTTGGCTCCGCCGCTCCACATGCGTCCCAGGTTTACAAATTTCAGGTTTACCGGATCAGTACCCATAATCTTTGCCTGCCCTACTGATTGGGAACGGATGTTTGAGTTCACTGAGAAGCCTTCAATGTTCCCGTCAGTCCAGGGAGAATACATGTTTCCGTCGGGAGCTGACTGCAAATACCACGTATCGGCACCCGTATAATTGGCATAGCGTCCCGTAAAGACCACTCCGCTGATGTCATCCGACCGCTCAAAAGGACAATCTTCCGGAATTTCATTTCCCCATTCGTAATAGTCATACAGGGGACTAATAGCCGGATCGGCAAAATTGCCTTCTCGGCGACTGTTATCGGTCTGAGCTTCCGAAAGAGCCGGGAAAAACAGACTGAAAAGCAAAAAATATAACAGTTTCTCTCTCATGAATAAATATTTTGGTATAGATTAGTTGTAATATATCATAAGTTCGTTTACATGTTCTAAGCAAAATACTGTATCAAGAGTTCGTTTACATTCTTTATTCTTGCCCCCTAGGGGGCGCCGGTTCTAAGTAGAGCAAAATATCATAAGTTCATTGACATTTTGGATTAATAATCAACAGGCATCAGGAATGGGAACACATGGTATATCTTATGGTCTCTTTCTATCTGTAGGATATGTTTTTGTATAATTATTCTGGCTATAACGTAGGAATACATTAACTCCTTCTTAATTTCAAATTGAGTATCAAGTATTCTGACTTTGCAATCGCTTCGAATGAATCTCACAAAAACTACTTCTCCTTCTTCCATAGGAATCTTTCCCTTTGGATCAGGAAGAACATCTAATTTGAAGCAGTTCAAATCAGAGACTATCTGACCAGGTGTTTTTCCGCCCAGGGTTGAATAGCGATGGTTCTGATTATGGAAAGACATAAACTCAATAGCACGAATCTGTAGCTCTTGGAGGTTTGAGAAGTTCTGTGTATTTAAAAAATACCTTTGAACGTTATCATTAAACTTTTCAATTACCCCATTACGCCATGGTTCAGCAGGAGGAATAAACACCGGCGTTATCTTTTCAGACAAAGCTAATCGGATTAAAGAGCCAAAGCTTCTTGGATGACGGTTACTTCCTCTGAAAGAGAGTTCATTATCCAGTTGTAAATAATCTGGCATTGAAAAATCTACCCAAAACTGAGACACTGCGGATATCACGCTTTCCGAAGTCTTATCTGGTATGGGATAAACACCGGCATAATGAGACTCAATCGCAATAATGATAAGGATGTAATACCTGCAGCCTCCTTTGAGGTACTTTGGTCCCATAAGATCCATCTGCTGAACATTCGAGAAGTAATCTGGATACTCTTTTTTTTTGCTTCTCGCTTTGTCCCTCTGTCAATAAGATCATTACGTCGAATAATCCTATTAATCGTTGATAGAGAAGGAGGTTTAATGTTTAAACGCTCAAACTCATACAGAATGTTTAATGCTCCTTTTTGTGCATACTTCTGATCATTCAGCTATTTTCGGATGGATATAACCGTGTTTTCAATGTCTTCTGCTACAGCCTTTAAAGG
>CAYXSM010000041.1:0-25569 GCA_964466705.1 uncultured Rikenellaceae bacterium
CATTCCCCATTTTCAGTAATGCATGGTTTTTTGGTTCATACAGATACCAACCGTCTGTCTTCATCACGTATATATCATACTCATACCATTCTTTGGCGGCCGGGACAGTCCTCAAGCCTTCAGGGCGGTTTACCCCATATGCTGCCCAGAGTACATTAGATAACTGCTGGGGAGTTATCTCCTTTGCGCTGAAGGATCTCTGGGATTTCCGGAGCTGGAAAGCCTCCATAACAGGCATCCCTCCGGTTTTTTGTGCCGGAGGAAGAGGAACAGTTTCAATAACCTGTGCTGAACAGACGGCAACTCTTAATAATACAACTAAGGAAATTAAAGGTCTTTTCATATTCAATTTGTTTTAACAGGTACTTTAAATTTGAATTTTATCCGTTTAACAGATCCTTTATGGCTTTATCTTTTCGAACAATCCGATCAGCTTTGTCCTGTATATTTCAGATATCTGCTGTTCGTGTTCACCTATCGGCTTGACCGGGATCAAATCGATTACTTCCGCTGCGCTTAATCCCGATTTGTACATGATGTCGAGAGAAGCCTTAATTGTTTCATGAACTGCATCACGACTCTCTTTCTGGCTAAGCCCGGTCTTTTCCCCGATCTCCTCAAGCTCCCTCCACTGGAACCAGAAGTAAGTCGGAAGCATGGCTGAAATGATGGCATAGCTCTCGAGCTTATCTTCAGATACTTCAAAAGTGGTGCCCAGATTTTTCAGCAGGCCGAGCACAACACTCTTTTCTGAAGGATCGAATCCTGACGAAAATGTTACAGGATTATGCCCTTCATTAATAAAGGATGTTGCGTTGGGGATCAGCCTTGCAATATTATTTACAAGGGGAAGCTTCATTGCCAGCTTTGCCAGGTTTATCTTCGGAGCCAGTGAAATAACCATTGAATCAGCTTTTATGCTGCCTTTAACCAGCTCGATTGTATCCATCAGCACCGGCGGATGGAGTGCAATAAAGACAATATCTTGTGCGGCGGCAACCGTTGCATCCGACGTCTCAATTTCCGGGAATTGCATTATGAGCTTCCCAAGAACTTCGGGATTGGTATCCGTAACCACTACCTTACGGAATTTTACATCCTTATTTTTAAATCCCTGCAGAAGAATTTTAGTCACCCTTCCACCCCCAATAAAACCTAATGATGTGTCTTTCATTATTTCAGTTCATAATTTTAATACTGGTTAATTATATCCTGATATTTTTAAAGATCCTCTAACAAAATCTTACTTATTTTTTTCGTTTTGTTTCTGAGATTCAAATTCCTCCGGATGATCATTTTCCATTTCTTCTTTTGTAATGCTACCATTTATCCAGAGAAGTGATCCGGGGAATTTACCGGGTCGGAAATGAACATTATACATATGCCAGAAAAGCAATACTGTAACTGCCAGAATTGCTTCATGAGCATGAGCTTCCTTGAATGAATTGAAAAGAACGAAAGCCTCAGAATTAACAAGCTTACGAGTTATATCGGGAAACCACATAGCAACTCCAGTACCGGCCATGATCACCACTCCCCAGAATACCGCCCAGTAATCAAATTTTTCAAAATAAGTGAAACGTCCGAAAGAAGGCGGATCAGATTTCAAACCTAAGAACCATTTAAGGTTTTGCCCAAGCTGCTGAAAATCATGCCAGCGTGGTAAAAGAGCGATAAAATTGCGCCTTCCTTCCGGATAAATTATAATATATACAATATGGTATAGGCTGACAAATACAAGGAGTGCTCCTCCCAGACGGTGTATAATCCGCCAGAAGTCAAGCCCTCCGGCTCCGCTGGTTATGGATAGTGCCCATGGTGCTGAATTAAAACGGGCTGCAAATTCAAATACGCCGGAAATGATAAGCAGAACGACACTTATAATTAGCAGCAAATGCTGTGTAAGAAAATGAGTATCGAATCTTTGAACGGTTTCGTTTTTACTATTATCGGCTTGATTTATGGGTTTTAGTTTCTTTTTATACCTTTTCCGTGCCAGAAAATCCAGTCCCATATGTATAAATAATGATACTAATACTATTATTGTCAGCCATTTAAAGAAACTTGCCGTGTGTGCCGGAGCTCCGGAGTATTTTCTTGGCTTCCCCTTATAACCCATAATGTCCGACTGAGGTATTCTTAGTTGTTCCGCATTCAGGTCAAACGGGTAACTTACTACCATTGAAGTGTAAAAACCCGAATTCTTATCATGGCAATCGGAACAACCATTAGTGCCAATTGCAGCCCTGGCTGGATAAACGTCATGATTGTAAGTGTGTACATTTGCATAAGGAGATGATTCCCATTCTTCCTTCTTAATTGTATAGTAATCAGTGCCTGAAGTAAATATTCTGTCATTCATGGCCCAAACCACACGCCTGCCTTCCATTGGATAGTTTGTTTTCTTAAGCATTGATGTAACTGCCGAGATTAAAGCATTGATTTCTTCAGGGCGATTTACTTCAATGACCTTATCATCATTATCGTCTGTTATCAGTGATAATTCGGGGTAATTTGACGGATCGCCGAAATGGTCCTCCCACATTTTGACGATATCTCCCATCTTTGGTTGCATAAGCCCTGGTTTCCCCTCAACTTCAATTCCCGGCCATGCACTGTGCACCCTGTTAGCCGGGCGGATCTTTCCTTTATACCTCACAAGAACAGGCTTGAAAGGATCTGTGGGTTTGTCATCAAATCCCATCATTTCCAGATTGCCGTAATGATTGTAGTATTTCATATCGGGGCCGTAAAAAACCCAAAGATGTTTCCCCTTTGTTGATATCTTTGTTCCGGGATTAAAGACATCAGAGGCCTGGAATTGTGCAGGTTTTACAAGTCTTTCAGGTATGTGGCATGTCTGGCAGGCAATCTGTTCCAAATGCAGTGGCGGCAACCAGTTATGTTTGGCTATAGGAGCTCCCAGATAGCCATTGGTATGGCAATAATTACAGTCAAGAACTGTATTATCGAGATCATCTCTTACGCGTCCACCGGGATCGTCCCCTTTGGCAAACTGATGCATTTCCCGTTCATTAATCCTTTCATCGAGTGCTTTTGACCCCGCAGGGTGGCAATCAACGCATTTCATTCCTGCCCTGATGTGTACATCTGTTCTTGCATCAAAATTGGCTCCTCTCTTTTTCCATCCTGGTTGTGCATGACAGAACAAACAGGCTTCATTTCGGGGTTCTCTTACAATATGCGGGGATATTTTTCCGTCCGCATCAAACACGGAAAGGTCATAGCTCACTTTAACATCCATATTCTTGTCAACCGAGCCTTTTATTACTCCCCAACCAGATGCCGCAGTAGGAGCCCACCTGAAATTAAGAAGCTTCAGTTGCTGTTTCCTGACCTCATTGTTATACCCAGGCTGGTGACATATCATGCAGTCAGCTTCCAGCACACCTGTCTCGCTCCATCGGGCATGGTAATAATCACCATCCAGGTCATTCAAACCGCCCGGTTTATATCCTTTTTCAACCATGTAATTATCGTAACGAAAGCCAGACCTGTCATACTCTGCAGGACCACCGCCCGGATGACAATCACCGCAACCTGCCGTAATGAAGCTGAATGAGGTCATATCAATAGTTCGTGCTGAATTGTTTTTCTTAGGCGAGAGATGACGATACAAAGGAGCAGGTGAACACCATGTACCCCCGTAGTTCCCGGGAGTCGAAACCCACTGATAGCGATCCAATGAAGCTGATGTGGCAACTTCATCCTTGCCCTGCTGAAAATGATAACCAAGCGTTATTTTGTCATAATCATGGCATTTACCACACGTTTGCTTTGGCGAATAAGGCTTTTCGGCATTTATTCTGTTAACAGGATCTATAATATTTCCATCCTCGTCGTAAAGATTAAAAGGTGGGCATACATCGGATTGGGGTATTAATTCACGGTCGGCATGAAGAATTATTTTACTTTGAGTCCTTATTGATGCCAGTATTATTATTATCAACAATGTGGTGATGAATAAAATAAGTACAAAAAGGTTTTTGGACTTCATATAAATACTGGTTAAGGTTTATTCTTCCGGATTTCTCTTGCTTTAAGCTGGCACATGCTTGAACCTGAAAGGCGGTTGCTGATATCGATCGTTAGCGGTAATCCGTCTCTTTCCCAGTCAACAATACCTCCTGCCATATTCACTACATTATCATAACCATGTTCATTCATAAACATAACACTTTCACGGCTTTTTAGTCCGACAGCGTCGGCAAAAATCAGAAGTTTATCAGAAGGCAGGTCCCTGTAAGAAATGGCAAGTTCACTATATGGCCTGCATATCACTTTATCTACCTTAAACATTTTGAAAGCATTCAGATAGGATTCCCTGACATCAACGATAATAGCTCCATCACTGCATAACTCAAAGCTTTCTTTTGGAGTAACGTTTAAAATCCCATGTGCATAAAAGGTATTCTTCCGTATTTTATGCTTCATACCTTAAATGATTATTTTTTCTTTTCGTACTTGACTATCCTGGTTTTGGCGAAACCTTTCAGGTATTTTCTTGCAGCCTTCCAGTTTTCGTAGTTGATGCAGTATTGCACTCTTGGCGGCTCGATGCTGCCCTGGATCAATCCTGCCTTTTTAAGCTCGGTCAGATGTTGAGATACAGTAGAATCGGCAAGGGGTAATTCTTTGGATATTTCATTGAAACAACAGGTATCAAGAGATGCAAGATGCCGGAGAATCGAAATTCTTGCAGGATGCCCCAATGCTTTTGCAAATTGTGCTATCCTGATATCTTCATCAGAATATTTGCATTTATTCCTGATTTTCATAGCTTGCAATTATTGGATAAGGCAAGAAGAACATTTATAAACACTATTCGTAAATATACGAAAAGGATAAATATTCTCAAAAATTTCGCATGAAAATAATGAGAGAAAAATATGGTCAAACTATTCAATATTCAGGATCAGGAAATAGTCACAGGATTCGGTTTTACACTATAAGTTTTTACCTGGTATTGTGGGTGCTAAATATCAGATACAATAAATTTTGTTCTATGGGGCACTTATATACCCTTCTGTAAATAAGACCCGGAATGGAAGTTTGCTGGCACAAACCTTTATTTAAATGCGCTGGTTTTGTTTTGGTGTTTACAAATGCAGCCTGCTGTCTTTAAGGTTTTTACAACCATAAATTGGTTCAATTTCACACTCCTATATCCCATCTTCTGAAATATAGTGCCTGTCTTACAACAGGCAGCGTTTTTAGCTCTATCTCCTCCATTTGTGACTGGCTCAGTGGTGTAAATTCAGAAGCTATTTTCATGTTTTCCTCAATCTGGGCTACACTGTCAACACCGATGATGGTAGTGCTTACAGGCAGGCTCATATTGTATGTCAGAGCTTCCTTAATTGAAATAGTACCGGGTTTTGGTGTCCGAAGGCGCTCGTCAGTCTGCTGATTTAATGGTGGTGGTGTCCATGAAGAAAGCAGACGGCTGCGGGTTGTAACCTTCATGCCGACAATTGCAATTTCTCTTTTCTGGACTTCAGGAAGAAGATAGTTCTTAAAGCTGAGGTAATGAATATCGGCTGCATTAACTGCCAGAAGTATGGAATCGAAAGGATATCGCTTTATTGATTCGAGCAATACAAGTGGTTCATAGTGTCCGGTTATGCCGAGATACCTGACTATTCCTTCAGTTTTGGCTTTTTCCATCGCCTTTATGGCTCCATCGGAACCGAAGATCTGGTCAACCTGTTCCTGTCGCTGGATATTATGCAGCTGCCATAAGTCTAAATGATCGGTCTGCAGGTTTTTGAGGCTCTCTTCCAGAAGTCGCATCGATCCGTCATAAGTCCGGTCATGGGTCTTTGTGGAAAGCCAGGCTTCTGCTCTGCGGGTTTTCATCACCCGGCCGATATTAAGCTGGCTAACACCCTGACCATAAGAGGCGGCAGTGTCAATATAATTAATTCCCAGGTCTATTGCCCGGTTGATGATCTTTTCTGATTCTTCTTCCCGACCTTTGATTTCAATAGTTGCCTGTCCTCCCAGGCTTAAAATTCCAACTTTATATCCGGTTTTTCCAAACGACCTTGTGGGCATGGCATTAAATGTTGCCGGATTGAATGGATCGTCATTGCTTCTCTTCAAGGGAACCAACTTGTCTTTTCCCTCCGGGGTAAATGATTTTCCGACTGATACCATGGCTGCAGCAGCGACACTATTTCCCAAAAAGGCTCTGCGGTTAATTCTTTTCATGAGTCTCTCTTTTTTAATGATTTTCATTGAGTTCTTCAGAATCAAATTTACAAAATCCTACCGTTTAATACTAAACCTATCACTGGTAAACCTTTTATCTTTTTGAAATTGAGAACGGATAAGCAGGCATAAATGCGATATGTTCTGATTCCTTAAGGCTATTTTGTATATAATAATTTATCTTGTTATAATACTATAGGAAATAAAAATCTATTTCCTTTATTTTGATTTGATATTCCATTGCTCATAAAACACGTTGCATATGAAAGATAAGACGAATACGCACCCGCCTGCAGGTAAGGCAGGTGAAGTTAAGTTACAAAGGATTGCCTCAATTGATATTGTTCGTGCGTTGACGATGGTTCTGATGATCTTTGTGAATGACCAGTGGACTCTAAAAGATATTCCCGCCTGGATCGGCCATGTTGAACGCGGTGTTGACGGCATCGGCCTGGCAGATGTGGTGTTCCCAGCCTTCCTGTTCATCGTCGGGCTCTCTTTACCTTACGCCGTAGCCAACAGGAGAAAAAAGGGTGAAAATGACTGGCAGATTATCAGACATGTCATCCTGAGGTCGCTTGCTCTAATTGTTATGGGCGTGTTTCTTGTTAACGGAGAGACATATAATGCTGAAGCAACGGGAATGATAAGACCTCTGTGGTATCCATTGTGCTGCCTCGCATTTATTATGATATGGAACAGTTTTCCTTCTTCTGCTAATAAATATTTTGTGATGGCCTCCAGGATTACTGGTATAACAGCCTTGATCATACTGGCTGTAATATACAGGGGAGGTGCAGGGGACAATATTTATCGATTTGCCCCTCAATGGTGGGGAATACTGGGACTTATCGGGTGGGCATACCTGGTAAGTGGCCTCATAACTGTGCTTTCACGGAACAGTTTTTATATCATTCTTACCGGTTGGGCGTTTTTCTGTATTCTCAGTATGGTGAGTAAAGCAGGACTGATACCCCACAATGTAATTCTGGATGCGATACCAGGTGCCATACGAGGGGGTACCCTGACCGGTCTTACCATGGGAGGCGTACTTACCTCAATGATATTCAGGCATTTTGTTGAAAGAAAGGATAACCTTAGATTAACTCTTACGCTGGTTTTGTTCTCGGTTTTTCTAATAATACTCTCCATTATAACCAGACCTTACTGGGGACTGGCGAAACTGGGAGCCACACCCGCATGGCTGTTCCTTTGCAGTGCCTTAACCATTTTAACATTCACAATTGTTTACTGGATCGGTGATGTGTCGGGAAAATATAAATGGTTCAGCTTTATTAAACCGGCAGGTACGGCTACCCTGCTCTGTTACCTGGTGCCTTATTTTGCCTATTCTGTACGATCGCTTTTGAATCTACGCCTTCCTGAAGTCCTTGTTACAGGCGGGATCGGCCTGTTCAAATCATTTTTATTTACCATGCTGTGTGTCATGATCACCGGAGTACTTATCAGGCTGGGAGTCAGGCTCAGACTTTGAAAAAGAATAGTCGGTGGCGATCATATAATATAAATATAAATATACTCTGTCGGGTTCACATTAATTTTTTATTCATTCCGGCATACCAGGGTCAGGCTTATTCCATCTGCCAGGTATATATGGATATTGTTCAGCAAGACCTTCAATAAGTTCTACCCCAAGGCCAGGCTTGTCAGGTATATCAAGAAATCCGTTACTTATAACTAAATTCTCTTTGAAGAGTCCGTGAAGCAGGGGGTTAGGAGTCATATTCAGTTCCAACAGAAATCTGTTTGGACTTGCTGCCAGTAAATGAGCATTTGCTATTGTTATCAGGCCATCCTGCCAGTTATGACCCGTGAACAGTTTTCCTCGACTGTGGGCCATTCGGGCAATATACCAGTTTTCCGTCATTCCGGCATCATCACAGCCAGACTGTACAATATCATACGCCCCGCTGTCAATCCATTCTGCCAGCTGGAGCCTGTTATTTCTGGCTTCACCTCCTGAGATCATGACAGTAGGAAGAGCTTGCTTAATTTTAAGATAATCATCAACAATTCTATTTGTAGGTTCCTCGAACCATAGAAATTTAAGCTCCTCGAGAACGGGAGCAATTTCGAGGCACTGTTCCACTGACCACCTTGTATTTGCTTCCTGAATTAGTTCAAAATCAGGTCCGACTGCTTCTCTTAGTTTGTATAAATATGGTATATAGTCCTTCATAGTTATCCCAAGTCTGCCAAATCCGCCTCCCATTCTGAACTTGAAAGCCGTGAAGCCTTCTTTCTTATGGTTAAGGGCCTGCCTTATCAGACTTTCCGGGCCGATATCGGTAAACTGGGAATCTCTTCTCCACGTGAATTCACCTCCGCTTGCATATAGCCTGAGGTGAGTTTGCGGGTCAATATCCGGGGCAAGTATCTTATAAAGAGGCAGTCCTTTGGCTTTACCAATTATATCCCATAGTGCAATATCAACACCAGCCCAGGCTGCTCGTGCTCCTCCTCCAACAATTCCTCCTGTCAGGATCTCCACATCGAAAGGATTCTTTCCCACAAGAATCGGCTTAATCACATTTTCTGTAAATAATTTCATTTCTTCAGGGCCGTTATAGCGGCTTGATCCTCCAATACCAACAATACCTGCATCAGTAAAAACTTCTGTTATTACTGAAGTAGTTTGCCAGATGATGAAATTATTATCTCCGTCAGTCCATTGTTCCACCGGTTTCAGCAAATAAGAGAGAAGTGTTACCTTTATATCCGTTATTTTTATATTCTCCCTGCTTATCCCATGAAGAGGATAAATAAGAACGCTTTCACGATCGGTACTCTTTCTTCCCCCGGTCCCACAGCCAGTTAAACCTGCCAGAGCCGTTGATCCGGCAATAACAGCTGCAGATCCAATGAATTTTCGTCTGTTAGTTGTAATCATTTTGTTTTGGATTTTAAGATTATAAAATTAGCAGGAGTTCGATATTAAGTCATGATGATAAAGCTCTTGATTCATAATGAATGGGCCATCAGGGAGTTTTTCATGTTCTTTGTCAACTTTGTAATAAAATTTATTCCGGCTATGAAGAGTTTTTCGAAAAGAGACTGGGAGATGTATCTTTTATCGCCGAAAAACTTTCCGTGTATCTTTTTCAGAAGGTTATTGCCAAGAATAAGATGCTGATCATTGACATTGCAGGGAGTAAGAACAAAATCAAGAATCTCCCCCTTGTCATTTACGACAAAATGCAGTTTCAGTCCGAAAAACCAGCCAGTACTGCATTGACCCTTAGCGCCAAGATCCTTTAACACCTTATGATAATGTGCTCTTTTTATATCACAGGCTTTTATATGAGATGAATCAACATAAGTTATGCCTGTGCATTTACCCATACATCGTGTTTTAGCGTAAACGGCAAATGTTAATAAGGACTTTTGCATAAGCTCGGCAAGCCTGTCAGATGATACAAGCCCTGGAAAATCCTTGTTCATATTTTCGCATACATGAAAAATATAATAATGTTTAAAGTCTCTGTAACGCATTAAATGAAAAGAGATTACCGTAGTCATTACTTCAATTTCATCCAGGTTTCCCGCCTTAATCTTCTTTCGGGAACCGTCGACAAGTTAGTGTGTTTGTAACTCATTGATGAATAATTTATTAAATTAACCTGCATTAAATTAAATTTCAATAAGTTTGTTGTTTAAGTCATTCATATATTCTTTCTGTTTTTGTTGGTTGGTTACTACAAATTTGGAAAGAATGCTTTTATAATATGTTGGTTATTACATAATTACTTACTATTTAATGCTATTTTATTAACAACCAATAGATTATCTAATTACTTTATGTCGAGCTCACGTTAATTTATCAAATATAAAAAAAAGTCGAGGAGGTAAATCATGAAAGAAAAAATGCAGGATAATCCTTCATCAAATGCCGTTTATGGCCTGGGTCTGATCGGAGCTGCAATCTATTTTATTTCCACTGCCACAAGTTTCTGGATTGGCGTTCTGGGATTCCTCAAAGCAATAGTCTGGCCCGCTTTTCTTGTTTATGAGGCGTTTAAAAACTTAGCAACCTGATCTGAAAGTGGATTACCGATGACCAGTCAGTATCCGGCGGCTTCAAATACTGACTGACCGGCAGATCCATACATATGTGAAAAACTTACCGGTGGAGAACCATAAATGCTTCCGGATTTTCCCATCTATTATTTTTCACTTTCTCTTACTTTACCCCAGGTAAGTACGATGACCATACCTGTTAATGCAAAGACAATCGTACCTGCCAGAATTTCAAGCAGTATTATTGCCATATTGTGATACATTGTGGTCATCGACCAGAAGGAGAAATCAACAATAACGGTAAACAGAAAGCCAAATATGGCGCCTGTTTTCATACCGTCCACAATTCCTTTTGCTCTTGACCAGTTAAGCATCAGGGTAAGCAGGAGTGAAGCAGCAAGATTAGAGACTATCATTGCCCACCAGATCATCTCGCCGTCAGGCTTATTTGCACACAGATTCATGTTGGCTGAAAATATATCCATTAACAGGATCCCGTAAACCAGCCAGCCGAGAAGGAAATAAGCAATTCCTCCCAGAATAGTTCCTCTTAAAATTTTCATATTCAGTTCTTTTATAATTAAGCAATTCAATTTATGAATTAATATTAAAGTATAACTTAGCATTCTGTGTAAAAATTAAATCCTGATCTCCGGGATGAGCAGTAATTTATCTTTACAGAACATAAAGGGCATTGATAAGGTGATAGTCAGGATGTGTTTTGTCTATCTTACAGGTGTAAAATCTGTTATAAACCTGTTTCAATTTATTGTAACGTAGGGGCAACGCAGGTTGTATTTAAGAATGAAGCGGAACGATCTGAATAAGGAAGAACCGTATAAAGTGCAAAATCTTATTCTTGCGGCTCTCATTTCGTAAACACCCAATTACAGTTAAAAGCCATATCAGTAATTCATTTAAATTGATTTGATAATCCGGAAG
The DNA here is from genome assembly GCA_964466705.1 of uncultured Rikenellaceae bacterium. Lineage (GTDB taxonomy): Bacteria > Bacteroidota > Bacteroidia > Bacteroidales > VadinHA17 > LD21. The sequence goes on from CAYXSM010000041.1 coordinate 11,215, forward strand.
AACATCGCTAGATTTGAGTAAACGTCAACAACCTTCAACCTGAAAAAGTTTAACATCAATAATAAGATAATATGAATCGTAAAAAACAACTATCTGCAGCACTGATGATTTTTTTTGCAGGCATTTCTGCTTTCTCTCAACAAACCGGGCCGGACAAATTTCATAAAAACCTTTCTGAGAATTTCAGAAAGCCGCATTTGAAGAATTTTCGGGCCCATAGCAGCAGAACCGGAGGGAAAATACTATGGGAATCAGGAGTACGCCTGACAGATGAAAAACGGACAAAAGCACTCAAATTGAAGATTGACCCGGAAGGTGCACCGGGAGCCGGCAGGGGGCCGGAGATAATTTCAAATTATTATACTCATTACGGCACTTATGCTGTTCGCCTCAGAATTCCTGATGTGAAAGAAATTCAACCGGATGTTGGTGCTGTTGTGGGGTATTTTACCTATCATGCAGACAGTATTCAGGGATTGAGCGAAATAGATGTGGAATGGTTGATTGCCGATCCGGAAATCATCTATATAGGAACCTGGACAGGTCAGCGGGGTGATCTGAGAAGAATAGGCAGGACAATAAATCTGGCAAAAGGCATAATATATAGTACTTCCTACAGAGAGCGCAAAAGCGGATTAAGGAGGCAGCTTTACGGTATTCAAAGCAAACCAGATTCCATACCCCGGATAGAAGGGTTCAATGCCGCTTCTCAGTTTAACACCTATGGTTTTGACTGGTATCCTGACAGGATAAGATGGTGGATGATCAACCCGACAACAACTGACACCCTGGTTTTATGGGATTACACGGGATCTCTGGAAGGAATACCGCAGCACAGAACCCGTTACAGGGTCAATTTCTGGCATACAAACGACTGGCCTGTGCAGACAAACCCGGGATCAATCGAAAAACCTGCGTACCCATATGAAACCGAAATTGACTGGGTGTATTATAAACCATTATCACGCAGAAGGCTTAAAAAATATATAAACTAATTCATTATCTGATATTTTCACTTCAACAAAATATTCAACTTAACATTCAATAAGATGGAAAACAAAGCTTTTGTTATGCTGGTTGCATTAGCTGTGATGACAACAAATACTGTTGTTACGGCACAGACATCCTCTGAAAAACTGTTTCAGGTAAAAGGATTTAGCTGCACTTCTCCCAGGCATCAAGAAGTGGATCGTTTTGTTAAGTTCATAGATGAAGAACTGGCCCCGCGGGGCGTCAATACCTTGGTCTTATTCGTTTGTGACAAGGATTACAACTATCAGTTTGAGAGTTATCCTGAGCTCGGAGATCCTGCTGCATTATCAAAGGAGGATGTAAAGAAAATGGTCGCCTGTTGCAGGAAGAACAATATAAGGATTATTCCCCAGATCAATTTGCTGGGTCATCAGTCATGGAGGGAGCGCCCTAATATTCTTCTGGAGAAATTTCCACAGTTCGACGAAACACCTCATATAAAAATGCCGGAAAAATATGAATGGCCGAATAAGGATGACCTGTATTGTAAAAGTTATTGTCCTCTTCATCCCGACCTGCACAAGGTAATCTTTGCACTTATCGATGAGATCTGCGATGTTTTCGAATCGGACGCATTTCATGCGGGTATGGATGAAGTGTTTTATCTGGGAGATAATAAATGCCCCCGTTGTTCAGGGGTGGACAAAGCTGAGCTTTTCGCAGGAGAGGTAACAAAAATAAGGAACCATTTAGCAGAGAAGAACAGGGAATTATGGATATGGGGAGACCGTTTGCTTGACGGAAGGACAACCGGACTTGGAATGTGGGAAGGGAGCTATAATTATACATGGCGTGCTATAGACATGATACCAAAAGATGTTGTGATCTGTGACTGGCATTATGAGCGGCCTGATCATACTCCTGTTTATTTTGCAATGAAAGGATTCAGGGTAATAACCTGTACGGGAAGAAGACCTCAAACAGTTGTTGTTCAGGCCGGGGACATGGCAGGATTCAGGAAGAATACCACCAGGGAAATGAAGCCAAGATATTACGGGATGATGCAAACAGTCTGGTCGGGAACCGATCAGTTCATAGATGCTTTTTACGGGATCCGGCCTCCGGATGCAGAGGGAAGACCAAATCCGGCAGATGCATTCAAAGCATTGTTCAGGAAGATGGATGAACTGGAAAAGGCAAATTGATCCATACATTCCCGCTACCATGCTCAGCAGGTTTCTCAGGGTTACCGATGTTCCCGATGTACCTGATGCTGTTGGTCACGCAGATCTGATCCTGATGAACCCGTCGATCCGCCAGATGATGAAAGAATATCTACTTATACAGGTATAGGATCATTTCAAAATCGTCTATTGCAGGGATTATACATTCAATCCATCCATCCTTTAGCTGTTTGTGTTCAGGTTTGATTCCTGATCTGACAAGCCTGACTTCTTTGACAGTTTTTAACGGTTTAATACGGATTGTTGTATTATGGACAGCAACGGGTTCGCGGACAGAATTCCCCAGGAAGCCTGAATGATTTATCATTCCAACCCATTCAAATTTACCGTTCAGATTTGCCAGATGAGTCACTTCTATTAAAGGTGAAGCATCTGTTTCGACAGAATGCCCGGCCTCAAGCAGCTTATTCACTGAAGCAAGGAACAAAGCCCTGTGGGCATAGTTCCCTTTCAGGTTATATTCAGATCCTATTTTCCACGGAATAAAGACGGTTTTTCCTTTTCCGTAGGTATTCACTATTACTCCCGGATAGTCTGTGACATCATTTTCATCATAATATGTTTTTTCCGCAGGCCCGTACATATTGCTGGGAAGCAGTCTCAGATACCCGCCGGCCCTGTCCCTGAGGCTGCATTTAAGGAAATCTGAGTTCATCATCATCAGTGTAAAGTCCTTAAATCCCTCCCTTCCAAGTATCTGTTTGTCATTTTCTGATACCTTCAGATATGTTGCCTGAGCCCCGGGAAATAATTCATACTCAGGTTCAACTCCGAGCGACTGAAGCCTGATTTTATTCAAAGAAATTCCTCCTGCATTCCTGGTTGAGGTGGTCCCGGTGACAAGCAGTTTACCTCCTTTTGCGACATAATCATCCAGTATTTTTACCATTTCATCGTTCATGCCGGCAATATCACCCAGAATAATTATTTCATAATCATCCGGCAGGCGGGGAGCTCTTTCGCTTCCCAGCTGTCCGGGTATTATAACATCATACATTATATGTTCTTCGGAAAGCAATTTTATCATTCCGCTGAATTCGTCCGATGGCCCCTGCAAAAGTGCTATCTTATTTACGGCCTGAACGTTCGTAAAGAACTTTCCCCATTTTTTATGAAATGAGAACAATTCATTGACAACGGGGAAAAATATGCGGTCTTCATAATGAACCAGGGTACCCACTACGACCAGGCTTACAGGGGCGCCATGAAGCATGTTTTCAAGCCACCAGGTCCTGAGAAGGTTGGGTGAGCTTAATATGTTCCGGTAGCCTATTGCCTGAAATCCCATAATCAGGTTGACAGGAGACCTGTCTTTATATGAACCGAGAATACGCTTTACATTCTTTGTTGCATGATATATGTCCTCGACATTTCCCGACATTGACGCCCCCGATTCGGAGGCTATCCATGAGGTGCCGACAGGATTGTAGTTATAGATCACGAGATCAGGGTTAAGTTCCTTTATGAAATCTGTAATTTTTTGATAGAGTTCTCCGGATGTTTTTTGCTGAAACTCCCTGTATTTGAAAATTGACGGATCAGTATAATGCTTTGGCAGTCTGAGGCCGGAATATTCAAAAAAACGTTTTTTGCAGTTTTCACACTGGCATATTCCATGGTCAGTGCCTGCGTAAGTAGGGCTCGTATAACCCATCATATTGAAAAAGATACCGTCAAATGAATAATTTGAAATGGCCTCTTTCAGTATTTCAAACGCATATTCCTGGTAATAACCGCCATTAATGCAGGCAGAATAAAGTCCGTTGAAGATCTGGGGCTTGCCATCCGTCCCGACATAAAGCCATTCAGGTTTCTGCCTGGCAATTGACTGGTCAAGCTTGCTGAAATCAAACCGGGCAATGTATTTTATTCCGTTATCATGAAATCTTTTTATAAGATCAGCAACAAGGTCACCTGTTCCGATATTGGGGTTTTTCCAGTGATATGGCAGTTTTGTCTGATAATTGGCTACAATGCCACCAGTGTTGAACAGAACGGTATTGGCGGAAGCATCCATCACCGATCTCAGGTATACATCCCTGTCCATGTTGCCTTCAGTTTCAGGAAGATTGGTCTGTATCAGCCTTATGGGCGTCCGGTTCCACCATGTGCCGTCATAGCTTCCCGGGTCAACAGACAGGAGAAGATCTTTTCCCTGCTGGTTGCAGGCGAAAAGGAAGGGAAACAGAAGAAATATTGATAGCGGAAGGATGTTTTTCATTGAATTTGTATAAATTGAATAATTGTGCATGATATTCATGCCGGTTTGGTTTAAGCCGTTCATAAATCTGCTGCTTTTGGAAGTCTGACAGGCCGGACACTTTACACAGTATAATCATTCCGGGATTTGTATCAGGCAGGGACAATGAATCATGAAAGCAAAAGGTCCGTCAATAAAAGTCTGCCTGAAGATCCTGCCTTTGGAGTCAGATGTTGAGCCCTGTTAATCCGGATCACACAAATATCAATTATTTCTTATCTTTCGGCAGAAATGCTGAGATAATATCAAGCGGAACAGGGAATATGATGGTTGAGCTCTGCTCCGAAGCCACTTCCGTTAAAGTTTGCAGGAAACGAAGTTGTAATGCTGTAGGATTTATACTTATTATTTTGGCTGCATCGGCTAAACGCTGGCTTGCCTGGAATTCTCCCTCGGCATGAATAACTTTTGCACGACGTTCTCTTTCAGCTTCGGCCTGTTTTGCCATTGCGCGTTGCATTTCCTGCGGAAGGTCAATATGTTTTACTTCGACGTTCGATACTTTTATTCCCCATGGTTCGGTCTGGTGATCAATTATTTTAGCCAGCTCGAGATTGATTTTTTCGCGTTGGGAGAGTAGTTCATCCAGCTCTGATTGCCCCAGAATGCTTCGCAGGGTTGTCTGTGACAACTGTGAAGTGGCAAAGAGATAATTTTCCACTTCTACGATAGCCTTGTCGGGTTGCATCACGCGGAAATAGACAACAGCATTGACTTTTATGGAAACGTTGTCTTTTGTAATTACATCCTGCGTAGGGACATCCATTACAACAGTTCTCAGGCTTACTTTTACCATCCTGTCAATCAGGGGGATAAGCAATATAAGTCCGGGTCCTTTGACTGCAACCAGTCTGCCTAATCTGAACACCACGCCACGATCATACTCGCGTAAAATTCTTACTGCGCTTGCCAGAATAATCAACAGGAAAAAAATTCCTGTTATCAATAGTACATAGGATGTTTGTTCCATAACGATCTCCTTTCAGTTTTATGTTGTTTTACGAACCATTAATTTAAGATTTGAAACCTGGGTAACTGTCACTTTTGTTCCCTGGCTGATAAACCCATCCAGGCTTTCCGCGTTCCAGAGTTCGCCGTGTACCTTGATCTGTCCTTCGGGGTCCAAACCGGTGATTGCTTCTCCGGTTTCACCAATAATCCCTTCAACTCCGGTTGTGGGTTTGCGGCTTTGTGCCTTGATTCCGAAACCTATGGCAAATATGAAGAAAGCTGTTGTGAGAATGACAATCACTAAAATTACCTGCCAGGAAATCTTGATCACTTCCAATGTAGATTCAGTATCTATCAGCATAATTGATCCAAGTATTAATGAAATAACTCCGCCAATAGACAAAAGTCCATGGCTTACAATCTTAATTTCTGCTATAAACAAAATTACTGCAAAGATAATTAATGCCAAACCTGCATAGTTTACCGGGAGCGTATGCAGAGAATAGAAAGCCACAATTATGCTGATCCCGCCGATTACGCCCGGGAATATTGTCCCCGGATTATAAAGTTCAAACATGATCCCGTAAATGCCGATCATGAATAATATGTATGCAATGTTCGGGTCGCTTAGCAGGCCGAGGATCTTTTGCTTGAAATTCATATCGAGATTGATTACCTCAGCGTTTTTCGTATCCAATACTTTATCACCGGATGACAGGCTTACCTCTTTCCCGTGTACATTTTCAAGGAGGTCCTCGACTGAAACAGCAATCATATCTATGACATTTTCTTTAAGAGCTTCTGTTTCAGTAATGGACAGGCTTTTTCTGACAGCATCTTCTGCCCATTGAATGTTTCGTTCTCTCTTCTCACTTATGGTTCTTATAAAGGCAGCGGCATCGTTTGTAGCTTTTTCGTTCATGATGGAATCCTGTTGACCCTGCATTGTCACAGGATGAGCTGCACCAATATTTGTACCCGGAGCCATTGCTGCAATATGACCCGCAAGCGTAATAAAAACACCGGCTGATGCTGCCTGGGAGCCTCCCGGGTAAACAAACACAACCACGGGAATTTCAGAGTCGAGTATATCGGTGACAATTACACGGGTAGACTTTAACAGGCCACCCGGCGTATTTAGTTTAATAATAAGGCATTCTGCATTCTTCTCACGGGCATGTTCAATGCCTGAATTGATATATTCAGCACTCGATGGATTAATTGAGGCATCCACTGAGATTACTACAGCTGCTTTTCCTGACGCAGTATCGTCAACGGATTGATATACCGGTCCAGGGCTTGATTCTGATATTCCCAGAATTATAGCGGGCAGTAAAAAAAATTTCAGTTTATGCATCAAAAAAAATTCAATCTGTTATTGAAACTATCTGGCACTATTGAATAGAAAGCAGTATCCTTTGTGGTGTATCTTATATTACAATTTTCAAATTTATGCCAATTGATCCATATTTCATAATTTTAGTTTCGTCAGGAAACATGCCGTTCGTCAGTCTGATGGCATCCATTAACTGTAACCTTGAAACGGAGAATCAGCAGGCACATATCCTGAAAGTACCTTAATGTAAATTTAATTATTTTGCACAAATACAAATCCTCTCATAACCAGCAGGTAAAGAAATTATCTTTACAGATTATATGTCATTTATACTATATTCTGACCACATTTCGCCGGAATATCAGATAATACGATGGTTGTACATTCAGGCCAATAGCAGAAGCAACAACTCAGCATCTGATTTAATTGTACAGAAGAAGCGGAAACAGATAATATCTCTGATCCGGTCCATTTTGATTAAGATCATCCTGATCCTTTGTCAACGCGGGAAAAGACAGGCAACCTGTTGTTTTCAGCATCGCAGGGATCGATCCAGGAAGCTATCTGATCATGTTAAATTTCAGGTTTGTAACTCTGCCGGCATCCAGAACAAATCCGGAGATCTTTTTTCCTTTTCGGTCGAATTTAAAATGATATCCGGCTTCAATTGATATAAAATGATCTTTTTCCTTCATTGTCAAAACCATCCTTTTAATGTTACCGATTTTTAACACTACCATTTCATTTTCGATTTCAAGACTGTATGTGATATCCAGCTCATCAGAATAATATCTTCCGCAGTATTCTGCTAAATCAAACGTGGGGTTCAGATTGATGATTTTATCCTTGGAATTGACAACAGGACTGAGCGGCGGTTCTGCTTCCGGAGACACCTTTAATTTATCTTTAAGAAATATCTCTGCCAGCTGATATGTCTTTGATGAGGGGTCAGCATCGTTTCTGTTACACAGTATTATGACTGAAAATCTCTCATCCGGGAAGCGGGTGATTACTGTACGATATCCGGCCAGAGATCCTGAATGTCCGACAGTTCTTAATCCCTTAAAAGTACCGTTATGGAGGCCAAAAGCATAACCACAACTCTGACCGTTGTTAAGCAAACCATCTTGTTGCATTTTATGTATTATATCCTGTCCGCCCTTCCCTAATTTATTCTCATAGAAATTCTGATCCCATAGGAACAGGTCATGAATATTTGAATAAACACCACCTCCGCCAACAAGATCCCATCTCATAATCAGATTATTAAATCCTTCGCGCTGCAATCTTTTCTCATAGCTGAACACCCTGTGCCTGATCAGCTGCGTATTATCATCATAGAATAAAGTATTTCTCATACCCAGGGGATCAAATATTTTCTCCTTCGCAAATCTGCTTATCGGCTGGCCTGAGGCTTTTTCAATAATCATCGCGAGCATGAAATAGCATGAGTTACTGTACAAATACTGATCCCCGGGGATGAAGTTCAGTGATTTCTGTCTTTTAATCAGGTCATAAGCCTCTTCTTTTTTTACATGATCGAGATAGCTCAAACCTTTAAGTTCCATAAGTGCCAGGAAATCCCTGACTCCGCTTGTATGATGGATAAAATGCCTTATGGTTAAGGTACTGCCGTAATCCGGAAAATCCGGCAGGAACATTCTCACATCATCATCCAGATTTAGCTTCCCTTCTTCCTCAAGAAGCAGGATACAGAATGTAACAAATTGTTTTGAGACGGACGCCAGATAAAATACAGATTCAGGCCCAAGTGTGATATTGTGTTCCAGGTCAGCCATTCCATAGCCTTTTGAGCAGATAAGCACCCCGTCTTTGATGATCCCAACAACACCGCCGGGTGTGTCAGTGTTGTTCCACTCATTGAATAAACTGTCAACAGATCTGCTCTCCTTTATTTGTCCGGTGAGATTCAGGCAGATAAGAAATAAAATTATACTCAGGGAAGCCTTCATATGATATGTTTTAAGTTAATACTCAGATGACCTTTTTTATGTTGTACAGTACAATTTCAAACTGGCAGCGTGACTTCCTCCGGATAACGCTTACCTGCAGGAAAGGCATCTCGTTGCCGAAGGGACTGCTTTTAGCCTTTCGAATGGAATTGGTTTATTGCATTTGACACAAATACCATATTCCGGAGTGTTGATCCTTGAGAGCACGCTCCGGAGCAAAACAATCTTTTGTTTCCCTTTTTCAAGGGCCAGGATGTTTATTTCCTTTGAAGGATTATTTTCCTTGGTTGTGAACCAATCGTTGGCGTCTGATTGAAGTTCCCCGCTTATCAGTTCTGATAATGTACTGATTGATTTTTCAAGAGCAGATATTTCCTGAATGATCCGATCCCTTAAAATTTCCTTTTCTTCCAGCGTCATAATAATTCACTTGTTTACCGTAACTAAATTAATAAAACTTGTTGTTATCATATCATCATTACGGGAAGACATATGGCACATCCTTTTATCTGAAACCTGACCTGAATCCGTCTTGTAGAAAGGCACATGAGAGACACATCTTTACCGCAGACTCAAGCACCAGATTAAATCTGCAGACTGCAATCAATGCAGCCGAATTAATCATTCCGGGCGAATGCAGCAATAAAATACTGTCTGAAAAGCCGGGAAGTCTATCAATTAAACAGATGGGGCATACCATTAAAAATCATGATTGTCAATTTTAATCAGGGAGGGAAAAATCAGCTTTGTGGTATAAAATTTTCGAATCATATCTTTACCTCACCCTGGTTTATATATATGACCATCTGTTAATTATTTAACAAACAATACAATAGTGTATATTTTATTTTTCATAAAATTTCGACCAGACACTCAAAATCAAAATAAATCACTATATTGGTCGGCTGAAAAATCGTTATTAACCTAAATAACTGCCTTTATGTTACTACTCCATCATCAATTTGTTCGAATGGCCAGGAAACATGCCGGAAAGATGGCTGTAATTGATAAAACCACAGGGAAGAATATTACTTATTCAACCGCACTGATCGGTGCTCTTATTCTGAGTACAAAATTCAGGAAATATGAAAAAGGATTCATCGGCATTATGATTCCGACTTCTGCAGGATGCGCACTGGCGACGGTTGGAGCGCTAATGAGCGGAAGAATACCTGTTATGATAAATTATTCAACAGGTGCCGAGGAGAATGCTAAGTATGCACAAAAAAAATGCAAATTCAGAACGATAATTACTTCCAGGGCCCTGCTCGAGAAAATCAAGTGTCCGGTAATTGACGGAATGGTAATGATTGAAGACATAATGAAGGGTGTCACTACGGGAGACAAGCTTAAAGCAGCGCTGAAGGCCAAACTTCCTTTAAGCATGCTCCTTAAATGCATTCAAGGCGGGGATGAAAATGATACTGCTGCAATCCTGTTTACAAGTGGAAGTGAAAAAGACCCCAAAGCTGTACAGCTGACCCATCTGAATATTGCTTCAAATATCAGGAATTTTGGCAGTTATGTACAAATAACTGAATCAGACATACTGCTGGCAAATCTTGTATTCTTCCATATTTTCGGTCTGACAGTAAATCTATGGGTCTCATTCTATTATGGCATGACGATGGTGGCTTATGCCAATCCGCTTGATTTTCAGACCATAAGTACTATTGCCCGTGAGGAAAAACCAACATTAATGGTTGGCACTCCAAGTTTCTTCTGGGGTTATCTGCAAAAATCCGACCCCGGTGATTTTAAAACTCTCAGACTGATGGTGGCAGGTGCAGATAAATGCCCTGATGCTCTCAGAGAAGGATTCATGAAAAAGCATGGAGTTACCCTTCTCGAAGGTTATGGAGCTACAGAAACATCTCCGGTTATTTCAGTGAATTCACATGAGTTTAACAGACCCGGCAGTACCGGAAAAGTAATACCCGGAGTTCAGGTTAAGATCGTGAATTTTGAAACCGGGGAAGAGTGTAAAACCGGCGAAACCGGAAAGATCCTTGTAAAAGGCGATTCTGTGATGAAAGGCTATTATGATGATGAAGAATTAACTGCAGAAGCAATCGTTGACGGCTGGTATAATACAGGCGATATGGGATTCTTTGATGAGAATGGTTTTCTGTGGCATGCAGGGCGTTTTAAAAGATTTGCAAAGGTCGGAGGGGAGATGGTATCGCTGGTCAGGGTAGAAAACACATTGGAGAAGTTCCTTCCGGAAGGGGTATCCTGTTGTGTTGTTGAGGTATCTGATGAGAAGAAGGGTTCATATATTGTGGCAACTGTCTCAGGTGAAGTAAACAAGACGGAAGTGCTCAGGAAAATGTTAAATGAATTACCCATTATTGCTCTTCCAAGGCAGTTCATTGTTATCAGTGAATTACCAATGATGGGCACCGGAAAGATAGATTTCAGGAGCGTAACAAAAATGGTGCAGAAAATGATCAATGATTCTGAATCCTGAAAGCAAAACCGCTTTTACCATCCGGACTGAATCCCCTCCTGCGAATTGATTTCGCCGGGCTCGTAACCCCGGCCCTGTGCAACCTGCTGTTGGCAGGCGGACATCAGAACAAAATACCTTATTGGGGAACAAAGATTCCCGCGTGCCTGCTGCGAGGGATCTTCAATGTACCCCGGAGGAGTCTGTAAATATTCGGAACCAGATTTGGAATGAACAATTTTTTTTAATATATTGTATATTATATTGTTATGAATGTCGGGATTATATTTAATTGTAAATCAGTTATGTATAATACTTCATTATTTCATACCTGGTAAAATTTAATAATCACATAAAAAGAACACCATGCAAAACAGAGAAAAGAAGACCGCTACGATTTTATTTGCGTTAATATTGATTGTTATTACCGCGTGCCAGACAGAAACACCTGTCACGGAAGATCCTGCACAGGGAAGAGTTGCAGTATTGGTTGCAGAGGGATTTCATGACGGTGAAGCTTATATCCCTGTAGGATATTTGCTTAATCAGGGTTATGAGATCACGATTTTAGGACCTGCCCGGGGTAAGGTAAAGGCATATAACAGTGAGTTCACCATCAATATTGACAAATCGGTGTCGGAAGTCAGTCCGGATGATTTTGATGCGCTTGTCCTGCCCGGCGGAAGGGGTCCTGCCGTTCTGAGAGAAGATGATAATGTGATTGATTTTGTCAGGGCTTTCTGGAACACAGGGAAAGTTACAGCCGCCATTTGTCACGGACCCCAGGTGCTTGTTACTGCTGATGTACTGAAAGGTCTTACCAGTACAGGCACCGGTGCTATTAAAGAGGAAATTGAACAGGCGGGGGCTGTTTTTGTGGATTCTACCGTGGTTGTGGATGGGAATCTGATAACCTCCAGAAACCCCCAGGATCTTTACAATTTCTCTACCTCCATTGTTGAAGCCCTGCAGAATCAATAATGATTTTTTGAACTTTTTAGTATTAAAAATTCCGGATGTGATCAATGCTTCCGGATTTCATGCGTGGCTATAAGACGATGTCGTTATGCATTGTACTATATATCATCTGCTTTTACCGTTATATCTTATTTCAGATAGCAAGGTGAAACTTTGAATAACAGATTCCAATTTATATAACTTAAAAGTATGCCACCTAAATCTATGAAGATGAAAACATTAAAACTTCTGCCATTAATCTTGCTGATTATCAGCTGTGCTCAGAGCGAAAACAGGAAAGTAAATTCTGTCAGTGCTGAAGCCGAAATTAAAAATGTTATTGTAAATGAGAATTTCGGAGGAGTGGGATTCAATGTCTTCGACCACATGCATAATGCATCACGCTGGCATTATGAACAGATATTCGCCAAAAGATGGCGTGAGCTGAATCCTTCTTTTGCCAGGGTGCCGGATCACTGCAGATGGGATTTCAGGAAAATTGACGAGGTTTCCTGGTTTCTTGATGTACTGAAGGATACAAATACGGAGATCTATATGACAACGTTCAGTAATAATTGCCTCATAAAGGACAAAAATGAACAGGAATATGTAAAGAATGAGGTCGATAACCTTGAATATCTTAAAAAAGTGAAGGGGTTTGACAATATAACTTATTACTGTATGGCCAACGAACTATCCCTGGGTCAATGGGCATCGCTGGTGAAGGACCTGGATTTTTTCAAAAAAGTTCACAGCCTTTTTTATGATGAGTTAGAATCAAGAGAATTGGACATTAAACTTCTGGCATCTGATTCATCTCCCTTCGAATACTGGCATACAATTGAATGGGCTGCAAATAATATGGATAGCATAACAGGAATTTACGGCGGCCATCACTATATAAATGACTGGGACCTTTTTGACAACAGATTCTACGATTATTTTTATGAAAAGATAAAATGGGGAACAGATTTGTCAGCCCGTAAGAACAAGCGATTCATCGTTGGTGAATTCGGTGCAAAACAGAACAGCAACATTATTGACTCAGTCATGCACGATGCAAACATGTACAATCATACCCCCCTTGAAAAGTATATGGGAATTCAGGTTTCCGAAGCAATACTGGCGATGATAAATGCAGGAGTTTATGCCTGCGGATACTGGACCTTCAGCGATTTCCCGTTCCCTGCCAACAGCCGACGTACAAACAAGTGGGGACTGTACCACTGGGAAATCGACAATTATACAACAAAACCAAGCTATTACTGTCTGGGCTTGCTTACAAAGTTTTTCAGGGGTCCGTCAGAGGCCTATGAAGTCGTATCAACAGATTCGCTTATCAGAATGGCAGCAGTGAAGAATAAAGATAACGGATCAGTTTCTGTTGCTGTGATCAACAGAAATGACCTGCCTGCAGATGTCAGCATAAATATCGGGGACCTTTCAGTTGACAAACCCTTCAGAAAATATCTGTACGATCCTGAAAATGTTCCTTTCAACTATTTTGGTGATTTGCAGGATCCTTGTGGCAAGGTGTCTCTCAGAAAGAATAGTATCACCGGCCTGATTCCCCCTCAGTCGCTGGTGGTTTATACAACCTGCTATGATGAAGATCCACCGGCAGAAGTGAAAGGGCTGGAGATCAAAAGAATAAAAGAAAATGGCCGCGACAGGGCACTCCTTACATGGGAGCCGAACACTGAAGAGGACTTCTGCTATTACAGGATCTACAGATCCGAAAAACCTGATGTTGAAATGTCACCAGGGAGAGAAATAGGAACGACCATTGTCAGCTCTTTCAAGGATATGTCGGTACATAATATGCCCGAATACCACTATCGAGTTGTCGCTGTGGACCAGTCGGGAAACGCAGGCAGATGAAAGGATTCTGAGTTTTCAGGCTCAGGTTTAACTCCCGGGGAATAGAATCTGATTTGCAGTATCAGTGCCGGCTGCAACCGGTAAAACCGTCACGGAATTTCGGATTTTCTGCGTATGGTAATTGCAATGATGTGACAGAAGTATATTCTCTGCGAATGATACTTCCAAACTTTTTTTCCAAACTCCCTGACTTGATCATTTCAACAGGAAGGCTGCTGACAGCTGATTCGGCTTCCTGAATCTACTTCCTGTACGTTGCAGGGAAATTATAAATTCATGACTTGTGACGCTTTACAATATTATTGCGTTTTAATTTTCTAACATACTGAATA
>CAYXSM010000042.1:0-25484 GCA_964466705.1 uncultured Rikenellaceae bacterium
CCATGTTACCATGTTTGTTACAGGTTATGCCGGCAGTCTTTTCTTCCCTGATAAAAAAAGCCCCGAGAAATACATAAATCCTCTCAGGAAGATGGACGGAACACGCTTGTTAATTTATGGAAGGGATAAATGAGAATGATAAAAGCTTCAACCAGGCATTAAGTATTCTTAATAAATGACTGTTTAATCAGATTTATTCTGTTTCTATTGCCTGTCTTTGATTCCTGGTATCAATCTTCCGGCATAGAATATTGGTAACAGATTCGGGATTTTCGTGATGATAAATATAGGTTGGCAATTTTACCTCACCCATGATTATGTTTGCCTTTCCTGCCCTTTCAAAAAGATCATTATCTGAACCCAGTACGATCGGCCGAAATCCGTTCAGTGACAACAGGGTTTCCCGTTCAATTATGAATGTTCCTCCTATTACACAATCCTGGAGGTTAACCATTTTGGAAGGATTATCTTTATCGGGCACATACTGATTGCCTAGTATCTTTGCTCCGCCATATAAAAATTTTACTTCAGGATTCCTCGTCAGGTATTTTTTTCTTGACTCAAGATGAGCCGGATGATATTCGTCATCTGAATCGAGGAATGTAACATATTTTCCGCGGGAAGATTTTATCCCGAAATTTCTCGAAGAAACAGCTCCGCTATGTGGTTTCCGGAAATATTTTATCCCTGTCCTGGACCTGAGATAGGGCAATATATGGGCATAAGTATCATCTGTGCTTCCGTCATCAACGATAATTGCTTCCCAGTCCTTATCAGTCTGCGAGATCAGTGATTCCAGGGTTCTTTTCAGAAGCTGAGCCCTGTTACGGGTCGTTATAACCACAGAAAACATGGGTTGAGAGATCGGCTTTGCGCAATCGCCTTTAACACATCCTGCTCTGTTCTTCATATACAATGAATTATTGCTGGTTAACTATAACCGGTCTGGCATTACCGGTATTTCTTTAAATTAAGCCGGCTGGTCAAATTATCGCATTGCTAAGATAACAGGAAAGTCTTTATCATGAGCATTTTATGTTTATCTTTTTAACGCCAGCTTATGCGGTATTTCCAGATCACCGACGGGCAGACTTGTCAGCGTTGTAACTGAGCCGGGTAAAAGTTTGATTGTGATCCCGGACTGGTTGAAAATTATATTCTCATGCAGTTTAATTCCATCAGGAAGAGGACCTGTCACCGACATGTGGTGCAATATAGTATTCCGTAACGTAATATCTGTCTCAAGAAAGACATACCTCTCTTCCTTCCCGTCATTAAGCATCATGATCGTAATGTCATTCTCAGCCGAAGTAAGGGCTGAAGCACAGATATCATCATTCACTCCCCTTATCTCAGTCTTTCTTACTTCCCATCCAGGCCTTACGTACCTGGAGGTTATCGCATGTGGATAATACACAGGGCCATAAGGCTTAAAGATGTAATCAGGATCGGTTTCCGTGAGTGCTCCAAAATTACGCCAGGTATCGCCGTAAAGATGAAATTCCCAACGGGCAAGGCCTGATGCTCCCTGGTTGATCATACGCATAAGATACGCAACGGTTGACATTGCACCGCTGTACACTCTTTCATCGTCATCCACGGCCTGTGAACCTGCTCCGTAATTGCCGAACTCCCCTATCACAAAAGGCAGCTCCTTTTCTGTAATCTCATTAAGATCAGCTATAAGGTTACCGTATGATCTTATGCTCATATCCATTCGTTCTCCCCTGAAAGCAGAATAGTCATGATCAGAGATAATATCAAGTATATATCCGTATTTCTCCAGCATCTCAATAATATGTTCAGGCTTACCTCCCGTTGAGGTATCAGGTCCCAGCAGGAGGATTTCATCGCGTACCCCGAGGCGTCTCAAATGTTTGTCGACAGACAGATAAAGAGGCCAGAACGAATCAGGATAATCTGATTCAGGTCCGATATATGCCCAGTCTCCATTTGGCTCATTCCAGAGTGAAAGGGCCCAGACACACTGATATTTCTTTATGCGTTTCAGATAGTAAACAAGAGCTGCGAGTGATTCAGCAAACTCGTCTTCATTATCAGGGTGAGCCAGAATCCATTTTTCATCCTGGCTTGTGAGCCATCGAGCCCCGAGTCTCCAGTTGGTCAACAGGACTTTTATTCCCCGCTTTTCAGCCTGATCAAGAAAGGTATAATGGCGGTTCATATTCTCCGAGTTAAAAGTGAAGCCATCCCAGTCTGTTTCTTCAGGATCCTGGTTCTCATTAAACGGTTCCCAGTCAGTAATCGTGACCGCATGCCGGAGCCAATGACAGCCACTCCATTCCATCAGACCAAAATATCTGTCCCAGTCTTCCCGGGAAAAATCATGCTTCAGCCAGCGGCCCTCCAGGACTGTAGCATTGTTCCAGCCCATTCCGATATTCAATTTGCCTGTAATCTCCTTACTGATCCTTACATGTACGAACCGTTCATTGTGGTTTTTTGTATCGCTGATCTGGCTGAAGCCTGCGGTGAAAAATACAAAGGCAACTGCCATGAGCAGGCATGAAAATGCCAGTCGGCGGGTTTGATTCTTCATTTTGAAAATAATTAATGAATATTAAATACTACTGATGCGTTAAGAAAAATTTGATTGGTTCATTTAAAAGTACTTTTCCTAATTGGTTGAAATTCATGGATAAACTTTTTGCCTATTCAAATTCAAATAAGAACGGTATTTCAAATCGAAGAATAACATAATCCTTGTAATGCCAACAAATTCAACATTTTAAAAATATTATTTGAGATTTAACGCATCACCAGTAAATATTAAACATGGATTAGCAAAGCATCTTTCAACGACCGGTTTAATCATTTTTGCTGCACACCTGAGATTATCAAACTATCAGCAGCTGCATCAAATAGTCCCGGTATAAGTTACGAATATTAAATGATTGTCAGGTTCTTCTGCTGTCAAGTATTCCCAGAAGGTCTTAAGGTTATCCGGATAATACTCAATAAGAAATAAGCGGCTATTTCATGGTATTTATCAGCCCTTCAGGCCACAAAACATAAAATATTAATTAACCCACAACTATTTAAGGTTTTTTAATATTTAAAATAAGATTTACACAGTGTAACAGATTATTTTTGTCTTTTAATCACAGGAATCAGCCTGTCGTAAAAGTCAGAATAACAATACCACAAAAAAGACGATTCACTACTATATGTTAAACAGGGCTTTATTTATCATTATTCTGATCTTTTTCCCCAAGGCAATTTTCAGTCAGACTAATAAATCTGTTCAGGCCTGCGGCACCGAATCACATATAAGCATTGACGGCTATCTGGATGAATATGCCTGGAGTGAGTGCCGGAAAATAACTGATTTCCGCCAGTTTGAGCCTGCCGAAGGAGAACCATCCCAAAGAAAAACCGAGGTTCTGATACTTTTCGGGAAAGATGATCTTTATATCGGAGGACTGATGCAAGATACTCCGGAAGCCATTGAAAACAACCTGGGAAGGCGGGACGAATACAACAGGGCTGACTGGTTCATGGTTTCAATAGATTCATATTTCAACAGAAAAACTGCGTATACTTTTGCAGTCAATGCTGCGGGAGTCCAGCTTGACGGGCAGCAGGATGACAACAAGAAACTCAGCACCCGGGAAATGAACCCTTCATTGCCGACAGGACTTGATGTTTCATGGGATGCCATATGGTTTTCTGCTGTAAGGATCACTGATGAAGGGTGGGTTGCTGAAATGAGGATACCATACAGCATGCTTCGTTACCCCAAGTCAGAAAATCAGACATGGGGCTTTCATTTCAGAAGGCGGATCCCGAGGCTGGGAGAAATATCGGAATGGCCTTATATACCTCGGAGCGAACGTTCCAATCTTGTTGCCGGGTACGGCCAGATTACAGAAATAAGGGATATAGTGCCAAGGACTAATATACAGGTCAAACCGTATGGTTTAGCGGGGCTTGACTTTTTTGAGAGTTCAGACAATCCGGGGACCACTGATAACCGGTTTAAATTTGATGCCGGAGGCGATATAAAAGTTGGCCTGGGGCCCAACATCGTGCTGGATGCCACTATCAGTCCCGATTTTGGTCAGGTTGAAGCCGACCCTGCGGTTCTTAACCTGACAGCCTTTGAGACCTATTTTGCCGAGAAACGGCCTTTCTTCCTGGAAGGGGCCGACATTTTCAAGTTCGGCATCGGCGACAGCCGTCTATTTTATACCCGCCGCTTCGGGGCCAATGAGCCAATTATTGCTGCAGCCAAATTATCTGGCCATTCTGCCGGCGGATTGTCATTCGGAATGATGGGGACAACTGCAGGCAGGGATTTCAATCCCTCCCATAACTACGGGGTTGTCAGAGCCAGCCAGAGGGTGGGACATTATTCATCCGCAGGAGGCATACTGACATATTATAACAGCCCTGTTAATGACGGTATTGGCAGGGAAAGCATCACGGGGGGCATTGACTGGGACCTCAGGTTCGCCAATAACAGGTATAGCTTTGAGGGATTATCGGCATTTTCCAACAGAAGGTCGCTGAATAATAACGGAGAAGATGACAGTGGTTTTATGAGCGGGCTTGTGCTAAGAAAAAGAGAAGGGGTCCTTGATGGTCACTTCACCCTGCTTATGTTTTCCGATAAATACAATCCAAATGATATCGGGTGGATAAGTTACGAGCAAAACTGGTACCAGATCTGGTCAAACCTTAGTTACAAGCTCAATTCCGGCCAGCCTTTCGGAACATTCCAGAGAGGAGATCTGAGCATGCATTATACAAGAAGGTTTTCATACCTTGAATTCTATGACATGGGCAGCAGCATAAACCTGAGCACAAATCTGATCACCCGCAATTTCAGGCTGTTAAAGTTTAGTAGTCGCTTTTCTGACCTGCTGGGAGGGTATGATCTCTGGGAAACCCGGGGTCTGGGTATCTGGGGCAAACCCCGCAGCATCCAGCTTTCAGGAGAATTCAATACGGATGAGAGGCGCAACTGGAAAATCACCCCATCCGGTACTTTCAGGATTTACGAAGACAAAGGAAGTGAATACACCATGGGACTACAGGGCCTCATCAACGCCGGAACCAGGATATCATTTCTTGCGACCCTTAAAGGCAGCTGGGAAGACTCACGGACCGCATGGACATCAAATGAAACATTCCTGAATGCTGACGGACAATGGAAAATAGGGAGATCGTCCGTATCACCTGATGAACATCTTCCGGACGACTTTGCTGAATTTGATGACAATGGCCTTCTCCAGGATATCCTTGACGGGGTTGGCCAGTATTCTGCCGGGCAGTACTACGTACCGGTTTTTGGCAAACGCGATACCAGATCGCTTGACCTTACCTTAAGGGGTTCTCTTACTTTTACAAGCAAGCTTTCAATTCAGCTTTACAACCAGTTCTTTCTGGCACGCGGCAGATATGACAACTTCGGAATACTTGTAGATCCTGACGTGTTGGCTGATTTTGATGCATATCCGAAAAGAAGGGACTTCAATTATAAGAATCTGCAGTCAAATTTTGTGACACGATGGGAATACAGACCGGGATCCGCAATATACCTGGTCTGGAGCCACGGACGCAGCAAAAGAGATGAGCTTAATCCGCTTGCTCCCTGGAATCACTCGCCTTACGAGCAACCTCTTGACAGGCAGTTTGGAGATATCTTCAGGATATTTCCCATGAACAGCTTCATGATAAAAATTGATTATGCGTTCTTTTAAAACCCTGGCTGAGTGAAATGAGACGTGTTAAATAAATTTCTTTTTAAATAAAGCATCCATCGTAATCCATCCTGGGATCTGCATGCGATAAATCTATCACGCGGTGGAATCCAGGGTTTCCGTTTTTATGTGTTGAGGTACCTGCATTGTAACACCGCGGTATGCCCCATACTCCGTGAAATATTTTTCCTGCGCTGATCCTGCTGCGGTGATAATGCCCAAAAAGAAGAACGTCAATCCTGTTTTCAATAATTGATCTGAGATTATTGCTGTCTTTTAACTGTCGTCCCAGCTTGAAATCAAAGGGATGATGATGGAGGTAAACAATCTTTTTCAACCCGCTGATCGCTTTGTCCCCAAGAATATTGTCAAGTCGTTCAAGCTGTTTGCTTCCCAGTTCTCCCTGGGCGAGGACCCTGTCATACCAGTTCAACTCCCCGGCACTGGAATCGAGCCCGATGAAGGCCATTTCATCAATGACATCAAGTTTTGGATATGTCAGATCCGGATTATTGAAGAGCCTTTTCTTAAAGAGTCTGACATTTTTAATGTTGCCCATGGTTCCTGTCCCATAGTCGTGATTGCCCGGAACAACCAGAACTCTGTAACCCTTCTTTTCAAGCTTCCTGACAGCCTGTGCAGCTTCGTCACATTGATCAGGCCTGTTGCCATTGTCAGCCAGATCTCCCGTGATGATAATAACATAATTATGTGCAGGCTGTTTAAGAAAGCTTATATTGTCAATGATCGTACTGAATTTACTGCCACAATCCTGGTGTCCGATATGCGTATCAGAAAGGTGAATAATTTTTTTCATAATATATTTTCATAATACACTTAACCAGACCACCTGAGAATAAACATATTGCAGCCCATGGGATCCGGGCAGCAAACTTTTCAAGCGTTTGTAACAGGTTTACCTGCGGGTTTTCAGGTACCAGTCGTTATATTCCCTTATTATAGATTCGATATTTATGCTCTTATAACCTTCCTGTTTACCTGCTATTTTATTCGCAAGCTCCTCATTATCCTTTACATATTCAGCCATATTCCTGCTGAATTTCATCAGAAACTTCAAATTAAAGGCAGTAAGGGTACTCTCATTTTCCCTCCTGGCAAACTCATCTTTCCAGAGTTCACTTTCTTCAAAAAGGAAAGCTTTCCCCAGATCGGCCAGAGATATTTTATCCCATACAGCCAACCTGGTTTTGTCTTCATCATAGTACCAGACATAGTGTTTTACATGACCATCCACTTTCCTTAAAATAAAATTCTCAGCATGAATACTGTTTGTGAACGGATGTCTGAAGCTTTCATAATACCTTGGGCCGACCTTATAGGCTTTGATTTCCCGGGGAGTATATTTTACTCTTCCTTCCCTGTCGTCAGGATCGGTATACAGGAAAGTCATTCTTTGATTGAGCCACAGGTTTATATTCAGGATATGTCCTTTCACGGTATCACCCTGCAGGGTTATAATATAACCCGGCAATACTGAGCCGCGGGCAGGTTCAGGTTCTTCTTCCTGAGCCAATAATGAGACAGGCTGAAGTACTGACAAAACAACTGACAGAGAAACCAACAGATTTTTCATAACTGATATTCAGGAATTAAAAGGTAATTCTCAAATTCAACCTTTAAATTAATAACTTATTCAACAATATAAAATGCTTATGCAGATGAAGAAGAATGATTTGCTTATACCGATCTTTTTCAGAAATACCAGAAAGGCTTCACTGCTTCCTGAGAATGTCTATAGCCTTCTGCCAGTCGTCTTCCGGAGTACCCTGTTCCCCGAGGTTGGTCCGAAGGTTGTAGAGCTCAAAAGCTTTTTTGCGTATTTCTTCATATGAGGGCTCTGTCTTTGCTGCTTGAAGCTTCTTTGCTCTGGGGGTTCCTGTAGCGCCACTTTTTCTGGTCTTTCCTTTTATTTTTGATGTGCCGGAGGTTTTCGCCGGTCTTCCCGGTTTCCTCCCTGTTCCTGCTGTTTTCATGTCTGTTAAATCTTTTTTATGCGAATTCAAATACTATATTAACAAATTTACTCAAATATTTTTTAAATGAACTTTTCGATCCATCAGATCATTCGTCAATATACCGGTTAAGATGGAATAAATTAGCAGTCCTGGAATATTCCTGCACGGAAGATCCCATCGCTCAGTCATTAATTTTACCGGCCGGTGTATATTATTGAATCGCCTACCCCATAGCAGACTATTCCCGTGTCTTTCCCCTTTTCCCCTGAGTGCCCTGAAAAATTAATCACACTGGTAAGGTGATCCTATTGTCACTGGCGGGAATTATCTCCGTGCAGGCCTCAAAGAAGCAATGCAGCTGTTGATTTTAAAAAAGTCGGATTCGCCAAAGTTTTTTACAAATAAATGGAGAAACGTGGCAGTCGACATGAAATGGCAGACTTATTTCTGAGTTTCACCTTCTGTTGCCCATGAGGGTGTGCCAAACCAATCATGCATCTCTTTCTCAAACGGTTCAACAACTTCAGGCGGCTCCGGATATCTGCCCATGTCACCTGTTTCAACAATCCATGTGTCGAGGGCTGCGCGAAGGCGGACCAGAGCTTCCCGGTGCTCAGGCTTATCCGATGTGATCAGATTGTTTATTTCATGAGGATCAGCCTCTGTGTCATACAACAATTCCTGAGGTGATTCCTTCATCAGATCCGCCGCAGGGCCCTGCAATTTACCCTCTTCAAATAACCTGCGCATAAGCGGCTTGACCAGAAAGCATTTTTCCTGATACCTGTTCAGTGAAGTGAAGCCATTGCCGGGAATGAAATTTTTTATATAATGGTATTTATTGTCGCGGACTGAACGTATACGGTCAACTGTCTCGTCAATTCTGTCACGGGCACTGAAAACATATTTACGCGATTCTTCTTTTTCTGATCCAAGAAAGACCCTGCTTTGCATCAGCGGGGGTTTCGGAATTCCGGCAATATGTAATATGGTGGCAGTCAGATCAATAAGACTTATCATATCTGGATTGACGCCTCCGGGAACATATCCTTCAGGTGCAGGCAAATTATCGGGCCAGCAGATGATCATGGGTACGTGTATGCCACTGTCCCACAAATAATGTATGCCACGTGCTTCCAGGCGGCCGTTGTCAGCGAAAAATATCACCACTGTATTGCTTTCAAGACCGTCCTTCCTGAGGCGGTCCAATATCCATCCGATACGTATATCCATGCCTGAAACGGAATTAAGATACCGTGACCATTCCTGCCGGGTAATTTCATGATCGGGATAGTAGGGAGGAGGAGAAACCTTACCGGGTGTGGCTATAAGTGGATGCGTGTCTTCACCATACCATTTTACGCGTTCTTTTTCTGCACATTGCCGGTCATAGATATCATATTCTGCCTCGGGCAAATTTATCTGGGCAAAGAAAGGCTGCCTGGAGATTAGTTTTTCCCAGTCATCAGACTGATAAATCTTTCCTTCGTTCACAAAATTAAGATCAAGCTTACCGGTACCAACCTCCTTCTCTCCTATTTTTGAAATGTTGGCAGTAAAATAACCAGCATCCTGCAACCTGTGTGTCAGAGGCCTTACACCCGGAGGCAGCTGAAAGTCGTCGTCACGGTGAGACCTCATATTATGGGTGTCAGTAGAGGTCTGGTACATTCCTGTCATAAAACATGAACGGCTTGGCGCTGACACAGATGAGGTTGAAAAAACGTTGGTATAACGTACACCTTTTTTCGCCATTGAATCCAGATTAGGTGTCCGAACATTTTTCTCCCCGTAACATCCCAGGTCCAGAGCGATATTTTCTCCTACGATCCAGAGTATATTGGGAAGCTTATGCTGAACAGGGTCCCCAGGATGAATATCTGCTTCCGCTTTTTTCTCCCGGCAGGCCACCAGTCCGAAGCATAACAGACCGATGAGAGCTTTATCACTTGAAATTTTCATTGGTATTTTAATAACTTTGATTTTATGAAGCTATAATATGACCCGGTTGAACCATCCTTTCTGTCTGTAAAACCAGGGTTCTCTTATATCTTGTCTGCAAGGTACTGAAAGCTGATAAGGAATTGCTTACAATACATAGCGGTTACATGCCCAAGGTATTTATAATACACGAATACAGATTTTATGATATGTTTTTTTACGTTTTAAGTCATGAAGAGCAAAAGAATGTTAAAATTAATAATAAACCCCTGATGGAATCTTCCTGAAGTTTAAAGTGAATACATGCCTTCCCTGATGCGTAAATAAAGTACAAGCCTCTTTATTTCCGACGTTTTCAGCTTAAATGTAATTGAATATTTCTTCCATGATTTCCAGTCCAACGTTTCTTCCCGTCCCCTGATATTCCAGGTTGCCGAACCTGTCAAATAGTTGCAGATGAAGCTCTGAATCGATGCTTTCTTTTATTCTTCTCGACATTTCGCCTGATACAGGTGCGCGGAGATCACAAAACGAATTCCTGACCACCATGATCTTAAGAATGTAATTTCTGTTTCTTACAATAATTTCCAGGGTGTCTTTATTATTATCGGCTAATGAAAAATCCGATCCGTTATAAGTGCTGAACAGATAAAACCTTTTATTGAGATAAAGGAAGGATATAAATCCAATAAAGAACCTGCCTGTCCAGGGGATTTTGGCTACTGAAAGGAAGAAGGAAGTGTTATGTTCATTGAAATTATTGCTTTGGATCCAGATCCAGGCTTCCGGGAACGACACTCCCCAGTCCTTTTCAATGTATCCTTTCCCTCCGTCGAAATTAATCACCCTGCCATTAAATGATATCTCACCCTGAAGATCGTGGTTTACAGATACTATACCATGATTGCATTCCATAAAAGGCACAAACGAGTACCATCCCATGATTCCGGGAGACAGGATCCTCCGGGGATATCTGACCATGTCAGTGAAGCCGATCTTTCCCGTTAGTGAAGTGGATTCACCCCTGATGTCGAGCACTACACCGCCTGAAGTAAATACTGAAGAACCAACTTTTACGTATAACCTCCGCCTCTCCCACTTGAATTCATCAGGAGGATATCTGACATAATCGGAGGTGCCTGTGGATCCATTCACAACCTGAATGAATGCATGAGGATCACTTTTCACAATCGAAATTCCTGGTATGACAGACACAGTATCCGACAGGTCCCTGGTAACCTGCTTAAAATACCAGCCTTCAAAATAGTTCTTCTTTCTTAAATTGCCCTGAAAGACCTCAGGTTTATACAACCTCATGCAAATTGAAATTAATTTTCATTGAAAATAAACAAAATAATTTTCAGATCTTCATAAAAAATAATTCAATGAAAATTCTTCTCACAGGTGCTACAGGTTATATTGCTCAAAGATTGCTGCCTGTTCTGCTCGGCAAAGGGTATGAGGTCATCTGCTGTGTACGAGATGCCGGAAGGTTTAATTATAAAAAGTACAGATCTCAGGCTTTATCTGTTCTGGAAACGGATTTTCTAAAACCCGGGACGTTGCAGAATATACCCGACGACATCGATGCTGCCTTTTATCTTATTCACTCAATGTCAGCATCAAAAGGCAATTTTACAAAAATGGAGGAAATTTCAGCCACCAATTTCAGAGATCGTATACAACAAACGAAAGCCCGGCAGGTGATCTATCTGAGCGGAATAGTAAATGAAGAAAAGCTGTCAAAGCATCTTTCAAGCCGCATGAATGTGGAGATGATACTTGGCACCGGGAAGTATTCGCTGACAACCCTCAGGGCAGGTATCATCATTGGTTCAGGAAGTGCCTCTTTCGAGATCATACGGGACCTTGTCGAAAAATTACCTGTGATGATAGCCCCAAAATGGCTTAACACCCGGTCACAGCCTGTTGCAATAAGAAATGTTGTTGAATTTCTTTCCGGTGTGCTTCTGAATGAAAAGACTTTCAACGCAAGCTATGATATTGGAGGTCCTGATATCCTGACATACAAGGAAATGCTTCTGGATTTTGCCAGGGTCAGGGGACTCAGGCGCCTGATCGTGACCGTTCCGGTGATGACCCCAAAATTATCATCATATTGGCTCTATTTCATTACTTCGACTTCATATCCCCTTGCGCAAAACCTGGTAGACAGTATGAAAGTTGAAGTTATCTGTAAAGAAAACAACCTGAAAGATCTGCTATCTGTTAACCTGGTCAGCTATAAAGATGCAATAAAAGAGGCTTTTAATAAGATTGAAACCGATCAGGTTCCGTCAAGCTGGAAAGATGCCCGTACATCTGATATATTTAATGATGGTATTTCTAAATATGCAGAGGTGCCGGTGCACGGGTGTTATTCTGATCACAGAAAACTGCCCGTAACCGACAGTGAAAAGACACTTGCAAAAATATGGTCATTAGGAGGCACAACAGGGTGGTACTATGCAGACTGGCTCTGGAACATGCGTGGATTTATCGATAAAATAGCGGGGGGTGTCGGGTTAAGAAGAGGGAGAAAAAATCAAAATGAACTCTCCCCCGGAGATGCACTCGACTTCTGGCGTGTTCTCATAGCCGACAGATCAGAAAGAAGACTGCTCCTGTTAGCCGAAATGAAATTACCGGGTGAGGCCTGGCTCGAATTCAAAATAGACAGCGGCAATTTATTGCACCAGACAGCAACTTTCAGACCGCTTGGCTTGTGGGGAAGAATATACTGGTATAGTCTCCTTCCTTTTCATGCTTTTATTTTCAGAGGATTGATAAGAAATCTGGCCTCGCATTAAAAAAAGGTCTGCCTCAGTGTTTTTCCTTATCAGCATTATTGATGTTCTCCCCGGAACAAATGAATTTAAAAGTCTGCCCGGGAGCAGCTGGTGGCATAATATATTCTCCGGAGAAGATCATCGTTTTTCTGACACGCTTAAATAATTATGTTCTGTTCTGTCCGGTATTTATAAAGATCTGTTATCTCCGTAATGACAGTATTCTCATTCATTTATAAAAATAATATCAGATCTGCAGGCAGATGAAATGCAAATGTTCAAAGCATGCTGCTGCTTACTTCCCGTTTTCCTGTTTTCCAAACTGCAGTTTCATGGAAACCCCGCCATATCTTACTCTAAGATCGAGACTTGTAAGATCATTAATGGGAAGCTGAATGAATGGTTCAATGAGCAGTGTGCCTGTTTTGCCGTATGGAAAGGAATATCCTGCTGACAGGTTGGCGAGTCCGAAAAAGTCAGCATGGCTGAATGCAGCGTAATCATTCTCGACCTCAACGGTGGAGTACCGGGTTTCGGAAGAATACTCGCCGGTCATGGTATTAGTGCTTCCCTTGGTGTATTCGTTTACAAAATTACCGGTGAAGCGCTGGCTGATATAGATCAATGTTGAAGCCCCTGCTGACAGATAAACGCCGGATCGCTCCTTCTCAATGATCCTGAAAACAAAATTCAGCGGCAGTTCCATTGCCAGCATGTCCAGGTGACCGTTGTATGAGTCTGGTCTGCCACTTGTCCCGTCGTAAAGGGGGACAGAATAGTTGAATTCAGAAATACCGTTCCAGTCTTCAAGTCCGAATGAATGCACGGCGAGTGCCAGACCCGGGCGGAATGAGATCTTCCTGGTAAGCTTCTGATCGAGATAAAAGCCCACCGATAATCCGGAGGCCGGGGAAGCCGTCCCGCCGCTCTGTGCCAACAGTCCCGAGAAACCTGCCAGCAGCGTTCTTCTTCCGTGACTCTTTTCCTGACCGTGTTCTTCCTTTTCAGGCATTATATCTTCAGTTTGTAAGCCTTCAGGTTTTGTATCTTCAGGAAATTCTGCCGGTGCTCCCGTTTCCGGAAGAACCGGCAAGTCAGCCCGTTTTAAAAGCCTGC
Source organism: uncultured Rikenellaceae bacterium (assembly GCA_964466705.1). GTDB lineage: Bacteria > Bacteroidota > Bacteroidia > Bacteroidales > VadinHA17 > LD21. The sequence goes on from CAYXSM010000042.1 coordinate 13,549, forward strand.
TTTCTGCGATATCATCAGGTATAATTTTTTCATTTTTCAGCAACGTTAGCTCCGGTAGTGAATCACTTTCTGCAGAAGGCTGGTGAAACTCCGCTACCGTCATTTTCACCTGGCTTTCCTTGTTTACAGGATCTTCCACAGAGACGACAACCGGCAAAATCGCTTTATCGGCTTCTTTATATTGAATAAGCTTCTCCTCTTTCGTTACATCAGGTTTTATCTCTGACAGTATCTCCTGAGTCATGTTCCGGTCAGATATCTTGTATGCTATGAACATTCCAATCCCGATTATGATCGCGGCTGAAGCAGCCCTTGTCCAAAGAGGGATTACTGCTGTTATCCTGCGACGGCCTTTCCTGCCAGCCACAAATGAATTCCATCCTTCCTCAGCCAGATGGTCGGCGTTGTAGCTGCTGAAAGCTTTCTTTACGTTTTTCCTGAATATTTCATCAAACTGCTTCATTGCTGCCCTTTTCAGGATTAAAATTTCTTTTATACAGTTCCCGGAGCATTTTTTTTGCACGGGCCAGATTCGATCTTGAGGTCGATGTGCTGATATCGAGCATCTGTCCTATTTCCTTATGAGAATAACCCTCGATCTCGAACAGGTTGAAAGTGACCCTGTAATTATAAGGAAGACGGCTGAAAAGAGAAAGGATGTCACCGGCCGACAGTTCAGCGTCAATCTCGGGATCCTGCTCTTCCATTATCTCCGGATCGCCTGTTTGCAGATATCTGGAATACTTTGTGTTCCTCCGGTAGTTATCAATTGCCGAATTGACAAGTATCCTGCCAAACCATGACCTGAAAGGTGAAGAGCCCTTAAATTCGTTTATGTTGTCGAGCACTTTCATATAGCTGTCGTTAACGATCTCCATGGCCTCATACTGATCTTTTGTGTACCTGATGCATATCGACATGGCAAAGGAGAAATATCGTTTGTAGAGGATCTCCTGTGCCCGGATCTCACCTTCCGAACAGCGCCTGATAAGCTCCAGGTCTGACAATCTCTTCTCATCTTCTTCTATCCTGCCCATTATCTGCATCCAGATTAAGCTTCATCAAAATAACTTAATTTGGATGGTTTTATGACTGAATCATTCATAATTCTTTATTACCTGAAAATAAATCCGAATTGCACCTCAATCCGGTTAAAGCTGGTAACAAGCTCATTATTTGTTCCCTGAACCCAGGGATTGTCCTGCTTGAAGCTGATCCTCTGATAACGGTATCCTATGCCTATGCTGACAGCTGTCTGCTTCCATGAATAGAGTGCTATTCCCGTACCTGCATTAAACAAGAATCCCCCGTTTGATTCGGAAGGGGTGCCGTAATAATAGTTTTGTTCGCTGGCATGGTCTTCAACCGGAAATCCATAGCCGCTCTTGATCCACACATATGGTGATACATGGCTTTTGAAAGGATGGTATCTCATATCGGCATATAAAGGCAACATAACCACATCCAACTCCTCAAGTCCTGTCCCCACTCCTATACTCACACCATTCCGGAACCGGTAACCGTTTGACAGGTGGAAGCTCATGCTGCCGGTATTCCCGTCACTGTTGCGACCTGCAAGGACCGACGCCGAGATCCTGACCGAATAGCCATGCATGTCTGCAACCGGGCTGCCTGATTTTCTAGCCGGAGTTGTTAATGACACATCCGACTTGTTCAGGGTAATAATCTGCGGAGAAATTATTCTCATCTTCAGATAACCGGATGAGTCAGCCAAAATGGTACCTGTTATCCGCGAACCTTCGTAAAGCACAATCGTCTTAAGCTCCCGCCTTTGTGCAAAAGAAGCCAAAGGCAGAACTGTCAGGAGGATAAGAGTCTTGATTCTTCCTGAAGTCAATATCCTAATTCCCGCCATCTATTATAGCAATATGACTTATCTGAACAATGTTTTTGGGATCTGAGTAATTGTACTGATAAATTCCTTTTTCTCCTATGAGCATCAGAATACCGTCCATTGGTATTACATCAAAGGCATAGAAGTCGGGGTAATGAGCCAGCTTGTTGTTAATAATATCAAGAGGATCGGACTTATCAAATATTTTTAATCCGGCACTGCCGTCGCAGATGAAAAGAAGGTCGCCGTCTGTTCCCAGTCCGTGTGGATTGAACATGGGATATGACTTCAGCAGATAAGGATTGGTGATTGATGAAATGTCAATAACCTCAAGCAGATTCTGCCCGTTGGCGCATCTCGTTCCTGTGCGAAGGGTAACATATGCATACTCTCCGTCAGCGACAACCGGATCGCAGGCGGTGATATGGTCGTACGATGATATCTGCTTTGGTTTTGTTGCATCTGTTACATCGTATATGAGCATGCCTGTAGTTGTCCCGACAAACATATTCTTCTCGAGCAGGAAAAGTGTTTCCATATTGCGTGGGACTTCGATGCTGTCGACCACGTTCATCTTTTCTGCCTTTTCAACATCGATCGTTTTCAGCATCCAGGGGTGGGCAATAAGATAGAGATACCCATCGTTCAGCATAAATCTGGCCATCGAGCCTGCAGTGCCTGCTCCGGCCGACCAGTTTGAGCCGCCGTCACCGGCTGCCAGCAATGTCATCTTCTCCCTGTATATCCAGCCACCCCAGTTGCTTCCGGGTTCATGCTCTTCTGTCACCTGTTTCACTTCCCAGTCTATTATAACACCTTTCGACTTCTCAACCATGGCGTAAGGATACCATCTGTCTCCCTCAGGAACGACTTCGGGAAAGATGTTCTCCAGTCTGCCCACCTCAACGGGATTGCTAATATCGGTTATGTTTATGGCAACAAGGTCGATATAGCTGTCGGCATACAGGATGTTCCCCGAAATTGCAATGTCAACATTGCCCATGATCTCATAAAAAGCGACCTTCTGAGGATTTGCCGGATCGGAATTGTCAATGACGTGAATCCCTTTGCCAATCTCATTAACAAAAAGGTAATTATCCTTGAAATAGATCTTCCCTGGCTGGGATATTTCAATGGGATCGCTTTTGCTGAAGCTGCTGCGGAATTCACCAAACGGCATGTATACAGGCACATTGGCGGTATATGTTATCCGTTCGACTGTCTTGTCCATGCATCCGGTCAGTGAGGCCGCAAGAACAAGCAGGGTAATTGACGATCTGATAAGAGTCTTCATATTCGTTTATTTGAGTTTCTGGTTTATTTTAAGTTGGTATTCGGTTTTAATTAACTTTTATCTTCTGTCTTTTATCCCGATTCGCGGGATTTCGTCGCTATGCTCCTCATCTTTTGTCTTTTATCGTTATTTTTACTCCTCTGGTGCAATAACCTGTCCGATGAACAATAAGGTATTGGTTGTCCTTTCGCGTATGGCGAAAATGAATGACTTATCAATAACGAACTGATGTGTCTGCGGCATGCTTGTTAACTCTATACCAATTGTTGTAACCGCTGCAGCTTCTGTTCCCTCCTCATCGACCTCAACGAAAGTGTTCTGTTTCACAAAGCTTACGAATATCGACTGGTCAGAGATCCCTGACAGGTTCGCCTGGAAGGGGATGAATGCATCAACCATGCCCATGCTCTGCAACTGGTCATTCAGAAACTTCTCGTAAGAGAACTTAAACTTCGGCATGAAAACTGTAGTTTTTCCGAACTCGGTCATCCCGTCGAAGTCAGAAGTGAGCTGATTCCACGACTGGTGTGTGAAAGAAGGGTAAAAAACGTCCAGTGGTTCTTCCGGAACAATAACAATCATTGTGAAATTCGTGCGGCCATAGGGCATTTCAATGGCTTTATAATTATTTCCTTGAGCAACCTTCGAGCCAACTTCGCCGTTCATTGTACTGACATTTATCACACTACCCCCGTCAGGATAAAAAGGACGCTCCTGTGTCAGCGATTTATCGAACTGATAGCTCCAGTCGCCGTTGAAATAGAGTGCATTCATTATGAACATGACCGCATCGGCGGATATTTCATTCAACACTTTGGTGATCTTGCCGTTAGTGTTATCGCTGGCCCACTTATTTATGGTAGTGAGGGCCGATGGGGCCGAGAAATCCAGTCCGTCAACCGCAGCCTTGTAATCATTGCTCATGACGTTAAGGAATGGTTGTTTGACACTGAATCCGTTACGATAAAAGATTGCATTTGCCAGAGCGAGTTTCACTTTCGGATCAGCTTTCAGCAACTGGTCAACAAGGCTTTTATATGCTTCGTTGATATCAACGATGGTCATCCCTGCCGGATATTTAAGTGTACCCTGCAACTGACTGTAAGTATCGCCGTCGCAGCCGTTAAGCAGCATGGTGAGGGCAGTACTTGCGCTAAGGGGCGAAAGCATAAAGTTTTCATCTTCTGTTTCAGCAACCTTCGCAAAAAGTTCTATGCCGAATTCGTTGCTGCTCTCAATGGCCTGCGGAGCTACCGCCGTCAGATTAAAGTTCCTGGGTGTCAGATCGGGTTCTGTACTGAGATCCTTTGAACATGAGCTGACGAAAGCAGCAGCAGCCAGCCCGGCCAATAGCATTAATACATTGCTTTTCATACGATTATCTGTTTTTACTGTTTATACCAGGTTTATCATTCAACTACTGATACGTTGAAAACCTCCGAAACGCTGCAATGTTTTTCCGTTAAACAAAAAAACTGGTGGTTGGTGCAAAATTCCTGCTCTCATTAATGCGAATCCCGGAAAGAGAATAATCTGAATAACTCTGCCTCAAACCCGGAGCTGACAGTCGATACACGATCTTTTGAAATGGCTTTACTTTGATAATCCCGACATCGATCCGGATCTGGCAGTCAGGTTTCTATCCCAGCCTCTCACAGCTGCCAACTGTTTTGGTATCAGGTACAGGTTCGACATGCTGCGGCCTATCATGAAGGCAATTGATGCCGCGACCACACCGGTCATGTTGAGGAACACCACACATACGAGCAATACCACGATTATACCGATAAGCTCCAGGGCTGTAGCCACTGAGATGGGGCCTGTGGTTCCGTTTATTATGAGGGAAGACCTCTGGAAATTCAGCAGGACCGTAAGTGCCGGAAGGAGTATCATTATCTTAAGCGGAAGGTATGACAGATCCGCAAGTTCCTTGCTAAGGCCGGAAATATTTATAAACCACAGATCGGCAAGGGGGGTGAAAGCCAGGACCGAGATCAGGAAAGTAACAGCTATTCCAAGATTAATGGCAAAGTTTCTCAACAGCTTATAGTTCTGTTTTTGCTTTCCTATCAGGGCAATATTAACCTCCTGGTATGACAGGCCCATGCTTCTGAAAATGAATACCAGGGAGCTCACAACAGGAAGAACAGCCAGCGACTCCACCGCCATATAGCTCCGGCCGAGGAAGAACGTGACGAAGGGATGCACGCCAAGCGACAGTATAGATGTAAGCGCAAGCGGATAGTAAAACCTGGCAATTGATCTTAAACGAATAGTGCCGTTCCCCGTATCTTCTTTCAGATGAAGATCCTTCAGGGTGCGGGAAACCATGAACCTGGTCGCAATTGCTTCACAGATCACGGCTATCGACATTGCTCCAGCTCCAACGTATGCCCCTTTGGCTCCTGCGAAATAAAGGACTGATCCGGCGATCACAATAACCGACAGCCGCACCATGGTCCCATAAGTTACCCGTCGTGTAAGGTTATTCCTGATAAGGATACCCTGGTAGAATCGCCTGTAGCCTATCGATGCGGCCCAGGGGAGAAAAATAAGCAACGCAATGTGGGCAATTCTGGCTACTTCCACCGGCACATCCATCAGGACTACTACGATATAATTGAATACCGGCGGGATAAGAACTATCAGCTGGAAAGCTGTAATGCCTGCATTAAGTATATCTGTAAATCTTTTCAGCTTCATATAGGAGTGGCGTCCCGTTACAAGGGCTGTAGAGGCGCTCATCAGCATAATTATGGGAGCTTCTATTATCATGGCAAACGATCCGGCAATACCAAAGGCAGCAAGGTTATATTTAGCGTCACTCAGCCGTGCGATAAAAGCAATGAGGAATGGCTGTTCGAAGGCCATCATCAGCCATGTAAGAGCCAGCGGCCCCCAGAAAAGAAATATCCTGCGGTATGTCAGTCCCTCGGTAATAACCATGGTTTTTGGAAAGCGCAAAGATAGGGAAATAATCGTGCGATCGTGCAATCATGCGATCAAAGAAACTACCGATTGCATGATTGCATGATCCCCTAATTGCACGAATTAACTATCTTTACCAGACACAGGCCAACCAGCCCGAAAGCCAATTGCCATGGCAGTAAGATGGGGAGAAGATGGCAGAGGATCTTGCCGGAGTGATAATAATGATTTGGGATTAAATTATTTTCTATGAACGATTTTCAGGTACTTATTGATGAGCTTGTGAAGTTCCGCGATGAACGTCACTGGGAACAGTTCCATAATTCAAAGGATCTTGCCCTGGCAATATCTATCGAAGCTGCTGAGCTGAACGAGTTGTTCCTTTGGAAAAGCACGCAGGACGCAGAAATGGTGGACAAGGAAAAGATTGCCGAGGAGCTGGCCGATATATTTGCATTTGCCTTGCTGCTTGCGGAAAAGCATAGCCTGGATGTAAAGAAAATTGTGCTGGACAAGATTCGCAAGAACGGATTGAAATATCCTGTCGATAAGTCGAAGAACACTGCAACCAAATATACCGACCTCTGATCAATGTTAATCTACAAGGGCTCTGTAACTGAATTCGTCGGGCATAACCGTTTCAACCGCATCGCTGATATAATGGATGAGGCTTTCCTGTCCGTTACCGGCAGGCATGCAGGTATTGCCGAATATACATCATGGCAGAATTCGCTGTCTCGTGTAAGGGACCTGATTGAGATCGCAGGCCTGACAGACAACCATATTGCACTTGAATACTCCGTTCCCTATAACAGTCACAGCCGCATTGACTGCCTGCTTTTCGGGAGAGACGGTGAAAGAGACAACGTTTACCTGATGGAACTCAAGCAATGGTCGAAGGTGGATGCCACGGAGATTGAAGGCAACTATGTGGAAACGTATACAGGCGGAGCAAGAAGGATCGTACCACATCCTTCCCAGCAGGTGAAGGGATACCACAACTATCTGCTCGATTTTGTTGAGGAGTTTCATACCGGACAAACAATGCAGCTTACCAGCTGTGTCTACTGCCATAACTATAGCAGAACCGACGAATCGGGACTCTTTAGTCCGGTATACCGGAAGATTACTTCAGAGTTCCCGGTCTATTGCAAGGAAGATCTGTCCGGACTGGCAGAAGAGTTAAGGAACAGGCTAAATGCCGGGGCCGGACTGGAGGTATTCAACCGTTTTATGTTCAGCAGGATAAGACCATCAAAGAAGCTTCTCGATAATGTCAGGGATGTTGTACGGAATGGTATTCAGTATTCGCTGCTAAACGAACAGCTGGTAGCAAAAAACCTGATATGGGCAAAGATAAGGCAGGGGCTGAAGAACAATCGTAAATCGGTTGTCCTCGTTAAAGGAGGGCCCGGAACCGGAAAATCAATAATTGCCCTGAATGTGCTTGCCGAAGTCGCTGCACGGAACCAAACAGCCCTTTTTGTCTGCAAGTCGAAACCTTTCAGGGAGGGATTGCAAAAACTTGTAGGCGGGAGTGCCAGGAACCTTTTCATCAATCCCTATTTCCTGGTTCCTGCAAGGGTTGAGGAGAACGGACTCGACGTAATATTTGTTGACGAGGCACACCGTCTCGAACAGTCCAACGTTCACCGGTACATGAAGCCTGAACATAAATCGGATCTGCCTCAGGTCGATCAGATAATTCGTGCTGCAAGGACATCGGTATTCTTTATCGATGACAGGCAGAGTGTCAGGCATCTCGAAATCGGAAACTCTGAGTTCATACGCGATGCAGCTGTCCGGATGGGTGCATCGGTCGATGAGGTTGAACTGGTGTCTCAGTTCAGATGCATGGGATCGAACGATTACCTTCTGTGGATTGAGTCGTTGCTAGGTTTCGGCGGCGAAAAAAGAATCTTCAGGGATACAGAGAAATTTGACTTCCGTATTTTTGATACGCCGGGGGAGATGTATGAAGAATTGAAGAAGAAGGAAACGGAGAAAGCCGGCTCTGCCAGGCTTGTTGCGGGGTTCTGCTGGCCCTGGAGCGATCCGCGTCCCGACGGAACGCTGGTCAGGGATGTTAAAACAGGAGATTTTGAAATGCCATGGGAAACGAAGGGCGACCAGTGGGCAGGGGATTATCCTCCCTGGCACCAGTGGGCCATTGTGCCTAAGGGATTTGAACAGGTGGGCTGCATATACACCGCCCAGGGATTTGAATTCGATTATATTGGAGTAATCATTGGTAATGACCTTGTTTACGATCGACGATCAGATTCACTCAAAGGAAATATTTCCGCCACCCGCGATCCGGTCCTTAAAAGGGATAAGGAAAACTTCGATAAATATGTAAGAAACATCTACCGGGTGCTTCTGACAAGGGGAATGAAAGGGTGTTATGTGTATTTTACCGATAAAGAAACAGAATGTTTCTTCAGATCCGGGATGGAAACAAATAATGGAAGGGATTAAAAGATGCAGGTTAATTGCTTTGCTCCATGAAAGAAGGTATTTTCAATAATATTAGTAAAATAATCGAGATGGATAATAAAGCTATAAAATATAAATTCTCCCTTTTAGGTAGAGTTATTGATATTATTCAGGATAATTCGCTTTAAGATGGCTGAATCGTGGTCTCAAATAGAGGTAGCATTAATTGTCGCTGACTATTTTGATATGCTTATCAAAGAGCTAAACCGGATTCCTTATAAGAAATCAGAACATAGAAGACAATTATTACCATTTCTTAAAAACAGATCTCAAGGATCTATCGAATTTAAGCATCAAAACATCAGTGCAATATTGATAAATCTTGGCAGACCGTATATCACGGGATATTTACCACGATACAATTATCAAATCCTCTTAGAAAACGAAGTAATTGATTACCTGATACATCATCAGGAAATTGAATCCGACTTTCAGCAGTTCGTAGAAAAGGATTTAATCAAACCACAAATCAGACTTAACTTTGAAAAAATCATTGTTCCGCCTCCTGAGATTGTATCCGTGACCGAACCGAAGGTATTTTATCAACATAAGCCAATTAAAATTAATTACTTAGAGAAAGAACAATCAAACAAAGCCCTCGGACTTTTTGGAGAAGAGTTAGTTATCGAGTTTGAAAAATGGAATCTGATCAGATTAGGGAAAGATAAATTAGCGGATAAAATTGAGTGGATTTCAAAACTAGAAGGAGATGGAGCCGGATTTGATATCCTTTCAAAAAAATTAAACGGAACAGATAAATACATCGAAGTTAAGACTACCAGACTTGGAAAGGAAACTCCTTTTTTCTTTTCATCAAATGAACTGCAATTCTCGATCAAAAAAGCTTCGGATTATAACCTTTACAGGCTATTTAACGCCGAAAATGATGTCAAGCTATTTCAAAAAAATGGTGCCTTAAATAGTATCTGCAAATCTGTCCCGACAATGTATAAAGGTTATTTCTAAGAACAAATGTGCAGTAAGAAAACAATCTAATCGTTACAGTTTTTAAAATACCCTACCCATAACAGGTTAATTGCTATAATAAGAACCCTTATCACGCCTGCCTGCGATAGTCAAGCAGGGTTTTTGCCCCGCCAGGGCGGGATTTCGTCTCCGCCTAGCCAGACAGCTTTCCTTATGGCATCCTCAAAATTCTCCGATTCAAGAAAACAGGTAAATGCCTCCGGAACTGTTTTCTGACAGGTCTCGTTGAAGCTGTAATAGGTTTGATCTCAGAAAGTGACCTGTCAATATTATATGAGAAATTACCTGTTGCATATTCCCTGACCGATTCCCCATAATCCCTGCCGCTTAAAATAGCATCAGCAATAGCTACTGTCAGCACAGTATCATCGGTAAAATCTGGTCGTGCCGGAAACGGATCGAAATCGTATCTGCCGGCATTATCAAATTCATAAGTGTAACCAATGATATCTCCTGTAATTGCGCCAATCATATCGTGGATGAGTTCATCTTATTGGCGGAGATTCCACGAAGCCTCCAGAGTATCGTAAGATTACGAAAGGCAACACCGGGTTTCCCGTTACTCTGCAATTTCGTTCAGATTAACTTTTCCAGTAGTATTTTTAGTCCCCGAATACTTTCAGAGGCCGTTTTCCAGACAATATCCAGATCAACATCAATGTAGTCATGAATCAGTATGTCTCTCATACCTGCCATATCTGCCCAGGGTATCTCAGGATTTTTATTTCGGAAATCTTTGGAAATTCGTTTTGTAGCCTCTCCAATAATTTCCAACTGTCTTACAACTGCATCCTGGAGAATGAAATCACTAAGGAAAGTTGAATAATCCTTATCTGAGATATAAAGCAGAATTCTGGAAATACTCTTTAATATGTTTCCGACGTAGAAAAGGTCGTCTTTCATTCGTAGATTATTTGAAGATCGTTATAAATGTAGTCTCTGATCTTTTTATTCTTTAATGCCTGTTCAGTAACCAAATCGACCTTTTTCCCGAGCAAAGCAGAGAGCTCACGATGGATACGAACGAGGTCCAGAAGTGAAATCGTTTCCTTGAATCCGACTAAAATATCAATATCACTATCCTTACTTTCTTCCTGTCGTGCAAATGAACCAAAGATCCCGATTCTCTCAGGGTTGTATTGACTCAGATAATTTACAATAATGTTATTTATTTCCAGCCGTTCCATGATAAGCAAAGATAAAAGTTTTTATGCAAAGGCTGATTGTACCGAAAATAGTTATTGCATAATGCATGACTTCCCAACACATCCTGACTTCTCCCTAATTATCGTGTGAGGGTTGGATCGTAAGATTCAAGGAGCAATACGACGAAGTCCCGATGAACGAAGTGAATCGGGAATTGCAGGGTTTCCATAGAAAAATATAAATTTGGATCTGACCGGCGAAATATGGTCAAAATCCCCGGCTAATGCAGTTCATAAAGTAAAAATATTGATTTTATACCGGATCAACATCTGCTAAAATTAACCAAAATGGGAATAACACACGGAGAATACCTCTTCGAGGCAGCCTCAGAGTCAATCCTGGAATGCCTGGCCGGCATTACCGAAGAAGATGTGCGCGACTGCAGTGATTTTAAAATATTCAGGAGAGGTCAGGAATACTATGAGGAGGGCTTGGTGGAAGAACTTCTTCACAATAAAGCCAATAACACTGTTGTTTCCACTGTAAATGGAACAAGAGAATACCGGATCGAGTTCAGCCTAGGTGAGGAAGGTGTTTACAGTACCTGTGACTGCCCATACGCTGGAGTATGCAAACATACAGTTGCAGCACTATTATTAATTGTTCATGATGGAACGGACAATATCAGAACTTATACTTTGACCGGTCCTATAACAGGAGAACCTCTCGATTTCCTGAAGAAATACCTGGAATCACTTTCCAAAAAAGATCTGGTATATCTGGCAATGAAGTTCGCTCCCACGAATTTTATAACGGAAGTACAAAACCGGGAAATGCCCGAAAAGGACGCTGAAACCATTTTAAGAAAGGCTGAAAAGAAAATAAGGAAGGCCTTTGAAGATCCCGACCTGCTGTATGATCCCGAAGGTATGGAAGGTGCTCTGATGTCCCAATTGAACAACCTTAAAGGCCTTGAAAACCAATTAAGCAATGGTATTGGAGAATTGCTCCTCTTTGTTATCCGAAGCATTGAGTCTGCATTCAACGAAGGATATCTTTATATTGACAATTATTACGGGGATGAATATTTCGAATCAGAAGAATTCTGTGAATATGTGATTGCCTATGTAAAGCAGCTTCCGTTTGAGCTAAAAACAAAGTACCTTCTGAAACTTGATCAGGCACTGAATGAAATGTCATACGACACTTTTAACACTATACAGGAGTCTT
>CAYXSM010000043.1:0-24038 GCA_964466705.1 uncultured Rikenellaceae bacterium
CAGACAATTATATTGTTAATAACTTGCTCTAATTCAACTCTTAATTCGCATTATACAGTAATGGTTTCCCATTATCAACTGTTACAGGGGCTAAAGCATATTTATCGTCTTTTGTAACTATCAGTACTGATTCGACAGAATCATTGATAAAAATTGGTGATTTTATCTCAAGCATTGAGTCATATGAAAAAGGATATAGCTTATGCATTGTTGTTTGTCCACAAGCCACATTTGAAAGAATCATCAGGGCAAGAATCAATTTTTTAATTCTTAGATTTTTTCTAAGAGCGATAATTAAATTTTCCATGGCGTTATCTCCTTTTAGTTAAATGATGCCTGTATAGATCATCATAATGATACCAGGATATCATAAATTCCATAATTTCTTTTACTCATCAGGATAAATCTTTAGTTCAGGGGCGGTTAATTTTATCGGATTACATTCGTTTGTGAATTTTACTGAATGTCAGATCGGTGCGGAGAATGCCACATAACGGCCCGGCAATATGGGGAGGTTGTGTTACCCAACGAAGCATCCGGGCAGAATCCTGGTACTTTAGCCACAAAGCTGTCACGCCGCGCCCCGCGCGATCGCAGTGAGCAGCGGGGGTGCAAGGAGAGTATGCCTGCCCCGACGAAGTGAAACGAAGACGGGGGCACGTGTTTTTGCCGTCATGGTACAATTTTTAATGCGTGCTGGCGCGGTCGCGGTACAACGTTGCTAAGTGGCCGAGAAATAGTCCCGGTAGATGAATTTGGTAAAAGGTAGTAGAGCAGCGTCGCGGCACAATTTGTCTCGAAGCCGGAAATTAGTCACGATGTAGAATTTCAATTGTGTGCCGATGAGCGAGTCCGGGTGCTTGAACATTATGAATTTGTCTCGAAGGCAGAAGCAAGAGCAAAAACCGTGACAAACAACTTACCCATATTGTCCGTGTTAGTGTTAGTGATTTATTTTTCCCCTCTAATATTGCAAACGTTCAAGCTTATTGAACAAGAGAATGCTCTTTCTGCTTCCTTATATAGCTTATAATAAACAATGCTCCTGATAGAATAAAAGGTAAACAAAGTATCGAAACATTTATAATACTTTGCCACAGAGTAAAATGCCTTTGATTGTAATTGATATTGAAGACGAAAATGCTAAAGACTATTCCAACTATTATGAGGATAATTCCTCCAACATTACCCCATTTCCAAGCAACTAAGAGTACCGTAAGTAAAACAAATGAAGGAATTAGATGCATGAGAAAAGCACCTATATTTTGAAAAAATGTTCGATCAGGTGAAAAAGAATCCAAGGCGAACAAACTGACAAAAAGAATACCCAAGATACATAGAATTCTTGGAGTCCACTGAAGTATTTTAGTAGATGTTCTCATTGAGAAATGATTTAATATTATGCAATTTACATCTATAATTTGCATAAGTCAAGTAAATTTCATTTTAGTTTGTAACTGGTGAAAGTGGATTGGTCTCATTATCTGTTGGGCAGCATCCTAATACATTAACACTAACGGCCCGGCAATATGGGGAGGTTGTGTTTCCGCACCGATTCGAATTTTTCTTTTTAAAGTACGATCTGTCACGGAGCGGAATGGCGCACTTTTTGCAAGTCAGGGTACAAGTTATCTGAGGTATACGAGTGTCGCGCCGCGCCCCGGCGAAGCGGAGCGAAGTCGGGGGTACAAGTTTTATCGGAAGCAGGGAACAAGTCAAGGTATACAAGGTTTAAATGCGGACACTGGCATGTTCGCGTTACCTCCATTACAAATCTGTCAAGGGAGCAGGAACTAATTGCAAAAAGTGTGACAAACAAATGAACTTTATTGTCCGTGTTAGCAACTGGTATTGTTAATTTTTTGAGAAGTTCAATACTTTATTTTTCTTATTTATTAGAGTAAACGAGCCGTGTTTTTGAATAGATTTTCGTAACCCCGGTATTGACGGCCAGATTGATAGTACACCTTTTGATTTAAGGACTCTGTTAATTTCAGATAATATTTGATCTAAAGGTACCATTGGGGCTGGTACTACACCAAATAACATAACAATATCAAAGGTGCCAAAATTGAAATCAGTGTTTAATGCATTCCGTTTGAAGACATTTACATTATTAAGCTTGGCATCTTCTACTTTTTTTGATACAAGATCGACGGATTCTTGTAAGATATCAATGGAAGTAAGGGATCCATTATCACCAACTAATTTTGCTATTGGAATAGTAAAGAAGCCAGTACCACAACCTATCTCCAAGACTGTTAGTCCAGCTAGATTTGGTGTCCCATTAAGGATTCTACTCGGAGGGTAAAATTTATACCTGAATTTACTTTCCATAGCTTTAGCAAGCAATCTGATAAATATTTTACCAACTCTGGTTTTAGAGAATGTTTCCGTGTTCATCTTAGAAGTTTATGTGGATTTTAAGATCTGACTTGAAGATGCATATTTATAATCACCAGGTCTCCAACTTGTTGCTAACGGCCCGGCGGTAGGGTTCAGTAAGCGTTACCCGACGACAGCACTGCCACAAATCTGTCCCGGTAGGCCAGAAAACTGTCACGGTGCAAAGAGGGTACGGCGCAGTTTTTGCCCTCCGGGTACAAGTTTTATAGATCATTACGCGTGTCGCGGTACAAAACTGATAGATGAAACGGATCTGTAAAAATGTAACAAATGTTACAAAAGGGCACTGGCGCAGTGTCGCGGTACAAGCTGTCTCGGAGCCAGAAACCTGTCACGGTGTAGGATTTATTTTACGGGCAGGTGCGGGTATCCAGGTACAAGATTTAGCAGGATTTATCTGAGGAGCAGGGTTCTGCAAAAACTGTGACGAGCTTATTGTCCCTACCGTCCGTGTTATGCGTAGTTATTTTTTATTATTTACCAATTAAAATGTCAACAGTTGATCTTTTGGAAAAAGGTGAATTAAAAAAATCAAAAAGAACAGTATTAAATAATTGTGGTTTTTGATATGATCCAAAATGTGTTGCACCAGGCATAACAAATAGATTTGAATTTGGAATAGATTCGAAAATCTTAATTGAATGTTCAAGTCTTACCGCATCTCTGTCTCCGGTCATAATGAGGACTGGACATTTTATTTCAGCTAATTGTTTATCAGTTATATGTGGTTGATAAGCCATGAGGGAAAATAGTCTTTTTGTGTAATTATCTTTTGTCAATTTAAGAGTATCAATGACCATTTTATTTATTTCGTCAAATACTGCTTTTCTACCTGGAAAAATATTAGCACCAAATGTTGCAAGTCTTGCTACCTTATTTGGATAATTGATGGCAAGAAGAAGACCTAAGATACCTCCATCACTTTGCCCCCATACATAAGCACTATCGATTCTTATACTATCCAATAAAACTTTTATATCATAAGCCATTTGTTCATACGTCAAACTGCCATTAGTAGCATCCACTGATTTTCCGTGAGCACGACTATCAATCGCTATCACCTTGAAATGCTGTTTAAAATATTCAATTCTTCCTCCTTGTCCTATTATGGATCCACCGTTTCCGTGAAGCATGACTAATGGCCGTCCGTCACCATAAATCTCATAATAAATATTTATTCCGTTAATTCTTTTATAACTTCCATTTATGGGATTGTTACCATAATTAGTCTTTTTTGGCTGACCGTATGCGAAGCTAGTGGCAAGAAAAAAAAGAAGTAAAAACAAATTTCGTATCATTTCTGTGGAGTTTAAGTAAATATTTTTGGAATTCTGTTTGCTAATTCGAGTGGATATAATGATTAATGGTTAGAATATTTGGATTGTTATTCTGGGAAATTAACTGATAGTCAGATCGGTAGTGATTATTACGCATAACGGCCCGGCGGTATGGGGAGGTTGTGTTACCCGACGCAATTCCGGCCGAACTACCAATCCTGTTTTTTTAGTAGAGGGCTTCTTTCGGCCGGAAAAGCCTGTCTGTCTGACGCCAGTCAGACAGGGAGGGTATGGCACGTGTTTTTGCCGTCATGGTACAAAATTTATTGTGTACTGGCGCGATCGCTGTACAAGTTTGATCGAAGCCGCGAATTTATCCACGGTTACAAAGCTGGTTGAGGGCACTGGCGCAGTGTCGTGGTACAAGTTATCTCGGAGCCAGAAATCTGTCACTTTTCAGGATTTTAATTGCGGGCAGATGCGCGTGTCCGGGTGAAAGAACCATTACTAATTTGTCTTGGGTGCAGGAGCAAAAGCAAAAACCGTGATAAGCAACTTACCCATATTGTCCGTGTTATAGGCCAGGCCTTATTTATTTGTCTCGGCACCAGATAATTGTCTCGTTTTCTAAAACTTATTTTTTAAATACCTCTTTTACCGCCTCCAAATACTTCATTTCATTCACCGTATCCGGTTCCAGGTAACTCCCTTCTGTCCATTCGTTCCAGCAATTTATGTTCAGGATTCTGGGTCCGTTTGGATCGGCTAAAAGTTTCTCTTTAGTCAGCTGTAATGCTTTTTTAAAATTGTCGGGTGTATTGTTACTTATCGTATTCATAAAAGGGTAACCAACATTTGCCCATTCCGAGTTCAGGTCACAACGTGGAGTTGGGTCCCAGCCCATGGTCACATTAGGAAAATATGGGACTCCATATTCTACTTTTGCTTTGTCCCAGTGTGAGAAATACTGATCCCTTACCCAATTATAATCCGTTTGTGTTTCCGGCAATTCTGTATGATGAATCCAGACATAAGAAGTACTTGAATCAAATCCAAGCATTTTGATTAACTCTGGTGTATTAGATGGCGCTTTTTCGACCGGAAGAATTGGATTTCCCCAGGCCACCAGGTTCCAGTGCACACCTTTTAATCCGGCAGTAATTGCTTTATCGCGCATGCGTTCCATTGCATCTTTAGTGGCTTCCATGCTGCCAAATCCTTCCACAAATCTCTGTACATCGTATACCGAAAAATAAGCTTTTCCATCTATTTTCCAATAATTGGGTTTGATGAAATATTCTTTGATCACAAAATCACATATTTCATCGAATCGCTTTGGAGTTACTTTGCCCGGATAGAGTAATTTTTGCTCTGCTCCACGGGTGTATGGGTGAATATCTACCCAATCGTGGTTTGCCCACATCAAAGCGAATTTTATTCGTTCGCAGTTAGGGGCTTTCAGAAAACCTTCGTCGATGCATCGGTTCAGGAAAGGGCCATCTTCATACATGTACCAGTCGAAAATAAAACAGTCTATTCCATTGTCTATAGCCGCATCAATCTTTTGGGCCATAACAATGGGATCCTTTTCGTCGCTGTAACCCCAGGCCGGGACATTTGGCTGGTTATGTTCCGTAAATCGGGGTCTGGCTGTTTTTACCAGTTCCCATTCAGACCAACCATGGCCTTTATTGATAATATTTCTTGGGTCCTCTGTATGGTAATTTGGGAAATAATAAGATGCAACGGTAATTTTATCAGAAGATTTCACCTTTTTGGTCTGCTGACAGGATGTAATGAATATCATGAAAATCAGCGCAATAAAAGATGACATGGCAATTAATTTGTTTTGTTTTCTCATGATTATAATTTTACAATGTTTTATTTTTATAGTTTGAAAGCAATATTTGCGTCATATTTCTCACATATAGATTTTTATTATTTAAGATACTATTAATTCTTGTCACGGTTAAGCTGTCATGGTGCAGGATTTTTTCATTATGTGCTTAACTGTCATGTTGTCATTGGCTTGCCCATAACGGCCCGGCAATATGGGGAGGTTGTGTTTCCGCACCGATTCGAATTTTTCTTTTTAAAGTACGATCTGTCACGGAGCGGAATGGCGCACTTTTTGCAAGTCAGGGTACAAGTTATCTGAGGTATACGAGTGTCGCGCCGCGCCCCGGCGAAGCGGAGCGAAGTCGGGGGTGCAAGGTTGATCGGGAGCAGGTAACAAGTCAAGGTACTCAGAGCTTTATTGCTGGCACTGGCGCGGTCGCGGTACAAGCTATTACGAATCTGTCAAGAGTGTAGGAGCAAGAGCAAAAACCATGACAAGCCCATTAATTATACCGTCCGTGTTATCGGTTGTTTTTTATTCAATTATTTTAAATTCTTGGATTATTTCAGATGTCAAATCATCACTTATTTTAGAAGTTACATCTTTAAAGGCTTGTCGGCTTCCCGTAAATTCGGTCCAATCAAAATTAGAGTTTTATAATTAAAAATGTTTATCATAAACCTCTTTTGGAGTTAAATAATTTAGTGCCTTGTGAGGCCTGTTTTCATTATAATCTGTTACCCATTCCTGGATCTTCTCTCTTACATCAGATAATGACTGAAAGACATAAGCACTTAATAATTCTTTACGGATACTTCCATTACATCTTTCAATGAAAGCATTCTGCGTGGGTTTGCCTGGCTGGATAAATACAAGAGTAATATGATTCTGCCTGCAATAATGATCAAGTTTAAAGGATATAAACTCCGGACCATTATCAACCCGGATCATCTGTGGCAGGCCACGAGTTTCTTTAAGCTGATCCAGAACTCTGATAACTCTCAGGGCGGGTAAAGAAGTATCTGCTTCAACTGATAGCACCTCACGATTAAAATCATCGATTATGTTCAATATTCTGAACTTTCTGCCATTCCAGAGGCTGTCGCTCATAAAATCAACAGACCATACCTGGTTTGGCCCATCGGGTTGCATAAGTGTCTGTTTTGCTCTTGCCGGGAGTCTTTTCTTTGCTCGTCTTCTGATATTAAGTTGCATTGCCGTATAAACTCTGTAAACTCTTTTATGGTTCCACTGATACCCTTTCTTTCTTATCCTGTAATAACTCATCCAGAAGCCTATAGAAGGATGTTTATCGACAAGCTGGTTCAGTTCACTTATCACTGGTTCATCATCTTTTATCCTGTGTCTGTAACGATATGTTGATCTTGGAAGGCATAATGTCTGGCAGGCCTGACGTTCACTTACCTGGTGCTCCTGAACCATGCAGTGTGCCACTTCCCTTTTTTGGTCAGGCCTCAGAGCTTTTTTTCTACCGCATCTTTAAAGGCTTCATGCAACAAACTAAGATCTGCATACATTTTCTTTAACCGTGCATTCTCGATCTCCAGTTCCTTTAATCTTTTTAACTGGCTGGGGGACATTCCTCCATATTTGGCTTTCCAATTAAAAAATGTAGCATTACTTATACCTTGTTCACGGCAGATATCCGCTACCGTAATCCCTTTCTCCTGCTGAGAAAGAATAGAAATAATCTGACTTTCTGTGAATCTTGCTTTTTTCATAATAGGCCTTAAAATTAAAGATTATACTCTAATTTTAATCGGACCTACTTTGGGGAAGCCGACAGGGCCATTTTAATCCTTTTTTCTCTATCATTTTTATCCAATCTTCTTTATTTTCATCATATGATATGGCAACAATTTCAAAACCTTTATTATGAAATTTATCATATGTATTAGAAAGATAAGATAATTGATAAACACATCCTTTACACCATGAAGCCCAGAAATCTAATAAAATAATCTCTCCTTGAAAATCAGATAATTTTATTAATGATCCATTTGGTGTCTTCATTTCAAAATCAATATATTTATCGCCAATTTGTGGATCTTTATTAAGCAATAAGTATTTATAAATCAATCTGCCATCTTCAGAATTTTTAATGCTATCTGAAAGTAACTCAAAAAGCTCTGATGTTTTGTTTTTCCCGAAAGTAGTCGATAATACTGCAAGTTTATGAGCACTTTCAATCTTATTTGGGTTGAATTTTATAAATTCTATATGATTCTTATGTTTATGAAAATAGAATTGTCTTTTGATTTTAGCACATCCAAATAAGCATAGAATGAATAGAATTGAGAAAATAAACATTTTGTATTTATTCATAGTTTTAAATTTATGAGGTTATTTCTTAGTAATCTCGCATGAACTCGATAATAGTATTTATGTCAGATTTGTTTGCAAATCTAATTTAGGTATTCATATAAAAGTATTTACTCAGGATACATATTTTATCATTACAACCGTATCATGGTAATCTGCCATTGATAGGTCAGTAGTCATATCTGTTTCGGTGAAGCCAGCTTTCTTATATGCTTTAATCGCGTTAATATTGCGCCTCGATGGTGATATTGTGAATTTTTGACAGCCCAAAGTTTTGGTTAAATAGTCACAAGGAGTAATTATTGCATCAGTACCATATCCTTTACCTGTATATCTACTGTCCTTCAGCCAAATATCAAGTTCGGTTGTATTATCTGGTGGATATACTTTATCATAGTTGATTTGTCCAACTGATTCAGAATTTACTTCTATAACAAAGCATCTGCCAAGTAACGGCTGAGTACTATCAAAGAAATATTGCTTATAATCCTCAATAAATTCATCCCATGTCGGAATTTTGTTATCAGGGTAGGTGGGAGGGCCCATCATCTGACTAGTCAAGTCTGAATTTGTCAACCAGTCAAAGATTGGTTTGCGATCCTGAGGGTTGGCTGGTCTCAGGGTTACTAATTTTCTATGAATTATCTCGGTCATAGTCAGGGTATTAGGTGGTTGTCTCGCTTGCCACTAACGGCTTGCCGGTAAGTGCCGTGCGGCTATAAAAGGTTAAGGTTCTGTTTGTTTGATAATTTTATTAAAGATACAAATTTACGATTTGTCCCAGCTAAAGCATGGCATTTACCGGCTTGTTAGGGCGGCGTTGATAGCTCGGGCTGCTCTGGCAGGCACTTGCAGATTCCGCTCATGGGCCGGTTTTGTAAATTTCATAAACAAAACCGCTGAAGGCTATATGCAAGTGCCATGCGCGAGGGCCGCGGGAGACCCTTTTCTTCTTTTTCAATCAGACCTTATAAAATCCGGGAATGTCACAGACCATTATAAAACAATCATAAATAATTAAGGGCGGACAATGCGATCCTAACTCGTTTATACGTGTAATAAAGGTAACCATAATTTCCGCCTGAGGGAGTTATTCCATAGCTTTGTGATTTTTATTGTCTCTTTTTCCGTTCCTTAAAGATCATCAAAGGGACTCCTGATCTTCTGTATGCTCTTCGTGCTTACATGGGTGTAAATCTCGGTAGTCTTGCTGCTCCTGTGTCCAAGAAGTTCCTGTATATACCTCAGATCCGTTCCCGATTCCAACAGGTGCGTAGCAAAACTGTGCCGCAGCCAGTGCAATGTAACTTCTTTACGGATACCTGCCAGTCCACAGGCTCTCTTCAATACCTTCTCAAGACTGGCTGCACTGTATGGCTCACCCTGATTCTGCCCTTCAAATAAATACTTGGCAGGCTTATAACGCCCTATATATGAATCGATCATAGCTATAGTCCTGTCAGAAACAGGTACGACACGGTCTCTGAAACCTTTCGACTGCCTTATGCGAATCAGATTTCTATACCTCTCAATATCTGACGGCAATAACTGAAGCAGTTCACTTCTGCGGAGCCCGCAGGCATAAATAAGACTGAGCATTACCCTGTGCTTCTCGTTCTTCGATGAATTCAGAAGCAGCTTTACTTCCTCCCTGCTGAGAACGTTTGGAAGCTTGTGTTGCGGCCTCGGCCTGGTTAATTTACCGGGATCAATAACCGTCCTGTAAATATGACTGTAGAACTTCTTTACCGAACTTATCATCTGGTTTTGGAAAGACCGGCTGAATCCGTTGGGAAGGATATACTCCCCGACAATCCTTGTAAGATCATCAGATGTACATTCGTGTGCTTCTTTCGGTCTGACGAACTTAAGGAACTTTTCCATCATGGACACATATGTCTGTATGGTCGATACCGGATACCTGTTTGTTTCCATCCATTGCCTGTATCTTTCAATTTCTTCTCTGCCCTTTATGCTCAGTGGAGGCAGGCCAACACTATTGGCAGCTCGGTCTTTTCTACTGGCAATTTTCTGATCCTCAACTGTAACCGGACTTTCATTTTCATTAAAGCATGACCCGGAGATTGCATATTTAATAACTGCCTTTCCCTGAAACGCCCTGTAAAGCAACGAAAGAGACTCTGAATTGTCAGGAACATGCCAGCAGTTCATTTGTCTGCTCCATTGAGATCCCGGAAGCTTCCTGGAAATTTCAATCAGTGGTCTGTCGTATGGGAAAATCAGCGCAACGCGTTTTATCCCCTTATGAACAACCTTTCTGACAACTATCTGTTTCATGTTTACAGTGGTCGGATAATTCTGAACATTTGAACCCTTATTTTCAATACTCCGTCATGTCAGTTACAATAGTAGAACCCATCTCCTCCAAACCTTGATAAATGTGCTGCTGTCGTCTGACTTTCTTTGGAAACACAAATTAAGAAATATGAGGGAAAATGGTAAGGAAAAATCGGGAAATATTTATCCGATATGAGATCCGGAATGAATGAGGGAAAGTTACAAGTTAAAGATACTAAGGAAAAAATAATAAAATATAACTATTAAATTGCAGTAAAATAAGCAGTTATAAGAATATTGCATTATAACAGCAGGGTAGGGGGGAAGGTGCGGGTGGCAACAGGTAAGGGTGAGGGGGGAAGAGTCTCCCCCTGTAATTGATTTAAAAGGTGATTTAAGCGGTTTTAAGAAGCGTTATGTTTACAGCCGGCCATTATCAGCAAATGAATAGTAATCGTCTCCTGAGATGATTAAATGGTCCGGAAGCTGAATATCCACAAGTGCACCGGCTTCTTTGATCTTCTGCGTTATTCTGGAATCAGATTCAGAAGGAGCAAGGTTGCCGGAAGGGTGATTATGGGCGACAATCAGTCCGGAGGCGGCGACCAGGATTGCGTTTTTGAGAATTATCCTGACATCTGTTACAGTTCCGGAGATACCTCCTTTTGAAACCTGCCGGGTTTTGATGACCTTATTGGCTCTGTTCAGATAAACACAAAAGAATTCTTCATGTTGTAAATCAATAAGATATGGCAGCAGCAGATCTTTTGATCTTTTGAATATTATATGGTCAAGATTTTACTTCGTTAAAATGCTCTTTATTAATGATATAATATATTCAATATTCAGTATTTGTTAAGGTGAAGGTTTATGGACATTAAGGCGCTTTCCGGGCTGATTTCAGGAAGCCTGTCAAATGATATGTTGCTAATTCCATATTAAGCTTTGGTGCTTGAATATAATCCTGAATTGTTAAAAGTGATAACAACTCTGTGTATTATTTATGACGTACATATTCTTTGATCCATAATCTTGTGATTAAATAAAGAATTGTTAAATGGGTAACTATTCTGGTTGTGTTATGAATTTTTATTAAAGAAAGTTCTTAAAGATAAGGAACGGTTTTTTTGCGGGAGATGCCAGAAAAGGATCAGGTTTATCAGAACTCCGGTTGTTGTTGATTTGACCATGAATACGTACGGACAAAGGAACTTTTTTTCCCGGGATTTTGCCTATAATTAATATTATGTCAAATAGAAATTTAATAATAGTATAAAAACATCCAAAGTTCTCTCCCCTTTTTGAGAAAGACTGATCAAAAGTGCTGACTTGTTTTTTATGGAGAATGCTCACCAGTTTTTATTTCGCCAGATACCTGCCTATTTCATCAGGTGATGTGCTGTCAAGGATTGGCAAACTTGGAATGACGAAATTATTAATATCCGGATTGTCGATTGCTCCCCAAATTGATGTGCGAATGAATTTATAGCCATTCCGTTCGGCAGCAGCAATTATATCAGGATCTCCTGCTCCATCACCATATGGAAGAGCCAGGATATTAACCTCCCCGGGTGTATGTGCTTCTATTGCCAGTTTTGATTCCCTCAGTTCGTAATCAAGGAATGAATTGTATTCTTCAAAAGTGCTGAATCCTGTTCGTCTCTGATATAGAAATGGATGCGAAAATGTATGTGATCCGAAAACAAAAGGTCTTTTACCTCCGGGGAGAGTGTAATTGGATAAATACTCGACCTCCTCCCATGTCAGAAAACTGTTGCTCCCTATCATGTAGGTCCAGAGAAAGAATGTGGCTTTCATATTGTACTTGAGAAGCAAAGGTGCAGCAAGCATGTACCAGGAATTATCCCCGTCGTCGAAACTTATTATTGCTGAGTTTCCCAAGGGCATTTTTCCGGTTTTTGATACAATCTCCAGATCATCGAAACCAATTACATTTACATTATTGTTAATAAGGTATTTAAGATCGGCTTCAAAATCTTCAACGCTTCTTTCATATAGATTTTCAGCTTCGCCTTCCACCAGCCTGTGGTACATGAGTACAATGATCTTTCCCTCCTCATCGGGAACTGGCTCCTCTTTTTCAGAACACCCTGGCATAAGGCTTATTATAAGTATAATAGAGTAAGAAAGAATTTTTTTCATTTCAATAACGCGTTTGGCTGATTTTTAAACGGAAGCTATATTCCTTTATTGCAAAAAAAGAGACTGTATCAAAAAAGTACCTTTTGGCGACTTTTGACACAGTCTCTGTATCATAAAGAATTTTAATGCTGTGCTTATGTATAACTATGTTAACAACAACATCTTATGTCATGCAGTCCTGGGATTGTTACTGTTCAAGTTCATTGAGTCTGGCATTCACAACATCGTATTTGTCAGGCATTTTAAGTCTGTAATAAAGCTCTTTGAGGCTTCGCAGGGCATAAATGTCGTCGGGTTTGATTTTGCTTGCGGCTTCCATATAAGGGAGAGCTTTTGCAAAGACCGCCATAGCTTCATCAACTGCTACCTGATATTTATTTACATCCATAATATCATTGGCCTTGGCAAACATATCTGAGGCTTTATTTATATAAGCTGCTCCCAGTCCGTACTGAATATCAAAAACATCTGCATTAAGTTCAACTGCTTTTGTCAGGCTTGAAATAGCATCATCATATTCGTTCTGGTTCAGATAGATGATGCCCTCGGCAAAATAAAGGCTGAAGTTTTCAGGATCATCAGCTTTTGCGACCTTCAGATTTTCAAGAGCCTCTTTATTTTTTCCACTCTTGATATAGAGGTCAATAAGCTGCAGTGTTATGCTTTTGTCACCGGGAAACTTTGAAGGCAGCTCCTTAAGTATTGACTCAGCTTTAAGTGTATCACCTTTTCCGAGATAGCTTTCATAGATCTGATAATACGGATTAATACCCATGTACTGCATTTCGGCACATGTTTCAAAATACTGTATAGCCTCGTCATAGTTGCCTGAATTTACTGCTGCGAGGCCGGCATTGTAATACATACCTGTGTCGATAGCGCCTGCAAATTTGTCACTCTCCGTGATCTTGATCTGTGTTTCAAATGACTTCAGGGCCTCGGCAAATTTACTTTCTTCGAACTGTGTGCTTCCCTGCTCGTACAGATCAAGAGCAAGGGAATTATATATCATATTTGTAATGATTTTCTTTTTTGTGCTGCCTTTGGGGTCGAGTTCTATTGCTTTCTCGTATGCTGCATATGCTTCTCCGAGGGGATCTTCGCAATAGGATTTAAAAGCTGAATTATCTGTCTGGAAGACAGCCTGACACAATTTACCCTTGGCAAAATAGGTATTGGGCCAGTTCATGGTTTTTGGATGCAACATAGCCTGATCAATTGCTTCCTTGGCTTTGTCAAGGGCTCCCTGATCGATCATTGTCAAAGCGCTGGCGACCTTTCCTTTCTGTGCCAGAACTCCAGCAGAAATACTTATTACTGCTATCAGCAGAAAAAACTTTTTCATGATTATAAAACTTTAATTAATTGTCAAAATAATTTTCCAAATTTAATACATTACTATTTAATCATCAAATTCTTTGCCATTTTCATTTATTGTTTCATTATCAGCCTGTATGTTTTCTTCATCCAGGTTCACGGGGTTTGTTTCATCAATGGCATCAGATCCGTCTACATGAACACAGGCTACGGACCCTATGGTGTCATTTTCCTTAAGGTGAATAAGCCTTACGCCCTGGGTGGCTCTTCCCATCACCCTCAATTTGGAGACAGGTATCCTGAGTATGTTCCCGAATTGTGTAATGATCATCAGATCGTGACTATCGGTAACATCTTTCAAGGCGATCAGAAATCCGGTCTTTTCAGTTATGTTGATTGTTTTAACACCCTTCCCTCCCCTGTTGGTAATTCGGTAATCTTCAATTTCCGATCGTTTGCCGTAGCCCTTTTCTGCAACCACCAGAACATCCTTTTCCTTATTCTCAACGGTGATCATACCCACAACATAATCGGTTGATTCATTTGCCAGTTTTATACCTCTGACTCCTGATGCAGTTCTGCCCATGGGCCTGACAGACTGCTCGGGGAAGCGTATCGCCCTGCCCGATTTCACCGCAAGCATTATGTGATGCCTTCCGTTTGTCATCCTGGCTTCGAGAAGCTCATCTCCTTCCCTGACAGTTATCGCGTTTAACCCGCTGGTCCTGGGTCTTGAATAAGCTTCGAGGGAAGTTTTCTTAATTACACCTTTTGTTGTACACAGAACAATGAAATTGTTATTTATATATTCCTCATCATTAAGGTTTTTGACATTGATATAGGCTCTGACCTTATCGTCGGGGTCTATGTTGATTAAGTTTTGCATGGCCCGTCCTTTTGAGGTTCTCGATCCTTCAGGTATATTATACACTTTGAGCCAGTAGCATTTTCCTTTACTTGTGAAAAAGAGCATTGTGTTATGCATGGTTGCAATGTAAAGATGCTCTATGAAATCTTCTTCCCTGGTTGCGCCTCCCTTTGAGCCGGTTCCTCCTCTGTTCTGCCGTCTGAACTCTGTAAGAGGCGTTCTTTTAATATATCCCATATGCGATATGGTGATTACCATCTCATCGTCAGCGTAGAAATCTTCGGGAATGAACTCCTCGGCATTGGGTATTATCTCTGTGCGTCTTTTATCTCCGTATTTTTCCTTAATTTCAAGCAGTTCATCTTTTATAATCTTCATCTGCAGGTCCACACTTGCCAGAACATCCTTAAGGTAAGCTATAAGCTCCATAACTTCATTGTATTCTGTTCTCAGCTTTTCCTGCTCAAGCCCTGTAAGCTGGCGGAGCCTCATATCCACAATTGCTCTTGCCTGAATGTCTGTAAACTCAAATCGTTCAATAAGTCTTTCACGTGCATTGTCAGGCGAGGAAGAAGATTTGATAATGGCTATGACCTCGTCAATGTTGTCACTTGCAATTATCAGTCCCTCAAGTATATGAGCCCTTTTTTCAGCCTGGTCGAGGTCGAATGTTGTCCTTCTCAGGACAACATCGTGCCTGTGGCGCACAAAATGGTCAATAAGATCTTTAGCGCTCAGAAGTCTCGGCCTGCCCCTGACAAGGGCAATATTATTGACGTTAAAAGACGTTTGCAGCGATGAGCACTTATAAAGATTATTCAGTACTATATTTGCACTGGCATCTTTTTTCAGAATTATCACGACCCGCATCCCGTTCCTGTCCGACTCATCGTTGATATATGAAATTCCTTCCAGTTTTTTCTCGTTTATCAGGTCCGCAATTTTTCTTATCATTTCGGCCTTATTCACCATATACGGAATTTCTGTAACTACAATGCATTCGCGTCCAGAATGAGTATGCTCAATTTCAGTCTTTGCCCGTATGATTATTCTGCCCCTTCCGGTTTCGCATGCATCTTTTATTCCCTGTTCACCATAAATAATTCCTCCGGTAGGGAAATCGGGGCCTTTGATATATTTCAGAAGTTCTTCTGGTGTGATTTCTTTGTTATCGATATATGCAACAGTAGCATCAATTATTTCGGCGAGATTATGTGGTGGCATATTGGTGGCCATTCCAACGGCGATACCCGATGCGCCGTTGACCAGCAGTATCGGTATTCTTGTAGGCAAAACAGCCGGTTCAATGAGAGAATCATCGAAGTTTGGCTGAAATTCAACAGTTTCCTTGTCAATGTCTGCCAGTGTCTCTTCGGCAATCTTTCTCAGCCTTGCTTCAGTGTATCTCATTGCAGCCGGGCTGTCACCATCGATCGAACCAAAATTGCCCTGCCCGTCTACCAAAGGATACCTCAGAGACCATTCCTGGGCCATTCTTACCATTGCATCATAAACTGATGCATCACCGTGGGGATGAAATTTACCGAGGACCTCCCCTACTATCCTAGCTGATTTTTTATAGGCTCTGTTTGAAAGAACACCCAGTTCCGACATTCCGAATAGTACTCTCCTGTGGACCGGTTTAAGCCCGTCCCTCACATCAGGTAATGCCCTCGAAACTATAACCGACATGGAATAATCAATGTATGCCGATTTCATTTCCTCCTCGATATTGACCTTGATGATTCTCTCTCTCTCTGACATAACAGCTTTAAAATTAAATAGATGTGTGCTATAATCCTTTCCAGTGTTTTGAATCTACGAAAATAGTTAATATTTGGTTATTTTTGATCTGAATTAGAAGCGATTTGTTAACATCTGTTGTTTATAAATGGGCACGGAAATTGCCATGTTAATTTTGTATTAGATTTAACTTTGATCTGTAATATTGCTGCATTATTGTCGTTATGAAGTGACAAAATGACCTGTCAATATACAGGAAACGGAAATAACAAACTATGGATTCACAATTTTCACAAAGGGTAAAGGATATTCTGGGATACAGCAAGGAGGAGGCTATAAGGTTGGGAAACAGTCATATCAGTCCTGAGCACCTTTTTCTGGGAATACTCAGGGATGGAGAGGGAATTGCCGTGGAAATACTTATAAATCAGGGAATTGACCTCCTTATGCTGAAAGGTTCTCTCGAAAAAAGCATACGGGTGGATTCTCCCGTACCGGTTGCTGATCATGAGGTCATTCCGCTGCTGAGGAGCACTGAAAGGATACTGAAACTTGTCTATCTTGAAGCTAAAGCGTTGAAGAGTGATACTATTGATTCAGAGCACCTGTTACTGGCCATTCTTAAAGATGAAAATGCCCTTGTCACCAGATTCCTTTCCGAGTTGGATGTGGATTATCAGTCGGTCAGAAGAGTGGTTGAGGCAGGCTATCCATCAGCCAGGGCTGATTTTCCAAAAGAAGATGACGATGAGGGACAGGGCTTCGGCGGTCCTGGAAAATCCCATTCTTCAGGACCCTCGTCTTCACCAAAACCTTCATCGGAAACTCCGGTTCTTGATAATTTCGGAATAGACCTCAGCAAAGCAGCTGAAGAAGGACGGCTTGATCCCGTTGTCGGAAGGGAACGTGAAATAGAAAGACTTGCCCAGATCCTGTCGAGAAGAAAGAAAAACAACCCCGTTCTGATCGGTGAACCGGGTGTCGGCAAATCAGCTATTGCTGAAGGACTCGCACTGAGAATAACAAAAAAGAACGTCTCAAGGGTATTGTTCAACAAAAGGGTCGTTGCCCTTGATCTGGCCTCAATAGTTGCAGGAACGAAATACCGGGGCCAGTTTGAAGAAAGGATGAAAGCTATCCTCAATGAACTGACAAAAAACGACAGCATAATATTGTTTATTGATGAGATACACACCATTGTTGGCGCAGGAGGAGCAACAGGCTCACTCGACGCGGCAAACATGCTTAAACCTGCGCTGGCACGTGGTGAGATACAATGCATAGGTGCCACAACGCTTGATGAATACCGTCAGCATATCGAAAAAGACGGAGCACTGGAAAGAAGATTTCAGAAGGTAATGGTGGAGCCGACTCCTATCGATGAGACCGTCAATATTCTCCATAATATAAAGGAAAGGTATGAAGAGCATCATAATGTTACATACACTGATGATGCAATTGACGCATGTGTAAAGCTTACAAACCGTTATATTTCTGACAGGCATCTCCCCGATAAGGCAATTGACGCACTTGATGAATCAGGATCAAGGGTTCACATTTCAAATATTGTGGTTCCTGAGAAGATACTCTTGCTTGAAAAGCAGCTAGAAGATACCAAAAAGGAAAAAATGATGGCCGTCAAAAACCAGAATTTTGAGAAAGCTGCAAGTTTTCGTGACAGGGAGAAGGATCTCCTCGATATGATAGACATGGAGAAGAAAAAGTGGGAGAAGGAACTGGCAGTTAACAGGGAAACCGTTGATGCTGAAAAAGTGGCTGAGGTTGTGGCAATGATGACAGGTGTACCGGTTCAGCGAATAGCACAAACTGAAGGAACCCGCCTCCTTAAGATGGCAGAAGAGCTTAGAGGAAGTGTGATCGGCCAGGACGAAGCAATACAAAAAGTTGTCAAGTCTATTCAGCGTAACAGGGCAGGTTTGAAGGACCCCAACAAACCAATTGGCACCTTTATCTTTCTTGGACCCACAGGCGTTGGTAAAACCCAGCTCGCTAAAATACTTGCGAAATTTCTGTTCGATACAACCGATAACCTTATCAGAATTGATATGAGCGAATATATGGAGAAGTTTTCCGTATCAAGACTGGTCGGGGCTCCCCCCGGATATGTCGGGTATGAGGAAGGCGGTCAGCTTACAGAAAAAGTGAGAAGAAAACCTTATTCGGTCGTTCTGCTTGATGAAATTGAAAAAGCTCACCCGGATGTATTCCATATCATGCTGCAGGTTCTGGATGAGGGCCAGCTGACGGACAGCCTGGGACGAAGGGTTGATTTCAGAAATACCATCGTGATAATGACATCCAATATCGGGACACGCCAGATAGCTGAATATGGCCATGGAGTGGGATTTGATACATCATCACGAAGAGCCTCCAAGGATGAACAAACAAAAAGCATACTTCAGAAAGCGCTTCAGAAAACATTTGCACCAGAATTCCTCAACCGGATAGATGATGTTATCATGTTCAATTCCCTGGGAAAAGAAGAGATCAATAAAATAATTGATCTGGAGCTCAAAGGATTATATGAAAGGGTTAATTCGTTAGGATACCAGCTTAAGATTGTGAATGCGGCAAGGGATTATATTGCAGAGAGGGGTTTTGATGCAAACTACGGAGCCCGGCCCCTGAAACGCGCCATTCAGAAATATCTTGAAGATCCGATGGCTGAAGTTCTGATAAAAGCTGAGCTTAAACCCGGAGATATTATTCATGCAGGGTTCAATACCGCCAGATCTGAAATAAAATTCAGAATAATCAAAAAAAAGGATACAGAACCTTCTGCCGAAAATAAACCTGAGGATACACCGCCTGTCTCATAAGCAACTTTGCCTGACTAATTGACTGTCATTCATACCGGAATCCCAAACAGATCGTATTCAGCCGACCTGGTTATCCGGATGTTGTAATAATTTCCGGGAACCATTCTGAAATCAGAACTTATGAGAACCTCCTGATCAATCTCAGGGCTGTCGTGTTCAGTCCTGCCTGTAAAATATGCCCCTTCCCTCCCATCAATGATAACCTTTAGCGTTTTTCCTGTCAAAAGCCTGTTCATCCCGGCCGATATTTCCTGCTGTATTTCCATCAATTCTGACACTCTTGATGCTTTTATCCCTGGCGATATATCATCTTTGTAACTGTTACAGGAATACGTACCTTCCTCATGAGAGTAGGCAAATACGCCAAGCCTGTTGAACCTGAAGTCAGAAACGAATTTTTTCAACTCACTGAAATCTTCTTTCGTCTCCCCGGGATGACCGGCAATTAACGTGGTTCTGATAGCAGCATCAGGAAGCTCATCTCTTAATGTTACAAGAAGGGCTTCGGTATCTTTCCTGTTATGCGACCTTTTCATCAGCCCGAGCATTCTGTCGGTTATATGCTGAACAGGAATATCTATGTACCTGCAAATCCTGCTGTTTGCCTTTATCAGGGGTATCAGATCGTAATTAATGGCGGCAGGATAGAGATAATGCAGCCTGATCCACTCAAATGATTCGATTTTTAAAAGTTCCTCTACCAGCCGGGGTAGTTTCGGTTTATTATAGAGGTCCGTTCCGTAATAGCTGAGGTCCTGGGCGATAAGAATGAGTTCCTTCACTCCCTTTCCGGCAAGAATGTATGCTTCTTCAACCACATCTTCAACGGGACGGGAAATATATCTGCCTCTTATCTGCGGTATTGCACAGAAAGAGCATGCTCTGCTGCAACCCTCTGAAATTTTTAGATATGCATAGTGGCCCGGTCCGCTAAGCATTCTGTCGGGCTTGTTTTCAGGAACAAACCGGATGTTCAGTTCCTTAAGAATATCGCCGGCATTATCTACCCCATACCAGCCATCAACTTCAGGGATCTCAGTTTTGAGTTGGTCTCTGTATCTTTGTGAAAGACAGCCAAATACATAAAGACTGCCAATGCTGCCTGTTTTTTTTCGCAAGACCTGCTGCAGGATTGTGTCAATGCTTTCTTCCCTGGCATCATTTATAAAACCACAGGTATTGATCAGCACAGTATCGGCGGAATTATCCTTTTCATCATTAACAACTCCGCAGCCTCCTGCTTTTATTTGCCTCAGGAGCTTTTCTGAATCAACCACATTCTTTGAGCAGCCCAGGGTGATAATTTTGATTTTATGCTTCCCGGTCATTTTTCAGTATGCCTTTCAGATATTCAGAATATTAACTTGTAAAAAGTGAGTCAACAAACTCATAGGGATCAAATATCTGGAGATCGTCGAGCTTTTCACCTATTCCTATATATTTCACGGGAATTTTGAACTGGTCGGAAATACCGATTACCACTCCTCCTTTTGCAGTGCCGTCAAGCTTGGTTATGGCAAGCGCGGTAACATTGGTGGAAGCCGTGAATTGTCTGGCCTGTTCAAAGGCGTTCTGGCCTGTTGATCCGTCAAGCACAAGAAGCACTTCGTGGGGGGCATCGGGGATTACCTTCTCAATTACTCTTCTGATTTTCGAAAGTTCTGCCATCAGGTTTATTTTGTTGTGCAACCTTCCGGCTGTATCGATAATTACAACATCATAATTTCCTGCAACAGCGGATTTGACTGAATCGTATGCCACGGAGGCCGGATCGGAGCCCATTTTTTGACGTACAATGTTCACTCCTGCTCTGTCGGCCCATATCTGAAGCTGATCTATGGCTGCAGCCCTGAAAGTATCGGCAGCACCCAGGAGGACTTTTCTTCCTTCTTTTTTATACTGATAGGCAAGTTTAGCGATTGTCGTGGTTTTACCTGATCCGTTCACCCCTACAACCATTATCACATATGGGGTACCGGTGCAGGTAAGTGAGAGGTCATTTTCCGTACCGGGCTGAACGGCTTTTTTTTCGAGCAGGGAAACTATTTCTTCCCTGAGAATGGCATTTAATTCTGAAGTGTTCAGGTATTTTTCCCTGGCAACCCTGGCTTCAATCCTGCCTATAATACTGAGCGTAGTTTCCACGCCGACATCGGAGGATACAAGAACCTCTTCAAGATTATCAAGAACTTCTTCATCTATTTTTGATTTTCCAATGACAGCCCTTGACAACTTTGAGAAAACGCTCTCCTTTGTTTTTTCCAGACCTTTATTGAGGCTCTCTTTTTTTTCTTTTCCTGCAAGACCAAACCAGCCCATAACAGTAAAATTTAAATCCTTATAATATAAAAAAAGCTTTCTTCACGGCAGAAGAAAGCTTACGTCTCTTTCAGTAAGCAATAAAAACTACTTCCTGTTAAAAAAATCCTTTATATGGTCGTTATGAACGATAGCTTCCTTAAACTGATAGGCTCCTGTCTTTTCAGATCTTGACATTTTGATGCATTTCGTAAAAAGCTTTCCTGAGCCGGTCTTAAGAGTTGCAACTACTTTCTTTGCCATAGTAAATAACTTATTTAATTTCCCGGTGAATAGTGTGTTTTTTCAATATCGGATTATACTTCTTCCTCTCAAGCCTGTCAGGAGTGTTTTTTCTGTTTTTTGTTGTTATATATCTGGACATTCCGGGCAGTCCGCTTTCTTTGTGCTCGGTACATTCCAGTATCACCTGCTGTCTGTTTCCTTTAGCTTTCTTTGCCATTTTGGTTCATGGTTTAATAGTTCAAAATATATCCTTTCTCCTTTGCCTCACCCAGAACAGATGACAGGCCTTTTTTGTTAATAAGGCGCATTCCTGCAGCTGTAATTTTGAGCGTGATCCATCTTTCCTCTTCTGCAAGATAATATCTCTTCACAAACAGATTCGGACGGAATGTTCTTTTGGTCCTTCTTTTTGAGTGCGAGACATTATTCCCGACCATCGCTTTTTTCCCTGTAACCTGACAAATATTTGACATTGAATTATGTTTTATTTCATTAACTGGGTTCACTTTTAAAAACGAAGCGCAAAATACGTGATTTTTATCTGATTAACCAAATATTTATTTTATTTTTTTTCAAGCATCAGGATTTACCTGCCAAAATTTGTTTTCTCAGCAGGTTCATGGCAACCAGGGAGAATCTTGTTATGTTTGTAAGGCGGTCTTTTCCGAATGTGTGTTTTTCGGCAGCAGTTTCCCGTTCAGATGCCACGGCTGTCCAGAGGGTGCCAACCGGTTTTTCACTGCTTCCGCCTTCAGGTCCCGCAATTCCGGTGGTGGCAATACAATAATCTGTTCTGAACAGTCTCCTTGCCCCTTCCGCCATACGCCTCGCCACAGATTCGCTGACTGCTCCTTCCTCTTTAATTGTTTTCTCAGTTATTCCCAGCAGGCCGGTCTTTACAATGTTGTCGTATGCGATAACGGATCCGGTATAATAATCAGAACTCCCCGGGACACTTGTAAAAAGACGGGCAATGTTGCCCCCGGTGCAGCTTTCGGCAGTGGAAACAGTCAGATTCCGTGACCTGAGAAGCCTGCCTGTAACCATTTCCAGGGTTTCCTCGTTCTCTCCATATATTAGATCCGGAATTATTGAATACAGATTTTCAACCTGTCTGCCGATTGAATCAGAAATAAAACTCCTGTTATTACCGGTTCCTGTAAATCTTAGCTTGATAATTCCCGAAGATGGAAGATATGCAAGCCTGATAAATGCAGGAAGTTTTGCTTCAAAATCTGCCAGGATCTCTGCGAGGATTGCCTCCGGGACTCCATATGTCATTATGTTTCTGTGGAGTATTACCTGCGATCTGAAACGATGCTTTAATTCCGGCAGGACGTGAATGCTCATAATGTGTTTCATTTCTGCAGGAACACCCGGTACTGAAACAAATATGGTGCCTTCCTTTTCAAACCACATGCCGGGTGCAGTTCCGGCAGCGTTGGTGAGGACTCTGCATTTTTCAGGAACTTCTGCCTGTCTTCTGTTGTTTTCATTCATAGGAAAATTACGCCTGAGCATCATCTCTTCAATCATGGTCTGAACTTCATCATTAATCACCAGGCGGGTTTCAAAGAATTCGCACAGCGTCTCCTTTGTGATATCATCACTTGTAGGTCCAAGTCCGCCTGTAATGATTACCACATCTGATTTGCCCAGAGCATCGTTTAATGCCCTGAG
The DNA here is from genome assembly GCA_964466705.1 of uncultured Rikenellaceae bacterium. Classification (GTDB taxonomy): domain Bacteria; phylum Bacteroidota; class Bacteroidia; order Bacteroidales; family VadinHA17; genus LD21. The sequence goes on from CAYXSM010000043.1 coordinate 23,320, forward strand.
GATATCAGGCCTGTTGTCATGAATGGAGGTTTTTTTCTGAATATCAAATCCGGCCAGGCTCAGCTCCGACCCTATCCAGGCCGAATTTGTATCAATGGTCTGACCAATAAGCAATTCATCACCTATCGTAATTATCTCAGCTTTCATGAAAATATCGTCAAAAGATGAATGCAAATTTACTAAAACTACAGCATAAAAAAGATGTGATAATAGACTTAGATCCTTAAACCTGATGAATCTCTGAGTGCTTAAAATGAAAGATGTTGGCCGGAATCTTTATGCGTTGATAATAAACACTTTCTGGCAAATCAGGCTAGATCCTGCGACTTCCCGTCAAAAGCAGGAAATGGATTGCAGGAAAGGTATAAAATATCCGAATGAAGAAAACATCAATCCCTGATTATTTGTAAATAAAAGTGGTTAAATAATAAGGGGTTGCAAAATCCCTTGTTTTTTGTAGAAACCTCCACTGCGCTGAGGGTATTAATAAACTCCCGTTTATTTGAACTGAAATTAAATAACCAGAAGAATCATGTTTTACAATTTAGAACAATTGAGAAGGTACTTCCTACTCCTATCTTACTTTCGACAGATATTTGCCCTCCCTGCGCTTCGATAAACTCTTTGCTTATAGCCAAGCCAAGTCCAGTGCCCTCTTTTTCTGTGTCCTGACTTGTGACGCTTTACAATATTATTGCGTTTTAATTTTCTAACATACT
>CAYXSM010000044.1:0-21417 GCA_964466705.1 uncultured Rikenellaceae bacterium
ACATTGTGGTTGCAGATAGCAGGTCGCCACGGGATGGCAGATATATTGAAAAGATCGGTATTTATAACCCGATTACTGACCCGGCCACAATTGAACTTGATTTCAACAAGGCTCTGGGTTGGCTGCAAAATGGCGCGCTGCCTACCGAAACATGCCGGGCTATACTTTCATACAAGGGAGTCCTTTACAAGAAACACCTTCTGGAAGGTGTTAAAAAAGGTGCTTTTGATGAGGCTGAAGCAACCAGGCGCTTTGAAGAATGGTTGAATCAGAAGGAATCAAAGATTGAAGCAAAGAGAGCTGGCCTTGAGAAATCGAAAGATGAGGATATGGTCAGGCGTATCGCAGAAGAGAAGAAAATAAATGAGGCAAGGGCAGCACAACTGGCCAAAAAACAGGCAGAGCTTGCTGAGAAGGCTCAGGCAGAGGACCAGGCGGCTGGGGAGCCGGCCGGTGATACACAGGCAGAAGAAACAACAGTTAATGATCAGACTGCAGAAACGCAGGCTGTTGACGAAACCGGTGATAAGACGGAGGAATAATAATCCTTTTCGGGATCCGTCAATCCCATGATTTATGATGATAAAATATTACTGGGACAGATACTCAAGGTTCTTGGCTATGACGGGACTGTCGCTGTCAGGCTGGAAGAAGGGTTTGTAGAAAATATACCGGAAATGGAATCGGTTTTCATTGAAACAGAAGGAAAACCGGTTCCTTTTTTTATTTCGGGATCGGATTACCAGGGTGGAAATATGCTCCGGCTCAGGTTTGAAGGCTATGAATCGGTAAATAAAATGACCGAATTCACCGGTTGCAATGTATACCTGACAACTACTGCAATTAATCATACTCCTGCAGGGGAAAATAATGATATTACCGGATACAAAGCATTACACAAAAACAAGAAAATCCTTGGAACTGTATCAGGGATCATAAAGAAAACGGGTCAGTGGCTTATCAGGGTAGTTTCGCCGGGAGGACAGGAGATCCTTGTGCCTTATCATAAGGACTTGATAGTAAAGACAGATACGGAAAACAAAACAATGATCTTTGACCTGCCGGAAGGTCTTGCAGACATAAACCTTTAGAAACAGATCGTCTTGAAATTACTGCTTCAGGCAGCGGCAGCTGTCATTGCACGGTAACCGGTTCACTTGATGCAGTTATTTCAGCCAGCGGAAATGTTACATACTCAGGAGATCCGGAAGTCAATGCCGGGGTATCAGGTTCAGGCCGGGTAAGGCCCGGTCAGGGGACTAAGGTCTGATTATCTTCACCGAGCCGTCATTCTCTGCTTTCATTATTGACGACGGGGGGCATCTCCGGATATCATCCCGGCGGTATTTAACAACATAATCGGCAGAAGCTATAATGCTTTTCTCGATCTCCTCAAAAACCGACGGCGGTTCAGATCCGCTGGTATTCGCAGAAGTTGAGACCACAGGCTTCCCGAAATCTGATATAAGGTCTTTACAAAATGGTTCTGAGCAGATCCTGATTCCCACTGATCCGTCTTCACTGCAAACCCCGGCAGCAAGGTTCCTTCCCTCAGGGTAAATAATTGTCAAAGGCTTATTTGCAGGTAGTGTCATGCTGAAAACAGCTTCAGGCATGTTAACAACGTAATGTTTCAACATATCCGTACCGTTCACGAGGATTATCAGGCTTTTGTTTTCACCTCTTTTTTTGATGCGGAATATTCTTTCAACAGCATCTTTGTTTGTCGGGTCACATCCAAGCCCCCAAACAGTGTCAGTGGGGTAAAGGATAACTCCGCCATCTTTCAGGACTCTCAATGCAGCCTCAATGTCATCAGTGTAATTCATCTTTAATATCTCCTGATCATAAGCGATCCTGTTCGCAAGTCTGTACTTTTTCTAATATTATCCTTCAGGCCGGAATATCGAACTCCCTCAACGCGTCATTCAGCGAGGTTTTGGTGTCGGTCGATTCTTTGCGCTTTCCGATGATAAGCGCACATGGGACGGCAAACTCTCCTGCAGGATACCTTCGCGGATATGATCCCGGAATTACGACAGAGCGGGGAGGTACATATCCTCTGTACTCTGTTTTGCTTTCCTTGGTCACATCGATGATTTTTGTGCTGTTGGTTATTACCACGCCGGCACCCAGCACAGCCTCTTTTCCCACACGGGCTCCTTCAACAATTATGCATCTTGATCCGATAAAACAATTGTCTTCAATTATTACCGGTGAAGCCTGAACAGGCTCCAGGACACCTCCAATGCCGACACCACCGCTCAGATGAACGTTTTTCCCGATCTGAGCGCATGATCCCACGGTAGCCCATGTGTCGACCATGGTTCCTTCATCAACATACGCGCCTATGTTAATGTAAGAAGGCATCATTATTACCCCTTTGGCGATGTATGCTCCGTAACGGGCCAGAGCATGAGGCACAACCCTGACACCTAAAGACCGGTAGTTTTTCTTCAGAGGTATCTTATCGTGGAATTCCAGAGGCCCCAGATCGGTTGTTTCCATTTTTCTGGTGAGGAAATAGAGAATGACAGCTTTCTTGATCCACTGATTTACAATCCACTGATCTGCGACAGGTTCGGCAACACGTATCTGACCTCTGTCGAGATGATCTATTACCCTGGCTATTTCAGCTGCAACTTCCATGTCATCAAGCATGGAACGCTCTTCCCAGGCTTTTTCAATAAGATCTCTGTTTAAGTTGGGCATTGTATAAAATTTTGCGTAAATTTAATAAATCTGATGAGTTAACAGGTACAGGGCCCGAAAGCAATGCCGGGTGCAGTTTTAAAGAATTTTGCCTCTTGCCAAAAAGATCTTGTTTGAGGTTTGCACATAGATGATATTTGTAAATAATTATTCAGCAATATATATAAGTGTTCATTAATAACATAAAGATCATGAGCAGATATATTTATTTGACCTGTAATCCTGAAGCCCTGGTGGCTTCGATGTTACCTCCCGGAGGATTTGGAATGTATCTTTCTACCGGGACCAAGAAGCGAAATAAAAGCCAGACCATATTTTTTGAAGTTGATCTGGCCAGGATTGAGAACCTGATTGATACCGAAAGTCTTAACAGGCGCTGTGTGGCCAAGGAAGACGGCAGTCCGAAAAGTTCTGTATATCTGTCTGTTTACAGGGTGCTTGAAATGATACCTGTTTCAGCTCTGAAAAGCCTTTACCTTACTACTGATAATGGCTGCATACTTGAATTGAAGCGAAAAGAATATGACAAATCGAAAGAGTCCCATGATTCACTGCATTTGTATCAGGAACTTTGTCCTGTAACCCCGTTGGTGGCAAGCGGTTATCCTCCGTCGGTTTTTCTTAAAACACTTACCGACGGGTCGAGGCCTATTGTATTGCCCAAACTGTTCTTTGTCGAATTAAAGCTGGGAGAGCTTGCAGCAAATCCCCTTTATGGATCCGCTGAGCATTTACCTTATCCGAACATAGGGCATCTTCGTGATTGCCTTGAGATTCTTAAGGGCGAATATGAAAAGCATATGAAAACGGTTCAGCGTATTTTCTCCGGTGAGCTTCTTTACCGTACTATCGATACAGGCTTTTATGCAGGTGACAGGGATGAAATGGCATATTATCCTTATCCGGGAATGAAAGAGCTGGAAGATATCAATTACGAGTTTTTCAGAGCAATATAAACAGTCAGATGAAACATGGCATAATTCCGGAGAAGGCACAGAGGTTAAAGATCACCAAACGCTGATATATCTTATTTAGAATTGTTCTAATGATCATTTGCCTGAATCAAGAATTGTCATTTTCATTTGTATAAACAAAAAACTAATTTAGTTTTGTACCGGCAAAAATTTGCCGTTCCTAACCTTTATTATTTCAAATTAAAAAACAAATATCATGATTAGTAGCATTTTTTGGATTGTGCCCCTGTCGGCTCTTGTTGCTCTGTTGTTCGCGTGGATATTTTACCGCAGTATGAAAGCACATGAAGAGGGTACTGACAGGATGAAAGAGATTGCGGCCTATGTAAGGGAAGGAGCCATGGCATATCTGAACCGCCAGTATAAAGTTGTCATATGGGTATTTATCATACTTGTAATTCTGCTGACAATACTGGCTTATTTTGGTGTTCAGAATCCGTTTGTTCCGGTAGCCTTCCTTACAGGGGGGTTCTTTTCCGGGCTTTGCGGATTTCTGGGTATGAAGACTGCCACTTTTGCTTCGAACCGTACAGCCTGGGCTGCATCAAAATCTCTGAACAAGGGACTGCAGGTGGCTTTAAGAAGCGGAGCCGTGATGGGACTTGTCGTGGTAGGTTTCGGACTTCTGGACGTTGCACTTTGGTTCCTCATTCTGAACGAACTTGTTTTTACACCCGAGAATATGGATGCCGGTCTCAGATTCCTTGGGCTGACATTTGTTCATCCTGGCACCACCGAGCATCAAAAACTTATTGAGATAACTGCAGTAATGCTGACATTTGGCATGGGAGCTTCGACGCAGGCTCTGTTTGCCCGTGTGGGAGGAGGCATTTTCACAAAGGCTGCTGATGTGGGAGCAGACCTGGTTGGGAAAGTTGAAGCCGGCATTCCCGAGGATGACCCCCGCAATCCTGCAACCATTGCTGATAATGTTGGGGACAATGTGGGCGACGTTGCCGGAATGGGAGCTGACCTTTACGAATCGTATGCCGGTTCAATACTGGCTACAGCCGCTCTTGGAGCTGCCCTGCCTCTGGCCAGCGCAGATCTTCAGATGAAAGCGGTAATTGCACCAATGATCGTGTCGGCTATTGGCATATTACTTTCTGTGGCTGGTGTATACCTGGTAAGGACAAAAGAATCAGCCACTCCAAAAGCACTGCTTCATGCCCTGCTTCTTGGTACAGGCGGCAGCTCAGCCCTTATACTTGTCGTGCTGGCCATAATGGCTGCACTTGACTGGATAACATGGGGTGTGTTTGGGGCAGCGGTATCAGGATTGCTTGCCGGTGTAATAATCGGACAGTCGACCGAGTACTTCACTTCCGATGGCAACAAACCCACACAGGGTATTGCAAAACAGGCTCAACAGGGCCCGGCTACTGTTATTATTGAAGGTATGGCGGTTGGAATGGCGTCCACATGGATTCCGGTGGTAACCATTGTTCTCGGAATAATTGCGGCTTATGGATTTTCAGGAGGCTTCACCAACTTTGGAATGGGAGTCTATGGCATCGGCTTCGCCGCGGTAGGGATGCTTTCAACCCTCGGTATAACACTGGCTACCGATGCCTTTGGGCCAATTGCCGATAATGCAGGAGGAAATGCCGAGATGTCGGAATTGCCGAAGGAGGTCCGCGAAAGAACAGATGCACTGGACGGCCTTGGCAATACAACAGCTGCAACAGGTAAAGGATTTGCCATTGGCTCAGCTGCCCTCACCGCACTTGCTCTGATGGCTGCATATATGGAAGAAGTAAGATTATGGCTTGGAAGACTTATTGACAAGGCACCGGAAGGATACAAGCAGATTGGCGATACACTGTTCTATAACAGTTCGGTTCCATCGGTACGGGACGGACAGGTTGCAGTAAATATCACATCTGCCACTGTAAGGGATTTTGCATCAGCATATGACCTGTCGCTCCTGAATCCAATACTGCTCGGAGGTATTTTCATCGGATCAATGATGGCATTTCTGTTCAGTTCCATGAGCATGAAAGCAGTCGGCCGCGCCGCAGGAAAAATGGTTGATGAAGTACGGCGTCAGTTCCGCGAAATACCCGGTATAATGGAGGGTAAAGCCAAACCTGATTATGCAAGATGTGTTGAGATTTCAACCGCCGGAGCCCAGAGTGAGATGCTTGTTCCGTCGTTGATAGCAATTGCGGTTCCTCTGCTTATCGGCGTTATTTTCGGAGTGCCCGGGGTTTTGGGGCTACTCGCAGGAGGTTTATGCACAGGTTTCGTTCTGGCAAGCATGCTTAATAATGCCGGAGGAGCATGGGACAATGCTAAAAAATATATAGAGCGCGGGAATTACGGAGGTAAGAGGAGCGAGCCTCACAAGGCATCGGTTGTCGGAGATACCGTCGGAGATCCGTTCAAGGATACATCAGGCCCGTCACTCAATATTCTGATAAAGCTTATGTCGATGGTATCCGTAGTCCTTGCCGGCCTTACTGTAGCATTCAGCATTTTCGGATAGATCAGACCGCAGATATTTACAGAAAGCTGCTCCGGCGGGGCAGCTTTCTTTATTGTATTACTTTGCATGGGATAGTTTCAAATCTTAAAGTATAATCCTTGCAGGAAATATTTAAATTTAGACTTTAAATCTCAAACCATCGGTGAATGAACCTTCCTACTCTATCTGACATCCGGCGAGCCTATGAAAGGATAAAGCCTTTTATCAATCGCACCCCCGTAATGACTTCCGGGCAGATGAACAGGATGTTTGAAAGCGATATGTATTTTAAATGTGAGAATTTTCAGAAAGTCGGAGCCTTCAAATTCAGAGGTGCAACCAATGCTGTTTTACTGCTGTCGGAAGAGGAAAAAATGCGTGGGGTGGTCACGCATTCATCGGGGAATCATGCCGCTGCACTTGCGCTTGCCTCAACGCTGAATGGTGTCGTGGCTTATATAGTGATGCCTGAAAGTGCACCTGATGTAAAAAAAAATGCCGTAGCCGGCTATGGAGCAGCGATCACTTATTGCAAGCCGACACTTAAGGCCAGGGAAGAGGCATGTACGGCTATTATGGAAAAAGAAGGAGCAACGCTTATTCATCCATATGATGATCTTAATGTAATATCCGGCCAGGGCACAGCGACCCTTGAGCTTCTTGAGAATGAACCGGATCTTGATGTTATCGTGGCGCCGGTAGGAGGTGGCGGGTTGTTAAGCGGAACATCGACATGCGCCAGAGGCCTGAACAGGAATGTCAAAGTGATAGGGGCAGAACCCTTAAATGCAAATGATGCCTGGCAGTCTTTTAATACGGGAATCCTGACGCCTTCCGTTAATCCTGTAACAATAGCCGACGGACTTCTTACCTCTTTAAGCGAAATGACTTTCGGGATAATTTCGGAAAATGTTGATGATATATTTACAGTAAGCGAAGAATCAATTATCAGCTCAATGCTGCTGATATGGGAAAGGATGAAGATTATTATCGAGCCATCTTCTGCAACCGTGCTGGCAGCTGTAATGGAGAATCCGGGGTATTTCAGAGGCAAAAAAACCGGCCTGATCATTTCCGGAGGCAATGTTGATCTCAGAAATCTTCCCTTTCAGTCTGCTTTTCTGAGGTAGGAAATAATGGGATAATGATCGGAGTATCTTACTCTTAGTATATCAAACTGTCTGCATACCAGAGTTTTGTCATAAAGTATGTAGTCTATCCTGTTGGCAGGATAATTCCCTTTATACGTGAATCCGGCACCATATCCTGAAGCAACAAAGGCGTCGTTCAATCCCTTTCTTAGCTTCCTGTATGTATATGACACCGGTGTGTCATTGAAATCACCGGCAATTATTACGGACCATGGCGACTGATTTACATGTTCCTTCAAAACCCTGGCCTGGCTGGCACGGATGGCAAATCCCTTCCTGAGGCTCACGGAGATATCTCTTATTTCATTCATGGTTTCCCTGTTATCTGTTTTCCCGGTCAATTCATTGATCAGATGAGTATCCATTTTTCTGAGCCTGAACGACTGCAGATGATTGTTATAGATTCTCAGGGTATCTTTTCCGGCCAGTATATCTGTAAAAATTGACAGGCTTCCCGATCCCGGATGAACAATGTCTCCTTTTCTGAGAATTGGATGCCTGCTGAGCGTTAATATTCCATAATACCTGTTCTTTGAAGCTCCGAGTGATTTCATGTGAGCATGATATTCTGACCCGATAAGCTTTATAAAAGATTTTCCGCTCATATCTGCATCTCCTCCTAAATAATACTCCTGGAGGCAGATCACATCGGGTTTCTGATTTCTGATGAGCTCTGCGATTTTCTTTTCTGTCCTTACAGGATTTCTTCCTTCAAAATTGTTGAAGAGATGAACATTATAGCTCATGACTTTCAGGGTACCGGTCTTATCGCCCGATGGCCTGGTGACTTTAAGATAGTTTGAAAAATGCGTAAAACCGGCAGCGATCACTATTATGGAAATCAGCGCCTCCGGCTTCAGGTATGCAAGCCAGACCAGGGCAAAAATAATGTTAGCAAGAAGCAGGTATGGGTATGCAAGGCCAAAAAGTGAAGGTATCGCAAATACTCCGGGATCGATATGTACTGAAATGTAAGAAACAAGAATTGACACAGCAAGCAGAATGTTTGCGGCAAGAATGATTTTATATGTTAATTTTCTCACCGGAACGGTATTAATGGATACCAATTAACATAAATATACTCTTTGAAGGACCTGAAAATATGAATTTTTAGCAATTATTTAGAGATGAAAACAATTAAAATCAATTTTTAGGCTGACTTTCCCTGAACAGAAGATCCTTTTCTTCTTTAGTAAGGCTGTCGTAGCCACCTTTGGAAATTTTATCCAGAATACTATTTATACGTGACTGATGCTCGGCCCTTGATTTGTTATACTCATAGTCAGAAACAGGTTTCTTGTGTGTGACCCTCATTTTTTGACGGGGTTTAAATAGTGTGGCAAAGTAATCCAGTATTTTGTCAATGCCCCTTCCGATATCTTTTCCTTTGCGCAGGTTAATGGTATACATATACCCGAAAAAAGCTCCGCCGATATGAGCCAGCTTGCCTCCTGAGTTCACTGAAAAATCCATAAAGGAGGTCAGGATCAGAATAGCCAGCGCCATGTATTTTATTCTGACCCTTCCTATGATAAACAGATTAATTTGATAATCCGGGACATATGCGGCAACTGCGATCACAACGGCCATAACGGATGCAGAAGCTCCTATAGCCACAGATTCTGAAACTACTTCCTTGAATACAGGGAAAATATTGAATGATATAATGTAAAATACAGCTCCACACAATCCACCCAGAATATATACTGCCACCAGCTTTTTCTTATCCAGGAAATCAAGAAAAATCTTTCCAAACCAGTAAAGCCACAGCATATTGAAGAGAATATGCCAGATATCCTTATGTGTGAACATATAAGTTATCAAAGTCCATGGCTTCAGAAGAAGTGATTTAAATGATGCCGGAACTGAAAACAGCTTTAAGGTTATGGCGGCTATTGCCGGATCAGTGAACAAAAAAGCCAGGATTGAGGCCAGGGTTAAGATGATGAATACAGAGACATTTATATAGATCAGCCTGGTAAGAACGCTGCCCTGTTTAAACGTTTTTAGAATATCATCCCCTATTCCCATCAGTAAAGTGTGTTGGTAGTTTTTCTCCAGTAACGGATAAGGGCGTATCCGAAAAGCATTCCTCCCAGATGGGCTGCATGAGCAATGTTACTTCCGGGCTGGGTGACTGCAAGGTAAAGTTCTATGCCACCATAAATGATAACAAAATATTTGGCTTTGATAGGTATGGGGGGAAAGAGGAGCATAAGCTGGGTGTTGGGAAAAAGAACACCGAAAGCAAGCAGAATGCCAAATACAGCCCCCGAAGCACCCACTGTGGGGACATTCAGCAGCATTTGCATGCTTTTCATGCTTTCATTTGTAAAAACCCTGCCTTCCCTTATATACGCTGCTCCATCATTGAGAACCATTTGCAGCTGATCGGGACTTAATACGTTCAGGAGTTTGTTATACTGAATCATTATAACTGTTTCATGAACAAGGGCTGCTCCAAGTCCGCTGACCATGTAGTAAATAAAAAAACGCTTCGGACCCCATACATTTTCCAGTATACCCCCGAACATGTACAGGGCGAACATATTGAAAAACAGATGCAGAAATCCTCCATGCATGAACATGTGGGTAAGGATCTGCAGCGGCATAAATTGTTCTGATTTAGGGAAATAAAGGCCAAGAGCCCTTGTGAGGTCAATTCCAAATACACTTTTTGCGGTAAAATCCGCAAGCAGCATCAGAATATTAATATAAATAATGTTCTTTACTACCGGGGGTAATGCCCTAAACCCTCTTCCGTATCCATTCATCGGCAAGACTTAAAATTTAAAGATTTCAAAATACCGCGTAAAGATAATATTATCAATTTATACGGCAAAAACAGACTTGTTGTGAAAATCCCTCTTATTATAACTGCCTGAATCTTTTATCCATCTCATCAGTTGTTATGATGCTTATGACAGGTTTTCCTTTGGGTGAGTAATTGGGGTGCTTACACAGAAACAAAGTATCAAAAATATCCTCCATTTCCCTTTTCTTAAGGATTCTTCCGTATGGAATGGCTGCTGCAGAAGCAAGTGCGGAAGCTACCTTCTCTTTCAGCCCGGCTGACGGGTCGGCCTGCGTGTTCTTATACTCCTCAATAAGCATCTCAAGAAGTTCCACAGGATCATCAGAGATTGTATCGGATGGCCTGCCAGTGACCGATACCTGATGTCCGCTTTCCGTTAGCTGTACATTAAATCCCAAATGGTTAATTTCGTTACTGATCTCCTGTAACAATAAAAAATCCGCGGCATTTAACTCAAATTTTACAGGGAACATTTCTGTCTGGCTGGCCTTTGTGTTATCGCTCAGAGTGTCGATAAATTTTTCGTACAGGATTCTCTCATGAGCTCTTTTCTGGTCAATCAGCATCAGACCAGATTTAACCGGGCTTACAAGATAACGGCCTTTGATCTGGAAAAGCCTTCTCTCGGTTTCACTCTGAAGCTGGTCTTCGTATCCGGTTTCATGCGGAGGGTACAGTTTTTCCCACCCGTGTGCTTTTTCCCTTTCAAACCACTCAGCATAATATCCTGACTGGGCGGGCCTTTCTTCACCTGCAAAAGGATTGTAAAGGGCATTCGTCTTTATTTCAGGGGCTTCCGGAGTTCTTCCTGAATTTGGCTGAACAGGAATGTCGATAAGGATTTCGCTCTTGAAATCAAGGGAAGGAATAATATTGAACCTTCCAAGCGCTTCGCGGACCGATGCAAGAAGTATTTGCCATATAGCCTGTTCATCCTCAAATTTTATCTCTGTCTTGGTGGGATGAATGTTAATATCGATCGAGGCGGGATCGGACTCCATAAATAAAAAATAAGATGGATAAGATTCAGGGGTTAAAATATTGTGGTATGCCTCCATTACTGCTTTGTGAAAGTAGGGATGTTTCATATAACGGTCGTTTACAAAGAAAAACTGTTCTCCGTAAGTTCTCCGGGCACTTTCAGGCTTGCCAACATATCCCTTTATTCTGATAAGTGTTGTATCGGTTTCAACTGAAACGAGCTCATTGTTTATCTGTTTTCCGAAAACAGCCATTATCCTCTGCCTGCAGTTTGAGGGCATAAGGTTGTATATCTCATTGTCGTTATGAATGAGCAGGAACCTTATGCCAGGATGAGGTATCACAATTTTCTGAAATTCGGTAATGATATGTCTCATTTCAGTGTTGTCCGACTTCAGAAATTTGCGCCGGGCGGGAATGTTGAAGAAAAGATTCTTTACTGAAAAGCTTGATCCCCGTGGGCAGCTGCAGGGTTCCTGGGCAGTTACTCTTGAACCGTTTATCAGGATCATTGTTCCGGCTTCATTTTCAGCTTTCCGTGTTTTCAGCTCCACCATCGACACGGCCGCAACGGATGCAAGAGCTTCACCCCTGAATCCTTTCGTTCTTATGGCAAAGAGATCTCCTGCAGAAGAAATTTTTGATGTGGCATGCCGTTCAAAGGCAAGCCTCGCATCAGTTTCTGACATTCCTGTCCCGTCATCTGTGACCTGGATCAGTGTTTTTCCTGAGTCTTTTATTATAACCGTTATATTCCCTGCACCGGCGTCGACGGCGTTTTCGACAAGTTCTTTAACCACGGAGGATGGCCTTTGAATCACCTCTCCGGCAGCGATCTGGTTTGCAACAGAATCGGGTAACAGCTTGATCAGGTCAGGCATCGGTTTAATTATTAATGTAATCGGCCATTAAATATAATGCGGGAAAATGCAGGATCAGAAAGCTTAATTCATTTCATAATGCATTTATGCAAATATATAAATATTTATTTTTGCCTTTCCGGCCCTGTTTGTTGAACGGATTTTCAATAATTATAGTGATTCTGTTAAAGTTATTTATCTTTAAGCAAATTTTGGAGTAATGAAAAATCCATTCATTGTAGTTCTGACATTTTTCTTTCTGTTGCTCCTTGCAGGATGTGCAGGCAGGTCTGACAAGGATGCCATAAGGGTGATGACATTCAATATCAGGTACGATAATCCTGCTGACAGCATTAATGCATGGCCGAACAGAGTCCCTCTTGTATTGGAGTTTCTCAGGGAAGAGCTGCCTGATGTGATAGGAATGCAGGAGGTGCTTTTGAATCAGTACGAACTGCTGGACTCAGTGCTGACTGATTATTCTTCAGTTGGCGTGGGCAGAAGTGACGGAGCAAGAGAAGGGGAGATGAACCCGGTGTTTTACAAAAAAGAAAGGTTCAACATGATCAGAACAAAAACTTTCTGGTTGTCAGAAACTCCGGAAGTGCCGGGTTCACAGGCATGGGGAGCGAATCTTCCACGCATAGTTACATGGATGGAATTGTCCGATAAGGTTACCCAGGAACACTTTTTCTTTTTTAACACACATTTTGCACACGATTCCGATTCAGCGAGAGTTCTGAGCTCTGAACTTCTTCTGGATAAGGTTGACAGTATTGCAGCAGGCTTTCCCTTCATTATTACCGGAGACTTCAACATGGTTCATTCAAGCAGGGGCTACAGTATCCTTACCGGCCCCCGTGAAAGTATACCTCTTCTGGATGATGGTTATGCAGTGTCCGATAAAAGGCATACAGGACCGGCTTACACTTTCAATGGTTTTTCGGATAAAACCAGAGCTGGTCGGGTAGATTATATTTTCGTCAGGCACGGAATGAAAGTCCTCGAGCACAGGACTCATATACGAAAGGGGAATGGCATCTACATTTCTGACCACTGGCCTGTGACTGCCCTGATTTCCATAAAACAGGACCTCCAAAATTGACCCTTAATCAGTTTGGAATATATAAATGAAAATTTTAGATTTGCTTTATATATTCCTTGTGTTTAATACTAAAATTTCTTGACAATGAAGGTTGACGGGAGACGTACAAGCGATAACATTGATGACCGCAGATCGATGAGCACAGGAAAGATGGTAATCGGTGGCGGCATTGGTACCGTTGTCATAGCTCTTATTGTCTTGCTGCTTGGTGGAGATCCTTCCCAGGTACTGGATAATATGGGAGAGCCCACTGCCCAGTCCGGTCAGGTGGCAACAACAACTCCGGAGGAAGAGGAAATGGCTCATTTTGTATCCGTTGTTCTGGCCGGGACAGAGGATGTATGGGGAAAGATATTTGCCCAGTCCGGCAAAACATACCGCCAGCCCAAACTTGTATTGTTCAGGAATCAGGTTCAATCAGCCTGCGGGTTTTCGTCAGCGGCAAGCGGCCCTTTTTACTGTCCGGGAGATGAAACAGTATATATTGACCTGAGCTTCTTCGATGCCCTGAGAACTGAATACGGGGCTAACGGAGATTTCGCAATAGCGTATGTCATAGCTCATGAAATAGGACATCATGTTCAAAACCTGCTTGGGATACTTGAGGAAGTAAACGCTCAAAGATCAAGGCTCGGCACCTCCCAGGCGAATCAGCTTCTTGTCCGTCTTGAACTTCAGGCCGATTTTCTTTCAGGGATGTGGGCCCATTATGACCAGAAAATGTTTAATTCCCTTGAACCCGGAGACATCGAGGAAGCAATGACAGCTGCTTCCTCAGTGGGAGATGATGTCCTTCAGAAGCGTTACCAGGGACGGGTGATCCCCGATGCATTCACCCATGGCTCCGCGGCTCAGCGCAGGGAATGGTTTCGCAGAGGATATACCACAGGCGACTTTTCAAAAGGCGACACATTCAACGCAAATATCTGATATTCCCGGTCAGGTTAAGATATCAGTTTGTCGGACTAATTAAGGAACATCCTGATGTCATCTTCAACTGTTCCAATGCCTGCAATTCCAAATTTTTCAACAATAATTTTTGCCACATTAGGAGACAGAAAGGCTGGTAGTGTCGGACCAAGGTGTATATTTTTCACACCAAGATAAAGAAGGGCCAGGAGAACTATTACTGCTTTTTGTTCATACCAGGCGATGTTGTAAGCAATCGGAAGCTCATTGATATCATTGAGATTGAATATCTCTTTCAGTTTCATGGCAATCACTGCAAGAGAATATGAATCGTTGCATTGACCGGCATCAAGAACTCTGGGAATACCATTGATATCACCAAGCGGCAGTTTGTTGTATCTGTATTTGGCGCAACCGGCAGTAAGGATAACTGTATCCTTCGGAAGGGCAGCTGCAAATTCCGTATAGTAGGTGCGGTCCTTCATGCGCCCGTCACATCCGGCCATAACAAAGAACTTCTTTATTGCTCCCGATTTTACTGCATCAACAACCTTGTCGGCAAGGGCAAAAACCTGGCTGTGGGCAAATCCTCCGATAATCTCCCCTGTTTCTATTTCCACCGGAGGATCACATTTTTTAGCATGAGCTATTATTTCTGAAAAATCCTTCTGTCCTCCATCAGGCCTTTCGTCAATGTGTTTGAATCCTGAAAAGCCTGCGGCTCCGGTAGTGTAAACTTTATCAAAATACGAAGCGCCTTTTTTTGGAGGCACGATACAGTTTGTAGTGAACAGGATCGGACCGTTGAAAGTTTCAAATTCCTCTTTCTGTTTCCACCATGAACTGCCGTAATTGCCAACAAAGTGGCTGTATTTCTTGAAGAAAGGATAATAATTGGCCGGCAGCATTTCGCTGTGAGTGTAAACATCCACTCCGGTGCCTTCAGTCTGTTTCAGCAAATCTTCCATGTCCCTCAGATCATGACCGCTTATAAGAATTCCCGGATTATTCCTGACGCCAATATTTACTTTTGTTATTTCCGGATTTCCGTACCTTGTCGTGTTTGCTTTATCAAGAAGGGCCATTGCTGTAACTCCGAATTTACCCGTTTCAAGAACAAGGGCTACAAGCTGATCAGCTCCCAGGGTGTCATCAGTTGTGGCTGCCAGTGCGTCCTGCATGAATTTGTAAAGTGAATTATCTTCAAACCCCAGATTATATGCATGCTCGGTATAAGCAGCCATTCCCTTGACACCATAAATAACAAGTTCTCTTAACGATCTTATATCTTCATCTTCAGTGGAAAGGACACCTACGGAAGTATTTTTTATCTCAAATTCCTCAGCAGAGGTTCCTGTCCAGGTAGCAGAATCATGCAAAACATCAGGTAATTTGCCACCGGCATTTATCAAAGCGCTTTTCATTTCTTCACGTAGCCTGAGGCCCTCCTTTATCTTCCCGACAAACCTGTCATAATCAAAGTTGGCGTTTGTAATTGTCATGAAAAGAGAATCGAATATGAATTTGTTGGTTTTTTCATTCTCGATACCCAGCTCCCTGGCCCTGGTGCTGTATATGGAGATCCCCTTGAGAACATATATCAGAAGATCCTGCATGTTGGCAACCTTTTCATTTTTTCCGCATACACCCGATATTGTGCAACCGCTGTTTTTGGCGGTCTCCTGACATTGAAAACAAAACATGCTCATGATTTTTTATCTGATTATGGTTAATAATTAATTATTTTCTGCAGATATGTATTAGTCAATCTTCCCGTATCAATGTTGACCATATTTTATAAAAATACAAAAAAAGCATAGAATGCGGATGCAGATTGTAACATATGTTACAAACCGGCCTTTTTCATGAAGAAGCAATTTTTATCCGTACACATTTATACATATGTTTTGAATAAAAAATTGTTAAATGTTCATTAATAACTCTGGTTTCTTATACTAAAAATTGATTTGAAAAGTTATTCCGTAAATGGGAAAAAGAGTTGAGGATATTACTGATAATTAAGTCATTTTCTTTTGGCGGCGCTGAGAATCACGTAAGGGATCTTGCAAATTTTCTCAGCAACGGCGGGCACGAAGTTCATGTCATGGCAAAAAGGGGGTATCAGAACGACAGACTGAACTCTGATGTTCACTTTGTAAATATTAAAATGACCGATATTCTGCTTCCTGTTTATGTTCTTTTTCTATGCTGGTTTCTTCGGCGTCACAGAATAGATGTGATACATGCCCATAAGCGTTTTCCCATAATGCTGGCCTGCATAAGCGGATGGGTAATGAAAGTGCCGGTAGTCGTGACTGTTCACGGGAAGCCCTGGCACGATATCCGTTCGCCGCTGGCCAGAAAAATGGCCGGCAGAATAATTTTTGTAAGCCTTCGGACGGTAAGCCAGTACAGACACAACGATGAAATAAAGCATAAATCAGAATTTATTCAGAACGGCGTTGATCCAGACTGTGAACCTTCTGACCGGGATACATTCTCGCTATGTTATATCAGCAGGATCGACAGGAAGCATTACGATGTACTATCATTGATAATGAAAAACGTTCTTCCCGATATCGTAAATGCATTTCCTATGGTGAAACTTCATATTCTTGGTGACGGGGAATACTTAAAGGAACTAAGGAAAGAAGCATATTTGATAAACAGAAACAGAAAAAGGGAAGTATGCGTTATTCATGGTTATGTTCCGGAAGTAAAACCGCTTATCAGGAATTCAGGTTTGGTATTGGGTGTGGGACGTGTGGCTATCGAGGCACTTTCCTGTGCCGTTCCAGTCATTTCACTTAACCGGGAATTCATGGGACAATTTGTGTCGGAAAAGAATTATCCATTTTACAAGGATAACAATTTTGTTGCTGCCGGGCATTTGCCGCCTGATTCAGATACTCTTACCAGTCTGATAAGGGGATATCTTGGAGATCCGGTTATTTATCAGGATGAAGCACTTTTGCTGCAGCGCCGGATAAGGGAGGACTTTGGCATGAGCAAGATCGGGAATGCAATAATTTGTGTTTATGAAGGCATTATGGCCTCCCGAAGCAGGATAAATTCCAAAACCTGAAGTCCGGTACAAGCCTGCTTTAATTGAAAGGGGGGATACACCTTTGGAATAATTCTTCCAGAAAACAACTTCTTTCAGTATTCGTTTTTCCATTCCGTTTGCATTCTTAATCAATTTGGTTATCTTTGGTTAGTGTTTCGCTGAGTGCAAAAATTATAGTCATGTTGATCAGAACATTCGCCAGTGCCGTTATGGGTATTGATGCAGTCACGGTAACCATTGAGGTCAATGTCTCGCGTGGTATACGTTTCTTTCTTGTCGGTCTTCCTGATGTAGCTGTTAAAGAGAGCCAGCAGAGGATTGAATCATCTCTCCGGTCACTTGGCTACCACTGGCCTGGGAAGCAGGTTTTAATAAATATGGCTCCGGCTGATATCAGAAAAGAAGGATCTTCCTACGATTTGCCTCTTGCTGTAGGTATTCTGGCAGCAGATGAAAAAATACAGAACGGAGAGCTTGAATCTTTCATAATAATGGGCGAATTATCACTTGACGGGACACTTCAGCCGGTAAAGGGCGTACTGCCTATAGCTTTGCGTGCCAGAGAAGAAGGATTCAGGGGGATCATTGTTCCTTCAAGAAATGCCAGGGAGGCAGCAGTGGTGAAAGGTCTGGAGGTATACGGAGTGGATAATCTGGGTGATGTTGTGGATTTTTTTAACGGAGCACGCAGGTTTGAACGGGTTTCAGTGGACCTTGATGCTGTTTTTGCAGGTAGTGACAACAGATATGATGTTGATTTCTCAGACGTAAAGGGGCAGGAGAATGTAAAAAGGGCACTTGAAGTGGCAGCTGCCGGACATCACAATCTTCTGATGATAGGGCCGCCGGGATCAGGCAAGACCATGCTTGCAAAAAGACTTCCGACTATCATGCCGCCCCTTACAATCGAAGAAGCTCTGGAAACCACCAAGATACATTCAGTAGCCGGAAAAATTGATGCCCATACGGCGCTGATGATCAGAAGGCCTTTCAGATCTCCCCATCACACGATATCAGAGGAAATAGTATCAAATGGTGTCAGGGGGTCATTTTTTTTTCTTAAAGCATTTTGATACTTTGACTTAGCATCTTCATAACTTGGTAAATTTTCATTCTTACTCCACAAACTCACACCACTTTCTTTACAATACCAATCAGGATTATTCTCGTAAAAGAAATCAATCTCATCCTCTGACCAGTTCCCTATGTTACCAAAAGGTACTCTTGTATTATAGACTCTTTCATAGAAGCCATCAGAAGATTCTATATAGGGGGGACTATCATCACCCCCTAAAACCTCACCAACTGTGCCATTGATTTCCAGCACTGGTGGCTGTTTGAATTTGAGATTCCTAATAGTCCTTGGAATAATAAAATCACCCTTGTAAAGTACGTTTGTAAAATTGTTAAATATCTGATAACTCTCTCTTTGAAGGTTGATTTTAAATTCAATAGTTATATCATAACAATTAATAGAATCATCATATTTAACTATAATATCCCTTATAAAATCATTTACTATTTTCTTCTTTTGCGCAAATGTTGTCTTCTTTGAGAATTCTTGGAACTCATCTTCATATTTTTTAATTGTTAATACACTATGGTTTAATGCTGTTAATACATTGCTTTTATCTTTAAGTAGGTATTCATTTTCAGCAATCTTCCCATTCGTTTTGGTTATTATATCCTTTACATCTTGTTCAGATAATGTTCCTTTAATAACTAATTCAATTGCACGATTTTTTTCATTTTTTAACTGTTCGATGCGCTTATTTAGTATTTCGATTTGTTCCTTTAATTGTTTTGTTTTTGTTTCATCTGGCTTCAATTCTTTCCTGATTCTCTCAATGAATTCATTGCTTCTGAAGAACCTATCCCAAATAAGTGCTTCAAGTTTATCAATATTTATACTTCTATTTCCACAATTTTCACCCTTTATTCTTTTAGAAGAACACATGTAAAAATGGTCGTGTTTACTGACTCTGCTTCTACCATACATATTTCTACCACAGATACCACATCTGAGTAATCCTTTTAACATGTATTTATGCTCGACTTTTTTCCCTGTGTTGTTTCTATTGTTTGACAGGTTTTTATTGGTTTTTTCCCATAATGATTGGGGAATTAGAGCGGGGACTTTGAAAATTTCACCTGAGTAAATCCTTTCACCTTTATACAAGGAATTCGTAATAATATTTCGAATCGTATTTCCTGCCCATCTAATATCACTCTTATTAGTTTCTCGAATTACCCCCGTATATTTATTTCTTGTTTTAATTGTTCCATTAGCAATTTTATTATAGCGTGTTGGTATATTATTGTCATTCAGGTAATCGGCTATTGAACGTGTTCCTATCCCAGATAAAGACATTTCGTAAATTTTTTTAACTACTTCGGCTTCTTCTTCATTAATTATCAATTCATCCGTATCGCTTTTTTTATAACCATATGGAATTATTGAATGTGCCTTCCCTTGCCTCACCCTTGTTTTAAGTGCACTCTTAACCTTTATTTTTGTAACGGTGACTTGATACTTATTTATGATAGACATTAAATCACCAAAGAATTCTGATTGGGGGTTGTTTAAATCCACAAGACCATCTAATTCAGTATAATACTGGATATTGTGGTTTTTAAAAATATCGTTTATTATAAATCGAATTTGTGGATTTCGTTCAAATCTTGATTGGTCAAATGCATAAACTGCTGTTATTTCTCCATTTACTATATCAGCAATCATTCGCTCAAATTCTGGTCTATCCTCTATTTTATCTGAAGCACCTGACTTACCTTCATCGATATAAATTTCATAAGGTAATGATAACTCATTTGCTTTATTAATGCCTTTCTGTTTCTGGTCAGCAATTGACAAATCATTTCCATCCTTGGTTCTCGAAATTCGACAATAAATCCCCAATCTCATTTTAATAATGATTTTTATTGTAAAAATAGCCAAATAATGTTACCAATGAGGGGGTATTTTTCAACAACAATTATTTCAATACGAATTTTATACCTTGTTGTAGATGGTTGAAATAAAATGAATTAAATTTTTATCTGTGATTATCCCACTTCGTCCCCTGCCAATGACTTATTTTCCCTTCGTTTTCTGTTTCTAAAAAGGCAAATCATTCCAATCTGTATGTTCGGGTTCATTTAGTTTTTTAATGCGGTTCTCTATTGATTCTATGAACTTTATTGTATTTGACAAATTGTTAAATATTAACACACTTTCTTGATAATTCAAAATGGGGTTGTCGTGTGCAAAACTCTTGTTATTTCTAATATCGTTAAACGATTCAATAACATTTATCGAATATTTCAAAATCTTTTCTCCCATCACAGATTCAATATGATTATTCTCCAAAAGAAACTTTATGTACTTGCCATAAACTGAATTTAAGGATTCTGATTTATCATATGGAATGGAATGTTTGTCGCATAACTCTCTTAAATATCGGAAAGTAAAAGTATGAAGTCTGTCTAATGCCGTTTCAGGCTCATTATTCGCAATGCTTTCTTTGATTGACTTAGCAAGTAGTTTAAAGTCTCGGTCATCCACATTCGGCTGAAATGCATCAATTTGTTCAACTATACTATCCTGCTTTAGTCTTTCTGCAATTTTAATGCAATCTTTGTAAAGGTATTCCTCATCTCTATAGTCTATCTCTCCTGTGTGAACTTTTGAAAGCCAATAATCGCAAAATGCAGATAATAGTTTACCGAATATATAATCTGATTCAATCCTAATGAATTGTCTTAATCTATTTGCTTTTGAATTTGAAGCATAATGATATTTTTTTTCTTCAATATCTAACCCAACTGCTTCTATTATAAATTCTTGAAATGTTCTATCTGAAAAGTCCATAACATAACCACTTTTCATACCTAAGAACTTTTCGATGGTCGCTCTTTCTATAAATGTTAGGTCTGCCATATCAATAAACGATTACCAACTAATATATTTTCAGTTCTGCCACAATAACTTCCCCCTACTTCTGCTTTTGCTTTGTTCAATTGTTTCATCTGGAATCTGGAGAAAAAAATTAAACTTTTTTGCTTCTTTGCCAGAAAAGCACACACTGAGGATAGTTCTCTTTAATTGTTGCAGTCAAAAGTTTTCTATCATAAGAAACATGCTTTGGTGGTTTTAAATCATATAGCATTTTATGATAGAAATCTTGCCCGACCTTTATCTTTTTATCATTCTTAGGATTATAGTAGAATTTATTGAACTCATTCAATATAAACTCTTTTGCCCTTTGTTCAGATGTTAGTGTGATATTTTTATCACTTATGTAATTGTGTTGTTCCAACTTTTTTAATCCAATCACAATTGTTCTACGATTTACTCCCAGTTTATCAGCAAACTGTTG
>CAYXSM010000045.1:0-20145 GCA_964466705.1 uncultured Rikenellaceae bacterium
AGAAAGGAAAAAGATTATCTTTCAGTATTGATGCACAATACAAGACATTGTGGTATATTATTGAAAGAGAATAATTGATGGACAAAAACAAAGCCGGTACCAACTACAACTGAATCTTCAACCTATTGAACGGTCTGTCGAAGCTAAGACCATCATGACAAAAAAATATTTTGGTACCGGCTTTGGATTGTATTTAATAAAATAATGTTTTAAATTGGTCTGTTATTGAAACCGGCATCCTTGTATATGTAAATAATTCCCTTTTAACCACCTATGATCTTACAAGGATACCGGTTTTCAAAAATAGTCATATAATTCATTTTAAAATAGTTAAAAATTCTTAATTATTTTCTGTAAGTTCGTAAGGCGGATTGAAAGGAATAATTTCAGTCAGGATAACAAGCTGGTCATGAGATATTTCTTTTTGTTCCTAACCCTGATAATTTGTACATGCGCACTCGCCCAGACAAAGCGTGCCAGAGACTATGGTATTGTGACAGGCATTTTGGATCCCGGTAAATTCAATGCCATTACCGACGTACCGGGAGTCAGGGTCGGGCATATTACATTGATACAGGGTGATTCCGTTAATACAGGGGTAACAGCTGTCGTACCCCATTCTGAAAATATTTTCCGCAATAAAGTACCTGCAGCAATTTATATAGCCAACGGCTACGGTAAGCTTACGGGTTATCCCCAGGTCGAGGAACTGGGAAATATAGAGACTCCCATAATTCTTACAAATACCCTCAGCGTCCCTGTTGCCGCTGATGCTTTGATCGATTATACTTTCCGGTTTAAAGAGAATGCAGATGTAAGGAGTGTCAATCCGGTTGTAGGTGAGACAAATGATGGTTCGCTTAATGATATCCGCTCGAGGCTTGTCACAAAAGAGCACGTTCTTGAGGCCATCCTGAAAGCCGGCAGTGGGTTTGTTGAAGAAGGAAATGCCGGAGCAGGAACCGGAACTTCTTGTCTGGGATTCAAGGGAGGCATCGGCACAGCTTCCAGAAAGATCCCCGAATCATCGGGAGGCTATACTGTCGGGGTGCTTGTACAAACAAACTTTGGCGGTATACTGCAGATCAGCGGAGTTCCTGTCGGATTGGAACTGGGAAAACATAAGTTCAGCGATATTGACAACCGGTACAGGGAAGATGGTTCATGCATGATAGTAATCATGACAGATGCCCCTCTGAATCCGCAAAACCTTAAACGGCTTGCCAAAAGATCCATATTTGGTATTGCACGGACCGGAGGCTCCGGTTCAAACAGCAGCGGTGACTTTGCCATAGCCTGTTCTGTATCTGAAGATATAAGGATACCTCACACCTCAGTCTCAATATTCCAGGAGTTCAGGTTCATCCGGAATGAGAATCTTGATATTCTGTTTGAAGCCGTCATTGAAGCTACGGAAGAAGCCATAATAAACTCCCTCTTTGCAGCCCGGACAGTCAGGACGGGAAACAACATTGTCATGGAATCCCTTCCGATAGAGAAGACATTGAATATCCTGAAAAAGTATAACATGATAGAATAAGTTCCGGAATATGACCGGTTATACGCCCAGAATTGATACCGTCAGCCTCTGGTGCCTGCGTAAAAAAACTCAACCCTGTGCCCCCTGGCAGATGTCTGATGTTGATGCATTTTTATATTCTGCAGTCATTATAAAGATGATGGATAAAAACCCGGTGTATCAGTTTAAACAAAACATAAGTTAATAAAGTGCTATTAAAAACGTCCCGGTACACTGCAAAAAAGAATCCGGTAAGTTTAACCGCAGTAATTGCCTGCCAGATCTTCCGGATTAACAACAGTGTCTTTTAAAAACATAAATTCGCAAAAAAATAACCATTTAATATGAAAGCGATCGTGACAGGTGCAACCGGACTGGTTGGGAATCTCATACTTAAAGAAATAATGAATGACAATGATTTCACTGAAGTCAGGGTTTTTGTCAGAAAGCCAACAGGGATAAATGATCCCAGATTGAAAGAGTTTGTCACCCCCATGGAAGACATTGACGCTTTGAGCCCGGAGGTCAGGGGAGATGTTCTTTTCAATGCACTGGGGACCACAATAAAAAAGGCCGGCAGCAAGGCGGAACAGCAGAGAGTTGACAGGGACCTGCCGGTAGCATTTGCAAGGATCGCTTCAGCCAACGGTGTGAAGCTCATGCTTAACGTGTCAAGTGTCGGTGCAGACGTGAAAGGGAATTTTTATCTCAGAACCAAAGCCGAAATGGAAAAAGGCACGGAGGAATTCTTTCAGAAGTGTGTTTTTCACTTCAGGCCCGGTCTTCTTGTTGGAAAACGTAAGGAATTCAGGCTAGCTGAAAAGATCGCATCTGTTATAATGAAAGTCATTGATCCGACGCTGACAGGATCTTATGTAAAATTCAGAAGCATGCCTGTTGAAAAGCTTGCCAGGGCAATGGTTAATTTAAGTAAAGACCCTTCCGGTAAGGATCATATATTACATTATACTGAAATAATGGATTGTTTATAATCTTTATGACAAAACCATTTAAACTGGCCATCAGCCCGGCAAAGCCTCGTTCCGGCAGACTAATCAACAAGTCTTATAAAAGGTTTCTCAGATGATCCCCCGCCTTTAATCCCTGCAACTTTGAATTTTCTGCTTTCAGCAAATGTCTGTTTCCCGTTTTTTCTTGTTATCAGGACAAGTTCAACAAATCCGTCTCCGGTAAATGGTGCCTTAAATTCACATTGGATTTCCCGGCGTTGTCCGGGTGGAACCTCAATATTCCTTATATCATTTATCAGAAGTTTTCCCTGGTTTTCCAGCCGAACCTCTGTCTGTACTGATTCCCCGGAGAAGCAGTCATTATATAAGATCAATGTCCTTTTAATGAGTTCTCCATTCTTAATTTCCGGGTATTTATTACTTCTTAGTGCCTCAATGCCGAGGTCATCATATTCCTTGTCAAACAGCGCTACAGGAGCAAAGCTGTTCATAAGGTTAACATGTACGGGAGTTACAGTATCAACTGTCCAGCACCAGTCAAGAGTGTATGGCATGATCTGAGACACGTTGATATAACGCAGTCCCCGGCTCCATGTACCATGCCACCATTCTTTGCCATCGGTTCTGCCGAACAGGAATTCACCGATACCGGTTGGTTTGGTCTTTGAAACAAGAGTGTCCCAGCTGTAAATGCTGCCTGTAACGGTTTTTCCGACTCCTTCCGGATAATGGTCGCTGTAAAAATCGTCGCCTACATCAAAATCCCCTTCAGCAATAACCGGCCTGGTAGGATCTGTGGCCCGAATAGTGTCGGCCAGCGTTTTTATCTGTTCATCCGAGAACCATTTAAGCCAGTCGCGTCCTATCTCATTTTCTGAGCTCCACATAATCACTGAAGGATGATTTCTCCTGTCTCTTACCCAGGGCTTAAGCCAGGTCAAAGCATTTCTGAAATAGATTTCATTCTTTGATTTCAATATGTAATCCCGGGCATACATAGGAGATTCCTCAATAACAAGCAATCCGCGCTCATCTGCAATTTCAATTATTCTGGCCGATGCAGGTTGCTGATGAAAACGCACGCTTTGAATATTCATCAGCTGCAACCTGTCAATTGTACGGTTCCAGGTTTCGGGTGTTATATATTTATAGCGACCTGAGTTATAACCCTGTCCATGAGTGTTGATACTGGTGCCCCTCAGGTTGATCCGGTGACCATTAAAACGTAATTCCGTGCCCTCTATCCATATTTCCCTGAAACCAAATCTTCTTACTTCACTGTCAATGGCATCAGCCTTCCCATTCTTTATTTCTTCCCTGATACTTGAAGTGAGTAAGTAAAGGACTGGGGTTTCCGGGCTCCATAATTTCGGGTTATCCCATTGGGACGTAACCCTGGCTGTTCTTTTTTCCCCGGGACCGAGTACTATTCTTTCACTTGAAATTTCAAGATCAGGAGCATAATGTTCCTTTTCCCGGATATCTCCGTAAATCCTTACTTCTTGTTTTTTCCCGGATTGATTTATCAGATCGTAAATTACAGTGATGTTTTTCTCCCTCCAGGATGTTTGAATAAACGCATCCTCAATGTAAACAGGCCCGTATGCCCGCATCCATGTGTCAAATATTATGCCCCAGCGGCTTTCATGTCCATACCATCCCACGGGCCACTGGGGATAACCATTCTTATCAACAACCGGAGGATGGTTACCTCCCTTCACTACTACTTTGAGCCGGGCAGTTTCGCCCGCCTTAACCATATTGGTAATATCGACCCCGAAAGGAATCCAACCCCCCACATGATTTAAAAGGAATACATTGTTAAGATATACATCCGCAATATGATTTATTCCTTCAAATTCGATCTTGATTATTTTATCCTTCCATGACTCAGGAATTGTTATTTCTCTCTCATATATACCGATGCTTGTTGAGGGGATTGTCACCTCACGTGAACTTTTCTCACCATTATCGTTGGTAAATTCCCGTAAGACTTTTTTTGTGAACCCGGGAGCTGCGTCCCAGAATTCAGGAACCGTGATCGTTGTTCTCCGGCCGTCCTCAGTTGTGAAGTTCCAGATCCCGTTGAGCGATAATTGTTCCCGTAAAGGTGGCGCCTGAGGAAAAACCACCGTAAGTTCTGCAAAAATCAACGTGGTTAAAATCAGGACAGTGGAATAAATTTTATTCATTGCAAAGGGTTTTTCCCAAATTTAAGATTTAATTATGGGAAAAACGTCCCGGCACACGATTCTTTGTCAATAAGATAAACGCATTGCCGATTGAATACAAAGTTTAATCGAAAGACAGTAAGATTAAAATACCCTGCCAGGACATGGATCTGAAAGCAATCGCTTAAGAGTTAATAAAGAGGTTTGTGGCAAAGGATATATCCGGTTCAGACAGCCGCAGGTATAAAAATATCCGGCTTTAAAAACAATTTAAACGAATACTGTTATCTGTAAAATATTCCCTGTGATGACAGGAGAATATCACTTACCCTTTATCATTGTGAGAACCATTTTGAATTTCTCCACCGCTGTCAGCGAATGTGGAACATTTGCCGGCATGATAATGGTATCACCAGTCTCAAGGATATTGGAGACACCTTTAATCATGATATCTGCCTTGCCTTCAACTATCTGAACAACTGCATCATAAGGCGATGTATGCTCAGTTAATCCCTCACCTTTATCAAAAGCAAACAGACTGATGCTGCCAGCTTCATTTTTAATTACCTGCTTGCTTACAACAGCTTTTTCGGAATAAGATATCCTTTTGGAGTAAGAAAATTTAGTCCCTTTTTCAAATTCATTATTTCCCATCGTGATTTTACCGTATTAATTAATTTGTATTTATATCTGAAGTCAGCCCATTGCAATTTGTTCCTGATGTGTATCATCAACAGGCATGCCATTGCGGGCATAAGCATTATTGAGTAAATTATCAAATTTTGATTCCTTCTACCATATAAAACATCTGTCTGCCGGTCTTTGTTCCGGGTCTGAGTGAGATTATTTTTTTGCGGGAAATGCATGCGTAAATAAATGATCAGATCAGGAAACAGGGAGTGCTAATATCAGAGTTGGCCCAAATAATTATTTGCAATGATTTCCTGTCAGAGAGAAAAGAGTGATCAGCCGTTGCGGCCAGGATTAATAAATCAATACAAACAATAATGATTAATCTGAATGATGATTTGGGAATCGTATATTTATAAATCTCATGAGTTATTATTTATTTTGGGCAGCATCTGTTGCAAGAAACAAAAAATGAATACTGTAAAAAGCCTTTATTAATATATGAAACTATTAAAACCATCTGAAAATGAAAAAACAATTACTGATCGCACTGCAAAAGAGATTTATTGCTTCCACTAAGCAGCTGACTTTGAATATTTTTACTGTGTTTTTCTTGCTGTTCGCATATATTATGTCAAATCCTGCCTCTGCCCAGGTTCATACATTCACAAAAGAACAGATGGAAGACTTTACAGCGTTAAATCCCTACGACCGTTTTCCTGATGGTCGTCCAATGATTCCTGATGAAGCCATAGATTCTGTAAGAGAATTGCAGATCCAGGTCATCGAGGCACTTGAGATTCTGTCTGCACACAGGTACAACAATCAGTACGAAGGTGGCTGGATAACGCTTATTCCGGGTAAAAAACTTGTGGGCAGGGCATTCACTGTACAATTCATGCCTCCACGACCTGACCTCGAGGCCGGCATACAAAACACAGCCAAAAGGAATAATACAACAGCTGTCAGCAAATCCAACACTATTGACATGCTCAGGAAAAATGACCTTGTTGTTGTCGATCTGTATGGCAAGATCGAAGGAGGTCTTCCGTATGTGGGTGACAAACTTGCGTATTATATATGGAAAACCACCGGGACCGGACTAATTGTCGATGGTGGTATTTACTTTCTGGAAACAATTTCCCGGAGCGGGATGCAGGCTTTTTATCGCGGTTCACAAATGCCCAATAATTCAGGCCGTGCTGTGGTCACAGGAGTCAATATACCAATCCGCATCGGGAATGCTGTTATTATGCCCGGCGACCTTGTCATAGGTGATGAAGACGGAATACTGGCAATTCCACCCCAGTTCGTTTCAGAAGTCATTAAAACCACAATCATCAATCGCCGCCGTGATGTTTGGATAAAGAAGGCTTTTGACCTTGGGAAATATAAGTCGGGCGAAATATATGGCCGTATGAAAGATCCTTTACTAAAGCAGTTTAATGATTATAAAGCAACCGGTGATCCAAAATTTTTACCCAGATAAATGTTTCAGGATGGCCGGGAAAAATGACTGTATTCACTGTGCAGGAAAAAGCCGGAAGGTAAATGATCTG
This sequence comes from uncultured Rikenellaceae bacterium, assembly GCA_964466705.1. GTDB lineage: Bacteria > Bacteroidota > Bacteroidia > Bacteroidales > VadinHA17 > LD21. The sequence continues at coordinate 6,851 of CAYXSM010000045.1, forward strand.
TTTTTTCCGGCATACCCTGTTTAATAGGTATGCCGTTGAATAATTATGTCCCCGGCTGACCTGCAGGGTTTTGACCTGATTTTTATTCGCAGTATTGTTGGAAACTCATCCTGTGTCTGCTGGGAGCGGGTCAGCAGAAGTTTGTCATTTTCAATCATTCTGATGGATTCAGGAGCAATTCTTCCATACATTTCCAATTGCCAGCCCGAAAACTCAAGGCCGGTTTGCCCCTGACAATTTAGATCGCGGGCCACAGGAGAATAATATATTTCATATTGCCCGATATCATTTACAAATTGCGTCAGGTCAAAGCTGACCTGTTCCCATTCTTCATTGTAAGTCCCTGCCTGCCAGTTCCCGATCACGTGCGATATTCTACCGCCTTCTCCGCTCTCAATATTTGAGGAAATTTTATACACGGCAAAATTTTCTATTTCAGGAGTGTCTTTGTATTTTAAGAATGTGACTCTGACTTTATCGACAGGCTTTGCCGCAAAATAATCGATCTTTTTGTTCCCAACGGAACTTCCCCGGCTCAGTTCAGTCCATTTTCCCTGACTGAATCCTTCGACAGAATACTCAAGTACCCTCTGTCCTCTGGCAAGATCTTCCTGCAAAATTATGTGATTTAAATTTTCTGTTTTCTCAAAACAGATTTCCAGACTTTTCCCCCTGCCTCCTGTTTTCGCCAAAGGAACTGCAAATCTTTTGCGGATTTCTTCTCCGAACTTCTGATATACAATAAGATGCGTGTCGGGAATAAGTCCGGTTGTATCAGGAGTCGAGTTTAACAACAATACGGCCCCCCGGCCTACCGACTTGTAATATATCTCCATTAACCTGTCGATATCCGGCAGCAGGTGGTCGGTATTGGGAGCCCAGAACCATTTGTGTCCTTTATTTTTCAGCAATGGCACATCCACCTCGACAGGAGCGTAAGCATCACCATAAGGATCAGATTGCAGGGCTGTGGCTGTCCCTGTTGCCAGATCACTCCGTGACAGTGTGTACCAGTTGGGATATGGCGCCACCCCGTCTTCGTTACCAACCCAGCGTATGGTTGCTGATTCGCCCTGAAATATGACTGCATGGGGTGCATACTGTTTCAGAATATCTCCAACCGGGATATTGCAGTTCCCGTCGAACCATACTTCGCGGATGGTTCCATACCTGCTCAACACCTCAGTAAGCTGCTTGCGATAAATCTTGTTATATTCTTCCTGTCTGGCAGGATCTTTTGTTATACCTCCGCTGCCAATGCCTGCGCCCCATTGTTCATCGCCCGGATAAACGTAGATTCCCAGGTCGAGCCCGTATTTTGCACAAGAGCGCGACAAATCGGCCAGTATATCTCCCTGGCCATCATGCCAGGGAATTTCTTTGACACCGTAATCAGTGGTTTCTGTCTGCCACCAGCAGAATCCTCCTGTATGTTTGGCAACAAAAAGTATTTCCCCCGCCCCCCAGAGAAGGGCAGCTTCACACCACTGGTCGGTATTCAGCTTTTCAGGATTGATCCGGCTCAAAGGGAGTGAATGGTTGTCATATTCGCGTCCCTGCCAGGTACACGGATCCAGGCAAACAAACATGATTTGTTCATGTTGCTGCCAGCGTAACTGTGCCTTATCGGGTAAAGGCAGATTACCTGAATCTTTCTGCGAAAACAAAAAAACAAATTGGCAGGATGCGGGAATCAGCAGTATTAAAAACCTGATAGTCATATTCTTTGTTAAGAAATTTACTGGTAAAAAAATAACTTCTGTTATTGATAAAACAATCTAAAACGAAACCTGGTCCGGCCATGGGGCAGGTTCTCCCGATTTCTTGTAAACAGGCCTTAGAGCCCCGGCATCCTGAAGATATTTGCTTAATTTTGAAGCCAGTTCATTCACTTTATCCGGATTTTTTTCTGCAAGATTAAAGTTTTCTCCAATATCTTCTTTTATATTGAACAAATCAAAGTGATGGTCATTATACCAGTAGATGAGTTTCCAGTCGCCGCTCCGGATTGTACTTGTTGTACCAATGCCAGGCCCGGCCGCTCCCCATTTGTTCGGAAAATGCCAGATCAGATCACGCCCTGTTGATGTTGTTCCATTCTGCCTTAACATCGGGACGAAACTTTTGCCGTCTATCGTCTGAATAGTCTTGTAGCTTTTCACCCCGGCTATTTCAAGGACAGTTGGAAAAAAATCTTCGATGATCAGATATTCATTACATACCGAACCCGGTTGTACTGTTCCCGGCCACTTAACTATCATGGGTTCGCGTATGCCACCTTCGTATGCAGAACCTTTCCCGCTGTTCAACGGCAGATTATGGGTGTTTGGGACACCTCCCCGTCCGTGAGCACTTAACCCGCCATTGTCTGACATGAAAAGAATGACGGTATTGTTCTCAATCCCTTTCTCTTCAAGGCAGCTCATCAAATCCCCCAGGCTTTTGTCCATTCCTTCTATCATCGAGGCATATAGTGCTTCGGGTTCTTCCAGTCCCTTTTCCCTGTATTTCTGATAGAAAGGATCATGGGGTTCCAGCGGCACATGGACAGCATAATGGGACATGTACAGATAAAAGGGTTTTCCGGTTTCAAGAGCATGATCAATTGCCGACTCAGCTTCAAGGGTAAGCGCATCGGTCAGGTTGATATCCTTCCCGAAATATTTCTCGAGTCCCGGAATATCCCAGATCCGGTCGCCATTGCGCCAGTCGGCGCTGAAATTATGAATACCCAGATAACTTCCGGGCCCCCCTGCGCAGTGACCGCCTATATTTACATCAAATCCAAGATTCAAAGGATTGGAACCCGGAGTGCTTTCAGCCCCCCAATGTGCCTTTCCACAGTGAATGGTATAATAACCGTTATCTCTCAGCAACTGTGGCAGCGTGGTGGCTGCTACGGTCTGGCTGATGGTATCAGCATGTTCCGGTTGAAGGCCGTTAAGATTCCACGCCGGAAATTCAAGCACATCATCTTTTGCGTCCACTGTCTGGTCTTTCCGGAGTGTCCAGTTGGTTACCCGGTGCCTGGCTGCATTCATACCGGTCATCAGGCTCGTACGGGTAGGGGAAGAGACGCTGCAGGCGTATGCCTGGGTGAATTTCATCCCCTGCGATGCAAGGCGTTCCATATTTGGTGTATGAAACTTATCGTTCAATAGAGTTTTTTCTTCCCAGAACGGAACAGAGGTGTCCTGCCAGCCCATATCATCAACCAGGAAGAAGATAATATTGGGCGCCTGCTTGTTCTCCCTGTCAGTTGCCTGGCAGCCTTCAGTGACAGTAATGATGCCTCCTGCAATAACCGACATGGAAGCAAAATATGTTTTCAAAAAGCTTTTCATAATTAGTTTTTCAATCATAAGTTCGTTTTTAATTTAGCCAATCAGGGTGATACCTATCCTGCCTCAGCCAGCCTGATTCAGACAGATGTCAATCCATCATCGGCTTTTTCCGCCTGTGTACCATAATGTCTGGTTTATCCTGACTGAAAAAGCCGAACATATCGACAATATTTCGCTGAAATAAACCGCCCACATTGAAGTTTGTAATTTTAAAGATCCTTCCCATTGGTAAAAAGTGGTTTTACAAATTAATCTTTTTTCAATTCACATTTTCATATTTTACTGTCTGTCTCCGGTCTTTTTCAGCCACCCTCCTCTTTTCTTCACACAGTGACCATCATGAACGATGCAGCCGGGGATTACATCAAAAATAGTTATTTCTCCGATGACTCTATGCCAGAATTAATTGACAATATTGAATTTGATGCAAATATCCCGTATCATGGAATCTATTGTTTTGATAATGTGTCCGGAAGAAGGTGATCAGTCTTTCAGGCTTTTGCAATCAAATCTTCCTGATTATATGAAAACTTCACAAATTTGCCACCGGAATGGTGTTTACGCTGCATCCTCTCCGGCGGAAGTATGGTTTATTTCACAATCAGATTAATAATGGTCACAAAACAAGTTCTGTGTATTCGATTGTGTGTTCAAAAAAAATAAGGCAATTACCGTATCTCCCCAATTAGTCAAGCAGGAATTTATTTTTTTGAATATAAGAGCTATGGAAAGCAGGATGATTCGGTTGGCTTATCAAAAAATAATACGATCTTATCAAAATATTACAAGTGTAAAAATAGCAGTCTCAGATATTTTGCATAATTTGTTTACTTGTGATTCAGAATCGTTGAGCACATTAAATTCTAAACTTACAGCCATGAAAACAAAACTCTTACTATTAGTTACCATAGGTTTCATTATCGGTATTGGACTTTTATTAACCACCTGTAGCAAGGATGAAGGCGAAGAAATGACGTTTGAAGAAGCGATTCAACATGAAGCCTTAAGTGAAGAACAAGTGGACTATTATGATAATCAGCAAAGTAAAGAATTTTATTTAGATGAGATTTTTTTGCCCAACGGTTTAACCGTAGAAGAATTCCTGCAAGATTTAGATAAGAAGGATAGCAATAAAGGAGACAATAATAATCTCGCAAAGAAAGATCCGGTTCAATTAAAAAACGAAATACTTGCGAAAGTACTGAGTAACGCAAGTTACTTCACCGAACGCACCAATTTTCCGATCGTGGCAGAAGGTCCGAATAAACCTGCACAAGAAGGGCTGGCTTATTCATTTGGTCAAAGAGACTATACACACAGACTACCTCCTCCGGAGGGTCTTTGCAAAGATTGGGAAATATATGGTCTAGATTGTTCCGGCTTTGTTTACCATTGCTTTCTTCGTAATCTGGGTATTGATTTGTGTGAGGGTGGCTGGACCTGTGCTGAGAGACAGAGAAAATCTGATTTTATGACGAGAGCGATTAAAAGAAAGTATAGCGACTTTAATGAACTGAGGGTTCATGATTTCGGGTATAAGCCAGTATCAGAGATTGAATCTGGTGATATAATCTACTGGATGAGGCTGAATGAAGAAACAAATGAAGAGAAAGCATGGCATATTGGCATAGTATTTCGAGTTGGAGACCCAAATACCGGCGAACTGTGGGTTGCACAATCAAATGGCTCAAACGGGAAAGAAGGTGATTGTGAAACTAACTGGTCCACTCAGCGTGGGCCAAGGAATTTTATATTGAGTAACTGCATCGGACCCTCGCCGAATTTCGGAAACAACTACGGCATACTCAGAATAGGTTTAGATACGCCTGATCCACCCGACTATAATCGAATATCCGTTATGGTAAAAGTATATGCACAATATCAAGGATTTATGGGTACGAGAGATAACGCGGCTATACAAGACTACAAGGCATATACCGGCGAATTTAAGCAGGATAATCTTTTTGAAGCCGTAGGTACTTTTAAAGATATGATGGGTACCCTTAATGTATCAGGAAAAATTACGGTTCAATTTAATTACAGGTTTGATAGTATTTATTGGCTAAAATGGTCTGAGGTTAGAAATAAGTCTGCAGATAATTATGTGAAAGCCCATACAGAAACTTCCTCATGTTGGCTGATTAACTTACCCAAAGCATATAATGGAATATATGAGGTGAAAGGAGGAACCACCGGCCATGATCCCTGTAACCATATAAAAGATTTAGATCATGCGTGGATTGGAGAGAATTCTTCTTCACTCAGGAACTGGCTTTGCACATATAAAAGCCACGTTTATGTCGCTTTAAGTAAAGAGTGAGAATCATTTCAAGCTGGATGGTCAGGTTTATCTTTGCAGTTTCAGGGGGTCTAAGCAAATCAAAGCCCGCGATATTCTTTAGTCGTTAAAGCTTTTTTCCATCCGGTCGCCTGAAAACAAGTTTCCGGCTCTTTCCTGAAAAAAGGCCCTGCACACTGATTTTATGGGGAATTGCCTGGCGGCGATTCCTGAGGGGGAGCTTAACAACCAAAAACCCTGTCAAGCTATCGCTTGACTACGGGCTTTTTTGTTTTTCAGCCCTGTGAGCGGGCTCACGGGCTTCAAACAAAAAAGCCCTGTGTCAGCCTGACGGCTTCCACAGGGTTTTTTGTTGTAGCGAGAGGGGGAATTGAACCCCCGACCTCATGATTATGAATCATGCGCTCTAACCATCTGAGCTATCTCGCCATTTCTGTTATGCTCCTGACAAAGACCGGCCCTCTGTCAAAAATAACTTTAGCTTAACGGTCTTTTTGCGGGTGCAAATATAAACAGTTAACGCCAAATAATCAATACGATTTTTTCTTTTGATATTTTTTTCTATATTGCAGAATAGATGCGTTTAATCATTAATCTTCATCATGAGCATGAAGTACGAACTGGAATATACTCTGAACTGCTCCCCAAAGGTCCTGTTCTCAAGGCTGAGTACCCCGGAAGGGCTCAGCGAATGGTTTGCCGATAACGTAACAGTGGAAGGGGACATCTTTATATTCCACTGGAATAAAACCGAGTCCAGAGCAAAGCTGGCACTGGTAAGGGAAAATAAACTGGTGAGATTTGAATGGGTCGATGCCGATGACAGGGAAACCGGGTTTTTTGAATTCAGAATCGACGTGCACGAACTTACCGGCGACCTTGCCCTGATCATTACCGACTTTGCTGAACCTGACGAGAAAGAGGATGCAATATATCTCTGGGACACCCAGATCTCGGATCTGAAAAGAGCCCTGGGCCTGTGATAATGGCCTCTTATCCCCTTCTAAAACAAAGAAGCCGACATTTTTATTTTCTGTTAAAATCAAGTAATTTTGCAGTTTGAAAATTGTCAGGCATTGAAGAAGCTCGATACATTCGTATTAAAATCATTCATAGGTCCGCTGATACTTACATTCTTTATCGTACTTATCATACTGATATTGCAGTTTCTGTGGATGTATGTCGACGAGCTTGCAGGTAAGGGGCTGGAAATTAAGATACTGGCAGAACTTCTCTTTCAGTTCTCACTTTCATTCGTTCCCACCGCCCTTCCATTGGCCATTCTTCTTGCATCACTGATGACATTTGGAAACATGGGGGAATACAGCGAGCTTACTGCTATAAAATCTTCAGGAATACCGCTTCAACGTATAATGAGACCTCTGGTGATACTGATCGTTTTCATCTCGATCGTATCATTCTTCTTTTCAAACAATGTCCTCCCCTATTCGAACCGGCAGGCAAGAACGCTATTGTACGACATACGGCGCAAAAGACCGGATATAAACCTGCAGGCAGGGACATTTAACAACGATATTGACGGATTCAGTATAAAGATCACAACCAGGGATCCGGTAACGAACCGTCTCGATAAGCTCTTTATCTATGACCATCGCGAGAACAGGGGGAACTCATCGGTAACATATGCCGACTCAGGTTATATGCATGTAACGGCTGATGAGACTGCAATGGTAATGAAGCTCTATAATGGCTATTCATATACCGAAATGAAAGAAAGAGTTGCAGGGTCAGCTGAAAACAAATATCCTTTCAGAAAAGATACCTTCCGGGAACAAACTCTTGTACTTCCACTTTCCGGATTTGACCTGCAGCGAAGCGAAATGAACCTTTTCAAATCTCATTCAGCAATGCTCAATATCACCGAGCTGACCCATTACATCGACTCACTGAATAAAAGGTATAATGAAAAGGCAGATGCCTTTTATAATGAGTACACCACCACAGCGTTGTATACTGGAAGGGCAAGCTTTATCAGGTTACCTGCAGACCAGGACAGCACAAAACCCGCAGAAACGAGTAACAAAACTGATGTTCTTGAAATGTATAGTTCTCTCAGCATAGGTGAAAAGAGGGCTGTGCTTGCAAAAGCCATTCAAAATATTAAGGAAGGCAGCAGTTTTCTGGCTTCAAAAAATGAATCTCTTCTGATTGAGGTCAGGCATGTCAAAAACTATGAAGTTAACTGGAACAAGAAATTTACGCTTTCATTCGCCTGTATTGTATTCTTCTTCATAGGAGCTCCTCTTGGTGCAATTATCAGAAAAGGAGGACTGGGAACACCGGCGGTGATCTCAATACTTTTTTTTGTAATATGGTATGTAATATCCCTTTCCGGAGAAAAACTTGCGGAAGAGAACCTTGTCAGCACCTTCGCAGGCATGTGGGCAGCATCATATATATTGCTGCCGGCTGGCTTGTTTCTAACTTACAAAGCTTCAAACGACTCGGTAATGATGAACATAGATACCTATCTCCAGTTTTTAAGGAAAATTAAAGATCACATTTACAGGATTGTTATTGCAGAAACGGGCCGGAATCCTGAATTTGAGAAAAATAAAGAAAATTATAATGAAGGCTATCAGGCTTAATACTATCGAAGAGGCGATAGAAGATATAAGACAGGGCAAACTGCTTATAGTGGTTGATGATGAAGACAGGGAGAATGAAGGGGATTTCATCTGCGCCGCAGAACTTATAACTCCCGAAATAGTGAATTTTATGGCCCGCCACGGGCGCGGCCTCATCTGTGTAGCCCTGCCGGAGGACAGGTGTGAGGAGCTGGAACTTGATCTGATGGTTGGAAACAACACCTCCCTTCATGAGACTCAGTTCACAGTATCAGTAGATCTTCTGGGCAGCGAAACAAGCACAGGAGTGTCAGCAAAGGACAGGGCATTGACTATCAGGGCTCTTACCGATCCCGCTACCAAACCATCCGACCTGGGCAGACCGGGGCACATCTTTCCTCTAAAGGCAAAGCATAAAGGAGTACTCAGAAGAGCCGGACATACAGAGGCGGTGGTTGACCTGACACGCCTGGCAGGCCTGTCCCCCGGTGGCGCTCTTGTGGAGATCATGAACGAAGACGGATCAATGGCCCGTCTTCCGGATCTGGTCAAACTAAGAAGAAAATTCGGAATAAAGATCATATCTATCGGCGACCTGATCAGATATACTCTTGAGAGAGATTCCATCATAGAAAAAGGAGAAAGAGTTAAACTACCCACAGAAGCAGGAGAATTTGAATTTATACCTTTCAGACAAACAAGCAACGGGATTGAGCATGCGGCCCTCGTCAAGGGTACCTGGACCAGGGATGAACCTGTAATGGTGAGGCTGCATTCCTCATGCTTCACAGGCGATATATTCGGATCTATGCGATGCGACTGTGGCCCCCAGCTCCACAAAGCCATGGAAATGGTGGAAGCTGAAGGCAAAGGAGTGGTCATCTATCTCAATCAGGAGGGCAGAGGTATTGGCCTGATAAATAAAATAAAAGCTTACAGACTTCAGGACGAAGGTGTTGATACAGTTCAGGCAAACCTGATGCTTGGATTCGGTGAGGATGAAAGGGACTATGGAGTCGGTGCCAGCATAATGAGGGAGCTCGGACTCGGGAAAGTCCGCCTGATATCAAATAATCCTGTCAAAAGAGCAGGCCTGGAAGGATACGGAATAAAAATTGTAGAAGTCATCCCTCTGATCATACCTGCAAATCCTCATAACAAATTCTACCTAGAAACCAAGGCAAATAAAATGGGGCATAATATTACCTGTTACAAACATCTTGTAAAAGATTGATTTTTTAATATATTTGTATTGTAAAAGGATTGAAAGTCTGATGAAAAGCCCCAGAATAGTCTTTATGGGGACCCCTGAATTTGCAGTGGCTTCCCTTGGTTCATTGCTTATTAACGGCTACGACGTTGCAGCTGTTGTCACAACTCCTGACAAACCTGCAGGGCGGGGCAGAAAGCTTTCAGCTTCACCTGTTAAAGAATTTGCTGCATCTAATTATCTGCCTTTGCTTCAACCATTAAACCTTGATGAACAGGATTTCATAAATCGCCTTATCAGTCTGGATCCTGATGTTTTTATTGTGGTAGCTTTCAGGATGCTACCAAAGATCGTCTGGGAAATTCCCCGACTGGGTACTTTTAATCTTCATGCCTCCCTTCTGCCTCAATACAGAGGCGCTGCCCCCATAAATCATGCCATCATAAACGGAGAGACTTCAACCGGTGTCACCACTTTCCTTATAGATGAAAAAATTGATACCGGAAATATTCTTTTGCGTGAAGAGGTTCAGATCTTTCCTTCCGAAAACGCCGGGGACCTTCATAACAGACTGATGAAATACGGTGCAAGGCTCGTAATAAAGACACTTGAAGGTCTGACAGAGCACAAAGTTGAACCACAACCCCAGACAAATTTTATCTTTCCGGGTGAGGTCCTGAAGAGAGCTCCTAAAATCTTTCCCGGCGACTGCATAATCGACTGGAACAAAGACCCGTTTACCATACATAATCTTATAAGAGGTCTGTCACCTGAGCCGTGTGCAAGATCAATCCTGTCAAACAACGAAAGATCCGTTTCGTTCAAAATATTCGAAAGCAGACCTGAAGATGAAATGCATTCCATGGAACCCGGCACAATAGTTTCCGATGCAAAAGAGAGCTTCAGGATAGCCTGCCGGAATGGCTTCATAAGGATCCTTCAACTACAGATTGAAGGGAAAAAAAGGATGGATACGGATGAATTTCTCAGAGGGTTCAGAATTGCCGGTTTTAATATCACTGTCCCAAAGGCTTAGTATTTTTTAACCATATTTTTTGTCCCGTAGCTGGTTCTTCCCCTTCTGACATCCTGTTCAAAGCCAGCAGGTTTTTTAATTTCACCCCGTATTTCTGTGATATCAAATACATGGTTTCTCCTTTTTCAGCCAAGTGGAATTCACCACCTTCCCGAACCCTGTCTTTTTTTACCTCTAAATAAAGTATCTGCCCGGGTACCAGTGCAACATTATCAGGCAGCTCATTGTATCTGACTATCTCCCATTTAAGCATTCCGTACTCTTCAGCTATCCTGTCAAGTGTGTCACCGTCTTTCACAACAATGTACCGGACCCCATTGTTACTCATTATCCTTGAAGCTCTTGCCAGTACAGCTCCGAATGTGCTAGTCCCAGCCTGGGCTGCCGGATTTTCAGCTTTCTCAATCCTGCTTTCAGACGGCTTTCCTGCCGGAGGAACATTTGCCTGAGGTTTTTTTGCCGAAACTGTGTAGTTACGATCGAAACAGGAAAGATTATTCTCTTCTATCTTTCGGATAAGCATATTTGCATAATCGGGATTGGTTGCATATCCGGCCTTTTTCAATCCGCGTGCCCATGACTTATAATCAGTGGGGTCAAGAGCAAAGAGAAAATTGTACCGAGAACCGTTCCTGAGAAAGTCAGAATGATCCCGGAAGGACTGTTCTGCACTTGAATATTTACGGAAACATTCATTTCTTCTGTCATCATGCTTTCTTATTACCGGTCCCGTCCAGTTATTGTGGCATTTTATCCCGAAGTGGTTATTTCCGGTTCGCGCCAGAGTACTTCTGCCGTAATCAGATTCCACCATACCCTGAGCCAGTGTAATGCTTGCGGGAACACCTGTTCTTTTCATCTCAGCCACAGCAAGATCCTTGTACATATTAATATAATCTTCAGCCGTTATATCCGGCTTCGGTGACAAAACCGGCGACCTGGCCACCCTGCATGACGCAAGTGAAAAAAGCAGGATTATAAGCGGATATAGTATGTTATTGCCTTTCAAACCGGTGAGTTTCCGGCAAAAATAAAAAAATTGACTACCCCGGCAATAGTAAATTATTCACATGTTGTTTACACAACAAATTCAACGATATTCTTTAAATTTGTAACTTAAACTAAATAAGTACATTATGTTGTCAATAAAAAATATTGCACTCAGCTATTGTGAATACGACACCGTTGATGAGCTTGAAGCAATGGACCGGGAACTTATAAACTCTGCAATTCAGGCTGCAGAAAGCGCTTATGCTCCATATTCAGGATTCCGGGTGGGAGCCGCTGTACGGCTTGATACCGGAGAAACAGTCTCCGGTTCAAATGTTGAAAATGCCGCATTCCCATCAGGAACCTGCGCAGAAAGATGTGCATTGTCAGCCTGCTGGTCCGGATATCCTGGCAAGAAACCTGCTGCACTGGCAATCGCAGCTATTTCGGACGGTGAATTTACAGATGATCCGGTGCCTCCCTGTGGAAATTGCCGGCAGCTGATTGCAGAAGAAGAGATGAGGCACGGAAAGCCTGTCAGGATAATTCTTTCAGGCAGAAAAAAGACACTGGTATTTGAAAACAGCAAGATACTCCTTCCGTTTCAATTCAATAAGAACAATATTACCCGGGCTCAGTCCTGATAATAAGCTGAAATCCGGCTCCGTGGATATTTTTTATGTTAAGCCGCGGATCCTCCGATAAGAATTTTCTGAGCTTTGTAATATAGACATCCATGCTCCGCGCCGTAAAATAATCATCTGAGCCCCAGATTTTTTTAAGAGCCATCTCCCTGCTGATAAGAGAATTTGGATTAAGGGCAAGCAACTCAAGCAGCTGCGCCTCTTTAGGCGAAAGCTTTTTTTCCTCGGTGCCGCCTGAGAGAGTTCTTAACCGTGCATTGAAAACGAATTTGCCAATCTCAAAGATATCTTTTATTCCCGTATGCGAATCCCGCCTTGCAAGTATGGCCTTAATCTTGGCAAGGAGAATATCGGTATCAAAAGGCTTCGTTACATAATCATCTCCTCCCGCACCATAACCTCTGAGGACATCTTCCTTAAGCTTTTTTGCAGTAAGGAAAATGATCGGGACATTTGTGTTTATTTTTCTTATCTCCGATGCAATTGTAAATCCATCCACATGCGGAAGCATAACATCGAGTATGCAAATATCAAAGATCCCTTTCCTGAAATGATCCACTGCAAATTTCCCGTCGTCAATCCAGTCAACAGAGTAGTCATTCAGTTCGAGATATGATTTAAGAACTGACCCGAAACTTAAATCATCCTCAACAAGAAATATTTTTATTGATTTCATGTACCAGCTAATTTTCCCAGTTAGATTGAAAGAATATCTCAAAACGGCTTCCCTTTCCAGGCTCACTTGTAACAGAAATTGAGCCATGATGAGCGTCAATTATCGCCCTCACATAATTAAGGCCAAGTCCAAAGCCTTTTACATCATGAACATTACCAGAACTCTGCCGGTAAAATCTTTCAAATATCCTGCTCTGAACACTTTTTGTCATACCAATGCCTTTATCCTCAAAGGCCAGCACAACACCATCGTTCTTGTTGGTTGTCGAAATGGTGATATCGGGAGCTGAAGCTGAATATTTTATTGCATTATCGAGCATGTTGTTCACCAGGTTGAGCAGGTGTTCACTGTCTCCATGTATATCAGGATCCTCCGCATCAAGCTTCAATCGTATTCTGCCGTTGTTCTGTTGAACCTGAATTTCTATTATATCGACAGCCTTCTCGATCACAGAATGCAGTGAAACAGTTTCGAATCTGAAGTCAATTTCTTTTTTGTCAAGCGAGGC
>CAYXSM010000046.1:0-19075 GCA_964466705.1 uncultured Rikenellaceae bacterium
CCCTGACTTCTGAGAATTTAATATGGACAATAAGCTGATTATTGCGATTGACGGCTATTCTTCATGTGGCAAAAGCACTTTCGCTAAAACCATCGCCAGAGAGATGAATTATATTTATATCGACAGCGGAGCCATGTACAGGGCAGTTACCCTTTATTGCCTTCAGAAAGGCTATGCCGGCAGGGGATTCTGCGATATTGACTCAATCATATCTGATCTTAACGATATTCATATATGCTTCATTTATAATTCCGATATACTTGAATATGAAACATTCCTAAACTCGGTGAATGTGGAAAAAGAGATCAGGAGTGTGGAAGTGTCATCCCACGTCAGCAGGATAAGCCAGATCCCGGAAGTACGTTCAAGAATGGTTCAACTCCAGAGACAAATAGGTGTTTATAAAGGTATTGTAATGGATGGACGGGATATTGGAACAGTAGTCTTTCCCGATGCTGATATTAAAATATTCATGACTGCATCACTTGACATAAGGGCTAAAAGACGGTATGATGAACTCCAGGCTAAAAATATAAAAGCTGATTTTGAGGAAATCAGAAAGAACATTATAGCCCGTGACATAGCCGATGAGAACAGGGATATCAGTCCGCTCAGAAGATCTGATGATGCCATATTTCTTGACAACAGCAAGATGACGGTCGGGGAACAAATGGATTGGATCAGGAAGATTATTAATGATAAATTAAATGAAAGTTGAGATAGATAAAAAGTCTGGTTTCTGTTTTGGTGTGCGAAATGCTGTCAAAATTGCTGAAGAAGCTCTTCTAAGAGGAGAGAAAGTATTTTCGCTCGGATCAATAGTCCATAATGACAAAGAAGTTGAACGCCTCAGCAAGCTGGGCCTGATCTCAGTTGGCAAGGATGAATTCAGCCGGTTAAGGGATTGCAATGTATTGATACGCGCTCACGGAGAACCACCTGAAACCTACCTTACAGCGGAAAAAAACAACATCAGAATCATTGAGGCGACCTGTCCGATTGTGAAAAAACTGCAGTCAAGGATCAGGAAAACATGGGAGCAAACAAAGTCAGACAAAGGACAGATAGTAATTTTCGGAAAACCCGGACACGCAGAAGTGACAGGATTGCTCGGGCAAACAGGCAACGAGGGTATTATTATCAGTGATAAAAATGATATTGAAAAAATAGATTTTTCAAAGCCCGTATATCTGTTTTCACAGACAACGATGCATATCTCTGATTATAAATATATTACCACCCTCATCCGAACCGGCTTCAAAAAACGGGGAGTAAAGAACATCGATGAAGTCCTTCAGGTTAGTAGCACTATCTGCGGACAGGTTTCACACAGGGAACCTCATTTGAGAACCTTTGCACGTAATCATGATGTAATTATATTTGTAAGCGGCCGTGAGAGTTCAAACGGCAGAATGTTGTTTGCTGTGTGCAAGGAAATCAATCCTTTGTCATATTTTGTATCTTCCCCGGAAGAAATTGACCCGTCATGGTTCAAAGACAAGTTCACGGCAGGGATATGCGGGGCTACTTCCACACCGGGATGGCTCATCGAAGAAGTGTATGAACACATTTTAAAACTTGATATATAATAGTTACATCCTGAAAAGTATTTTGATAATATTCCCGGAAAACCCGGTGCTGTTCTTTCTGCATTTACATAACCAGATAGCCTTTTAAATAATTATTAACAAAATATTCATTATCAGATAATGTCATCATCCAAAGTATATTTCACAAACCTTCGTTCAGGACCATCACAAAATCTTTTAAAAAAACTTGACAACCTTATTACAAAGGCAGGTATTGAAGAGATAGATTATAACCGCAAGTTCGTTGCTCTCAAGATACACTTCGGTGAACCCGGGAACCTGGCATATCTAAGGCCAAATTTTGCAGCCCGTATTGCAATGTTCCTCAAATCAAGGAATGCAATTCCATTTCTTACCGACTGCAATACACTTTATACCGGACGCAGGTCAAATGCCCCCGCTCACCTTGATGCCGCTTTTGAAAATGGTTATAGCCCCTTATCTGCCGGATGCCCGGTAATAATTGCTGACGGGTTGAAAGGAACCGAATACCGGGAAATAGAGATAAACCTCGAACTGTGCAGGACAGCAAAAATAGGAGCAGCGATCGCGGATTCAGATATTATCATCACGCTCAACCACTTCAAAGGACATGAACTTACAGGATTTGGAGGGGCTCTCAAAAATCTTGGAATGGGTTGCGCATCAGTCGGAGGAAAATTATTCCTGCACTCAGGAACGTCACCCCGCATAGTTGCCAGAAACTGTACCGGATGCAGGGTGTGTGAAATAAACTGTGCCTATGGTGCAGTAAAGGTTGAAAGCGACAGGATTGCCCGTATTGATTATAAACTGTGTGTGGGATGCGGACAATGTGTGGCGGTGTGCCAGTACAATGCTGCAGTAATGGCTGATAACAGCTCATCGGAGACAGTATGTAAAAAAATCTCGGAATATTCGTTTGCTGTACTGAAAGGGAAGCCTTCATTTCATATTAATTTCATTATGAACGTCTCTCCCGACTGTGACTGCTGGGGATTCAACGACTATCCTCTTGTGCCTGACATAGGAATAACTGCATCCTTTGACCCGGTTGCTCTTGACCAGGCCTCGGCCGACCTGGTGAAAGCCGCTCCCTCTCTGCCAGAGAGCAGGATCATCAGTAAACAAGATGACTCTGATATGTGCGGAAAAGATAAATTCAGGCTCACTCATCCGGGCACAAACTGGCAATCAGGTATTGAGCACGGTCAAAAGATTGGTCTTGGCAACAGCAAATATGAGCTTATTAATGTATAAGACTTTCATTAATCTCCTCATTAATGGAATATATTACTTCATGATATCCGACCCAAAAAATCAGAACATCCGATGAATGTTAAAATTAAAACAGCGGGATTATCTGTTATATCAAACAGCCTGCTTATACTGTTGAAATCTGTGGCAGGGATCGTAAGCGGGTCGGTAAGCATCATATCTGAAGCAATACACTCCCTGATGGACCTTCTTGCAGCACTTATGACATTCTTTGCAGTAAAAGTATCCGACAACCCTCCTGATAAAAGACATCCATACGGACATGGAAAAATAGAAAATATTTCAGGGGTTATTGAGGCTCTTCTGATATTTGCTGCTGCAATATGGATCATTATTGAATCGGTAAAGAAGATTCTGGGCGATACCGGCAAACTTGAATCGATCTGGCTGGGTATTGTGGTAATGTTTATTTCAGCGTTTGTAAATACTTTTGTATCTGCCCGGCTTTATAAAGTAGCCCGTGAAACTGGCTCTGTTGCTCTTGAAGCGGATGCACTTCATCTGAGAACAGACGTATACACTTCACTCGGAGTAGCTGCCGGTCTGGGACTGATAATGCTGACAGGAGTCAGGTGGCTCGATCCGGTTGTCGCCATAATTGTGGCTATATTCATCCTGAAAGAATCATTATTTCTACTCAGGAAGGCATTTTTTCCTCTTCTTGATACTGCCTGGGCAGAAGATGAAATAGCCTATCTTGAAAGAAACCTGAACAGGATGAATGTAAGCTACCATGACCTGCGTACACGGGTAGCCGGTAATTACAGGTTCATTGATGTTCATGTTGAGATCCCTGAGAACGAATCTGTCGGTAATGCACATCTGTACTGCGACAGAATTGAGGAAGAGCTTAAAAAGATCTACCGGAACCTGACTGTAACAATACATGTTGAGCCAGCCTTACAGGCCGGAGTTAATGATAGTTCAGAATGACCCGTCAGATCGTGAGGCCAGTCAGAAAATGCTGGAAAATCTGCCGGTAAAGCTTCAGACCAGATCTGCCTCTTTCAGGTAATTCCTCAGTGTCAGCAGATCTTTTTTCATAGCTGCCAATACATCTTCCCGTTTCATTGTCAGCTCCCTGGACCCATGCTCGGCACCTCCGAGGGGATACTCAAAATGAAGCGATACAGGACACCTTACATTCAACTGCTTAAGCAGTCTGAAATAAGCCGGAAAATCAATCATGCCTTCACCAAGAGGGACCGTATCAGAGCTCCACTTACCGTTATCCCTTTTTGTCCAGATAAAGTCTTTAATATCAAGTGATCTGATGTAGGGAGCCATTAGCCTTAAATCAACGGGCCAGCTGTATCCTCCCTCAATCATCGCATGATAAATATCATACTGGGAACCGATCCAATCCGAGCCGATCTTTTTCAGAACCCCGGCTATATCCCAGAGAGGGCCGCCAAAATAATTGCGTTCCCCTGCCATGCCTGAGTGGTTTTGATATTCACCAGAAATAGAAAACTTTTCATTAATCTCAGCCAGCTTCTGAAGTTTCTCCTGCATCATCTTCATGTTCTCTTCAATTGTCATGGAATTATCATAATGGCCATAGCCGGTTCTGTAATGCCTTATTCCCAATGATGATGCAGTTTTTAGGATTTTTACCGTTACCGGATCCTCTGCGTTGATAATGGAGGTTGTGATCATATAAACCCTTATTCCGGAACGGTCGGCGGCTGCCACAGCTGCTGGCAGATCGGTTTCAACCCTTTCCGGCAAAACATGACCTCCCGGTCGCACGGTCAGATCTAATCCGTCAAACCCGATCTGAGAGGCGGTTTCTGCCATTTCTTTCAGCCCCAGCCACTGAAGGTGTTTTGAAAAGATGCTGATGGTGAATGCTTCCTTATCAGTGTTTTGTACTGAACCGGATAAGTCAGGGGATGATAAAACAACTTTTTCACCTTTCAGAATGGTACTAAATCCGGCTGATAATCCTGTTGATGCCAGTACGGACCTGGCAATAAAATCTCTTCTGGATGATTTCATATTACAATGTTAAAATGTTATGCCTTTTTTTAATTTGAGCCCGGGTCCCCTACCTTTCCTGCAAAAAGTATGGTCCCTGTTGAAACCTCACGAATGAAATAGAGGAAGGGCCGATCAAGCCTGACCTCACGGATAACAGGCATCGAGGTAACCCTTATCTCAACCACTGTAGCCGCGGCAGCCTCAGTTCCTTCTTCAGTGGTCTCTATAAACGTCTCATGCAATACCCTGCTGATCATCAGATCCTGTTCACTTATATTGCTGAAATCGGCAGCACCTGTGAAAGCCACACCCATACCTAAATTAATCAGGTCTTCGTTAAGGTTCCTTTTGTACTTATATTTGAATCTGGGAATGCTCAGATCGACTTCTGTTGTGTTATCTCCAAGCAAATCCAGCCAGCTGTTCCAGATCTCTTGTGTTAATCCGGCTGTTATTTTCTCTGCGGTGGTGTTTTCTGCAGGCAGAACAACAATCATGGTATAGTTACCCCGGCCGTAGGGAATCTCTGCTATAGTCGCATCATCAACATCAGCTACTTTCAGATTTTCCCTGATGTGCATGGTAGGAACATTTTCCGGAGCCGAAGGAGTAACAAAAAACGGTTCATCCTTTGTGTTTTCCTTATCAAACTGGTATCTCCACTTCCCATTGAAATATATTGCGTTTATAAGAAGCATGGCCAGATCGGGATCAAGATAATCAAGCATTTCAGTGATCTTGTCATGAGTTTTGCCAGCTATCCATCCGTTAACCATGTTCACGGCATTTGCATCATTAACGTCAATATTGAAAGCTTCTGCCTTATACCATTTCCTAAGGGTTGAAATAAATGCCTTCTTGACGGAAAGCCGTTTTTCAATCCACACTGAATTGGCAATTTCCACAGCAACGTGTTCATCTACCGGCACCATCTCAGTCAGAAGTTTAAGATACGTCTCGTTGATTTCCTGAAGAGCTTTACTTTCAAGTCCCAGCGCTTTCAGCATGGCATCGAATGTTCCTTCACGGGCGCCATTGAGTGTCATCGAAAGAGCACTTGTAATACTGAAAGGCGAAATCATTATGTTTTCAGCACCTTTGCCTTCCAGAACCGCTGGTTTAAACAACTCAAATGCAATTCTGTTGGCTGAACTGATAATGTCTTTCTGGAATGCTTCAATAGTAATGCTTACAGGATCTCCGGGAAGATCATCCATAACTGTTTTATCGCATGATGACAGGAGAGATGACATGAACAGGACTGGTAGTAATACTATTTTCATGGCTGATGGTTTTCAGGATATAAATTTACAACCAAAAATTCTAACATGGCCTATTACTGGTATGTTTTCAGTCTGACATCTTAAGTCTGAGACTGTTGCTTACAACACTGAGGCTGCTAAGGGCCATTGCAGCGCCTGCAATCATGGGATTAAGCAAAAATCCGTTTACCGGATACAGAACACCTGCTGCCAGTGGAATACCGATGATATTATAAATAAATGCCCAGAAAAGGTTTTGCCGTATCGTCCTTACTGTCCTGCGGCTTAGCTTTATGGCTTCCGGAATAGCAGTAAGGTCATTGCCGATGATGGTCATACGTGCTGCGTCAATTGCTATATCAGAACCCTTTCCCATTGCTATGCTGACATCTGCAGTTGCCAGCGCCTGACTGTCATTTATGCCATCACCAACCATTCCGACAATTTTTCCCTTGCCGCGAAGCGATCTGACAAAGTCCGCCTTTTCTGCAGGAAGCAATCCGGCTTTGAAATTCTCAATACCGGTTTTGCCTGCAACAATATTCACGGTACGGTTATTATCGCCGGAAGCAAGGTATATCTCAATTCCCTGCTCTTTCAGCTGTCTGATGGCATTAACAGATGATTTCTTAATTTTATCATGTACTGAGAAAATTGCCAATACCTCTTTCTCGTCAGCAAAATATACGATGGTACCTGGTTCTTTCTCCCAATCGCCGGTAATAGCTGCGAGCCCCGGATCAGTTACTATGCCTCTTGTGCTGATAAGCTTCTTATCTCCGGCAACATAAACGGAGTTATTGCAGACCCCTGTGATCCCCTGGCCTGTGATGCTTGTCACCTCAGAAAGAGCAACCTCGCCGGCCGATTTGCCAAGGTGGCGTACAATGGCTTCTGCAACCGGATGCTCCGATACTTTTTCAAGATTATACAATATATTAACCGCCAACGACTTATCAATTCCCTTCAACCACACATCCCTGACTACCGATGGTTTTCCTTCTGTTATGGTACCAGTCTTGTCAAGCACAATAACATCCATCCTATGCGCAAGCTCGAGAGCTTGAGCATCCTTTATAAGGATATTTTTTTCCGCACCTTTTCCAATACCCACCATTATAGCCGTGGGAGTAGCCAGCCCCAGTGCGCACGGGCATGCAATAACCAGAACCGTTATCATCGACAGTAGCCCCTGAACAAAGCCGTTATTTTCTCCCGATATCGACCAGACCAGAAGAGTAACAAGAGATAAAGCGACAACTACCGGGACAAAAACGGAAGCAATCTTGTCGACCAGCTTTTGTACCGGAGCTTTACTGCCCTGAGCTTCCTTTACAAGCTTTATTATATTGCTCAGAAGGGTGTCAGAACCTACCTTCTCTGCCACAAAACGGAACGTTCCCTTCTGATTAACTGTTCCCGCATAAACCTTGTCCCCCTTTTTTCTTGCTGCAGGTACAGGTTCGCCTGTTATCATGCTCTCATCCACATAACTGCTGCCCGAGGAAATAGTCCCGTCAACAGGGATTTTCTCTCCGGGCCTGACAAGGATAGTGTCGCCTTCATTCACTTTTGATATCAGAAATTCTCTGGTGGTCCCGTCGGATAGTACTTTCAGGACCGTTTTTGGCTGAAGACCTATAAGCTTTTTCAGCGCCGATGAGGTATTAGCCTTTGCTCCCTCCTCAAGATATCTTCCAAGAAGGACCAGTGCAATAACCACTCCCGATGCTTCAAAGTAGACATGGGCATGCAGACCACGGCTGCTCCAGAAATCCGGAAATAAAATGTTGAATACGGAAAACAGATAAGCTATTCCCGTGCTGAGAGATACAAGA
Source organism: uncultured Rikenellaceae bacterium (assembly GCA_964466705.1). Lineage (GTDB taxonomy): Bacteria > Bacteroidota > Bacteroidia > Bacteroidales > VadinHA17 > LD21. The sequence continues at coordinate 7,930 of CAYXSM010000046.1, forward strand.
GTGTCCATATTTACGCTTCCATGCCTTAGAAGCCTGAAAGCATTTGTAAAAAATGACCTGCCAAACCATAATACTATGGGTGTTGCAAGGGCCCAGGCAATATATGGTGTGTAATGCAAATCCATAAAGAACATGCTTACAACCACCAGGGGTGCTGCCAGCACCAGAGCCGATATTGTCCTGTATTTCAAATTCCTGTGCCGCTTCAGTCTGATATTCTCAAGTGAATCGCCATGATCACCAGCCGTATCTGTAATAAGATCATAACCAATTGATGATACTGTATCCTTCAAATCCTGCCTGTTGACAAGCGAAGGATCAAACTCGACAGTGGCGGTTTCAGACGCAAGGTTTACAACCGCACTGATTACTCCGGGATGTCTGTTTAAAATGGCTTCCACGTTTGCTGAACATGATGCACACGACATGCCGGTTACAGGATATTGTTCCCTGACTGGGTTTCCTTCATTTTTGACATTGCTGATATCTGACATATCGATACAGTATATCTGTTCAACAAATAATTTGAACTATAGTTTACCTGTCGTCATTCTTAATAATATCTGATGACCGCATTTATTCCTGATTATTTTAACCCGTCCGAGAAGTATGATTAATACAGTTTGCAGCATGCAATTAATATTCTTTTCATGAAATTTCAATTATTGTTAATCAGGTTTCTTTCAGACAGAATATGTTATCTTTATATGACTTATTTAAAAATGCCTTTCTGACAATAAATTAAACTCCGTGCAAATGAAAGTATGTTACACTGAAAATTATTTTGTAACAATTGTTACAATTCTGATGCTGATAACAGCCGGATGCACACAAAAGCCTGCTGAACAGGCCGAATTTCGTGGAGTATGGCTGCACCCCGGACTTTTCAGCCTTAAAGAATCTGAAGCCATAAAACAAATGGACAGCTTATTCAGCCAATACCAGGTTATAGGAATTAATAACCTGTTTTGCTATAACACAACTCCTGATGAAAACAATTTCGGGTGGGACTATCTTGAGGCTCTTATCGCCCAGGGCCAGAAAAAAGGGATCAGTATACATCCGGTTTTTTATCCCGGACACACGATAAATCTTGAGGAAGAACTTGATAAAAATCCCTCATGGCTTATACGGGACATGGATGGGAAATATCAGCCTCATCATAACATAGCAAATCCTGAAGTCAGAAAGCACTGGATTGGAAAGATCTCAGGAGCTCTTAAGTATGATATAGGAGGCATTCATCTCGACTATATCCGCTACCCTGTCACCCAGATGTACAGTTATGACAGTGCAACATGCGAGTTGTTCAAAAAGGAGTATGGTTATTCACCTCTTGAAGTTTCACACGATTGCGGAAGTATGATATGGTGTGAATGGATAAATTGGAACTCCGGACAGGTTACACGGTTTGTGGAAGAGATAAGGCAGGCTGTCAGGGATTCAGGAAAACCCGTTCTTCTGGGCGCAGATGTCTTTCCTGACATGAAGACATCTGACGTTCTGATAGCCCAGAACTGGGAACACTGGGTAGCATCGGGGCTTGTGGACTTTGTCTGCCCGATGCTTTATACAAATAATACTGATCTTTTCAGGGAATATTTAAGGAGGGCCGTGAGTGCAGCCGGTGAAAATTGCAGGGTCTATCCGGGAATTGGGATACATACATCACATAACGGCATTACCAAAGAGCTGCTGATAGAAGAAGTAATGATAACAAGAGAAGAGAATACCAACGGGATGGTGTTTTTTTCGGGCTATTCATTCAACAGTGAAATGAGGGACACACTTAAAGTTGCTTTGTTCTGACCAGAATTCCTTGAATCCTGATCTTTGCGATCTTGGTAGGTATTTTACATATTTGTCCGGAATTTTCAAATTAAATTAACTCATATTATCACTATGTCTCTAACAGAAAGAATAGCAACCGACCTTATTGCGGCCATGAAAGCAAAGGAAAAGGTTGCTCTTGAAGCCATAAGGGCTGCAAAAACCGCCTTTACTCTGGCAAGGGCTGAAAAAGGCGCAGGTTCAGTTCTGACAGAGGAAGAAGAACTAAAGATTATCCAGAAGCTTGTAAAACAGAGGAAGGAATCTGCTGCAATTTATCATCAGCAGAATCGCCCCGATCTTTACGAGAAAGAGATCTCCGAAGCTGAGATCCTTGAAAAATACATGCCCGCCAAGTTAAGTGATGATGAGCTGACAGCGATATTGAAAAGGATAATAGAGCAGGTTGGTGCCACTTCCCAATCAGATATGGGCAGGGTGATGGGTGCAGCCATGAAAGAACTTACCGGAAAAGCTGACGGCAGTGAGATTTCTGTCAGAGTGAAACAGTTGCTGGGATAAGATATGTTGCAGGCATAAGCTCCCTGAAACCCTGTAAATATATATTACAGCGGGTACTTGTTCCTGAAAACCATAAAAATGAATACCGGGAACAAAACCATGCCTGGAAATTATCGGATCCCTTTCCTGAAAAAGAACTTGCAATATAAACGTAACCTAATGAAACGTCTATTACTTCAATTTGCTGTTCCTCTGATGCTTATAACTCTGCGCGGCTGCAGTCAGCAATCAGGTAAATACATCGAACCGGTAAATCCTGATGCTTCGGCAAAGACAAAATATCTCTATTACTTTTTTCAGGATATTCAGGGTAAATATGTTCTGTCAGGTCAGCACAATTTCTGCGGTAAAGGTTCTGATTATTCAGACCAGCTAAAAGAAATGACAAATAAGGATGCCATAATCTGGGGGTCTGATTTCAGTTTCTGTGTTGAAGGTGAGGATGCAATGCGTCATCAGCACTGCGGACCTGCCAATCTGCCGGCTATCTCGCCCGATCTTTTCAGAAGGAGGCCTGATTCAACTGGCAGGTTTGAGATGCCAAGGCTTGAGTTTCTTGATATTACTCTCGAAGAAGCCCGCATTATGACGATTGAAGAGATCAGGAAACGTCATGCTATGGGCAACATAATTACAATGATGTGGCATGGATGTTATCCGGCCGATGGTGATTGCTGCAGCGGATCATCGATATGGGCAATGGAAAATCGTCCATCTCCTGAAGAATGGGACAAGCTTGTTACTGAAGGAACTGAGTTGAACAAAGCGTGGAAAGAGGGTGCAGATAAAATTGCCGGATACCTCAAACAGCTTCGCGACGCCGATATCCCAGTGCTCTGGAGACCTTATCACGAAATGAACGGGGTATGGTTCTGGTGGTGTAACCACAGGGGAGAAACGGGCTTCAAACGACTCTGGATTATGATGTACGATCATTTTACAAATCATCATAGGCTTAACAATCTCCTATGGGTATGGAATACCAACGCTCCAAGGGATATTCCCGGCGACGAGGCCTGGCCATATGAATGGTTCTACCCGGGAGATGACTATGTGGATATCCTGGCTGCTGATGTCTACAGAAAAGACTACAAACAGTCACATCATGATGACCTCGCAGCCCTGGGTAAAGGCAAGCCGATAGCACTTGGGGAGGTTGGTGAAATACCGGCACAGGAAATACTGGACCAACAGCCTATGTGGACCTGGTACATGCCCTGGGGCTGGATACTGTTCCTGTCAAACAAACCCCACGAGATACAAACCATGATGAATTCAGAAACAGTGCTCACTCTCAACGAAATAAAGAGGGATAATAAAGGAAGATATTCAGTATTGGAAAATTGATATTTATTATAACCAGAAATACTATGAAGCTGTTCAAAAAATGTTCCATAATTCTGACCTCACTTCTTCTGTTATTACCCTCCTGCGCCGAAAGGACTCCCGCATTAGCGGAGGTCATGTCGGGGCTTTACTGGAAAGAACAGGCCCTTAAAGACATAATGCCATCGTGGACAAAATATTCACAGGATATTGCATCAGGCGCATTCCATACAAATCTGGATTCGGCCTGGAGTACCTTTGGAAACAGTGATAAATATCCAAGCATGATCTCAAGGCATTTGTTCAGTTATTCAGCCGCATACCTGCTTTCAGGCAATGAGGATGATCTAATCACTGCCGCTAATACTGCAAAATGGCTGATGGAACATGCCTGGGACAATGAATACGGAGGCTGGTTCGACGTTCTGGATAAGGAGGGCTATCCCGTTCAGACAACCAAAACCACATTTGTGCAGGTTTATACAATAACTGGTCTGACAATGTACTATTTTGTCACCCGCGATCCTGTAGTTCTGGAATATATTGAACGGTCAAACGAACTTCTTGAGACTAAGGTATGGGATCATACAAACGGAGGCTATTATGATATGATGAACCGTGACTGGAGTGTCAATAGCAGTAATAAATCCTTCAGTTCGGTTATCACCCCTGTCTCAGGCTACCTGTTTTATCTTTATCTTGCCACACGTGATTCAAAATATCTGGGTCAGATTGATAAAATCATGACCGCAACGATGGAAAATATGGTTGACAGTGCAAGCGGCTGGGTGCTCGAGACCTTTGACAGTAACTGGAAATACCTTCCCGGAAGGGAAGATGAACATGAAGTTAATATCGGACATAACATCGAAGCTGTCTGGATGCTGTTGAGAAACTATCTCCTTACTGAAGACAGGAAAAATTTCGAACTGTCCCGGAATATTCTTGATAAAATTTACAGCACCGGTGTGTACAATCAATACGGCATATGGTTATCCAACATCAGCAGAACAGACTCAGCTCTTAAGACGTCACGCACCTACTGGTGGATACAGGCATACGGTAACATGTTATGCCTGTATCTGTACCATATTACCGGTGAGAATAAGTACCTGGATGATTTCAGAAAGGGAGCTTTAGCCTGGGACTCGGGCTTTATGGACAGAAAAAACGGTGACACATACATGAGCACCGATTATGCAGGAAACAGGCTTGACGGAACCAAAGCCAACAGGTTTAAAACTTCATACCACAGTATTGAACAATGCCTGCTGAACTATCTGTGCCTTAATTTATGGGTGAATAATGAGCCGGTCGAGCTCAATTTCAGTATTGTCAGACCAGAGGAAGGTGATTTGCTGTGGCCGGTTCTTATTGAAGATCCCAATGTCCGGATAAGAAGTATCAGTTCTGATCCCTCGCACCTGACAACCAGAATAAATGAAAACCTGTCTGTCAGATTGCCCTCCGGTAAGAACGTACTGCTGAAGGTTGTCCTTGATAACATGTAATATTTACGTATGAGATTTTTATCAGAAATGGTTCAGCATGCACATCCGGACCATTGACAAAACAAACCAGAAAATGTCATTTACAAAACAGGCAAACAGGCAACCGGAAAGGGTTCTTTCTGTTGATTTCTTCAGAGGCTTCACAATGTTTATGCTTGTTACAGGCATTACAAACGTGTTCCATGAACTGGCAGACAACAACAGAGGCGGAGCTTTAATGGCTTTCCTCAGTCAGCAGCTGGAGCATGCCGAATGGAATGGCCTGTATGCATGGGATCTGGTGCAGCCTTTCTTCATGTATATTGTGGGGGTTTCCATACCATTATCTGTTTCAAAAAGGCTCAACAGAGGTGAAAGCTGGAAAAAGATTTACAGCCATGCATTTTTACGTTCTTTCTGGCTTCTCGCATTTGGTTTTATGCTTGGGGCAGACAGATATACCTTCAGCCTCACAAATGTGCTCGCTCAGCTTTCATTTACCTATCTCATCGCATTCCTGCTTATCAGAACAGATTACAGATTTCAGATCATCATATCGTTTGCGTTGATAGCCCTTTCTGATATGTTATACAGGACCTGGCCTGTGCCCGGCTTTAATCAACCATTCACCCCTGACCAGAATTTCGGCGCGTGGGTTGACCTTGCTGTCACCGGAAAGCTAAGCTCAGGTCACTGGGTCGCTTTCAATGCAATACCCACATCAGCCCACACCATATGGGGAGCTCTTACCGGGTTACTGCTCATGAAAAAATTCACTCACCGCAAAAAGATACTGATCCTTCTTATTCCCGGAATGCTGCTCGTACTTGCCGGTTATCTGATGGATCCGTTCATCCCTGTGATCAAAAGGATCTGCACAAGCTCTTTTGTCATTGCCAGCGGAGGCTGGTGCCTCATTGGCATGACGTTTTCATACTGGCTTATTGAAGTGATGAAATTCACAAGGGTATCTAAATTTTTCTCGATCATGGGAATGAATTGCATTTTCATTTACCTTTTCTCCAACCTCGGAGGCAAGAACCTGCTCCGGGGCATGACCGAACCATTTACCGCAAGGTTGTTTTTCCTGGCAGGGGATGTAACAATCAATGTACTGACAACCATAGTTGTCGCCGGTATGGTCTGGTACATCTGCTACTATCTGTATAAGAAAAAAATATTCATCAGGTTATGAAAAACCGGTTGCCGTTTTATATCATTACGGTTCGTTATGCAGGAACCTGGAAAAAACAGGGCTGAATGTTCTGTATTTAATAATCTACAGCCACAGGTGATAAAGGAAATAATTGCATCAGTTTCTGACAACGGACCCTGTTACGCTAAGTGGAAACAATAACCACGTAAGATAAAAGGGTTAAGAGTGCAGTAACCCTCGGATTTTTATTACCTTTGCCATCAGGTCCAGCTTCACGATTGTGTGCATTTTCGCTGATTTTTCATCACTTCAGTAAATAATTGCCTCCATCATTTTCTTACAGCTGGCATTTACCAACGTTGGGAAACATACAAATTTTTTTACATGGGCAGGTCACAGGAAACATTCGGCAAAAAGGAAGTCAGGAGCAGAAAAGAGAAAAAAAGAAAAGAAAAGGAGCAAAAGCGTGCATTGAAAAAGATTGAGGGAAAAAAGAACAGTTTCGACGACATGATCGCTTATGTTGATGAATACGGAACGATAACATCAACGCCGCCCGATCCTGACAGGAAAACAGATGTTGAAGCCGAAAGCATAGAGCTGAATGTCAGCAAAAGCAATACCGGGAATACGCCTGATTTTGTCAGAAAAGGAGTGGTTACATTCTTTAATGAGTCAAAAGGTTACGGATTTATACGTGACCTTGAATCAAACCGGAGTATTTTTGTACACGCAAACAACCTTCAGGAGCCTGTCAGGGAAGACAATATCGTCATTTTTGAAGCCGGTAAGGGTCCAAAGGGCCCGACTGCAATGAATGTCAGACTGTTTCATGAAGAATGACACGACCCGGATGATTTTTTTCACTTCATCCGTTATTCTGAAAGGTGTTCATGAACAGGAATCTTCTACATGTTTACCCGAAATATAACAATCGCTTACGCCACCGTTACAATGGCAGGAAATCTGTCAGAATACTTTTCTGAATACTTTTCTGAAGTGATACCCGTAAATGCTGTATGTAACAGCCAGGGGGAATGATCTGGGTTTGTTAAAAGCACTCCAGAGAAGTACTTTCCAGAAATACAGGCGCTCCTTTTGCAAGATCCCCAGATATATCATCGACTTTATCAAAGCCATGAATCTGTTCAATGAAAACGATTCAACACGCGGGGGATCATATTTTTTCAGAAATACCAGCACTCTGTCGTAATATGATTTGCAGGAATAGATGTTCCTGATGATTTTATGATACCCCTTTAAGAGTTCGTTCCTGTCCATTACCGGAATAAAGTTCATCGAATAATCAGTGTTGTCCCCGGTAAAAGTGTCAACTATTCGTCCTTCATTTTGAAGACGATGGTATAGCTTCGACAGCCTGGGAGCATTAAGCAACCCGACCATGGCAGTAATTATCCCGGTTTTCTGAATAAAATCGATCTGCCGCTGAAATATGTTCGGAGGATCGTTATCAAAACCGACAATAAAACCGGCATGAACTTCCATTCCTTTACGCTGTATTATGTTTACGCATTCTATCAGGTCCCGGTTTTTATTGTTTTGTTTGTTGCATTCTGCCAGGCAGCTTTCCTCGGGGGTTTCTATACCCACAAACACTTTGGTAAACCCGGCTTTGACCATCATCTCCATCAGGGAATCATCATCCGACAGATCAATAGAGGCTTCTGTAATAAAACTGAACGGTTTTCCGTGTGATTCCACCCAGCTGATAAGTTCAGGAAGAAGTTCATTTTTTAATTTCTTTTTATGCCCGATGAAATTATCATCAACAAAGAACACGCTGCCCCGCCATCCTGCATTAAAAAGCTCCTGCAATTCCGAAATTACCTGGCCGGGTGTTTTAGTCCGGACTTTACGGCCAAACAGTGCCGTTATATCACAAAATTCACAGTCAAAAGGACATCCTCGTGAGTATTGTATGCCTGCTGTTGCATATTTTTTCAACTTCAGAAGTGAAAAATCGGGCAGCGGGGATTTAGTGATATCGGCGAATTTATCTGACCTGTAAATTCCTGCTGGTCTGCCATTTTTGAGGTCCCCGACAAACAGAGGCAAAGTTATTTCTGCCTCATTAAGAACCAGGTGGTCAATCTCAGGAAATAGGTCGTACTCCTCTGTAAAAAGGGGTCCTCCTGCTACCATCTTTGCTCCAAGTCTGGTACAGCGTCCGATAATCTGCTTCACTGAAGCCATCTGTACATTCATGGCACTAATGAAAACATAATCAGCCCACATGATGTCCTTATCCGAAAGTTCAGAAACATTGAGGTCGGTTAATCTTTTGTTCCAGCTGTCAGGCAATAATGATGCTACGGTAACCAGTCCCAAAGGGATAATTGACGCTTTTTTGGAAATAAATTTCAGGGCATGCTTAAAGCTCCAGTATGTATCCGGATATTGAGGATAAACCAAAAGAATATTCATTGTAATCGAAGGATAATGTTTGAACAAATCGAAATTTTGTACAAATTTATCCTCCGTGCCAGACCGGCACAAATCAAAGGGATCAATCCATACCAATCCGGGACATACCATCCAAATCAGGGGCTTCCGGCAAATTCCGGGGGTTAATGGCACCGGCCCCAAATTTACTGCAGGGCTTCTTTGAGCCTGATCAAATATTGCCGCGACACCGGTAATCTCTCACCGTATCCTTTTATTGATACCGAATGACTGCTGAGATCCTGATGAAGTTTTTCAATATAATGCAGATTTACAATGCAGGTTCTGTGGATCCGTATAAAACCGGAGTATTGCTTTAAATGAATCTCAACGTTCTTCAGTGTGTTGCGTATAAGCTTTTTCCTGATATTGCTCCCATCCAGAAATGCAATTTCCACGTAATTATCAGCCGACTGAATAAAAATAACTTCTTTGGCAGGGACTGAAAGGTTCTCTGATCCGGTTTCGGAAATAAATTCGACAGATCTGTTCAGACTATCCTTTTCATATTTCTCGATCCTTTTCTGAATAGATTCCCGTTCAGCCTCAAGTAACTCATTTTGCTGAACTAACCCTATATAGATTTCATTTATTTTTAATGCTGCAGGTGGAAACAGGCAAATGAGAGAGGCCTTAAAAACAATATAAAAGGAGATATTCACTGACCCCACATACCTCAGGTAAAATACAAAGGCTACCGAGCATAAAACAAATATTATAAAGCCGCTCAGATATGAAGTCACAGAATATTCATCATAATTACTTTCACGCCTGTTAATCCACTTTGAAAAAATGAACCTGACAAGCCATGTAATTAAAAAGACAATGGCTCCGAAACCGGCAACGAACAGAAGCCTGTCATTAAAGTCGAACCTGTCAAGAGGAAACGGCTGAAAAAAAAGAATGAAAAGAAAAACGCCAAAGCTAATGCTCAAATAAAACTTAAGCTTTTCGCTTAATAGCTGTGTAAAATGACTGAATTTACCGTTCATAATCTCATTGCCGGAACTGTCACTAAATAAGCTTCAGGAAGAAAAAAATCCCTGTATAATTGATCAAATTTAAATATTTTTCAGCAATCGCCCCGGCCTTTTATTAAGGCTACCGGAATTTAATAATTTATGAGTGTCGGTAATCATAAATAAATTGATTATATTATTGAAAAATATTTGACGTGAATCTAATCAAATTTATTGAGTCATTTCCTGATGAATCCTCATGCAGGATCAAATTTAAGGAATTTCGGGATGAACAAGGAGTCATCTGTAGAAAATGTGGAGGTACTGATCATTATTGGTTACAGAAAATTGAGCAGTATCAGTGTAAGAAATGCAAAACCAGAACAACCTTAAGAAGCGGAACAGTAATGCAGGCAAGTAATCTCCCATTCAGGTATTGGTTTATTGCAATTCATTTATTAACAAGTACAAAGAAGACCTTTTCTGCAAAAGAGTTACAACGCCAAATAGGCCATAAATTTTATGAACCCATCTGGCTGATGATGCAGAAGTTGAGATTAACAATGGGATCCAGGGATAGTAGGTATAAGCTGGATAAGATCGTAGAGCTTGATGAAGGCTTCTTTGAGAGTGTGGATACAGAAAGAGAAGAAGATGACAAGTCAGAACCCAAAAAGCGCGGCCGGGGCAGTCAGAAACAAAGAAAAGTATTGGTAATGGCTTCAACGGTCCATGATTTTAGTAAGACAAAAAAGTATGGGAAACCAACAAAGTTCAGGTATGTAAAGATGATTGTTGTTGACGATCTTAAAGGGCAAACAGTTGGAGAGAAAGTATCGGAAAACATTAAATATGATACAGTTGTGAAAACGGACAATTATACCAGCTACTCAAAAATTAAAGATCGGGTCTGGTGTCATATACCTCAGAAAGTAAGCCCAACGGAAGCCGGTAAAGTGTTACCATGGGTCCATACAATGATTGCAAATGCAAAGAGAACGTTGTTGGGAATACATCATATGATATCTAATAAGTACTTCCAGAATTATCTGGATGAGTTCTGTTACAAGGTAAACAGGAGGAATTATGGAGAACAATTATTTGATAGACTTTTAGTTGCCTGTGTTACTACAAATTACCAAAATATTGTTAATCATTACCGATAGTCATATAATAATTTATGTATTGTCTCTGAAGATTTAAAACCTCCCCAGGCTTCCCTCCAACAAAAGGTTATCATCAGCTGATCAATCGCAAAAACAGGGGGCTCCTGATATATTATTTCAGAACCGGCAGAAGTATTGAAGGACCGGAAAAACATTAGTTGCAGCCAGCTTTTATTAAGAATGCGAATTAAGAGTTGAATTAGAGCAAGTTATTAACAATATAATTGTCTGAAT
>CAYXSM010000047.1:0-16881 GCA_964466705.1 uncultured Rikenellaceae bacterium
TAAGAGGCCCTGAAAGACATTTTGTTTATTCCAAAATCATGTCATGGGTTGCAATCGACAGGGGAGTGAAGATAGCGCAAATGCTTGACAGGGATTTCTATGTCGATGAATGGAGTGCTCTGGCTGACAGGATCAGGGAGGATATTTTTGAGAACGGATGGGATGAGCAGATCGGAAGCTTCGTTCAGTATTACGGTTCAAAAGACCTTGATGCATCAAATCTGCTGATGGAAGAATTCGGAATCATTGACGCCGGAGATCCGAGGTTTGTGAACACAGTATTGAAAACCAGGGAGTACCTGCTGAAAAACGGATTGATGTTCAGATACATACATGAGGATGATTTTGGAAGGCCCTCGGGCTCGTTTATAATGTGCAATTTCTGGCTCGTTAACAGCCTTTACAAAACAGGATATAAAAGTGAGGCTGTTGAGTTGTTTGAAAATGTTCTTGGCTATGCCAATCATGTCGGACTGCTGAGCGAGCATATTGATGTACAGAACGGAGAGCTGCTGGGTAATTTTCCTCAGGCTTACTCGCATCTGGGGCTGATACAATCTGCGCTTCTTTTGAACGGAGAGGAGATGACATTCGATTACGACTACTTCAGGTTCATTAAACCGTAAAACCGAATACTCATTTAACTGATGACCGCAAGACTGCCGGGTGGCACGACTGAGCAGATTCCCGGCAACTATTTATTTATCTTCGCCCAGGTGTCTTTCAGGCTAACAGTCCGGTTAAATACGAGTTTGTCTTCAGATGAATCATAATCAACACAGAAATATCCCAGTCTCTGGAACTGGAACTTGTCGAGGGGCTTTGCATTTCTCAGTGAGGGTTCAACCTTGCAGTTTTTAAGCACCAGAAGGGAATCCGGATTCAGGAAGCGCCGGTAATCGTCATCTTTCTGGCCGGCCGGATCTTCATGATCGAACAGTCGGTCATATAATCTTACTTCTGCTTCTGCGGCATGTTTTAACGATACCCAGTGAAGGGTCCCTTTTACCTTTTTGCCGGACAGCTTCCCTCCGCTCTTTGTTTCGGGGTCATATGTGCAGTAGACTTCTTCAATTGCTCCTGTTGATTGGTTCTTCCTGAATCCTGTGCATTTGATTATATAAGCTCCTTTTAAGCGTACTTCGGCTCCGGGAGCGAGACGGAAAAATTTACCGGGCGGATCTTCCATAAAGTCATCCTGTTCGATATATAGTTCGCGTGCGAAAGGAACCATTCTTTTTCCCATACTTTCATCACCCGGATTATTAATCAGCTCAACATTTTCTGTCTGGTCTTCAGGGTAGTTGGTAATAATTATTTTCAAAGGGTTCAGTACGCCAAACACTCTCGGTGCTATAAGATTCAGATCATCACGAATGGCATGCTCAAGGAGGGAAACGTCATTTATGGCCTCCACCTTTGTATACCCTATCATATCGATGAAGCGCTTTATTGATTCCGGGGTATATCCCCTTCTGCGGAGTCCGCACAGTGTTGGCATCCTGGGATCATCCCAGCCTGAGACTTTGCCTTCCCTGACAAGCTCGAGCAGCTTTCGCTTGCTCATAATGGTGTAGGTGAGGTTAAGCCTGTTGAACTCTATCTGTCGAGGCCGGTATTCATCTGTCTTAAGATGATCAACCAGCCAGTCGTACAAAGGGCGGTGGACTTCAAACTCCAGGGTGCACAGTGAATGAGTTATACCTTCAAAATAGTCACATTGTCCATGGGCAAAATCATACATGGGGTAGACTTTCCAGTTTTCTTCCGTACGATGATGGGCGGCTTTGATAATCCTGTAAATGATGGGATCACGCATATGCATGTTGGGGGAGGTCATATCAATTCTGGCCCTGAGGACGCGGCTCCCTTCATCAAACTCACCCTTGTTCATCCTTATGAACAGATCAAGATTCTCGGTAACAGAACGGTTTCTGTAGGGGCTTTCAGTACCATGCCGGGTCGGGCTGCCTTTCTGCCGGGAGATGATGCCGGCCGGCTGATCGTCGACATATGCCAGCCCGCGTTTAATTAGGTCTGTGGCAAAATCAAACAGCTTCCCGAAATAATCAGATGCAAAATATTCACGGTCGTCCCAGTCAAATCCCAGCCAGTGAATGTCCTCCCTTATCGAGTCAATATATTCCACCTCTTCTTTTACCGGATTGGTATCATCAAAACGAAGGTTGCATTTACCGCCATACTTTGCCGCCATTCCAAAATCAAGGCAAATGGCTTTTGCATGACCGATATGAAGGTATCCGTTTGGTTCGGGAGGAAACCTGGTGTGTACCATGCCATTATTTTTACCCTCCTTAAGATCGTCAATGATAATCTGCTCAATAAAGCTCACGGACGATTTTGCTTCCTGTTTTTTCTTCAAAACCTCGTCATTCATGCATCCCGTTTTAAGACTACAAAAATAGGATGAATTTGGGACCATCCTATGAGTTAGCACTGATTTTTTGCTGTACTTTAAACGGACATGAAGCCACAATCACAAAAGAATACTGTTGATCCGATGCCTGCAATGCCATTTTCAGATGCGGATACAATTGTTAATGCTTCAGAAGCACAAAGTTTTTCATCTTATTTTGTTTATTTTTGCGATACTTATTTACCGGCTGATGGGAATGATTCAGATTGAAAATATGGAATTCTATGCATTCCATGGTCATTTTAAAGAGGAGCAGATTGTAGGAAACAGGTTTCTGGTTGATCTGACAATTGAAACTGACATGACACTGCCTGCTGAAAGCGATAATCTTAAGGATGCTGTGAACTACCAGCGTGCTTACGAGATCGTAAAGCTGGAGATGGAAAAGAAATCACATCTTCTGGAAAACATTGCCGGGCGTATTCTTAATGCTCTGTATGCGGAGATGGAGGGAATAAAAAAAGCCACGGTCAAAGTATCCAAAATGAATCCTCCGATGAGAGGAAGGATAGGCTCCGTGAGCGTGGTCCTTGAAAGGTAAAATCTTCTTTCCTTTCATCTTTTCTTCATCTTTGCCATATAACTTTGGTGCCGGATAACAGTATTTTATCAAAATGTTATTTATCAACATTAAGTTGTTGTTTTGAGAAGCAGATATAAAAATTTCATAAGATGAAGAGAGCGGGCAGAATAATTATAATAACGGCGCTGATGCTTTTTCCTGCCGGGCTTTATGGATTCTCGCAGGCCGGCATTCCCAGGGCTGATTCCCTTCAGACGAGGATGGAGGAGAACCAGTCAGACAATGATGATATGCAAAAGAATCAGGGCCCCGGAGCTGATGTGAGGAACCAGACCGGAAAAGGGAACAATAACAATGCCGGCCGGGCCGTTAAGCAGGTAAAAAGCGGCCGGCCTGATATGTCAAAAGCCAGGGGAGCCCGGCCGCCTTCAATTGTCAGGCCCTCAGGCTCACAGGTCCCAAGAGGTGTTGGAAAACCCGGAGGAGCCGGACGACAGGGAGGAAGGTAATATTAATGCATCGGTATGAGAAGATCTGGATCATACGCCAGCCGGATATTAAGCATAGTGTTGCTGTTTATCCCGTCCGCAATGCCGGGTCAGGCCGGTCAGGTAAAAGCTCAGGCTGACACTGTTGCTGCGTCAGATATTTCAGGCAGATCAAAACACTCATTTTATGCGGGAAGCGGATATGGAAGCAACATGATCTATCTGGGATCAACGATATCCCGGAATCAACCTTACGGTTACGGATCACTGATCTATGGTTTTGACAGCGAACTTTATGCATCTTTCTCTGCTGTTCACCTGTCGGGGCTTAAACCTTTTGTTTCTTTTTATATAGGCGCAATCAGCTACAGCCATGTATTCAATTCATGGTTCGACATATCTGCGGGAATTTACAGATATGAGGTTGAACCATCCCTGTCTGATACCTTGTTCGGCGACTTTACCTACAGTGACCTCACCCTTGGGTTTGACTGGAGGCTTATCTATACAAAGCTTTCGCTGGGAGGTTTATTTTCAGAAGAAAATCAGGCATACTTTCAGATAAGGAATTCCCGTTATTTCAAGACACCTGAATTTTCCAGGAAGGATGCCTTCGTTTCATTCGACCCCTATGTTAACCTTCTATTCGGGACAATTATTACTGCTGAGACATCGACAGAGACCTTCACAACACCTTCTGGCCCCGGACGCAAATGGAGAATCTTTAACCTTCCCTCCGGTACCAGCACTATCTATAAAAGGAAATCAGGACTGATGGAGATCGACTTTGGGATACCTGTTGCATTTAACGGCAATATCATTACAATTGAGGCTGAAACCGCTTATGTACTCCCCATGTACGATGACAGTTACTACCCCGGATCAAAAGGATTTATATTTCTTCTGTCAGCAATCTTCAGGATTTTTTAAATTTACTCTGATGAATGTACTTATTGTTGAAGACGAAAGAAGTCTTGCAAACGAAATAGCCTCATTTCTAAGGAAAGAAAACTTTCTTTGTGATATTGCACTCACGGGCACCGATGCTTCAGAGAAAATTGCGGTGAACCTCTATGACTTCGTTTTGCTCGACCTGGGCCTTCCCGATTATCACGGACTTGACCTGATCACTGAAGCCAGAAAAGCCGGCAGCGAGGCATCATTTATCATAATCACTGCAAGGGGAGCTGTGGAAGACAAGGTGAAGGGACTGAATCTGGGTGCCGATGATTACCTTGCCAAGCCATTCGCCCTTATAGAACTCCTTTCAAGAATCAATGCAGTGGCGAGGAGAAAGTTCAATGTAACCACACAGGATTTGATCCTCGGCGAATTTGTCATGCAGCTGCAATCCCGGAAAATGCTGTTCAACAGCAGGGAAGTTGATCTGACCAGGAAGGAATTTGACCTTCTCCAGTACCTGGTTCTTAATAAGGGCAAAGTCCTGACACGCCATCAATTATATGAACACATCTGGGGAAATATTCTCGATGACCAATACGACAGTAACTTTATTGACGTTCATATAAAAAACATAAGAAAGAAACTCAACGATCATGCTCCGGCTGACTGGCTTGAAACGGTGAGAGGAGTGGGATACAGGGTGGCTGACGACAGCCGTTAATTAAATCAGTTAATGGTCAATCTTAAAACGAAGCTTGCATTATTTAACCTTCTTTCAAAGCTGGCGTTCACCGCTTTGTTCCTGTTATTTCTTCCCTGGATAATTGAAAGGATCAATCTGAGACAGGTCGATAACTACCTGGTTGAAAAAAGAGAGCAGGTCATTGATCTTATATCGGTTATCGGTATAGAGCCATTTATAGCATCTGATTCTGTTAACGCCTTCGGGAGCTACAACATCCTTAAGGAAGAATTCATCAGCCTTGAACGTATTGATGACGATGACGACTATCTCAACCATATTGAAATAGCCACCAGGCTTATTGATGAAGAAGAGATTGACTACCGCGTTCTTAACTATTCATTCCGGGTCGACGGACAAATGTATCTTCTTGAAGTGGGCAAGAGCCTTGAGAGCATTAAGTATGCAGGAAGAAATATTCTGAAGGTGATACTTGCATTTCTGGTGGTAATTATTGTACTGACTTTGCTGACCGACCTTCAGTACACAAGCTACATCCTGCGCCCGCTTAAAAAGATCTCCGGAAAGCTTAAAAAAATATCTGACCCTTCCGGTTTTGACAGAAGCCCTGTCAGAACAACAACGTCAGATTTTGTCCGCCTTGATAATGCGCTTACCGACCTTATGGAACATATAACGGAACTGTTCCGCAAGGAAAAGGACATAACCATTAACATTTCTCATGAGCTCATGACGCCTGTTTCAGTTCTGAGAAGCAAGCTGGAGAACCTCTTGCTTCAGGAAAAGGTCAGTGATGATATTGCTGCCGGGGTCGAGGATTCGCTTAGAACACTGCACCGCCTTCAGAGTCTGGTGAATTCATTATTGCTCATTGCCCGTATTGAGAGCCACCAATACCTGAGAGATGAGAGCTTTTCAATCAGGGAGGTGATCAGGGAGATCACCGGAGAAATAAATCCTGTTGCTGCAGACAAGGGAGTAAGCATTGAGGAGAAGCTCGATAATGATCTTGTATTCAATAAAGCAAACAGGGCGCTCATTTTTTCAATGCTTTACAATGTGGTGAACAATGCAGTGAAAAACACCCCTGCAGGAGGCGAAGTAAGTATCATAAGCAGGGATCAAAAAAATAAGTATGAGATTGAGATCGCCGACACAGGTAGTGGTATGACAGCTGAACAGAAAGAAAACCTCTTTTCACGGTTTAAAAGTAAATCCGGCAATAGTACGGATGGTACCGGAATAGGACTGGCTATTGCAAAAACTATCGCGGACTTTCACCAGATAAGCATCAGAGTCACTTCGGAGATCAGTAAGGGCACTAATTTTATTTTCACCTTCCCTGAAAATCTTGTATGAATTTTTCCCGGTTGGTCAATGAAAAACATACAGGAAGCTAATATTTTTCAAACATTCCGGAATAAGATCAGATTCAGCAGAAAC
The DNA here is from genome assembly GCA_964466705.1 of uncultured Rikenellaceae bacterium. Classification (GTDB taxonomy): domain Bacteria; phylum Bacteroidota; class Bacteroidia; order Bacteroidales; family VadinHA17; genus LD21. Next base: position 6,498 of record CAYXSM010000047.1, read on the forward strand.
ATTCTCAGGGAACTCTTCCTGATTGTCTGACCATGTTCAGTTTCATTCTTTCCCTTCACTTGCCTGATCCAATAAATTGTACTTCAATTGTCTGATTTTCCATCTTTCACGGGCATATGTCTGCATATCTGTAATGGTATCTTTTTCATCAATAATTTCAAGGCCCAGCAAAGTTTCTATTATATCCTCCATTGTAACAATTCCCTCCATACCACCATATTCATCCACAATAAGCGCTAAATGTTCTTTATTCTCCAGCAGTTTCTCCCAGACATCAAAAAGTGCAGCGGCTTCCGGTAAAATAACAATTTCTCTTTTTAAATCCTTTAGCTGTAAATTATACTGGTTTTGTGCAAGTTTCTCAAAGATGGTCTGCCGGAACACATATCCGTTAATATTATCAGGGTTCCCTGAATATATTGGAATTCGTGAAAACTTAAGATAATTCTTATTAGTTAAGAACTCCTTCAATAATAAACTTTCATCTGCCGTGGCGACAACCACCCTTGGGGTCATTATTTCCGTAACCCTCACATTCTTGAGGCGCAAAAGATTTTGAATGATCTTATACTCCCGATCATTGAATATTCCCTCAACAGCACCCATACTTGCCAAAGCTGATATTTCCTCCCTGCTGGTAGAATAATTGTTCCTGTTTTTGGAGAAGATTTTGGTAATAAGCGTTGACAACAACACAAAAGGGTATGTAATAAAGATTATTAAACTGATTGAGTGTGATGATATGCCAGCCAGTTCTCTCCAATAAGATGCTCCTATTGTTTTGGGAATGATTTCGGAAAATATCAGTATCAATAGAGTGAGAACAGCAGATATGATACCAAAATACGTTTCACCGAATACCTTTACAGCCTGAGCACCAACTCCTGCTGCCCCGACTGTATGGGCTATGGTGTTAAGTGTCAGGATTGCAGATAACGGCTTGTCAATTTTAGTTTTTAGCCTGATCATCTTTGATGACCATGCTTTTCCGGACTCTTGTTTTGCGATCAGAAATGATTTAGGGGTGGAAAGCAACACCGCTTCCATTATTGAGCAAACAAAAGACACAACGATTGCAAGAATCAGATAAACAAAAAGCAGCAACATTTTTATTGCCAAATTTATACTATTAAATAGAATTCATCAAATTGCATGCTAACCGGATATGTATGCGACAAGATGTATTTTTAACCTATGTCAGCAGTGAAATGCCGCAAAAGCATAACATTTGTGCGTACCTTACCCCGTCTGTTTGCAGGAAGACGGCTCCCAGAAGAATAAAATAATCTGCTGTTTATCTATATTTTTACACATTGTTTCTGTTATTTAGCAAGCCGGAATTCCAGATTACGACACTTCCTGAAAAAAACGGCTTATGCCGGGTTATATCGTGTTTTTTTCCATTAATTCATGAAAAATTCATCTTCTGATCTCTATTTTTGAAAAGGAAAATACAAGTCAAACCAAAAAATTACTAACATGAATAAGTCAATATTTGCAATTCTGGCTGCAGTAGTTGTAATGCTTTTTGCAGGCTGCACAAAAACTAACAACGGCTTTGGGCGTCTTGTTGTGAATGTAACCGATGCTCCATTCCCGATAGATGACATTGAATCGGCAACTGTTACAATATCAAAGGTTGAGCTCAGAAAAGCCGGAGATGGTATTTCCGATGGCAGTCCTTTTGTTATTGTGTCGGAAGAGCCCGTAACATTTGACCTTATTGATCTGAGGAACGGTGTTGTTGACAAGCTGACCGACCTTGAAATTGAGGAAGGGGAATATAATCTGGTGCGGCTTTATGTTGATGAGGCATCACTGAAGGTTAAAGATGGAGAAACCTATAATGTAAAAGTACCCAGCGGAGAACAGACAGGCATAAAAATTTTCATACGTCCTTCTTTAATCGTTGAAGGAGGACTGACTTCTGAACTTCTGCTCGATTTTGATCTGTCACGTTCATTTATCATGAGGGGGCACATGAATAATCCCCGCGGAATTAATGGTTTTATTTTCAAACCTGTGGTCAGGGCTGTCAACAATACAACCGCAGGCAGAATTGAAGGATTTGTTAAAGATGAGGCCGGAGAGGCAATCGAGAACGCCTCTGTTACGGTTGGGCAGGGAGAGGACGAAATTTCAACTGCTTTTACAGATGAGACAGGATTCTATTCTGTTATAGGATTACCTGCAGGTGAATATTCCGTTTCAGCGTCCAAAGAAGGTTATGAAACCGTAACTTTCGACGAGGTAACTGTCACCGGAGGCAATAAGAAAGTAGTTGACTTCACTCTGCCTGCTGTTGAGGAAGAAGAATCAGAAGGAGAAGGAGAAGAAGAAGAAGGAGGGGAGTAAGAACCCCGTTTTGCCGAATAAGGCTGTTCCTGTTGTTATCTTGATTTATCGGATGATTTTTGAGACCGAATACCGAATCCAGGGTGGTTCCCGGCAGGAGATAAACGGGACACCACAGGAAGAATGATCCAACAGATATGAGCTAAAACCCTGCTGCCTGCGGCAGGGTTTACACTTTCCTGATGCGGGAAATCAGATGTATGGGAACCTGATACATTCTAATGACGAAGCCCTTTTTTAACTCATCAGTATTTTTTTTATCGAAAGCTTTTCTTTTTCACTTAATGAATTCATCTTTTCCAGGGCATTGCGGATCTTTGTCCTGAAGTTCCAGCATGTCATCTGTCTGAGCGACAGGCGGCGGGCATATTCATATGTCGAAATCTCCTCTTTCTTTTTACAGACATGATATGCAATATAAAAAGCCTTGCTTACAGGGAATTTGCAGTTATGGAAGATGGTTCCCGATGCAGCTGACTCTTCTGTTTTGCATTTTGTACATCTTCTTGAATGAGGTGATTTTCCTGGACAATAATTGGTGTTACCGCATTTCCGGCACACGTATCCGTCTGTCCATTTCAGACCGGCAAGAAACTCATAACATTTTTCATCATTATGGAACAACTCATTAAGCTGTTCTTCAGTCAGCTCATTCTTAAAAATAGGCTTCATTTTAAATGCATATAAAATATAAAGATACAAAAAATAAGTGATATTAAAAAGATTTAAGTGATATTATAGCGATTTATTGAAATTATTTGTTTACATTTGCCGAAATAAAAAAGAAACAGATTATATGGAAACAGATGGCAGCGCAGGATCAGAACAAAACAGCGTTAAGGAGTTCTTCAGTTCATGGTATTTCTGGAGGCCTTTTATTTCAGTAATAATAGGCGGGGGAGCAGGCTTTATCTATTACTATTTCCTGGGTTGCACTTCAGGCACCTGTCCGATAACATCCACTCCGTTTGGAAGCATAATAACGGGAAGCCTTCTGGGGTATCTTCTGGGCGGATCAGCACGGGCAGGAAGTGTCAGTAACAAAAACGAAAAGATATGAAAAAGATTTATTTATTACCACTGGCAGCATTTTCTTTACTGATGGCAGAATGCAGGGCTGAAAATCAGCCTGGAACTACAGGGATGACAGCTTCCGAAAGTACTGTTATACATCTTACCAACGAGAGCTTCAAAAGATTGATTTTTGACTATGAAGCAAATAAAGAATGGAAATATGAAGGTACCAAACCGGCAATAATTGATTTCTATGCTGACTGGTGTGCCCCGTGCCGCCAGCTTTCCCCGCTTGTGGAAGAGATTGCGAAGGAATATTCCGGAAAGATCATTGTTTATAAGGTAGATACCGTAAAGGAAGATATCCTTGCGAGGAATCTGGGAATAACCGGGCTTCCGACACTTCTTTTCATACCTGCAAAAGGTAAGCCACAGGTTGCCGTGGGCGCTCTTCCCAGGGAAAGCCTGGTTGAAGCCGTGAATGAGGTCCTGCTGGTAAAATAAGCTGGCTGCCTGAGTGATCCTGGTTGCTCCGGGCGAAGGTTCTGTCAGCACATAAGCCGTACGATTTTCCCGACTGAACAAAACTTATTTCAGAGTGTTATTTATGCGATTTAAAAGGTGATATTATTGCGATTTAAAATGATTTTTATTATCTTTGCATGATTTCTGAATATCAAGATGTTAAATTAAAAACAAATATTATGGAGACTATAACAAATCAGGTAGTTCACCTCACCACACAGGAATTCAAGGAAAAAGTATTCAATTATGAGAAGAATAAAGAATGGAAATATGAAGGTTCTTTGCCGGCGATAGTTGACTTTTACGCAGACTGGTGTATGCCATGCAAGATGGTTGCCCCTGTTCTTGAGGAGCTTGCTGCAGAATATTCGGGCAGGATAGTGGTTTACAAGATAGATACTGAGGCTGAACAGGAGCTGGCTGCCGTTTTCGGAATTCAAAGCATTCCCACTCTTCTATTCATTCCTGCTGATGGCCAGCCCCAGGCGGCAAAAGGTGCATTGCCAAAACATACCTTTGAAAAGGTGATAAAAGATATTCTTCTTAAAAATTAAGAGAATGGCAGCTGACAGGAAGAACCTGGATACAGATGACAGGGCAGCCGGGATACGGGAGATTTAATAAGTTCATCGGATCCTTGTCAGTTCTGCTGTTCCGGCATTTGGGATCACCTGATACATAACAAAGCTTTTTCCCGAGTCTTTTTCCGGGTTAATCGTCATCACAGTTTCACCCTGTCTTACCTGAACCTCTTTCCACTTCGGGGTGACGCAGGTTTTTAGCGTTAACGGCAGATCATAGTCTTCATTATCAAGCGTGTGGGATACATTAACATCTATTCTGTCTTTTTTGGTTTCCGTAATGACAGTTGCATTCATCCTTTCCCTCATATATTTTGCCACATCTCCGAAAGTGGCTGTCCACAGATACTTTGAATGTGATTCAATATAGTTGAAGTAATCTCTGAGGAGGTCACTGTCAAGGGCTTCCCATCCGATGCCGTCAACACCGTGAAACACAAGTACAAGCCATATATTGTCCCGGGCAGCAGTAGTGTCGATCCATGACTTCATCAGCGGGAGGGGTGTTTTTGTTGTTGCGCCGCGCTGCCATTGCACATATTCCTTTTCCTGTGACACCGGGTTTTCAGTGCTTGCCCGGTTAAGTTCCTTTAAAAAAGGTTCGGGCATCCGGTTCCTGAGGGCCGGGTAGACTTTGTATGCGTACTCCATGGCACGTTCGTTTTCTGTACCGTATGGAACTTCTGCCGAAAAGATATGCTTTCGGCCAAGCTGGGCCAGGATTTCCTCACGGCTTTTTTCCAGCTCATACAATATGTTTGCTTCGTCAAGCGCAGCCAGTCTGGGATGGGTGACCATATGGCTGGCGAACTCATGACCCCGGGCGGCGTAAGTTCTGATATCATCCCATGTTATGCCTTCGTCCCGTGAACTCACGTTCCGGGGCCTTCCGAGCGGCTGAAAATCACCCCGGCGGACTTTCTCATAGAGCTGATCGATTACTTTATATGCCTCCTGCGGATTCTCTTCATCAATGAGGGCTCCTGCATCGGTATGATATTGACTGGTCCCTCTGTAGCCCAGGAACCTTGCTGCGGAGGATCTTTCATAAAAATTTTCCGGTCCGGTCGGTACGGATGCTGTCTCTTTTATGATTTCCTGTACAGGCCGGCCGATAAATTTACCCCTGTATGCGGAGCCTGCTATCTGGCCGGTGTTAATAAAAAACGTGGCAGGAATCCCGAGCTCATTCATCATGGGAAGAGCCACGCGGAACTGATTTATTGAGCCGTCGTCATAAGTCAGCGAAACAGCTCCATTCTTTCCGTGTTGCCATTTTGTTATTACAGTATCGCCCGTCCTGGTTCTGTTTGCAGTGCACGAACATATAAGCACTATAGCGGCACAAAGGATTATTATTCTTTTCATTCCGGATGATTTTTAATTATTATTTTTCAATAAGTATCAGCTAAGAATAGCAGGGTAATAAAGATAGCTCTTAGAAATATTTGTGCAAAGGCATGGAAAGAGATTTGTTTAAAATGCAGGCTTTATTCAATAGCGCAGGTATTTCTCTATAAAAAATGTAAACCATAAAGAGGGTGACATTGGAAATGGATGAATTGTAAAAAAGAAAAAACCCGGCATCGTAATTACCGGGTCTTTTACTTTCCTGTAACTGAGTCATTATCTCCTCTTGCCTCCGGCCATGTTCGACATCTTCATGTTCCTTTGCATTGCTGAGTTGCGTGCGCCATCATTGATCTGAACTCTGCGGACCTGTGAAGCACTCTTAGCTCTCATCTGGGCTTTTTGCTGAGAGCCTGTGCCTGACAATGCATGGTCAGGATCCTGAAGGCGGACCTGGTCGCGTTTACGGATCTGATCGCCTGTAGCAGTGCCTTCATCCACACGAACCTGTTCCCTTACGCGTATCCGGCTCTGTGTTCCGTCCTGATTCCGGGTCTGTATCTGGTTCTGAAGCTGGGTTCCGGTTTGTGTCTGTGTTTGAGTCCCGGTCTGCATTTGAGTCTGTGTCTGTGTACCGTTCTGATTTTGGGTCTGACCGGTATTTTGTGCCATGAGGCCGGCACTTATTAAAAGTGCAGCAGCCGTTAAAAAAATTGTCCTTTTCATTTTATCCTGTTTAAATTGTTTTTAATATAATGTACATCAAATGTAAAACTGCGAAGATGAACAATTAATGAATTTCAGGATTAAATAACGAAAAGGACAATTTTTTTCAGCCACGGATACTATTTAGCGGGTTTTTCAAAATAATCACATACGCCGTTGTTGTTTTCATCGATAAAATTATTGCGGGCACCTCTGCCGGGGCGTATTCCTTTTTGTCCCTGTCCCGGTCTTTGTCCACGGCCCTGTCCTCTGAATTCTGCAGACCTGTTACCTCTCATCCCTCCGGGGGTGCCGTTTTCAAAATTGTCGCAAACCCCGTTTTTATTGGCATCCACGTAAGCCGGGCCTCTGCCTGTGCCATCAAGCTTTCTCTGTCCTGTTTCCCTTATCTGGGCATTTGCAATTGTTGTTAAAGCCATTAAGGCAAGTCCTGTAATAATAAGTTTTGTTTTCATTTCCATAAAAAATTTAATTGTTAGTATTCAAAATGATTATTTGCACGTCTGCCGCTTCGTCTGCCCTGGGGGCCTCCTCTTCCATAGCCTCCCATTCCGGCGTCGGCAGCGAACATTACACTGAACATTTGTTCAAGTTTTTCCTGTTGACTGCTGTCACAGATTTTTTTTATATCAAGATAATAGTTGTAAGTCAGCTTCTTAAGTTCAGCATGAAGAAAGCCGATTGAGTCAGAAAGAGCATTAAGCCTTGAAAGATCATGATTATGACCAGCCATTTCGCCGAGCATCTGTTGCCTTATCCGGACCATTTTGATATTTATGTTTCTTGCTTTCTGCCTGAACGGGGGATTTATTTCAGTAAACCTTGTCATCTGATCTCTGTTCAGATCAAGATGATCGCGGAAGTAACGACCGCTGAATCTCAATGAACTCCTTTCCGGTTGTATAATTTCACCGGCTGGAAGCGTTGTTTCTTTGCTGCTTTTGGTTCTGTTATAAAGGATTGTTACAAAAGTCGCTGTATTCATGGCAGCAAGAATTACTATTGCCCAGATCATCCACCTGTTATTTTCAGCTTTCATTTCTCGTTTTATTCAGTTGAAAGAGCATCAATCGATTCGATAGCTGCGTCGTCCATCAGGGAAAGTTCAACCGGAATCGTATGAACCGATTCGGGTGAGTCGTTGTATATATTTCCCAGCACAACTCCCAGAAAAATGGCAGCAGCCAGTGACAGGGTCATAAGGGCCGGTCTGACAATCCCTTTGAGTGAAGTTGTTGTCAGGGCTTCTGCAGCTTCCGCACTTTCAATTCTCGTCATGATCCTCGTTGCAAGGAACGGATTGGGAAGAATTTTCTTTTCTTCGCCTATAACTTTCATTGCAACGGCTTCAATGCGGTATATTTCAGCACACCCGCTGCATTTTACAAGGTGATCCTCAACCTGAATTCTCATATCCGGGGGAAGCATTCCTCCGAAATATGCATCTGATTTTTCCTGACATAACTGACAATTCATTTTTAATGATTTTTATGGTTAGAAACAAAACTTCATTTTTTCCTGCGTTGATTTTTATTTTTTTTCGGATATGATGATAATTTTTTACGAAGGTTTGCTTTGGCACGTTGCAGAAGCGACTCCACAGCCCCTTCTGTTGTTCCCATGATCTCTGCAATTCTTTTCTGGGGGAGATCCTCATACCTGCTCAGCACTATAGCCGTTCGCTGTTTCCCGGGAAGGCTGTCAAGAGCATTCCTGATCCAGTCGGCGTGTTCCTGCCTGATGATCTGACTCTCAGGATCATCTGCATCAAAATCCGGCAGATCCCATTCTCTCTCATTTTCTCCCAGGAACAAATGTCCGATCCTTTGCAGAACATAAGGTACTGCCGGCTTCCGGACCCTGTTCAGTGATGCATTCACTGCAATACGGTAGATCCATGTCGCAAAGGAGGCTTCTCCTTTGAAGCCTGACAGCGACCTGTACGCATTTATGAATACTTCCTGCGTAAGATCCTCTGCATCTTCCCTGTTATGAACAAAGCCCATGCAGGTACGGAATATCATTTCCTGGTACCGCTCAACGAGGAACCTGAAACTGTCCTTGTTACCTCCAAGAATCTGTTTTATGATTTCAGCGTCGTTCATCAGATAGTTCAGGTCTAATCAGCATGCAGCTTAAGTCAGATACCTGAATCAAAAATATATATTTTCATTTCACCAACGAAGAAATTGCCGCTACTGATGCATGTTCAGGAAGATTTGAAAGGTTTTTAATATAAAAGGATTAAGATTTTGCTAAATTTAAGATCTGAAGATGCAGGTTGGGAGAGAATACCGGCGGTGGATGCTTATCCTGGAAGATTTTCACAGGGAGCTATCAGGAGGCATAATGGATCTTCAAAAAAAACTGTGGAATGAACATATTAGCTGTTGGTTGTCATCCCGACGATCTTGAGATCGGATGCGGCGGAACCCTTGCATTATATTCAGGGCAGGGTCACAACGTATTTATGTGTCATGTTGCCAACGGTGATATGGGGCACACTCTTATAATACCGGAAGAACTGGCTGAGATCAGGGCAGGCGAAGCAGAAGCTTCCGGAGCGATACTTGGCGCAAAAAAGGTTTTCAATGTTGATATCCCGGATCTGTTTGTAAATTCTCATGACGAGGAACAGGTGAGGAAACTCGTTGAGATAGTCAGGGCTGTACGTCCGGATGTCATAATAACCCATTCACCTGATGATTATATGCGGGACCATGTTGAGACAAGCAAACTGGTCTTCAATGCAAGTTTTTCTTCAAGTATTCCGCATTATTTTACCCGTTCCCGGCCCTGGGCTCTCATAGCGCCCATTTATTATATGGACACTCTTGCCGGGGTGGGGTTTTTGCCTGAGGAGTACACTGATATTACAACCACTTTTCAAACCAAGCTAGAAGCCCTTTCTAAGCATGAAAGCCAGCTGAAGTGGATGAAAGAGCATGACGGCATTGATTTTCTGGACTTTGTCGCAACGGTTTCAAAGTTCAGAGGTCTTCAGAGCGGTGTGAAATATGCTGAAGGATTCAGGTTGTGTAAAAGCTGGCCCAGGGTAAGGCCCCAAAGGCTGCTGCCCTGATATCGGCTGTATTTCATAAGTACTGATCTGAAACATCCGCAAAGGACAGGGGTGATATAATGGATCACCAAATGCTAACCATATAAGCGAAAAGATAGATGTCTGAAACTCCCTCTGCGTATACGTCACCTGTGGCAGCCAGTTTACCCAGGGGAGCATGGCTTACGGTAGCCCTCCTTTTTTTTACAGGTGCGCTTAACTATCTGGACCGCATTATGATCACCACGATGCGATCATCGATAGTTGACTCCATGCCGATGAGTGAAGCTCAGTTCGGTCTTCTCACCTCAGCTTTTTTATGGACTTACGGAATCCTCAGCCCGTTTGCCGGGTTTCTTGCTGACAGGTTCAACCGCAGCCGGGTTGTTATAGCGAGCCTGTTTGTATGGTCGGTAATTACATGGCTTACGGCTTATTCCAGGACATTTGAGCAGCTTCTGATCACACGCATACTTATGGGCATCAGCGAGGCGTGTTATATCCCGGCTGCGCTTGCTTTGATTTCTGATTATCACCGGAGTTCAACAAGGTCTCTTGCCACAGGAATTCATATGACTGGTGTGATGATAGGTTCGAGCCTCGGGTTTTTAGGGGGTATGATTGCTGAAAACCACACCTGGAATTATGCTTTTATATTCTTTGGCGTACTGGGAACCTTATATGCATTTGTGGTGTTGTTTATTCTTCGGGATCCGCCTGAAGATAACAAGGATAAATTTACCGGGATATCAGGAAAAAGTATAAGCTTCAT
>CAYXSM010000048.1:0-15789 GCA_964466705.1 uncultured Rikenellaceae bacterium
CTCTGTAAGATTCAGATATTATTAAGGTGAAACATTCATTACAGGATGTTTTACCCGAAAGATAAAAGAAAGGGTGTCTCAAAAAGGCACCCTTATTTTTTTGAAGAAATGTACATACGGATTCTCCATACCCTGCTCCACTCCGGTCCTTTGACTCTCAGGAAAAACTGCATAACGCTTCGCTGCACGACCAGCCTGACACAGCCCGGACAGGTTCTTAATAAAATGAAAGCGTCTCAAACATAATTTCAGACGGCCTTTTCATTTGTCAGGAATTTTTTCCCACTTTCTGTATTTGTAATAAGCCAGAGATGAAAGGGCAACAAGGGTAAATACAGTTAGATAAACAAAACCGGGTACAGGAACAGGATCCCCTCCGGCGTAGGAATGAAGACCGGAAAGGTAATAGTTTACACCGAAATAGGTCATGAGTACCGATGAGAATCCAAATAATGACAGCAGATTAAAGATATAAATGTCCTTCATGCCGGGTATCAGTCGTGAATGGATGATATAACTGTATACTATTATCGTTATCAGCGACCATGTTTCTTTCGGATCCCATCCCCAGTACCTGCCCCACGATTCGTTAGCCCAGACAGCCCCGAGGAATGTGCCAATGGTAAGCAGGTAAAGTCCAAGTGTGAGTGACCTGTAATTTATGACTGTAAGCTCATCTACAGTATCCGAGATCCGGCTCCTGTTGCCATGACCGGTAAATGTCATAAGTACCATTACTATTATCCCAAGTATTGCACCGAGCCCCAGAAATCCGTAACTGCCGGTTATAACCGATACATGCAGGGTCAGCCAGTACGATTTAAGTACCGGCACAAGGTTCGTAATCTCCGGATCCATAAAACTCAGATGAGCCACCATCAGTGTCATTGAGGCAAGGACCCCTGTAGCCGGGAGTGTAAATGAAGATTTACGGCTGAAGATGAACCCTGCCAGAAGTGTAACCCATGAAATGAACAACATCGATTCATAGCCATTGCTCATGGGAGAATGACCGGAAATGTACCATCTGAGCCCCAGGCCTGTAGTGTGCATAACAAAGCCTCCGAAGAGCAGCCAGCCCGATAAGCTTACAATGAAGTGTTTCTGCTTCCTGCCTCTGATAACCATAATAATGAGGACTATAAGCATTATCAGGCCCAGGGTGGCATAATAAGGGAAAAGCTTCTCAAAGATCATAAGCTTGTAATAGATCAGTTCGGCTTTTATCTTTGAATCCGAAGGCAGATCATATTCCGAAAACCGCGTCTGGTAAGCGGAAATGGATCCTGAAAGCTCAATGACATCTGTAAGCTTACCCGACTGCAAAGCTACTGACAGCATGGGGATAATTGTTTCCAGGTAAGCGGAATCCTCCCTGCTTACAGCCGTCCTGACTGTTTCACTGGCATTTCCCCATCCGTGAGATCCGTCCTTCAGAGGAAAAAGCTTCATGAAATCCCCTTTATAGATCATATAAATAATATTCACCCTCTCGTCGACTTTCATTATCTCTTTGTCTTCCCTGTTCCTGTCAGCCGGTGCTTTGGAATATGCCCGGGTTACACTTTCAGACAGTACGTAGGTTCCTCTTCCTTCCAGATCGACAAGGTCGGAAAATGCAGTGTAATCTCCTCTTATTCCAAGTTTCTGCTTCAAATCCCTGTTTGATATCTTAATCAAAGGCTCATCTTTCCATCTATTGAAATCGAAATAAATGCCCAGGAAGACCTGCATGGAAGTAAGCCCGTTGTATCTGTTTTCACGGCTTACCTTGCGAAGGATATCGTTGCTCAGCGTGTAAAGCGGTTTTGTTCTGCCCCGCTGATCCTGTACCAGCACTTTCCCCAGTTCTTCAGATGAAGCTTTATCAGGTATCAGTTTCTGGGCATTGGCTGTGCCGGCCAGCGGAAAAAAAATAATCAGAAAAATAAGGGGTATTGCCTTTCTTAGTGATGAATCCCAGTGTCCGGCATTTACTGTCCTGAAAAACGACCTTTTGTTCAGGAGTGACAGAATTATAAAAAGAAAAAGGAAAGCATACCCTGTATACGAAACGAGCATCCCCGGCCTGTCGTGGCTGACCGAAAGAATCGTGCCCATCTCATCCTGGTCATAAGATGACTGGTAGAACCTGTATCCCCTGTATTTGAGTACATTGTTCATAAATATCCTGAATGGTTTTACGACATTGTGAGTGCTGTCGATAAGAACAACATCGCTGATATATCCGGAAGGACTGTCAGAGCCGGGGTATCGTTCGAGTACAAATTCATTCAGTCTGATGAAGAACGGCAATAAAGTTACTTTGCGGCCATAGCTTACCTCAATTATTTTATGGTCAGTATGAAGTGTTGATGACGAAGATTCTTCTTCATAACTTTTCCATAATATCAGCTCGCTTGTTTTTCCCTCGCTGAATACATCAAAAACAAAAGCATTCCTGCCGGTTCTTTCTTGGTCTGAACCGCCGCCCGTTATTTTTACCGTGCCCGATAATGAGAATCTCTCCGGTACAATCCTGATATCATTGACCGAGAGAAGGTGCATTTGCCTCAGCAAAAAACGTTCCCCTGCCTGATGAACAACTGTCTCCCTTGTCATCATATTTGTCTCGCTTAATTCATATGCTGATACCGCATAAAACTGTCCCGAATCAATTATGATTCTTATGTCAGCAGAATCTGCAGCATCAAACCCGACAGATGTTCCCTTGAAAACCAGCATATCACCTTTTCGCAATATAAGATCCTGCCTCTCATGACCTCCTGTTGTAAGTACCAGTGATACCAGTGGTTCCCCCATATCCGGGGAATCGGCGATCTGTCTTCTGGCATCTGTTACTATACGTGAAAGAACCATGTCAAAGTTTTCTTTTCCGTCATCCAATCTGGCATTATATCTTCCCGAAGAAAAAAATGCGACGGAATATTTTACATGATGCTCATCGAGCAGGGTTCCGTCAGCATCTTTCAGGATATAGGAGATATATTGCTCGCCGGACCGGCAAATATTCTGATCTTCTCCTTCACGGATGTGCATCAGCCCTTCCCATCCGGAATACCTTGTAACAGCCGCTCCCGTTACCATAAGTATGAACGAAAGATGAAATAAAAATATGGTAATCTTATATCGTCGGTACAACCTGAAAACAATCATCTGTCCGGCAAGATTTACTGCCAGTAATACCAGAATCAATTCAAACCAGTGGGTTCCGTATACCAGATCATAGGCAGCTGAAGAGCCGTAATCATTTTCAATGAATGTTGCAACACCCATTGAAACAGCAAAAACAATAAAGAGGATCCCCATGAAAACGGGTGAGAACAAGAATTTTATGAATTTCATACTGAACCTGCTTTAGCTTCTGTAAACTATTTTTAACTCTTCTGCCAGATTTTTTCCAAGCCGTATTATTTATACTCGCCTTATCTGAGCAACAACTGACGAAAGCCTGGTAGTTTTATAACCCGGCGTTCAAATTTAATCATTCAATCCGCAAATCTACACAATATCACCAACCTGAATTACTATTAGGATGTAATACTCAGAGATTGTTAAAATTTAACATTATTTAAACCATAAATATTTATCTTTATCCCCAAAGACATATTTTTACCATAAAATGAATTCTTAATGTTTTACGGGTCTATGAACAGAGCAATAAAATTATTTCCGGTGCTGTGTATTGCAGCGTTTCTATTTTCTTCATGTGAAGGACCCCGGGGTCTTGCCGGTATTGACGGAAAAGACGGGGCTGACGGAGAAGATGCAAATGAGACATGTAAACTATGCCATAACAGTACGGGTGTTATAGCAACAGCTAACGAATACAGGTATTCGCTACATTTCAAAGGTGAAGCCTTTGAGCAGGGAGTAAGAAACAACTGCGCCCCATGCCATTCGCACCAGGGTTTTCTAGATGTTGTCAGAAACAACACCCCTGTAACCATTACTGCCAATCCGTCAAATCCTGGGAGCTATGTGAATAATTATGTTTCCGGTTCATCCTCACTGAATTTCCCTGAAGCCTTTAACTGCTTCACCTGTCACAGTTCACTTCACACTGATTATGAAGCTACTGAATTTTTCCCGCTTACATATTCGGCAGCAGTCCCGATGGCAATGTATGGAGGATCGAAGACGATTAATTTCACTCAGACAACAGGTAATCTCTGTGCAAAATGCCATCAGCCAAGACCGGTAACCAACCTTTCAGAAAATCTGATTGATTACTCAAAGCTTATTTCAGAACCTGATGCCCTTTATGATACACAGTCGCTTTCATTCAGGACCGGAGTTCATTATGGAACCCAGGCAGCTATGGCAGCCGGAATCGGAGGCATAGAATTCGGTTCGGGCTATTCCAATTCTGCACATGTTTCAGGAGCTTCATGTACATCTTGTCATATGGCAGCTCCATCAGGTTATACAGGTGGCCACTCATTTATTGCATCAGGAAATTTCAAGGGCTGTAACACCACGGGCTGTCACAGCAACATAGGTGGAAGCAGCCCGGTATTCACAGCTGTTCAGGATGATATTGAATCTTTGCTGGCAGAACTTACCGAAAAGATAAATGCCCTTGGCGGTGGTGTTGATATTCTTCAGAAAGACCCGGTGGATGGCCTGTACCACGGATATCTGGACATTTACGATGCACGTTCCAACTCTGAGGGCTACTGGAGAAACCCGGCACTCGGTTCGCCTGCTCTGCCAGATCTGACAAACGCCCAGATAGGTGCCATTATTAATTTCCAGCTTGTTGTAAATGACGGCAGCCTGGGTGTACATAACTATCCTTACATTAAAACACTTCTGCAGAACAGTATCGATGCGATCTGAGTTCCGGCAGTGAAAAAATATATCATTAACCGGACAGGAGGCTGAATAATTAACCCTCCTGTTTTCTTTTTGATTTTTGCCGGGCTGAACATCGATTCGCTTTTGTGGACCTTTGCAGTCAGGTGTTACTCAGGTAAGCTGCTGTCTCCAACCTTCTCGTTCGTACACGGATGCCATATACCGGCATTATGTACAAATAACAGGCTCCTGCATATAAAAAAGGACGCATTGTAAAATGCGCCCTTTAATACATTAATAAAATCCGGCAGATAATGGCCGTTATTCAGCTTTTTTAAATGTCCGCATGTAATTCACCATATGCCATATATCCTCATCAGGGACCTTACCCTCATATTTAGGCATTTCGCCTCTCCCGTATTTGGTTTTATAAAAATGCTCTCCGTCAGTCTGGTCCTGATAATAATCACCCGAAAAGTCCCCCGGAAAGTCTTTGAGTCTTCTGCCAACAACACCGTCGCCAAGACCTGTCTTACCATGACATGTAGCGCAGTACTTTGTATAAAGCTTATGGCCTATCGATTTGCTGGCATCATTATCCTCCACCGGATTTGTCATGTTTTTATATTCATCCGGTACCGGCCAGGGTTTAACGGGATTTTGCTGAACAGCCATAGCCATAAGGGTGAAAACAAATACTGAAATAAAAGTAGTTTGTAATACGGATTTAAAGATTTTCATAATGATCTTATTTTATTTTTTATTAAACATCACAATTATCGTGCAATTTTTGATGAATAGAAAATTTTCAGTAGTTTTTTATAGTTATTGGTCATCTGATTCATGGTAGCCGGAGATCATTCCCCTGAATAGTGAGGTCGGCTTTGAGCCAAGGGTGCAGGTATAAATGTGTATAACAAGAAATACTGTTACCAGGAAGCCCATAATAATATGAAGCAGGTCTGTCAGTACCAGTCCGCTTACTCCAAAGATTCTGCCGATGGTAATTTCAGGGAACATCAGACCCAGGCCGGAAATTATTATTAAAGGCAAGGCAAAGTACATTATGAGTACATATGTTAGTTTCTGCAATGGGTTAAACTTGCTATCAAGTGTTACAGGGAACGGATTTTTTTCACCTCTGAACATCCCCAGTGAATAATACTTCATCTGCCTGCGAATGTCCGACCAGAAATTTTTCCTTTCCATCCTGTAAAAGCGTCCGTTTTGTGTATATAAATTACCCGCAACAAAACCTGCATAGCTTATTATCAAAATTACAGCGGCTGAATTATGCCATCTGACCGCATTAGCGAATTTCATCAGGAGCAGGGGGTCTTCCTTCCCGGTGTATTGCATGCTCAGGCCCGAATAGATCAGAATGACAACAAGGATTGCATTAATCAGATGCCACAGTCGGAGCCATTTTGGATAAAGATACATTCTGTTATTATTAGCAATTAGTTTCTCTTTACTATCCTGAATACTATATGAACAATTATTACACCTGCGAGTAAACCAAATATTGCAAAGCTCATTATATTAAGAACCGGATTACGGTTAGCTCCAATTACATAAGACTCATTCAGGATAATGCTGTTAAGGAAACCGGCCTTTCGTTGCTCTTTCGACCGGAATTTATATAGTGACGACATAAGCAGTGAATTTTGCGAATGACACTCATTGCATTTCTTCACGGCCTTTTCTCTTGCAGTTACCAGATGTGAGACAAGTACATTATTATTCATTTCAGTATGACACTCAATACATCTGACACTTCCGAAGTGGGAGGCCTGGTTCGGAAGCCAGTCATGTGATTCAATAATACTTATTTCATCTCTTTCCGAAAGGAGCTGGAACCGGTCAAAGTCAGAATGACAGTTCAGGCATATAGCATTGTCGTACCGGATTGTTTCCTTAAGGTTTACACTGTTTCTGATGCTTATCTTGTAATCGTGCGGACCGTGACACTTCCAGCAGGAGAATCCCTCCTCTTCCAGCTTGTAATGGACACTTTGCCGGTATTCAATTTCAATTGTGTCAAAGTTAAACTCCGTAAACATGTCATCACCTCCATGACAATCGATACAGTTAAAATATTGCTCCATCCTTAGATCACCGGGATGAGGGAACTCAACATATCTTTCCGAATGACAGTCGGTACAGCTGAAGCTTTTATGGTTTGCCTCATAGAATTTTTCCCTGTCAACCATTCTTTCTGTGAACATAAGGGCCCTGACCGTTCTGCCCAGATTCTCATTAAGGTATTCATATGTCTTCTGCCCGTGACACTTGAAACATCTTTCATTGTCCTCATAAAAGGGAGAAACGAAGGCCGTCGTATCCTTGTCAGGATTTCTAAGTGTGGCTGCCTTTAAAATATCGGTACTAAAGGCAAAAACCAGGAAAAGAAGAATGAAACCGCACTTAATGAATTTCATCCATCAGAGTATTTAAGATTTTAAAACCTTACAGTTATATTAAAACCAAAAAGGAACTCACCATCCGAAAAATTATTCGAATTAAACAACAGGTTTCGCTGACTGATGATCTGATCATAGTTTGCAACAAAAACCTGGAATGCATGGGTTGGTGTGCCTATCTCCCAGCCAAGGGAAAGGTTTGGTTTGGGCTGTTCCTCAAGCTCCTGTCTGGTAAGAAGTTGATCATATTCGAATATCACAGAGTGTGAGCCTTTTACCGTAGCCTTACCACCGGCTGAAATGCCCAGGTTAAAATTCTTGTATCCTGTATCATCCTGATAACGTGGAACAGCATTGAACCAGGTGGCAGAAGGTGCCACCTGAAAAGAGAAAACATCGTTGAATTTTCTGGCAACAATAACCTGCGTAAAATATGAAAGTCTGTGAATATCCCTGTAGCTTTCACCCGGACCGAAAGCTTCTTTTTTCTGAAGGTCAAGAACAATGTTGCCATAATAAGATACTGAAACAGGCATGCTGTTATCTTCGGTCTGCTGGAGCAAAAGATATTTCCATTGAATATCCTGAAGCTTGTAGTCTTTAGTTGTACCGGCACCGATCATAAAACGGTCGGTAACACCATAATTCAGTCCGAGTCTCGTATTTGCCGCCCCGTAAATACCATAAAGGTTGTGATAGTTTTCAATCAGGCTGAACCTGTGGTGGATCTCAAATTCGATACCTTTTTTGTAAGGAGTAGCTATCGTCTGGTTGTCAATAAGAAGGCTGGTCTCAAATGTAAATCTTACCGGTCTTGATTTTGTTTCAGCCTCTGCGGCCTCCTGAGCTGAACCTGTTGTAATAATTGCTACAAAAGTGAAAAATACAAGGAGCTTTTTCATACTGTCAGGTTGTTTTGGGTTAGGTTTCTAGTTATTTTTTGCGCCCTGTTCTATCCAGTAGAGAATCTTCTGCCGTTGTTCCGGCAGGGTGAATGATTTATGGCTTGTTGATTCAAGAGTTTTATACAACCGGCTTGTTTCAGCCGGCAGAGTCACATATCCGCCTTCCGTGAGTGAAACGAATGAATTTCCGTCCCTCAGGTCGGGATCTCTGGCACCTTTATGGCACATAACACAGGCACTGGTAAAAATCGGTTGTATTTCGGTCTGGAAAAGAACAGGAATTTCAGGGTCAACTTCAACGATAACATAGCCATACTTTTCACAAGACACAATAATAAGCCCTGCAATAACCACAGCATATAATGCAGTTATTGACCGTTTTCGTCTATGTTTCATTTTCCGCTAAAATTAATGTATCACAAATATACCGATTCAACCGGTTTCTGCCCCTCAAATCCAAAAAATAATACTTCAATAATGTTTTTTATCATCCGTATTCAGGCTTCAACTTTCAGTAAAACAGAATCAGAACTTATAAGTATTATCGTCGATGAGCTTATCAGCAATCCGTCGTCTCGCATCCTTGACATTTACACCTCTTACCCGGGTAAGTTTTTCTACCGAACAGAGCATGTCTTCCCCGTTGCCCAGGTCAGGTATTGAACAGATAAGATCTTTTGCGGATTTTCTGATACTGTCGGCAGCATCGAACAGGTTTACGTCAAGAATATCTTTGTAAACAGAAATATTATCTTTCAGACCGGCAAGTTTTGCAGTCCTTAATGAAAGGGATTCAGAAAGATAAGTTTCAATCATCATATCGGCGATGTTATTGAGCACTTCCTGCTCGTTTATCAGACTTCTCTGAAAATGTTTTACCGCCAGATGGATACATAACAGGATAACTTTCTTGAAATTTGACAGATATCTCTTTTTTTCACCAAAATAATCTTCTCCGGCTTTATCGTCATCCCTGAGGATATCGTTTAATTCTTTATAAAGCGCTTCTGCTTTACCAAAGAGATCAAAATCACCTTTCATTGCTCTTTTCATGGCGGTATCAGCAACAAGAAGCCGGTTTATTTCATTGGTGCCTTCAAAGATCCTGTTTATCCTGGAATCGCGATATCCTCTTTCAACATCCATTTCTGAAGAATAACCCATTCCTCCGTGTATCTGAACTGCCTCATCGGCTACAAAGTCAAGCATCTCAGAACCTGTTACCTTAAGTAATGCAGCCTCAACAGCATAGTGGCTTATGGCTTCAATTGCCGCACGGTTCCTGTCTTCCATCCCTGCCTTAAGTACTATTTCCATCTCTTCTATATCTTTACTTACCCTGTACACTGCCGATTCAACGGCAAACAAACGGATCACCTGTTGCGCCAGTTTATGCTTTATTGCGCCAAATGAGGATATCAGAACATTAAACTGTTTACGTTCGTTTGCATATTTTACCGAATCATTAATTGCTTTTTTGGCTGCACCAATAACATTGGCCCCAAGTTTTATCCGGCCCATGTGGAGAATGTTCAGAGCAATTCTGAAGCCTTCACCCCGTTTACCAAGAAGGTTTTCCACAGGTACTTTGACATCATTGAAGTATATCTGTGCCGTTGAAGATCCTTTTATGCCCATCTTGTGCTCATCAGGACCTACCAGCACACCCGGAGTTGCCGTCTCAATTATGAAAGCACTCAGGACCCTGTCGCTGTCGATCTTTGCAAACACTATAAGGGTGTCTGCAAAGCCGGCATTTGTGATCCACATTTTCTGCCCGTTTATTATATAAAATTTTCCATCCTCGGACAGCCTTGCCCCTGTCTTTCCTGAATTGGCATCACTTCCCGCCCCTGGCTCCGTAAGACAGTAAGCACCTATTAATTCACCGGCGGCAAGCCTCGGAACATAACGCTGCCGCTGCTCATCGTTGCCGTAATAGAGAACAGGTAAAGTTCCAATGCCGCAATGTGCCATATAGGCAACAGAAAAGGAATACCCTGCACCTGTGGTTTCAGCTGCCAGCATCTGGGTAACAAATGACTGTCCGAATCCTCCGTACTCTTCAGGAACAGATATGCCCATAAGTCCGAGGTCAGCAGACTTTTTAAGAAGGACCTTCATCATCTCTCTGTTGCCTTTCTCAACTTCCTGAAGATTTGGATATACTTCTGCTTCCAGAAAATCCTTGCAGGTCTGTGCGATCATTATTTGCTCCTCGGTGAATTCTTCAGGTATAAAAATGTCTTCCGGCTTTGCGTCTTTGACCAGAAATTCACCGCTTTTCAGGGTACTGTTCTTTTCCATTGTAAAAAAAATAAAGTATCATTTATAAATCAAGCGATTGTGCTACCAGTTCCGCTATATCAAAATTCTTAATTTCCTCTTCTTTATTTTTATATTTCAGCCCGTCTGTGATCATCGTCATACAAAAAGGGCAGGCCGTAGCTATTAATGATGCGCCTGTCTCAAGTGCATCTTCTGTCCGTTCCATAAAAATCTCCTTATCACCTTTTTCAGCCTCCTTAAACATCTGTGCCCCTCCTGCCCCGCAACACAAGGCAAAGCTTCTACTTCTTTTCATCTCTGTATAATTGTCAGTAAGGTTCTTCAGAATTATGCGGGGTTCATCATAAATATCATTAGCCCTTCCCAGATAACAGGGGTCGTGATAGGTTACGGGAATATTTTTCAGAAACGAAGAACTCAATTTAAGTTTTCCTTCAGTTATGGCTTCCGAAAGGTAATAAATATAGCTTATTACTTCAAAATTGCCTCCAAGATCGGGGTATTCATTTTTGAAAGTGTTATAGCAATGGGGACAAAGGGTTATTATCTTCTTAATGTTGTAGCTTTTCAGGATATCTATAACCTGCAGAGCCTGCATCTGAAACAGCATCTCATTGCCTGCACGTCTTGCCGGGTCGCCTGTACAGGTCTCTTCCCTGCCAAGCACAGCATAGCCGGTTTTCAGGTATGACATTATTTTCACGAAAGCTCTTACAGTTTTTTTGTACCTGTCGTCGAATGCACCGGCACAACCCACCCACAAAAGGTACTCCGGCCTTTCAGCTCCTGCCGGAAGTTCAGAAAACACAGGAACATCAAATCCAAGATCCTTAGCCCAGTTCAGCCTGTCTTCTGCTGAATACTGCCAGGGAGCGCCGTTGTTTTCAATATTGCTGAACACACTTTTAAGGCCTGCAGGCGCCGATGCTTCTTCAAGCACAAGATAGCGCCGCATATCCAGAATGAGTGACGGCTGGTTAATATTTATCGGGCATTCCTGAGCACAGGCATTACATGTTGTGCATGCCCAGAGCTCTTCCTCCGTTATAAAATCACGTATCAGGGATCTGTTGTCACTGAATTCCTTTCCGTTTTTAACCAGCTGTGGACCTCTTTCTTTCATCCTTGATCTGAGGTCCATCATTATCTTTCTTGGCGACAATTTTTTACCCGTAATATTTGCCGGACACACGGAGGTGCACCGGCCGCATTCCGTGCAGGACAAAGAATCAAAATAATTTTTCCATGTCACATCCTCGGCATCTCTGACACCAAACCTGTCAGGAGAGGATCCTGAATCAGCCTGGCTGTATGCCATGTTCGGATTCAGCATCAGCTGCACTTCTTTCGTTATGCTATCCATATTTGCCAGTTTGCCCGGTGGCTCCAGTCGTGAAAGAAAGACGTTCGGAACGGACATAAATACGTGAAAGTGCTTTGAATAAGGAAGATAGTTGGCAAAGATAAAAATCAGCAGAATGTGCGTCCACCATGAAATATCATGCATCAGCTTAAAATTCCCTGCAGAAAAGCCTTTTAACCAGGTGGCCGCTGTATCGCTTACCGGGAAAATCCCATGTTTCGTCGCACCTGATAATCCGGTATATCCGGCATATCCCGTGTTCAAAGACAGCAGGGAGACCATCAGCAGAAAAATAAGAGCCAGGGCCACACCTGCATCAAGATGAGATTTTTTCTTCATCTCCGCACCTTCAAACCTTTCAATCCTGAGAAAAAGACGCCTTATCAGGAAGATCACTATCGATAAGGCCACAAGTATGGCGAAAATATCACCTGAAGCGATCATCAGGTCATAGAAGGGACCCATAAAATGAAATATCCTCCCGGTACCAGCCAGGCCATCTATAACCATTTCGGCGCTGCCGAAGAGAATTATACAAAAACCCCAGAATACAAGAGCATGAAAGAATCCGGCAACCGGACGGCGAAAGATCCTGGTCTGTCCGAAAGCCACCTTTATCGTCAGTAATAAACGTTTTCCGAAATGCTTTACGGGGAATGCCGGCTTTGTGAAACTGAAGAATCTGACGATACGTCTGACTGTATAATAAAAGACAGCTATTGTCAAAAAAAGGATAACTGCAAAAACAATCTGTTCTGCCATCATGGTTTGGAATTAATTTTTACTTGTAAATACCTGCTTCACTTTTTCAGGTTTTTTACCGCCTCAACAAGTTTAGGAAGTACTTTCATGGCATCTCCGACAATTCCGTACTGGGCTGCCTCAAATATCGGAGCATCCTTGTCGGAATTGATCGCCACAATGTATTTCGATGAGCTTATGCCAGCCAGATGCTGTGTTGCTCCCGAAATTCCGGCGGCTATATAAAGGTTGGGCGATATTATTTTCCCGGTTTGGCCGGTATGCTCTTCATGAGGCCTCCACCCTTCATCAGAGACAGGTCTGCTGCATGCCGTGGCTCCGCCCAGCAAAGAGGCCAGTTCAACCAGTGGTTGCCAGTTATCCGGCGATTTCATCCCCCTTCCGCCAGATACTACAATCCCGGCGTCGGTAAGGACTGCTTTTCCTGTCTGTTTCTGAACATCTTTTACTGAGGTCTTTACTGAAGAAGTATCACTGTCAACCTGAAGCTTTTCTATTTCCGGAGAGGTATTTTTATCAACCGGATCAAATGAATTCTGGGAAAGAGTAATTACCCTGACGGGTGATTTGATGACAAGGTGGGCAAAAGCATTTCCCGAATAAGCTCTCCGGGAAACGGTAAAAGGATCCAGGTTCAGAGGAAGACCGTTTACTCCGGCTGCGATTCCGGCCTTTAGCCTGACTGAAACCCGTGGTGCTACAGCCCTGCCGGTGTTGTTGTTGGAAATTATGATAACTTCGGAGGAATTCTTTAGGGCCTGGTCAGAAATAACGGCTGCATATGCCTGACTATCAAGATTTACAAAATTCCCGTCACTGATTGAAATTACTTTTTCGGCTCCGTATTTTCCAAGTGATTCAAGTTCGCCGTCATCTACTTTGCCTATTGAAAGTGCTATAACTTTCATTTTGAGCATCTCAGCCAAGGCTGCTGCATATGAAACAAGCTCGTATGTAAGCTTCTTGAATTTGCCGTCCCAGTTCTCGGTATATACTAAAACTGACATGATGTGATTATTTTATTTTTAAAGAAATTATAATCTCAGATGACTTTTGCTTCTGTCTGAAGAAGGCTGATAAGAAGGGAGGGATCCTCGGGATCAATAAATCTGCATGCCGCCCTCCGGGGAGGTTTTTCAAAATGGACTGTTTCAGTCAGCGGGTCGCAAGGCACAGGATCATAGATTCTTATCTGCCTGGTCCTTGCTGCCATGATCCCTCTCATTGAAGCTATTCTTGGTTCTTTGGCAATACCTTTCTGGACTATTGCCACAAAAGGAACAGGAACGGAAACTACCTCCCTGCCTCCGTCGATTTCTCTTGTAAGAACAGGTGCTCCATTATCAATGGCAAGATCTGATACTGCAGACACAGATGGCAGATCAAGAAACTCAGCAAGCATGCTGCCTACAGAAGACCCGTTGAAATCACTCGATTCAATCCCGCACATAATTATGTCAAACTTCTCTTTTTTTAATGCGTCTGCCAACTGTGCAGCTACATAACCGGCATCATGCGGTTCAGCATTGATCCTGATGGCATCATCAGCCCCTATCGCCAATGCTTTGCGTATTGTTGCCTCATTGCCTGCAGGACCCACATGTGCCAAAGTAACTGATGTGATGCCATTAGCAGGATTATCTCTAAGCTCCAGGGCTCTTGTCAGCGATAATTCATCCCATGGATTTATGACCCACTGAATCCCGGTGGTGTCAAGCTTTGAACCTTCTTCATTGAACCTGATCTTTGTTGTAGTGTCAGGCACATTACTTATGCAAACCAGAATTTTCATATGCTAGTTCTGTCTTGGTTAATTTCTGTAAAGATATTTTGAATATTATGTTCTGCAACCGGTTTTCGAGGCGGCAAATATAATAATTTAAGCTTCATTACCAAAGATAAAACAAGCCATTTTCAAATTCATTCGAAACATAAATAATCACTATTATCTTAATATTCTGATTTATACACTGTCTGATCTGCTTTACAAACATGGATGTTCGAAATTATAACCACAGCGGCCCTGGCAGTTTCTGATATTTTAATCGGCATATAAGCCCAAAATAAGAATATTAGAATTAAATTCGGCTCCCGTAAATCAACAGGGCGTTTTGCAGGTGATTAAAGGGCTCCGTACATATGGTGCAGTTGTTCTGGCAATGATATTCTGGGCTTTTTCATTCATATGGTTCAAAATTGCCAATGAAACTTTCCGCCCTCTCACGATAGTTTTTTTAAGGCTGGTCCTTGCGATCATCATTCTGACGCTATTTCTGGTATTAACAAAAAATTTCCAGAAGATACGCAGAAGCGACAGGAAGCTGTTCTTACTGCTGGCCCTTTTTGAACCTTTTTTGTATTTTCTTGGTGAGAGCTATGGGCTAACATATGTATCAGCCACAGTAGGATCGGTACTTATTTCAACTATCCCCGTATTTGCCGCTCTGGGTGCATGGGTCCTTTTCAGGGAAAGACTTAAATTAATAAACTATGCCGGCATTGTCCTTTCCTTTGCAGGAGTCCTGATATTCATCATCGACAGGAGCGGATCAATAACCTATAACTTTAAAGGACTGGGCCTTCTTTTACTGGCTGTCGTTTCTGCCGTAGGCTATAACCTTACACTGAGCCGCCTTGTAGGCAAATACAGCCCGGTATATATAGTAAACGTGCAGAATCTCATTGGAGCAGTTCTTTTTCTTCCCCTTTTCCTTATTTTTGAACTAGAACATCTTAAGGCAACTCAGTTCACTGTCAAAAATCTGACGCCGGTAGTTGAGCTGGCATTATTTGCTTCATGCGGTGCATTTATACTATTTGCCTATTCTGTCAGAAAGTTGGGTGTAGCCAGGGCAAATGTATTTACAAATTTCATTCCTGTCTTTACGGCTTTCTTCTCTTTTCTCATACTTGGTGACAAGCTTACAGCACAGAATATTCTGGGAATGGCTGTAGTTATTACCGGGATCTTCCTGGCCCAGGTTAACAACAGAAAGAGAAGGTCTGATGATGCACTTATACTGACAGGTAAAACTGCCTGACCGCGATGGCATGAGAGCCGATCCTGTAAAATCTGAGCCGTTTCTTAAAGATAATTTTTATGTTTTTCAATTACTGCCACATCTTACAAGAAGACATAGTATAAACTGATCCTGTCTCAAAAGCGGCAGCCTCGGTTGAAACAGTCTCGTTTCCAACTTGAATTAAAATAAACTAACTTTGAAATCAATTTTAACAACCCTGACTT
>CAYXSM010000049.1:0-15489 GCA_964466705.1 uncultured Rikenellaceae bacterium
TTGGTAGAATAGCAGCAGCTTTTATTTATTTGATCTTTAACTCTTAATTCGCATAACTTTATTAAATATATGGTTGCAGATTCTGCAGACAAGGGTAATGAAATGATATATGGGGAATGAAAATGCAGATGCAGATGGATTCTGTTATACACGATTATTTAAAAAAATATTTCGGTTTCGATACTTTTAAAGGCACACAGGAGCCGATAATTCAAAACGTTATTGCCGGTCGTGATACTTTTGTTCTGATGCCTACCGGAGGCGGCAAGTCCCTATGCTATCAGCTGCCGGCGGTGATAAGGCCCGGCACGGCTATAGTGATATCTCCGCTAATAGCTCTGATGAAAAATCAGGTTGATGCCATGCGTAACTTCAGTACTGAAGACGAAGTGGCTCATTTCCTGAACTCATCCCTTACCAAGTCGGAGACCACAAAGGTCAAGAATGATGTACTGAGCGGAAAAACAAAACTCCTGTACGTAGCACCCGAATCACTTACCAAAGAGGAGAACATAGATTTCCTCAGGAATGTCAGAATCTCCTTTTATGCCATTGATGAAGCACACTGCATATCTGAATGGGGTCATGATTTCAGGCCTGAGTACAGGAGAATAAGACCTATCATTGATACTATCGGGCGCTCTCCCATAATAGCTCTCACAGCTACAGCAACACCAAAGGTGCAGCATGATATCCAGAAGAACCTGGGCATTCTTGAAGCAGACGTTTTCAAGTCGTCGTTTAACAGGCCAAACCTTTATTATGAGGTAAGGTCAAAGCAGGATGTGACGAAGGAGATAATCAGATATATAAAGAACAACTCAGGCAAATCAGGAATTATTTACTGCCTCAGCCGAAAGAAAGTTGAAGAGATGGCAGAGGTTCTCAAGGTTAACGGCATCAAGGCCCTCCCATACCACGCCGGCATGGACTCAGCAACGCGTACAGCCAACCAGGATAAGTTCCTTATGGAGGAAGCAGACATCATAGTTGCGACCATCGCTTTTGGAATGGGAATAGATAAGCCGGATGTAAGGTTTGTGATCCATTATGATATTCCCAAAAGCCTTGAAGGCTACTACCAGGAGACAGGCCGGGCAGGACGTGACGGGGGTGAGGGTAACTGCATAGCGTATTACAGTTATAACGACATTGTCAAACTTGAGAAGTTCATGCAGGGAAAACCAATCGCGGAACAGGAAATAGGCAAACAGCTCCTCCTGGAAACAGTATCTTATGCCGAATCCTCTGTTTGCCGCCGTAAGCTCCTGCTTCATTACTTCGGGGAAGAGTATCCGAAGGATAACTGCGAGGCCTGTGATAACTGCCTCCATCCAAAAGCCCAGTTTGAAGGGAGTGAATCGGTGGTGAATCTTCTTGAGACAATCCTTGCCGTAAAAGAGAAATTCAAGGCTGATCATATTGCCAACATCCTGTCGGGTAAAATGACTTCGGCCATAAAGTCATACAGACACCATAAACTTGAGTATTTTGGAGCAGGAGAAGACAAGGACGAAAAATACTGGAATATGGTGATAAGACAGGCTCTTATTGCCAAACTGCTTACAAAGGACATTGAAAATTATGGTCTTTTGAAAGTGACACACAAAGGCATGAATTTCATTGAGAAACCGGTTTCATTCATGCTGGCAGAAGATCATGACTATGCTGATACCTCAGAGGAAGAAAATGCATTCGGGGCACGAACAGCTGCCATGGATGAGGAGTTGTTCAGTATCCTCAAGGATCTCCGGAAAAAGATCTCAAAACAGAAGGATGTTCCTCCATTCGTGATCTTTCAGGACCCTTCGCTTGAAGATATGGCCATACAGTATCCCGTGACCATCGATGAGCTTCAGAATATCTCGGGTGTGGGAGCAGGCAAAGCACAGAGATACGGCGCTGAATTCATTGAAATAATAAAAAAGTACGTTGAGGAGAAAGAGATCATAAGGCCGCTCGACATGGTGGTCAAATCGGTTGTGAACAAATCGGGGCTCAAGGTCTATATAATACAGAGCATTGACATGAAGAGGTCTCTTGAAGATATTGCTGAAGCCAAAGGTCTTGAAATGGGAGAGCTGCTTTCGGAGATAGAAGCTATCGTCAATGCAGGAACACGCATAAACCTCGATTACTATATCAATATGGTGATTGACGATGAGCGTCAGCACGATGTATATTCATATTTCAGGGAAGAAGCTGAATCAGATTCACTTGAAGATGCAATTAACGAACTTGGAAGTGAATTTGAAGAAGAAGAGATAAGACTGGTCAGAATAAAATTCCTGTCGGAAATGGGCAATTAAAAGAAACCTGTCTTCCTCCGGGAAACCGGCAATAAAATAACAGCAAGCACATAAAAAGGATATATCAGCTGAGAAGGAATAAACCATCTCATCAGCGGGCTTCTTCCGTATCTGCGTGAAGTGTTTTCCAGGATAAGAAAATCGGGGATCGATTTTATAATAAAAACCATCACAAAAGTTATCAGCAGATCAGGAATTATAAGTGCTCCGACAAGAGATCCGGCCTGGATCATTATCGTAACAAATGTTATAATTGCCAGAAGTATGGTAAACCTGTCTGTGTAGTATCCGGTTTTAGATATCCATCTTTTTCGTTGCCTGAGGAATGATATAACCGAATCCGGTGATGATGCAGTAACCAGTGCGTCTTCCGATTCGAGCCATAATATCGGAGAGTTACTTGCCTTTTTAAGACTTTGAAGCATGAAAATATCATCGCCGGAGGCAATATCGTAGCGGATATTTGCACTATGTTGCAGCCATGCTTCCCTCCTGACAGCCATGTTGGCCCCGTTGCACATTGTGCTCATGCCGGCTGCAGCTGAACCGGCCGTAACGCCCTGAAGACTAAGAAATTCAAGTTCCCGGAACCTTCCTGCAAACCCCGGCTCCGGGGAAGGTTTCACAGGGCCGATTATTATATCCGGCCTGTAGGCATTGTAAAATGACCCGATTGCATTCAGCCACTTACTGCCGGCCCTGCAATCTCCGTCCGTCATGACAATAAGTTCTCCCGAGGCACAAATTATACCTTCCCTCAAAGCTGTTTTTTTTCCTTTTTCCGGATTTTTAATTACGCGGAGGTTGAAGATGCCTTTAAAACCTGATGCAATATCGAAAGTGTCATCTGTGGAGTTGTCATCAACTACGATTACCTCAAATTTTTCAGGTGAATATTCCTGAACAGCAATATCACCAAGCAGGGCACTGATGTTACCTGACTCATTTCTGCATGGGACCACTACAGAGATGAAAATGTCAGCTTCGCTCACAAAATCAACGGGTTTAATTCCCCGAAGCCGGAAGAAAACAAACAACAGCAGAAAGGTATAGGGGAGGATCAATATAGCGGCTAACCAACACATCTGTCAGCCCTTAAGCCATTCATACATTTTATAATGCTCACTGTTCATGCCAAGTGATTCATAAGTTTTACATGCAGTTACGTTATTGATTTCCACATAAAGTCTTAATCCGGGAACGCCCTGTTTTTCAGCTTCCTTTTTAACATGCTGATACATTGCACGGAATATACCCTTTCTCCTGTGTGAAGGATCGACATATACCGACTGAAACCACCAGATGTCGTTATTGCGCCAATCGCTCCATTCAAATGTGATCAGAAGGGATGCTACAATGACACCATCATTTTCCGCGACATAATAGTGCCCTTTTGAGGGATTCAGGAACACGGCTTCCACTCCATTGCTGATAAGCTCCGGTCGCAGAATGAGATTCTCAGTTTCCCATGCCATTTTCTGCTGGAAATAAATTATGGCAGCGCTGTCTTCCGGTCTTGCCTTTCTTACGGTTATCATTGCAAATAACTTTTAATTACTACATTCCTCATCAAGATACTCATTTTAAAGGTATCAGAACTGTTTTAAGGTTCAGTATTCATCCCAGCTTTTTATTGCCAGATCATCCTGGCTCAACCGGCAGAACGCCAGTATGAATGCGCTGGCAAGCCGGGCATTTGTAAGCAGCGGAACATTATAGTCCACCGCGCTTCTTCTTATGATATAATCGTTGTTGAGTTCGGAGGGGCTCAGATTTTTGGGAATGTTAACGACCAGGTCAACTTCTCTTTTTCGTATAAGCTCAATGGTGTTAGGCGACTTGTTTTCATCAGGCCAGTATGCAATACAGGCGTCAATGCCGGCGTTTTTAAGGAACTTTTGTGTGCCACGGGTGGCATATAGTTTGTGACCTTTTTCAGAGAGTGCTCTGGCACTGTTAAGGAGTTCGACTTTTGAACGTGCCGGACCGGTGGATAGGAGGACGCTCTTTTCTGGTATCCGGTACCCGACAGAGAACATAGCCTTGAGAATGGCTTCATAAAAACCTTCCCCGATGCAGCCAACTTCTCCTGTTGATGACATATCAACACCCAGGACCGGATCTGCTTTTGCCAGCCTTGAGAAGCTGAACTGAGGAGCCTTTACCCCTACACAGTCAAGATCAAAAACCGATTTGCCGGGTTTATCCGTATCAAGTCCGAGCATGGCTTTTGTGGCAAGTTCTATAAGGTTGATTTTCAAAACTTTGGAAACAAATGGCATGCTCCGGCTGGCACGAAGATTGCATTCAATTACCTTTATGTGGTTGTCTTTGGCAAGGAACTGGATATTAAAGGGACCCGTGATACCGAGTTCTTTTGCAATTTGCCGGGAGATCCGCTTTATCCTTCTGGCAGTTTCAAAATATATTTTCTGTGCAGGAAAAACGATTGTGGCATCTCCGGAATGAACTCCGGCAAACTCAACATGCTCGCTGATGGCATATGCAATAATATCTCCTTCGCGGGCAACAGCATCAATTTCAATCTCTTTGGCATTTTCGATGAACTCGGACACAACAACCGGGTACTGCTTTGAAACGCGGGCTGCAAGATCGAGATAATGTGTAAGTTCATTTTTGTTTGACACAACGTTCATGGCAGCACCCGAGAGCACGTAAGATGGTCTGATAAGAACCGGAAACCCAATACGGTCGACAAATTCAATTATATCCCCAACGGATGTAAGCTCTTTCCAGCGGGGCTGGTCAATGGCAAGGTTGTCGCACATCTGGGAGAACTTGTGTCTGTTTTCGGACCTGTCGATCGACAGAGGGGAAGTTCCAAGAATAGGTACGTTTTCATCAAATAACCTCATCGACAAATTATTGGGTATCTGGCCGCCAACAGAAACGATCACTCCTGCCGGTGCCTCAAGCTCAATAACGTCAAGCACCCTTTCAAATGTGAGCTCATCAAAATAGAGGCGATCGCAGATATCATAATCGGTACTGACTGTTTCGGGATTATAATTGATCATTACAGACCTAAGCCCCTCCTTTTTGATCGTATTGACTGCATTTACCGAACACCAGTCAAACTCAACGCTTGATCCGATGCGGTAAGCGCCCGAGCCTAGCACAACTATTGGTCTGTGGCCTGAATCAAATGAAATATCATGTTCACTGGCGCTGTATGTCAGGTAAAGATAGTTTGTGACGGCAGGATATTCTGCGGCAAGAGTGTCGATCTGTTTGACAAAGGGAATAATACCAAGTGATTTTCTTTGTTTCCTGATCTTTAGCAGATCTGCGTGTATGTCCTGGGGAGAAGACTTAAGAACGTGCCGGGCTATCTGAAAATCGCTGAAACCGTTTTTTTTGGCCTGCATCAGGAGTTCGGCAGGAACCGTTCCGATATTGTCATAACTACAGAGTTCCTTTGTAATGTTTACAATATTCTTCAGCTTGTAAATAAACCATTTGTCAATCCTGGTGAGCTGATGGATTTTCTCGACGGGCATCTCTTTTTCAAGAGCTTCGGCAATATAGAATATGCGCATGTCAGTAGGTTCGGCAAGCTCTCTTTCAATATCCGAAAAGTCCAGATTACGGTTGCCGGTGAAGCCGTGCATGCCTAATCCGATCATTCTCAGGCCTTTCTGGATGGACTCCTCAAAAGTCCTTCCAATTGCCATTACCTCTCCGACGCTTTTCATACTGCTGCCTATATGATGCGAAACACCTTCAAATTTATTAAGGTCCCAGCGTGGTATTTTACAGACGATATAATCGAGAGCGGGCTCAAAGAAGGCAGTAGTATTTCTGGTCACCGAATTTTTAAGTTCATGAAGGCCATATCCGATACCGAGTTTGGCAGCAATAAAGGCAAGCGGATAACCTGTTGCTTTTGATGCCAGTGCACTCGATCTTGACAGACGGGCATTTACCTCTATTACCCTGTATTCTTCCGATTCGGGAGAGAGGGCGTACTGGACATTGCATTCACCAATTATTCCGATATGCCTTACAATTTTTATTGAAAGTTCTCTCAGCTTATGATACTCACTGTTCGTAAGTGTCTGGGAAGGAGCGACAACTATACTTTCACCCGTGTGAATGCCAAGCGGGTCGAAATTCTCCATGTTGCATACCGTGATGCAATTATCGTACTTATCTCTTACTACTTCATATTCAACTTCCTTCCATCCCTTTAACGATTCCTCGACAAGTATCTGGTCGGAATAGGAGAGTGCTTTTGAGGCGAGATTGCTGAGTTCAGCTGCGTCTGAGGCGAATCCGCTCCCCTGTCCTCCCAGAGTATATGCAGCCCTTATTATAATCGGAAATCCAAGCTTGTCTGATGCCGAGAGTGCCTCTGCGACATCCGACACGGCGAAGCTTCTGGGAGTTTTGATATCAATTTCGTCAAGCCTCCTGACAAAAAGTTCACGGTCCTCAGTGTCAATTATGGCATCAACAGGAGTTCCGAGTACTTTGACATTGTGCTTTTCAAAAACCCCGGACCTGTATAGTTGGGTACCGCAGTTTAAGGCAGTCTGCCCGCCAAACGAAAGAAAAATACCATCAGGTTTCTCCTTCTCGATAACTTTCTCCACGAAATATGGATTTACCGGCAGGAAATATATTTTGTCAGCCAGCTCCCTGGAAGTCTGGACCGTGGCAATATTCGGATTTAAAAGTACCGTACATATCCCTTCTTCCTTTAAGGCTTTTAATGCCTGGGAACCGGAATAGTCGAACTCACCTGCCTCTCCGATCTTAAGAGCACCAGACCCCAGGATGAGCACTTTGCTGATATTGTCTTTCATGAACGAAATTTAACCACCAAAAATAAATAAATTTTCAGAAGAGTGAGGAAATTAATAAAAATGCATATATTTGCAACAAAAATGAATAAATATGCAGAAAGCTAAAAGGCTTCTGGCGATTGAGAAGATAATCACTGAGGAAAACATATCTTCTCAGGCGATGCTGATAAAAAAGCTGAAAGGGAAAGGTATAATCTGCACTCAGGCTACCTTGTCACGCAGCTTAAGACAGCTAGGAGCCGGAAGAATTCCTGACAGTTCGGGAGGGTACCGTTATGCTTTGCCCGATACTTCTGAGAACAGGGCTGATCCCGAACTCAAGCTGAATGTCCTTCCCGTGATCCGTGAAATGATTGAGGCAAGAGGGTTAATTATTATTAAAACTATTCCCGGGAGCGCTAATTCAACGGCTTATCATATTGATGCCGCGGGCCGTTATGAGATCGCCGGTACCCTGGCGGGCGACGACACAATACTCATTATTCCACGTGACGGAACAACTTTAAGGCAGGCACATAACTGTCTTGAGATGATCTTTCCCGGATTGCACAATCAGGTAAAGAAGTAAAAGTCAAAAGTGGCACAGGCATAAATATTAATCTAATCAATAATTTACTAAACGAATAATTATGAAAGAAAAGGTAGTACTGGCGTATAGCGGAGGGTTGGACACTTCGGTTATCCTTAAATGGCTGATTGAAAAGAACTATGACGTAATTGCATTTGTTGCTGACGTGGGGCAGGCAGAGAATTTTGAGGAATGCAGGAACAAGGCTTTGCTTCTCGGGGCCGGCAAGGTCATTATATCTGATCTCAAAAAGGAATTTATTGATAATTACGTTATTAAAGCGATAATGGGTAATGCGATATATGAAGACAGGTATTTGCTGGGAACGGCGCTGGCCCGTCCGCTGATCGCCATGAAGCAAATTGAGGTGGCAGTGAACGAGGGTGCAAATGCAGTTGCCCACGGGGCAACGGGAAAAGGAAATGACCAGGTAAGGTTTGAACTGTGCTATTATGCGCTTAAACCTGATATAAAGGTCATTTCTCCGTGGAAGGATAAAGAATTCCTGGCCACCTTCAAAGGCAGGACCGATCTTCTTAAGTATGCATCGGAGAAAAAGATACCCGTTAAGGCAAGTATAAACAAACCATACAGCGAGGATGATAACCTCATGCATATCAGTCATGAGGCCGGTATTCTTGAGGATCCTATGTATTCGATGCAGAAAAGTATGCTTGAAAAAATGGTCATGCCTCAGGATGCACCTGATGCCGAAACCCGCTTAGTAATTCATTTCCGTAACGGAAGGCCTGTTAAAATTGTAAATAAGGATGATGGTACCGTCAGGGAGGATTCTTATGAGATGTACACATACCTGAATGATATTGCAGGCAGGAATGGAATAGGATTGCTCGATATGGTCGAGAACAGGTTTGTCGGGATCAAATCGAGAGGCGTATATGAGACTCCTGCCGCAACCGTTCTTCATATGGCTCATCGCGATATCGAAGGAATAGCAATGGACAGGGAAGTGATGAGGCTCAGAAACATGCTTACCCCTAAATTTTCGGAACTTATTTATAATGGATTCTGGTTCAGCCCCGAGATGGATTTCCTTATGGCTGCAATTGAGAAAAGCCAGGAGCTTATTGACGGTAGTGTCCATTTATGCCTATACAAGGGCAATGTAATAATTGAAGGCCGCGAATCCCCATCCTCATTATATGACAAGGAGCTCTCGAGCATGGATATTGAAGGCGGTTTTGACCAGACAGACAGCCGGGGATTTATAAGGATAAATGCCATCCGCCTGATGGCTCACAGGGCGATCGTTGAAGCCAGCAGGAAGAAGAATCAGTGACACCCTGGTTAAATGAAGGAGTATACTGCAATAATTTAAATATGATCAATATATGAAACTCTGGGAAAAAGGCGTTGAGCCCGAGCCTTCAGTAATTGAATTTACTTCGGGTGCGGACAGGGAAACAGACCTCTCACTGGCAAAATGGGATATAGTGGCTTCTATGGCTCATGTTTTGATGCTTCAGGAGTCAGGTTTGATATCGGATGAAGAAAAGAAAGAGCTGCTTAATGCACTTAATTCGCTGCTTAACAGGGAGAGGGAAGGAGATTTTGTCATTGAGGAAGAGATTGAGGATGTCCATTCACAGCTGGAGAAGGAGATGACGTCAATACTGGGCCCTGCAGGAAAGAAGATACATACAGGCAGATCGAGAAACGACCAGGTACTGGTCGATATAAGACTTTACAACCGTGAAAGGATTGACAGTCTGGCTTTTATTGTCAGGAGATTGTTTGAAAAACTTCAGGCATTGAGCGAGAAGCATAAAGAGACTCTGTTGCCTGGATACACCCACATGCAGCCAGCGATGGTATCGTCTTTCGGACTGTGGTTCGGATCGTATGCAGAATGCCTGGCCGATGACATACTGATTCTTTCTGGAGCACGAATTATGAATAACAGAAATCCGCTGGGCACTGCCGCAGGATATGGGACCACACTCCCGCTAAACAGGCACCTGACCACTGAGCTGCTTGAGTTTGATGATTTGTTGTACAATTCAGCCTATGCCGGCTTAAGCAGAGGCAAAACTGAACTGGCGATAGCTTCTGCCCTGGCCTCGATTGCCCAGACACTGTCACGCTTTTCAATGGATATATGCCTCTTTATGAGTGCAGAATGCCGGTTTGTGGACTTCCCTGATGAATATATTACGGGTTCAAGCATTATGCCCCAGAAGCGGAATCCTGATGTCTTCGAACTTATCAGGGGGAAGACCAACCTTGCCCAGACACTTCCCCAGCAGATATCGATGCTGGTTTCCAATCTTCCTTCGGGGTACAACCGTGATCTTCAGCTTCTTAAGCAGATTGTTTTTGACGGTTTCATGGTACTTGAAAAATGTATGGAGATCCTCTTGGTAATGCTTAACCATATCAGGGTTAAGAAAAACATAACAACCAATCCATTATATAACAATATATTCAGTACTGAAGAGGTTAACCGTCTTGTTAAGAACGGAATACCTTTCAGGGATGCTTATAAGGCTGTTTCGGGGATGATAAAATCGGGTTCCTTCTCCAAGACAACACTGGCAGATTACACCCATGAAGGTAGCATCGGCAACCTGTGCAACGCAGAGATCGGAAAGATTTTTGACGAAAGGATGAAGTGTTTCAACAGCATCACGGCAGCTGAATTGGCAGAGAAGATGATGAAACATATCTGAACGCGATATTCTCCTCAGGAGCAGGTAAGGTCAGGCGGTGGTAATATCCGGAAGGAAGGCTGGTTTTAGCTCCGGGATTTTATAATGTTCTCGATGAAAACATCGAAAAGATAATCTGTATCGGTCGGACCCCCGGATGCCTCAGGATGAAACTGACTTGAAAAAAAAGGTTTTGACTTGTGCCTCATCCCTTCATTTGTATTATCATTCAGGTTGATGAACAATGGCTCCCACCCGTCTGACAAGGTATTATTATCAACTGCGAAGCCGTGATTCTGGGATGTAATATATGACTTATCGGTTCCGGCAAGAATAACCGGCTGATTATGGCTCCGGTGCCCGTATTTAAGCTTGTACGTATCAGCCCCTGAAGCAAGAGCCATAAGCTGGTTCCCGAGGCATATCCCAAATATCGGGGTATTTTCAGACAGGGATTTTTTTATGTTTTTGATAGTTTCACAACACATTTTGGGATCGCCCGGACCGTTTGAGATAAATAATCCGTCGTACTCCTCCCGCTGGTAGTCATAGTTCCATGGAACCCTGATAATTGTCGTATTTCGGCCAAGAAGGTTTCTTATAATATTGTATTTGACACCACAGTCAACAAGTAATATTTTATACAAACCCGATCCGTAGATTTTCTTTTCGCGTGTGCTTACTTCAGCAACGAGATTAGCTGTGTCGGGATTGAAAAAATCAATTTCTGTGCCTTCAGGTTCTATTTTCCCAAGCATTGTTCCCTTTTCCCTGATCTTTTTTGTCAGAGCCCGGGTATCTATTTCTGATAAACCGGGAACATTATTCCTGCCAAGCCATTCACCAAGGCTCTCCTGGGCATTCCAGTGGCTGTATTCATTTGAGTAGTCGGATACGATCAATCCTGATATATGCACTGAGGAAGATTCATAAAAGCGGAACAGATTGTTCTCTTCTGTTCTGACCGGAGCTCCATAATTGCCAACCAGAGGGTAGGTCAGACATAGTATCTGACCGCGGTATGAAGGATCAGTGAGGCTCTCCGGGTAACCGGTCATGGCAGTGTTGAAAACAACTTCTCCTGCTGCAGGAGAAACAGAACCAAAAGACCTTCCGTTAAACACAGTACCGTCCTCAAGAACAAGCCTTGATCTTATGTATTTTTTCATCTTACTCATGTTTCACTTTTACCTTATCAGCGATATTGCCTGTACTATCCTTTCCATGGCTTCTTCAAGCCTGCTGAGGGGAGTGGCCAGATTCATCCTCATAAAACCTTCACCGCCGGCACCAAAAGTTGAACCTTCATTCAGACCTACCCCTGCCTTGCTGATAAAGAACTCGCTGAGCATTTTGCCGTTCATACCAAGTTTCCGGCAATCGAGCCAGATCATATATGTTGCTTCAGGACGAACCGGAACTATTTCCGGAATATATTTTCTGCAGAAGTTTTCGACGAATAGCACATTTTGATTTATATAGCCGAGCAGTGCATGAAGCCATTCCCTGCCTTCGGAATATGCAGCTATTGAGGCAACTGTCCCAAAGACGTTCCCGTCGCCAATATGAAGGCGTTCAATCATTTTGTTGAAATATTTTCTCAGAACCGGATTTGAAATTATCACACTTGAGGTTGACAGTCCTGCAAGGTTAAATGTTTTGCTCGGAGCAATGCACGTTACTGTAATATCAGCTACCTCATCAGATATGGCCGCGATATTCAGATGAGTGTACCCGGGCAGCACCAGATCACAATGGATTTCATCGGAGAGAATAAGTATGTTGTTTTTAAGGCAGATCTCTGCAAGTCTTTTAAGTTCATTGTAATTCCAGACCCTGCCCACAGGGTTATGAGGACTGGAAATGATTATCATTTTTGTATTTCCGGTCAGGGAAGCAGACAGCGATTCCAGATCCATGGTCCACCTGCCATCTTTCTCGACAAGGGGATTCAGGACAAGATTGCGGCCATGGCTTTCAACAGCCGAAAAGAAAGGAGGATATACGGGGGGCTGAACTATGATGGAGTCGCCAGGGCGGGTGAATGCGAGAGTCGAGATATTCAATGCCGGAACAATCCCGGGGCAGAAACAGATCCATTCTTTGTCAATATTCCACCCGTGCATATCGGAAAACCAGTTACCGATGGAGCTTAAATATTCAGCCGGACGAAAAGAGTATCCCATTATCTCATGCTCAAGTCGTTTCCCCATGGCTCTGATGATAAAGTCAGGTACTCTGAAATCCATGTCTGCGACCCACATAGGAATTACATCCTTATCTCCGAAAACCTCGTGTCTGAGGTCATATTTTACACAGTTTGTTCCATTTCTCTGAACAACCTCGTCAAAATTCCAGGCCATCGGCAATACTTTATTTCAGGGGCGTAAAGATAATCAAAATATGAGATCGTTTTTTATCTTAAAGCAAGATGAACCAGGTAAATGGTTCAGTTAATTCATATGCCAGATGCTTATCAGATGTGAAAATGGGGCAGTAATTTAAAATAGACAACTACAAAACAGCTAATTAAATAATATTTATTATTTTTATGGTCATTTAGAACTGATATTAATTTAAACTAACTCACTATGAAAAAGGCAGTTGCAATTATTTTCCTTCCATTGCTGATCATAAGTTACTCTGTTACCAGTTCCTGCAGGGGCAAATCCGAAAGAAAGGAAATGAAAAAAGTTGAGATGGAGCAGGTTAAAACGCTGGAAAGCGAAATAGAAAAAAACGTATATCCCCTGCCAACATCGGCTGACGTCATAAAGATGCTCACGGATCTGGAAGTCGGCTATATCATCGGTATATCCAATCCGGTTGAAAATGCAAAAAGATATTTTTCCAGTTACAGCAGGGCCATAAATCTGGGTGTATATGGTGCAGATCTCAGTTATGCAACGCTTTATAATGTTCAGCAGGAAGTAATCAATTACCTTGATGCGATCAGGATACTTGCCAACGAGCTCAATATGTCGAAAATATATGATGAATCATTGTATGAAAAAATCAGGGATAATTTTGACAACAGGGATGAGCTTGTTACCATACTGACAGATGCCTTTAACAGCACATATGCATATCTTAGTGAGAACGATCAGCAAACCCTTGCTCTTCTGGTTGTTGGTGGCGCCTGGGTGGAAGGCATGTATCTGACGACTCATGTGTCCGAAGCAGCTTACCAGGTTGCCGGAATTGCGAAGGTTCTTCTGGAGCAAAAAAGCTCATTTGAGCTATACCTCGATATTACCAAACCCTACCTGACTGACCCGAATATTAATGACTTTGTTACCAAGCTTGAACCCATGAAGAAGGTTTACGAGAAGCTCGGGACCAGCCTGACCACAGAGGACATTATTGCAATAACAAAAGCAATTGAAGGCGTTAGAAGCCAAATTGTTATGTGACTTTTTCATGGATAGATGACCGCAAATGAACTTGTTTGCGGTCATCTGTTTTTATCGGATGTTGTTATGAGGGAATCAGTTTTACTGGCTTTAATCCATATTTTTGCCATTATTTCAACGATTAACCCCGGTGGAATAACGTCAAGAGGTAAAAAGATCCTTCGAAGCTATCTGAGGAGATACTTAAACAGGGAGCTTGAGGAAGAGTACTATGCTCTTTTCGGGAATAACCTCGAGTTCTATTCAAACGAACTTAAGTCAGTCGACAAAACCGAGCTTTCTGATGAGGATTCACTTATCACTTTTCAGATTACCAACATATGCCGTCAGATCAAAAAAGGCCTCTTTCTTGAGGAGCGTATGATTGTTTTCCTGCAATTGCTGGAGTTCACTTTTGAGGACAGGACAATGTCGGAGCAGGAGCGGACGATACTCGACATTGTGGCAAGGACATTCAACATCTCAAAGAAAGAATACGACAATGCCTTTGCTTTCATGATCGGCCGGTCATATGACGATGTGTCATCCGACTGTCTGCTTATAATCGAGAATGATGACCCTCAACAATGGGCCAGCGGAACATACCGGAATTATGAAAACTGGCGTCATATAAGAGTAAAAGGCTTCAGGGGATATCTTTTCGTTCTGTTTATTGAAAGTACAGGATCTCTTGTATTTACATATGACGGGCCGCTTGAACTCTATTTTAAAGGCCGGGACATCATAGCATGCAGGCCATATCTGCTTGAAAGGGGAGTGAATATAAAGGGCCCGGGAATAGACCCCATCTACTTTTCAAGAATATACAAGAAATTTGCCTCACGGAAATTTTCTGAAAAAATTGTATTTGAAGGGCGGGATATAGAGTTCCTGTTCAAGAATTCCACAAGCGGGGTTAAGAAAATGAATTTCAGGATTGAATCCGGAAATCTCATTGGCCTGATGGGAGGAAGCGGAGTTGGTAAGTCAACAATGCTTAACCTGCTGAATGGCAAAATCGTACCACAGGATGGGAAAATCTATATCAACGGGTATGAAATTCACAAAGATTCTGAGAAGCTCAAGGGACTTATCGGGTTTGTGCCGCAGGATGACATGCTGATAGAAGAGCTTACCGTTTACCAGAATCTCTATTTCAATGCGCGTCTCTGTTTCGGCGACTATGATGAAGCACAGCTTGGCGCCACAGTTGACAGAGTTCTGCAGGAGCTTGATCTCTATGACATTAAAGACCTTCAGGTCGGCGATATTCTGAACAAGCAGGTCAGCGGCGGGCAGAGAAAAAGACTCAATATCGGACTTGAACTCATGCGCGAACCCGCTGTTCTGTTTGTCGATGAACCGACTTCCGGTCTGTCCTCCTTTGACTCGGAGAAGGTGATGACACTTCTGAAATACCAGGCTCTCACAGG
This sequence comes from uncultured Rikenellaceae bacterium, assembly GCA_964466705.1. GTDB lineage: Bacteria > Bacteroidota > Bacteroidia > Bacteroidales > VadinHA17 > LD21. The sequence continues at coordinate 15,201 of CAYXSM010000049.1, forward strand.
GAAGCTCATTTTCACGATAATACATCAGCCATCCTCAGCCATCCTGAAAATGTTCGACAGGTTATGGATCCTTGACAAAGGTGGTTATATGATCTATGACGGAGATCCTGTTGAAGCACTGGTTTATTTCAAGACAGAAACCTCACAGGCAAATGCTGCCGAAAGTGAATGCCCGAATTGTGGAAATATCGAAACCGATGACATACTCCATATTATTGAGGTTAAGGTTATTGATAATGCAGGGTTTCCCGGGAAAGAGCGTCAGATCAGCCCTGAGGGCTGGCATGAT
>CAYXSM010000050.1:0-15413 GCA_964466705.1 uncultured Rikenellaceae bacterium
TTAGCGAGAACGTTCGCTCTCGCCTGGTTGCTACTTCATTGTTTCAAAGAACTTCTCCGGATATGAGTCCGGCATCTGTTTCTCTGCCTGCTTTTCCTGTTTCACGGAAGCAGACATTTTTCCCTTGGTTTTGGGACGTCAAAGATAATGCTTCGTAAATTATCAGCAAAAAAAATATAAAAAATTTTATTCCCCTGTCAAATAAACACCTTTAATGCTAACTTGCCACCTGAAAAAGAGTACTTTCGCATTTATTTCACATTCATGTCAAATATCGTTGTCATACCCACCTATAAGGAAAAAGAAAATATAAGCGACCTTATCAAAGCGATATCCTCACTATCGGTACCATTTGATATACTTATTGTAGATGACAGCTCTCCCGACGGTACCGCCCAGATCGTGAAAAGCATGCAGCCTCTCTATCCAAACCTGCATATTATAGAACGATCGGGAAAGCTTGGCCTTGGAACAGCATATGTCACCGGCTTCCAGTGGGCCATTGACAAAGGCTACTCATATGTGTTTGAAATGGATGCCGATTTTTCCCATAATCCTTTCGATCTGGTAAGACTATATGAAGTCTGTACCAACGGCGAAGCTGATCTAGCCATAGGATCCAGGTACATCAGCGGCGTAAATGTCGTGAACTGGCCCCTGAGCAGGGTCCTGCTGTCATACTTTGCATCAGTATATGTAAGGATCGTAACCGGCATGAAAATAAAAGACACTACTGCAGGTTTTGTGTGTTATAAAAAAGAAGTGCTTGAAAACATAAGACCCGGTCACATTAAATCCCTCGGGTACGGATTCCAGATTGAGATGAAGTTCACTGCATGGAAACTTGGTTACAGGATAACTGAGGTCCCGATAATATTCACTGACAGAAGGCTGGGAACTTCAAAAATGTCGGGAGGAATTTTCAACGAAGCCCTTTGGGGAGTCCTTGGAATGAAACTAAGAAGCCTGTTCATCAAATACAGAAAGAATAATATAAAAGCCTGAAAAAATATTGGCATAATTTTAAAGATGCCGGATACATTAATTCATAATGCCACCATTATTAACGAGGGTAAATCGTTCAAAGGAGACCTCCTGATCAAAGATGAACATATCTCTGCAATAGCTCTTCCCGGCCAGATACAAAAAGAGGGTACTGCCCGGATAATTGATGCTGCAGGATTAATGCTGATCCCGGGAGTGATTGACGATCACGTGCACTTCAGGGAACCAGGGCTTACACATAAAGCAGATATCTTCATTGAATCTAAGGCAGCTGCAGCCGGTGGCATTACATCATTCATGGATATGCCCAATACTATCCCGCCGGCTGTGTCAATTAATACCCTTAACGACAAATACCTTCTGGCCTCAGAAAGATCTCTAATAAATTATTCGTTCTACATAGGTGCAACAAATGAGAATCTCGGGGAAATCATGCAGGCAGACCCGGAAAAAGTGTGCGGCGTAAAGCTGTTCATGGGCTCATCAACCGGCAACATACTTCTGGATGACAGAAGATCCCTCATGGAACTTTTCAGAAAAGCCCACATTCCTGTTGCCGCACATTGTGAGGATGAAGAGACAATCAGAAAAAACACAAGAATATACAGCGATCAATACGGTGAGAATATCCCTGCAGACAAGCATCCGCTGATACGCAGCCGTGATGCTTGCTACATTGCTTCTGCCCGGGCTGTGGAGCTTGCACGGGAATTCAATACCCGCCTCCATATTCTTCATCTTTCAACAGCCGACGAAATGAAGCTCTTCAACAATGATCTGCCTGTCGGCCAGAAAAGAATTACTGCCGAAGTATGTGTTCATCATCTCTGGTTCGATGAATCTTACTACTCCGGACTTGGCACATTTATCAAATGGAACCCTGCAATAAAAACAAGATTCGATAAAGACGCACTTACCGACAGCCTGAGGAATGATATTATTGATGTCATAGCCACCGATCACGCTCCGCATACCGCCGGGGAAAAAACAGCCGGTTATTTCAGGGCTCCCTCAGGGGGACCCATGGTTCAGCATTCCCTGCCAATAATGTTTGAGCTATATCACAAAAAAATACTTCCGGTGGAAAAAATAATTGAAAAAATGTGCCACAATCCGGCAATAATCTTCAATGTGAGAAACCGCGGTTTCATCAGGGAAGGCTATAAAGCCGACCTGTGCCTTGTCGATCCGGATGACCCATGGACCGTCTCAAAAGAAAACATCGTGTATAAGTGCGGCTGGTCACCCCTTGAGGGAACTGTTCTGAGGGCAAGAGTAATCAAGACATTTGTCAATGGGACCCTGGTATATGACAATGGACTGATTAATGAAGAGCATCGCGGTCAGAGACTTTTATTTGACCGTCTGATCCAGAGGTAAAACTGTGAAATGTTGTTTGCAGTTCACAGGGGGTTGGTGCTTCAGTATTTCCCGCTACTCATACCGGAGTGCCTCAACAGGATTTTTACAGGCTGCGCGCCAGGCCTGCCAGAAAACCGTAATCAATGCTATTCCGATAATCAATATTCCAGAAAATATGAATTCCCTCAAATTCAGTTGAATCCGGTAAGCGTAGCTCTGAAGCCATCTATCCATTACATACCAGGTAATTGGGATCGCAATTAAACCGGCACTTATGCCGTAAATGAGGAAAGGTTTAATAAACTTCCCTATGATCGAAATATCATTTTCACCCAGGCATTTTCTTATCCCGATTTCCTTGGTCTTCTGCTCTATAAGAAAGAGAACCATTCCCAGCAAGCCCAGACAGAGAACGAGAATTGCAAAAACCGAAAAGATACTAACAAGTTTCTTCAGGTTGACTTCCGATTCCAGCATCTGACTGTACATATTATCCAAAAAAGAATGCTCAAAAGGAAATGACGGCTCAATATTCTGGCAGGTTTTCTTTACAAAGTCAATTGTATTACCAATGTTTCCCGAATTTACTTTAACAAGCAGAAAATTTGAAGAACCATTGTCAACCATTCCTATCACCATCGGCATTACTTCAGATGACAAAGTATTAAAGTGAATGTCCCTTACAACACCTGAAATCCGGTACTGTGAACCATATGCTGTAACAGTCCTGCCTTCAAAACTATCCCACCCGATAATGTTTGCAAATGTTTTGTTGATAACGATACCGTCTGAATTCCTGCTTATAAAATCACCTTCAGCCATTTCTGCCTTTAATGTTTTTAACAGATCTTCATCTGCTAGCCATACTGTTACCAATGGTTTGAAATTGGGATCCTTTCCTTCCCATGCCCACCCTTCTCCATTGTTCCCGATCATTACAGGAAGATGAGCAACGCAGCAGGACGAAATCACATCCGGCGAACGGCCAATCTCCTGTTTAAGCACCCCGACCTGTTCTCTCAGTTTTCCCTTCAGACTTACAGAAATCAACTGATCTGCTTCAAAGCCCAGGTCCATTCTCCGGAGATAGTCCGTCTGCTTCGAAATAACCAGAGTAGATGTAAGTAATATGATTGAAATGACAAACATTACAATTACCATTATATTCCTGAAAATGCCCCTGTTTCTGACAGTCTGAAAATTTGAGCTGAGTATTTGCCCCGGTGAGAACGATGAAAGGAAAAATGCAGGATAACTGCCCGCCAGAAGGACCGTCAGCAGATATATAACCAATAAAGCAACCATGGGAATTAAAGAGAACAGGCTTGAAAAATCTATCTCCTTCCCGGTCAGCCGGTTAATTAAAGGCAGGCCGATATAGACCATAGCAATTGCGAGTCCAAAGACCAGAAGACAAATCATTGCCATGTCAGTGTAAATCAGACGCGCAATGTTTATCCGTGAAGCTCCGAATGTTTTTCGCAATCCGGTTTCTTTTATCTGATTCGACGACCGGGCTGTATTAAGGTTAACAAAATTCAGGGTCGCCGCCAACAGCACAAGAAAAGCAATCAGGCTATAGATCCGAACATTCCTGATATGGTTCTGCTCGTACAGGTAACCATTTTTAAATTTGTAGGCCCTCAGGTAATTTGTCGATTCAGGAATTTCTTCCTGGATGCGGCGGGTAATGGCCGATGCTACCTTCTCAAAGCCTTCCGGATGTGTCAGCAATCCATATGTCAAGAAGGAGTTGTTATACCAGCTGGTTAGATAATCAGACCTTGAATAATAGAATCCAATGTTTTCCAGGGGTATAATTGCATCAAAAGTGATCGAAGAATTCTCCGGGATATCTTTAATCACACCAGTTATAGTCATGTCTATGCGGTTATCCATTCTTACGATCTTCCCGACAGGGTTGACATTACCAAAGTATCTTCGGGCAGCTGTTTCGGTGAAGACAACGCGATCCTTCGATTTATCATCTCCTTTGTCACCATAAACGAAGGGGAATGAGAAAATATCAAACAATTCAAAGTCGGCAAATGCAGTCCGCTCCAGGAACCTTTTTTCGCCCGTTACAACAAGATATTGATAATACGGGGGAATATAACGACAAGTGTTTTTAACCTCCGGATACTCATCATTTAAGGCAGTAGCAACTGCCGGAGGACAACCTCTGAAACTTTTCTTGCTTGTCCCTCCCTCAAGATATGCGTGAACGACAAAAATGCGATTCAGGTTCTCATGAAAGCGGTCATATCTGATCTCTTCACTGACAAGAAGAAAAATATAAACCACACACATCATTCCAACCACCATTCCTGTAATTCCAAGTGAAATTGCCGGTTTGTTTTTACCAAGTTTCCTGAATATCAACAGAAGGTTTTTCATTTTGACGGATTTGTTTTTACTGATGTTCCTGTTTGAAAAGCATTTTACACAATAATTTCCTGTAATATTAAGTTTACCACAATTATGCCGTAATTGTATTTAGCTGACATGCAAACTTTTACATTTTTACATTTATCAGATTCTGTAAATATTTTTTACTCCTGCCTGTAAATATTTTTTACAGATTCTTGACTTTCAATTTTATGTAAGGTAATTTTGTTCAACACCGTGATTTGCGTAGGTTAATCCAGATCACAGTAACTCCGCAATAATGAATTCACAACGCCACTTTAACGGATCATAAGACGGTAATAGAATATGTAACCTGAACTGATTAACGAGCCATATGCAGAATCCTAAAGGAAATATCCTGATCATTGATGACAACAAAAGCATTCTTAGTAGTCTTGAAATTCTTCTGACACCTGAATTTCAGAGTGTCACCACAATAACGAATCCAAACCTTATACCAGCTGAATTACAAAAAAAGGAATACAATCTGGTTGTTCTTGACATGAATTTTCAGTCTGGCGCCAATACCGGCAATGAAGGTATATACTGGCTCAGAAGAATTAAGGAGATGCGTCCAGAAATATCAGTTGTGATGATAACAGCGTTTGGTGACATTGATCTGGCTGTCAAAGCTCTGAAGGCCGGTGCATCTGATTTTATCCTGAAACCATGGGACAATGACAAAATTATTGCCACGCTGAAGCTGGCCATCCAGCTTAACTTTTCAAAAAAAGAAGTACTTCAGCTCAGGGAGAGAGAGTCGGTGCTTAAGAAAGAGATTAACCGGGAACAGAGAAACATCATAGGGACATCACAGAAGCTGATGAAAGTACTCAATCTGGCCAGGAAGGTGGCAGACACCGATGCAAATGTTCTTATTACAGGTGAAAACGGCACAGGCAAGGAGCTGATAGCCCAGGAGATCCACCGCCTCTCGCAAAGATCAAAGGAAGTGATGGTAAGTATTGATCTCGGGGCCCTGACTGAAACACTTTTCGAGAGCGAGCTTTTCGGGCATATCAAAGGAGCATTTACAGATGCCCGTGAAAGCCGGCAGGGTAAATTTGAAACAGCCGATAAAGGGACATTGTTCCTCGATGAAATAGGGAATATTCCCCTTAACCTGCAGGCAAAGCTCCTGTCTGCAATCGAGAACAGACAGATTACCAGGATAGGCTCAAATCAGATCATTACTGTTGATATACGCCTGATATGCGCCACAAACAGGGACATTGAGGAGATGGTCCGGGCGGGGCTGTTCCGCGAAGACCTGCTTTACAGGATCAATACCATTCATATAGAATTACCTCCTTTACGGGAGCGCGGAAATGACATTATTGATCTGGCCGGGTTTTTTCTCAAGAAGTATTCGTTCAAATACAACAAACCCGGCCTTAAGATAAACCACCAGGCGCAGGACAAGCTGATGAGCTATTCGTGGCCGGGTAATATTCGTGAACTTCAGCACACGATTGAAAAAGCAGTAATACTGAGCGAAACGTCAATTTTAAAGCCTGAAGACCTGTACCTTAAACACGCAGTTATAGTGAAAAACACTGACTCGTTTACAACACTCGAAGAGATGGAAAGGCTGATGATCAGACAGGCTATTGAGCAAAACAACGGGAATTTTACCGCAGCCGCCGGCCAGCTTGGAATTACAAGACAAACGCTTTACAACAGAATTAAAAGACTAACAGATGATAAGTAGAAGCCTGTATCTTGATATTATACTCAGGGTTTCTGTAATGATTTTAATATCCATACTTGCCGGATATCTGATAACCAGGGATCAATCACTGAGACTGCCGATCGTATGTCTTATTGCTGTAGCGGCATTGGCAATAAGCCTTGTGCGTCACATTAACACAACCAACAGGAAGATAAAATATTTCTTCGATTCAGTAAGGAATGATGATTCGAGCCTTCTTTTCCCGGTTGAAGGAAAAAACAGGTTTATCAGGGAGATATACAGCAGCATGAACAATATCAATCAACAGATCCGGCAACTAAAAATAAAAAATACACAGCAGGAGCAATACTTCAGGAAAATTCTTGAACATCTGGCAACAGGTATCATAACCTATGACAACAGGGGATTTGTTCTTCATGCGAATACCTCAGCCAGAATGTTGCTGTCAACAGAAGCACTTAACCATCTGCAGCAAATAGAACGTTTTGATGAAAGACTTTACCGTTCAATAAAGAGTCTTTCTGTTCCGGACCGACGTCTTGTAGGCGTCAATACAAAACAGGGTGAGATACAGTTATTGCTGAAATCCACTTCTTTCGGGACAGGTGAAAATCAGCTTATTATACTTTCAATTCAGGATATTAAACATGAACTTGACGAAAAAGAAGTTGAGTCATGGATGAGATTGATCAGAGTAGTGGTCCATGAAATCATGAATTCTATCACGCCTATTACTTCTTTGTCGGAATCCCTGTCCAATATCTATTGCAGGGACGGAAAGTCGATCAATCCTGAAAAAGTAACGAAAAAGACAATCGCCACCACACTCCAGGGACTGAATGTTATTAAAGAGCAGGGAAAAGGCCTTTTGGCATTTGTTGAATCGTTCCGCAAACTCACCCGTATCCCTAAACCGGAATTGAAAACTTTCAGGGTTTCAGAACTTTTCTCCAGGGTAAAAATACTTAGCAATGCACTTGTAAACAATAAAAACGTTGAAATATCATTTCATCTTGCCAATCCTGAGCTCGAGATCTTTGCTGATGAGAATCTGATATCCCTTGTTCTTATAAATCTTATCAAAAACGCAATAGAAGCCAATGAGAAGAACCGTGACTGCCGTATTAATATCATTGCCGGACACGGACCGGGTCACAAACCTGAAATTTGTGTCTCGGATAACGGACCGGGCATAAGCAAAGAAAACCTTCCGCAAATTTTCATACCTTTTTTCACTACCAGGAAAAACGGATCGGGGATAGGATTGAGTATCTCGAAACAGATTATGGGAGCTCACGGCGGTACACTTAAAGTCCGGTCAACTCCAGATAAAGAAACCATATTCTGTATGAGTTTTCAAAATTGACATGATTTCCGGCAATTGATATTAAATTTGCTGCCATGTCACGGCAGATGAAAATAAACGAATTAACAGCCATTTTTGAGGACCATCCGGTTATCTCGGATCTGACAAAAGCCTTAACAGAATCAGCAGCTGAAAGAATAAGTGTGGCAGGGATATCAGGATCGGCCAAAGCCCTTGTTATAGCAGCTGCCTTCCAGAAAAGCCAGGCCATCCATGTAGTTATTGCTCCTGAAAAAGAAGATGCAGCATATCTGTATAACGATCTTAATTCACTTGCCGGAGAAGATTCTGTTTTTTTTTACCCCTCTACCTATAAACGATCCGTGCAGTATGAACAAACGGAGCCGGCAAATATAGTACTAAGGGCCGAAGTACTGAATCATCTGGCAACAGGAAAAAAAAAGGGCATAATCATAACTTATCCCGAAGCGGTGATAGAAATGGTAATAAGCAGGAATAAGCTGAAAAACAGCACTTTCAATATTGCCAAAGGAGACAGGATATCACTCGAATTTCTCGAAGAGGTACTGAACGAACATAACTTCGAAAGAACGGATTTTGTTTATGAACCCGGACAATATTCTGTCCGGGGCAGTATTGCTGATGTTTTTTCCTATTCATCGGACATACCTTTCCGCATTGACTTTTTTGGTGAGCAGGTCGATACTATCCGCTCATTTAACACTGACGATCAGCTTTCGGTTGAGCTCTTTGAGAAAATTTCCATTATACCAAATATCCAGGATATACATCTAGAAGAAGTAAGCGATTCTTTCACTGATTTTCTGCCACCGTCATCATTAATATGGATTGAAGATCCCCAATTCATAAAAGAACGAATCAACAACATATACAGGCAGGTTATTATGCACACTGAACAGGACCCGAATAGTTGCAAAAATAATTTGGTGATATCAGGAGACCTGCTCATTGATCATTGTAAAAAGTTCAAAATGATCGGCTTTGGTAAGAAAAGCTTGGAAAATCCAAATGTACAATTCATTTTCCGTACCGAATCACAGCCGGCTTTTAACAAAAATTTCGAATTTCTCGCAGAAAAGCTCCAGTCAAATAAGATAAACGGATACCAAACCTTTATTGTTTCCGAAAGCCAGTCCCAGATTGAAAGACTAAGGGATATATTCTCGGAGGTCTGCCCCGGGGCACAATTTATTACGATGCTGTTAAATCTGCACGGAGGCTTCACTGACCACGACCTGAAAATCGCAGTTTATACCGATCACCAGATATTTGACAGGTATCATAAGTTCAGGATCAGGGGGTATTTTACCAGGAAGGAAAGCATATCTGTTAAAGAATTAACAGGACTCAATCCGGGTGATTATGTTGTCCACATTGATCATGGGATTGGCAGATTTGGCGGGCTTGAAAAAATTGAGGTCAACGGGAAGATCCAGGAAGCAATAAAACTTGTCTATCGCGACAATGATATTTTGTATGTCGGGATACATTCGCTCCATCGTATTTCAAAATACAAAGGGAAAGACAACACCGAGCCCAAAATATATAAGCTGGGATCGGGTGCCTGGCAAAAACTTAAGCAGAATACCAAAAAAAAGGTAAAGGATATTGCAAAAGATCTTATCGAGCTTTATGCCAGGCGACTGGCATCTCAGGGTTATTCTTTCTCCCCGGACTCATATTTACAAAGAGAGCTGGAAGCATCGTTTATTTATGAAGACACTCCTGATCAGCTGTCAGCCACACTGGCCGTAAAAGAGGATATGGAAGCCGGTCACCCTATGGACAGGCTTGTTTGTGGTGATGTAGGTTTCGGTAAAACCGAAATTGCAGTAAGAGCTTCTTTTAAATCTGCCGCTGACAGTAAACAGACCGCTCTTCTGGTTCCGACAACCATTCTTGCGCTTCAGCATTATCGTACCTTTGCTTCCCGTCTTGAAGGATTTCCATGTAATGTCGATTACCTAAGCCGTCACAGAAGCACGGCCGATCAGAAACGTATCCTTGAAGGCCTTTCTGAAGGAAAGATTGATATTATTATTGGTACACATAAGCTCGTCGGGAAAGATGTCAGGTTTAAAGACCTGGGGCTGCTGATAATTGACGAGGAACAGCGTTTCGGAGTATCTGTCAAAGAGAAACTGAAAAAGATGAAGGCCAGTGTTGACAGTCTTACACTTACGGCGACCCCTATACCACGTACCCTTCAGTTCTCACTTATGGGCGCCCGCGATTTGTCAATCATTAATACTCCGCCACCCAACCGCATGCCAATAATAACCGAACTGCACGGCTTTAACGAGGAGATAATCAGGGAGGGCATAGAATATGAGGTGGCGCGCAGCGGACAGGTGTTTTTTATCCATAACAGGGTCGATAACATCACGGAGATTCAGTCCAGGATAAGCAGCATTTGTCCCAATATAAAGACTGCAATAGTACACGGACAAATGCCGGGCAGGGACATTGAGAATGTAATGTTCGACTTTATACAGGGTGATTATGATGTCCTGCTGGCAACCACCATTGTTGAATCGGGGCTTGATATTCCCAATGCGAACACGATATTTATCAACGAAGCTCATCATTTCGGACTGTCTGAGCTTCACCAGCTGAGAGGAAGGGTGGGCCGGTCAAACCGGAAGGCATTCTGCTACCTTTTAACCCCTCCCCTTTCTTCGCTCACCCGTGACGCCCGCCGGAGACTTAAGGCAGTTGAAGAATTCTCTGAGCTTGGGAGCGGCTTTAATATCGCAATGCAGGATCTTGACATAAGAGGATCTGGAAACCTTCTCGGAGGAGAACAGAGTGGATTCATAGCCGATGTCGGTTTTGAAACATATCAGAGAATACTTAACGAAGCCATGATAGAACTAAGAAGCTCCATGCCGGACAATGCCGGCCCAGAATCCGGATTTACAGGCCTGCAGGAGGACGAGATGAAAGAAAGGCAGTATGCGAATGATTTTCAGATTGACACGGACCTTGAAATAATGTTCCCCGACGAATACGTTTCAAACATCTCCGAAAGGATAAGATTATATAAAGAGCTGAATGAAACGGAAAACGAAAAAGCACTGAAGGCTTTTGAAAAAAGACTTGCTGACAGGTTCGGGACTTTGCCGCCTCCTGCCTCAGCCCTTCTTGGCATCGTAAGGATCAAATGGATTGCCGTCAAACTTGGAATTGAAAAAGTAGTTCTGAAAAACAACCTTATGATCGCATATTTCCTTTCGGATCCTGACTCAGGATTTTACAGAAGCCCCGTTTTTGTATCCTTAATGAATCATTTAAACAAGATGCCGGCCAGGATGAAGATTAAACAGCTGAAAGGCAGGCTGAGTCTTACCATTACAGAGGTAAGAAGCGTAACGGCAGCCATTGAAATACTTTCCGGTATCTTTTCAAAAGTTTCTGTCGAAGATAACATAATCTGTGCCCGGGAGCTGTAATACATCTCAATAAAATTTAAATCAGACAATTTCAAAAAGTATATGATTTTTGTTATGCCCTGTCTCAACGGATTTAACTAAATTTATATTTTCACCCGTTTATGAATCTGGTATTTGACATTGGTAATACAACAACCACGGTTGCTGTATTTGACGGAAAGGAAAAAAAGACACTATTCCGGACCAGGGAACTAAGCTGCAGAAGCATTGAAAAGAAAATGTCAGGTTTCCATATTGACAAAGTAATTATTTCATCGGTGAGGGTGATACCTGATTTCATCCTCGATCTGCTCACTGTTGATATCCCGTTTTTCCATATAGTCTCAGAGAAATCCAGATTACCCTTCGATGTTGATTATGAATCTCCTGCCACGCTCGGCCCTGACAGAATAGCCGCTGTTGCGGGAGCATTTGAGATGTTTCCCGGCTCGGAAGTTCTGATTATTGATGCCGGAAGTGCAATAACCTATGATTACCTTTCCGGGAAAACCTACAGGGGAGGCAATATATCTCCCGGGCTGCAAATGCGATTTAAGGCATTGCACAAATATACCGGTAAGCTTCCGCTGGTCGATGAAACGGAGAAACATTCCTCACCCGGAAAGGATACCCGGAATGCAATAGCTGCAGGAGTTGTTAACGGAATTTTATACGAAATAAATGAGTATATTCGCACATTTGAAAGAATGCATCCTGATCCAAAAATTATTCTTACAGGTGGCGACGGTGCATTCCTCAAAAGACAGATCAGACATCAAATCGCTTATATGCCTGAAATTGTGATTGATGGCTTAAATTATATCTTGGAATACAATGCGGAATAGACTCATATTTACAACAATTTTTCTTTTATTCTTCACATTTTCATCACCCGGGCAAAAGCTTGTCAATTCACCATTTGCAAGATATAATCTTGGGATTATGGAACCTGCAGGCTCTTTTAAAAGCCTGGGAATGGGAGGCGTTGGAGTGGCCCTCCGTGATCACAGCTCCGTATTTATTAGCAATCCGGCCTCGTACAGCAGCATCGACACCAATTCATTCGTATTTGATTTTGGCATCGACTACAGCATGAATTTTTTGTCAGATGGCAAATCCAGATATTTCTCAGATGATACAAATTTCGATCATATTCTTCTGGGATTTCCCATCGCAAAAGGACTGGGAATGGTTACCGGGTTAATACCTTTCAGCAGCGGATATTACCAGATGTCAACAATTGTTACTAAAAATGATCCAGGATATGACCCTGTAACAGGAGAATTTTCGGTATTTCATACCGGCGAGGGAGGTCTTACAACCTTTTTTGCAGGTACAGGGGTAAATATTCACAGGAACCTGTCTGCCGGCGTGAACATGAATGTGCTTTTCGGAAAGATAACCAGGGACAACAGATTTATTTTCAATGATTACGAGAATGCTCTTCATAATAACAGTACTGAAATGCTCCAGGTCAGCGGTATCAATTTTGACTTTGGAATCCAGTATTTTTCTCCGGTCAGGGAAGATTTTTATTTTAACGCAGGATTATCTGTTACTACAGGGAAAAAATACAGATCAACATATGAGAATTTCTCATACCTTTACTCAGCCTACAGTACCGTCGATACCCTCATATTTACATCCTCCGGGAATGAAAAAACCCAAATGCCACTGATATACAGGGCCGGACTTGCCTTTGGCAAAAAAAACAAGTTCGTGATCGGCGCTGACTTCGTTGCTGCAAACTGGTCAAAAGGCAGGATACCCGGCTATGAGGGATACCTTGCCGATACGAGATCTTTACTGATTGGAACAGAATATATTCCGGACAAATATTCCAATTTTAACATCGCCAGGCGATTTGAATACCGTCTCGGAGGGCACATCAGCAACAGCTATCTCCTTTTCGAGGGAGAAAAAATCAAAGAAATTGGTATTAGTGCCGGGCTTGGCGTACCTATGAGGCGATCTTTGTCAAGAACAAATATATTCCTGGATTATACCAGAAAAGGTAATACAAAATCTGAAGGAATGCATGCAGAAAATTACTTTACTGTAGGAATAAGCCTGAACCTTTACGATTTCTGGTTCATTCAACGCAAGTATGATTAAACAGTAAGCCGGTATGAGGAATACCATAAATTTAAAAGAACCGCATTTCCGGAGATCAAAGGCCTTAATATTATGAGGTTGTCTTTTTTTAATATTATTATTCCTTTGAGTGTGATTTTAATTGTTTCCTGTCAGAAGAAGGCTGATACAATCCCGGTCATAGACATTCTGAAGTTGCCTTCACTGACAGTCAAAGATTTTGAAACTGTTTATACTGATTCCGGCAAACTTCAGCTTGTCTTATCAGCCCCGATAATGGAAAGTTACACCAATACTGAAGATCCATACTCGGTATTCAGGTCGGGAATCCGGGTATTCTTCCATGATGGCCACACGGAACACGTAGGATCCGTCAGGGCGAAATATGCAAGGTATACTGATAACAAGAATCTATGGGAACTCAAGGACAGTGTGATTGCCGTGAACGAGACCGGAGACAGGCTTGAAACCGAGCTTCTTTACTGGGATCAGAAAAAGGAACTCATTTACACTGACAGATTTGTAAAAATCACAAATGAGGACCAGATAGTACAGGGATTCGGTTTTGAATCAGATCCCCGTCTTACGAGAAGGAAAATCAAGAATGTAAGCGCCACAATATATGTAAGTGAGGAACAATAGTATCTGCGCTCAGAGGGGAAAATGTAATTTTGCGGTATGGATGCGATCTTGATTATATTTTTGACAATTATTCTGTCGGCTTTCTTTTCAGGTATGGAAACAGCTTTCGTCTCATCAAACAAGCTGAGAATTGAACTTGACAGGAAGCAGGGAGTATTCGGATCGGGCATAATAAAAATCTTTACGGATAATCCCGGGCAATATATTGCTACAATGCTGATCGGAAATAATATAGCCCTTGTCTTATATGGGCTTTTTTTTTCAAGGCTCCTCAGCCCCTTCCTTTTACAGCTTACAGGATCAGATGTGCTTGTGTTGGCCATAAGTACTGTTATTTCCATGGCGATCATCCTCCTGCTGGCAGAGTTTCTTCCCAAAACAATGTTTATCATCAATCCGGTTTTTTTCCTTAAAGCACTGAGCATCCCGACTTTTATTTTTTATTTACTGTTCTATCCCCTGTGTAAGATTTCTATTGCCGCTTCAAACCTTGCATTGAGGATCTTTTTCGGATCAAAATACGGGATTAAGAGAAAGCAGGAGGACATTGTTTTCAGCAAGGCAGACCTCGATCATTCCATAAGCTATACTACCGAGGATCTTGTAAAAACCGAACCCATTGACAGCAATATCAGAATTTTCAGAAATGCTCTTGATTTTTCAAAGGTCAGATTAAGGGATTGCATGGTGCCGCGCACCGAAATAATTGCTGTTGAAACAGACAGCCCTCTTTCGCTGCTAAAAGATAAATTCATTGAGACAGGTCATTCACGGATACTTATCTACCAGAAAACCATCGACAATATTGCCGGTTACTTTGAGCTTAAGGATCTGTACAAAAATCCTCCTGACATTACATCAGCTTTAAGAAAACTTGCAATTGTACCTGAAACCATGGCAGCAAACAAGCTGCTGAAAATCTTCTTTGACGAGAAAAAAAGCGTTGCTCTTGTGGTCGATGAATTTGGAGGTACTTCAGGTATGGTAACAATTGAGGATATTCTCGAGGAAATTGTCGGCGATATTGAGGATGAACATGATACCAATGCTCTTGTCGAAAAAATCATCAGCCCTGATGAATATGTGTTTTCTGCCAGACTTGAAATTGATTTTTTAAACGAAAGATACAATCTGAACCTGCCTGACGAAGACGATTATGAAACTCTTGCAGGGATGATACTTTACTTCAATGGAAGCATTCCAGGAACCAATGATGTTATACGGGTGAAAAATTATGTATTCAAAGTGCTTCGTGCAACACCTACCAGGCTTGAGCTGGTTAATCTGAAAGTTGAAAAGAATCAGTAGCCTGAAGGACCTGACAGTAAAAGAAATCCTCCGGAATTCCCTTCCGGAGGATTTCTTTATCAGCCAGGTAAAACATCCTGTAATGAATGTTTCACCTTAATAATATCTGAATCTTACAGAG
>CAYXSM010000051.1:0-14666 GCA_964466705.1 uncultured Rikenellaceae bacterium
CTTTCCTGAGAAGGATTTTTACCACTCCCGATAATTTATTAATGTGATCTTCCAATGGAGGTGTCTTTGCATCGAGCCAGTGAACACTGCTCAGGTAATAATCAAGTTGTTTTGACATCGGTACATCCTCGAGCCGCAGGTTGATGACCTGGAGTCCGAAATGCACCGCCCGGTCCACTTCCCTTATGACCTGTTTGGAATTGTTCGAGCTGGATGTATAAACCAGCAAAAACAGTTTCGAAGATTTTATACCATCGATGATGGCTTCTGCAAAATCAAGTCCGGGAGTAATATCCCGCGGTGCTATCCAGCAGGTTATACCATTTTGCTCAAGGATTAAACAGACATTTTCAGCAGCGGTTTTGTCGACGCTGGAATAGCTTATGAAAACATCATGTGTCATATATGGATTTGTTATGGAATGGAGTATCCTACAACAGTTTAATGATAAAGGTAATAAAGAGATGGATATGAGTCAAGAATATTTTGCCGGAAGCCTGGAATATCAGGTAAGATTTCGACAGTCATTAGATAGTCATTCAGTGGTCATTCGATAGTCATTCAATTGTCATTCTATTGTTTAACAATGAATGACGTCCGCCAGATGGCGGATGAATGACGGCGAAGCCGAATGACTACTGAATGACGGCGAAGCCGAATGACTACCGAATGACTTTATGAAGCAAACATCGCCTCATAATGAGGCATAGGATCAAAGATTCCTCCTCCGGTCTTGTAATATTCATCGTTCAGTTCGTAGACACCCTTTTTTACCTGAACCCAGCCTGCATCTTTGCGTGGATGATATCCCAGCATTCTGTTCCAGTTCAGGTAGTTCTGGTGACCATTGCTCTCCACAAGCCCCAGATTGCCTATGCCGGGGAAGGAAGCCAGTCGTGCCGCTACATTCTTATTCCATTCAACCAGAACAGGGTTGACAGTCAGGTCGGCGCAAAAACAGGGGACATTACGCTCATGAGCTGCCTGAGCTATCTTCATTGTCATACTGAGTGTTTTGGCTATTGCCTTAAGCGCTATAGCCTTATAACCCATCTCAATCCTTTCAACTGCATCTTCGACCGTATGAGCGCTTTCATCCGACGCAAGCCTTACGGGAATATCGCTGACATCAATCTCTGCTTCCTCAGGGAATGGTTCTTCTATGATTGCTATCTGGTCAAAAGCCCCTATCTTTCTTGCATGATCCAGCAGCTTAAGCAGGCTCTCTTTCTTTTCATATCTCCCGTTGGCATCAAAATAGTAAGGAAGTCTGCCATTCTTTGTATACTCAGTCCGCACGTCACCTATGGTATTGTGTATCTCGGTCAGCCTTTCAATATCTTTCTGAAGCATTTCTTCCTGCGTCCCGGGCTGGCCGATCTTTATTTTCATGAAGAAATATCCATCGTCTGTTGCAGACCTGATCTCTTCAACGGGTATTGTATATGCCATCAGGGGGATTCCTGCTACCTTTTTATGTCTGTGCGATAAAGCGGGCCTGTACTTTGATGGAACAAGCCCGTCAAAAGTTTTGATGTTGTTCTCCAGGGCATAAAGAAGCCAGACAGCATTGTCGACTGCAACCAGGGCGTTCAGGGCAAAGGTTTTCCTCAATCCGGGGTTGGAAGTGATCTTTTTGCCGTATTCATATATCTCTGGATATACCGAATCGAGCAGGGCAACAGGATCTGTGAAGGTCTGCCCGTTGATCATCTGCATGGCCCTTTCAGTCATTGCATACATCAATGCATTTCCCCCGCTTTCAGAATGCCCGGCAAACACCTGTGCATCAGACCAGAGAACACTTTGTGAGCACAAACCTATAGAATGCCTGCCTGAGTAGCTTTCAAGGTAAGAAATGCTTTGCCATATTTCGGTCATGTAGCCACCCTTAAATCCAAAAGGTCTTATGAGAGGCTCTCTTTCAAAATTTGTTGCCACTCTTTTAATCCTAATGTTTTCAGGCGAGGCAGCAGTGCATCCTGAAACCAAAATGTCGAACGGACCGGCTATCATTGCTCCGCCTGTGGCGAGAACGCTCTTTTTTATGAAGTTCCTGCGGTTTTCAGCTGGCATAACTGTAAGATAAAGTGATATTTATTGAATATTATTTTTCAGAGTTTCCAGGGCTCACGGTATTCATAATGAAGCAGCCTGTTTGCGGTTTCACTGTTTGTAAAAAGTTCCTTTTCCTGATCCCATTGCAATCGTTCCTGTGTTGCCAGGGCTATATTTGCCAGATGGGCAAATGAAGTTGAACGATGACCTTCTTCCAGGGTGCAGAAAGGTTCCTGTCTGGTTTTTATGCAGTCGAGAAAATTACGTATCAGCCCTGAAGTGCTGTCTGCACTGCTGCCATCATCCAGGATCTGGCTCGGATTTTTGAATTCCTCCTCTTCAATCAGTTTATCCCATTTCTGGAACTGACCTCTTGTGGACGGTACTATGCGGTACCCTCTTTCGTTGGCATAAAGATTACCTTTTGTGCCCCGGAGCTCAATCTCTCCGTAGGGGAGCAAATCTCCCCCCGTGGCTTCAAAAATGGAAAAACTAATGATCTTTTTGGATGCAAACTCAAAAGTCACCTGCATTGTATCAGGAATATCAGCATCATGATCCAGTACATATTTCCCGCCATGAGCCGTGATCACTGATGGAGCCTTCTCTCCCATAAGCCATCTTATTGTATCCATATAGTGAACTCCCCAGTTACCCATCTGGCTTGAATAATGGCTCCACCATCTGAACATATAAGGTGCTATATTGTACTGATAGGGTCTGTAAGACCTTGGCCCCAGCCACATGTCCCAGTCAAGATCCTTTGGAGGCTGTTCCGGAGGCAGCTTTCCGATCCCGTCGGGGGCCATATTGCTGATCCTTGCAGCTCTTGCTGCAGAAATTTTTCCAATTTTGCCTGCGGGTATTTCTCTGGCAAGTTTCTGGTAAACGACATTCCCACGGCGGTTAAGGCCAACGGCAACTATCCTGTTGCTTTTTTCAAGGGCATTTACCATCATCCGGCCTTCAACCAGCGTGTTTGTAAGTGGTTTTTCAACAAAGACATCTTTCCCTGCCTGAATTGAATGTATTACCTGCAGGGCGTGCCAGTGATCGGGAGTGGCAATACAGACCGCATCAATATCCTTATTCTCCAGGAGCTTCCTGTAATCTTTGTAAAGCTGCGGCCTGCGGGGAAATTTTTCTCCCATGACCGGTATCTGGCCTGGCATTATTTCAAGGTAACGTTTATCTACTAAGGTTCTGTCACGGTCAAGATAGGGCTGATAAACATCGCAGAGGGCAGCAACTTCCAGGTCAGGCTGAACCATGAACAAATTCAGCAGTTGGGATCCCCGGTTACCAACGCCAATAAAACCCATTCTGATCTTATTGTTTGCTCCGCTGATTCTACCATATGCCCCTGCACTTAACCCGGATTTGACGCCCAGACTTAAGCCAGCAGTAAGAAGGCCTGTTGCAGCCAAAAATTCGCGGCGCGTGGTCTTTTTTACCCTTTTCATTTTCATAATGGTTTAAAGTAAATATCTAACACAGGTCTCTTAAAGACTTCTGTTGCAGTAATTTTTTCTTTCTGTTTAATTACTTCAATATCGGAGTCAGCACGAGATTCCTGTATGAAACTTTCCCGTGATCTCCCTGAAGATAGATAGGCCCGGGAGCAAAAACGTCAGATTTCATTGCACCTCCCGTAGGTCCGTATATCGGCTGGTTATCAATTATTTTTGTTCCGTTAAGTATCACGGTTACATGTCTGTTGCAGAGTGTTATGTCCATTGTCTGCCATTCTCCTGCTGGTTTTTCGGCAGAGACCACAGGTTTGATGCGACTGTAAACAGCACCCATGTTATGCGGATCAAGTTCTCTTTTGTATGAGTCCATTACCTGTATTTCATACATGCCGCGGAGGTAAACACCGCTGTTACTTCCTTTCGGTATATTAACTTCAAGCTTCAGGTTGAAATCCTCAAACTCCTGGTCTGTCCTCAGATTGCCATAGCTGATATGCGGTTCCCCTTCTTTCTGTACCGGATCGTTGACAAGAACTCCGTCAACTGCTTTGAAACCATTGACCTGCTTTTCATTTATCAGTCTCCATCCTGTAAGGTCCTTCCCGTTAAAAAGGTTTATTGGTTCACCGAATTTAAGGGCCGACATGTCAGGCGCTTCGGGTACAGGGGGAAGTTTTGTCCCCTCAAACAAAGTTGTGTCAACGCTTAATCCATCGCGTTGTGGTGACAGCAGGACACCTTCAATTTTCTCTCCTGATTTCACTATTTCCATCCATGCTGTAACAATCTGTGTCTTAACAGGATTATTGCTTTCATCCCGTTCCCTTACAACCTGGTTTGAGCGCTGTACCGTCAAAACGTGGTCTTTTGCCAGAAAAATATTCGATACAGGAAGAACGCTTCCTCCTCCCCATAACACATCAGCATCAAGATAAGCAGCTTCCTGTCGCACCTCGAGCCATCCGACCCCCCCTCCTTCAATGTCTATCGTCCATTGACCCAGGAATTCGGAGATGTCGGTCCGGGGTAAAGCAGGCTCCTTTGTCTCAACTGTACAAGAAGCAATTGAAAATGTTATCAGTAATACTGCAAAATAAGTTAATGCTGCTTTCATAGTCTGAAGTTTTAAGTTTGGTTAGTTGTGAAAATTATATTATATCTTATAAAGTTAAGGAATAATCGAGGTAAAATCAACCCTGAAGAGTACAAAATGAATAAAGGTCTCAGGTTTTGCATAATGGTCATTAATTTTCTTCCTGAAGCCTCAGAATCTCATTGTTGAGTATCCTTCTCTCAAGAATTCCGGCATAGCGCAGCGCCGGTCTGACCTTGTAATCCTCCCATGCTTTCTGGGCCCAGCCCAGTGCATCATCTATTCTGCCGTTGATTTCATTTATTATGGCCATATTATAAACAGCCCTGCCTGCCACTTTTGATCTCGGGTTATTCGTTTCTTTTTCCCACAGCAGTCCGGCCTCATCCCACTTACCCATCTGAGCTTTCCTTTTTGCTATTTTGAAATTTTCAGTTCCTTTAACATAATAATCCCGCGTAACATTCAGGCGGTAAGGAAGGATCCTCAATGCATATTTTTGTCCTGAAATGGCGCTCACCTCTTTTACAGCCTCTTTCCTGTTAAGAAGGCCCTCCGCCGCTGCAACAGGGTTAATGCCGCGTCCGTGGTAAACCAGAGATTCAGCAAAACTGAACTCTTCAATTATTCTCCTGTCAGCAGGATCATAAATCCTCCAGCCTGTCTTAATAATGATTTCCATGGCTACGGAGGTCAGAAGGGCAGGAATGTTACCTGTCTTAAGAAGCCTCTCAGCTGACCCTGGTGAGAAGCTAAGCTTTGTATCCGTGTCGAATCGCTCCAGTGCAAAAAGGACCTGGCATCCTGATTCACTGCAGAGCATTTCCACAATATTCCATTCAAGAGGCGGGGGCAGAAGTCCTATCCTTGATGCTTTGAACTCCGTATCATCAATGATTTTCACTTCAGTAAACCTCTGATTCCTGATCAGTTCCTCCCGCAATCCTTTGATGCTTTCCAGAGCTCCATCCCTGTCAAGGTCAGCACCTTCAAGTGTAAGGACTTTTTCAATCGCATCTGCAGGTTTCGTTTCATCAGTTGGTATGCTTCGGTTAATAATCCCAATCTTTTTCACTGATTGGGGAAGTGTCACCGGCGCCGGCTGCAATACATTTATATACAGCTTATTGGTTTTGCAGGATACGAGCATGGCCGTTGCAAGGATTATTAATATGTATTTTTTCATCGGTATAGTTTTAATTTTTTCAATAATCGGACAATCTGCCCCGTCGTTGCGGGGAAATGGCCCTGATACGGCATATTCATTCTGTCGTGTAATTATATATCATGGCTGTTTCATGTGTTCACTGTTATCCGTTTCACAGCAAGGGATCCGGACTAATAAGGCTTCGGGGCATTTATAAAACTTCCAGACGGATATTCTTAATTGCTGCAGTCGTTCTCCATGACGCTATTCCGAAAGGTCTTGAGAGTTCAACTTCAGGTCGTATTGAAAGCTTTTTTCCTTCAGTTGGCAGGTTAACAATCTGCTCTCCGTCAATCCATGCTGTGATTTGCTTATCTGTCACTCTCAGGCGAATGGCATACCACCGCTGCTTTTCAAAACTCTTCAGTAAAGTGGTTTCGTTCTCCGATGCATCTTTTCCGTCTATGCAGCTAAGTCCGACTATTGTGCCTCCCCACCCTCCGACAATCAGGGTGCATGGATCTTTGCCCGCCGGAAAGGTCATACCACAAAAAAAATCATTCCCGTCAATACGCATTGCTTCAAGTGATACTTCATAGCCTGTTTCGGGGAAATCGCCCTGCCATGTAATCCCTGTGCAGCCATCTCCCATACCGAGTATAATCCTGTTCCCGGAAACATTGACGGATCCCTGTGGTCCAAAATTTGTGACCTCCCATCCATTAAGAGACACACCGTCAAAAAGTGACCCTGGGTCGGTCTCAGCTTCAATTTCCGGATGAGGGCTTCCATAACTGCCTGTGTTGGCATCTCTCTTTTTACCACCGCAACCGCAGATAAGAATTGCAGACAAAAAGATCAGACATACTTTTCCTGCTGCATTTTTATAAGCCATATTCGCAGATTTACAGATACAAATGTACATTATAATTATCCTTTCTTTCGTAACGATACGAGAGTTCTTCAGAGCAAAAAATTTTCCGACTGCCGGTGATACCCATTCTTAAAGTATTACCTCCATTATCTTAAGCGCGGTTTTTCCAGGATATATTGTCTTTGAAGGTAAAAAAAGTTAATTTTGAAATATAAATTCAAAAAATGCAGCCTGCCTGGATTCTTGAATATAAGATAAAGATCAACCGTTCCGGACTCTGCTGATCTATTCCGGCCTCATCCATTTGTAACTGAATGGTTCTTCCGGGTTTCCCTTCCGGGACAATCTGGAAAATCAGAATACATACCTGCCAAAATTTCACTTGTTCACCGACGGCCGCACTATATAATGCAGGTATCACAAAAATAAATATCAGCATGAATTTTAATTACATACTATGGAAAAATTAATTATTACAGGATATGATCTCAGGGTGAATGATGTTGTAAATGTAGCCCGTTATGGTCAGAAGGTTGAACTGCATCCTGATGCAAGAAAGAGAATCAATGAGTGCCGTGCCATGCTTGAGAAAAAAATCAGGGCTCATGAAATTATGTATGGCGTGAACACCGGTATCGGTGAGTTTTCGGAAATTGTCCTTAATGACGACCAGATCAAAGATTTTCAGAGGTACCTGGTCTATAATCATGCTGCAGGCATTGGCGATCCTGCATCTGTTGAAACGGTCAGGGGTGCCATGCTTGGGAGGATAAATGTGCATGCCCACGGGAACTCAGGCAACCGTCCCGAGATCACTGAAACCCTTGTTGAGATGCTCAACAGGGGCGTAACACCTTATGTGTGCCAGAAAGGGTCGGTCGGAGCATCCGGCGATCTGGCCCCGATGTCGCAGATCGCATTGCTTCTACTGGGTGAAGGAAAAGCCTATTACAAAGGTGAGCTCCTTGACGGGTCGGAAGCCATGAAGAGAGCCGGAATAACCGTTCCGGGGCTGCAGGCCCGTGACGGACTTGCCACAATCAACGGATCAAATATGCTGACAGCCATGAGCGCTATCTGGCTGGTCGATGCCAACAACTGGCTCAAGCAGGCTGAAATTGCAGCTTCCATGTCGCTTGAGGCACTGAAAGCCAATATGAAACCATATTCAACCCTCCTTCATCAGGCCAGGGGATTCAAAGGAGCAGTAAGAAGTGCCAATGCCATCAACAAATGCATTTCCGGAGGCGATCTGAAAGAAGGACGTGTCAGATCAAAAGTCCAGGATGCTTACTCAATGAGGTCCACACCTCAGGTAATAGGATCTGCCCATGATATGTTAAGCTATGCAAGATCGCAGGTCGAGATCGAGTTGAACGGGGTAGGCGACAACCCTGTATTTTTCCCTGACAGAAACATCCAGATCTCAGGAGCAAATTTCCAGGGATCACCGGTGTCAGTCCCTATGGATATGGCCGGCGCATGCATCACAATGGTGAGCGTTATGTCAGAAAGAAGAATGAACCGGCTGAACAATGTTGCACTGAGTGCCGGATTACCTGACTTTCTGACCAAAGGAGCAGGCATGTTTTCGGGAATGATGCTGAGCCAGTATACCGCCGACACCCTTATCGTAGAACAGCGAATTCTTTCTATGCCCGCTTCAATACAGTCGATACCCGCAGCTGCCGATCAGGAGGATTTTGTCTCAATGGGAATGAACACTGCCATTAAAAATAATCAGATCATGGAATGCGCTTACGGAATACTAGGCATCGAGCTTATGGCCGCAGCCCAGGCACTTGATTTCAGAAAAAAAGAATACAGCTTCGGCAAAGGAGTGCAAACCGCAAAGGATGTAATAAGGAAATATGTTGATTATCTTGATATTGACCGACCTCTTTACCCTGACCATACAACAATGAAGGAACTGGTCAGATCGTGCGAAATACTGTATGAAGTTGAAAAGACCGTGGGAAGTCTGGAGCAGGAAACTGATGCTTGATGTTTTTGTCTTTTTAGTATCTTGGACATTGAAAAAACCCGGGATTTATAAATTAGCAAGATGAAAAACTTACTGCAAAACATTATGCAGACCAACATTTCTGATTGATTCATTTTTCAACATTATCATAGTACCTGAAATAAAAGGATCCGCTATATTAAAATCATAATTGCCGAACATATAAATTGCAAACCAAAATAATCAGCCATATGAAGAAATTACTCCTTTTTATTATGATCATTTCTGCTTCCTGTTCTTCCCAAACCAGAAAAGAAGCCGGAACTGTCGCAGACTTTATTGATGAAACTGCTGTAAAAGCTGCAATGGATAAAGTCATGGCGGAAAACCCGGATGCTGATCTGTTCCTGCTTGAAAAAGGTATAAACCACGCCGCATCCCTTTGGAGAGCGGAAGATGGAACTGCTGAAGAATTTTCACGGTTTGTCAGGGATAATTATATCTCTGACAATAAAATACGCGAAAGAGTATTCCTTAAAACCAGCAAATACCTGGAATCGATAAACGGAAACGGAATCGAAATAACCCTGGACCTGAGAAAAGTCCTTGATGAAGATATTGGTGAAATAGACCAGATTGACCGGATGTTTGGCAATTATTCTGTTGGCGCTCATATTTCGGATGATTTTTACGCTAATAAGATCGCTTTTGTCATCGCCCTGAACTTTCCATATTTTACGCTCGAGGAAAAAGAAACGCTCGGCCCTCAATGGAGTCGCCTTGAATGGGCCATGGCCCGCATGGGAGATATTTTTGTCTCACGTGTTCCTGCAGAACTTAATCAGGCATTAACGGTTGCAACAGGCAATGCCGATATGTACATCGCTGAATATAACATACATATGGGTCAGTTGCGAACCGAAGACAAGCGCCAGATTTTTCCGGATAACATGGTACTCCTTTCCCATTGGAACCTGCGTGACGAGCTCAAAGCAAATTACGCAGACCCTGAAAAAGGACCTGAAAAACAGGAAATGATTTACACTGTCATGGAGCATATTATAAATCAAAATATTCCTGAGGTGGTTATAAATAACCCGGAATATATCTGGGCGCCATTCTCAAACAAAGTATATAAGGAGGAAAAACTTATTGAAACTTCTCCGGAACCCGACCGGAGGTATGAACACATATTAAACACTTTCCTGGCCATGAAGGATATTGATCCCTATAATCCTGAAATGAATACAGCTATTCTGAGGAATTTCTCCCAGGATATGGAGATCGCACAGGAGGAAGTCGAATCGCTTTTTGATTCTTATCTGAGCTCACCTCTTCTTGCAAGGCTGGGAGAAGTGATAAAATCGAGACTGGGGCGCGAACTGAGGCCTTATGACATATGGTACGACGGTTTCAAAACCAGAAGCTCGATACCGGAGGATCTGCTTACCTCAAAGACGTCAAAACTCTACCCCGATCCTGCTTCCTTCAGGGCAGGAATGCCCATGATCCTTACAAAGCTGGGATGGAGTCCCCGGAGAGCCGCCTATATTGCCGACAAAATTGTCGTTGACCCCGCCCGGGGATCAGGCCACGCGTGGGGAGCTGCAATGAAAGGCTCTGTGTCTCATCTCCGGACACGGATAGGAGAAAACGGAATGGATTATAAGGGATATAATATTGCCGTTCATGAATTCGGACATAATGTCGAACAGACTATTTCACTCTACGATGTCGATTACTACATGATGTCAGGCGTACCAAACACCGCATTTACCGAAGCTCTTGCATTTCTTTTTCAGAAACAAGATCTGATGCTTCTTGGTCTCAGGGATGACAATCCTGAAAAAGAGAAGATGGGAATATATGACGCCGCCTGGTCGCTTATGGAAATAATGGGTGTCGGGATGGTTGATATGAAGGTATGGAAATGGATGTATGAAAACCCCGGCGCTTCTCCTGCACAGCTTAAAAACAGTGTGGTGAATATAGCAACAGAAACGTGGAACAAATATTTTGCGCCCGTCTTTGGCGTAAGTGACTCTCCTGTACTGGCAATATATTCACACATGGTCAACTCTCCCCTCTACCTGTCGTACTACTCTTACGGTCATGTAATACAGTTTCAGATTGAAGAATACCTCAAAGGAAGGAACCTGGCCTCTGAGACAGACAGAATGTTCACCCAGGGAAAACTTACCCCCCAGCAATGGATGATTGGTGCAACAGGTGAAAGAATCTCCGCCCAGCCCATCCTTGATGCACTGGATAAAGTGCTTTAGGCGATTGGGAAAAAGGAAACTGAGAAACGAAGAGATGAAGAAACCGGGCTTATGGGAGGAGAGAAAGAAAAGGAGATACCGAGTTAATACCGGCAAATAAGGAGTAAAATAAAAACCCTAAATCATGTGGCCGAAAGAGATAATCGAATACTAAAAACTGTTATATGAAAATCAGGATCAGTGATTACCCTTCATTTATCAGGGAATGGAATAAAAAGGAAACTGAAGAAAAAACAAAAAAGATACTTAAAAAGGTTGGAGAACTTCAGTACAGGATGTTTGCCCAGAACAGATACAGTCTGCTTCTGATATTTCAGGGTACCGACGCCTCCGGCAAAGACGGCCTGGCAAGAGGATTGCTGAAGTACTGCAATCCAATCGGAGTAAAGATCCATAGTTTTAAAAAGCCAACTGAAAATGAATACGCCCATGATTTCCTATGGAGGGTTCATCAGGTCGTACCCCGGAAGGGGGATTTTCAGATCTTTATACGTTCGCACTATGAGGATATCCTTGTACCCACGGTGGAAAAACTATTTCCGGATGATGTTATTGAACAACGCTATAAGCTAATAAATGATTTTGAAAAACTGCTGGAACATAATGGGACAAAGGTCCTGAAATTTTTCATGAACGTATCCAAAGACACACAGAAAGAACGCCTTATGGAACGAATAGAGCTGAAGGAAAAGCACTGGAAACACAAAGACGGTGACTGGGATACACGTGAAAAATTTGATGACTATCTTTATGTTTATGAAAATATTCTGAACAGGTGTAACGGTATACCCTGGCATATTGTCCCTTCAGATAAGAACTGGCAGAAGCTTCATTATGTTGGCGAAATAGTACTGAAGACACTTCAGGAGCTTGATCTTAAATGGCCTGAACTTGAAACAGAAAGGTTCGGAACCGGTAAATAATTCATGTTATGTGGTTCGGGTACGGCACAGACGTATTTGCGATGAGGTTTATCATTGAAAGACAGATCCACAGGTACGGAACTTTTTTGAATGGTCTCATCAGGCCTTTAAACTGATTTTAATCTATTGACTTGCTACCAATAATTCAACTGCTATGAAAAAAATTTCGATCAGAATTTTGATGCCGCTTGTGATGCTGGCTTTTCTGTCGCTCATATCAGCCGGACAGCCAGGCTCAAGCCTGATAAAAGTAATCGTTGCGCCTGACCATAAAGACTGGACCTACATGGCAAATGAGGAAGTCAGGTTTTCAGTCCAGGTCCTCAGGAACGGAAATCTTCTGGAAGGGGTAACTATTGATTATGAGATGGGTCCCGAAATGCTTCCGGACATAAAAAAAGAAGGTGTTTTTCTCAGAAATGGCCGGACGGAGCTTAAAGGTTCGATGAAAGCGCCGGGCTTTTACAGGCTGAGAGTCTGGGCTGTTGTTGACGGCAGGAGGTATGAAGGCCTCGCCACTGCCGCATATGAGCCTGAAAAGATCTCGCCTACGGTCAGGAACCCCGATGACTTTGATGCCTTCTGGAATAATGCTCTTGCAGAAGCCCGCAAGAATCCACTGGATCCATATCTGACCCTTCTTCCCGAAAGATGCACTTCAGAAGCGAATGTCTACCATGTAAGCTTCCAGAATGAAGCTCCCGGGTCAAGAATCTACGGGATCCTGGCAATACCTAAGAAGCCGGGTAAATACCCGGCCATTTTACGCGTTCCGGGTGCAGGTATCAGACCCTATAACGGCGATGTCCGTAATGCCGGACGCGGGATTATAACTCTGGAGATAGGTATTCACGGCATACCGGTTAATCTCGACCAGCAGGTGTACTCTAATCTCATGGCAGGCGCACTTTCGGGATACTGGGAAATAAGGATGGACAACCGCGACACATTCTATTACAAAAGAGTGTACCTGGGATGTGTGCGCGCTGCAGACTTTATTTTTTCTCTTCCGGAGTTCAACGGGAGTGACATTGCAGTTACCGGTGGCAGCCAGGGAGGTGCTTTGTCAATTGTTACAGCTGCCCTTGACAAGCGGATAAAATGTCTTGCACCTCAATACCCGGCACTATGCGACTGTTCAGGCTACCTTGCCAGGCGTGCCGGTGGATGGCCCCACTATTTCAGGAACAGGGATCCAAAGCCCGGAGAACTTGAGACCCTGTCATATTATGACGTGGTAAACTTCGCACGCAGGATAACAGTCCCCGGATACTACACTTGGGGGTTCAATGACATAACATGTCCACCCACATCAATGTACTCAGCTTATAATGTAATAAACGCGACCAAAGAACTTCATCTGTTTGAGGAAACAGGACACTGGACTTTCCCTGAACAGATGGAGGCAAGTAACAAGTGGCTCCTGGATCAGCTCGGTATAGAGTAATAAATTATTTATAACCATAAACATATATCATTATGAAACGCACAAGATTCATCCCCTTATTGCTGATAATCACGCTTGCAGCAAGCGCACAGCCGGGTTATACGCCTTCACCCGAGAACATTAAAGCCAGAGAGTGGTTTCAGGATGCAAAATTCGGCATGTTTATTCACTGGGGCATCTACAGTATCCTTGGCGACGGTGAGTGGGTAATGAACAACCAGAGAATAGACAAGGAAACTTATCAGAAACTGCCATCATTTTTTAATCCGCTGGGCTATGACCCCAAAGAATGGGTTGCCGTTGCCAAAGCTGCCGGGATGAAATATATCACAATCACCAGCAAGCATCATGATGGCTTTGCAATGTGGGATTCCAAACTGACTGACTGGGATATAACGGACAGAACACCCTATAAAAAGGATGTCATCAGGATGCTTGCCGATGAATGCAGGAAGGAAGGTATTAAGCTGTGTTTATACCATTCCCATCTCGACTGGTATCAGGATGACTATTATCCCCCGGGAAGAACAGGAACCACTTCAGGAAGACCTGAAGGAGGCAACTGGTACAGGTATCTGGATTATATGGACGGACAGCTCCGTGAACTTCTCACAAATTATGGAGAAATTGGTGCAATATGGTTTGACGGACACTGGGACAAAAAGGACGCTGACTGGAGACTTGACAAAACCTACAGTCTGATACACAGCCTTCAGCCTGCCTGCCTGATAGGAAACAACCATCACCTGGCGCCTTTCCCCGGTGAAGACTTCCAGATGTTCGAAAAAGACCTTCCGGGACATAATACCACCGGATTCAGCGGCGACCAGGAAGTGGGGGATCTGCCTTTTGAAACATGTGAAACAATGAATAACTCGTGGGGATTTAACCTGCAGGATAAAAATTATAAATCAACAAAAGATCTAATACAGTATCTTGTCAGGGCTGCCGGGTACAACTCGAACTTTCTTCTTAATGTCGGACCAATGCCTGACGGCAGGATCCAGCCCGAATTCATCAAAACCCTCGGTGAGATCGGAAAATGGACCGAAAAGTACGGCGAAACAATATATGGAACCCGAGGCGGACCGGTACCACCCAAATCGTGGGGAGTGACAACAGCGAAAGGCAACAGAGTCTTTGTTCATATCCTCAATGCCGAAGATCTCAATCTTCTTATCCCTGATTTCGGCAGGAAAGTAAAAAACATAACTCTCTTCGATACAGGAACAAAACTCAAATATAAGCAGGATGCATTCGGAATTGCCGTATCCCTGCCAAAGGAAGCTATTGACGAAACAGACACTATTCTCGTAATTGAGATCTGAGCGGTGAACCGGTCAGGTCTGTCTTGACTTGTGACGCTTTACAATATTATTGCGTTTTAATTTTCTAACATACTGAATA
>CAYXSM010000052.1:0-14334 GCA_964466705.1 uncultured Rikenellaceae bacterium
CGGCCTTTTCTAGCTAATCTGATTTTAACTGCCATTCGTCTTTAGTTACTTTTATTAAACCTGTTTTTTAAATTGTGGCGCAAAGATAATAAATTTCTTAACCAAACAATATTGAACCTGCATCCGCTATTAATAACAAAGAATGAGCATGGTTCATCCAGTTATCAACATCTGCAAATTTCTATGCTGTTTTTACTTATTTTTGTCTACCGCTTTTTTTGATTTTTATTAATATGGCCGCTTTTTCTCATCTGCATGTGCACACTCAATACTCTATCCTCGACGGAGCTTCAAATATAATAAATCTGATCGACAGGGTTAAAGAAACCGGCATGGAGGCGGTTGCAATAACCGATCATGGAAACATGTTCGGGGTTAAGGAGTTTCATGCAGCAGCATTAAAAAGAGGTATCAAACCTGTTATCGGATGCGAGGTCTACGTGGCTAAAAGGCCAATAAGTGAGGTGCCCGGCAAGGAAGACCGCTCGGGAGATCACCTCATACTCCTTGCAAGGAACCTTACCGGATACAGAAACCTTGTGAAGCTTGTCTCGACGGCATGGACAAAGGGTTTTTACTACACCCCGAGAATTGATAAAGGGCTTCTGGCAAAACATAAGGAGGGACTTATTGCATCGTCGGCCTGCCTGGCAGGTGAAATACAGGATGAAATACTTAACGGAACAATGACCGGGGCCGAGAATGCCCTCAAAAACTATCTTGAAATATTTGGAGACGATTTTTATCTGGAAATACAGCGGCATGAGACTTATGATCCGGATGCAGACAGGACAACATTTCCCCTGCAACAGAAAGTCATTGAGGTGTTCAGGGAACTCTCAGCAAAATACAAAGTGAAGATCATAGCCACAAATGATGTTCACTTCATCAGGGCTGAAGATGCTGATGCCCATGACCGGCTGATATGCCTGAATACCGCAAAAGATATAGATGATCCCGACAGGCTCAGGTACACAAAACAGGAATACCTGAAGAGCGAGGAAGAAATGAAGGCCATCTTCAGCGATATACCCGAAGCCATTGATAATGTCGCGGAAGTGGCGGCAAAAATTGAAAAATACAAGCTTGACCACGACCCCATAATGCCCGATTTTGAACTCCCCGCGGAATTTACCGATAAAGACGAATATCTAAGGTTTTTAACCTATAGGGGAGCAAAAGAACGCTGGGGCGAACTCACAAAGGAACAAGCGGACAGAATTGATTTCGAACTCGACACCATTGCAAAGATGGGATTCCCGGGTTACTTTCTCATCGTACAGGACTTTCTCAGGGCGGCCAGGGAAATGGGAGTTTCAGTTGGACCGGGAAGGGGCTCTGCTGCCGGGTCAGCAGTTGCATTCTGCCTGAGAATTACCGATATTGATCCCATTAAGTACGGACTGCTTTTTGAAAGATTCCTCAACCTCGACCGTATTTCCATGCCTGACATTGATATTGATTTCGACGAAGATGGCAGAGAATCGGTCCTTAAATATGTGGTCAACAAATATGGTCACGACAAAGTGGCCCATATCATTACTTTTGGGACCATGGCAGCCAAGCTGGCCATCAGAGATGTGGCCAGGGTCCAGAAACTTCCCCTTCCTGATGCCGACCGGCTTGCCAAACTGGTCCCCGAACGGCCGGGAATAACTCTTAAACAGGCATATTCCGAAGTGCCCGAACTTGCAAAAGAGAGAGAATCACCAAACAAACTGGTTGCACAAACCCTCAAATATGCTGAAGTTCTCGAGGGATCAATCAGGCAGACAGGGGTGCATGCATGCGGCATAATAATCGGAAAAGATCCCCTGGATAATCATATACCGCTTTGTACTGCCAGGGACACCGATCTTTATGCAACCCAGTACGACGGCAGCCAGGTCGAATCTGTAGGACTGCTCAAGATGGACTTCCTGGGGCTCAAAACACTTTCCGTCATCAAGGATGCAATAGAGAATATCAGAAAATCGAGGAAGGAGGAAATAGATATCGATAATCTTCCCCTTGACGATAAGAAGACATTCGAACTGTTCAGCAACGGGGATACTACAGGAATTTTCCAGTTCGAATCATCCGGAATGAAAAGGTATCTGCGCGAACTTAAGCCAAACCGCTTTGAGGACCTTATCGCCATGAATGCGCTGTACCGCCCCGGCCCCATGGAATACATACCTGAATTCATCAGAAGAAAGCACGGCCATGAACCCATAAATTATCCACTGCCTGTTATGGAAAAATACCTGAACGATACATATGGCATCACTGTGTATCAGGAACAGGTCATGCTTCTTTCACAGGAACTTGCAGGCTTTTCAAAGGGAGAAGCAGACTCCCTCAGGAAAGCAATGGGCAAGAAGAAAAAGTCGATAATGGACGAGATGAAGATGAAGTTCCAGGAAGGATGTGCAAAAAAAGGATACAACGAAGAGATAATAAACAAGATCTGGACTGACTGGGAAGCTTTTGCCCACTACGCATTTAATAAATCCCATTCCACATGCTACGCTCTGGTGGCTTTTCAAACCGGCTACCTCAAGGCCAATTATCCCGCGGAGTACATGGCTGCTGTCCTAAGCCGCAACATCAGCGATATTAAAAAGATTACCACCTTTATGGACGAAACACGCAGGATGGGTATTGAAGTACTGGGACCTGATGTCAACGAGAGTAATGTCAAATTTACAGTTAACAAGGATGGCAATATAAGGTTTGGCCTCGGTGCAATTAAAGGAGTCGGAGAGAGTGCTGTACTGCAAATGATTGAAGAGCGTGAAAAGAACGGCCTTTATAAGAGCATTTATGACCTGGTTGAAAGGGTTAACCTCAACTCTCTAAATAAGAAGAACCTGGAAGCAATGGCCGTGGCCGGCGCCTTCGATTGCTTCCCGGAAACCTCAAGAGCCCAGTATTTCTCGCTCGACACAAAAGGATCGAGCTTTATTGAAAGTCTTATCAGGTACGGGAACACTGCAAAAACAGTCAGGTCTTCAAACCAGCACACACTTTTCGGAGAAACAGGAGGATTCGACATTATCAGACCCGAGCCGGCCACCTGCCCCGACTGGCCCAAACTTGAGAAACTCAACAGGGAAAAGGAGGTTATCGGTATTTACCTTTCCTCGCACCCCCTGGATGATTTTAAACTTGAAATAAATACATTTACCAATGCCACGCTGGCTGACCTCCAGAATCTTGGCAACTGGCTCGACAGGGAAGTGGTCGTCGCCGGTATCGTTACTGATACCAAAAACGCAATCGGTAAAAACGGTAAACCATATGGTTCATTTACACTGCAGGATTATACCGACTCATTCAGATTCATGCTGTTCGACAAAGAATATCTGGATAACAGTAAGTTCCTTTTCATAGGATACTTCCTCCTGATAAAAGGACGCGTTCAGAAAAGAAAATACAGAAATGAAGAGCTTGAGTTTAACATCAGGACGATAAATCTATTATCGAGCGTGAAGGATGAACTAATCAAATCAGTTACTCTCAAGGTAGATCCTGAATTTATAAACAGGGAACTAATAAACGAATTAATGGAACTTGTCCGGGAGAACAGGGGCGAAACAGAGTTGAAATTCCTTTTTTATGATCACGAGGATAAGATCTCTCTTCCCATGTTTTCAAGAACAATGCGGGTAAGGCTTAATAATGAATTAATTACCTACCTTGATGATCACCCTGGAATTGAGTTTAAAGTTAATTAATTATATTTGGAATCATTTTTACAAATAAATAATTCAAATTCAAAATATTATGGCATTAGAGGTAAATGACGGCAATTTCGACGATGTTGTTCTTAAATCAGAATTACCGGTTGTTGTGGATTTCTGGGCTGAGTGGTGCGGACCCTGCAGGATGATAGCTCCGGCCATGGAAGAGTTGTCTGAAGAATATTCTGGCAGGGCTATTGTGGCTAAATGCGATGTGGACAACAGTCCGGCTGTAGCTGCGAAATTCTCTATAAGGAATATTCCCACAGTACTCTTCTTCAAGGACGGTAAAATAGCTGACAGGCAAATTGGCGCTGTACCTAAAAGCAATTTTATCAACAAGCTTAATGCGCTTCTGTGAAATATCCGAATTATTTCTGCCCTGAAGAATTATCACTTCTTACCTGATCAATCCAATGACCGCCTGCGTATTTGCATCCTCAAGCAGCCGCATTGACAGAAAGTATGCGATGGCTGCAGCAGAGCTCGGGGCCCTTCTGGCCACTTCCGGGGTAAAGGTCATATTTGGCGGAGGCGGAATAGGTCTGATGGGCATCCTGGCTGACGCTGTAATTGAGAACGGAGGCCCGATAACAGGAGTCATCCCTTCTTTTATGAAAGAGGAAGGCTGGGGCCATTCGCACCTGACTGATATGATAATAACTCCCGACATGGGAGAAAGAAAAAGGAGTATGTTCAGCATGGCCGATGCGGTCATTGCACTTCCCGGTGGTGTTGGGACACTGGAGGAGCTTGCTGAAGCAATTACCCTGAAGCAACTCGGGCTTTTCAACGGACCTGTCATAATACTAAATACCCTTGGTTTTTACAATTCCCTGATGGAATTTATTGACCATATGGTAAATGAACATTTTCTGAGAATCGAGCACAAAGGGATATGGGAAATTGCGGAAACCCCTCAGGATGTGCTTATTGCCCTTGCCAGTAATAAAAGCTGGTTATCTGATCCGAGAAGAATCGCCAAGATCTGAAAAAGGCCGCTCCCCTATGAAGAACAGGAAACCTGAAAAAAAGGCCCGACGTGAAAAGCTTTCCAATCCGCTGACCCTGATTTCATTCTGTATTGCTATCCTTTAAAATGACTTTCAGATGACTTTCAAAGAAGATCGTTTCAAAAATAACTTTGCCTTTTATTCCGGGAGCTCTGACACCGCCCCTGAATTGATCCCTTCCGGTGAAAATCCTTGCTTCATCCCACATGTTTAACGAAACAAAATGCTCTATCACCCGGGTGCCTCCTTCAATGAAAAGGGACTGTATTCCCATTCCGTAAAGATATTCAGATACCTGTTCTGCTGCTGATTTTTCATCATTAAGAAGAACGACCCCGGCTCCGGGAAGATCTGTATCCCTGTTATGCGTGAATATCAGTGCCGGTCCTGCTTTGTCATTTAATAATGAACTGCTCTCAATCAGTCCGGATCTGCTTAGTATCAATCTCACCGGATCTTTTCCTGTCCAGTCCCTTACATTGAGCTGCGGACTGTCAAGCCTGAAGGTGTTTGCTCCAACAAGGATAGCTTCTTCCGATGCCCTCCACCGGTGCACAAGAACACGTTCCGGCATGCCGGTGATCCATTCCGGCCGGTTGTCCATTTCCGGCAGCCTTACCCTGTCGATAAACCCATCAGCACTTTGTGCCCATTTTAATGTTATATAAGGCCTTCTCTTTTCATGGAAAGTAAAAAAGCGTCTGTTGATCCTTCGGCAATCCTCCTCAAGAACCCCGGTAATGACCTCACAGCCGGCTTCTCGCAGTTTCAGGAGGCCGGCTCCGGATACCTTTTCGCTGGTATCAGTTGTGCCAACAACAATTCGCGGTATCCCGGCGGAAATTATCAGATCTACACAGGGAGGAGTTTTTCCAAAATGTGAGCATGGTTCAAGATTTACATACAGGGTAGAGTTTTTAAGCTTTTCCATGATGCCTGCAGATCTGATTGCCAGCACTTCAGCATGAGGAGATCCGGCTTTCATGTGAAATCCTTCACCCGTAATCCGGTCATCGTGAACAATAACTGAACCGACCAGCGGATTCGGGTATGTAAAACCTTCCGCCTTTACAGCCAGGTCAAGACATCTTCTCATGAATTTTTCATCTTCCGCCTTACTCATTAGCCTGAATATGTTAATTTTGACTTATGGCTGTTAATTTACAAACAATAAAAGACATCAGGAACTATCTTCGTGCAGAACTTGATGGCATATATACCGAAGAGGAAATAAGATCAATAACCCATATACTTAATTATACGGTTCTGAACATTAATAAGTTACATTTTCTGACCGAAAACGGCACCCTGGTCACTCCCGATAAAGTCGCTGCAATAACAGAGATCTGCAGGCGGCTGATCAATGGTGAGCCTCTTCAGTATATCCTTGGCGAAACAGAATTTTACGGATTAAGAATAAAAGTTAATCCCCATACTCTGATCCCCAGGCCTGAAACCGAGGAAATGACAGATCTGATAATAAGGGAAAACAGAGATTTCAAGGGCACGATCATTGATATTGGCACAGGTTCGGGATGTATTGCAATAGCTCTTTCAGCCAGCCTGCCGGGAGCATGGGTCAGCGGATTTGATATTTCGGGGGAAGCTGTTGCACTGGCCAGTGAAAATGCTGAAATTAATAACGTAAAAGCATCTTTTTTTTGCGCCGACATTCTTGATAATATCAATGCAATATCATGCAAGGCTGATATTATTGTAAGCAATCCTCCTTACGTCAGGCTGTCTGAGAAGGGAAGTATGGGAAAGAATGTACTTGATTTTGAACCTCACAATGCATTATTTGTTCCCGATAACAGGCCCCTGATACATTATGAGGCAATTCTCAGGCTGGCACAGGTCATACTCAATCCCGGAGGAAAGGTCTATTTCGAGATTAATGAAACCATGGGAGCAGAACTGACTCTACTGATGCAGTCGTTTGATTATGAAAATGTAACGATAGTTACCGACATTAACGGAAAGGAGAGGATATTAAAAGCCAGCAGATATGGATGATGATGTATTCAGAACAGCTTTGAAGAAAGCGATGGCGATATGCGCCTCAAGTGAAAATTGCACTTATGATATCCGTCACAAACTGTCTTTGTGGAAAATCAATAAAGATGACTCAGGAAAAATTATTGATTTGCTGACCGGCGAAAAATTTATCGATGATTTACGTTACGCAAGGGCATTTACACGCGATAAATTCAGACAGAATAAATGGGGA
Organism: uncultured Rikenellaceae bacterium; assembly: GCA_964466705.1. Lineage (GTDB taxonomy): Bacteria > Bacteroidota > Bacteroidia > Bacteroidales > VadinHA17 > LD21. Next base: position 6,969 of record CAYXSM010000052.1, read on the forward strand.
AGGATTAAGATCGCATCGCAGCTCAGGATGAAAGAAATTCCTGAAAACATAATAACGGAAGCCCTTTCAGGGATCAGCAACGATGAATACAGGGAAATGCTTAAGGAGATATTATCTTCCCACCACCGGAAAGTTAAGGCAAAGAACAGGTTCGAGATGAAAGGAAAGCTTATGAGGTACGGACTCTCAAAAGGTTTTGAAAGTCAGCTGATTTATGACCTGCTGAATGAAATTGACTAAAAAGTGATATTAGTTCTGCGCCTGTTCACCTTAGAATAATTTGAAAATACTTAATGTAAAAGGAAGGAATGTGATAATAAACAGCATCAACGAAACTGCAGAATCAAATATTATTAGTTTCCTTCCGGCATTCCAGTTGCTTAAGTATAAGATTGAAAATCCTGATCTCATAAGCAGCTGCAACCCGAAGAAAAGGAAGACCCTCAGGCCGTAGGCATTCCATTCCCGTGCTTCTTCAATTTTTCCTCTCACTATCAAAGAAAAACTATGTGAAAGACCGCAGGAGATACATGGCTGTCCGGTAATTTTTTCATGGATACAGGCAACAGGATAGTTTTCCTTTTCAGGTGTAAAAATGGCTGAATAGATGAAGACCAGAATAATAATTACTGCAAAGACCAGGTTTATAACAATATAAGGTTCATTCTTCAGGCCTGGTTTCAGCCCCGTGCCGGGGTTATTCCGGTTTCTGTAAAGAATCATCTCTCTGTCCGGTACCCTTTTCAAGCTCTTCCAGCTTCAGAACCTTCTCCCCTTTATTTGCCTGGGCATCTATTTCAACCGTTTCCCCGTTGTTCTCTATCTTAATTGATACGCTTGCATCCTCAAGTTCATCAAAAATACTTTCCTGAACTTCTTTTATGACGCTTTCAATGTCTCCCGAAAATTTATTCTGCGCTTTCTTTGCAATTTCGCCTGCAACAAAAATCTGTGAAAGCGAGATCATTGAAGCCACTATTGCAATAATGAGACCGGCAATGAGCAACCCTCTCTGGGAACCGCTCCTGGATGCCTGTGACATTCCGACGGATGCCAGTACAACTGCGATAATCCCAGGTATTATTGCAATTATACCTACGCATGGTATTACAGCAAGAACAAAAGTTACTATTGCGGTTATCAGGGCTGCAATGCCGAGATTCTGACCGGCCGGCCGGTCTGGTGACTTTTCGCTGACCTGTTTGGTGCTATCGCTGATATCTTCCATGACAATATTGATTTAAATTATTCATTCCCTGTTAAAATTTCTAACATATCACGTTCTAAAGACGATTCAGGATTCTCAATGATGCGTCCGGCTTCAATATTATTTTCATAAAAAATAAATGTAGGGACCCTTTCTATAATCAGTGCTTCATATTCTTCCACCGGCGAAATTTTTACATTATCGACGCCTATAAAAGTAACTTTTTCCATTGGAAATTCCCACAGATCAAGGATTTTCATGAAACGAGGCACTTCTCTCCTGCTGTCCGGGCACCAGGATCCAAGAACCACCTTTACAGTCAGTCCGTTTATATTTATTTTCTTAAGGTGATCAAAAGTGTCACGCTCCGGAAAATATTCATGGTATTCCTTTTCAAACCATTCATTATGCGGATGCTCCGACAAGACTTCACGGTAAAAATAGCCAAGTATCCAGGTTTCCTGTTGTGAAAAATCAGTTGCCTGGCCCGTTTTATTTTCTTCTTCGGTCACACTCATCAACGGTTCATATGGTTTAATTGTCCGGCATCCTTCGCCTGTCATAAAAAACACAAAGAAAATGCAACAAAAAGGGATTCTGTGTATGAAGCCTGTTCTGCGCTGCAGGCATGCCTGATACTGCATTCTTGTCGAAATTGAATAAACGCAATTTAAACATTTTATTCAACAGCCTGCAGCAATATCTGAAGTATCTGTTTTGCTGCCAGTGAGACTGATGTTCCCGGACCGAAGATTGCAGCCACTCCGGTATCATAAAGGAACTGGTAGTCCTGGGGAGGGATGACTCCTCCGGCAACGACAAGTATATCTTCCCTGCCAAGTCTTCTTAGTTCATTTATCACCTGCGGGATAAGTGTTTTGTGTCCCGCGGCAAGGCTTGACACGCCAAGGATATGCACGTCATTCTCAACAGCCTGCTTTGCAGCCTCCGCCGGCGTTTGAAACAGAGGTCCGATATCCACGTCAAAACCAATGTCGGCATAGCCTGTTGAAACTACCTTTGCTCCCCGGTCATGTCCGTCCTGTCCCATCTTTGCGATCATAATCCTTGGCTGACGACCCTCTTTTTCCGCAAACTTTCTTGCAAGGGCTGTGGCTTCAAGGAAATCATCATCCTTTTTATATTCCGAAGAATATACTCCTGATATTATTCTAATCACTGCTTTATACCTCCCGGCTATTTTTTCACATGCTAAAGAGATTTCTCCAAGGCTTGCCCTTTTTGATGCTGCCTCTACCGCCAGTTCAAGCAGGTTGCCTTTTCCTGTTCGTGAGCATTCAGTCAATGCTTCCAGGGCAGCATGGCATTCCTTCTCATCCCTTTCTGCCCTGAGCCTTGCAAGTCTTTTTATCTGGGCATCGCGAACAGCTGTATTGTCCACCTCGAGTGTTTCCAGCGGTTCTTCCCTTTCAAGCCTGTATTTATTTGTTCCTACTATTACCTGTTGTCCTGAATCAATCCGTGCCTGCGTCCGGGCAGCAGCCTCTTCAATCCTCATCTTTGGAAGACCCGATTCTATGGCCTTTGTCATCCCTCCGCAGCTCTCTATCTCCCTGATATGTTCCCATGCGCGCCCGGCAATACCGCGGGTAAGATTTTCCACATAAAAAGAGCCAGCCCATGGATCAATGGCCCTGCAGATATTTGTTTCCTCCTGAATATAAATCTGTGTGTTCCTGGCGATCCGGGCTGAAAAATCAGTTGGCAGGGCAAGCGCTTCATCGAGAGCATTTGTATGAAGGCTCTGAGTATGGCCCAGAACAGCAGCCATCGCCTCAACAGATGTCCGGCCGACATTATTGAAGGGATCCTGTTCGGTAAGGCTCCATCCCGAGGTCTGGCAATGAGTCCTCAACGCAAGTGATTTCGGGTTTTTCGGATTGAACCTGCTCACAATCTCCGCCCACAACATTCTGGCAGCACGCAGCTTGGCAATTTCCATAAAATGGTTCATGCCGATGGCAAAGAAAAATGACAGCCTGGGAGCAAATTCATCAATATCCAGTCCTGCATCAAGACCCGTCCTGAGATATTCAAGTCCGTCAGCAAGAGTGTATGCCAGTTCAATATCACTTGAAGCCCCTGCCTCCTGCATATGGTAACCCGAAATGCTTATAGAATTGAACTTTGGCATCCTGGCCGAGGTAAACCTTAAAATATCAGCTATTATCCTCATCGAGAATTCAGGCGGATAGATATAGGTATTCCTGACCATAAACTCTTTAAGAATATCGTTCTGAATGGTGCCTGAAAGCTCTTCCAGTTTTGCACCCTGTTCCAGAGCTGCCACAATGTAAAAAGCCATTACAGGCAATACAGCTCCGTTCATTGTCATGGAAACCGACATTCTGTTGAGCGGTATCTTGTCAAAGAGTATTTTCATGTCAAGGACTGAATCCACAGCCACTCCAGCCTTGCCAACGTCGCCGGCTACACGCTCATGATCAGAATCATATCCTCTGTGGGTTGCCAGATCGAAAGCAACTGAAAGTCCTTTCTGTCCTGCTTCCAGATTACGCCTGTAAAATGCATTCGATTCTTCGGCAGTTGAAAAACCTGCGTATTGCCTGATGGTCCACGGATGCAAAGTGTACATTGCTGAATAAGGACCATGCAAATACGGCGGGATACCCGCTGCAAAGCAGAGATGATTCATGCCGGCAAAATCTTCTTCAGTATAGTAACTTTTTACCGGTATCTTTTCGGGTGTGATCCAGACATTTTCATATTCAGCCCTGTGAACCGTTTCAGGTTCCGGCCTTTTTTCAGGCAGTACCCCGTTCAAATATTTGAATTCCGGTCTCATTCTTTATATTCTGCTAATTAATGCCAAGCAGCGAGTTAAAATAGTTCAGTGTCTCAATCGCATCCGTTCCGGCACTTATGTAATGAACAAGCCCCAGGGCCTTAAGCTGGTCCATATCCGGAGGATTTCCTGCAATAACTGTTATTACTTCATCTTTAAGCATTTCCTTAATCGCGGGGGCAAACTGAACATACTCCGCATCGGAACTGCATATTACAACAATATCCGCCTTTGATGCAAGAGCCATGGTGACTCCTTCATCAACAGTAGCAAAACCATCATTCCCGATGATCCTGTAGCCTGCACATCCAAAAAAACCGGATGAGAACTGCGCTCTGATTCTTCTCATTGTTCTGTCACCTACCGGAAAAAGGAATATGGCAGGTCTTTTTGAGGCACGGTTTACTGCGTTCCTTATTCTTTCAAAAGGCTCGGATGCCCTGAAAGCAGTTACAGGTTCAACAATAAGATCTGTCCCCCGGGCAGGTTCACTGAATTTAATACTTCTCAACTTTTCCGAGGAGATTCCTTCTTCAGGGTCGGCATAGATATTGGTACCAAGAAGCGCCTTTTTACGCTTTGATACATCAATCATTCGTTTACGCGCTGACTCCTTTATCAGCTTCTGCACCGAACCGTTCTTCAGTGATTCCAGAAATCCACCCCGTCTTTCAGTCTCCAGAAAAAGACCCCAAGCATGTTCAGCTATCAGCGAAGTAAGGTTCTCTATATAATACGACCCCGAGGCAGGATCAGCAACCTTGTCCAGGCATGCTTCCTCCCTCAGTATAAGCTGCTGATTTCTGGCTATCCTCCGTGAGAATTCACCAGGAACCGAGAATGCCATGTCGAACGGATTTACGGTCAGTGAATCTGTTCCGCCCAGCACAGACGACATTGCTTCGGTCTGGGTCCTTAACATATTTACATATGGGTCGTAAACAGTTGTATTCCAGGAGGCTGTCATGCAATGTATCTCCATCCTGAATGAATCATTATCAGCTTCATATCCATCCCGTACCAACGACCATAGTATTCGTGCTGCCCTGAGCTTGGCAATCTCCATGAAATAATCTGATCCGGTGCCAAAACTGAAACGTATCCGTGATGCAGCCTTGCCTGCACTTATTCCTCTTTCTGTAAGCTGGTGAAGATATTCAACCCCTGCTGCTATGCTCAGAGCCAGCTCCTGTACCGTGTCTGCTCCCGAATTGACGAAATTTGTACCGTTGACCTGAACTATCCGTAAACCTGGAACAGGTTCTGCATCACGTGCAAGGGCCGCAAGGTAATCAAATCCCTGACCGGGAGGTATGCAAAGAGTGCCGTTAACCATAAGACGCCCCAGGGGATCTGTCTCAATACAACCATTCAGTACCGTGGGATCAAGGCCTTTTTTATACGTGTTCCCGATAAGGCAGGAAAGAATTTCCCTGGCATTCCCGGCGGAAATGAAATTCAACTCCGTTCTGTCGGTTTCAAGCCCCCTCAGGAGTATATCAAAATCTGTCTCAGTTACTGATTCCGGATCAGAAATTACAAAGCCCACAGAGTCAATCCCTTTTGAAAGAAGATCAAGGGCTTCTCTGTTAGCTTCCTCATATCCGTAAACATATACATCCTGGCGGATCAGCCAGGAGTTATTGATTATTCCCGGCGATTGTATGGTTGCGCCATCTGATCTTGTGCCGGCCTGGCGCAGTTTAATCATGTCGGCTGTAAATTTCAGATCAGCCAGGTTCTCCTTCCGGTAAAAAGGCATTACGTCAAAGCCTTCATCTGTTTTCCATACAAGCCTCCGGTGAAAATCAGCCCCTTTAAGGTCGGCTGTAATTTTATCCATCCATTCCTGAGTGGTCACCGGCGGAAAATGATCAAAAAGGACTTTCTCTTTATCCATCTGACTCAACCTGATTTGCCCGGCGAAAATAACACTTTATGAACCTGTATTTTCATGAATTTTATCACCCCGGGGTCAATAATACAATTAATATGATCACTTCCCCCCAAATTCCATTAGATAAGCATTCATGAACGGGGTAAGGTCACCATCCAGGACGGCCTGTACATTGCCTGTTTCATGGTTCGTCCTGAGGTCTTTAACCATTTTGTAAGGATGGAGCACATACGAACGGATCTGTGAACCCCATTCGATCTTTTTTTTCTCGCCTTCTATCTTTGCCTGCTCCTCTCTCATTTTTCTGAGCTCCATCTCATAAAGCTGCGATTTGAGTATTCGCATCGCATTTTCCTTATTATGAAGCTGGGACCGTGTTTCCTGATTTTCGATCACAATGCCCGTCGGGTGATGCCGTAATCTTACTGCTGTCTCTACCTTGTTTACATTCTGGCCACCGGCTCCGCTTGAGCGATATGTCTCCCATGTAATGTCAGCAGGATTGACTTCTATCTCAATATCATTATCAACCAGAGGAGTAATAAAGACCGATGCAAAAGTGGTTTGTCGTTTACCCTGTGCATTGAAAGGAGATATGCGGACAAGCCGGTGTACGCCGTTTTCACTTTTCAGATAGCCGTAAGCCCACTCGCCTTCACACTCAAGTGTGACTGACTTAACCCCTACTTCATCGCCCGGAAGAAAATCAAGCTCTCTGACCTTGTAGTCGTTCCTTTCAGCCCACCGCAGATACATCCTCAGAAGCATTGAAGCCCAGTCATTGCTTTCCGTGCCACCTGCTCCTGAATTGATCTTCAATATGGCCCCCAGCCGGTCCTCTTCCTTCTGAAGCATGTTCCTTACTTCCAGGTCCTCAACCTGAGAGAGGGCATTTTCGAACTGACTCTCAAGCTCTGCCTCACCAGCTTCTCCTTCTTTGAAAAAATCATATATGACAAGAAGATCCTCCACGCCGGTGTTTACTTTTTCAAAACTGTCAGTCCAGCTCCTGATATTCGAAATGCGTTTTAACATTTCCTCGGCCGATCTGGGATCATCCCAAAAATCCGGCTTCCGGGTATTAAGTTCCAGCTCTCCGATAAGACTGAGTTTCCCATCGATGTCAAAGGAACCTCCTCAACGCGTTCCTGCGTTCTGATAAGTCTTTTATCTGTTCGTATGTAATCATGTCTTTTCAGTTTCGCTGCAAATTTAATCCAAATTGATGTCTCTTCAAAAAGTTCACCCCGCGATCCGTTAAAGAGAACTATCTCCCTTCAGAAATCTGACCAGGACAGTTATGTTTAAATACCGTCTCAGTATTCTCCTGATGCAAGCCAGAACAGACATATTACCACCATCAGAGAAATATTTATATTAATAATGCGAATTAAGAGTTGAATTAGAGCAAGTTATTAACAATATAATTGTCTGA
>CAYXSM010000053.1:0-13333 GCA_964466705.1 uncultured Rikenellaceae bacterium
AATCTCAGCATACAAAGATAATTGTGCATTCATTAAGGGTCCCGTTATTGAGCAGTTTGCACCTGCCAGCCAGGACAAATCTGATTATTTTACTATCAGAAATTATGAATCAGTATTATCACTAAAGGCTGAAACACATAATTTCCCCACTACTGTTGAACCTTTTAACGGGGCATCAACAGGGACAGGAGGTGAGATAAGGGACCGGATTGCCGGGGGCAAAGGAGCTTTTCCGGTTGCCGGCACTGCAGTCTACATGACCTCTTATCCCCGTCCTGACGGCGGCCGGGAATGGGAAAAAGCATCTGAATCAAGAAAATGGCTTTACCAGACACCAGAAGATATACTCATAAAGGCCTCTAACGGAGCCAGCGATTTTGGCAACAAATTTGGCCAGCCGCTTATATGCGGATCTGTTCTCACATTTGAGCATTTCAATGGCACAAAAAGGTATGGGTACGACAAGGTCATCATGCTTGCCGGCGGAATTGGAACAGGCAGGAAAGATGACAGTGAGAAAGAAATACCTGAAAAGGGCGATCTGATCGTACTTCTCGGGGGTGATAACTACAGGATAGGCATGGGAGGAGGAGCTGTGTCATCAGTTGACACCGGTGCATATAACAGCGCCATTGAGCTTAATGCAGTCCAAAGGGCAAATCCTGAAATGCAGAAAAGAGTCTATAATGCAATAAGGGCATTATGTGAATCAAGAAAAAATCCTGTGATTTCCATTCACGACCACGGGGCAGGTGGTCATCTCAACTGCCTTTCAGAGCTGGTTGATCCGGTCGGAGGTAAAATTGACATCAGCAAACTCCCTGTCGGGGATCCGACTCTTTCAGCCCGGGAAATTATTGGCAATGAATCACAGGAGAGAATGGGCCTGGTAATAAAGAGAAACCAGGTAAACAACCTCCTGAACATTGCAGGCAGAGAAAGAGCTCCTGTTTACATAATAGGTGAAATTACCGGTGATCAGCAATTTATCTTTGAGAATTCAGTAACCGGTGAAAGGCCGATCGAACTCAGTCTTTCCGCCCTGTTTGGAGATCCTCCCCGGACCAGAATAAGAGATAGATCTGCTGCTGTACGCTTCAAAAAGACAGAATACTCAATCAGTAAAATATATGACTACGTTGAACAGGTCCTGCAGCTTGAGGAAGTAGCCTGCAAGGACTGGCTGACTAATAAGGCAGACAGGTCTGTCACGGGAAGGGTTGCAAAACAACAGTGTGCAGGGCCGCTTCAGCTGCCACTGAATAATCTTGGTGCAATTGCACTCGACTACAGGGGCAGATCAGGCATGGCCACATCTGTCGGACATGCTCCCGTAGCAGGGCTGGTTGATGCTGAAGCAGGTTCGGTGCTTTCAATCGCTGAAGCCCTTACAAACATTATATGGGCACCACTAAAAGAAAAACTTAAAAGCGTTTCACTGTCCGCCAACTGGATGTGGCCCTGTAAGAATCCGGGTGAAGATGCAAGGCTTTATTCTGCGGTTAAGGCTGCCAGTGAATTTGCACTGGAACTGGGTATAAATATTCCAACCGGAAAAGACAGCCTTTCAATGACGCAGAAATATGCCGATCAGGTCGTTTTATCGCCTGGCACAGTTATCATATCTGCCGCCGGCGAAGTACAGGATATCCGTAAAATAGTTGAACCGGTTGTAGTCAATGATCCATACACAAGCCTCCTCTATATCGACATGAGCCGCGATGATTTCAGGACAGGAGGAAGCTCTTTCAGTCAGATTCTGAACACTCCGGGAGATGAAGTGCCCACCGTTAAGGATCCGTCATATTTTGCTGATGTCTTCAATGCTGTTCAGGAGCTTATTCTGAAAGGGAAAATACTTTCAGGGCACGATATCTCGGCAGGCGGAATGATTACCACTCTTCTTGAGATGTGTTTTTCCAATACGTCCGGTGGTCTTGCTGTTGATCTGTCGGCATTCGCTGAGCCAGACACTGTTAAAATACTACTTGGCCAGAACCCGGGTGTCATAATTCAGGTAAAGGATGAAAATGAGATTGCGGAGATGCTTCTGGAGCACGGAATCTCGTATCTGTCCATAGGTCATCCCGTAACAGACAGGTATGTTTTTGTCACCCATAGCAATGAGACCTATAAATTTTCCATAGACCACCTCCGTGACAAATGGTTTCTGACATCGTACCTTCTTGACCGCAGGCAATGCAGCCATAATATGGCTGATGAAAGGTATTCAGGATTTAGGAACCATGCCCTGAATTTTTACACAGGAAGCTTCAAGGGAACATTCAGATCACTTGGCATCTCACCTGACAGAAAAAGCAAATCGCGTGTAAAGGCTGCGATAATCCGTGAAAAGGGAATTAATGGCGATCGCGAGATGGCCTATGCTCTCTGGCTGGCTGGCTTTGATGTTAAAGATGTTCATATGACTGATCTTATCAGCGGCAGGGAGACTCTCGATAGCATAGGAATGATTGTGTTCGTCGGGGGCTTTTCTAATTCCGACGTGCTTGGCTCGGCAAAAGGATGGGCAGGGGCCTTCCGGTACAACGAATCTGCACGCGAAACACTGGAGCGTTTCTATGACAGAAGCGATACATTATCACTGGGTGTGTGTAACGGCTGTCAGCTTATGGCCGAACTGGGGCTGATATACCCTGACCATGAATTGATGCCCAGGCTCAACCACAACAGATCAAATAAATTTGAATCAGGCTTTCTCGGAGTTCAGATCATTCAAAACAACTCCGTAATGCTGGGTAATATGTCTGGTATGGAACTGGGTATATGGATCGCCCATGCCGAGGGCCGTTTCATGCTGCCATATGATGCAAGCAGGTATCATATTGCATTGAAATACAGTAAATCATCATACCCGGCAAATCCAAACGGTTCAGATCTTGATGTGGCAGGGATATGTTCTGATAACGGACGTCATCTGGCTATGATGCCTCACCTGGAAAGATCTATATTCCCATGGCAATGTGGTTATTATCCTCATACAATGAAAGCCGATGAAGTAACACCATGGATAAAAGCGTTTGTAAACGCCCGGTTGTGGCTTGAATCGCAGAACTAACGTTTCATGGGTGTCAGATTCACCGATACAAGTTTGGTATCGGCCGGCGTTTGGCTCTGATTCAGGGCCTCATAAGGAATCACCTTTTCACTTATCACCTGAATATAGTATTCTCCAGGTTCTCCAAAGTAAAATGACCCCATGTATGAATCGGCCCTGTAATATGGATATGTAACCTCCTCTGAATCGCCTACAATTTTATCAGCCACCGGATCAGCTTCGATCTGATTGTCAAGAAAACTTATTTTTACAGTGTTGGCATAATTCAGGTCTGTGGTATCTATTGTGGCGCTTTTGAGCCATACCTTATAGCGCCCTGGTTCCGTAATATGGATTTTCCACTCGGCAGTATTGCTGGCCGGATCAACATCGTCGCTGTAACAGGCCGCCTTTTCCAGCTTTAATTCGTAAGTTCCGTCAGGCTGCTGATGAATGATGTTTGATGCCTCTGACAGGTCATTGCCCGATCTGTTTCCACATGACCATAAAAATATAACTGCCAACACAATGCAAGAAATTGATTTTACCCTCATCTTATTGATCTCCTCCTGTTGTTATCTTTTTTTCTGTCAATTATTAAAACAAATATCAGACTCAAAATAAATCAAAAAAAATGCCATTGCCTTCCAAGTTATTAACAAGTTATTAACTAACCTTGATGATGTTTATCATACCGGAGTAATAGTTTTCTCCGGTACAGGTGGTTTCAGATGATACCCGCTGATTCTTTGACGGAACCGGACCTGATAATGTGTTTTTTTGTTCTTACCGGCTCTGCTATCGCGTCCGCCACTATTTCTGCAATATCTGCCACCTTTGTACCGGTAGCACCCGAAAAAGTCTTTTTACAGAGAGGGCACGCCGTTACAAGATAATCAGGATTATTCTGTGTGAGCTTTGAGGCAGCATCTTCTGCGATCTTCTGCCTGTCAGCCCGGTCCAGTTTAATGTTTCCGAGACTTCCTCCGCAGCACAAGGCATTTTCATCTTCATATTCTGTCTGCTCAAGGCTGGCAACATATCTCAGAACCTCACGGGGCTCCTCATAGATCCCCGAATTTCTGCCAAGGTCGCATGGTGTATGATACACAACCCGTTTGCGGTGAAAATTCATTTTCACCGAGCCAGTGTCGATAAGCTCTTTGATAAACTGAGTATGGTGGAGCACTCTTGCATCGAGATAATAACTTTCATTGAAGACTTTGTAACAGATCGGGCAGGAAGTAACAAGGGTATGCGCTCCGGTCTTCCAGATTAGCTGAGAATTGAAGTTTATAAGTTCCCGTGCCTGTCTGTCCTCTCCGGCAAGCATCAGAGGCCTGCCACAGCAAACACCTCCGTTTTCATCGACAAAGGACCATTTAACTCCTGATGCATTAAATATCTTTACCATTGCATTTTTCACAGCCGGTGTAAGATGCGACATGCATCCTGCAAAATACAGCACATCACTTTTCCCGGTATCGTATTCAGGAAGAAAGTTATAAACGGGTTTTGTTTCTTTCTTCTCCTGCTTCCCCGGCAACCTCGTACGGAAATATCCGCCCCAGATATTTTTAAGTCTGCCGTAGCCGTCTTCTCTCCTTCTCCGGATCATACGTATGGCATAAAGCTCGATGCCAACCGGGCATTTCACATCACACCTTCCGCACATCAGGCAGTTATGAGCTATATTATATGTTTCATCGTCATTCCTGATAGCTTTAAGAAGATATGCCGACTGAATGTTGTTGATTCCTGCCGAAAAACTCAGCTGGCACTGATCGATGCAAATGCCGCATGATGAACACGAGAAGGTCTGAACTTCTGTAAACGCACCTGCCCTGTCGCCCGTTCTTATCCCCGAATTTCTCATAAAGATCAGAAACAACTCGGTGGGAATATGCATATACCTTGTAATCGGAAGAAGAATGAAAAATGTGCCAAGAGAAAGAGAATACAGCCACCAGAAAGGGTAAGCAGCTTCCTTTACAGGAAGGAACGTTGCGAACAGGGAGCCGAGTGAACCCGTAAGAAAACTCCCGGAGCCATATGCTCCGCTGGTCATACTCTCTGCAATAAGCCGGCTGGGGAATATGAGCCATAAAGAAGTAAGTGCAACTTTGTCAATAAACTTAAGGCGTGTCGCCTTTCTCATGCCCACCACCCTGGAAGTAAATCTCTTAAGCACGGCCAGTAAAAGCCCTGAAAGGATGAAAGCAAGAATCAGGTCCATGAAGAAGGAATATGCTGCCTCAAAACCGGTTTTCCCGTGTTCAGGATTGAAGAATTTGAAAAATATTGCTTTATGAGGAGGATTGAGATGCTTTGATCCAAAAATATCAGCCTCAATGGTACCAAACAATATCAAAAGAAACCATCCAAAAGCCAGGCTCATATGCATATAACCCAGCCTGAAGTTTGTCTTAAGGATTTTTCTGTGAATAAGGCTCTCCATGAAAATCTCCTTAAGACTCTGTCCGAAAGCCTTACCGAAGAATCCTCTCTGAAGCCTTAGTTTATCAGGTCTGGAAAGATCCCTGAACCAGATCACACTGCGTACCACTACGTAGATCAGTATGAAATAAAGTCCGACATTGAAAGGTATTACAAACAGATCAAAGTTCATTTCCGTTATACTTCTTTAAAGCTTTTCTGGCCAGGAAAACAACATTTCTTGTATTTACGCCCCGCGGGCATACAAGTATGCATTTCCCGCATAACATGCATCTGTCTATTATATCTCTTACCTTTTCGTTTTCGCCTCTTTTTAAAAGAATCTGGAGTTCCCTGAGACTGAAACGGGTAAAACTTCCTGTTGTGCATGTTGCAGAGCAACATCCGCATTCGATGCATAATCCGAAACTGGGTTCATTCTCAAGAATGTATCCGGCAACCTTTCTGTCATTGGCATCGTAGTTGATAACCCTTGGTTTTGATATGGTGAAGCCGAACTGTTCCATGATTATTTCTGCATCGAATTAAAATATTCAATAACTTCAGTTACAGCTCCTCTGGCGTGGGAGATAGTTTCGGTGATATTCATCGGAGCTGCACAGGTCCCGGCATAAAACACCCCTTTTATATTGCCAAGATTGCTGCCGAAATGATGGTCTGACGGTGCAAAGAATCTGTTTTCGCCCATTTTGAGGTGAGATTTGTCGGCTACTTCTGCTCCGTCCTTCGACATCTCCATTCCAACCATCAAAACCAGCATGTCAAGTTCCATCTTAAGAGGTCGTCCGACCAGCGTATCTTCAACTTTTACTATCAGGCTGTTGTCAATAGAAGCACCTACTTCTGATACTTTTCCCCTGATATAATTGATCCCGTACTTTTCCTGAGATTCTTTATACAATTCTTCATATAAAGCGCCTCCCATCCTTATGTCCATATAAAAGCAGAAGACCCTTGCAGTTTTAAGATGCTCCTTTATTTCCATGGCCTGCTTGACAGCTGTAACACAGCAAAGCTTTGAGCAATAGATATTGCCAACTTTTTCATCACGGGAGCCCACACAATGGACCATGCCTATTCGTGAAGGTTTCTTCCCGGAGGTCAGGGTTATCTTTCCTTTTTCAAACATCGTTTCGAGTTCGGCGGAAGTGATCACATTATCATATATTCCATATCCGTACTCTTCTTTTCTTTCAGCGCTGAAAAGATCAAATCCCGTGGCCATAACCACTGCATCAGCTGTTATTTCCTTGCCGGAACCGGTAGTAATGGTGAATGCTTTGCCTTTCTTTTCCAGTCTGTGAACCTTATTTCCTGTAAGGATGGTGACATTGTCGGCAGCAGCCAGATCTCTGAGATATTCCATGACCTGCCGGCTGTTACGCCTGTCAGGAAAGAGATGATGCCATCTTTTAACATGGCCTCCTATATCATTTTCCTTTTCCACAAGAATCACGCTCAGTCCTGCTTTAGCCAGACGGCCGGCTGTTTCTATGCCTGCGGTACCAGCACCGACTACCAGAACATTACCCGTCATTGTCAAACGTTTATCAGATTCTGAGGCAATGGCATCTGTCTGCCATCCTTTGTCATGTATTTCTCTGCCTCGTTATATTCAATACCCATTTTTCTGAGAAGAGGTTCAGACTGTACCATGTGGTACTGAAGCCCAAGATCCCATGGGTTATAACCCATAACAAGTCCGGCCAGTTCCTCATAAGTTAACACCGGTATGGATTCTCCATTGGATCCATAAACGGTTCCGTCCATTTCTCTGATAGTGTACTGCCACTTGTCCATGAACATGGTGCAACCAGGACAGTTGGTGAGTACCAGATCAGGTTTGAAGGGCTTCATGGATGAAAACTTCTTTGCAGTATTTGACACAGAATAGCCACGATTGGCCTGAACAAGATATTGCCTGAATCCGAAGCCGCAACAATGTCTTCTTTCCGGATAGTCGATCACGTTGCCTCCCCATGCCTCTGCCATTCCGCTGAGCACTCTGGGGAACTCAGCACCTCCAACACCGTATTTGGGGAACATCTTCGAGTAATGGCAGCCGATATGTTCAACCACCTTAAGAGGTTCTCCTGTTTGTTTGTTTATAAGCCTGTATTTTGCTTTTGCAGCAATGTCGTCACTGAATTTATATATAATATCACTTGTATGTGCCATATTTTCAGGGATATCAAACTCTCTGCCTGTAGCTTTGAACAAATAATCCCTCGTTTTCTCCAGCTCTTCGGGAAAATGTTTCCATGTTTCAATGATCTCGGTATATATTCCGAATGAGGTCACACAGGAAATGGCAATATTTTTGTACCCCGATTCCTTCATCAGGGCAAAATGGCGGGCTACCACGGTCATTATTGTCGAAAAAGGGACAATGTCAGAGTGATATCCTATGCCGGTGCAGGTTGTATGACTCGGGTTTTCACAGACGTCTTTTTTAAGAACATCTCTCATGAAATGAAGAAAAAACTGCTCGGATCCGGGGAAGAAACTTTGCCTGATACAGGATCTTACATAAAAAAAATGATCATCAGCTATTTCCTTCTGATATTCCGACCATATTCGCTTTTTACCTTCGCTTTTCATATTTATGGCTTTTTCATACTGTATGTTTATTGGAGTTTGCCGTATAAACCTCTATAAAATACTCATTATCAATACCATTTTCATCGATTTGAAGTCCCATTTCAGCTGCTTTCTTCTTTGAATGTTCTTCAATTTTATTAAAAAGTTCCGTACCGCCTGTAACATCGAAAATTTTTTGCAGCTCCAGCCTGGCATCTTCAGGGATCTTTCTGAGGGGGCCGGCACCAAGTTCATCTACCTTTCCGCCAAGCCTTTCATAAATGTCACTGGTGTTCTCGAGGATATATTCCCAGATAGGGCCCTGCTCGCGATGCATTTCAGGACTTACGGCATAGGTTGCCACGCAATAACCGTATCTGAATATGTTCTCTCCTACTGTACGTTTAATTGCAAATTGTTGCCGGCCTTTTTCCGATTCTGTAAAAAAGCCAAGTTTCTGCGAAAGTGTCCGTAATGACATAACCACGAGAGCAGGAGTATTTCCACGGGGACACCTTGTCTTGCAGGACATGCATTCTCCACAATACCAGATCGTTTCCGATTTAAGCAGCTTTTCTGTTTCAGCGTTGTCGCCTTTCTGTACAAGGTCGACAATTTTTCTGGGATCGTAATCGTAAAATTCTGCTGCCGGGCATATTGCAGTGCAAACACCACAATTCATGCAGGCTTTTAATCCTTCCCTGAACCTGACATCCCGCATGAGCATGTCATGATAATTTTCCATGTTGATTTTTCCTGTTCTTAAATCATGTTATTCGGCTAATAACAAAAATATCTGTAAATTATCTTACAGATAAGAGGCTTAAAACTTATTTTTCTCAGGGTATTTATACGTATATAACCACCGCTAATGAGAAGGTATTTTGTTTTACGGGAGCACGGCAGTTATATTCATATGTAACCCGGCTGCAAATCCTGTCAGATCAAAAAAAAGTGAGCATGGACCGACTGTTGTGTCATACGGTCTCAGCCGGAAAAGAGTTACAACCTGTTATAATATGGTGTTAATCTCAGATTTCTTTAAAATCAAGGCTATTTTGAGGGCCTCATCAACATGCCGTTCAACCTGGGTCTGGGAATCAAATACATACGCTATTGTTCCTTCCTTGTCTGCAACATAGGTCACGCGACCAGGAATCAATCCGAAAAGTTTTGCTGCCCCGAAAAGCTTTCTGACCTTATTGCCTTCATCGCTCAATATCGGGTAATTGAGCCTGTGGTCCTCGGCAAATTTCTTATGACTTTCAACTGACTGCCCGCTGATACCTATAATAATTGAGTCGGTCTCCTCAAAAGTCTCTGACAGATCACGAAAATAACATGCCTCCCTGGTGCAGCCCAGACTGCCGTCCTGGGGGTAAAAAAAGATTATCAGGTTTTTCCTGCCTCGAACGCTGTTTATATCAAATAATTCCCCTGACTGGTCCCTGAGTGTAAAATCCGGAACTTTATCTCCCGGTTGCAGTGGTTTCATATCTCTGTTTATTAGTTTATCAGACAAACTGGCTCAAAATGAAACCATAAGACCTATGGCTGCATAATGAAACATTGAGAATGTGTAAACTTCATCATTATCAGCTCCTCCTTCAAGCAAACGGTAGCCCGCCTTTATTTTGAACCTTTCTGAAATCATATATGTGGCTCCGGCAAATACGTCCTCTGCCCTTCCCTGTGGTGCGGCAAGAGCATCGCCCTCAAATAAAAGGTTGAGTTTATCATATGGCTTATACAGAAGCCGGAAATTAATTATTGGGACAAAACCCACATTGACTTTCTCACCAAAAAGATCTCCTGATTCAAGAGAGATTTTAGCATCTCTGATCTTTGCCGTAAAACCCACCCCGAAATTGACTTTGGGCTTCCGCACAAAATCATAACGATATGTCAGTCGGTAGGAGTTAAACCTGTAAACAGCCTCAACGTCGGCATTTGGCGGAAAAAGTTCTCCCGCGAATGTAATATTCTTTTCAAAGCTTCCGTCTGACTTCACAGTAAGAGGGGCAAAAAGAGCTGAAATAACATGACGCTGATTAATTATATAACTGAATCTTAAACGGTAATATGGTTTATTGTAAGCATCCAGATCGCGGTTCAGTGAAAAAAAAGTTCCCTGGTCACCGGGGATTCGCACATCATTATATCCTGTCATTACAAAACCTGTTTCCAGATCAAATGAAGTCTGTGCCCTGATAAGGCCCGGTGTAAAAATCAGCAGAAGAACCATTAATGAAGCTGTTATAAATGTTCGCATTATCTTATTATTTATGAAGTATTACTGTTAAACAAACTTTTAAATAAATTGTTGCAAGGGTATCAGCAGCAGGTTTGTACCCGGCAAATCTGATACAAGTATTACTATTTGAAATTTTTCTTTAATGCAATAAGCCTGAGTATATTCTCAGCATCTGAATCATTGTTCAGGATGACCGTGATCGGCCGTAGCTTATGTTGGCTCTTCAGTGAGGCAAATCCGTCTTTTATTTCCGATGGCAGGTCGCTTCCAGAAATAAGAGGCTCCGCTTTTTCAGTGAAATAAAAGGTGATCCTGAAAGTATCATTGAACACTGACGCCCAGAAGATGGTCTTATGCCTTAGAGTAAGTTTATACAGCCATTGTTTACCGTCATTATAAAACCGCCATTCCCCTTTTATGTCCTTGTAAGACGATTTGGCCTGATCAATCAGGTTCTTCCATAGAATTACTTTGTCTCCTGTTACTGAGAAAACCAGAGTATCATCAGGATGACTGTTCTTATCTGTTAGCCCGGAGGATACTTTCATAATAAATCAGTTAAAAAACATTAATTCTGGGAGCGGCGGAGTTGCTCCATTGACTTAATCTGTTCGAACATCACAGTAAAGCTGGCATACCTCCATGCCTTCAGGAATGCTCTGACAATAAAGATCAACTGTGAATAAACAAACAGAAAAAAAATACCAGTGTTACCGGTTGGTCTCATGCCAGGAATTGTTGAGGTAACCAGCCATGTAAGCAAAAGCTGGAGAACCAGGAAGATTATCACCAGCGGATAAGATGACCAGAATCTGCTGAAAGTGTTTCTGAATCCCTGTCCCAGAGCTTTGAACCCTGAGTTTTCGTCAGAAGAGGCCTGCCATGCTCTTGAGTAATCAGCGACCAGGATCAGTACAGGAAGAAACATAAAAAACAGGACCATTATGGATAATCCGGCTACAAAGCCTGTCTTTTCAGAAGGGTTCTCCATTGCGCTGACGACAATTGCTGATATCAGGACGGATACTGCCAACAGAAATATTATCATCAAAGTAACCATCAGGGTAATAAGCAGGAACGGCCAGAATTTTCCTGCTCCGTCTCTGAAAAAATCCGGAGTACAAAATCGTTCTGGCTTATTCCTCAGCCTTCCAAACAAACCAGCTGTAAAAAAAGCATTTACCGGGACAAAGATCATTACCAGGAATATCAATCCTCTGAAGAAATAAGATGAAATATTCTTCAAGCCTGACCCGGGATCGAGAAGAATCTCGGGATTAAATTCATTGTCAAGTACTTCAGTAATCACACTGTCTCCAAACCCTGAATTCAATGCACTTTTTATGAGAAGCGTGAAAAGGGAAACAATAACCAGTGAAAAGATCCAGATAATGAGAATGGCTTTCCATGTTTTCATGGAACGAATAAACCCAGACCAGATTGTTTTAAATATTCTCATTGAACATAATGCTCACAGTAAGATAAAACTCAGATAAAACTGAATAAAAGTATTCAGCTTGCTTATTAAGCGCTTAACAGGTACTTTGTTGCGGTCAATGGCCTTCGAATTGTTAACAAAATTCACATCCATTCTGAGCTTTAATCCGGGATCAACTTTCACCCGTTCTATTTTCGAATTGCCGCTGTATGTAAAATCCCTGTACCTGTCTTTGCCATCCCATTTCTCTGTTATTTCACTCCCATCGGAAAAATGTATAAGTACATCTACAGGCATGATCACAGATCCTGCCCTGTGTATATGGGCAGTTGATGTATACATGGGTCCATGTACCGAAACATCTGAGCCTGATGAATCAGGCAATACGGTAATGTCACCGGGATGTGGATTTTTTGAGTTGGTTATTCCTGTAACCTGATAATCGCATATGCCTGTTCCATATATTGTCTGGTCAAAGAACCAGTTCATATCGGTACCGAAAGTATTTCCATGTATTCTGCTCACGACATCATTTACAACGTTAATAAAATCTCTTCCCGAGGGATGCCGGAAAGCCCAAAGTCTGTAATATTCCCTGAAAATTTCGTTTATTGTTTCTTCTCCAACTATACCCATCAGGGTTTGCATTATTACCGAGGCTTTCTGGTATGACATCATTGCATATGTTTTCTGCGGGTAATTCCATGAGTATTCCGCATTGGAAACAATCTGCCTTAAAGGTGAATTCACATAAGATATTCTGGATTGTGCTTTTCCAGGAATCTTTAATAAGGGATGATTAATGAAGCCGTATCCGGGGCCGTAATAGTGATCCATTATCCTCTGTTCCCAGAAAGAATTAATACCTTCGTCAAGCCATGGTTCTTCAAACTCATTGCTGGCAATAATGCCCATGAAATAAGCATGCCCGAATTCATGTACCGTAACCTGCTCTGGTGTAAGGATGAAGGCGGGCATGAGGTATGATGATATTGTTGTAAATAATGTTGTGTATTCCATTCCCCCTGCTCCAATACCCTTAAGAGGCGGATCTGCAATGGTAAGATATGGCCAGGGATACGGACCGGCATTTTCATCAAAGTATTCAAGAGCATACTTTACAGCCCTGAACTGTCTCTCAGCCTGATTTGACCTTTCAGGAGGAATCAGCAGAGTGATATTTACATGTTTCCATGTATCTTTGTAAACTGCGTACCCCGGCCATGCGGTCCAGGCAAAATCAACGATGTCTTCAGCCCTGTAACTTATTGTTTTTGTGCCTTCTCCGTTAAGAGTTTCCCCCATTAACATACCGCATGAACCGGCAACGTATTCAGCCGGTAATGTAATACTAACCTCATAGAGGCTGTGATTTGAATAAAATTCTGACTCTTTGTGAAACTGGTGGCAATTCCAGGCACCCTTAACTGCGTAACGCATACCTTCAGATTCATAAACACCGAATTTGGGAAACCACTGGGCCACAAAAAAGAAATCATCATTATATCCTGTTCGCCATGATATCAATGGAAGCCTGGTCTCAAAG
>CAYXSM010000054.1:0-12952 GCA_964466705.1 uncultured Rikenellaceae bacterium
CTGCAGAATAAGCTGACAGGAAATCAAAATACCTCTTGCCTTCCACATCCCAGACGAATGGTCCTTCACCTCTTTCAAGAACTACAGGAAGAGGATGGTAGTTATGTGCACCAAACATGTCTTCCCGGTTTATGTAATCCTGTGTATTCATGTAATTGATTATTAAATAGATATAAAAATGTAATTATAGCTTACAATTTTAATAAAGCTTTTTATTATTTCCAAATTGGCGCGATCGTGCAATTCCCGATTCTCTCCGTTCATCGGGACTTTGTCGCGTTGCTCCTCGCGTGCAATCGCTCAGCGCTTATAACTCATCACTCAAAAGATCCGGTCTGATGAGCCGTGTTCTTTCCAGCGCCTTATCGTGTCTCCATTTATCGATCTCTCCTGTATTGCCTGAAAGAAGTATATCAGGGACTTTCCATCCCATGAACTCAGACGGGCGGGTATAGACGGGAGGAGCAAGGAGATCATCCTGGAATGAATCGGAAAGAGCTGACTGCTCATCGGAAATTGCCCCCGGCAATAGTCTTACAATGGCATCAGCAATAATGGCCGCAGGAAGCTCACCGCCCGAAAGGACATAGTTTCCGACAGAAATCTCCCTTGTTATTATGTGATCCCTGATCCTCTGATCGATGCCTTTGTAGTGCCCGGCAAGAATTATGATATTTTTTTTAAGTGAAAGAATGTTTGCTGTTTTCTGAGTAAACATATCCCCATCAGGGGAAGTATAAATGATCTCGTCATAATCCCGCTCATTTTTCAGTTTTTCCACTGCTTTGTAGACGGGTTCAATCATCATCACCATTCCTGCTCCGCCGCCGAAAGCATAATCATCTACCGTTTTATATCTGCCTTTGGCAAAATTCCTCAGATTCAGTATATTGATCTCTATCAGCCCTTTCTCCTTTGCTCTCTTTATAATCGAATGGTTCAGCGGACTTTCAAGTAATTCCGGGAGAACGGTCAGAATATCTATCCTCATCTTTTGTTGTTTTCCCAAAAGTACATAAAAAGCCCCAATATTGCTTTCTATTCTTCTCTGAGTGCTCTGGCAGGATTATAACCGGCTGCCCTGATGGTCTGGTAGCTTACCGACAGCCAGCCAATTGCCAGCATTATCAGAGTTGCCAGAATGAAAACCAACGGATTCACTGAGATCCTTACCGCAAATCCCTCGAGCCAGTATCTGGAGCCGATGAAAGCAATGGGATATGCAACCAGTGATGCGATTATAATAAGGCAGATGACTTCTCCTGAGAGTAGCCTGAGCACACTTTCAGCAGATGCCCCATATGTTTTCCTTATTCCTATTTCTTTTGTCCTTTTGTTTGTGATATATGTTACAAGACCGAGGAGCCCGAGGCAGGCAATAAAAATTGCCAGGAATGAGAATAAAATGAATATTTTCCCGGTTCTCATCTCGGATAAATACAGACTGTCCCATATGTCTGAGAAGAAGTCAAACTGAAATGGCTGGTTGGATGTAAATTTACCCCATGTTTCCTCAACAGCCCTTAGGGTCGCGGGAATATCATTGCCCGTAAGCCTTACCGTTGCATACTGATCGCCTCCTCCCCGACCCATAACTGTAAAGCAAACCGGAGTTATTGCCTCGTGCATTGATTCAATATTAAAATCCTGCATAATCCCAATTATTTCAAGTCTCTGGAATTGCTGCGGCCCCCTTGGCTGAAGGATGTATTTACCAACCGGGTCTTGAATTCCGAGCGATTTAACAGCGGTCTCATTCAGAAGTACAGCCATAGAGTCGGTACCGAATTCACGGGAAAAGAATCTCCCCTCCACCAGCCTGACACCCAGGGCTACAGGGAAATCAAGGCTTACCTGACCCTGGTTTATAAGATATGTTTTCTTTTCAGGGTCATTATCATTGAAAAATGCGTTGTTGCTGAAATCTGTTCCCGGGATATTTCTCGAGAATCCTACACTCCTTATCCCGGGGATTTCAAGAAGCTGATTCCTGAATGCCTCTTTCTGTCTCCAGAAGGAATCTACCCTTTTGATAATTACCATATTATCTTTTTCGAATCCCAAATCTTTCTCTGTCATGAAATTCAACTGACTGTACACTATGATTGAGCCTGTAATAATAACTATCGAAACAATGAACTGGAATATTACCAGAATTGCCCTCATTCGTTTTGATATGGAACCAGGACTCATTGTTCCCTTAAGTACTTCAACAGGATTGAATGATGCCAGTACGAAAGCAGGATAAAATCCGGAGGCTATGCCAACAGTAAACAGCAGGGCGATAATGGCTGTAACTCCGCTTAAGCTGAATATCACGGATATAGAAATCTGTTTCCCTGCCACCTGACTTAAAAACGGCAACAGGGCATATACCAGGAGCAATGCAATTAATCCCGCGATGATCACGATCAACATCGACTCTGAAAGGAATTGTATCAACAGCCCGTGCCTGCTGGCACCTGATACTTTCCTGATTCCAACTTCTTTTGCTCTGGAGGCCGATTTGGCAGTTGCCAGATTTACATAATTAATTATTGCTATTATAAGTATTAGTACCGCAATGGCCCCGAAAATATAAACAGTCGTTAAAGAACCCGGAGGTTCAAGGTTGTACTGGGTTGCTCCTCTTAAATGAATATCCCTGACCGGTTCGAGAATGTAGGTGAAATCGTTACCGGCTTTTCTGAAATCTTCGATCGTCTGCCCTATTATCTGTTTCAGCTGAGGACCGACATATTTTATCACCATCTCCTGAAACTTTTCCTGCAGGGCGTTCCGGTCAGTTCCATCCTGAACAACCATATATGTGTGAAAACTGTGGCTGATCCACGTCTGATCATTTGCAATTCCGGGATAGGTGTTCATTGATGCCAGCATATCGAACCGCAGATGGGAATTCTCAGGAACGTTTTCGATTACTCCCGTAACGGTATAGAATACCGTATCTGATTCCACGTTCAGCCTCCGGCCTACCGGATCCTGATCCCCGAAATATTTTTGTGCAAATTCCTCTGACAGGATCATGGATCTGGGGCGGACGAGAGCTGTTTGCGGATCTCCTCTAAGAAGTTTAAAGTCAAAAACATTGAAGAAGGTTGAATCTGCAAACAGAACGCCCGTTTCGTTGAACTTTATGTCTCCCAACCGGATCAGCCAGTCACCCAGGTCCCTGATTCTGACTGCCTGAAGCACCTCCGGGTAATCATTCAGGATAGCCTGTGCCATGGGCGCGGCTGTTACGGCCTGATCAAGAACTCCACCGGCAAATTGTCCCGTAATCTTAATCCTGTAAATGTTTTCATAATTCCTGTGGAACCTGTCGTAGGTCAGTTCATTGATCACGTACAGGGAGACAAATAAAAAACTTGCAAGTCCAATTGCAAGGCCAAGAATATTAAGTAGATAGTAGCCTCTGCGCTTTCGCACGTTGCGGGATGCATTAATAAGGAAGTTCTTTATCATTTGAAGGTTTTTTGGTCAAGTTTTTTCCGCTTAAATACTGTTAAAACATAACATTTTGAAGGCATATCAGATCTGGATACAGATAAGACTGTATTTATTTTCCTGTTTTGAACTATTCTGTCCTTATTGAACTTGCCGGATTGGTTACCGCTGCCTGATAAGCTTTATAGCTTATTGTTAATAAAGTTATTATTATGGTCAGGATGGTTGCAGAAAACAACAGAGTTAAGCCTATTTTAGTTCTGTAAACATAATTCTGAAGCCAGTTGTCCATAAAGTAATATGCAGCCGGGATCGCAATAATGATCGCTATTGCCACAAGAGTAAGAAAATCCTTTGATATTAAACCTATCACAACAGCCTCATTCGCGCCAAAGACCTTCCTGATCCCAATCTCCTTGGTCCTTTGTTCGACAGTATAAGATGCCAGCCCGTACAATCCGAGACATGCAATAAGAATAGCAAGGATTGTAAACAAAGTAAATATCAGGCCACGTTTCTCATCTGCCTCAAACTGCCTGTTGAAACGCTCCGAAAGGAAGGAGTAGCTGAAAGGCTGACCGGGATATGCTTCCTTCCATTTTGCCTCAATGAAATTAAGGGTCTTGGGGATATCGGACCCGCTCAGCTTAATGTAGATAATATTATTTCTTTCTCGATAGGCCAGCAGGAGAGATTCAATTTCATTGTACATGCCTGTCTGATGATAATCGGCCATCACCCCGATCACCCTTGCACGAAGTGTATTCTCATCACCTGCTTCAATTCGTTTTCCGATAGGATCGCTCCAACCCATCCTTCTTACAAAAGTTTCATTAACTACAACTCCGGTAAGCGTATCAGAGGGCATATCCAATTGAAAATCCCTCCCCGTGACCATCTTTATGCCTAAAGTCTCAATAAAATCGTGGTCAACCACAGCAAAGTTTATCCCTCTCTGGGACATTCCCAGGTCCGTTTCAACATTGAAGACCAGCTTTCCTGAACCTTCACCCATTGGTGTGCTGGTGGAAGTGACGTATTTTATTTCCTGATTTTCAAGCAGCAGCTGTTTCAGAACAGGATATTTCCGGCCCATCTCGCGGTTAAGCTGGAGAGTGATGACATTTTGCTGATCAAAACCCTGATCCATATTCTTAAGATAATGTAGTTGCCTGAAAACTACCATTGTGCAGACTATCATTATCACTGATATTGTAAACTGAAACACCACCAGTATTTTACGGAAAAGAATACCTGATGATCCTTTTGTTATTTCGTCCTTTAACACGCCTGCGGGACTATGCTTAGACAGAAAAAATGCGGGGTAGCTACCTCCCAGTAATCCGGCAACAAGGATGACTGACACCACAGATATAATAAGTGAAGGGCTGTACAGGATTTCAAGATTAAAGGATTTACCGGCCAGAAGATTAAATTTTGGCAGAAGAACGATCAGTAAAACAATACTTATCAGAAGCGAGAAAATGGTTAGAAAAAGGGACTCAGCCAGAAACTGCATGATAAGGAGTGACCGTTCTGATCCGACTACTTTTCTCAGACCAACCTCACGGGCCCTCTTTGTGGAACGGGCAGTTGCGAGGTTCATATAATTCATTGCGGCAATAAGTACCAGGAAAAGAGCAACAATCCCGAAGATATATACATAAGTTATACTGCCGGTCGGTTCCGGTTCGTTGGGATTCGTTGAATACAGGTGAATTCTGCGAATGGGTTCGAGTATGTATTCAATATTAATATTCAGCGGGCCAAAAATTGATTTCATATGTGCTTCATACATTCCCTGCATCTTTGTCTCAAAGGCTTTTACATCCATATTCCGGGGAAACATAAGATAGGTAAACACTCCAAAGTTGCCCCAGGTCCCAAGTTGTTTGGGAAGGTTGTTCCTTGCAGCAAGTGCGTCAAACCTGAAATGGGAATTAAAGGGAACATCTTCAATCACGCCGGTTACCTCATAAGCGTTGGTTCCCTCGGTGATCGTTCTGCCTAAAGGATCGGAATCACCAAAATATCTTGAGGCAGCTGTTTCTGTTAAAACAATTTTGTTTGGATCTTTTACCGCTGATCTTACCTCACCTCTTATCACCCTGTAAGTAAAGATGTCAAAAACGGTGGAGTCTGCATAGAAAAAATTTTCCTCTACATATTCCCTGTCTTCGTATTTATATAGAGCCCTTGGCATATTGATAAACCGAACAAAAGACTCAACTTCAGGATAATCCTGGACAACCTGCGGCCCCATAGGGATCTGGGCTATATTCCATGTAAACTGATCATCCGTTTCAGTTATCTTTGAAGAAACCCGGTAAATCCTGTCTGCATTTTCATGATACCGGTCATAGCTCAGCTCATCAGATACATAAATTACAAGGAATAAGGCGCTGGTAATACCCAATGTCAGTCCTGTTACATTTAAAAGACTGTATCCGTAATGTTTAAGAATATACCTGAGAGTGGTTTTTAAAATGTTATTTATCATAATGTATTTAAATATTTAATGGTTGAATTAAATAACATTATAAATATCAATTATTTATACTTATGTTGTGCGTACGGCCTGATATTTTGGTTGAAAGACTCTATGAGTTTCTGTTATGCTGCATAATGCAAAAATAAATAATTTATCTGTGTAACAGGTGATAGCCAACCACGTCCTTTACTAGATCTAAACGGCAACTCTTATGCTTCGCAATTTTTTGAATTCGCCTTTCGCAATACCTCAAAGAATAAAGGTTTTACAAATATATATGTATCGGTACCGGCAACCGGACTGGCAGCTTCACTGCTTATACTCCTCCGGGTACGGGAGGAGTTCAGTTCCGATAAGTTCAACCTGAATGCCTCACTGATATATCTGGTGGAAAAGGACCAGTTTTGTTCAGGTTAAAGGTATCATGTAACTATAACACCACACTCCGGCGGGCGGGTTTGGAAAGGGAAAATTCAGGAGATACCGGGTCAGATCAGGTTGAACAGAATTCCACGCTTGTTGTTCCGGCCTGGTGACAAGATCTTCTTAGGAACGGCCATCATAACTGCCGATTCCGGACATCTCAGGATATTCGCGTTGCCTTTGTTGCCTGGTGCCACCCCTCCACAGTTTTTGAGTCACCTGATTCCATAATTCTTTCGGAAAAACTCGCAAAGATGTATTTTGGAGACAGGAATCCTCTCGGCCAGCCGGTTACGATGAAGAATAAACACAATTTCATGGTATCGCCTGCTCTGAATATTTATTGAATATTGATTATGGGATGTACAGACGTCAATACATTTTGTTAATCATTTGGCCTATCTCATCCCTTTTCTTGAGGGGAAAGATGAAGTTTTTACCGTCTCTTGTAACAACATTCAGTCCTTTTGTTGAAAATAATCCGTTGCCGAAGAAAATCACCTCAAGAATATTATCGAACAGGATCTCGAGCTTGAAACTTTCCAGTTCCTGTTTCAGGGGCCTGAAATAAATCCGCTGGTTCGTTACGATAAGCTTCCCGTCAACCTTTGTACTGTCCACAACCTGGTTTGTATCACCGGCTTTCAGGACAACCTCATTTGGATATAGTTTTACTGTCATTTGGAGCAATTTTTTATAAAGACGTCTGAATTGTAAATATGTTGCAGGATTTTTAGCGAAATATTTGAAATAGTGAAAAAGGATGAAAATTAAATCAGCGTCTAATTATTTGACAAAATTCTTATATTGGCAACAAATTAATCTTAGCATGATAAAAGCTACGCTGCTGATTGTCGAAAGTAATGAAGCTGACAGAAATTCTCTTAAAGGGATCTTGTCAGGGGAGGTTGAGAAAGTAGTCACAGTTGCTGATACGGGAAGGATCAATGAAGCCCTGAGGGGTTTTGCGGTTGATATAATCATTCTTGGGATGAATTTCCGGGCAGATGTCAAAACGGGTAACGAAGGATTGTTCTGGCTGGGGGAGATTAGCCGGACCGACGACACCATCAGTGTTATAATGATGAGCGAAAATGGTGATATTGAATTGGCTATCAAGGCTATAAGAAGCGGCGCCGTGGATTATATCCAGAAGCCCTGGGATAAGGCAAAACTGCTTGCGGCATTAAATGTGGCCTGGAAACTGAGGAACTCAAGGCTTGAAGCTTCCAGGCTGAAGGTCGGTAACCTGCATCTGAAGGAAGAGATTGATAAGGGTGGTGACAGGCTTGTTCTTGGTGCATCGCCAACCATGATCAACGTTATGAATATAGTGAATAAGGTAGCTGCCACAGATGCCAATGTTCTGATAACCGGCGAAAACGGAACAGGAAAAGAAATGCTGGCCAGGGAGATACATCGTTTATCAGCACGATCGGGAGAACTCATGGTATCCGTTGATATGGGGTCCATTACTGAAACACTTTTCGAAAGCGAATTGTTTGGTCATTCAAGAGGTGCCTTTACCGATGCAGGGGAGGAGCGGGTTGGTAAGTTTGAGCTGGCGGATAAGGGTACGATTTTCCTTGATGAAATAGGTAACATCTCTCTAAGGTCGCAGGCTAAGTTACTGAGCGTTCTGCAGAACAGGCATGTGGTAAGGGTAGGTTCCAACAAGGTAATACCTTTAAATATCAGGCTTATATGTGCTACCAACCGTGATCTCTTCAGTATGGTCAGGGAGGGGAGTTTTCGTGAAGATCTGTACTACAGGATCAATACAATAGTAATAGAAGTACCCCCTTTGCGCGACAGGGTGGATGATATACCTATACTTGCAGGTTATTTTCTGAAAATGCACAGTGAGAAATATGGCAGGCACGACATGAAGTTCAGTACCCATGCCCTTGAGAAACTTGCCAATCACGATTGGCCCGGAAATGTGAGGGAGCTTCAGCACACCATTGAGAAAGCGGTTATTATGAGCGATTATTCCCAGCTGAGGCCCTCTGATTTCAATTTTAGTCCACCCGTGAAGTTAGCCTCTCAATCAGATACGACACTTGAGGAGATGGAAAAGAAACTTATCCGCGATACCCTGAGGAAATACCATAACAATCTCACTGTTGTCGCCGGGAAGCTTGGAATTACAAGACAGACCCTGTACAACAAGATAGCCAGGTATCAAATATAAATTAACCGGTTACTATCCTGCCGTCGAACAGGTTCACTATTCTCTGGGCGTATCCTGCATCCCTGTCGGAGTGTGTGACCATAACTATCGTTGTCCCTTCTTTGTTTAGTTCAAGCAAAAGGTTTATCACCTCAATGCCGTTTTTTGAGTCAAGGTTTCCGGTTGGCTCATCTGCAAGGATAAGCCTGGGATTGGCTACAACGGCACGGGCGATGGCAACCCTCTGCTGCTGTCCGCCTGAGAGCTGCTGGGGAAAATGCTTTGCCCTGTGGCTTATCTTCATCCTTTCGAGCACACTTTCAACCCTGTCCTTTCTTTCGCCTGATTTCATTTTCAGGTAAATGAGGGGAAGCTCGACGTTTTCGTAAACATTTAATTCGTCGATAAGATTGAAGCTCTGGAAGACAAACCCGATATTACCCTTACGGAAAATTGTTCTGTCCCTTTCCTTCAGCTTTGCAACTTCAGTACCATTAAAAACATAACTTCCCGATGTAGGATTGTCAAGCAATCCGAGAATGTTGAGAAGCGTTGATTTCCCGCATCCGGAAGGGCCCATTACTGCAACATATTCCCCCTCTTTGACGTTGAGTGTCACTTTATTAAGTGCAGTTGTTTCAACGTCTTCAGTTCTGAAGATTTTTGTCAGATCATTAGTCTTAATCATGGTCGTAATTATAAGAATTAATTGTTTTATTTCAGAATCAGTTTTTCATTTTTACCGAAAGTCTCATACCCTGATATTATTACTTTTTCTCCGGGTTGGAGACCTTCGAGAACCTCATAATACTTCGGATTTTTCCTCCCGATTGAAATATTGCGTTTTGTAGCAAAAGATTCAGAAGGATCCAGAACAAATATCCAACGCCCGCCTGTCTCCTGGAAGAAACCTCCCACCGGTGCAAGCACTGATTCTTTTGGCTGCCCCAGCTGAAGGCTTATAT
This sequence comes from uncultured Rikenellaceae bacterium, assembly GCA_964466705.1. Taxonomy (GTDB): domain Bacteria; phylum Bacteroidota; class Bacteroidia; order Bacteroidales; family VadinHA17; genus LD21. The sequence continues at coordinate 9,500 of CAYXSM010000054.1, forward strand.
AGTATGTCTGACCTGTCCTGATATTTTCAGGCATATTGTTTTGGAAATTCATGTCAATCTTAAAAGTGCCGTTTCTTACTTCGGGGTATACCCTCCTGACAACAAGGTCAAATTCGCTGCCCTGTCTGTCAAGTTTTGCTGTAAGCTGTGTCCTGACCCTGTCAATGTAATGCTCATCTATCTGGGCTGTAACCTTATATGAAGTCAAAACATTTATCTGTCCCATATTGGCACCTCTGGAGATTGATTGTCCGATCTCGGGTACGAGAAGTCCCAGCTGCCCGTCGACAGTTGCTTTAACGTTCAGATTTTCCACCCTTTGCCGTACCAGGGCCAGATTCTTTCTCATATTGTCAAGATTTGCCCTGATTGTTTCAACCTGAACTGACCGGAAAAGAGAATCTGCCCTTTGTCGTTCGATAAACAGTTCCTGCGAGCTTCTGGCCATATCCAGATCCTCTTTTGAGCGTATGAACTCTTCTTTTGAGATAAGGTTATCTTTCATCAGATCTTCATTCTGTTTGTAGATCCGTTCTTTTCTTTCTATATCAAACCTCAGGTTTATCAATTCCCTTTTTATTGCGATTCTTTCCTGCTCCATAACTACCTGCGTATTTCTCAGGAAGTTCTCTTTTTCTGCAAGCTGGGCCTCGCTGTCCAGGATATTGAGATAAAGGTCAGGATTGCTTAACCTTAAAATGATATCACCCTTTTTTACCATTGATCCTTCTTCGATCAGGATCTCTTCAACCCTTCCGCCTTCCTGTGCGTCGAGAAAAATTGTACTGATAGGCTCCACGGTCCCCGGAACCGTAATGTAATCGTTGAACTGACCTTCGGTGATTGTTTCAATTATAAGTTTTTCCTTATCAACCCTGTAGGTCGATGTCCGGTCTTTAAAGAAGGCCATGTAAAAAAGTAAAATGATTGCAGCACCGGTGCCAGAATATATTAAATGTTTTTTCTGAATTCCTTTTTTCTTTGGAATAGGTCTGTCCATACTGTCAGGAGGAGTATCCATTTTCAATGTGTTTGTGTTTAGTTATATATAATTGTCTCATAGTCACCGGTCGTATAAAACCGGATTGTAAGCCCCAGAATAAGCATCTGCAGCCTAGTTCTTAAAGCTTCTGTCTCTGCCCTGAAGAGTGTGGTTTTTGCAGCTGAATAATCTGTTACATCTACTATTCCTGCTTCAAATTTCTTTTCGACTGCATCAAAAGATTTTTTGTTAAACTCAAGATTTGCCACGGCGGCAGCGTATTCATCCTTTCCCCGGTTGAAATCAAGACATGCATTTTCAATCTCAGTATATAGAGCATTCTTTTCCAGTTCAAGCCTGAGCTCTGTATCGTCCCTGCGGATCTTTGCAAGTTTAATATTTCTTCCTGTTGTGTAATTGTTAAAGATCGGTATGTTGATTGACATAAAAACCGCCTGGCTGTTGTTGTCTTTCAGTTGTTTTGAATAGGAAGCCTGATCCGGAACACCTTCACTTATCACCCTGTAATACCCCGTGAAAAGTGCGCCGCCAACCGAAATACCTGGTGCAATATTGCCTTTTGTAGCTGCAACCTGTTTACGTGCGGCCATCAGTTCGTAATTAATTGCTTTCAAACGCGGAAGTGTCTGAGAAGCAATATTGTATATGCTGTCAGGGTGAAAATACCGGTCAATTATCAGGTTGTCGTCCAGTTGCGGCATCATTACATCGAAAGCCACGCCGGGTTCTATCTGCAGCAACTGTTTGAGATAAGTAACAGCCTCATTGCTGGAGTTTCTGGCAACAGTAAAGGAGAGTTTGTCATCGGAAACCCTGCTTTCCATTTCATACAGCCTCGAGACGGACTCCCTGCCTGTTTCAACAGTTCTCTGAATCCTGAAGAGTTGCTTCTCAGACAGATCAAGCTGCATTTTTGCGGCATCTTCAAGTCCTTTTGCGTACAGCACCTGATAGTAGGATCCCAGAATATTGACAATTAATGTGTTCCTGACCACTTTATCATTCTCGAGACCGGCTTTTACCATAAATTTATTCGCCGAGATGGTATTGAGTGTCGCAAATCCGTTGAAAAGTTGAATGGTGGAGATTAGGGAAAAGGAATTACTTATGTTTTGCTTGAAAGTAATAAGGTTTGTTACCGGATCTATTGATCTGCCGAATCCGACACGTGCATCTGAACCGAAGTTTAGTGACGGAAGGATATCGAGTTTTGCCTTTAATAAATTAACCTCAGCCGATTCGGTCTGAAGCTTTTGCCTCTGAAGCCCGATATTGTTTGTAACACCATAGTTTATACAATCCTCAAGTGTCCATGCTACGTCCTGAGCCGAAATTGAGTGCGATCCGGAAATGAATAACAAAATAATAAGCCGAATAAAAATCTTCATGTTTCCTGTGATGTTTAATAATCTGGAGCAAATGACATGCCGTATTTGTAAATAGCACAAAGACAGGATTATAGATGAGTAAGTGGATCGAATAGTGTATAAAAAACAGACAGTATGGTGTATAAAAAGATTACAATGAAATTATGTTTAATCTAATTCAATGTCAGCTTGTACCTTGTCCGATAGACTATTGGCTGAACAGTCAGTCAAAGCTTACTTTAAATCAGACTTTATTTTCACCCCGGGTCATTTAAGATCCTTCCGATGACAAATGAGCATCAATATCCACATAACCATCAGCATCAGAGCGTTAAACATCATTATAAGTGTGAAAACCAGTTCAGTCTCTTCTTTAGCATCATTAATTAAAACCGGATGTTTAATCCTGCGATCAGGATCAAAAATCAGGTCATTAATATGATAGATTTCAATACTGCCTGCTGATATTATATTCAGATTTTTATCAGGAGGATTACCGGAGTTCATAGGTAACTGGTTCGCTGCAGATGCTTCAGAACAGGCACACATCAATTCTGGCGATGAAAGAAAAAATATATTCAGGGATAATAAAAAGACCCAGGTATAAACTCTTATCATTTTTAAACATCTATTTTCGGAATGCCATTTAATAATCAGAACATAATATCATTCCTTAAGATCACACTCCTGGCTTGGAAAAATATGGCTTACAACTATTTTTCGGGTTTCAGTCCGCTTAATATATTCTTTGCATTTTCATTATGCGGATTTAGGACAAGTGACCTTTCGTAATTCTCAATTGCAGGGATGGTTTGTCCGTCTTTGAGCAGAGCTTCACCCAGACTGTCATAAACATTCCACGAATCGGGATATGAAACAACATTGAGGGTGAAGAGGCGAATCGACTCTTTAATCTTACCTTCCTGAAGATAACGGTATCCCAGCTGGTTCATCTCTGCCTCGCCGAACATCGGTACCTGTGGTTCGCGGTTATAAGTGTTGTTGAAATATTTCTCTGCTTCCTCAATACCTCCTCTGTTCAGACAGTTAAAGAATTCATTTCTCCTGAGGAACCTGAATACC
>CAYXSM010000055.1:0-12201 GCA_964466705.1 uncultured Rikenellaceae bacterium
CCAGTTTTTCTCCACAACGGATATCATTCCCCGTACAAATGTCCAGAGTTCCTCTGAAGTATCAAGGGTTGACGGAAATTTCTGCAGTGACATGAATATTGTATCGATGAGTACACCGTAAATATCATTCTGCTTCTGAATATATGCTCCGTTACCCGTTCTGACAGGCGGAGAATCCATATAGCCCTTAAGATGATCCAGCACTTTCTCTTCCAGGTCCGTTTCTCCCCTGATGCCGTACATGATCTGTATGTCTTCCTGTTTTCCCTTGTTAACGTTAAGAATAAAGTTCTGAAATTTCCTTGCAGAGTTTGTGTGCCCCACCTGAAGGAAGGTTTTGATAACCATTGAGGCATCACGAATCCAGCAAAATCTGTAGTCCCAGTTACGGGTCTCACCTATAACCTCCGGGATGGATGTGGTTGGTGCAGCAAGAATAGCTCCTGATTTCTCATAGATGAGAAGCTTCAGCACAAGCGCACTCCTCAGTATCTCTTTCTGATACCTTGGAAAGTCGATGGTGCGGTTCGACCAGTTCATCCAGTATACCTTGGTACGCTGATATTCCAGATATGCCCGGTTATAATCAACTTTTACAAGTTTTTGGTTATAGGTTACGCAAAAAAAACAATTTTCCTCAAGGCTGAACGGTTTTTCACTGAATATCAGCTCCTTTTGCAGATTTGTATAAAGATAGATCGATTCATACCGGCCTTCAGTGGTAACATGCTTAATAAAATTCTTATTGATATAACCCTTCGTCGTGCTTGCAAAATTAAGAGAAGGGCGGTATTCGGTTCTGATCACGGGTACGCCTTTAATAACCCTGACAAGCCTGTATAGTTCGGGTGCATTATAGTATTTGGTCTCATCCGTGCGGTATATCGGCATGAAATCAATGATCTCAAACGACGCCTCAGGTGAGCTGTAAACCGTCTTAAGAATATTGGTGTTTCTTATATAATCCTGTGAAACGGAATAGTTGCCTGATGGTATAATGCTGAAATGGCCGCCTTTTTCATCGTCGATCAGCCGGGCAAAAACGGAAGCTGAATCGAAATCCGGAAGGCAGCACCAGTCAACCGATCCAAATTTTGATATCAGGGCACTGGTGCGGCAGTTGCCGGTGATCCCATAATCTGAAATATTCATAAAGTTATTTTCCAAGAAGTTGCAGAAATTTAACGAAATCTCCTGATTTTTCGATCGTATAACGGGATTTCTCGGATGGCCTTCCTATTTTGATTGTTATTGAATGTTCCGGCAGGGTGTCAAACATATCTTCATCAGTGGTATCATCGCCTGCGGCCAGAATAAAGTCAAAATCATCAAAGTTGAAAAAGTTCTTTATTGCAGTGCCCTTTGTATATTCTGATGGTTTCACCTCAACTATTTTATCTCCTTTCATCAAATGGAGCTTGCGTCTTGTACAGGGATATATCAGCTTGTTTATCAGCTGTGCCACTCTGAGGTCAGCGAGCCATTTATCGGAATTCCGGTAATGCCAGACCACTGTCGTGTCTTTTCTTTCAATAAAAGAGCCCGGTGTGGTGTCGGTAACTTCCTGCATTATTCTGACAATTTCTGACTGCCATGCGAGGTCTTTGCGGAAAAGCGATTCCCATTTCCCTTCAATACGCCTGTGAGCACCATGCTCCGCAAAAATAACTGCATTCAGGTCTGAAAAGACCTTTTCAAGAAACTCCCTGTTGCGTCCGCTGACAATTGCCATTTTAAGACCTGGCATCACACTTAGTTTTCTCAAAAGTTTAATCAGTGAGCCTGATGGCAGTGCCATATCGGGATTATAAGTAAACGGAACCAGAGTACCGTCATAATCGAGAATTATCAATCTCTTTCCGGAATTCCTGAAACAATCTGCAAATGACCTTAACTGGTTTGACCTCAGGTATTTTTTCCTTATATCCTTTTGCTTAAGATGTATCCTTTCGAGTTCGTCAATAAAATCGCCTGCCCATTTTTTTATATCCTGTTTCTTCAGGATCTTCTGCATTTTTTGCAATCGTTCCTTCTGTTCATCAACAGGCATAAGCAAAGCTGTATGAAGTGACCCTGCAATTTCGGCAGCATTGTTTGGATTGACCTGAATTGTATCTGTAAGTTCGATTGATGTTCCGGCCATTTCACTCAATATCAAAACCCCTGCTTTTTTAGCCTTTGAAGCAACATATTCCTTTGCGACAAGGTTCATCCCGTCGCGAAGCGGTGTAACAAGGGCAATGTCGCTCTCGTAGTAGAAAGCCGACAGCTCTTTAAAAGAGAAACTCTTATAGAAATAATGTATCGGGATCCAACCCGGGGTGGAATATGTCCCATTTATGTTTCCTATTGTTTCGTCAATTCTGATTTTGAGATCCTGATACCTGTCAACGCTGTCGCGGGAAGGTACCAGGATCATTACCAGGGATACTTTATTGATCCATTCGGGGTGACCCTGAAGGAGCTGCCTGAAAGCTTCAAGGCGCTGCAGCAGTCCTTTGCTGTAGTCAAGACGGTCAACAGAAAGAATTATTTTTCTTCCGGCATACTTCTCCCTGATCTGAAGGGCCAGAGACTTTACCTCAGGGTCTTTATGAGCACGATGAAAGCTTTTATAATTAATCCCCATTGGAAATGTTTCGACAGACAGGCTGCGGTTACCTGTATGGAAAGTATTATCGTCCGATTCTATTCCTGTAATCCTGTACAAAGAACTTATAAAATGGCGCATGTAGGTAAAGGTATGGAATCCGATGAGATCAGCTCCCAGCACTCCCATCAGTATCTCTTTTCTGTTCTCAAGTGTCCTGAACAACTCGTACGAAGGAAAAGGAATATGAAGAAAAAATCCTATCCGTGCTGCCGGAATCTCCTCCCTGACCATTGCCGGCAGAAGCATCAGGTGATAATCCTGTATCCATATTATGTCGTTACCGTCTGCAACCTCCGCAACTTTTTCCATAAAGAGCCTGTTCACCCTCTGATAAGCCTCCCAGTATTTTATTTCATGTCTTGTATACACAAAGAAATAATGAAAAAGGGGCCAGAGGGTGGAGTTGCTGTAACCCTCATAATAAAGCTCCACGTCTTCTTCTGTCAGGAATACCGGGTGGAAGTTGAATCCTTCAAGTGAGCTGGTAAGCCTTTCATCAGCCTTCTCTCCGGTAGAGTATACTCCTGACCATCCTATCCAGTGTTTTTCATAAGAGATATCAAGTGAGTCCAGCCCGGTTGCAAGTCCGCCGGCACTTTTCTCAAAATGAATAATCTCATCGCGGATTTCTGCCACGACAGGAAGGCGGTTTGAGACAATAATCAGCTTGGTATTTGGGTATTTGCTCATGCTGTGCAATATACAAAATATCGGCTCTGGTACAAAATCCTATTTTACCGGACATTAAAAATTAAAATTTCTTATATTTGCAACCCTGAAACGATGCTCCGTGGTGTAATTGGCAACACGTCTGACTCTGGATCAGAAAAGTCCAGGTTCGAGCCCTGGCGGAGCAACCAGAAGGTAGGGACGTTGCATGCAACGTCCCTACCATACCGAACCAATCTTTTCTATCCGCAGTACATATTATAATAAAATATTTTCTGGATAGCGAATAATCACGTCCAGGATATCGCAAAGAATTGTGACGCCTTCGTCTTATGTAAGATGAATACATTTAAAATGCAGAATCGGGATAACTATTTCCAATGAGAATTATTCCTTTATCATAACCTCTTATTTCTGATCCTCAAGCCTGAATTCAGGTTTTTCCTTCTGATCTGTCAGCATCTCACCGGGATCATCAAGAATGGGCGAATCGGCCAGTGATTCCCAGTCAAAATCCTCATCAATAGGTGAGAGGGCCTTTTGAGGATCGAATATGCGCAAGTCGGGAGGCAAGGCTTTATAAGGTGTAAAATCCGGTGCAGATGTGAACATGTCTGAAAGATCGGTGGCGCCCGCATCATATTGATTCAGGTAAGGCAGTCCGAGAATGTTCCAGAAGGTCTTAAAGATGCTTCCGAAGCTGTAATGGTCCCTGCTAACATAGTCTTTTTTGGCATAAGGTGAAATAACCATCAGGATGCTTCTGTGTGCGTCAATATGATCGACTCCGTTCTGGGCATCATCCTCCGTAATGATTATTGCCATGTTCTTCCAGTAGGGTGTATGTGAAAGAAACTCGATTATTCTGCCAACTGCCAGGTCGTTGTCAACCATATAACTCTCCCTGAACGGATATCCGGACCCGGGTCTCTCACCTGCTCCATGGTCGTTTGGAATAATCACTGTCAGCATTTGCGGCATCGTGTCCCTGCCGTTCATCCATTTTTCGTTGAATTCCCTGATGAACTGGCTTACCCTGAACTGATCGGGGATCATCATATTATAAGTCGGGAATTGCCTTGAGGTCCTTGTGAAGATCGGTGTCGGGACCGGGAAATTGGCAAACTGCCGGATACCCGTATATTTATACGATTCATGGTAAAAAGCCGGCTCGAACATAATACTGAAGCCAAAATTATAAAAGTCAATATTATTCCTTTCAAGATGATCCCACATAGAACCTGACTCATTATAATCCTCGGGATAAATTGCTCCTGCGGAACCGTTCATTCCTAGACTTCCGGGTGCTTTGGAGGCAGGATTGTACGTCCTGTTGCCTCCATAGCTGGCTGCAGTGCCTGTCTCCACCCATTCATTCGGATATGTGTTGACCAGCCAGCGGTGACCGTCGGCCGAGACATCAGAATCAACATAAAAATTGTCCCCGATCGCAAATTCCTTAGCAAGTTTCAGATGATTTGCCATTACGATGGCATTCTCAACTCTCAGTGATTTATCCCTGTTGGAAAAAGAAACATTGTACCCGTACCTTGCAATTGAAGCGTCACCTTCACCTTTTTCAACCTGACCGAATACTTCATCATAAGTCCGGTTCTCCTTGGATATAAACACTATGTGCTTTACAGGCGATTCCTTCTGGCCGCCATACAGCGGAACGGGATTGTCCTTCCTGTCCTTCAGAAGCTTTGAGGCTTTATCTTTTCTGAAATTATTCGACGCCACCTGTCCTGTCATTTTTTCAAGCTCCTTGTCAGAGGGAATGTCGATTACCGACACAGTTCCCTTCATCAGATTGCCAATGTAGGTACCTTCCGGACCTTCCCTGAAATTTTTTCCTCCGTTGGGACCTGATCCGTATCCTTTGGCATTTGCTGCAACAAGCTTTTTCCCGTCAGGTGTGACCCGTACTTTTGATGGAAACCATCCTGCAGGAATATGTCCCAGAACTTTGAACGAAGGCAGGTCTATAACGCCTATTGCATTGATTCCTGCTTCAGCCACAAAAAGTCTCTTACCGTCGGGAGATACCGCAAGTCCGAAAGGTATTACTCCCCTGAAATGCTTAACCGCATCATCGGGTTTCAGAAAGATATCTTTTATTACCGAATCATTTCCGATATCAATAACCGTAATATTGTCATTGTTCCCGTTGCTTACGAATACAAAAGAGGAGGTTATTGCCATTGAGTTGGGACTTGATCCGCCGACAGCGGGGATGCCTTCAACCATCTGACCGACAAGATTTCCGGTTTTTATTCTGGCTACAACGGCAGGATTTGAGATATCATCAAGACTGATACTCCATACCGAAAATGCCATGTCGCTGTTCGGGTCGCCCAGGCCTGGAATAATTAGCGAATCAGTTATTATCCCATTCCTCATCTCCTCCGTATTGTAGCCGAAGGGAGGGAAACTTAATGCTTTTCCATAGTCAGACCTTGCTTCTATGTCGCCTATTTTACTGTACTGGAACATTCCGACATTAGCAACATATATTTTCTTCTCATCATTTGTCAGGGCCAGACCAAACGGGTAACGGCCCACAGGAACTGACCCGGTAACCTTAAGGCTTCTTGTATCAGCTATTAAAAGCCTGAAATTCATCTGGTCGACAGCAAAAAGCAGTTTTCCGTCCTTGCTGATCACCATATCTCCTATATATCCATCAGGATAGTCCATCCCATCAGCTGAGCTGGTACAGTCAATGGAGTCGGTCTTATTTCCGGAGGCCAGGTCAAAAACAAATATTTTGTTCGACTGTCCGCCTGCAACATAAACTTTCGAATTATCGGGAGAGATCGCCAATCCCATGAATACCGATTCGAGTACACCTGCATCTGTTGAATGACCAGGGGGAACCTGCATGATCTCCGGAGAAGATGAGAGGTTTTTTATTATTGTTATGGAAAGAGGGCTCGTCCCTGAGTTGGCCGTAACGGCAATCTCGCCGTCATGGCTCAGTGCCAGTCCAAAAGGGTGCGGGGCAATAACAAAGTTCTTCCCGGCCGGAGTGAGCAGCCTCCCGTTGGGAATAACCGTGATCCCCTCTTTATTGATTGAAGTGTACATTTTCCCTGCCGGAGCCGAAAGCACAACAGGATCCTGGTTCCCGCCGGAGCATCCTGAACAGGCAATAATTGTCAGAATGACCGGAAGAAATGAAGCAAAATATCGCATCTGAAAGAGTTTTAAAACCGGAATTTTATCACATCAACTTAATAATATGACAGTTGTGTTATTTCTGTGCCTGGAGCTTCAAAAAATTCATAACCTCATCAGTGTCTTTTTCAGCATCAACGGCTTCATTTTTATAAATGATTTTTTTGTCTTTGCCAACAATGAAAGTCCATCTTTTTGCAGTTACACCTCTTAGCAGATCGTGTTCATCCCCGAAAACTGTCCGTTTTATCGTACCTCCTTCACTTACTGGCACGCCAAATGCTTTTGCTATTTCGCCCTTTTCATCTGACAGAAGCGTGAAATTGAGCTTCTCAGATTCTTTGAACAAACGGAGATTTTCAACCTTATCGCCGCTTATTCCCACAACAACGGCATCAGCCGATTGAAGATCCTTCTGGTGATCACGGTAAGCGCAGGCCTGCCTGGTACAACCCCCGGTCATTGCCGCAGGATAGAAGTAGATAACAATGTAATCCCTGCCCAGGAATTTGTTGATATTCCAGGTTGAACCATCATCGGCAAGTGCTTTAATTGAAGGTGCCTTGTCACCAACATTCAGGCCTGACTGACAGTTAACGGTACCTGTCGCAACAATAAAGGGAACCAGTACAAAGAGAATTGTTCTCATATCGGATCTGTTTAATAATTATAATCAAATATACAGATTATTGTACAGATTATTCTGTTCATAATGAATAATTTAAACTAATCCACTCAATTTGTTCCAAAGGCTGTTTTTATCTGATAATAATGAATCAGACTGCACGGCTTCACGGCAATTCCTGCCATATTCCTGCCAGGCTTTGGTATTAAACCATAACAGGATGAATAGTTAAGTCCGAAATTTCACAATGATACCTGCTTTCATCCGGAGTGGGAGAGTTGCTGCGATCCGGTGTGATTCTTGATCTAGCTCAATGATTCAACGGCTCAATAGTTAATGGTTCAGGGTTACAGTAGTTCAATGGTTCCATCTGTCATTCCCTCATTTCCCCTCGGTTACCTGCCGAATCAAACGGAGCCAGTTTAAGCCAAGGATCTTTTTAATTCGCTGATCGCTGTAACCCAGCTTTTGCATCGCTATGGTCATCTGGGGAAAATCGCTGATATCTTTAATTTCGCGCGGCAGTTCAGGACCTCCATCTAAATCTGAGCCTATAGCCATGTGGTCCTCGCCCACTAATTGTACGCCATAGTCGATCACTTTAGCCAGCTGATCTACATGCATCCAATACTCGTCAGGGATTGTTCCCCTGAAATTTAGCGGAACCTCCAGTGCCAGTTCCCTGTCTGCGTCCTCAATTGTCTGCATGGTGGATTGTGGTACCAGGGAGGCCGGTGTGGTTCCTTTAGGTACCGTCGTTTGAGCAGTAGCAGTTGGTTTCTGCCATGCCCAGTATTTCGGATTGTTAAAAAGGCTTCCGAAGTGAATGCCAATCACACCACCTTTTGATGCGACAGCTTTTGCCGCTTCGTCGGTAATACAACGGGGATGATCCACGATGCTGTAAAACCCTCCATGGCTATAGGTTACAGGATGGCTGCTTGCCTCGGCAGTTTGCAGGATGGCGTCATTTGATGCATGGGCAATGTTAATGACCATTCCAAGGCTGTTCATTTCGGCAATGATCTTTTTTCCGAGATCGTTAATGCCTCCCCAATAGCTGATATCACTGCAGGCGTCAATAAAAGCATTGGATGTATTATGTGCGGTAAGCTGCATCGATCTGAGTCCTAAGCGGTAAAGCGCCCTGAGCAGGTTAATATCGCCGTTAAGGTCATAACCGCCTTCCAGATCCAGAAAAGCCGCCATTTTGCCTTTCTTATTTATGCGTTCTATATCTGAAGCCGTAAGCGCCAGCTCGATGATCGAATTATTCTTTTTGATCTGGTCCAATGCCAAGTTTACCACACGAAATGTGTTTTTTGTCTCGAATCTTCCGGGATAATAGTGTTCAGGAGTATAAACCGAGAAGAACATCGCGTCCAAACCACCTTCCTTAGCCCTTGGGAGGTCGACGGTCCCATCTGGATAACGCTGACCTATATCGGTTTTCATCAGCAGCTCGCGGGTCATTACATGCGTATGTCCGTCCATCACAAATGCTTTGCGATGCAGTTCAGGCATCGGCTTATTCTGAGGAGTCAAAGGAAGGTTTAACCCGGCGACAGGGTCGGCCAGCATGGACTGCATTGGAAGAACACTTCCGGCTATAGGCAATATTGTTAAGCTCTTAATAACGTCTCTGCGTTTCATGGTTTTATAGTTTCATTAGTTTGATTATTCTTTCGCCTGATCCCCTGCCGGCTCGTCTGCACTCCGGAATCGTGCCTCATCCCACTGACACCTGTAATCAATCACAAATGCGTATTCCGCCGTCACACTCCTGCACAGAGGTTATGTGTCAAAACCCCGTATGTAGGGAATATTCGGCGGCCTCTCCCCTTTGTTAAATTGCGGTCCCCTTGCCGGCCGGTAGGTCATGTTCATGAACGGCGTCTCGATGCGGCGCCCTATGTCAGAGTAACGGCCGTTCTCCCAGTTTGATTCCATGTTGTACGACACAATCCCGGTGGACAGAAGAAGCCGTTCGGCATTGAACGGTTCCTGTCCGGTCACCATCATCTCGGTAATCCAGTGCGGTTGGGCGTTCGAGGCGTGGTACTGCGAGAAGGGACCGGCCCAGCCAAGCATTGAGATGATCGTCGGGTCTTTACGCCCATTTATTTCGCCGGCGTAGGTCCACCCCACACCCCGGCCTGAATATACTGCAGCTTTCGTCCCGTCACGATACTCCACGATACAGACATTTGGTGTTCTGATCTCCTGAAAATGTCCCGGCTTCAGGTTAAAACTTGTCCGTACTGATTCAAGCAGGTTGCCGGCCCAGGGATTGCGTTCGGTCCACTTCCATGTTTCAGGCCCCCGTATGCACTGCACCGCCTCAATGCCGGTCTCACCACCCTTGCGGCGTTCTACAAAAGCCTGGAGCACGTCGACACAGTGGAAGAGTGCTCCTTCATCTGAAGCGCCTCCAACCACGACCGATGCCTTTACTGGAGTATCGCTATCGAGTTCAATTTCAGGCTTTCGGAAATAGACCGGTATGGAGGATCCGCCGGTCAGGGGAAAGTTCAGCTCACGGGATTTGTCAAACATCCACCTGGCTTCGTCCCAACTGGTGGAGAGGTGCTTGTCGTTAAAGACCGGCACCGAACGTCCGCTCTGCTCAAAAATCCGCATAACCTGCTGGTAGATCCACCATCGTGGCAGGAGCCACTGTCCTTTGAGATTGGTCGGATAGTTCCCGTGTTCTCCGACTATGACAACACCATCAACTGCGAGTTCCTTCCCCCCAAGAGTAACGGCTTCAGCTACTGTCTTAAAGACAGGAATGCCTTTTGATTTGCATACTTTCTGACCCAGTTCGCTTTCCTGAAACTGATCGATGTAAACAGACACAACATCCACTCGTGAAGGAGTGTGGGCGCCCTGCCACCAATAACCGTCCAGAAGCTTGGTTACGATCCAGTCCGCATGTGATCTCGTAGCAGCCCAGTACGTGACCAGACAGGCGATACGAGGCCGTTTTTGAACATTCTGCGGCACGGTACCGGTTGCGATGCCGGTCAAAGCCGCCAAACCGGCCATGCCTGTTATTCCAAGCATTTCACGCCGGGTCAAGAGTGATTTCGACTCCATAGTATTAGTGATTGAGAATGAATCTGCAGACTTGCCATTTAATACAAATCTAACAATTAATTAACAACAGGTCATAAGCCAAGACAGAATTTCTTTTTAAGTTCTCTATTTGCATCTTGTTCTCCATAACATATATATTTATTACCGGAAGGATAGTTTCCTTTGACAAAAAATGAAAAAATATTTAATAAAAATCACAAACCGCTATCAGCGGGCATGTCAGAATTTAAATATAGCAGCACTTTTTATTACTCTGAAGTAATGCTGAAGCTTTTCTGAATTGTATCCATTGCACAGTAAAAATCTCAACTGACTTTTTCCGTATCAGCCCTGAAAGTAAACCAGGTCTGCGGTTTATTCTTATCCCGTAAGCCTGCCAATGGCAATCGTTGCAAAACCCAGAGCCAGAAAAAACCCGATCATATCAGTAATTGTTGTCAGAATAGGCCCGGAAGCGAGTGCAGGATCAACGCCAATTCTTTTCAGAATAAGCGGGACCGTGCCTCCGATCGAAACCGCGATCAGACTATTGATTGCCAGAGCACCTCCCACTACCAGCCCGAGATATAAATTCGCTTTCCAGAGGTACGCGGCCAAACCTATAAGTAATCCCAGGACTATCCCGTTTATCAGTCCGACTGACATTTCCTGCATCCAGACCCTGAATACCTCACCGGGCCTGACTGTGCCAAGGGAAAGCTCCCGCATGCTTACGGCAACAGCCTGGTTTCCAGTGCATCCGCTCATATCGGAAATAATTGGCAGAAAAACGGCAAGGGCTATTACCGAGCTTAATGTATCCTGATAAAATGCGATCACACTGGCAGCGATAAGATTTAATAAAATATTGACCGACAGCCAGGAAAGGCGTCTTCTGGATCTTAAGAAGACCGGCATGGTCCGCAGTTCATCGCCGCCAACAATACCCTGAGTCTGAAGATGCTCCAATGCTGATCGTTCATTCACTGCTTCAAGGATGTTTTTCCTTCTTACAACTCCGATAAGTTTGTTCTCGTTATCCACTACCGGAAATCCGTAGAAATCATAAGTGTCAAAAAGATCATCAAGCTTTTCCAGAGAAGTATCAACATTAACAGCCATTACTTTTGTGATCACGATCTCCGAAAGCTGCCGGCTGTACTCAGTCAGCAAAAGATCCTGCATCTGCAGTACGCCAGTAAACTCATTCTGCTCCGATACAACATAAATATACCGTACATGATAATTTTTGTATTCTTCAGCGTTCTCCCTCAGATCGTCAACCACCTCCCGAACCGTTGCCGATGCTTTATAGGACAGATACTCGGTTATCATCAATCCTCCTGCCGTCTCCGGATCATACCCTATCATCTTTCTGACGTTTGCAGCTTCCTCAGGAAGCATTTCAGTCAATATTGCTTCAGCCTCCTTCTCGCTCATCTCACCGAAAAGGTCAGCCCTTTCGTTGCTCATCATCTCACTTATGATGGCCGCCGCTTTTTCTGCCTCCATGTCTTCCAGAATATCAGCAGCATGGGCGTCAGGGAGTTCCTCAATAACGTCAGCCGCCTCTTCCAGATTTATAACCGTAAGCAGCTTATGCTGGTCCTTTCTGCTCAGATTGCTCATAAGATAAACAACTTCATTGGCAGAAAGAGACTCAACATATTTTGTAAGTCCTGCAGGGTCGCCGGCCTGCAGCAAAGATTGAGCTTCTTTTACGAGGCCCGCAGATTCATTATGATCCATTTGTCATTTATTTATAAAAGTCCGGTGTGCCGAAAAAGTTCTGTCCAACCATTTAAGATTATAATAATGATTCGAACCAGAGTTAACCAAATACTGTTGCAACCATGCACAATCCGGCGCTTTCTTCAGCAGGTCAATTAATCCGGTTGCACAATCATTAATAATTATTAAACGGATATACATTGAAAAATATGTCCTGACTTGTGACGCTTTACAATATTATTGCGTTTTAATTTTCTAACATACT
>CAYXSM010000056.1:0-8256 GCA_964466705.1 uncultured Rikenellaceae bacterium
TCATGAATTTTGGTGGCAGCGAAGTACTGTATGATTATGGTTCATCTGAAATAATTATTGTTCCGGTTCCTTATGATGAAACAAGCACATGGATGAAAGGAGCCGATAATGGTCCGGAAGCAATACTTGAAGCATCAGCCAGTCTCGAGTTCTATGATTTGGAAACAGGCACGGAAGTCCACAGGAGAGGAATACATACTATTTCTCCGCTCCGGGAGAAAAATTCTCCTGAAGCTCTGGTCAATTCGGTTTATGACACCGTAATTTCTTTGCTGGCCGACAACAAGTTCCCCGTGATTATCGGGGGGAACCATACCGTAAGCATAGGTGCAATAAAGGCTTTTGCTGCACATTTTAAAGATTTTACTGTCCTTCAGCTTGATGCTCACACAGATCTCAGGCAGGAATATGAAGGCTCCGGAATGAATCATGCCTGCGTAATGGCCCGTGCCCGTGAATATGCACCTGTCGTTCAGGTTGGAATAAGAAGTATGGCCGCAGAAGAAGTCCCTTATGCCGAAACTGATCGGATCTTTCCGGCTCATAAATTAAGATACGACAAATCATTGTATTCCAGAGCTGTTGATTTGCTGACCGATAATGTCTATATCACCATTGACCTGGATGTTTTCGATCCGTCACTGATGCCTTCCACAGGAACACCGGAACCTGGCGGCCCTGATTATTACGAAATAATGCACTTTCTGAGAGATGTGGCCGGCGAAAGGAATGTAACAGGATTTGATGTTGTTGAATTATGCCCTTCCCCGGCAAATAAAGCTCCTGACTTTGCGGCGGCGAAGATTATATATCAGCTCTTGAGCTACAGCTTCTCAACGAAATGCTGACTAATCCTCATCCTTTGCATCCTCCCATATCAGGTTCATATCATCAAGGCTCATGTCGTGAAGTGAAATACCTCTTGAAAGCGTCTTCTTCTCAAGATAGTTGAATCGTTTTATGAATTTCCGGTTAGTCTTCTCTAGAGCGGCTTCAGGATCAATCCCATAAAGCCGTGATGCATTGATCAGTGAAAAAAGTACATCGCCCAGCTCAGATTCTAATTTATCAGGATCCTGACCTCCCTCCTCTGCTTTCAGCTCCATTATTTCCTCAATCACTTTATCCCATATTTGCCCGCGTTTTTCCCAGTCAAATCCCACACCTCTGACCTTTTCCTGTATTCTGTTTGCTTTAATAACCGCAGGAAGTGATGATGGAACCCCCGAGAGAACAGGCTTATATCCGGTGCTTTCATTCATCTTGATGTGTTCCCAGTTTCTTTCCACCTCTGAAGGCGTTGATGCTTTCACATTCCCAAAGACATGCGGATGCCTGTGGATCAGTTTTTTATTTATGCCTTCCAGTACGTCAGCCATCGAGAAAAGACTATTCTCCGATGCAATCTTTGCGTAAAAAACAATATGGAGCATCAGATCACCCAGCTCTTTTTTTATCCCGTCATCATCGCCCGTGATTATTGCATCCGAAAGTTCATAGGTCTCTTCAATGGTCAGCTTACGCAAAGTATTGTTGTTCTGTTTCATGTCCCATGGACATTTGCTCCTCAGTTCATCAATGATATCCAGGAGCCTGTTAAACTCCTTGCAGCTTCTTTCTCTGTCACACATCTTCAATTTCTTTTAGAATAGCCGGTCAGGGGATGGATCCTTGTCTGACGCATCAATCCTGATCACCGAGCCTACAGTGATACTTAACAATTCCGATATATCAGCTCCGTTGATTGACATTTCCAGAAGGTCCAGCGCATTGAACCTTGCCAGCAGATCTCCTACGGGAACATCACTGTACTTCAGCGAGATCTGTTCCGTGTAATTTTTATTGCTTTGTATAAGGATCCTGAACCTCTTACCTTCAAAAACCCTGTAAAATACTTCCCT
Source organism: uncultured Rikenellaceae bacterium (assembly GCA_964466705.1). Lineage (GTDB taxonomy): Bacteria > Bacteroidota > Bacteroidia > Bacteroidales > VadinHA17 > LD21. The sequence goes on from CAYXSM010000056.1 coordinate 1,902, forward strand.
TGTTATATTTGAAATGGCGTTTCCGTATGAATCAATGAATATTACACTGCCTGTTATTACTTCCCTGTCAATGGTAGCTCTTAACGGAATCCTTTCGGCAGTCCTGGTGACCGGAACCCCGAGTTGTGACGGCTTTTTCCCTGAAAAGAGACCGGATGCGGCCCTTGCAAATATTTCAAGCTCATTCTCGTTTTCTTCATGGCTCAGTTCTATTATCTCATCAGGCTCTGAGTTGAGAATGAGATTGAATATGCCGTTGTCAGCTCCTATAAAATAATGTTCCTTCGATCTGACTATGAGGTAGCCTTTTTCTCCCTGAACTTCAGAATGAACGCAAATAACATGTATTGTCCCCGGTGGGTATTTGTTGTAGGTGTTTCTTATAACAAATGATGCATGAAGGATATTAAATGCAGGAATGCTACTGGCATTTTCTATGATAATGGCTCCCGGACACATACTGTAAAGCCTGCCTTTGATGATACCACTGTAAATATCATAAGGTTTCCATTCCGTTGTGAGTGTAATAACCGGCATTTTTAAAAAACTTATGACAAAGATAATCTTCTAAAGAAAATTAAGCTTACTTTGTGGTGGCCATTGGGTCTTTTTTTAATGTACACTGAACTTGTTGATTAACTATTAATTCGGGTTTGAAGCATACAGCTAATCGTTTCAGGTTGCTATAATGACAGAGATAATAATATTTCTTGAGGATATTGATCCTGTTGGCATATTCGGCGCAAATAATTCCCTGCTTGATAAAATACGCAGCTTCTTTCCAAAAATAAAAATTGTTGCGAGAGGCAACGAAATAAAATGTATGGGAGAAGAAAAAGAACTGACCTGTTTCGCTGAAAAATTCAACGATCTGCTGGATTATTATCATAAATATCACAGGCTCGAAGAGCGGGATATTGAAAAATATTTTTTCGATTCCGTTCATATGAAGAGCGCCTCAAGCGGAGATTTTGAAAACGTCATTGTTTTTGGAACAAGCGGCAAACCTGTCAGGGCCAGGACTGTCAATCAACTATTGCTGACAACTGAATATAAGACTAATGACCTTATCATCGCTGAAGGACCTGCGGGAACAGGTAAGACATATACTTCAATTGCTCTTGCTGTCAGGGCTTTGAGAGAAAGAGAGGTCAAAAAGATCGTGCTTACCCGTCCGGCGGTCGAAGCCGGCGAAAGACTTGGTTTCCTGCCGGGAGATATGAAGGAGAAACTAGATCCTTACCTGCAGCCCCTGTATGACGCATTGCATGATATGCTGCCTTTTAAAAAACTTGAAACATGGCTCGAGGACGGAACTGTTCAGATAGCTCCTCTTGCCTTCATGAGGGGGCGTACCCTTGAGAATGCATTTGTGATCCTCGATGAGGCACAGAATGCAACAATCAGTCAGTTGAAAATGTTCCTCACCAGGATGGGGATAAGTTCTAAATTTATTCTGACAGGCGACACAACCCAGATCGACCTTCCAAAAAAGAGTGAATCAGGCCTTCTGCAGGCCATGAGAATTCTTGATAAAATAGAAGGAATATCCATTATAAGATTTGATGAACGCGACATTGTACGACATCATCTTGTAAAAAGAATTGTTAAAGCTTACGAGCAGGAGGAAAATGGAAAGAATCCGGAACCAGATAAAGGTAACTCAGGTAACTGAAACCGGTCTTTACTGACCTCTAATACAGGGTGTATTTATAATTATGATTAATAGCACAATCCTATTACTGAATAATGACAAGAACAATCTTAAGCTCAAATTTTAATTTTCCCGGACAGAAAAACATTTATAAAGGAAAAGTAAGGGATGTTTATAATATTAATGACAAATATCTCCTGATGCTTGTCTCAGACAGGATATCAGCGTTTGATGTGGTCCTGCCACGGGGAATTCCATATAAAGGACAGGTGTTGAATCAGATAGCATCAAAGTTCCTCAATGCTACCGAAGATATTGTACCAAACTGGAAAATTTCCACTCCCGACCCTAACGTAACTTTTGGACATATCTGTGAACCCTACCCGGTCGAAATGATAGTAAGAGCATACCTGACAGGCAGTTCATGGCGTACATATAAGGCCGGCTCACGTGAGATCTGTGGAATACCTGTTCCTGACGGGATGAAAGAAAACCAGAGACTCCCTGAACCGATCATTACACCCACAACAAAGGCTGGCCAGGGCCATCACGACGAAGATATAACAAGAGAAGAAATCATAGGCCGTGGCCTTGTGCCTGAAAACGAATACATTCTGCTGGAGAAATATTCAATGGAAGTCTTCCTTCGCGGATCTGAGATTGCAGCCCGCCAGGGACTTATACTGGTTGATACCAAATACGAGTTCGGGAAAAAAGAAGGGGAAATTTACCTTATTGATGAAATAAATACACCGGATTCTTCACGATACTTCTATGCAGATGAATATGAATCAAGGTTTAATAACTCTCAGCCTCAGAAACAACTCTCCAAGGAATTTGTCAGAGAGTGGCTGATGGCAAATGATTTTCAGGGAAAAAAAGGAGAGAAAATCCCGGTCATGACTGATGAATTTGTAAGTGAAGTGTCTGAAAGATATATTGAACTTTTTGAAAAAATCACCGGGGAGGAATTTTTAAAAGCAGATATAGTTAATGTTACTGAACGTATCGAAAAAAACTGCATGGAATTTCTAAAGACTCTTTGAACCGGCCTTCAATGGCCGCCAATCAGGGATCTTAAAAAAGTTCTGTGAAAGAAACTCTGGTAAAATGTTGGTACATTTGTCATGTTTTTTGAATATCATCAAGGCTGTTATGAGGATTGAAAAAATATCATGGATCTGCCTGCTGCCACTTTTCATTTTGCTTAGCAATGATCTGTCGTTCTCACAGGTTGCTGTTGAACGCTCGAAGGAAAAAGTGGTCATTTCCGGTGTTCCGTACTATATACATACTGTCAGGAAAGGAGAGACAGCTTATTCAATATCAAAAGCATATGGAATCACAGTCGGGGAACTTCTCCGGGAAAATCCATCAGCACAAGATGGTTTGAGGGAAGGAGAAAATCTGAGGATTGAAGTGAGCAAAGTAACTGATCCGCATCCTGCACCGCTTCCTCAGCCATATCGTCACCCTGTTCATGATGAAAATAGATTTATCTACCATGTCCTTGAACAGGGAGAGACAATATACAGATTATCTGTGAAATATGGAGTAACAGAGGAGGAGATAATTGACAGTAATCCCGGTATCGACATTAGTAAGATCCCAATCGGATCGGAAATAGCAATTCCAAGGAGAGATATCACCGAACCCTCTTTGCAGCCAATTCCTCAGGCACCCGTTCCGGAGTTAAAGTCTCTGCAAAAACAGGTGCCGGAAACGCCCGGGTTGACATACCACCGTGTGGTCAGGGGAGAAACTATGTTTTCCATAGCTTCTAAATACGGTCTTACCGTAAGAGAGCTCCGTAAATTGAATAAAGGCGTGCGTTTCCCTCAGGTTGGAGATTATATTATTGTTCCGGGAGAACCGGAAGACATAAAGGAAAAAGTTGTTGAACCTGAAGTGCCTGATAGCCTTGCACTTCAGGCAGACACGATTCCCGTACTGCTTGAAAGGCCTTCAACTCATACTTCAGTAGCAGACCTCAGGGGCTCATTCAATGTTGCCGTGCTTCTACCTTTCTATCTTGATGAGAACTCACGCAGATATGAAACTGATTCCCTTGTGTTTACAGATGGAAAAAGATCAATAAGGGTTTTTGGCCGTTCTGAGAGGTGGATTTATCCTGGCAGCCTTCCGTTTCTGGAAATGTATGAGGGCATTCTTCTGGCGGCCGACACTCTGAATTCACTGGGCCTTGATATAAATCTGTATTCATACGATATACAAAGCGACACAGCAGGAATCTCGAGGCTTATACATTCAGGAACACTTAACAAAATGGACCTCATAATAGGACCTGTTCATTCCGCAAACCTTGCTATTGTCTCAAGGTTTGCTTCAGCTCGCAATATACCCGTAGTATCTCCTGTTCCAATGATAGATAATTCATTGCTGGTGAATAACCCTTTCCTTTTCATGGCAGGCTCATCTCTTAAAGTTGCCCAGAGAGCTATAGCGGAAAAGGCAGCTTCGTATGATCAACATAATATCGTGGTGGTGTTTTCGGATACGCTGAGGGGGAAAAACGATCTTCTGAATTTAAGGGCTTGTATTATGGCTGAGTTGTCAAAAAAAGCATTACAGAATCAGGTCAATTATAATGAACTGATGTTTTACAGCAGATCCGCTCACGGCATGGATTCAATACGCAGGATAATAAACTCCCTTTCTGAAGAGCGGGGAAATGTCATCATAATTGCCTCTGAAGAACCTCCGGTTATGAGCGAAACACTCATGGTTATACATTCGCTGATTAAAAAATATGACATTAAGATCTTTGGATACCCCTATATGAGAAATCTCGAAAACCTGGACCCTAAATACTTTTTTGACCTGAACCTTATGGTATACTCTCCTTACTGGATAAATTATTCAAATGAAGACGTGAGTAAGTTCAATGATGATTTCAGGAACATTTTTTATACCCAGCCTGCAGAAACAAGTTTTGCATGGCTGGGATATGATATTGCATATTATTTTCTCAGCGGGCTGGCGATCCATGGCAGAAAATTCATAGTTCATCCTGAGATACATAACCCCGACCTCCTGCAAACAGAGTTTGATTTCAGACGTGAAAGCTATAACAGCGGTTTTGAAAATAAAAAACTGTTTCTTGTCAGATTTAGCGACAACTATGAAGTAAAACTGGAGGATTATACAGAGTTTAAATCTGCGGACAGAAACTGACAATCGCTGAATGACTGTTATTTGTTTGTTAATAAAAATTAACATAGGGGAATAATAACTTCGTCCGGATTGTCTATAGAAAAGAGGTATGATCACAGAATCGTACAGAAATAAAAATGACAACGAAATTGTCAGATCATCTCTCGAAGGTGACAGGCAGGCATTTGAAGAAATTGTTAACAGATACAGGGGTATGGTTGCCCGCACGATAAAAGGTATGCTTGGCGATGCAATATATGCTGAGGACGTCGGTCAGGAGGTTTTTATCAGACTTTATCGCTCACTGGCTGATTTCAGGGGCGACTCAAGGCTTTCAACATATATTCAGAGAATAGCTGTGAACCTGACCCTTAATGAGCTGAAACGGCGTAAAAGGTTCCTTTCGTTATTTTCACGGAAAGAGAATCCCGAAATGCAGAATATGGAAATTTCCGGGCAGGATTACATGGAAAGAAAGGAGGCTGAGGAAATTGTTCACACGGCATTAAAGAAACTTAACCCGGACTTTCGTTTGGTTGTTACAATGAGAATGCTCCAGGGGTATTCAACTAAAGATACAGCAGAAATTCTTGACCTTCCTGTGGGAACAGTTCTTTCAAGGCTGGCCAGGGCACAGGAACAGTTGAAGGAAATACTTAAAAAACAAATATAAAGATGAAATCATCACAGCTTAAAGAACTTATTATAAGAGGGCTGGATAATGATTCTGACCCGGCAGAAATATTTGCAAAGATTAAAGAAGCAGGAGTGGACTATCAGTTCAGCAATAATTTCACAAGTAAAGTCCTTGATGCGGTTTTTATAACTGGTTCAGCTTCAGCCCCCGACAATGAACTTGCTTCCAGCATCAGAATAATAAATTACCGGCTTGCTGTTGCCGGTATTGCTGCAATAGTACTTCTGGCCCTGTCGCTTTTCTTATCCGAGGGATCATTTTCATTGAATTCATTTCTTGGGATAAGCAATAACTATGATGAAAGTATTTTCTGTCTTTTAACCGGTAACTAAAGACTAATATGAAAGCCAAATTGATCATACTTGTTATCACGGCTCTTGCACTGGGCTTTATACTTGGTATGCTTACATCTGCACAGTTGCGCCTGAAAAAGCTCGAGCCTGTCAGAACATATTTCTCCGCTGACCGCTTCAGGGAAGGTTTTTACAGGATAGTGGAGCCGGATGAAGCTCAAAAAACAAAGATCGACCAGATATTCCATAAATATTCAAGGGCAAATAACGAACTGCATTCATCAATAAGAAAAGAAATAGATGCGAATTTCAAAGCTATGAGAAAGGAACTTGATTCTGTCCTGACAAAGGAACAGATCGAAAAGCTTAGGGAAATGGATGCACGACGGCAGGAAATGATTAAACAATACAAAAAAGAGAGAAAAGATGACTCTGTGCGATTCAAGCATGGCAGCAGGCATTTACCGGGTAACAAGGATCCCCGTCCTGACTTGTGACAATTAGTGCGGTAGAAGTTTTCATCAGCTCACAACTATA
>CAYXSM010000057.1:0-7858 GCA_964466705.1 uncultured Rikenellaceae bacterium
TTATAGTTGTGAGCTGATGAAAACTTCTACCGCACTAATTGTCACAAGTCAGGAAACATAACTCTCTTCGATACAGGAACAAAACTCAAATATAAGCAGGATGCATTCGGAATTGCCGTATCCCTGCCAAAGGAAGCTATTGACGAAACAGACACTATTCTCGTAATTGAGATCTGAGCGGTGAACCGGTCAGGTCTGTGTCGCTGTACGTTGCTTATTTAAGGAATACTTCCAGGACAGGAATCTCTACCGGAGGTTTCTGAATGGGAAGTTGAAGATTCAGGTTGTTAAGTGCTTCACCACTTCCTGTATTAAAACGTATTTCGGAAGCATCGTGCAGAAACTGCACGTAACTGACTTTATCAGCCATATCATCAAGGGTGAGTGTTCCCATGGGATATGCAAGCAGGTGAACATATAGTCTTTTCGCAGCAGGGTTATATGTCAGGAGTGTATTAGCCGGGGCAGCATACTCCGACGGAGCTTCAGTGCACATATACACTGAACGGCTGTTGTATTTCATCCACTCCCCTATTGCCTCCAGACGCTCCACTGCCCTGTTGTCAAAGGTACCCCGCGCGGTTGGACCGACATTAAGCAGAAGATTGCCCCCCTTGCTGACAGATTCTGTCAGCAATTCTATCAGCTGTGCAGGGCTTTTCCATGTGTATTCATCGCGGTAGTAACCCCATGAACCTGAAAAGGTCTGGCATGTTTCCCAGGGTATTTTCTTCCCGTTCACTTCAGGCCATTTGGCTACTTTTACCTGCTCCGGTGTTGTAAAATCCCATCCGCCCTCAACATCTCTAAGGTCAAGACGATCGTCGACAATGATCCCGGGCTGAAGCGACCGGGCAAGCCTGAGAAGGTTCTCCGAATCCCAGTCATTACGTCCTTTGCCATGTTTTCCGGGGAATGAAAAATCAAACCATATAATGCTTATCTCTCCATAATTGGAAAGCAACTCCCGCACCTGATTCTTCATGTAATCCCTGTACCTGTTCATATCTTTGCCCTTATTAAGCCTGTCATATTCGGCATCAGAGTCCTGGCGTAACGGATGACGGCTGTCTATGGTATAATCAGGATGATGCCAGTCGATAAGTGAGTAATAAAACCCGACTTTCAAACCCTCAGCTCTGAACGCTTCGACATACTCCTTAATAAGATCTTTGCCTGCCGGAGTGTTAGTTGATTTATAATCAGTATATTTTGAGTCCCAGAGACAAAAACCTTCATGATGCTTGGCGGTCAGCACAACATATTTCATACCTGCCTTCCGGGCCATTGCGGCCCATTCCGCCGGGTCGTAAAGATCTGGATTGAAATTCTCAAAATACTTCTGATACTGCTCATTTGTCATTCTTTCCCTGTTCTTTACCCATTCATGCCTGGCCGGCAATGCATAAAGTCCCCAGTGAATGAACATGCCAAAACGGGCTTCGGTCCACCATTTCATTCTTTTGGCTTTTTCTTCTTCAGTCTCTTTGGGCAACTGCGCCAGGGTCAGTTGTGAAAAAAATAACAACAGACCCAAAATCAAAGCTGTAATGGAATTTTTGTTTTTCATATGATACGGATGTTTAAATGTTATTATCAATAGATACCTGCTATAATTCTTTCAACGTTTTTTTTCATTCTTTCGTAATGCGATCCTTCCCAGTACAAGCGGTTACAGCCGGTACACAGCTTAAAACGATCATAATAAAGCAGGGTGTTGGGCTGTAACCGGTCCCGCACATCTTCCTTCACAACTGTATCAAGAACTGAATTGCATTCCAGACAACGGGAGAAGGTGTCTACGGAATTTTTAAGATCAAAACGCTTAATGACTTCTTCCAGCTGAATATCGGATTTGTCCGATCTTATCCAGTAACCATGGGTCACATTTTTATTTTTTAGAAGTCCTCTGTCACGGGTTAGAATTATGCGTCGCTCAGATAATGAAATTTTTATGATCTCCCGATCTGAATAATCTTTGTCAAAGAGAGTATCGAAGCCGCATAAACGAAGAAGTTTAGTCAGTTTTCCAAGATGCACGTCGGGAAGAAATCTGGTTTCCCTCAGAGGTTCGGGCCTCAACGGAGAGACTCCTCTGATATCAAGGGATTCAAAGCACGGGTATACCGAGATATTATCACCTTCTGAAAGTTTGTAAGAAAAATCAACCGGCGATCCGTTGACAAGAATAAGGTCAACATCAATATGAGGAACTCCAATCGACTCTATCGCGTCCTTGACTGACTGGTTTCCACTGAATATATAAGGAAATGACAGCTTTTTTCTGACGGCCGGCAGAAAATCATTAAGTTCTTCATAAAACCTGAACCATACCTGACGTTTGTTTCTACCTCCGGATAACACTTTTTAATGTATTTTTTCAGAAAATCATATACAAAGCTGCAGGATCTCAGTAAGATCCTGAAAATCAAGTTTTGCAGGATTATTTTTTATATCCGTGTTTCTGCAGATCTCATTGATATCATTTCTTGTAACACCGAATTTTTTAAATCCGGGAATTCCTGATTCTGAAGTTATTCTGTTCAGATAGTTAAGAAAACCGTCAATATAGAAATCGTCTGAACGGTCTTCCTCATCGAGGAAAAGCATCCCCAGTCTGGCATATTTATGCAGGGCCTTATGGTAAGGCTCACTGTTTCTCAGCACCTTTACGGTTACAGTGTTTGCCGCAGCCATCAGATTGCCGCATATAATGCCGTGAGGTATGTCAAACATGCCGCCCATTGACGATGCAAATCCATGCACTGCACCAAGTCCCGCATTTGCAAGGCAGATGCCTGAGGTCAATGCTGCAAAGGACATATCAGCTCTGGCTTCTATGTCACTGCCATCCTCAAGACATGTCAGTAGTGATGATTTGACTGCTTTCAGGCCTTCCCAGGAAAGTGAGTCGGTATACGTGCTGGCATTATCAGAAAGATAGGCTTCGGTCAGCTGGGTAAAGCAATCCATTCCGCTGGCAGCCGTTAAATCCGGAGGACAGTGCGTGGTCAGCAGAGGATCAATAACAGCAATGTCGGGAACAAAATTGTCATGACGCAGGGATTTTTTAAAACCCTTCTTCCCTGTGCGTAAAATGACAGCATTTTTGGTTGCTTCGCTGCCTGTTCCGGAGGTTGTGGGAACAGCTATAAAAGGTATCTTCGAACCGGGATGTTCCCGGCTGCCGACACCTTCCAGATAATCCACTACGGAACCTGTAACAGTTAACATGCCTGATATGGCTTTGCCTGCATCAATAACACTCCCCCCTCCTATTGCCACGATCAGGTCAGGTGCCATATTCCTGAACCGGGAAGATGCTTCATCAATGATTTCAGGTGTTGGTTCCCTGTCAACGATGTAATGATGAATATTAATACCGTGTGACTGTAATTCGCTGAAAAGACTCTCAGAATATTCTGATCCGGTGAATGATTTTTTGCCTGTTACAAGAACAACGTTCTGTCCGTATCTTTTAATAATAAGGACGGGAAGATCTTTTATCCCGCCATTGCCAAAAAGTATCAGGGGCACACGTGCAAACCGGAATGGTTTTACCATTTTGTTTTGTCGTTTGGCTCAAGAATATTGTATCTCACTCCTTTTCTGGGCTCAGCCATGAGATCCTGAACAGTGTCACGCCATTCCAGGTAATGAGCAGTTGTTTTATGTGCTGCTGCTGCCTCTTCAGATTCGTAAGCTTCATAAATCATGAACCGCCGGGGATCATCAGCCTGCCTGACAAAATCAAAGCGCAGATTACCCGGTTCCATAACTGACTGACTGCAGTTACGAATGGTTGCTTCAATAAAGTCCTTTTCAGCTCCGTCTTTGACATGAACATGAACACATGTGACTATCATATCTATTCATCTTATTAATAATATGAACTACTGAACTACCTTTATTTCTTTTTTCTCCTTGAAGAAGAAGATAAAACAAATAAGCACTGCTATGGCTATGTATGCCGGTACAAACCAGATGTTTCTCCATTGGTACACCTGATCGACTGAATAATAGCTTGTAACAAAGCCCGAAACCCATGTTCCTATAAACATTCCCAAACCATAGGTAACAAAGGTGAACAAGCCCTGAGATGCATTCTTTATGCGTTCGTTCGACTTCTTTTCAGTATACATGTATCCTGTTACGAAAAAGAAGTCGTAACACACGCCGTGAAGAATAATCCCGGTATACAACATCCACAGGTTTGCACCCATATCGCCGAAAGCAAAGCAAATGTAACGGAGTATCCAGGCTGTCATTCCGATCAGTAACATGTTCTTTACTCCTATCCTGTTAAAAAGAAAGGGAATGGCAAGTATGAACAAAGCTTCAGAGATCTGCCCCATAACCATTTTCCCGGCAGCATTGGGCATTCCCGCCTGATTGAGAAAGAGGTTGGCAAATCCGAAGTAGAATGAAAGCGGTATGCAAACGAAGATCGCTGCAATAAAAAATATCAGATATGGCTTGTCCCTGAATAATATGAGTGCATCAATACCCAGGATAGATTTTGCGGAAGAGGGCTCTTTTGCCAGCGGAGGAGTATCGGGCAGGATGAAACTATACAATCCCAGTGCAATGGACACAACTGCAGCCATGTAAAAAGTCCCCGGTGTCTGCTCAATGCCAAGGAGAGCGATCATAAATCCTGCCACCACCCATCCCACGGTGCCAAAAACCCTGATCAGGGGGAACTGTTTTCCCGGATCGCTCATCTGCCGGAAGGCTACACTGTTCGACAAAGCAATGGTTGGCATATAAGCCAGCGAGTAAAGAAGAATTACCCAGTAAAAAGGAGCGTTTGTTGTGGTGCGCGAGGCTATAAAGAGCAGCAGACCTCCCAGAAGATGCAAAACACCCATCAGACGCTGCGCCGCAAAAAAACGGTCTGCAATCATGCCGACAAAAAAAGGCGAGATCATCGTCGCAATGGCCAGGGCACTGTAGGCTGCTCCTATCTGCAATCCGGTGGAATTAAGAATCTTGGTCATAAATGTGCCCATGGTGACATACCATGATCCCCACACGTAATACTGGAGAAACATCATTGATCCGAGTAGCAGGCTGGTTTTTGGTTTCATCAGATATATTTCAGTTAAATGTGATACCTAAAAGTCAGGTCTGAATATAATAGAAAAATCTTTTATGAAGAACTGTTTCATCCATATCGGGAAAAATATCCTTATGACCGGTAAAACCATATAAATATTCTTACCGCGACATTGCCTGTGCCAGTCAATAATTAAATTATATGAAATCAGGATTAATAATAGATAAAATCCCTTCCGGTTATTATCTGAAATTCCCCGTCATTTATTTTACATAATCTTTCAATGCAGTTCCCGTGATCATCAAAAGACATATCATTCATTTCCCATTTATCGGTTTCTTTTGTCCTTTCAAAATAAGCATCAAGCCTGACAGGAGCTCCCTTCTCATTATAAGTGTTAATAAATGTGAATACAAGTGAGTCGTTCCTGTTGAAAGACTTATATTCAGTCACTCTTCCTTCAGCATCAAGGATGTAAGTCTGGTAATTAAGTCTCTCGTTGGCGGGATTATAGTATTCTGATCTGGTATAATTGCCTTTGCCATCGTGGGTCAAAACAGCACGGCCCAACAATGTATCAATCACCGGTCTGTAACCTGTAAATACGGTCTGATAACCTGCATCGTCATAATCCACCATCCAGTATGAAAGGAGACTGTCTTTCAGCCTTCTTTCCCATTTAATAGTCTTGCCATCGGAGAATATGGCTACATCGCTGTAACGTGGAAGACCATTATCATCCAGAAGATCATAACGTGACAAAACTCCTGAGCTATCGAAACATGCCCTGAAATTCTTGGTTGAGCCGATGCTGTCAAGCTCTTTCCATGCAAGGACACCTCCTTTTATCATCTTCCCATCCTGCTCAACGGCCCAGTAAGCTTTTTCTGTTAATTCTTTAACACTTCCATTAAGTTTTTCGGGATAAGGGCTGTAGTCAGTCCACATGCCAAGAATAGTATATTCCGGCGTGGATTTTGGAGCACATCCGGCAATTATCAGAATCACCAGGGCCCAGATGAATAAGATCTTCTTCATAATCGGATTTTTTTGGTTAGAAAAACACAATTAAAAGGAACACAATATCAAAGTTACGACTGCAGGAAGGTAATGTCAAGAATTTCAGCGATTTTATTTCTTGCAGCCAGGGTGAATGATATTTCATTATATTTATAAATATGCCTGTTAACTCTTTTTTAAGTACTTTTATATTTAATAAGATAAGCTGAGACTGTTTGTTTGATCGATCCTTAACAGGAGGCAGGAAAAATATATGTTTAATCCTGCTGCATAGCGATTCAGATCCTGTTTATCTTAAGTTGACAGTTAGTTGTTAACAGGTATTTGATAATGATCGTTTTGGATTTTTTTGGATTTTTCGTATGATTTTAATAATATCCATATTGGTCTAAGATTCAGTAATTAACTGGCATCCTGCAACCCCGCCTGAACTATGTCAGCCGTGCAGGCAGCAACTCACAACCTGATTTGATTAATTAAAATATAATATTTTATGGAAATTCTTAAATCAACAGGAAACATGATTTCAAGACGAAAGTTTCTGGGCAATGCGGCAGCTCTGACTGCATTTTCAGTAGCGCCCTTTACCTTTTCCTGCAAAAGAAGTACAGCAGGGAAAGAAAAAACAGCAACAGCGATGAATTCAAATTTTGGCGGAGTTCAGATAGGTGCAATAACATACAGCTGGCGCAGCATGCCCGGAGGTATAGAAAATATTATCACTTATTGCATGGAAACGGGTGTCAGTTCAATAGAACTGATGAGCAGTGACCTTGAAAATTATCTTGGTGCTCCCGCGAACCCAATGTCCGGTATGCCCCGTTCCCCTGCAGGAACCCGGAGCCCAGGGTTAAATGATGAACAGAAGGAAGCTGTCGATAAATATTATCGGGATCTTAATGCATGGAGATTATCAGTCTCATCTGAGGAGCTTGTTAAAGTCAGGAAAATGTTCGATCAGGAAGGGATTGAAATTCATATAGTCAAGTTCTCTCCTTCCCGCTGGCCGGATGAGGAGACAGATTATGCCTTCAGGGCAGCAAAAGCCCTTGGGGCCAGAGGTGTCTCTGAAGAGATCGGTGAAGAAGCGGTCAAAAAGCTTGGGCCCATAGCTGAGAAACATGGCATGTATGCGATCTTTCATAATCATATGCAATTCGCTGAGGAGGGTTTCAGCTATGATCCCTTTCTGGCTGTTTCTCCTGCTGTAATGATGAACTTCGATGCAGGGCATTTTTTCGGCTCAACAGGCTTACATCCCAACACAATTATTGAAAAATATCACGACAGGATATTCAGCGTTCATCTGAAAGACAAAACCGGCCCGAACACTGATCCACCGAATACCAATCAGGTATGGGGACAGGGAGAAGTCCCTATTGCCGACATCCTGCTTCTCATCAAAGAAAACGGATGGCCCATAAAGTGCGACATTGAACTAGAATATGAAATCAAACCATGGTCCAATGCAGTAAAAGAGGTCAACACCTGCCTGCATTACGCCAGACAAATACTTATTTAATATGAAACATTTAAATTTTGTACGTCCAGGGATTGCTTTAGTCATGATGCCTCTTCTGGTCATGATTGCTCTGACAGCCTGTAAGAACCAACCTGAAACGCTTGAATACGGATGGTTCGATTTTGTGGTTCCCGACTCAGACACAACAAACAATTTCGTTGACATGTCGTTCCTTAATGAAGATATCGCCGGCGGGTCAGGGTTTGTTACTGTTAAAGACGGCCATTTTGTTGATGGCAACGGAAACAGGATCCGCT